>JBFJJN010000025.1:0-1537 GCA_041612255.1 Methylophilaceae bacterium | reverse complement strand
ATCAATACATTGATTAAGATTATCTTTAATCGTATTAAAATCACCGTTATATTGCTCTGTAATTTTTGCTGGAATATCTCCTTTGGCTATATGCTCAACATAGCTGGCCGCTACATTTAATGGGCCAATTACTGCATCTAAGGCATTATTAACTCCTTGAATAACCTTCAAAAAGTCTCCATGATGACTATTAGTATTTGCACGTGCGCGCAAGTCCCCTGAAGCCGCTGCAATTGCCAATGTATTGGTATCATCAACCAAGGCTTTAATATTGGCTCGCACTCCCTCAATAGCATCATTCACAAATGATTTTTTACCAGGGAAGCGCTCTAAAGTCATTTCTAGATCACCTTCACCAAAGGCCTTGACTACAGCAATTGATTTTCGGCTCATATCGACATGTCCTGCGACCATCTTATTAATGCCCTGTGCCATTTCACTGTAAGCGCCCTTGAACCTTGTATGTTCAACTGAACAGTCAATATCACCTTCATCGTGCTGCTTACTAACATAATTTAAAGACTGTACTAATCCATTTAAAGTATTTTGTAAAACGTTTATAGAGTATGCAACACTTGTTTTATCTTCAGGCGATAGTGTGATTTTTTGATTTAAGTTACCGTTTGAAATATCGGCCGCTATCAATGCTAATTTTTCAGCTTCATAACCTAAAAAGTCACTTTCTTTTTCAAGGCTAGATGCCATCATAACTAACACCACAGTTTCAGCTACAACGGCTAATGCATGAATAATCAACAGCTGAACATTTGGTCCGTCTGTAAAAATGTAGAAATCGTTTGAAATAAAAAAAGGCACATGCAATATTATGTGATGAGTAGCGATCACTAAGGCTCCAATTAAGATTGGTTTCCAATCTCGATAATACAAAAGTGTTGCTAATAAGATAAAGATACCAAAGTGCGCTTCAGTCATCCCATGCGTTTGTTGAATATAAAGTGCAGCAAAAGACATTAATCCTACACTCACGGCAACTTTATTGATAAAAACGCCTGGTCTTTTATAAATAAATATCATCGGCAACGCCGCTGCTGGCAAGCCTAGAATCAACCAAGGCATCCAACTGCCATTTACTAGCGCAATCAAAAAGGCGAATACTAGTAAAGCTGCTAACATCCAAAAAAATAACTTATCTGCCTTTACAGCATGGAAATCAGAACTGATTGTTAAATCATCGCTCATTTTAAATAACCTTTACTTTCTTCATTTACTTACAGTACAGATGTTCATTATTAAAAAATTACTCTTATTCACATACCATATAGCCCCCGTTAGGCTCAGCATCCAAACTATTAAGCAAATCCATTGCAATTGAATGTAAGCGCTATTGACTGAATTAATTTGGTTGTTTTTATCAATCATATTCAGATTTTTTGACATTAAAACTCTTCCCAGTCATCATCCGTACCTGTTTTCACTGTCATTTTCGTGGGCGCCTTCTGATTGACTTTTACTTCAGTAGCAGGTTTAGTTGATGCTGTATTACGCATCGGACTAGCGCTTGCTCGTCTTTCGCTTT
>JBFJJN010000024.1:0-3303 GCA_041612255.1 Methylophilaceae bacterium | reverse complement strand
AGATAAATCTAACACTGACATTGCACTGATTGCTTCTAAGATATCGTCTTTTGAAATTGCCATTTGTAAAACTCCTAAAATTTAAATATAAGTTAGCGTAAAGTTAAGCTGTTTTTTGATCACGTACTGCCGCAAGACCACGTACAAATTTGGTAGGCACTTCGTTAAGTGTCTGCACGAATTTAGCCACTGGTGCTTGCATAGTACCGAGCAATTTAGATAACAACTCTTCACGGCTAGGCATAGATGCCAACGCTTTTACACCAGCTTGGTCTAAAACTTCGTTTGGCATTGCGCCTGCTTTGATCACGAACTTATCGTTAGTCTTTGCAAAACTGTTCATTACTTTTGCTGCTGCCACAGGGTCGGCTGAAATGCCAAACATCAATGGACCAACCATATCGTTAGATAAACCAGAAAATGGTGTGCCGTCGATTGCACGACGTACTAACGTATTTTTTAGAACACGTAAGTAAACACCCGCTTTTCTAGCTTCCGCTCTTAGTGACGTAATCTCTGTCACCGTTAAGCCACGATACTCAGCAAGAACAATTGCTTGTGCAGACGCGACTTGCTCGCTGACTTCAGCAACTACTGCTTTTTTCTCTGTTAGATTGAGACTCAAGGTCTTTTCTCCTTCCGTTAATGTTAAGTACAACACCTAGATATTGCACCACTCACGGCGTCCTTGATTCAGGGCTTACAAATCCTGTATCGGGTTCGCCATCTGCGTTGGAATCTGTTGAAAAACAGCAGAGGATTGAATCACTTCATTCACCCATTGTTTATCAACATCAATTAAGCCCTTGCGGGCACCAACGGTCTTTGATGCTCTTGTTGCTTTAAGATTAAAACAACAAGCCCAAAGTTCTTTCAAGCCCAGCAATGCTCGGCTAATTCACTATGCTAATGTTGCTTGATCCACACGAACACCTGGACCCATCGTACTAGAAAGTGATAATTTTCTTAAATAAACGCCTTTAGATGATGAAGGCTTTGCTTTATTAATCGCTTCAACTAAAGCGAGCATATTTCCTGAAAGTTGCTCAACAGTAAATGATGCACGACCGATTGTGCTGTGAATAATACCGCCTTTGTCTGTACGATATTGCACTTGACCAGCTTTAGCATTTTTAACTGCTGTTGCCGCATCTGGCGTTACTGTACCCACTTTAGGATTTGGCATTAAACCACGTGGACCTAACACTTGACCCAAAGTACCAACGATACGCATAGCATCTGGCGTTGCAATAACAACGTCAAAATCCATCATGCCACCTTTAATTTGCTCAGCCAAATCTTCAAAACCAACAATATCAGCACCAGCTTCTTTAGCTGCTTCAGCTTGCGCGCCTTGTGCAAATACCGCCACACGGGTTGTTTTACCAATACCATTTGGCAACACAATAGAACCGCGAACTAACTGGTCTGATTTTTTAGCATCAATACCTAAATTAATTGAGATATCAATTGATTCATTAAATTTAACTTTTGAACCTTCTTTGACTAACGTCAACGCTTCTTGCATTGGATACAATTTATTACGATCAATCTTTGCACGAAGTGCATCTATTCTTTTAGCCATGTTATTCGCCCTCCACAATAATGCCCATACTACGTGCACTGCCAGCAATCGTACGCACTGCAGCATCCATATCAGCCGCCGTCAAATCAGGCATCTTAGTTGTTGCAATCTCTTCAGCTTGTTTACGCGTAATTGTTGCAACTTTATCTACGTGCGGACGCGGAGAACCTTTTGTAATTTTTGCCGCTTTTTTCAGCAAGATAGTTGCTGGCGGTGTTTTCATGATGAAAGTGAAGCTCTTATCTGCAAACGCAGTAATCACCACTGGAATCGGCAACCCTGGCTCAACACCTTGTGTCGCAGCATTAAATGCTTTACAAAATTCCATAATATTCAAACCACGTTGACCCAATGCTGGACCTACTGGTGGACTTGGATTTGCTTTACCTGCAGGGATCTGCAGCTTAATATAACCGATGACTTTTTTTGCCACTTGACTACTCCTTATGTGGGTACAAACGCCTTAGAAACCAAAGCTCCCCGTTAACAATACAAACTACTAAACTTCTTTATTGACCTGACTGAAATCTAATTCAACCGGTGTAGCACGTCCAAAAATAGAGACAGACACACGCACTTTACTTTTATCGTAATTAACTTCTTCGATGTTGCCAGAGAAATCTTTAAACGGCCCATCAACAACACGAACCGCCTCACCTTTTTCGAAGGTCATTTTTTGCGTTGGATTAGATTTACTATCATCCATACGCTGTAAAATAATCTCAACTTCTTTGTCTTTAATAGGCGTAGGCTTTTGCGCACTACCACCAATAAAGGCAGTTACACGCGGTGTACTTTTAATCAAATGCCAACTCGCATCTGTCATCGCCATTTGCACCAACACATAACCAGGATATAAGCGGCGCTCAGAAATCTTTTTAACACCAGATTTCATTTCGACCACTTCTTCAATTGGCACTAAAATCTCGCCAAAATGATCTTCAAATTCAGAACGACCAATACGCTCTTCTAGCGCAGCCTTAACTGATTTCTCCATACTTGAAAAAACCTGAACTGCATACCAATGCATTTCCATTAAGCACTCCGTCCTAAAATCCATTGAATCATCTGTGAAAAACCAATATCAACCACCCACAGAAATGCCGCCATGACCACTACTAAGATAAATACAACCATTGTTGTTTGTATCGTTTCCTTACGTGTTGGCCAGACGACTCGCTTTGCTTCTGCAATTGAATCCCCCAGGAAATCAAATGCCTTTTGACCGAGCGGCGCTGTTTTGAAAAGAAAAGCCGCAGCCACAACACCGGCAATCACGACAAGAATACGCAACACCAATGCCTGATTACCCAAAAGATAAAAGCCAGCAATGCCCGCAGCAATAAGCAGCAGTGACAACACCAGCTTTATTTTATCTATCATAATTAATCACTTAAACTTTATTTGGCAGCTCAAACTAATATTGAGCTACGCTATTATTTGGCAGGCCAAGAGGGCTTCGAACCCCCAACCCTCGGTTTTGGAGACCGATACTCTACCAATTGAGCTATTGGCCTGTAAGCACTACAAACATCAAAAGCTACGCTAAATTAGCGTAGTTTCTATTACTAAAAACTTATTCAATCACTTTAGCAACAACACCCGCACCAACAGTACGGCCACCTTCACGAATAGCGAAACGTAAACCTTCTTCCATCGCAATTGGAGCTATTAATGTTACTGTAATTGATACGTTATCACCAGGCATCACCATCTCT
>JBFJJN010000023.1:0-5993 GCA_041612255.1 Methylophilaceae bacterium | reverse complement strand
TGGTCGGAACGGCAAGATTTGAACTTGCGACCCCTTGTCCCCCAGACAAGTACGCTACCAGACTGCGCTACGCCCCGAATGCACTCTCTGAGTGTTTTCATTATTATAAAGCAAAACAACTAATGACTAAGGCTAAAACAGTTAAGTTTTAAGATGATATTTATGATTTTGGTTGCGCTCGATTAAGCGCGAAGCAATTGAATCACTTCTTGAATTTGATGTCGGACAACAGTTAAATTATCCATTGTTGCTGCTTGCGATGCTGATGCAGCACTTGTTACTTGAGCTGTTTGCGCTACTTCATTAGCATTGTCACCTTCTAATCCATCTAAGCGATTACGTGCGCCACTAATGGTAAAACCTTGCTCGTATAACAGCTCTCTAATCTTACGAATCAACAACACTTCGTGATGCTGATAGTAACGACGATTACCACGACGCTTGACTGGTTTTAATTGAGTAAACTCTTGTTCCCAATAACGTAACACATGCGGCTTAACGCCGCATAATTCACTGACTTCACCAATCGTAAAATAACGTTTGGCGGGGATTGGTGGTAACTGTATATTTTTAATTGATTCAGGCATCAGTGATATTACGACTCAATTTTTATGAAGAATAATGCTCTTCAACTTTACTTTTTAATTTTTGGCTTGCGTGAAAAGTGACTACACGGCGTGCTGAAATTGGAATTTCCTCACCTGTTTTTGGGTTGCGACCAGGTCGTTCTGCTTTTTTGCGCAACTCAAAATTGCCAAAACCTGACAATTTAACACTATCGCCACTTTCTAATGCAACTCTTAACTCTTCAAAAAAAGCTTCAACCATATCTTTAGCTTCACGCTTATTGAGTCCAACTTGCTCAAATAGCAGATCAGCCAAATCAGCTTTCGTTAATGTCATAAATACTCCCTGCCTTACTTTTCTAACGTTTATTTATTCCCAGTTAGTTTCTTAACTGCGCGTCAAATTTATTCTCTAATAGTGATAGCAGTTTAGCCATTGCAGCCTCTGCTTCAGAATCCACCATCGTTTTGTGAGTATCTTGCATAAGTATAAGAAATGCAAGGCTTTTTTTGTTTTCAGTAATACCTTTTCCTTGATAGATATCAAATAATTGTATCTTTTGCAACAACGGTATCTTAGCTGCGTAAACTGTTTCAATCACGGCTTGCACTTCTACTTGCTCATCAACAACGATGGCAATATCACGTCGCACTGGAATAGTTTTCGACACTTCTTGGTAGACAGGTACTTGTGTTTGCAACAGGCCTTGTGTTTCCAATTCGAACAATATTGTGCTTTTAGGTAGATCATAATGTTGTTGCCACTTTGGATGCAATTTACCCAACCAGCCAACAGCCTGTCCTTTAATATAGACCCGCGCAGTTTGACCTGGATGTAGCGCAGGATGCGCTTCTTTTTGGTAAATTGCTTGATGATGCGTTAGCGTATCAACTATCGCTTTTGCATCATAAAAATCAACATCTCGTGCGCTTACACACCACTGCTCTGGTAATACAGCGCCATAACATAAACCGGCGATATGTGTTTCTTCAAAATACCCATTTTCTTGACGATGAAAAGTACTACCTACTTCAAATAGCATGGCACGTTCTTGCTTACGATTTAAGTTATAGGTTAGCACCTCTAGCAATCCACCCCATAACCCTGTACGCATGACGCTCAAGTTGCTCGCAATTGGATTTTTGAGTTTGATCGGATTAGGGTTTGCTAATAAATCTCGCTCCCAACTTTCATCAACAAAGCTATAGGTCACGACCTCTTGATAACCTTGCGTTTGCATAACCTCTTTTAACCAATGCTCACTTAACTTCCTGGCAGGCAAAGGCAACATATTTAAGTTAGCAACAGGCGCAATCGCAGGAATTTTGTCGTAGCCATGTAAACGCGCTATTTCCTCGATTAAGTCGGCTTCTCGTTCAATATCAAAGCGATAAGTTGGCGCTTGCACAATAAAGCTTTCGCCATCCTCTTGGAATGAAAAACCCAATTGCGACAGGATTGCACCCACTTTTTCTTTGGCAATATCAATACCAAGTACAGAACGCACGCGCGCATATCGCAAAGTAACTGATTGGCGTTCAGGCAAAGTGGCCACTGCTTCAGTGATTGGTCCAGCTTGTCCGCCGCAAATAGCCAACACCAATCCAGTCGCACGTTCTAATGCGTGCTTGTTATTGCCATAGTCAACACCGCGTTCAAAGCGGTAGGAAGAATCCGTACTTAACCCTAAACGACGAGCTTTGCCAGCCATCACATCTGGGGTAAAAAAGGCAGACTCTAAAAAGATATGGCTGGTTCGTTCAGTCACAGAAGTTGGTTCACCACCCATTACGCCAGCCAAGGCGATAGGGCCTGAGGCATCGGCAATGACTAAATCATCAGCTACCAGCTTTGCTTCTGTATCATTCAATAGCTTAATACTCTCGTTTGGCTGCGCGAAACGAACGACAATATCACCCTTTAATTTATCCAAATCAAAGGCATGCATCGGTTGACCAAGCTCTAACAATACAAAGTTAGTAATATCAACAATCACACTGATGCTACGCAAACCACTACGCTCTAATGCGCGAATCATCCAATCAGGTGTCTCTGCACTTGCATTAACACCTTCGACCACACGTCCAAAATAGCTTGGACAAGCAGCAGGTTCAGTAACATTGACCGTTACCGTTTTATTCGAATCAAGTTTAGTTTCCGCAATCGTTGGCAAAGTCATTGCGGCACCAGTAATCGCAACCACATCACGTGCAACGCCTAAAATGCTTAAACAATCTGCGCGATTTGGCGTTAATTTAATGGTATATAACGTGTCCTCTAGGCCTAAATATTCACGTACACTTTGTCCAACAGTTGCCGATGCAGGAAATTCAAATAAGCCATCAGCTTGTTCAGCCAAGCCTAACTCTTTGGCAGAGCACATCATGCCAAATGATTCAACACCACGTACTTTTGCTTTTTTAATCTCAAAATCTGCCAGCTTAGCGCCCAACATTGCACATGGCGCTTTTAGACCAACGCGTGCATTTGGTGCACCGCATACAATTTGTAATGGCTCAGCTTGTCCTACATCAACCTTGCACAGTTGCAAACGATCGGCATCGGGATGTTTTTCTGCTGCAATAATTTCACCAATCACGACATTATTAAAAAGCGGAGCAACAATCTGTTGCTCTTCAACCTCTAAACCTGCCATGGTTAAGGCATGACCTAGCTCATCTGCATTCATTGCAGGATTAACAAATTGACGTAACCAATATTCAGAAAATTGCATATTTATATCTATCTATTTAGAAAATTGGCTTAAGAAGCGCAAATCATTATTAAAGAAGTGGCGCAAATCATTTACGCCATAGCGCAACATCGCTAGACGCTCAACGCCTAAACCAAAAGCGAAACCTTGGTATTGTTCACTATCAATATTCACATGCTTAAATACTTCAGGGTGTACCATACCGCAACCACCAATTTCTAACCAACCGCCATTCCAACTCATATCCATTTCAGCTGAAGGCTCAGTGAAAGGAAAGAATGATGGACGAAAACGAACAACCAAGTCATCGCGTTCAAAAAAGCGTTGTAAAAAGTCTTGCACTACGCCTTTTAGATTAGCAAAACTGATATCTTTATCTACCCACAAACCTTCTACTTGGTGAAACATTGGTGAGTGCGTCGCATCAGAGTCAACGCGATAAACGCGACCTGGAGCGATGATTTTAAGTGGCGGCGTTTTACTTTGTTTTAACGCATTTTCCATATAATGCACTTGCACTGGCGAAGTATGCGTCCGCAACACATGCGCATCATCCACATAAAACGTATCATGCATCGCACGCGCAGGATGATTCTCAGGAATATTGAGTGCAGTAAAGTTATAGAAATCTGTTTCAATTTCAGGGCCAGTGGCTACATCAAAACCAACTGAATGAAATAACTGCTCTATCCGCTGCAATGTGAGTGAAACAGGGTGCAAACCGCCTTTTGATTGCCCACGCGCTGGCAATGTCACATCTAATGACTCATTTGCTAACTGTGCCGCTTGCGCCGCATTTAAAATCGCATCACGCCTTACATTTAATGCTGTTTCAATGCCTTTTTTGACGACATTAATCGCCGCACCAGCTGCTGGACGCTCTTCCGCAGATAATTTACCTAAGCCTTTCAGGGCATCAGTAAGCAAACCTGTTTTACCTAGATATTTTGCTTTAGCATCTTCCAGCGCTGCTGTGTTATCACAAATAGCAAAATCTGCTTGGGCTTCTGTGATTAAATGGTCTAAATTTGCCATGTCACTCTTAAATGATTAAATTGTTTAAAACCAAAGACTTTCTAATTAAAAATCAATTAATTATAAATCAAATAGTTTAAGAAAAAAAAAGAGGCCGTAGCCTCTTTTTTTGCTAGAAATAACTAAGCTGCTAAACCTGTTTTTGCCAATTCTACGAATTTTGCAAAAGCATCTTTATCAAACACAGCTAAATCTGCTAATACTTTACGATCCACTTCAATAGCTGATTTTTTCAAACCATTCATGAAACGGCTATAAGTCAAACCAAACTCACGTGCACCAGCATTAATACGGGCAATCCACAATGTACGGAATTGACGTTTTTTCTGACGACGGTCACGGTAAGCATATTGACCAGCTTTCATTACCGCTTGCTTAGCAACGCGATAAACATTTTTACGACGACCGCGGTAACCTTTAGCGGCTTTTAATACTTTTTTGTGTCTTGCGCGAGCGACGACACCACGTTTTACTCTAGGCATATCATTCTCCTTATCGTGTTGGCATCATTGCGCGGACGCGCTTGACATCAGTTGATGAAATAATTTCAGTACCGCGCAATTTACGTTTTTGCTTGGTTGTTTTCTTAGTCAAGATATGACGAAGATGAGAGTGGGTACGTTTTACTTTACCGTTTCCCAAGAACTTAAAGCGCTTTTTGGCGCTGCTCTTTGTTTTCATTTTTGGCATTTTGTTCTCCTTAAGAGTAATTAAGAGTGCTTAGGCATGCCTTTTGGCCAGTTCACTCATGAAAATCTAATACTAATTCGTTTTTAGCTTCGCCTACCGCTTTAGCTACTTTAGGTTTTTACTACTTTTTAATGGGTAGCTTTTTTACCGCTGAAAGTACCATCACCATTTGGCGACCTTCCATTTTTGGAAATTGCTCAACAACCGCCACGTCTACTAAATCAGCCTGCACACGTCTTAGTAAATCTAAACCAAATTCTTGGTGGGTAATTTCACGACCTCTAAAACGTAAAGTACATTTAACCTTGTCTCCATCTTCCAAGAAGCGAGTGATGTTGCGCACTTTAATTATGTAATCACCAGTATCTGTTGCTGGACGAAACTTTACTTCTTTAATCTGCACTTGCTTTTGCTTGAGCTTTTGCTCATGCGTACGCTTACTTTCTGCGTATTTAAATTTGCCGTAATCCATCAAACGGCAAACTGGTGGGCTAGCATTTGGCGCAATTTCTACAAGGTCAATATCGATTGCCTCTGCTTGGGAGAATGCTTCTGCCAAGCTTACAATCCCTAACGGTTCGTTTTCTACTCCCACCAAGCGCACTTCTTTCGCTGTGATGTCACCGTTAATTCGTGTACCTTTACCTTTGTCCTGAGCTATAGCCATCCCCTTATTCTTTAACCAAAATTAAAAGCCGCGCATTACCAAAGTTTGCCCTAAATTAATATTTAGGTAGTTAAACTTTGGCTTTTATCTCCGCTTGAATGCGCTCAATAAACGCTTCAATCGGCATAGAACCTAAGTCTTCACCTTTTCTGGTTCGCACGGCCACAAAACCCGCTTGCATTTCTCTATCACCTGCCACAAGCAAATATGGCAACTTCTGCAAGCTATGTTCGCGTATTTTATAGGTAATCTTCTCATTTCTCAAGTCAAATTCGCATCTAATGCCATTTTTCTTTAGCGTTTCAACTACTTGCACAACAT
>JBFJJN010000022.1:0-10971 GCA_041612255.1 Methylophilaceae bacterium | reverse complement strand
TTGCATCGGCATGCACCCAAAATAACACTGGCTCGTTCACGGGAATTGCTTTTAGGGAAGATGTCACCAATGCCTTCGGAAAAGCCTTCTTCCAATTGTCTAGCATCATGCCATTCGGGCAAACAAATATGTCTTGCATCAATTATCTCTCCGTAAAAGCGTACGACTTCGCTTTAAGTACTGGTTTCAGTAAGTAAGAAAGAACTGACTTTTTACCGGTAATAATATCCACTTGTGCAACCATGCCTGGAATAATAGGTAAGTCTTTACCAAGACTAGGTTTAATCGTTTGTATTTTCACGATATAAAAAGCGTTGCCTTTCTCATCTACTATAGAATCGGCAGCAACGCTGATAACTTTAGCCTCCATCGTGCCATATATTGTGTAATCGTAAGCCGTTAGCTTGACAGCAGCGGGTTGATTAAGTCCAACAAAGGCAATATCACGCGGTTGAATTTTTGTTTCAAGCACTAAAGCATCATCCATAGGAACCAGCTCCATCACCTCTTTACCTGGCTGAATAACGCCACCTACTGTATTGTAAAATAGTCGGCTGATGGTGCCATTAACGGGAGAAACCAGTACGGACTGCTTAACTTTATCAGTTAGCGCGACGCTCGCCTCAGTTATCCCATTTAATTTAGCGGTTGTTTCAGACAGTTCTGTCCGAATCTTATTACGAAAACTTGAGTTGGCTTCATTTATTTTCCTTCTAGCTTCAACAATTGCCGACTGAACCCGCCCAACTTGTTCACGCGCTTGATTGCGCTCTCCACGCAGTCTAGAAGCATCACGGTCTAATCGCAACATATCAACCTCAGAAACAGCACCACTCGATAGCAGTGGTCTTGTCACAGCGATTTCTTGATTGGTAAGCGCCAAACCATCATTTGCCTGTTGGAGTTTCGCTTGCGTCTCTGCCAACTCGCGCTCACGTTGATTCACTTGTTCAGCTAATACCGCAACTTGCGAATCTAACTCTGCTAGGCTCGAGCTGTAAAGTCTATATTCTTGTGCATATAGTTCAGGGCTTTCATTTTTTATTTCTTCGTCCTCAATAAATTCAGTGCCATTAGCCAATGCTTTTAAGCGTGATTCTCGAGCTAATAAAGAAAGATACTGTGAGCGATTTTCACGTAATGATGAAACTGCACGGGTTTGATCAATTTTAACAAGTGGCTGTCCTTTTGTGACGGTTTCCCCTTCATGCACAAGCAATTCAGATACAATACCGCCATCATAGGATTGTACGATTTGCACTTGCTGCGATGGAATAACGCGCCCCTCACCACGGGTGATTTCGTCAACTTTGGTAATGCCTGCCCAAGCAATTAGTATCAACAAAGAAGCAATCATTAAATAAAGTATTTTTTTGGCTCGCAACGGCGCCTGATCGAGAATGGCAAACTCAGCATCCTCTATCCAAGCACGGTCTTCATCGCTTTCAGTTGGCGCCCATTTCTCTAAAAAATAATGCACAGGCTTCGTTAACCAATTACGTGCCATAAAAAAGTCATGCGTTTTGCCTAGAACTTTGAATAATGTTTGACTCATACTGCTTTCCCGACCTTTCCAGTACGAAGCGCTTCAATCACTTGTTCTTTGGCACCATCCGCAACCACCTTACCTTGGTCAATCACAATCATTCTGTCGGCCAAATCAAATAGAGAAGAACGGTGCGAAATAATCATGACTGTCTTACCAGCGGTTGCCGCTTTTAATTGTTGTTTAACAAACTCTTCACCAGAATGATCCATCGCACTGGTTGGTTCATCTAATAATACGATCGAAGGCTCATGTAACATTGCTCTTGCAATTCCAACACCCTGTCGTTGGCCGCCAGAAAGCGTCTCTCCACGCTCGCCAATTGCCATGTCAAAGCCATTAGGGTGCGTATTAACAAAGTCTGCAATGCCGCCAATATTAGCTGCTTTTAATACCTGCGCATCATCGGCATGCGGTGTCGCAATTGCAATATTGTCTCGCATGGTTCCAAAAAATAAATTGGTATCTTGCTGCACATATCCAATGCAGCGTCTTAATTCGGCCGGATCAATTTGTCTAGAATCAATGCCATCAATCAAAATAGCACCACTGGTTGGCTGATACAATCCAAGCACCAATTTCTGCAATGTGGTTTTTCCAGAGCCCATGCGACCTAAAATGACAACATGTTCACCCGCTTTAATTTTAAATGACACTTTATTTAATGCGCTGGTTTCTGAATTGGGATAACCAAAGCTAACATTACGGAATTCAATATCACCTCTAAATGCACTGCGCGATAAAAAACTGGTTTCATCTGGGCGTTCTACTGGACGTTGCATCACCTCATCAAGCGAGGTTAAGGCAACGGTTGAGTTGTGATATTGCGTCATCAACCCGGCAGATTGAGAGACTGGTGCCAATGCACGGCCAGCTAGCATCGTGCAGGCGATTAATCCACCCATGGTTAAGTCGCCTTCAATCACCAAATAAACGCCCAATAAGACGGATATCACATTCACTAATTGCGAAATGCCATTTGCACCATTAGTAATGGATGCGCTTAATAGTTTTAACTTCGCATTAACTTGCGTTAAATAATAAGCGCTTTGCTCCCACTTGCGTTGCATACGACCCTCGATGCCTAATGCCTTAATCGTTTCCAAGCCAACTAAACTTTCGATCAAGGTTGCATTTCTAATTGCGCCCGCTCTAAACATCGCCTCAGAATGCTCTTGCATTTTAGTTTGCACACTAAACGAATAAACCAACAAGATAACAGAGCCAACAATAACAGGAATCACCATATAAGGATTAATCCAGCCAATGACTAGGATGAAAATAAGCGCGAATGGCATGTCGATTAAGGTGGTAATGGTGGCAGAAGTAATAAAGTCTCGCACCGTTTCAAAGGCGCGCAAATTAGAAGCAAATGAACCGGCTGAAGTCGGTCTTAACTCTAGGCGAGTGCCCAATACTTTTTCCATGATACTAGCCGTCAATCTCACGTCGATGCGCTTACTTGCCCAGTCTAAAAAATAGGCGCGCATGGTGCGTAAACCAACATCAGCAAGAATCACCAAAGAAATACCGATAACCATTACCCATAAGGTTTCGACTGACTTGTTCGGCACAATGCGGTCATACACATTCATGGTAAAGATTGGCATTGCAAGCGCAAACATATTAATCAAGAATGCCGCGATCATAATATCGCGATAAATCTGTTTGTTTTCTGTCAGCGCGCCCCAGAACCAATGTTTAAATTGCTTTTTGCCAGTGGCTGGCGCTCTTGAATCAAACGTAAATTTTGGTTTTGCGACAACAATATAACCAAGGTAGCGCTTTTGCAAGTCGTCGATAGGGAGCAAAACTTCAGATTCACCTAACTCGGGAAAGATAACCCGTGCATTTTTTTTATGCTCATCCCAACCTAACAAAACACAGGATTCGTCGTGCTGTAGCAATAAAATTGCGGGGATGAACTCTAAGCGAATTTGATCAAGCGGCTTTTTTAATACATTACAGACAAGATTTGCACGCGTTCCCGCACGCTCGATTAAACTAGGTGTCAGCATGCCGTTTTGTAAAGGCAACCCAGCAATCAACGCATCTTTAGAGATTGGATTGTCGTGTAGACGACAAATCATTTGCAAACTATCTAACAAACTATCAGCAACATTGCTTTGCTCTTTTTGTGGCAATTCTTTTGACAGATTTTCCATATTATTTCAATGCACCCTATTTACTATTGCGTTGTTAAACGAATTCACACTAGTCTATACAACTAAACTTTGTTTAATATACCGCATATTATAGGGCATATTAAATCTAGTTTTCCAAGATAAGAATGCACAACACTGCTTTGTTCTTACGATTGATTGCTCGCCCATATACACATAACACTTACTTGCATTAGTATCCGTGGTGACCAAATGAATAATTCAAATTTGGCAACGTCACAAAATTTAACAACGTTAAATGATACAACGTAAATGATTACCTACATTGAGATAGCGCAATGTTTAGCTAAAGACGCGACGGAGTACAAGGGTCAATCACAGTGATAAATCTGAGAGGAATATTTGAACAGTTATGGAGGCGCGACCCGGAGTCGAACCGGGCTAAACGGCTTTGCAGGCCGCGGCATAACCGCTTTGCTATCGCGCCATTGAAACAGACAACTTAACACTTTAAAACTAAAACGGGGATATCAGCGTTAGCTAAAATCCCCGTTTTCTTAATACTGGAGCGGGAAACGAGGCTCGAACTCGCGACCTCAACCTTGGCAAGGTTGCGCTCTACCAGCTGAGCTATTCCCGCGTTAAGAAGGTGCGTATTTTAGCGACTTTGAAAAGGTTGTCAAGCTAGAATGACAGGTTTTTTAATCATTTTCACATCTTTTCATCAGTTACCTTTTATCAATACGTTTTATTGATAAGAGTCTTTAATGATGGGCCAAGCCGCTTTCAAATAATAAGCCATTGATACCAATGTTAAAATTGCCGCCAAATAGATAAGTAAAGTACCAATCAAGGCCGTATTAAAGTGTCCAATAGGATCAAAATATAATAATAATAAAATAGCTAACATTTGTGCCGCTGTTTTAATTTTACCGATCATGGCGACCGCGATATTGCTGCTTTTGCCTATTGATGCCATCCATTCACGCAATGCACTAATGGCAATTTCTCGTCCAATAATGATTAATGACACAACAGCGCCCACACGATCAAACTCAACCAATACAATTAAAGCTGCAGCTACCATGAGTTTGTCTGCCACAGGATCTAGAAATGCGCCGAATGCACTGGTTTGATTATATCTACGCGCCCAATAGCCGTCTAACCAATCGGTAAAAGCAGCTAACGCAAAAACACTGGCCGCGATTAAATTCAATGTGTGAGTGGGTTGTATGCCTAGCGCGAATATATTATGCGGTAAATAAAAAATGCCAACGAACACGGGAATAAGTGCGATTCTAAGTAACGTTAAAATATTGGGTATATTCCAAAACATAATTAAGTATTCTTTTAATAATTTTAGTGAAACTGTCCGTAAACTTTTTCTGCCAAAGCAGGGCTTATCCCCTCGACTTGCGCAAGTTCATCTATGCTAGCACCTTTCACGCCTTCTAATCCACCAAAGCGCGTTAATAGTGCTTTGCGGCGCTTAGCGCCAACGCCTTCTATATCTTCTAGCGTAGAAGTAATCCTCGCCTTAGCGCGCTTTGCACGGTGCCCTGTGATAGCAAAACGATGTGCCTCATCGCGGATTTGTTGTAATAAATGCAAGCCCTGATTATCTTGTTCCAAATTCAGCATTCCTCCTGTGTCTGAAAAAATCATCGTTTCTAAGCCTGGTCTACGTTCCTCGCCCTTTGCAATGCCGACCAACAAAATATCCTCAAGACCAACTTCTTGCATAACTTCTACAGCAACACCAAGCTGGCCTTTCCCCCCATCAATAAATACCAAATCTGGACGTATGCCCTCGCCAGCTGCCACTTTTTTATATCGTCGTGTTAATACGTCTCGCATTGCAGCGTAATCATCGCCTGGCGTGATGCCTGTGACGTTATAGCGACGATACTCACTGTTTTGCATATCGCCCTTGTCAAATACCACACAGCTACCAACAGTCGCCTCGCCCATGGTATGACTAATATCAAAACATTCAATGCGCTCAACCGTCTCAGCTAAGCGTAAAGCTTCGCGCAACGCAATTAGTTTTGCTGCTTGATTGGCAGAGGTCGCTGCGCGCTGACCAAGAGCCAGTTCAGCATTGGTTTGCGCCATTTTCAACCATACTTTTTTATCACCAATTGCATTGGTAATCACTCTAATTTTTCGGTCCGCTTGCTCACTTAACACATCCTCAAAACCCTTGGCGTCCATCTCAACACCACAGACCAATAATGGTGGTGTATTTTGCGCCATATAATGTTGGGTTAAAAAGGCCTCAACCGTTTCGCTAAGCTCTGCATCTTGGCTATTTTTTGGAAAAAAGCTTTTATCGCCTAAGTGTCGACCGCCACGTATCATGACGAGATTAATACAATGCTGTCCTTGCAATTTAGCGCAAGCAATAACATCTGCATCGGAGACACTGAAATCACTGACGAACTGCTTGGCTTGCACTTGCCTTAATGCTTGCATCCGATCACGAAAGACAACAGCAGCTTCGTACTCTTGGTTGGCTGCTGCAACATTCATTTTGTCACCTAGTGCATTCAATACCTCATTGGTTTTACCCTGTAAAAACATCGCCGCGTGATGTACATCATGTCGATAATCTTCTTGATTAATATAGTCGACACACGGAGCGGTACAACGCTCAATCTGATGTTGCAAGCAAGGTCGGGAGCGATTGGAAAAGACTGAGTTTTCACAGGTGCGCAACTTAAATACTTTTTGCAATAACTGAATACTTTCTCTTACCGCTACACTATTTGGAAATGGTCCAAAATATTGCGCATTTTTGCGTTGCGCCCCACGGTGAAATGCCAACCTCGGAAATTCGTCGCCCGTTAACACAATATAAGGATATGACTTATCATCCCTGAACAACACGTTATAACGCGGCATGATACTTTTAATTAGGTTGTTTTCAAGCAGTAAAGCCTCAGCTTCAGTACGGGTTACCGTTGTTTCAATGTTGGCAATTTGTGACACCATCATGCGCGTTCTAGCACTAGGCAAATTTTTATTAAAGTAGCTAGAAACACGCTTTTTAATGTCTTTGGCTTTACCTACATAAATGACAGTATCTTCCACATTTTTCATGCGATAAACACCCGGCAAATTGGGTAAGTTTTTTAAAATTGGTTTTGGATCAAACATCACTTTATTTTAACAGTTAACGTCATCGCTAATGATTGTAAAACAGATGCGCTATTTTCATCTGTCGACATTGTCATAAAAGTGTAACGATAACTTTGTTGGCTATGGTTTATATTACGCGATATAAATAAATACAAGGGAATGAAAAATGACTACAAATACGATTGATTATACTGCACAAGCTCAAAAATTAAGCGTTGCACAAAAAGAGCGCTTACTCTCACGTATGTCTGGCAAGTTACCAAAACGCTTGGCTAAAGAAAAACTAACAGAACTAGAAGCCATTGCAATTCAGTTGGAACTTGAAGATGAACAATTGCAAGAATGGAAAGAAAAAGTTGCTTCGATCCGGGCTAAGGAAGAAAAAAAGAAGAGTAAATAGCACTACATTTTATCTGCCTTCCTTGCTTCAGTCATAAAAGCCCTAACTATTCAAGACTTGGACAATGTGATGAAAAAAATCTTAATCGCAAACCCCAAAGGGGGTAGCGGAAAGACAACACTTTCAACCAATCTGGCAGGCTTTTTTGCAAGCCAAGGCAGAAAAGTATGTTTGCTCGACTTAGACAAGCAGCAATCATCTAAAGGCTGGTTAAAACGTCGTCCAGAAACATTACCTAAGATTGTGCAATCAAACAATTACAATGAGCTTGCCAAAAAGAAAGATATTGAGATTGTTATTATTGACTCACCTGCTGGGATTCGTGGTGATAAATTAAGCGATGCTGTTAAAGATGCTGATTGGGTGATCGTACCAATGCAGACATCGACTTATGATATTAATGCGACACAAGAGTTTATCGATATTTTGAAAGCAGAAAAAGCAGTCAGAAAAGAGCGAACCTTTGTTGCTATGCTTGGTATGCGGGTTGCTGCACGAACAAAAGCTGCAGAGAACCTAGCACAATACCTAGAAGAAAGTGGGTTTCCAGTCATTGGGAACTTACGAAACGCACAAATCTATTCACACACGGCAGAGGAAGGCATTAGTCTATTTGATATGCCTGCCTACAAAGCTAAAAAAGATCTTGAGCAATGGGAGCCATTACTTAAATGGATTAAGCAGCTTGATCAATAGTGGCTTTTACGCGTTAACCTAACAACTGCCCACCAATCGCCCAGTCTTCTGTTTCCACTTCTTCAAATACAATATAAGTGTAGTTAGCAGGCTTATGTGCATGCTTAACTAACGTTTCTGTAATTTCTTTTGCAATAGCTTGTTTCTGCTCTTTGCTGATATTACCCGCAAGCTTTACATTGACAAATGGCATCTTAAATCTCCTGAATAAGTTGATTAATAAATAGTTAAATAGTCTGCGCTCTTAAGTGAGTGCAAGCTTAAATGAAGCCATAGCAAAATTTACTTTGATTGCTAAAAACAGTTAATGATGATGTCCATGATTTGTATCTTTTTGCTTTCCAGCCACATCTATCCAAATGTTTTTAATCAGATTAAACACCCCGATTAATAATAATAAAGAAATTAAAATAGAAAGAATAGGGTCAATAAGTAGCCATCCTGTTAAATAGATAACCAAACCTGCAGCCAATGCAGCAACGGAACCTAATAAATCACCAATCACATGTAAAAAAGCAGCTTGATGATTTAAACCTTTTTCACCATGATCTTGGTGCAACTGCATTGCGACAACTATATTAACGACTAAGCCAATCAATGCAATGAGTATAACGTAGCTACTAATCACTTCACGCGGGTTGCTGAGGCGCTCAAGAGCTTCAATCACAATCCAAATAATAACGGCCAGCATCAAGATTGCATTAATGATAGAAACAGTTAGTTCAACTTTACTATTTTGGCCATTACCAGCGACTTTTTGAGTTTGATGGGCGGCAAACATTGCTAATCCAAGCGCAAAAGCATCTGAAAACATATGCCAGGCATCTCCAAGTAATGCTAATGACTGCGTCCAAATCCCGCCGTAAAATTCAATAATAGCGAATATTAAAATAATAATAAAAGGAATAAAAAATGGATTCTTTAACTGTGATTCATGGCTACTCTTCATTTCGATATCCTAACGCATGCCATAAAAAAGACCAATTAAAAAAGTAGTGATTGCTGCACAGATTTTTAAATAAAAAATTTTGATAGATTAATAAACACAAAAAATTTTTTGCCATTTTTATTTCTCTTCGTTTGCAATCTTCGTACATTCCTTATGTTTTTCCATATATTGATCACATGCCGCTTTTAACTCTTCCAATCTCACTTTGCCATTATTATTAATGTCTACGCTCATTTAAGTTTTTTCTGTTTCATCACCTTCATAAGGGTTAGCGTAGTGGAAACAACAAATAACCATTAATTAAAAGATTAATATATAAAATATTGATGTTTTTATTCTGATTTAATTACTATTTATGATGCAATTTCATATCGAATCTTAAATAACATATACACATCGATTTTGACGACATCTACCATCAATTCAATTATTAGTCATTTATAATAATGAATAATTCCCTTAAAGTTAAATATGCTTAGTTATCGACACGCCTTTCATGCTGGCAATCATGCTGACATACTAAAACACTACACATTCAGCTTAATTCTTGATTACTTTAATCAAAAGGATAAACCGTATTACGTCATCGATACGCATGCAGGCGCTGGGATGTACGAAATACAGAGTGATTTTTCACAGAAAAATATGGAATTTGAAACTGGCATTTCTCGTTTATTGAAAGCGACGGATCTGCCAGAGTCACTTGAGCAGTTCGTTATAATGGTTCAGTCATTTAATCCAAAGCAAGTCTTTAATTTTTATCCAGGATCACCAAAAGTTGCTGAATATTTTTTACGTGCTAATGACAAACTCCGCTTATTCGAATTACATCCAAACGAATACAAAATATTATTCAATAACTTTAATGACAATAAAAATAAGCAAACTCAGGTTTTATTGCAAGATGGTTTTCAAGGATTAAAGGCTTGTTTGCCACCACCTACAAAACGCGGCATTATTATCATCGATCCGCCATATGAGCAAAAGCAGGATTACCAGCAGGTTGTCACGGGCGTACAAGATAGCTTAAAACGTTTTGCTAGCGGTTGTTACATGATTTGGTATCCGTTATTAGCAAGAGAGGAGCCCGAGCAGATGGTTAAAGCATTGCAAGATATAGATGCACCAAATTGGTTAAATGTAACTCTACAAATAACAGGAAAGTCACTTGATATAGGGATGTATGGCAGCGGTTTATATATCATTAATCCGCCATGGAAACTCGCTGAGAACTTACAAGAATTTTTACCAATTTTAACTACACTATTGGCTAAAGATGAACATGCGTCTTATCAATTAGACTTTCAAATCAATTAACAAACAATTGTAGCAAGTAGGATTATTGGAATACTACTTTGTTTGTTAATTAATATTAGAGAGCGCTTAACGGTCTTTGCAGAAGTCTAAACGTTCACTTTCACGACCGAAACTTAAGTCATTGTCAGTGCTTTCTCTAGTCAGCACATTGCTTTTGCGTCCGAATGTTAGATTATTCGTATTTTTGCGGAAAATTAACTGATCACTGCTCTTGCCAAATATTAACAACTTTTCTTGATTACCAAATTTAAGCTCATTATTTTCTTGGCGAAACAACAAAAGACCATCGCTTTCACCTCTTTTTAATGCCACTTCAGGTTGAGATAATGAAAGGGTATCATCTACTTTTTTTTGGTTAAGAAAGGAGTCCTGTTTACCAAATAATAGAAACTGATCGTCATCGCCTTTTTGTAAGATTGGGTCGATATTACCCTGTGATAAAGGTGTATTGCAATCATCACTACAACCTGAATACTGATGATTGACTGACGCTGCTATTACTATCTGATTGAATGTCAGTATACAAATAAACGTTATCAGGCCTCTCATTGGATATATCCTTAAATCAAGCATACACTTACTATAACAAATACCCATTTAACACACTATTATTAATTGATTAGCAGAGATATTAGTTATTAATTAAATCAGCCCCTCCAAACCCAAAAAAGCTCCACAAGGGAGCTTAATTGGGTACTAAATAAGTAGCTTGGCAGTGACCTACTTTCGCATGCAAAAAGCATACTATCATTGGCGCAGGTTCGTTTCACGGCCCTGTTCGAGATGGGAAGGGGTGGGT
>JBFJJN010000021.1:0-11963 GCA_041612255.1 Methylophilaceae bacterium | reverse complement strand
TTGCGTGCCTTGATTGATTTCTGCACGCACTTGTAACGTTTGCGTCGACTTATTCACACTACGTAAAATTGCAATGATTTGGCCACTGGCATTGCTACTCGGTATCGCCACTTTCAACCCATTTGCAAGATTAGCCGCTTCTTCTATCGGCACATTCATCTCTACCCAAAGCGGATTAAGTTGCGCGATTTGATATAACGGCATGCCGCTATCTAATCTGTCTCCTACCTTTGCATGTTGTGCAACAACTTGACCTGACATTGGTGCGACAATATGCACAACATTCTGCATTTGACTTGCACTATTTAACTGGTTAATACTCGCCTCTGACATGCCCGCCAGCCGTAAAGACTGTTTTTTCTGCAATGTTTCAGTTTGCAAGGCGATTTGCGCACTTTGCGATTCAAGATAGCGGCGCTGCGGAACGATTCCCTCTTCTGCCAAGGCTTTATCACGGCTCGCCGTTTTACCCGCTAATGCCAATTTCGTTTTCGCTTGCAGATATTCTCCTTGCAAGCCTATGAATTCAGCACTGCTTAATTGTGCAATCACTTGGCCTTTTTTCACCTCCTGACCAGTTGCGACTGTTAATGCCGTCACTAAACCCTGCTGCGGTACACTGACCACTTGAGTCTGTTGATTGGGCACCATGACCTCACCACTGTAAGTGCGGGTAAAGCCATTTCGACTATCTCGTACCGTTGTCATCACAACCTGCATTTTGTTAATTTGCGCATTATTGAGCACTAGCGTTTCAGCAAGCGTAGAAATAGGGAGCAACAAGGTGATTAATAAAAGACTCGTTAATTGTTTCATGGTAAAACTCCTACAGCTTGGTTATATCTAGCAATATTCCATTGATGTTGTATTTCTGTCGCACGGTAACTGCGCTCGGCTTCAAATGCTTGATCTTTAATTCGTAATAAAGTGGCAAGGTCATGCTCGCCTAGTGAATAGGCTTTTTCCGCCAAACGTAAACTCTCTTTAGCAATTTCATCATGTTGTTTGGCAATTAATAGCTCTTGCTCACTCACCTCAAGATTATGATCGGCCTCATGTAAAGCCGCTTCCAATGCATTTCTTAGCACATCACGCTCAGACAGCGCACTACCTAAAGCCATTTCTGCAGCAGCGGTGATTGGTGTTGTACTCGCTGCAATATTGAATGGAATTCTGACGCTCACGCCCATGCTTTGGTTATATTTGGTATCGAAGGCACCTATAATTGACCTTGCATTAATCTGCACTTGCACGTTTTCCTTTTTTTCAATCTGGGCGAGATGCCGAGATTGCTCTGCATTTTTTACTTTGGTCAGTGTTTCCAACCAAGCTGGGGATTGTTCAAAGTCAGCTAACGCAGACTTCTGCTCTGTATGCACTTGCGGCAACTGATCCATTCCAGTCAGCAACTTGTACCTAAACTGCGCATGCATCACTTCAGCGCGTGCCAGTACTTTGTGCTTAGTCGCCTGTAATGTAGCTTGTTGCGCTAGTAGCAAATCTGTTTTAGCCGCTTCACCTGCTGACACACTCTTGTTCACTTTTTCTTGTAACGTTTTTGCACTATCAAGCTTGGACTCAGCTAAGACAAGTGCATTTTTTGTCAGCGCAATTTCCCATAAGGCGTCCCGTAAAAGACCAGCTGTTCGTATCGACAAACTCGCTTGACCAGCCTCATAATATTGCTCACTCATCTCTGCCACTTTAGCTCTCGCCTCGCGCTGGCTGGGCAACCAGATAGGCAATTCGAGTGTAGCCTCATACTCCCGCTCATCACGTCCACTGCCTAAGGTATCATTTTGATGAAACAGCGAGATAGCAGGTGAATACGGCAAGAAACTATCTGCCAGTGCTTTTTTGGCTTTAACGCCATATGCCTGTGATTGCAATTGCGCTTGCTGGGGTTGATGTTTAATCGTTGCATTTAGCACATCATGTAAACTTAATGCAGGGTTGATCTGCAACTCATCCTCATGTGTCACCACTATATCAACGGCTAAACAAGTCGATGGAACTGCTAGAATCGACAATATCCAAACGACGGATAGCCATATAAAAGACTTCATTGAAAACTCCTAAAAATAACAATAACGGATGCCAAAGGGCATCGTTCTACTCGATATTTTTAGGCTTTTGGAGGGGCGTGCGACAGCGGTCGTCGGTTTGAGTAACTGTGTTTAAAACTAGGTAATGGTCTGTAATGCGGCCATATGAAGACCACAATAAGGCTAATGATGGCAATCAGAACGACAACAAAAGCAGAGGCATCAAAATGCTGTTCATTCGTGACGCCCTGACCAATGTCGACAATCGCAGAATCAAGATTCTGTGCAACTATCTCAGTGTGTATATCACTCATCCCATCGATTGATAGCGATTTTGCAGCGGAATGTATTTGTATTGTGTGGATATGCAATAAAGAAGCATCATCTTGCGAATTATTATTGTAATGCGCATGTAGAAAAGGCGACAACAATTGCATCATTCCCAAGCAGAGAATAAGTGTAAAAGTGAAGCGCTTTGTGATGAAGCCAATCATTGCGTCAATTTATCAAAGAACGGCAGATATCACAATGTAATAAACACGATATCAGTCGCTATTACGTCAAATGACGTAAAAAACTCACAGCCCAAACTGACGCATTAACGAAGCAAACAACAGCTTAAGTTAGTCTTATCAGTACATTCTCATGTAAAATCTCATTTTTTAGATATTTGCGTACACACATGGTATTAACCTTCCAACAAATCATTTTAAAACTCCAAGACTATTGGGATAAACAAGGCTGTACATTACTACAACCATACGACATGGAAGTCGGCGCAGGCACCAGCCACACCGCTACTTTTTTACGTGCATTAGGCCCAGAGCCATGGAAAGCGGCTTACGTACAACCAAGCCGCCGCCCCAATGATGGTCGCTACGGTGAAAACCCAAACCGCTTACAACACTATTACCAATTCCAAGTGTTGCTAAAACCTGCACCAGCGAATATTATGGATTTGTATTTAGGTTCATTAGAGGCCCTGGGTTTCGATCTAAAACAAAACGACGTGCGCTTTGTAGAAGATGATTGGGAAAATCCAACTTTAGGCGCTTGGGGCTTGGGTTGGGAAGTTTGGTTGAATGGCATGGAAGTGACGCAATTCACGTATTTCCAACAAGTGGGCGGCATTAACTGCAAACCAATTACCGGTGAAATTACCTATGGTTTAGAGCGTTTAGCCATGTATTTGCAAGGCGTAGAAAACGTTTACGATTTGGAGTATTCACCTGGTGTGAAATACGGCGATGTGTTCTTACAAAATGAAAAAGAACAATCTGCTTATAACTTTGAACATTCTGATGTTGAGTTTTTGCTAGTAGCATTCAATGCGCATGAGAAACAAGCGCAACATTTAATGGAAGAAAAACTCGCATTACCCGCTTATGAGCAAGTATTAAAAGCAGCGCATACCTTCAATTTATTAGATGCGCGTGGTGCGATTTCTGTGACAGAACGTGCGGCTTATATCGGTCGCATTCGTAACTTAGCGCGTAGCGTTGCCGCTAGTTATTTGGATAGCCGTGCGCGTTTAGGCTTTCCTATGGCGCAAAAAGAACGTGCGGATGAAGTGTTGGCGCAATTGCAACAACAGAATGAAAAGAACAGTAAAAAGGCAGCAGCATGAGCAATTTATTAATCGAATTATTGGTAGAAGAACTGCCGCCAAAGGCGTTAAAAGCATTGGGTTTATCGTTTGCTAAAGTATTAGCAGAATCGTTACAGTCGCAAGGATTAAGTAATATAGATTCAGTGGTGACTAACTTCGCCACACCGCGTCGTCTAGCGGCGCATATTACTGGCGTGATTGCTAAAGCGGCTGATGAACAAGTTGCGCAAAAATTAATGCCTGCTAAAGTTGGTTTAGATGCCGATAGCAAAGCGACACCAGCCTTATTAAAACGCTTAGACGGTATGGGTTTAGATGTATCTGCTGTTGCTAAACTGAGAACAGAAAATGATGGAAAAGCGGATAATTTAATCATAGACATAAGTAAAACAGGCGCTAGTTTGAGCGAAGGTTTACAAAAAGCTATTGAAGAAACATTAGCAAAATTACCGATTCCTAAAGTAATGGCTTATCAAATTAACGATGGCTGGGAGACGGTTAATTTTGTGCGCCCTGCACATGGTTTAATTGCGTTGCATGGCAATGAAATTGTTCCTGTCAATATCTTAGGGTTAAGTGCGAGCAACACAACAAAGGGGCATCGCTTTGAGTCGCTTAAAGATGTCATTACCATCAATAATGCAGACAGCTACGAACAGCAACTGAAAACAGAAGGGGCTGTCATCGCCAGCTTTGAAGCACGTAAAGCAGATATTGCCGCCCAATTAAAAGCTGCTGCTGATAAAGAAGGCTTAACCGCAATTGAAGATGAAGCATTATTAGATGAAGTGACCGCATTGGTAGAGTTACCTAATGTATTGCTTGGTCAATATGAAGTTGAATTTTTAGATGTACCACAAGAGTGTTTAGTATTGACCATGAAGTCTAATCAAAAATACTTCCCGTTGTTAGATAGCAATGGCAAACTCACCTGCAAATTCTTAATCGTTTCTAATATTCACCCAGCTGATTCAAGCGCGGTGATTGGTGGTAACGAGCGCGTGGTACGCCCACGTTTAGCTGATGCAAAATTCTTCTTCGATCAAGACCGTAAAAAGACATTGGAAAGCCGTATTGCTGGTCTAGATAAAGTGGTTTATCACAACAAGCTTGGCTCACAAGGTGAACGCAATACGCGTGTAGTTAAACTAGCTGGCGCCATTGCTAAGCAGCTTGGTGATGCGAGTTTAGTTGCAAAAGCAGAACAAGCTGCACGCTTATCAAAAGCCGATTTAATCACTGATATGGTGAATGAGTTCCCAGAGTTGCAAGGCATTATGGGCCGATACTATGCGCAACATGAAGGCTTGGATGAAGAAGTCGCTTTTGCCATTGAAGACCATTACAAACCGCGTTTTGCAGGTGATGAATTGCCACGTAGCCGCGTGGGTATTTGTGTTGCATTGGCGGATAAGTTAGAAACATTAGTCGGATTATTTAGCATTGGCGAAAAACCAACTGGTGATAAAGATCCCTTTGCTTTGCGCCGTCAGGCTCTGGGTATTATCCGCATGTTAATTGATGCAAAACTGCCATTGTCATTTGAGTCGCTAATCCAATTAGCGTTAGAACAATTTGATGGTAACGCAGAAGTATTAGCATCAATTAAATCCTTCTGCTTTGACCGTTTGAGCGTTAACTTAAAAGACCATGGTGCAAGCGCTCAAGAAGTGGATGCAGTGCTTTCACTCGAACCTGCTCTATTACATGAAATTCCACAACGCCTTGCTGCCGTGCAGACATTTGCCACCTTGGCTGAAGCGCCTGCATTAGCTGCAGCTAATAAACGTGTTGGTAATATCTTGCGCAAAGTTGAGGGTGAAGTTGCAGCTAAAGTAGACAGTGAATTACTACAAGAGCGAACTGAAAAAGCACTTGCTGCCGCACTCAACACATCAAAAGCTGAAGCGGATAAACTATTTGAAGCTGGCGACTATACTGGCTCACTACAAGCGTTAGCGGTATTAAAAGCACCCATTGATGACTTCTTTGATAACGTCATGGTCAATTCAGATGACCCAGCGCTAAAAGCCAATCGTTTAGGCTTATTGGCAACTTTGCACCAAGCCATGAACCGCGTTGCTGATTTATCTAAACTAGCGAGTTAATCTTAATAGTGAAACTGGAATTATGAAACTAGTCATTTTAGACAGAGATGGTGTGATTAATAAAGATAGCGATCACTTTATTAAAAACCCAGATGAGTGGATTCCAATTGCAGGCAGTTTGGAAGCCATTGCCTTGCTTAACCAGCATGGTTTCCGAGTGGTCGTTGCCACTAATCAATCCGGCGTAGCGCGCGGCATGTTTGATATGGTGACACTCAATGCCATTCACGACAAAATGCATCATGCCGTGGCGCAAGTCGGCGGTCGTATAGATGCCATTTTTTACTGCCCACACGCGGCTGTTGACAATTGTGAGTGCAGGAAACCAAAAAGCCAAATGATAGAAGATATAGGGCATCGCTTTGCAATTGATTTAAACAATGTAGCTGCAGTGGGCGATGCTTTGCGTGATTTACAAGCTTTTGCCAATGTTGGTTGCCAACCGATGTTAGTGAAGACAGGGAAAGGCAAAGAAACGCTGGCCGCTGGTGATTTACCAAAAAACACCTTAGTTTTTGCCAACTTAGCTGATGCCGTTGACCACATTGTCGACCATTATTAAATACAGACATTAGAGAAATCAATGATTTATATACGTTCATTTATCTTTAACCTAGGTCTGTGGATTTTCACCATTCCATTTACCACCATCGGCCTGCTTAGCTTCCCATTCCCCGCACAAACCCGTTATCGCTTTTTAAGTCGATGGGCGCGTTGTATGTTGTGGTGGTTGCGCGTTAGTTGTAGCTTAAGTTTTGAAGTAAAAGGTCGCGAGAACATCCCTAATAGCCCGAGTATTATTTTGTGCAAACATCAGTCCGCTTGGGAAACATTAGCATTACAACTGATTTTTCCGCCACAAGTTTGGGTGCTCAAACGCTCACTATTACTCATTCCATTCTTTGGCTGGGCACTTGCGCTTACTTCACCAATTGCAATTAATCGTGCAGCAGGTCGAGAAGCATTAAAACAATTAGTGAATCAAGGCAAAGACCGTTTGGCGAAAAAATTCTGGGTCGTTATCTTTCCAGAAGGCACACGTACCGCGCCTGGCAAACGTGGCAAATACCATATCGGTGGCGCTTGGTTAGCCACACACACCCAAACGCAAGTCGTACCCGTTGCGCATAATGCAGGTGAATTTTGGCGTAAGAATTCTTGGCTTAAACACCCTGGCGTCATTCAAGTCAGCATCGGCAAACCGATCCAATCAACAGGCTTAAAACCTGATGCGCTTAATCAGCAAGTGGAAGATTGGATTGAAACTGAGATGCTAACGCTGTCTCAATAACGCCATCTCAATAGCGATGATAAAAAAATCTATCCAACTGAGCAATGGTGAGACGATTGCTTATCACTTAGAACGCAGAGCGCGAAGGACTGTTGGACTAAAAATTACAACAGATGGCTTAGTCGTCCACGCGCCGAAGTATATTTTAGAGTTTCAATTAAAGAAACTCATTCAAGAAAAGTCGAACTGGATTGTTAGTAAATTAGCCGCGCGCCAACGAAATTATGTACCGCCAATTGTTTGGCAAGATGGCGAAACGCTACAATTCCTTGGCAACACCATTACCCTAAACGTGGTACAAGACAACAAAAACAAACAAGCGCAGTTTAATCACAATCGTTTGATCATCACCTCGCCAGAAGCTGGCAACGAAACCGTCATCAAACACAAAGTCATTCAATGGTATAAAAAACAAGCTTTGATTGATTTTAGCCGTCGCCTTGCCATCTTCGCGGCAAAACTAGGTGTAGACACGCCACCGCTTAAGTTGTCCAATGCCCAATCTCGCTGGGGTAGCTGCAGCAGCAGAGGTGACATTCGCTTGAATTGGCGATTGCTACAAGCACCACCATCTATTATTAACTATGTGGTCTGCCATGAATTAGCGCATTTAAAAGAAATGAATCATTCAGCCAAATTCTGGGCAGTGGTTGGCCGCATTGATCCTGATTACAAAACTGCAGAAAAAGAGCTTAAAGTACAATCGCCACAACTACACCGCATGTGATGAGCTAAAATTGACTGCAACTCCATAATGGCAACACTTAACAATTGGGTAAATGTCGCGTATGGGGACAAAGCGGACATTCAAGTTAATCCTTAGTTACTCCCAACCGTAATGCATTGCTAATCACTGAAACTGAACTTAAACTCATTGCTAACGCGGCAATCATGGGTGAAAGCAACCATCCAGTAAATGGGAACAGCAAGCCTGCGGCAAGTGGAACGCCCATCGAGTTATAAACAAATGCAAAGCCTAAATTTTGCTTCATATTGGCAATTGTTTTTTCAGAAATCTCACGAGCTTGTGCTATGCCACGTAGGTCACCTTTGACTAAAGTAACTTGCGCACTATTCATCGCAACATCAGTCCCTGTCCCCATTGCAATACCTACATCTGCTTTTGCCAAAGCTGGCGCATCATTAATACCATCACCTGCCATCGCAACAATACGACCTTCTTTTTGGAGCTTTTCTACGAGGGCTAATTTATCGGCTGGTTTGACATCCCCATAAAACTCATCAATGCCGAGTTTGTTTGCAACTTCTTTGGCTGTTATTAGACCATCTCCTGTCGCCATAATAATGCACAGTCCAAATGATTTTAAATTTGTTATCGCTTCAAATGTACTTTCTTTAATGGGGTCTGAAACAGACAATAAACCAGCCAGCTTTCCGTCTGCTGCTAGATACATCACACTTGCGCCAGTTTGACGCAATGCTTCTGCTTGATCTTTTAACGCTTCGATAGGAATGTTAAGCTCAGACATCAGCGCTGTATTACCAAGCGCTAGTTGCTTTCCGTTAACGTTGCCACGTACACCAATCCCTGTGCTGGATTCAAAGCCTTCTACTTTATCTAGGGTTAGATTCTGTTCTTGTGCTGCTTTCACAATCGCATCTGCAAGCGGATGTTCACTGCCTTGGTCTAGGCTTGCTGCTAACTGCAATATTTCACTTTCAGTAAAGCCTGAAGTAGCTATCGCTTGATTAAACCTTGGCTTACCTTCTGTGAGGGTGCCTGTTTTATCGACAATGAGGGTATCGACTTTACGGAAATTTTCAATGGCGGCGGCATCACGAAACAACACGCCTTTTGTTGCCGCTTTCCCAGTCGCGACCATAATTGACATCGGTGTAGCTAAACCTAGCGCACAAGGGCATGCAATTATAAGAACCGCTACTGCATTGATTAAGCCATAAACCCAGCTTGGATCTGGACCATAAATACCCCAAATTACAAAAGTCAGTAAAGCTACACCAACAACCGTAACGACAAAATAGCCAGCGACTTGGTCAGCCATGCGTTGCATCGGCGCTTTAGAGCGCTGGGCATTAACAACCATCTGCACAATACTAGACAACATGGTTTGGGAACCTACTTTTTCTGCTTGCATGGTTAATGCGCCATTAGTATTAAGCGTTGCGCCTATCAATTGATCACCTACATTTTTGCTAACGGGTAAAGGCTCCCCAGTCAGCATAGACTCGTCCACTGCACTAACGCCTTCAATGACTTTACCGTCAACAGGCACTTTTTCACCAGGTCTGACACGAAGCTTATCACCAATGTGCACATGGGTAAGCGGCACATCCTCTTCTGAACCATCAGCATTAATTCTGCGCGCAGTCTTGGGTGAAAGGCCAAGTAAAGATTTAATCGCCGCAGATGTTTGAGAGCGTGCTTTGAGTTCTAAAATTTGACCGAGTAACGTTAGTGAAATAATGACAGCTGCTGCTTCAAAATAAACGGAAACTCGCCCCATCGTCATAAACGATGCAGGAAATATACTAGGGAAGAGTGTAGCCACGACACTATAGATAAATGCGGCAGACGTGCCCAACCCAATTAATGTCCACATATTAGGACTACGATTGATGACTGATTGAATGCCTCGTTCGAAGAAAGGAAAGCCTGCCCACAACACGACTGGTAAAGTCAAAACGAGCTCAATCCAGCTTTGTGTCTCCATTTCGAACCATTGTAAACGATGACCAATCATGGCTAAGAATGCAACGATGATAGTGAGTGGAAGCGTCCAAAAAAAGCGCCTTTTAAAATCAACCAACTCAGGACTTTCACCATCTTCTAAACTAGGCATTTCTGGCTCTAGTGCCATGCCACACTTTGGGCAATCGCCTGGATGCGCTTGTCGAACCTCTGGATGCATTGGACAAGTGTAAATCGTACCCGTTGGCGCTTGAGCATGCGAAGTCGAACTGGCCTCTTTAGGTGAGTCCTTAGCATCTGAATGCTTAGTAAAATATTTTGCTGGATCAGCTATAAACTTAGTTTTGCAACCCGCACTGCAAAAGTAAATGGGTTTATTTTTGTAATTAAAACGATGTGGAGATTGTTCTGTCACACTCATACCGCAAACGGGGTCTTTCAATTCTGAAGCAGTTGAGCCTCCACAGCAGCCTTTATCTTTAGGCTCATGACTGTTAGAGCTATCAACATGATAACCACCGTTCTTAACTGCTGACTTTAGTTGGTCAATTGAGGTTAAGCTTTCATCGTATTGCACTGTAGCTTCGTTATCGGAGAGCGATACGCTGACATGAATAACACCATATACAGCTTTCAAAGTACGCTCAACTTTACTGGTGCAGCCACCACAGGTCATTCCTGTTATCTTTATCTGTTCTGTTAGCATGTGAAACTCCTTTTGTTAGTACTGAACAAAATAACACTTAGCATTAATCTGCCATATTTTTTTAGTTGAGGTGAGTTTAAACCTATGTGTAACACATAGGTCAACCCTTAAATACTTTTCTTTTTACTCAGGATAAATTAGCGCATCAATCAGATTACAAACAGCATTGCCGTTTGGTATGCCATTTGGCATTTCTGCCCATTTTTTTGCCGCACGCTCCATGCTCATCTGTAAGGACTTAAGCTCTTTTAATTTTTTACGAGTATCTATAAGTCGCTCCTCCAATATCTCTCTTACTCTAGGACAAGGGGAATGCCCGTGTTCGCTCATCTGCAAAATCTCAGTAATCTCATTCAATCCGAAACCTAATACTCGTGCTTTGCGTACAAATATTAATCTAGCTAAATCATGATTACTGTAATAACGGTAACCATTTGGACTCTGTTGTTTTGGTTCAAGTAATCCAGTACGGGTATAGTAACGTACCGTTTCTGCCGTCACTCCAGCTCGCTTCGCTAATTCTGAAACTTTCATAACAGTTCCTTTAAAAATAATTTCCGTATAGATTGCCTAGTGATTCATATGATCCATTGGCTTACGTACATTTATTTCGATCTCGCTTTCAGGCATAGGCATGTCTACTCTTTCAACTGGCGGTAAATCATTCACCACTTCTTTTGCAACAGAATGTTTTGGATGCTGATAATCTCCAGGATCTTTGAAGTCATCTTTAGCTAACTCTTTTCGGACCTTCAGTGTGGTAAACATGCCTCCCATTTCAAGATTCCCAAACTGTCCTTTGCCCATCATCATGGGCAAAGTATTTTCAGGTAAAGGCATGTCCATCATCTCCGACATCTCAATCATTTCTGACATCCCTCTTTGACCCATCGGCATATAATCTGGCACTAGATTAGAAAAAGTATTGGCAAGGCCTTTTTGACTGACACCGATCATATTAGGGAAATCATGTCCCATCGCATTCATGGTGTGATGTGATTTATGACAATGGAATGCCCAGTCACCTAGCTCATTCGCAATAAATTCAACTGCGCGCATTTGACCTACCGCTATATCTGTCGTGACCTCTGGCCATCTTGCTGTTTTAGGAACCCAACCGCCATCAGTACCCGTTACTTCAAACTCATGCCCATGCAAGTGTATCGGATGATTAGTCATCGTTAGATTTCCTACACGCACTCTTAGTTTCTCCCCTTGCTTAGCAACAATTGGCGAAATGCCAGGGAAAACACGACTATTAAATGTCCATAAATTGAAGTTAAGCATCGTATTCGTTTTTGGCAAATAGCTACCAGGTTCAATATCATAGGCATTCAGTAAAAAGATATAATCCCTATCTACTGCCATGAATTTTGGATTTTTGGGGTGTGTAATCCACGAACCCATCATACCCATCGCCATTTGCGTCATTTCATCTGCATGCGGATGATACATAAAAGTACCAGCACGCCTTGCCTCAAACTCATATAGATAAGTTTGGCCTGGTTTAATAGAGGGTTGCGTTAATCCGCT
>JBFJJN010000020.1:0-17216 GCA_041612255.1 Methylophilaceae bacterium | reverse complement strand
ATCAATACATTGATTAAGATTATCTTTAATCGTATTAAAATCACCGTTATATTGCTCTGTAATTTTTGCTGGAATATCTCCTTTGGCTATATGCTCAACATAGCTGGCCGCTACATTTAATGGGCCAATTACTGCATCTAAAATATGATTAATGCCAACACCTGTTTGTTGCACAAAACCCTTAGGCAAGATGTTAATGTCGACACGTTCTGATAAGTTGCCAGCGACCGCTTCATTAACCAAACGCATAACTTCTTTTTCAGCAATGGCTTCTGCCGTCCGATCTTGCCACTGGGTCATGCGGCCCAAATACTCACCGCTTGCGCTGTGTACTGGCACAATTGTTAGCGTCAACATCAATCCATACATCGAAACTTCAATGGTTTTCGGATCTTTTTGTTTTTCAGAAAACAAGCGTTTATCTTCATCGCGCTCGAAATAATCAATAATCGGGTTGCCAATCATCGTTTCTAGATTAAAGCTTGGATGCAATGCTTTTATCTCTGCTGACATTGTTTCCCATACTGCTTTTGCCGCATTATTCATATACGTTAAACGATTGCTGCTGTCAGCAAAGCTAAATGCAGCCGTGCTGTTATCAATGGCCGTTTGTAGTTTTGACGCTTCTTCTTGCGTTTTTCTGGCATCGTCCACATCAAAACCAATTCTAATTTGCATCGCTTTAATCGCCTGCATCATTTTGCCGGCTTCGTCGTTAACACTTGTATCAATCACATATTTAAAGTCACCATCTGCAATCGCATTAATCGCGTTATTTGCTTTATTAATTGATGAGCCAATAAATTGACTGAGTAAGAAAACTGAACCTAGTGAAGCGAGCCCACCAATTATTGCCAGCGTAGTCATCTCCTGCGCACCTGCAAAATAGCCATATATTAAGATTGATACGATTGGCAACATAACGGCGCCAGTCACTTTAAATACAAATGGCAAATCTAATGCTTGCTTCATAACCTTAGTAATTAAGCTTTGTTTAGGCATCTTTCCAGCACGCATCTGAGCGTACAGCACTTCCGCTGCGTCTACTTGTTGGCGCGTTGGTTTCGAACGCACTGACATATAACCGATTGACTGACCGTTTTCACGGATTGGCGCAACATTCGCCTCAACCCAGTAATAGTCTCCATTTTTACAACGGTTTTTAACCATACCATTCCATGGCTTACCTGCTTTTACGGTATTCCATAGATCGTTAAAAGCCTCTGATGGCATATCTGGGTGACGCACAATATTATGACTTTTACCAATTAGTTCGGACTCTAGGAAACCACTGACCTCAATAAAGTCTCGATTGATATAGGTAATGCGCCCCTTCAAATCTGTTTTCGAGACAATAGAAGAGTTGTCGAGTAGTGCAATCTCATTCTGAGTTATTGGCATATTAATTTTCATGACTATTCTCTTCCATAAATCCCAAATTTATATCGTCTACCGATATCGAGTGGTTAATTAAAACGCTTCCCAATCACGTGAATCATCGGCACCTATTTTTCCAGTTGCCTTCTTACTGCACTACCGTACTATCAATTAACGCCATTTCATTGCTCGTCATCAATTGCTCAATATCGACTAAAATAAACATTTTTTCATCAACAGTAGCTAAGCCTGTTATGTATTTAGTATCAATGCTAGCCACGATATCTGGCACACTCCTAAGGTCAGTTCCTTTTAGGTTCATCACATCAGAAACACCATCGACGACAATCCCTACAACGCGACCATTCAGATTCAGAATAATGACCACGGTAAACTCGTCATAGACTACTTTTCCTAAGCCAAACTTAATACGTAAATCAACAATAGGTACAATCAAACCGCGTAAGTTAACTACACCTTTTATAAAGTCTGGTGTGTTGGCGATTTTTGTCACCGTGTCATATCCACGAATTTCCTGTACCTTAAGAATGTCAATGCCGTAAGACTCTTCCGCTAGCACAAATGTAAGATACTCATGCGATGGCGCCGATCCCTCAGTGCCGTTATTTTCTACATTGTTTTCTGTATTCATGCTCATGCGTACACTCCTTCTTTAATATTGCTTTGTCCCATTTTGATGACAGTAGGTACATCGATAATTAATGCAACTGAGCCATCACCCATGATGGTGGCTCCTGAAATACCTTGAATTTTCTTAAAGTTCGTTTCCAAACTTTTAATCACCACTTGTTGTTGGCCAACTAATGAATCCACAAACAAGGCAGCTTTTTTACCTTCTGCTTCAATAATCACCAGCACGCCTTCTGTTGGATGCATAATTTCAGTGTCTTGATTAAACAGTGCATACAACGGAATAATCGGTAGATACTCACCACGTACATGCACCATCAAACCTGAGCCAGTCACTGTTTTAATATCTTCCATTTTAGGCTGCATGGTTTCTACAATCAGATTGAGTGGCAATACATAAAGACTTTCGCCCAATGAAACTGACATGCCATCCAAAATTGCTAAGGTCAGTGGAAGTGCAATTGAAATCGTTGTACCAAAACCTAAAGCTGAACGAATTTCAATAGAACCGCCCATTGCTGCAATGTTTCGTTTAACAACATCCATGCCGACGCCACGACCAGAGACATCGGTCACCACTTCTGCGGTTGAGAATCCAGGCGCAAAAATTAATGCAAAAACATCGCTATCTGACATGCTTTCGCTCACGTCTAAGCCATTAGATTTTGCTTTAGCTAATAATTTGTCACGATTCAATCCTGCGCCATCGTCTGTCACTTCAATCACGATACTGCCGCCTTTGTGTGCGGCTGATAACGTTAAGCGGCCGATTTCTGATTTACGTGCAGCTTTACGTGCTTCTGGCAGTTCTATGCCATGGTCGACACTATTTCTCACTAAATGAGTCAATGGATCGACAATGCGTTCAATTAAGCCTTTGTCTAATTCTGTTGTTGCACCTTCTGTCACAAACTCCACTTTTTTATTAAGTTTGGTTGCCAAATCGCGCACCATGCGTGGGAAACGTGAGAACACAAAATCCATTGGCATCATACGAATCGACATCACAGACTCTTGCAAATCTCGGGTATTGCGTGTTAATTGCGTGACACTATTAATCAATTTTTCATGTTGTACTGGATCTAATGCGCTGACACGCTGATCAATCATGGCTTGCGTAATCACCAGTTCACCGACTAAGTTAATGAGTTGGTCAACCTTCTCAACACCCACACGAATAGAGGTTGTTTCTACCGCGCCAGGTTTATCACCTTCACGCCTGGTTTTATTTGTTTTTGCATCTGTTTTGGCGGCTGATGCTTCTGCAGCAGCTTCTGTTTGACTCGCTGATGCTTCAGCAGAAACGGGTGTATCATCACCGATTAATTGTGCTTTTGTTGCATCTTTATGTGGCGTAAATGGTGCAAAAAAGCCATAGCCTTCTTCAACATCATCTTTACCGTCTTCAGCAAATAAGCCATAGCCTACTTCTTCTTCCACTTGTACTTTATCTTTTGCTTTTACAGTTACTGGCTCTGCGGCGACTGTAGCTTCTTGCTTTACTTGCTCACTAGCTACAGGCGCTGATACTGCGCTAACCGCTTCACCACCAGCAGGATTGGTAATCACCAAATCATTAGGATCTAAAACAAAGGAGCAGATTGAAATAATGTCATCTTGTGAAGAGTCAGTTGTGAGTCGAATCACATGACGACCACTGTCTTGTTGATGCGAAGTGACATCACCTAACAGCTCTAACTCTTCTTTTAAGTTTTTTAAATCTTTATCGGTCACTTCTGGTAGCGCAACATCAAATATCGTCATGCCCTCCGGCACATCAACGACGGGCGCTTCTTGTTTAGCTTCAACTTTAACTTCAGCAACTACTACTGGCACTGGTTTAACCGCCACACTACCTGCTTCAGAAAGTGATTTCAAGACTGCTTTTACATTGGAAACTTGATTCTGATCAACTTCAGTTGCATTTCGATGACCATCTAATTCCATCTCTAACACATCTTTTGCCGCCAGAAAAGCATCAACATGTTCGGCTGTTAGCGCCATTTCATTTTTGCGAATTTTGTCTAATAAATTTTCTAACACATGGGTAATTTCTGCCATGTCTGAAAACCCAAAAGTCGCAGCGCCACCTTTAATAGAGTGTGCTGCGCGGAAAATCGCGTTCAAATCTTCGTTGTCTGGGTCAGCAATATCAAGACCAAGTAATAGTCTTTCTGCCTCCGCCAAGAGTTCTTCTGACTCATCAAAGAAGACCTCATAAAATTGACTCATATCAATTGTCATTATTGTGCTCCATCAGCAACTGCATTATTCAATATCCAAAAAAACATCGCTTTAGCCAATTACCTTCTGTACCACTTCAATTAATCGTTTTGGATCAAAGGGCTTAACCAACCAACCATTTGCGCCAGCCGCCTTGCCTTTGGCCTTCATTTCATCGCTGGACTCTGTTGTTAGCATCAAAATCGGCACTTTGTTGTAAGAGGCGAGAGAGCGTAAATTACTGATGAGCGTTAATCCATCCATAATTGGCATGTTTTGGTCAGTCAGCACCAGATCTACTGTTTTTTCTTTGGCTTTATTCAGTCCATCTTGACCATCGACAGCTGAGATAACCTCATAACCAGCAGCCTTTAAACTAAAAGCTACCATTTGTCTTAGCGATCCAGAATCGTCAACTGCTAAAATTGTTTTTGCCATCGTTTACTCTCACTTAATTGTTAAATTGGATTTTGTTTCCAATAAAAATTATTCTTTATTTCTTAAAGTTGCTTTACCTTGAATCGCTTACTTAAAACCAATTTAAAATAGCTCTATCTCGCCAGAATTCATATTTTGTTGAGAAACCGATTTAATGAGTCCGCCCATTAGCGCTGTGTTACGCACGTTCAAACTTGTACTCATCTCATTTAGCAACTTTACAATCTCTGCATGCTCATGCTCTTGCCCCATGTCTTGACCGTGTGCAGCAAGGGCATCCAAAGACTCTCTTAAACCGTCAACCCGTTTAATGACGCGCGCAATCAACTGGCTAGTCATGTCTTGAAACTGCAACCCGGTCACGGCTACATTCACTTCATCACCAATTTTTTTACGTAAGACCAATACTTTTTGGTACTCAACTTCTGGCACATCAGTTGCTTCCAACAATTGATCAATTTGCTGTTGTTGGGCGTTAATCGCCTCATTAATGCTCATAAAGCTGGCACTTAACTTTTCAATTGCGCCACTGAGCAAATAACTGGTCTGATTCAAGTCGGTTTCAACATCGACTAGATGTTGCGCTCCATGATCTGAAACAGCAGTTAACAGCTTTCTTAACTCTGCCAAAGGTACTGTTTTAGAAGTCAATGTCGTCGCCTTTCTTCATTTTTTTATCATTTAACATCGTTTATTATTATCCTCAGACCATCTATCTAATACATCGAATAAATGGGATAAACTAGGCTAATTCAACCGAGTACGCATTTAATCAATGAACCGCTGCATCTGCATCCATCAAGTGGCATTTTTTCTGACATTCCTGTGCAAGCTCTCGTTGAATGTCGACTGTTCGTTCTAAGCCAGCAACGATGCCTTGCTGCTCGAAAATAACCACATCTAAACGTGAAAAAAAGCTTCGGAAACCTTGCTGCGTATCCTCAGACATGCCATATTTCATCTCATTATCAAAACGATCTACGTAATCTTGGCGAAACTTAACCAGCTTGTGATATTTGAATTCAGCATCCTTAAGCGCTACTTCAGCGTCTTTACAATTCTCAACGGCAACTTTTAGCGCTTTTGCTGCAATCTCATTAACAATCATTTCATCTACATTTGAATTCATCATCTTGCTCTCCACATTAATTGGGCTTACTCAAGCTAAATTGTTTTAGTGAATCAATAATTAACACCAACATCGGTTAACGCTTAAACCAGTAAAAACCAAAGGCCGTTCATACTTCAATATACGACAAAAAAATAATATTGATGATTGGAACAAAAGGAGGAAAAATGCTTAATTCTTAGCTTAATTGTATTGACGTGAGTAGGCATAAAAAAGCCAATCCATATAAAAGGATTGGCTTAAACGTAGATGCGTATTAAGGCTGATTAGCTAGGCGAAAATATCAACTAGTCCGTTTGACTCTCTTACTACATGCTGTCTGCTATTGCTACTCTCTTCAAGCTGACTACTTGAATTCGCAGTCTGCTGACGTGCTAATTGTTGCTGATTAGATTGTTGGAATTCCTGCTGTTGCTTACTGGTATTGACATTCGCCTGCCCCAACTCAACGCCGGCTTGCCCCATTAACTGACGCAGCGATGAAAGCCCATCTTCTAACGCTTTACGTACTTCTGGATTTTCTGAAATAAAAGTGGCATCTGCTTTGTCATTTTTGACATTAATAATCACTTCTAGCGGTCCTAGCTCAGGTGGATTAAGCGTTAATTTCGCGGTCTGCTCTGTCGCACCAACCATCCAAATAACCTGCTGACTAACCGCCTCATTCCAGCCTGTTTTGCCAGGATAAATATTAATATTGTTATCACGGCCTGTTTGCAATGGCATTGTCGTGAATTTTGCAGCTGGTTGCTGGATAGAAACTGTTGCAATCGCACTAGTTTCTGTTACGCCACTTAATACTTTACTCATGATCGCTTCTTGTCCAGATTTCATCTTACTTTCTGCAATCATCGTCTGCACAAACTGATCATTCTCTAATTGCTGGCTGTCAGTAGCTGTACTTGTTTTTTGTTGAGCAACGTCATCATTCGCCTTAGTCTTAGCTGTCGATTTTTCGACAATATCTCCCAGCGCTTTGTTATCTACTAACGCTATTGCAGAAAGTTCAGGTTTAGTCTCAGTTGCATTACTGACTTGTATCGCTGGCGCAACTGCTATTGTTAGTAGTGGAATGTTAGGAACTTGCACATCATTCATTCCCTTGGCAATCTCAGTTTGTTGCGCATCTAATGTTACTTTACCATCTGTTGCATCTTGAACCATTTTAGCTGTAGTCTCTTGCGCTAAAAGCTGTGCATCAATACTGTTTTCACCAATAGCAACTTTATCTAAACCGCTTTTATCAACAGCATTTTTGTCAATACTATTGTTATCATTATTGTTTTCACCCGCTTGCCGCGCATTACCTGCAGCAACATCAGCTTTCGTTTTCGCCTCTACGCCATTTTTATCTGTATTGGCTTGTTTAGCACGCGCTTGTGCTAATTGATCACTGGCTTTAGCTGATACTTTTTTAGCTTCATCTTGAGCCATCTGTTTAGATAACATTTGGTTAAAGTTCGCTCCTTTTACGTTAGGCTGCTTTAACGTCTCAGGCTCAATCGCGCTTTTCACCGTACTGGTTTTAGCTGCTAAAAATGGTAATGTTTGCATCATTTTATTGCTAACCTCATCTCATTATCTATTAATTTGGATGCATCCGCTTGGTACGCATCGCAAACTCGTCCATCAACTTTTGATCTCTTTTATTGGCTATTTTGACTGCTTTTTTATTTGCCCTATCAATCAACACCTCAAAAGATAATTTCTTCCGCTGTGCTACTTGTAACACAGCAAGTGCCTTATCTTTTTCATACCCTGCGGCTAAAGTCACTTCATTTTGTCCGCTAATCGCCTGCTCTAACTTTTGCAAAAAATTCTGATAATTTAGATGCGATTGCGTCGTCAATCCTTGTGTTAATAAAGTATTTAAATGCTCAATATAATCTTGTTTATAACCATGCAACATCGTGCTTTTTTCTTGTGCTTCTTTTAATACTTTATTGGCTGTCGCCAACTTTTTCATCGCCAGCTCAGCCTCTTCCTTAGCTAAATCAAACAACATGGATAAAGCCGATGAAGAAATTGACGCCATTGATTACCCTTTCATATTAAGCACTCAGCACTTAATTACTCAAAACCTCAGCAAGCTTTTCTATACTTTCCGTAAGTCCGGCGCGTTCATTAATGCCTTGTTGTAAAAATTCTACTATGTCTTCATGTTTTGCAATTGCTTTATCTAAGATGGAATCACTACCCATTTCATAAGCACCCACATTAATAAGATCGACACTTCGGCTATAACGCGCATGCAGTTGCTTCAATTTTCGCGCGGTTTGTTGGTGTTCTGGCGTCGTAATATTTTGCATAGCCCGACTAATGGATTGTTCAATATCAATCGCAGGATAATGTCCGCTCTCGGCCAATTCACGGCTTAATACAATATGACCATCCAAAATCGCACGGGCAGCATCTGCAATCGGATCTTGCTGATCATCACCTTCTGTCAATACCGTATAAAAAGCGGTAATCGAACCTTCACCGCGTTTACCGTTGCCAGTGCGTTCTACTAATGCCGGCAGCTTAGCAAATACAGAAGGAGGATAACCTTTGGTCGCTGGCGGCTCACCAACGGCTAATGCAATCTCACGTTGCGCCATGGCAAAACGGGTTAATGAATCCATAATCAATAATACATTTTTGCCTTGGTTACGAAAATATTCTGCAATGGTCGTTGCGTAATTCGCGCCCTGCAAACGCATCAAGGCAGGTGCATCGGCTGGTGCTGCCACCACAACGGAACGTGCTAAGCCATCTTCGCCCAAAATTTGTTCAATAAACTCTTGCACCTCACGGCCTCGCTCGCCGATTAACCCAACCACAATCACATCGGCAGTGGTGTATCTCGCCATCATGCCTAACAAAACACTCTTACCAACACCAGAACCGGCAAACAAACCCATGCGCTGACCTCGTCCAACAGTCAGCATGCTATTGATTGCGCGAACACCAACATCTAGCACATCTTCAATTGGCGCACGTTCTAATGGATTAATATTTCTCGCGGTTAACGGTGCACTTTTACCGGTATTCACTGGACCCAAACTATCTAATGGATTGCCGGCAGCATCTAATACACGCCCCAACAAACCTTCGCCAACGGGTAAATGTCGCGTGCGATCCGATACGCGTCTACGTGGTTGATTATTGTGTTTTGGCTTTGGTAGTGCATCGGCGACATCCATTGCAAATACCTTAGCACCTGGCACCACGCCATCAACACTACTTTGTGGCATCAGTAATAACTTATCACCGTCAAATCCCACTACTTCCGCTTCTACACGCCGCCCGCCGATTAATGGCACGTAGCAAGCGCAACCAATTGGTAGTTTAATACCTGCCGCTTCCATCACTAAACCCGTTAATTTGGTAATGCGTCCTGCCACTTCTAATGGTTCTACAATAGTCAGCACTTCTTGGCAGTCGTTGAGGTAACTTTGCCAACGTTTGCTGTGTAAATTTTCTTCAATCAAGGCAATAACCAATCGTTGTTTTGCGCTAACGCATCGGCAATTCGTTTCCAGCGCACATGATTACTAGCATCAATTTGGTTCTCACCTGTTTCGACTAAACAGCCGCCACGCTCAATATTATGATCTTCCTGAATTTGCCAACCTTGCTCTGCCAACTCTTCGCCTAATGAGTCTCTTAAAATGCGCGCATCTTCTTGATGAACAATAATCCGAGCTGGTTTTTGCACATTGGGTAAATAATGAATCGCATCTCTAACCACAGGAAGAATGACTGTTGGATCAACATTGATTTTCTGTTTCAACATCAACTTCGCCATTTCTAACGCCAAAGCCAAAATGTCTTCTTCTATCTTTTGATCGGCCATTTCTAAAGCATGCTCAAAGTTAGCTGCCATCAATAAAAATTGTTCCTGCTCTTTAGTTGCATACTCCTTTGCTTTTGCTAAGCCAACAGCAAATCCTTCTTGCATGCCTTTTGTATAGGCTTCTTTACGCACACTTTCTAAAGCACTAGAAATACTATTGGCAGCAGGTGTTTTACTACTCTTTTGCGCATTCGCATTCGCTTGGCGTGCGTCATTGCCTTCACTAAAAGATGACATCTCCCAACGCTCATAGGCCGTTTGCTTTTCCTTAGGCGTTGCAGTGCTAGACATACTCATCATCTCCTCCTTTACCACCGATCATGATTTGCCCTTCATCTGCTAATCGACGCACCACTTGTAGCATTTGTTTTTGTTGCGACTCAACTTCAGATAATTTAACAGGCCCTTTACTTTCTAAATCTTCACGCATCATTTCAGCCGCTCTAGACGACATATTTTTAAAGATTTTTTCACGCATTTCTGCTGTTGTGCCTTTCAGTGCAATAATGAGTGTCTCAGACTGCACTTCGCGCAACATGACTTGAATACCTTTGTCATCAATGCCAATAATGTCATCAAACACAAACATGGTATCCATGATTTTTTGGGCCAAATCTTCATCGTAGCTTTTCAAGTTTTCCATTGCAGCCGCTTCAACATCGCCACTAAAATAATTCATAATGCCAGCCGCCACTTTAACGCCACCCATTGATTGCTTTTTCAAGCCCTCATTACCAGATAGTAATTTGGATAGCACATCATTCAACTCATTTAGGGCAGTTGGTTGCACGCCATCTAATGTTGCGATTCTTAATAAGGTATCCTGGCGTAAACGCTCAGTAAATAGTGACAAGATTTCTGATGCATGATCAGCATCTAAATGGACTAAAATCGTCGCAATAATTTGTGGGTGCTCATTCATAATTAGATCAGCAACGGTTGGTGCATCCATCCATTTCAAGCTTTCAATGCCGCTAGAATCACGATTTTGTAATATGCGATCAAGCACACTAGAGGCTTTATCACCCAGCGCTTTATTTAATACAGAACGAATGTACTCATCAGAATCTAAGCCAAAATCACTACTTTCATCCGCAACGGCTAGAAAATCTTTCACGGTATTTTCTACTTGCTCGCGCCCAACCGACTTTAGCGTCGCCATAGCAGAACCGAGCTTTTGCACCTCTTTAGGTGATAAATACTTCATCACCTCAGCCGCTTCATTCTCGCCCAATGCTAGCATCAGCACAGCGCTTTTCATTACGCCATCATCACTCATGATGCAGTCCCACTGGTCCAGCCAGACACAACGCTAGCAACCATTCTTGGATTTTGTAATGCAATTTGTTTAGCCGTATCCAAGTTTTGGTTATAACTAGAAATTAAGTTAGGCGCATTCTGCACTTCCATCTCACCATTGCTACCACTCGCATTACCAATTGGTGTTAATGCTACTGAAGGCAATCCTAGCGGTTCAGTGAGTTTATTAAACATCGGTTTTAATATCTTTTTATAAAGCATCAACATCACTACAATGCCAATAATCAAGCGTAATGCATCTTTCACATACTCAATCGTCACTGGCTGTTTCCACATTGGTACTTCTGGGATTGCTTCTACGGCTGCTTGCGCAAAGGCAGTATTCACGACGGCTAACGCATCGCCTCGCGTTTCGTTAAATCCCATTGCTTGTCTTGCTAAGTCATTTATTTGTTGCTTCTCAGCATCGGTTAATGGACGATAAGTTGTTTTACCTTCAGCATCCACTACTGGCATATTGTTAACGACGACTGCAACATTTAAGCGCTTAATGCCACCCATTGCTTGTTGTTCATAGCGTATGGTTTTATCTACTTCAAAATTAGTTGTGGTATTTTTTTGAGAGTTAATCGGTGATGCATTAGCAGCGGGCGTTGTGGTTGCTTCACCTTCCTCAGTAGTAATAGGCGCCGTTGCTTCTTCAGGCGGCTGATTGGATAACGCGCCTGGCACACCTGTCGCACCATTTGGTCCTGCAGTGCTAGACTCATTACTTTGCATACTTCGCACCGTAACATCAGTCGTATTTTGATTCGGTTTATAGATTTCAGCCGCCTGCTCACTGGTAGAAAAATCAACTTCAACGCTGGCTTCAGCCCGCACGTTATTGACACCTACAATAGGCACGATGATCGATTCAACCCGTTTTACGATGCTTTGTTGCAACTCGGCAACATACTTGAGTTGCTCTGGATCTAGTTGTTTTGCGCCTGCTTTTTTAGAAGTGTCAGAAAGCAAGTTGCCATTTTGATCGACCACCGTCACATTACTTGCCTGCAAATGGGGCACGCTGCTGGCCACTAAATGCACAATCGCACTCACTTGATTAGCATCTAAATGGCGACCCGATAAAACATTCAACAACACAGAGGCTGTTGGTTTTTGATCTTCACGCACAAACACAGATTGTTTTGGTATAGCCAAATGAATAATCGCTGACTCAACCGTATCAATCGCTTGAATACTCCGCTCTAACTCGCCTTCTAAACCACGTTGAAAATTGACCTGCTCGACAAATTGTGACACCCCAAACTTTTGCTTTTCTAATAATTCAAAACCAATGTTGCCACCTTTTGGCAAGCCATCAGAGGCGAGTTTTAAACGGGCTTGATGCACCTGTGCTGCAGGAACGAGAATAGCGCTTCCACTATCAGATAGCTTATATGGCACATTCATTTTATCTAATGCCGCAACAATCGCACCACCATCTTTATCGCTAAAGTTTGAGAATAAAACGCGATAATCAGGTTGCTGGCTCCATAGCCAAAACACGACCATCACGGCAATAACTGCAGCCATGCCTGCTAATAAAAATAGTTTGCTGCCAATCTGGCGTGGTAGTAAACCCGCAACGCTATTGTTCAATCCTGTATCTGTTGCCATTTATTCTCTCCAATTAAGCCCAGCCTTGTTTGAGCCAAATTTTGCATCAAATCAAGGCGGCATCACACTTCTGCCGCATTTCTGACTTATTGATTCTATTATGCTGAAAACTTTAATTTTTAAACGCGTGAATAAAGCACTTTTCCTCGTCTTATTTCCAATCTGACAAAATCAACAAAGTGATAAATTAGCATTATGTGGAAAGTTCGTTATTTTTGTTTAACAGGGGGTCATCATGAAAGCAGGCGGAATTGATTCAAGCCGAATAGAATCGATGCTAGCGCAGATGAAAGCTGCTGCTCAGCGGCCACAAGTGGATGCTGCTGATGGAATAAAAATTTCTTCAGGCCTAGAAAAGTCCCAAGGCACATCAAAAGTCAACTTTTCTGATGCACTAAAAGCATCGCTAGATCAAGTTAATCAGTCGCAACGTTCTGCTGAAACGTTAAGCAAAAACTTTGTATTGGGTGACGATAGTGTGAGCCTTTCCGATGTCATGATTGCTGGTCAAAAATCGAATATTGCCTTTCAAGCGACGGTGCAAGTACGCAATAAATTAGTTTCTGCTTATCAAGATATTATGAATATGCAGGTTTAAACTTTCATCCGTTCAAACAATGAATTAACAAAAGACCTAATTCAACCCTTGCATCGCTTCACCAGCCTCTAAACGGTAAAGCCAAGCCAGAATTTCTGCGATTGCTTGATACAATTCGGCTGGCACGTGCGCATCTAAATCGACCTGCATTAATAATGAAACGAGCTCTTTAGACTCATGGACAAACACGCCTTTTTCTTGGGCAATACTAATAATGTGTTCCGCAATCGCACCGCGTCCTTTTGCCAATACGCGTGGTGCAAAATCACCGGTCTCATAAGCCAATGCCACGGCTTGTTGCTGGGTATGGAAATTATTCATGTGATGCAACTTCATTTAGAGTATTGGCACGATTAAGCGTTAAGCTTTCTAGTCGCTGTCCGTTGCTTTCAAACGCGCTGGCTAATGCCGGACTTTTTTCTTTTAACAAATGCAATGCTTTTTCTTGCTCTGCTAAAAATTCAATCCGCATGCGTCCATCTCTTAAGCTAATTTTTGCCGTTACTTTTCCTAAGTGTGGCAAATGCAAGGTTAAGTCACTGGCAATGGATGTCTGCTCCTGCTCATTTTCATAAACATTACTCTGTTCATTTTGCTGATTTTGTACCTGAATATTCCAATCCATCTTCTGGGTTGGCCATACTTCGCCATGCCAAGATAGCCGCTGTTGTTCGAGAATATGTAACTGCTGAGGTAATAACGTATGCACCATATGCTGCAATTTATTTTGTGGCTCTTGTTTTAATTCAGCCAAGGTGCGCTGACCTTCAACAAACTCATGCAAATGTGATTCGTAAAATAAACCACTTTGGCTAATCGCCATTTTGAGTTGTTGTGACACGACGTTCGGCAAGGTCGGTGTTTGCGTTAGCACCGTTTGCGCTATATATTTATCTGCCTCACCGTTGGCTTCTGCTTGTGTTAACGACTGATTAATCAATTGCGCTGTAGCACTCAGCTCTGCGGTAGAGACTAACTTTTTGAGACCATCCACACCAAATGCACTTGCTGCCAACTGCGCCGTTAATGATGCCTGCTGATGCGCTAAGTGTGAAGCTCTGGACTCAAGCGATTGCACTGTGCTTCCAATGTTAGCAACTGCTGATACGTTACTGACTCTAGCAACAGCATTAACGCCTAACAGATGGCTTGATTTGTCCATAACATGGTTTAAATAAGTTGTTGCTGCACTGACTGATTACTTCTATTAAGCAGGCTGTTTAATTTCATCATCCAAGGCGCCATTAAATTCCTAATCTCGCGGTCATTGGCTAGGATCAATTTAATACTCTTGAGTTTTCTTGCCTGAGACTCGCCAGTTAATGGCTCTAAATCAGCATAATCTCTAATCAGTTCGTTATAATTCGCGCAATTTGCTTCAAGCTCAGATAACTGATCCCAATCTTGGTTTTTGGCGGCAGATAACATTTCATTAGTGAGCTCTGCTACCGACTCATAAAGTGAACAAATATTTTCGTATTCCATGACTAAACCTTTTCCAGATAAGCAACCGCATTGACAGCAATTGCTTTTTTATTGCTCCCCATTCTTGCGGCGTCAGTTTTACTGATCGCCACCCAAGCACCACGTAATTCTGTCAGCAATTTAACAACCTCATGAACAGGCTGTTCTACATTTTCTATGTTTGCTTTTACTAAAAGATTGGTCATATAGGTATATAACGCATCTAAATTAGTCGTAATTTCACCGCCAACTTCATAATTTAAACTCATCTTTAAGCCTAATTGAATAATTCTAATCGCCTTGTAGATAAACTCGCCTTTCATTTTGAAGTCATTCTTTTTGATATAGGAAATCGCAGAATTAGAAGCCAATATCGCGCCGTCATATAACATTACAATCAACTCCACTGGGTTGGCCGCATCAACGCCTGATTCAATACTCACTTTTTGATATTGATTAATATTTTGCTGTGTTCCAAACATGCTTTTCCCCATTATTATCTATAGATTTAGTACTTTAATTACTATTTTTGCTAAAAGCTTGGCTAATGAATGTCTGCTGAGCACTCATGCTGGCCAACACTCTGTTTAAATTACTAAACTGCGCTGTATAGCGTTTTTCTACGCTCGCCAAGCGAATTTCACGTAAATCAATCTCATTAGTAATCGCTTTAATCGCATCATTAATCGTGCTGGTTCTTGACGTCAACGTTATATTGATTGATGTTGATGCCCATGCATCTAATTTAGTTGCAAATCCTTCATCTGAAGTAAATAAATTAGCTAAATCATCTAAATTATTATCAATAGCGCTATTTAATAAGGTGCTATCCAATGCCAAGCCTACACCAGGTTTGGTGCTAATGCCCACACTCGTTAAGGTTGAAAACTCACCACCAGACACCGTGCCGCCGATAATCGCCGTTAGTTCACTAATCATCTGTCTAACAGCTGGATCACCTGCCAAACTACCAGCGGCTTTACCACCTGCTGCATAAGAAGATAAACTTTTCAAATCCGTCATCAGTGAATTATATTTACTGATAAAAGTATTGGCAGCTTCAGTAATGGCCGCAGTATCTTTTGTCACGGTTAAATTTACAGGCGCAGTGGTTATTTTACTTAAATTTAAAGTCACGCCTGCAACAGCATCCGTCACAACGTTGGAAGACTTGGTAATAGCCACGCCATTTAACGTGAAGTTAGCATTTTGTGCAGTCAATGTTTCGGCTAAATTTTGGCTGCCTGCTGGGTCATGGCTGAGCAAACTACTCAATGATGCATCACCTGCAACGGAGACGCTCATACTATTATTCACGCCCGATGCACTTGAGCTAAAAGCTAAGCGATAAGGCGTAGAGCCGCCATCATTAATAATGCTGGCTGTTACGCCAATTTTTGCACTATTGACCGCATCACGGATACCTTCAAGCGTATTATTCGTGCCATCAATAGTAACGGTTTGTACACCATTGCCATTTGAGGTAAAACTAGCACCACTATAAGTGCCTGCATTCAGTGTACCGCCAGTAATAGCACCGAAATCAAAACTGATCGTAGTTGAAGTACCACTTCCAATTGCCGCACTACTACTCAATTGTCCAGCCGCAACCAATTGTTGCGATTGTGCTAGCTGACTAACATTAACTGAATAAGTGCCTGCACTGGCCGTTGCTCCTGCTTTTAAACTTAACGCAGTAAGGTCTGAAGAAGTGGTATTAAAAGATTGAAAGCTACCTGTATCTTTTAATCCTTTAACCGCAGTTTGAAAGCCTGCAAGACTGCTCTTAAGCGTGCCTAAAACAGAGAGTTGAGTTTCATAAGTAGCAGATTTACGGCTGAGTTTATTAACTGGGCCACGCTCAACTGCCATCAGTTGACTCACAACCGATTGCACGTCGATACTACTAGCACTTAATCCTGAAACTGCCATCTCATCAATCCTTTATATTTTTTGCTGAACAAGCATTCCTATTAAATTATTACTATCATTACGAAATGCTTCACTGCGTTCTGATATCCTCGCCTGTGATTCAACAATCGCATTACTAATTGCCATTGCCTGCTCTGTTGGATATCGATTAATAACATTACCTGTCACTGGCTCAACCAATAAAATCACAACATCTTGCGTACTTTCGTCTATCACAAATTTGATATCTGGCCGTACTTGGCTAAACATTTTATTCGCCTCTTCTACTGCTTTTTGTAATGCATCAGGCTCTGGCTTTTTACCTGTCTTAAACTCAATTTCTGGTAATACTTCTGAAGCAGCTTGTCGAGAAAAATCTGGCTGACCCGTTATAGAACTACTAGTCAGATTCGCGCTACTAGCAATTAAACTAATACTTTGCACAGACATTTTTTATCCCTCCTTTAGCCTAAAACCGACCAGAAACTCTGGTCGGTTAATTCCTTACACTGACAACAAACCCAATTAACGCAATAACGATGTAATGTTATTAGGTGCTTGGTTAGCTTGTGATAACGCCGCTGTACCTGCTTGTTGAAGAATACTGTTCTTCGTCATGTTTGCAGATTCTGTTGCATAGTCAGTATCCATAATCGCACTTAACT
>JBFJJN010000019.1:0-28020 GCA_041612255.1 Methylophilaceae bacterium | reverse complement strand
TTTTAAAGCTGTTTCTTTAATTAACTTCAGTTTTTTTCTTGGCTTGGTTTTGACTGATAAAAATGCGTTCACTCCCAAAGATGAGTACTAAACCTATTAGTGATGCCCAAATCACCAGCATGTCAGATTGCGCTTTGACCCACAAAAATGCACCAAGCACGACGACATCCAAGATGATAGCGGTTATTAAAATGGCAGCATTGGCTTTAATTTCTTTACGCAATCGTCGCAACACTCCCCAGTGTATGACAATATCCATGATGATGTAAAAAATAGCTCCCAGTGAAGCAATACGACTTAGATCAAAGAAAATAGTCAGCAGTATGGCAATGACAGTGGTGTAAACCAGTGCATGTTTTTGTATGGTTCCTGGCATACCGAAATGGCTATGTGGTACCAGACTCATATCGGTTAGCATAGTCAGCATACGTGACACGGCAAACAAGCTAGCAATTACACCAGAGACAGTGGCAATAATGGCAAAACCGACGGTAAACCATAGGCCGTAATCACCAAAGGCTGGACGTGAAGCTTGAGCCAAAGAGTAGTCCTTGGCTTTTATAATCTCATCAATCGAAAGGTTTGCGCCTACTGCTAATGAAACAAGCAGATATAAAATGACACAAATAACGAGTGAAATAATAATAGCGCGCCCAACATTTTTATGTGGGTCTTTTATTTCTCCCCCACTATTGGTGATAGTAGTAAACCCCTTAAATGCCAAGAGACCAAGCGCCACTGCGCCTAAAAAACCAATAACAGTCGTTTCTTGAGGGGTAATGGATACACTTTCAAAACTAAAACCAGATGCATATAAACCGCCAGCTGCAAGTAATGCCAAACCGCCGATTTTGATAAATGCCATAAAAAAGGAAATGGTTTGAATAAACTTATTACTTAAGATGTTTACAAAAAATGCAAAAATCAACACTAAGACACCAAGTGCTGGAACCAGCCCGCTATCTTTATCTACATCAAAAAGCTGCAAGGTATATGTGCCGAAGGTTCTTGCTACAAGGCTTTCACTGATTACCATGGAAAAATACATGAGCAAGGCACAAGCGCCAGTCATGGTAGTTTTACCATATGCCTTTTGTAGAAACATGGCAATACCACCCGCCGATGGCCAAGCGTTAGACATCTTTACATAGGAATATGAGCTAAATCCTGCGACAATGGCGGCAACCAAAAAAGCCAACGGAAACCATTCACGTGCAAGCTCTGCTACCTGTCCGGTCAGCGCAAAAATACCTGCACCAATCATCACGCCTGTTCCCATAGAAACGGCACCCCATAGTGTTAGGCTATTTTTTTTATAGTTTGATGATTCTTCCCCTTGCATATGTTCCATATCATAATCCTTTGTTTATAAATTTACTTTGTCATAGCACCTAATGAAGCGAGTATATTAAAGTCGCTACATTTGCACTGTTTTCATTAAAAGAAATGATTAATTTGATAAGTCTTTAAATACATTCATCCAAATTTGAATTAATGATTAATGCGAACTACTTATTCAATCATTGATAAAAACCTTTTGCCTCAACAACCCTTAATTTTAATCTCTACACCTACAGAGTCCGAGCCCACCCCATAGCCCGCTGCATTAATAGCCGCTTTGAATTGCATTGAATCGGTTAATTTTTCATTAAATTGAATATTTACTAAATTTTCTGCTAGCTTTATATCAACTTTTTGTACACCATTAATAGCGCTGAGAACTTGGGTGACTTTAGTTGTACACTTTGCATATAAATCCTTTCAATACTCTAAATTCAGGAATTTAGAGTATAAATTTAAGTTTAAAAATAATCTGTAGAGTTTGTCTGATAATTAATTAAATTGTTATTTATGGCCTTTAATGTTCCATTTTCCCCATTGGTTTTTGTACTTTCATCTCTATACCGCCTTTTGGAACTGACATATCAGATCGTTCTACTGGCGGTAAATCATTTGCCACTTCGTGTGCCAATGTCCCTTTAGGGTGCTTGTATGATCCAGGATCTTTATAATCATTGCGTCCTAATCCTTCTCGAATTTTCAATGTAGTAAACATACCTCCCATGTCGATTGCTCCATACTGCCCTGTACCAGTCATCATTGGTAAAGTATTCTCTGGAAGTGGCATTTCCATCATTTTGGACATTTCACTCATTTCTGCCATGCCAGTTTCACCCATCGCCATATACTCTGGTACTAGGTTGTGAATTTTTTTAATTAAATCTCCTTGTTTAACGCCAATTAATGTTGGCACTTCATGTCCCATAGGATTCATTGTGTGATGGCTTTTATGACAATGAAATGCCCAATCGCCTAGCTCATTTCCTACAAACTCTACAGCTCGCATCTGTCCAACCGCAATATCTGTTGTCACTTCCGGCCACCTTGCTGATTCCGGCACCCAGCCACCATCTGTGCCAGTCACTTCAAACTCGTGCCCGTGAATATGAATCGGGTGATTAGTCATTGTTAAATTACCAACACGTATACGAACACGATCATTTTTCCTGACGACAATAGGATCAACACCCGGGAAAGCGCGGCTATTAAATGTCCATAAATTAAAATCAAGCATAGTATTGATCTTCGGTGTGTAACTACCTGGGTCAATGTCATATGAGTTTAATAAAAATACAAAATCTCGATCTACAGGCATAAATTTAGGGTTTTTTGGGTGGGTAACCCAACTTCCCATCATGCCCATGGCCATTTGTGTCATTTCATCAGCGTGTGGATGATACATAAATGTACCCGCACGCCTAGCTTCAAACTCATACATATATGTTTTACCGGGTGGAATAGGAGGTTGATTCAAACCAGCAACACCATCCATGCCGTTAGGGAGTCTTTGACCATGCCAATGAATACTTGTTACTTCTGGCAATCGATTGGTAACAAATATACGTACTCGATCACCCTCAACAACTTCTATCGTTGGCCCAGGGCTTTGACCGTTGTATCCCCATAAGTGCGCTTTCATACCTGGAGCTATTTCACGTATGACTGGTTCCGCAACTAGGTGGAACTCTTTGACTCCCTTATTCATTCGCCATGGTAGTGTCCAACCGTTAAGTGTAACAACGGGATTATACGGTCGACCTGTTGATGGGTGTAAAGGTGCTTGTGTATCTGCTAATTTAGTACTAACAATTTCTGGAATTGCTGCCATAGAAACTTTACTGACACTTGAAGCTGCAATACTTGCTGCTCCCAAACCTGCAAATTTAAAAAAGTCACGTCGATTAAAGTTAGAAAATTTCATATTACTTACCTTCTTTCATGTTTGGGTTAGCTATTAAAGACATTTGCAATCTGGCGTCAGCGACCCAGAAAGCATGCAATGCTTCAATATAGCTCCGTATACTTGTAACTTGTGCCCGAGCATCGCCAAACAACTCAAAAGGGCCAGTTAGCATTCCGTTATAACGCAATTGGTTTTGTTGAAGAATCCTTTTTCTTAAAGGAACAATTTCCTCACGTATGTGTTTTGTTGTATCGTATTTGGTGCGATAGTTGTTATATTCTTCACGTATTTCTGACTGTGCATTAATAGCCAATTGGGTTGCACGGTTTATTGATTGCATATAAATTGCTTCTGCACGTGCAACGCGGGCAGTTCCCCAATCAAATATAGGTAACTCAAATGACAGTTCTACCCCTTTTTTATATGGGTCTCCCCGACGACCTTCTAATACTCTAGCTGGACCAATTTCTAATACATTAATAAAACGTGTTGTTTTAGTAAGTCCTAATTGTTTGGCTAAAGCATCAGCTTCAATTCGTATAGCTTTTAAATCTAGACGTTGTTCAAAAGCCAGCTTTTCAAATGGTTGTAAATCATCGATGGTTTCTGGTAGATCTGGTAAACGCTCTTCTAAAGTCAGACTCCGTGCAGGTACACTTAAAAGCCTAGATAAAACCTCAAGCGAAGCAAACTGATGATTTTTAGAGTTGGCTAAATCCAGAGCTGCGTCTGCGTAAAAGCTTTGTTCTCTAATTTGGTCTAATTGATTAAAGTTTCCAGCCTTTACCATACGCCTTGCAAGTTCAGCACTTGCTTCAGCTGACTCCTTAACTTGCTCGCTATATCGAAACTGCTCAATTGCAGCTACGGCATTAAAGTATGAAATACGTACTTCATTTGCTATTTTTAACACCTCTAGTGCAGTAGCTTGCTTTGTTTGCTCGAAAAATTTACGCTCTATCTCTATAGCTTTAGGCATCGTAATCAGAGAAAAAATATTAAATGTCAGTGCTTGTTCAATTTTATATTCACCATTATTTCTTGCATATAACATAGAAAATTTAGGATTAGGAAACCGACCGGCTTGAACAAGATCAGCTTCAGAAATGCCTAAATCATAGAAAGCCGCTTGCAGTCCTTTGTTATTAAGTAGTGCAATTTGTACAGCGCTTTCAACATCTATACGGTTTTGCAATAATTCCTGAACACGGTCTGCAATATTTGATTTATCAGCATCAGTTTTTGCCCAAATAACGTCTTGTTTAATACGCTCTTGAGTGATTTTTTGCACTTCATTAAAACCACTATTTTTTGAGAAAGAAGCACACCCCCCAATGACGAAGCTTATGCTAACAAGCGCAACCAGAGTGCGATATTGAATATTTTTTTTCTGTTTATTTATGTTCATGGTGCTCTCCTTTTTGACCGGCATGATGACCCGTTTCTTCGCCAGAGCCATCTTTAGTATTGGCGTGTGGTAAGTTATCTTGAACACCATGATCATGGTCATGGCCTTCACCCTCAATTGCTGGAATCGATAAAACGCCAATTCCATGTCTATAAACAACTTCTCCCCCTAACCAACCTGTAACTAAAATTGCCCCAGATAGAATAAACAATATAATTAGCACTGGAATAGACATGAGTTCGTTAGCTCGTTTCTTCCAAATATCCCAACTGGCTAACAATATAAGTCCTATTGCAGAAGGAATCGCCCACGCTCTATGCAATAACATAGCAGCATGTCCAGCATCATCGTGATTTACTGAGTTAAACGCTAGCCACCCAAATAGAACTGCCATAAGAGCACCTAAAGCGGCAAACCACAATGTAAAGTGACCAGCAATAGCGAGTTGTACTGAGATGATTTTTCCCCGTCGTACATATGCAGCAATGCTTAACAAAAATGCTACGATGGTTAATGCAATTGGAAAATGCACAACAATCGGATGAAAATTAGGAACCACCTCCCATGATGAGGTTTTTACTTTAGTTGTTTCCATTGAAGGAATTTCCATCGCGTCATGAGTAGACTCACTCTCATGCTTTAGAGATTCCGCTTGAATAAATTCATCATGATTGGGTTGTATTTCATCGTGATTAGAGTCATCCATTTGCATTTGACTCATCTCTTTCATCTTTGAATCACCATGTATATGTCCATCCATATTTTCATGGCTCATCTCTTGCACAGCTGCTTTTTGCGTTGGCTGATTATTAGGGGTGGTTTCAGATGTAGGGCTCAGACTTTCCTGCCCCATATCTGTCATTTTGGAATGGTCCATATCCGCCATTGTCGCGGCATCACGCTCATGCTTCATTTGGCTGTGATCCATGCCTTTCATATCACTTGGATCGACTTCTGACATTTTGCTGGATACTGACATCGCATCCATCCTAGACATTTCACTACTTTGAGGCGACATGTTTTCCATCTGTTCATGGCTCATCTGGTTTTGCATTCCCGCCATGGAATGTCCAGCATGACCGCCACCATTTGAAGGTACGTTTATTGACTTCCAATCAGATAACTTATCATTAGTAAATGATTTGTAATTATCAAAAGATGATTCGTAGATAAGGGTCTCTTGTACAGAGTCTGCTGCTAAAACTGATGTAGTTGCAGCTATAGTAAGAGTAAGTACAAACAACACTAAGTTGAATAGTTTCATCGTAATCTCATTTCAAAAATAAATATGACATATCTACAGCAGACGTAGGTCTACTGCAGAAGTTAATTTCACATCTTATTTAGGAGATGGGAGGTCTTTGCGGTTGCGCACTGACGTACGATTGATAGCTTGTTCAATCAAAACCACATTAGTTGCTAAAACTTGAGATCCCATGCTAACTATATGAGTCGGAGGCAAAACGGTTGCGCAAGCCATGCAATGACTACATTTGTAGCACTGATTACTGGATGATTGTTTATGTTGAGAATCATGATTATGGTGATCACTATGTGTCTCAATAATAATTTTTTCCACACAGTGTTCATTGGCATTACCGTGACTTGAAGATAACGGGTCAGCAGCCATCATTCCGCTAGCATAAACAGTGTCAGTTAAAAACATGCTTAATAGCACAAGTAAAAAAATACGCAGAAATCTGAATTTTCTTAAGTTCACAAATGAAATATTACCATATTTAAATAAAAAGCGTTTTACTATGTCGCAAAAGACGCAATCCATTAAATATTACAATCAAACTTGCTCCCATATCGGCAAAAACTGCCATCCAAAGCGTTGCAATACCCATAAATGCTAGAACCAAGAATACAGCCTTGATACTTAAGGCAATGATGATATTTTGCTTCAAAATCCCAGCTGCCTTAATGCTTAATTTAATGAAATGTGGAATTTTGCGTAAATCATCATCCATCAATGCGACATCCGCTGTTTCTAATGCGGTATCAGTTCCAGCTGCACCCATGGCAAAACCAATGCTGGATTTAGCCAACGCTGGCGCGTCGTTAATGCCGTCGCCAACCATGCCTACCGTGCCGTATTTACTTAACTCTTCATTAATGACACTAAGCTTGTCTTCAGGTAATAAATTGCCCCTGGCATTATCAATTCCTACATTTCTGGCAATTGCTTTAGCAGTGAGCTCATTATCGCCAGTTAACATTAAGGTGCGAATGCCTAGTGCATGTAGTTCAACAATGGCTTGTCGACTTGTTTCACGTACCGTATCAGCGACTGCAATAACAGCGAGTGATGCCGTTTCACTGCAAATGACGATAGATGTTTTACCTTCGGCTTCCAGTTTGCTTAAAGTTGCTTCAGTCCCCTCATTACAAATGCCTAACTCTTCTACCAAACGATGGTTACCCAAGTAATGCCACTGATTGTTAATGCGACCTTTAACGCCACGTCCAGTGATTGCCTCGAAATCAGCAACATCACCTAGGACTGTAGCATCTGGTAGTGCTTCCCAGTACTTACTGACAGCTGTGGACACTGGATGGTCAGAGCGTTCAGCCAACGTTGCAGCTAAAAATAATGCATCTTTCTGTTCACCATTTAAAACCACTATATCTGTCAAAACTGGCTTACCTTGTGTAATCGTACCTGTTTTATCCAATGCCAAAGACTTTAGCTTACGCCCTTCTTCTAGATAGACGCCACCTTTGATTAGAATCCCAGCTTTTGCAGCAGCTGCGAGACCACTCACTACTGTGACTGGTGTCGAAACAACCAATGCGCATGGGCAAGCAATGACTAATAACACCAATGCTTTATAAATCCATGGCATCCATGCCCATCCAAACCAAAGTGGTGGAAAAACTGCAATCCCCAAAGCCACAATGAACACAATAGGTGTATATATTTTGGCGAACCTATCAACAAAACGTTGCGTGGGTGCTCGACTGCCTTGCGCGTCTTCTACTGCGCGTATGATGCGAGATAATGTTGAATCGGTTTGTACTGCAGTAATACGATACTCAAAAGAGCCAGTTTCATTAATGGTGCCCGCAAACACCTTGTCACCTATAGCTTTGGCGACTGGTATGCTTTCACCAGTAATTGGCGCCTGATTCACCGCAGACTGCCCTTTAGTCAATTCTCCATCTAATGGAATGCGTTCGCCTGGTGCGACACGGGCAATCATGCTAATACTGATGGTCGCAGCATCCATTTCTTGCCACGTACCGTCAGTCTGTAAAACGTTTGCCTTGTCGGGTGTCATTTCCATTAAGCCACGAATAGCGTTGCGAGCACGATCTAGTGACATTGCTTCAATCATCTCGGCCAACGTAAACAGTACCATGACCATGGCCGCTTCTGGCCATTGTCCAATTAATACCGCACCCGTCACAGCTATCGACATTAATGCATTGATATTCAGATTGAGGTTTTTTAAGGCAATCCAGCCTTTTTTGTAGGTACCCGTGCCGCTCACCGCAATTGCAAATAGCGCAAGTGCCACTACAGGCCAAGAATTCTCTGACCCGCCAGTCCACGCAATCACTTCAGCCAGAATGGCTGCAATACCACCAAGACCTAATAACCACCATTTCTTATGAGAATTTGGAGAAGGTCCGTCTTTTGATTGTGATCGTACTGCAGTTGCTATCAGAGGTACTGCATGCATATCTATCGCAACTAATGCTTGCATGATCGCATCAGAATTGCCTAATGTATGTGTTACCGTCAGCTTACGTTGCATTAAATTGAAATCTAATGCTGTTATACCATCCGTCGTGGATAACTTATTCCGTATCAACGCTTCTTCAGTCGGGCAGTCCATGTTGTCGATTATGAAAATTGATTGCGAAGTCCCAGGTAGAAACTTAGCTGCATTCTCGACAATAGGCTCCATGCCAAGTGCCGCTACCGCGGCAATAATAGATTCAGGTGCTGGCAAATGATGTCTTACAGTCAGCTTGCGCTGCATAAGATTAAAATCAAGACTTTCAACACCTTCCATACCTTCAAGTTTTTGGCGTATCAAAGACTCTTCAGTCGGACAATCCATCTTCTCAATTTGAAGTACGACTGTATTGGAAAGCACTTTTGAAGATGACTCTGCTTTGTTAGGCAATGCGGAATTTTGGCAATTATCTCCACTCATGATTTCGCCACTTTATTATTTTCTATATTCAATAAATTTTGACAATCTGAACCACAATAATCTTTTGCCATATAAACTCCAAAATAAAAATACTTTATATTAAAAAAACAATGCATAGGAAGCAGTAAAACCTCTTGGTGCATCTGGTTGATCACCGCTTCCACCTGTAAATTCTAATTTCATTAGTTGTGTTGGTTTTATACGTAATGTTGCTCCAATAAGCCAACGTTCAAAGGAACCTTCATTTGGACGATTGAGTGTCTCCAACCTTGAAATCCAATACCAATTATTTTTAATGGGAATTGCTGTTTGAATATACGCACCACTTCCTCCCTCTTTCCCTTTTGATGTGATACGCTGAAACATTTCTCCACTTACTTCTATTTCACTCAAGGTAGTAACAAAATCTATTCCCAACATACGATAACTGGTTCCTGAAGCACCATCAAAAGAACCTCGCTCGCTAAAAGAAAGTAGAGAAATACCTACATCTGAATCACTTTTAATACTAAATCTAGCACCTCTTACATGTTCAAATTGTAGTTCATTATTATCTTGCTGTTGATCTTCTAGCAACTCTGTAAATAACTTATATTCAAAAGCCACATCTTTAAAAGGGAAAGCTCCATGCAATGTAATTCCATTTGTAGCTATTGGGAATAGTCGACTGGTAACCAACGGCCTTGAGTTTGTCCACACCAATGGAGGCGCTCGCAACAAGTTCCAGCGGCTATTAGGAGTAAGGAATCGACCAAATCTGAAATTAGCTTTCTCAGATAAGTTGTAATCAATATAAAGTCGTTCTATATCGAGTTTGCTTTCTTCGCGACTATAGCGTTTGTTATCATTCCACGCTAAAGGTCTTTCGATTTCCAACTCACTGAAAAAACTTAGTCTACTAAGATTATTCCACGATATTAAAAGGCTTAGTTCGTTTGTTGCAGCTTCAGCTTCTGCATCGCGGTGCAATGTAATTGCTGCGCTAGAAAATCCGCCAACTTTTAATTGTTCATAGAATGTATTGTCTTCGCTAGCCTCAGCACACTTTGTCAGTGTTAAAAGTAAAATAATAATATGAAAGTTTTTCATAAGTTATTGTATATCTGTAAATTTTAAGTTCTCATTTTTAATGAACCAATTTTTTTTGCTGTCACATGTTTTACTACTGTGTATATCGTATGCAATAAGCAGGGTGCAAAATAAATCATCCTGACTTAACGGATAATCCTGCCAAGGTAAAATATCATCCAATTGATAATCAAAGTGTTTTCCTGTCCAGAGAATGACAGGAATGTGTGTTTGTGCTTTAGGTGCAATCAAGTAAGGCGCGGCATGAAGATAAATTCCCTGTTCCCCTAAAGACTCCCCATGATCTGCAACATACAGCATCGCAGTAGAATGCTTCTCATCATACTGCTTTAGAAAATTGATGACATTCGTCAAGAAATAATCAGTGTATAAAATAGCATTGTTATAGGCATTATCGACTTCCTGTTTTGTGCAATCTCCCAATTCTCCTGTCATGCACATAGGATGAAATCGCCTGAAATTTTCAGGATAACGCCTGTAGTATTCTGGTCCATGGTTTCCCATCTGATGCAAGACAATTAAAATATCTTTGTCTTGGTGTGATTTGATATATGCATCTAGTCCACTTAGCATCCCTATATCTCTACATTCTGTATCACAGACTGGATTCAAGGTTGGGCTCTTGAAGTTTTGATAAGGAATTCTAGTAGCAACGCCTTTAGAGTCTGAGTTATTATCCCGCCAAAGTACTTGTACACCGTATTCAGAAAGCACATCCAAGGCATTTTCTTGTTGGAAGGCTTGATTCTCATCGTATTTAGCGCGCCCTAAATTAGAAAACATACATGGCAGCGATATTTTGGTTGCAGTGCCGCAGGATGAGACGTTTTTAAAACTTACTACATTTAGCTTCTTAAGTTCTGGGTTTGTTTCTTTATCGTAGCCATTAAGCGAGAACCGATCTGATCTTGCCGTTTCTCCAACCACTAAAATGATTAATTTTTTATTACCTATGTGAACTAACTTCTTTGCATCCTCCGCCGTATGCTTTATAACATAAACAGATTGGCGTTTAAATTGCGTTTTACCATAAGATATTAGAGAATAGGTAAAACCTAAGGGGTTAGCATACATGCGCGTCATTTTATGCTCTCGAACAAAACTAGCAAAGTCAGCGGTGAAGGGCAAAATACTGATGATGCATAGCACTACTAAAAGTGCGGTTAAGCTCAGTCTAACTGTTAATCCTCTGACAAAACTAGAGGACTTTGAATCAAGTTTAAAAATAAGTATTGATGGAACAATGCCGAATAACAGCATGCGAACAAACATTTTAGTACTCACAAGCCCTGCAAACTCTTGTGGGTTGGTTTCCATCATGTTGGCGATCATATCCCGATCAATGACTACACCAAACTGATCCATATAGTATGCAGTAACTGCAGAAGTGACGAGGAATATTGAGAGAACCCATTTACTGAATTTGCCAAAACAAGTCCAGATTAAAAATAGCATGGTTGTAAAAGTAAAAAATCCCATAAGTGCTATTATGAAAGGCCATTTTTCAACCAATGGATATATTTCAGTCAGTCGATGAAATAGAGTAAGGTTTCCAGTTGCTGTGATAAAGACTGAGACAATTAATATAAGGCGTATATTTGCAGTAAGGAACATAATGACTTTATTGATTTTAAGACTGAGTGTGATATAGCATTTGATTATCTATACCCTCACACAAGCAATGAATGACAATCGAATGTACCTCTTGAATCAATGCGGTACGAGGATGCACTACATTGATTAAAATATCATTTTGATTTAATATTTTGGAAAGTTCTCCACCATCATGTCCTGTAAGTGCGACAACATTCACTCTCATTTTATGGGCAGCTTCAACAGCAGCAATAATATTGCTTGAGTTTCCTGAGGTTGAAATTGCTAGTAACACATCACCCGTATGCCCAAGCCCAAAAACTTGTCTAGCAAATATCTGATCAAAACGATAGTCGTTTGCTACTGCAGTCAATAATGCCGTGTCAGCAGTTAAAGCCACTGCAGGCAGAGGGCTTCTCTCTTGCTCAAACCTTCCCATAAGTTCTGAAGTAAAATGCTGAGCATCGGCAGCAGAACCTCCGTTACCACAGGCTAGCACTTTATTACCTTGAAATAAGGCCTGAGAAAAAAGTGTTATCGCTCTCGAAATAGGGCCTTGCAAATCATCTGCTGACTCCATAATAAGATTGGAGACATCTTTAAAGTGGTTCAAAATAAAATTATTCAATTGTTCTCCTTAACTGTATTTTTATGATGACGAGTGAATTGTTGATTTATTCAAAACTTTAACCCACCTCATAGGTCCGTATATCATACTGGTTGTCTGAGTTAGAAGCTGTTATCAGTGTAATCTGTCATTATTAATCATCGCTTACATTTATATCTACATGGTGCTTCTTAACAAACTTAGACCAACCAGGTAAATGATGTATGCCCAGCGTACCAAGAATCAATAAAGCCGTTAACCCAGAGAGCAAATACATACCAAAAGCACTTGCCATACCCACAGCAGCAGTTGCCCATAGCGTTGCAGCCGTAGTTAAGCCTTGCACCCTGCCCTTTACCTGCAAAATTACTCCCGCACCAATAAAGCCCATTCCTGTTACTACTTGCGCTGCAATCCGTGTTGTTTCGCCTGGCACATGGCTAGAAATAATGCTAAATGCGCATGCACCCACTGCTACAGCCATGTAGGTACGCACTCCTGCATCTCGGTTATGATTCTCTCGTTCCCAACCAATAATTCCTCCAAGTGTTGCAGCGAGAAGAACGCGTACCATTAAAATAAATTCTATACTCCAGTCCAATTCACTCTCCTTAATATAATTATTAAATTGATTAGTAACTGTGAGGACTATTATGAGGGTTAGTTGTAGGGCTGTCGGTAAATGTACATTCTTCAGCCTGATTGCATAATCTGGTTTCGCATTGCAATGTGGTGTGTGTAATAGCAAACTTATCAGAAAGGCTTGATTGAATGACCCTTATAAGATTGGTAGATTCGACTGTTCCGTCCATCAGAATATGCGCAGTGAGGTTAGTTTTACCGCTGGTAATAGCCCATAAATGCAAATCATGTAAGTTCACTACGCCTTTTTGACTTAAGATTTCTTTTTCCACTTCCTCTATATCAATACCCAGTGGAACACCTTCTAAAAGTAGATTCAAACTTTCTTTGAGTAATATCCATGTTCTAGGCAAAACCCATAAGCCAATAGCGACGGCAACGATGGTGTCAACCCAAGCCCAGCCAGTAAAATAGATGATAGTGGCGCCGACAATAACCCCGATAGACCCAACCAGATCACTCCAAACTTCTAGATAAGCACCTTTGAGATTTAAGCTACTGTCTTTACCCTCACTTAATAATTTGATGCTAATCATATTAATAATGAGACCGAAACTTGCCACTATCATCATGCCTACTGATTGCACCTCAAGAGGATTGCGGAAACGCTGCCATGCTTCATACAAAATATAAATTGCAACACCAAAAAGCAACAATGCATTAAAGGTAGCGGCTAATATTTCAAAGCGATGATAACCGTAAGTCCTATATTGATCCGCAGGTCTTCTTGCGATTCTGACGGCAGCTAGGGCTATGCCTAACGCGGCTGAGTCGGTAAACATATGTGCCGCATCTGATAGCAGTGCAAGACTATTCAATAAAAGTCCTGCAACAGCTTCTGCAATGAGAAATGTAGTGGTTAATGCAAAGGCTGTCCATAAGGCTTTCTCATTTTTGGTGCTGGGTAATGCGTGATTATGTTCTGCACTCATGTGTTTTCTCCCACCATTTTTGTTGAGTTCAATTTGGATTTGGGCTGATTAACCATTCGATACAACAGCGGCAGTACCAGTAATGTCAGCATCGTAGAAGACAAGATACCGCCGATAACTACTGTAGCAAGTGGCCGCTGTACCTCAGCCCCTGTGCCCGTTGCGATAGCCATTGGTAAAAAACCTAACGAGGCAACGAGTGCGGTGATTAATATAGGGCGTAGTCTATTCATACTGCCTTCACGAATCGCTTCATCCAAGGGTTTACCTTCAGCCATAAGCCCTTTAATAAAGGTAATCATCACTAGACCATTTAAAACTGCAACACCAGATAATGCAATAAACCCAACGCCAGCTGATATGGAAAGCGGAATATCTCGCAAATATAATGCAAGAACACCGCCAGTTAAAGCAAATGGAATTCCAGTAAATACAATTAAGCCATCTTTCAAATTATTGAACATCATATAAAGCAATATGAATACAATTAGAAGGGCAACTGGCACTACTATCTTCAAACGTTGACTGGCTGATTGAAGCTGTTCAAAGGTGCCGCCCCAATTAAGCCAATACCCAGCGGGAATTTTTACCTCTTTTTGAACAAGCTGTTGAGCTTCCGCAACGTAAGAGCCAATATCGCGATCTCTAACATTAGCTGTCACAACTACATTTCGTTTGCCGTTTTCACGGCTGAATTGGTTAGGCCCTGGCGCGATGTCTATAGTGGCAACCTCACCGAGTTGCAAATAAACAGGTGTAACACTATCATTTAATATTTTGATAGGTAACCTTTTAAAACTATCCATATCTGTTCTTAATGCTTCAGACAATCTAACCACGATGTCAAATCTGCGGTCACCTTGAAAAACGATACCGGCTTCTTTACCATTCATCGCAATAGCAACAGCATCTTGCACCTCGGAAACATTAACACCAAGCCTTGCAATCTTTTGGCGATTGATGTTGACAGTGAGTATAGGTAGTCCAGTGGTCTGTTCAACCTTAACATCTTCCCCGCCTTGAATTTTTGACAATATCTCAGAAATTTCCTTAGCTTTGTTATTCATTACATCCATATCATCGCCAAAAATTTTGACTGCAATATCACTTCGCACTCCTGAGATTAGCTCATTGAAACGCATCTGAATTGGCTGCGTAAACTCATAGTTATTACCTGGAACGTCACTAACTGCTTTTTGTATTTGTGCAGTTAAATCACTTTTACTTAAGCTGGGGTCAGGCCATTCTGATTTTGGTTTAAGCATCACAAAATTGTCAGCTACATTAGGAGGCATTGGATCAGAAGCTACTTCTGCAGTACCTATTTTGGCAAATATAGTGTCGACCTGAGGAAACAACTTAACAGTATGTTCTAGCTCCTTTTGCATCTCTATAGCCTGTGAAAGGCTTGTTCCAGGGATACGTAAGGCATGTAATGCAATGTCTCCTTCATTTAAACTAGGTACAAACTCGCTTCCCATACGCGTTGTTAGTAAGCCACTTAACACTACGGAAGCAACAGCCAATGTCAGCACCAATGGTTTGTTATCCATCACCATATTGTAGATAGGCTGGTAACCACGCTTAGCCAAACGAATTAGATACTGCTCTTTTTCTTCAACTTTTCCATTTATAAAAATCGCAACTGCGGCTGGAATAAACGTGACAGAAAACAACATGGCGCCTATTAAGGCAATCACTACGGTTAAAGCCATAGGATGAAACATTTTCCCCTCAACGCCTGTTAAAGCAAATATAGGTATATAGACTGCCATAATGATGAGCTGTCCGTATATCAAAGGCTTTCTTGCTTCCTTGGCAGCTTCAAACACTTCTGAAAAGCGCTCAGAACGTGAAAGTGGCCTGCCCAAGGTTGTTTGAGTATGAGATAGCCTGCGCATACAGTTTTCTACAATGACAACCGCACCATCAATTATGATACCGAAATCTAATGCTCCTAAACTCATTAGGTTCGCACTAACTTTCGCAACGGCCATACCCGTGAATGTAAATAACATAGACAAAGGAATAACTAGCATCGTAATCATTGCAGCACGCATATTGCCCAAAAAAACAAACAGAATTGCAATGACTAACAACGCACCCTCTAATAAATTTTTCTTAACCGTGTTAATTGCCTTATCAATTAGAATTGTTCTGTTATAAACAGTTTTGGCAATTACCCCAGCAGGTAAAGTTTGATTGATCTCTACTAGTTTCTTTTCAACCGCTGCTGATACGTCCCGACTATTTGCCCCTGTTAGCATAAAAACGGTACCTAAAACAACTTCTTGACCATTTTCTGTTGCTGCTCCACTTCGTGCTTCACTTCCTATCACTACTTCTGCCACATCAGAAATGCGAATTGGAACTTCATTTTTAGCACTGACCACTATATTACCAATATCATTCTGATCTTTTACCTGTCCAGGCATGCGAATCAAATATTGCTCTCCTGCTTTTTCGATAAAGCCGGCTCCAACATTGGCATTATTTTTCTCAAGCGCACTCACTAAGTCATTTAATGATAGACCATAAGCAAATAGCTTTTCTGCTGAAGGCGCAACTTGATATTGTTTAACATTACCTCCTATTGTATTTACTTCATTTACCCCAGGCACATTTCGTAATTGTGGCTTAATAATCCAATCTTGCACTTCCCTTAAATCCATTGGGGTATATGGTGTTTTGTCAGGTTTAAGTGCGCCTTCTTTTGCTTCTACTGTCCACATGAAAATTTCACCTAAACCAGTTGAGGTAGGACCCATTTCTGGAAGAATGCCGCTTGGTAATCTTTCCTTAGCCTGCTGAATACGCTCACTGACTAACTGCCTAGCAAAAAAGATGTCTGTGCCTTCTTCAAAAATAACTGTCACCTGAGATAGGCCATATCGAGAAATAGATCTCGTTTGCTCTAACTGAGGCAATCCGGCCATAATTGTTTCTATCGGATATGTGATGCGCTGCTCAGTCTCTAAGGGTGCATAACCAGGTGCTGAGGTATTAACTTGAACTTGTACATTGGTAATATCGGGCACAGCATCAATAGGTAGTTTTTGGTAACTGAACATGCCTAATACAGCAATCGCAAATACCATCAATAAGGTTAACCAGCGTTGATCTATTGCAAATCGAATAATTTTTTCAAACATTTAATAGCTCCTTTGGTTTATCTGCAGATTCAACAGTCATTGTATTAATGCTCATGACTTGCTCCTGCTTTACCAATGTCAGCTTTTACTAAATAACTGTTTCCTGCAGCATATTTTTCCCCAGCATTTAGTCCTTCTAACACTTCAATATATTTATCATCTCCTCGTCCAAGTATTACTGGTCTAGCCTCAAAATAGTTTCCATATCGACCAAACACCACTTTCTCTTCATTTAGTGATTGAATACCTTCAACAGATACTGCTATAGGAACATCTACTTCATTTGTTGAGATCTCAATATTGATAGGCAGTCCAGGACGCCATGTATTATCTGGGTTATTGAGTACGACCCTAGCCATCGCTGTTCTTGATTTCTCCCCTACTAATGACCCAACATAAGAAATAAAACCTTTAGCCTTGGCATCGAAGGCAGATGCCTTAATGGTTACTTCTTGATCTGTTTTTACGGCATTAATATCTTTAGCATAAATCGACATTTCAGCCCATACAGTTGTTAAATCAGATACTTCAAACAGACTAACTATTTCGCTTACAACCTGACCTTGACTAACATTTTTTAATGTGATTATTCCATTAATTGGCGAGCGTATCTCATAACTCGCTTGACCTGCACCACTCATATTAGTATCAAGTGAGCGAAGTTTTTGTCTCATGCGATTTGAATTGATTTCTGCTTCATGTAAATCATTTTCGGCTTGCAAGAAATCTTGCTGAGCAGAGATTTTTTCTTCCCAAAGCTGCTTCTCACGCTCATAGGTTTTACTTGCTAGATCAACTCTTTTTTGAGCTGCCAATAAATCACTACGCAAGTCGGCAATCATTTGACTTGATACTGTCGCTAGAACCTGTCCTTTGCGTACTTTGTCTCCAGCATTTACATTGACCTTCTCTACTATGCCTCCAACTCTAGAAACTATCTGTACAGTATTGTCAGCATTTAGTTTAATTTCACCTTGAAGCTTTAATGTGTTTTTGATTTTTACTGGTCCAGCAGTTAATACTTCCACTCCATTTAACCTAAGTTGTTTTTCCGACATTGAAACTCTATCCTCAACTTGTTTGTACGTAAAAATATAATTTTCTTTGTTATACAAAACATTGATGTTTACATCAAATGAATGAGGTTCCGCGACAGGTGCAGAGCTTTTTAAATAGCCATTTTCTTTAGCAAAACTAAATTGTTCTGATTTTCTACCTAACCGCTGTAGCTCTACACTAACTTTTGATAATGCTGGATCCAAAACTTTGTCATTTAAGTAAGTGTATATTCTAAATTCTGGAGATGTTTCATCTTCAAATATTGCAATCTCTAACCCATAGCCATCTTTCTCAAATAGTTTTCCACCATGTGGACCTTTTAATACCTCTTGCGGCTGAGCAGTATGACGTTCATCGTGTGCTTGAACTGCAGTATTATTTAAGCCTGATTCCTCTTCATGTTTATCTTCATTATCCTCTGAGTGATCCTCACCTTCAGTGTGTTCTTCATGCTCCTCTGACACGTTTTTAGGTTTTTCTGCCTTTAAAATCAATCCGCCTAACACGACACTGGTAATAATGACCAAAATAATTGCAATAATTTGTTTACTCTTTTTGCTGCTTTTTTCGAAATTCAAATTCATGATTAATTATCCTTAAGGCTTAGTTACCTGATGCTCTACAACAGCACCAAGAATACGTTCTATTTCGGCAATCGCCTGATGGGCTTCCAACAATGCGTTGATATACTGAGATTTTGCTTGGTATAAGGTGCGTTGTGCATCCAACACATCCAGAAAATTAAATTTGCCTAAACTAAAGCCCCTGTTAGCTGCATCAAATGCGCTTTGAGCATTTGGCAGAATGTCATTTTGAAGCGAGAGGCTTGCTTGTCTGGCTGCACTTAGTTTTTCATATTGTGTACTCGCGTTAGTTTGAATTTTGTTTCTTAGCGCAATCAGTTCATCTTCAGCTTTATACTTGCGACTTATAGCCTCTTGAACATTACCCTGATTCCGGTCAAACACTGGAATTGGAATAGACAATCCAAGTAAGGCTTGATTTAGTCCAATCTCTCGATTGTCCACCATGCCTAGACTTATTGTAATATTAGGAATCGCTTTACTACGTTCAATTTCAGTTATCGCCTCTCTTGCGCTTATTTCGAATTTAGCCAGTTTAATAGTTGGTGCACTATCAATTAAAGGTGCAAGGTTTTCCAGTGTATTTACTGCAGGAATATTGGTAACGTCGCCAGTAACTCGATCAAAACCAGGGGTATTATCAGCCCATAGCGCACTTAAACGTTTACGACTATTGCTTAATTGCGTTGTGGCTTGAACGAGTTCAATTTTTGCAGTTGCAGCAGCAACGCTTGATTTGGTTTGTTCAACAGGCGAACTTTTACCAGCCTTGACACGCTTAGATGCGGCATCAAGTGCTAGCTCGCCAATTTCTACAGAAGATTTTGCTAGCGCAACTCGCTCTTGTGCAACTAATACCTCGTAAAATGCCGCAACTACATTTGCATGAATTTCAGATTGTTTTGTTGCAAGCTCTGCGTCTGATCTACTATAAAAGGCATCAGCAGCTTCAATTCTGGCAGCGCGTTTCCCTCCCAGTTCAATTTCTTGATTTAATTGAAGGGTGGTTTGCCTTGTAGCATTGCGTGTGTCTTGAATAGATGTCGACACATAAGGGTTGGGCCTTGTTGCAGCTTGCACTTTTATGCCATCAGTAGCCTCTCGCTCACGTATAGCAACTGCAATGTCAGGATTTGATTTCAATGCTAAATCAAGCGAATCTGAAAGAGAGAGCTCTTTTAAGCTTTGATTTTCGACATTTTGCTGGTTGGTTTCATAAGCCGACCACACTGGGGTTGATAGTAATAAAAAAAATAAAAATAAATAACATACACGCATAGAATTCTCCTAAATTAAGGTAAGAATTCAGCGAGAAAATGGTATTTTCTACAGAAAAACTGTTATAAAAAAGACAAATCTCGCTGAACTAAACAGCGAGAATCCAATTTGGACGTTCTGGTTTGAGTGGAATTATTTCAGGATAACTGTCATAAACATCAACGATCACAGCAAGCTCAATGCTTGCATCAAATGCAAGCAAATATGCAATCATTGATTTGATAGTACCAAGGTGACAATAAGGGCAATCAGTATCTGCAGAGAACTTAGAACTGTCGCTTGAACTTTGATCCACCGTGTCGCTAAAATCGTCATTTTGTGAAACATGCTTATGCGCATGATGACCAAGGTGATCAACTTTTGGGCTTTCTTCATGCTGGCAATACTGAGCAGCAACAGCCCAAGTGGACTGCATCACGAAAACTACTAATAAAATTCTAAAAAAAAATTTCACATAAAAATATTATCACTAATATTCATTTTCAACAAGATAATAAATGTATAGGGTTTATATATTTTCATAAATAGTTAATTTTAATAAGTAATTGAGTTTTTTATTTAGGTATTTGCTTTATTTACAAGATATGAACTTCGAATAAAACTATAAAAATGGAAAGTAAAAGGGACTAAAACAAGACTATAAGAAATCCATGCACCTATTCTACCCTGTGGGCCATAAGTTTCAGTCGCAGCATGCCAATAAGCATTATCAAAAATACCTAAATTGGCTATTTCTACAGATTCGGTATATTCATGAAATGCATATATGACTAATTGAATAGAAAATATCACCATAAATACCGCAGTTACTTGAAAAAATAACCCTAAATTGATGCGATGGCCATATTTAGTCCACGCTAATGCAACTAATCCTGCAATTGCTATACCCATCACACCACCAATGGCAAGATTTAGACTATCATTGCTTTGCGCTAATGAAGCAATCATGGTAGCCGCTTCCAATCCTTCACGGCCTATCATCAACAAAATGAATAAAAAGATTGCGAGCTTTGCACCAACACTTGGATTTTGAACTGCACGGTCTATAGTGCTAGTAATCTCGTTTTTCATGTGCTTACCCATTCTTACCATGTGCACTGTACAGCTAATTACAAGAACTGCTGCTGTTAAGGCTAATGTGCCTTCCCAGAATGGCGTTAACGCGCCTATTTTTGCAAAGACAAATCCCAAACCTGCACACCCTAAGATGGCAACAACACATGCACGATGGACAGATGGAATCAATTTTTCTCCACCCGTTTTAGCTAGATAAGCGAGCACAATCGCTACTATAAGAAAAGCCTCTAGTCCCTCTCTAAAAGTAATCATCAGAGTTTCAAACATAATCTTCCTTTGCCAGCATTAAATGCTTAAATTAAAATAATGTAAATGATATTCATTCTCATTATACATTAAAATATGACTTTTTCTAATTCAGCAAGATAAACAAATTAGGTAAAAAATCAATCTGAAATTCTCAAATTTAATAACAGTTAAATAACATCACATGGTTTAGAAGGTATTCATATTTTGGTTGCTTACTTAATTGATGCATAATCTATGGTTATTTTGCAAAATAATATATTAAGCCTTGAATCTTTCTTAGCTACTTTAGATCTAAGCTCTAATTTGTATTCTTTTTATTTTCTTTTGTGAATTAAACACTCACGATTTAAATAGGATTGTTATCATTCAAGCTTGATTCAAGCAAGCAGCAATTAAGTTAAGGTTTCATAAATGTTATCTTTTGGCTGTTTTTGAAAATTAAACTGTATTGCTGAGCTTCCGTTTTAGGAATTTAGCTGTCGAAGTGTATATTTTATTTTCCGTTTTCACTTTTATCCGAACTGAAAAGACAAAAAGGGAAGCTCTAAGAAATACTTAGTTACGCTTCTGATTCAAAATAAATTTACTAAACACATTCTCAAATTATGATTTTTTATACTTTTTTATAATTAGACGAAACAATTCTGCCTGAGCCAAGGCATCAATTAAAGCATCATGATTGCCTCTTAAAGTAGGCTGAAGATCTTTTATCATTACACTTGACTTGGATTGGTTCCATCTGCAATTTGTGGCAGAAAAATACATGGCTTTAATGTCCAAAGGGGCAAATCCGAAAGGATTATCTATGTGACAGTCATTAAAATAATAATTAACAAATGACCAATCAAATGCAGCGTTCAGACCAACAAAAATTGGCTTTATATCTGGGCCAGAAACCTTAGTTATCCAATCCCTAAACTTCTTCATTGCAACGGCAGGTTCTAAGCCGTCTTTTTTTAGAACATCTAAATCGAGATCTGTTACATTTACAGCTTCTAAATCAACAAATTTACCAGTAGGTTTGAGAAGGCATTGAAAATTTTCATCTGGGTTAAATATATCGCAGGCGCCAATGGACAAAAGGCTATATAAACCTGGAACAGCACCGGATGCTTCAATGTCTACTGAAATAAATATTTCTTGGTTCTCTACCATGTATTATTCCTTGATAATTGGTTGAAACTCAGCCCTATATATATTATCACCATTGATGAGCCAAGCTCTTATCCCGTCAGGACCTTTATTACGACCTACAATAACCGCAATTGGTGATGGAAGCTCAAGTGGATTATCTTTAATTAATTTTCTAAAGCTTTGCATATCCTTAGGTGAAATATTTGGAATATTTTCTGGATGTGAATGCCAGTACCCAATCAGTCTAAGATTTTTTTCATTGGCGTCTTTTGTCTCAGTACGACAACGTTCTGGATCAAAGTCAAGTGAGTACTTTGTTGATTTATCTCTTGAGTTTGGAGGGGTGGCCATGCTCAAGACTAACCCATTCTTATTGTTAGAATCAACAAATAGTAAGCCGCCACATTCATGCTTATTTCCAAACTGTCTATTTTTATCAAACAATTGGAAAACGGATTTTTCAACTAAAAGGGTGACTTCAATTTCTTTCAAAAGCCATTGCCAGACAAAGGATGAGTCACTCACTTCATACAAGGGATTCTGGGCTTGGCCATGTATAATTGAGCTCGCTGCTACCAACGTTTTCTGGTAAATCAGGGCCTTTATATTTACCACCATAATCTTTAATAGTTTTAACATTTCCGATGAGTACATGCCATTCTGGATTGTTTAAAGAATTTACAAGCTGATCTAATGCATGTTGAACAGTTTGACCTGCAATTCTTGCTAAAGCAACTGGTCCACCAGGGATGTAACTACCGCCACAAGCAGGTAACGCCTTGACTCCATCATCTGGCCACTCGGACATTCGTCTTAGAAATCGCCCGCCCATAAATAGGTATCGCCCATCATAATTGCCTCCTGGGGGTGCAGTTAAAATATGACCTACGATTCCATGAGGTTCACTCCATGCTTGGATTAGCCCCCATCCTGTGCCTTTAGATTTCAAAGCCCACAAATAGTCCTCTGAGTTCCAGTTAGCAGTAGTAATAATTACCAAATCCGCACTCTCTAAAACCTGAGAGTGATTTTTTCCACCATATTGAATCAAATCAGTACTAAATTCGACATGGGATGTGGGAACGTCTCTACAAATTCTATCTGCCAAAGCCTCAACTTTGTATTTACCTAAGGCGGTGGCTCCTAAGGTATGTCGACCAATATTCACATCTTCAAAAGTATCATAATCAACAAGATATAGGGAACCAACACCTGAACGTGCTAGAAGCACAGCAACCTCTCCACCCAAGCTTCCAGCTCCAATTACAACAACTTTTTTATTAGCCAAACCTCTTGAAGCTGGTCCCGCCCTATGATGGATGACTGCAGCATCTAATACATCTATGGGTGCAAATTGTACGTTTAAACTATCTTTGCTTGTATTAAATTTTCTTCTATTTGTTCTTCTTCCATAAAGTGTTGCGTGCTGCCTCTTTAAATATATATTTGAATCTGTAAACACAAAACCTTGTAATGCAATTTCATCAGTTGGTAAAGAGAGAATTAACCACCGCATAGGTAGTTCAGATGTTTCCTCAAACCATGAGTTAAGATCAAAAAATACATCGGGTGTAACATTACCCTTCAACCAGCTAAGTAAATCCATCTTCTCGATAAGATTTGAAGGTGTGCTCTCCAACTTCAGAAAGAAGGCCGGTTTTGCTGTTGCTTTTTGTTTGGAGGAAAAGCGTTTGTATCGTTTTTCAAACTGATAAATATCTTCATACTCCCTCCCTCCGATATATTGATTACTTTTTAATGGGTCTACAGCGTTTGCACTTACAACAAATAGCGAGCCACTTGATTTTGGTAATTTAACCAACGTGAAACGATTAGACGACTCCTTCATTTGTGACGCCCAATAAGACCTTACTTCCCTAGAAAACTCGGCTTCTCTTTTCTCTTGATTCGAATCAGCAAGTGAGAACTGAACGAGTTGACTTACACGAATCATTGCCGACTGCACTGCTTCCTCTGGCGAAGATGTGGCTGGCTCTTGATTGGCGCCATAAAGGCAGACTCCATATCTCATAACATGAGGCCAAACCTGCACCGCACATGGAGTAATAGAAAAGTTAAGTGCCATGAACGGGAAATTTTTAGGGAAGCCAATCCGTAATATTCGATTTACACCTTTATAATCTAAGGGAAGTGCAAAGGAAAACGCTATAGCCTCGTTTGCTTTTGGGGTTTCTGGTTGTAGTTGATACGAAGCATCCCCTAGAAATCGCTTAAGTTCGGCAATACCGCGCTTTAACAACTCTTCCAAGTGCCCTATCCCAAACGGTCAGGTTGTTTAATAGTCTGTGGTTTGTTGGATGCTACCGCAGCACCACTCATTGCAGCTAACATAATTGAAGTACCAGTTTTTCCTAATTCGCGTCCAGGCAAATTCCAGTCCTGAGGTAACCGTCTGAGTGTATTGTTTACTGTGGATTGGCCAATGTTAAAAGACTCGTTTAAGGCCTTGTTGAATGCATCATTAGAAACAAAGTCTTTCAGTCCAAGTGAAAATGCTGCAGTAGCTTCCGCGTGCCACTCGTAAAATGCTTCACGATATTTATTCCCATCTGGTCTATTCCACTTCTCAGCAAAATTTTCATCTCTGTTCTCTGGGTTACATACTTCCCACTTTCCATGAGAACCTGCAATAAATTCTGGCATAGTTTTAATGACTTCTTGCATGACATCGAATGGACTTGAAATAAGCAACGGAGTTTTTTGATTTGCCAGTTTCTCATAAGCCAGACCAGCCAAAGTTGTTAATATCGCAGAAATTGGACGATAATCTTTTTTTGTTAGATTTCTTTGAGCCCATATGTCACGGGTTCTTTTAATCAACTTAATTAAGGCTCTGAGCACATTTGAGTCTACGTACTCCTCATAACCTGGCATTTCTTCTACCGTTGCCTTTGCAATTTCTTCAAACCTCTCTCTAAAGCTGTCCATAGCAAAAACTGGCAACTCTTTTTCTGAAATTTTGTGCAACCAATTACTATATGCAATTGGACTGCTTGCTTTCCAACCCAGTGTACGGTCGGGTACTTGAAGTGCGCCATTTCCACAATCTTGGCTGTTGCCGTAAAAGTTCCTAGCAGGTGTTACGTCGATGTGAAAACCAGGATTTTCATCAGCGTAAATAATACGAATACCACGGCGTAATTCATCAATTGGTGTAGAGACTTTGGACCCTTTCTCAAATCGTTTTTGAATAGCAATTAACACCTCTTCTGATGTTGCCGACGAAGCATTCTCTAGCCATACAACAGCATCTGCATCAACCGTTCCCAAATCATCCGTTGAATCAGGTAAAGGTTTAATTGCAGTTTTTAGCCTTATTGATCCTTGCGGAAAGATATGTGCACTTTGCAAAACCAGGTCATCAGCCTCATTCAATATACTTTCAAGATTCGAATATCGTTCGTTAATGGTTTTATAGAGTGATGGCGAAATTGAAATATCAATTGCCGCTTGAAAAAGCACCGCTTCCCAGCTTTTTTTACGTGAATCCGAATATAAACTGTTCATCTTAATAGATCCTTAATTAATTGAGGTAAGTATGTAAACCAAATGAATTGTCGGGTTTATTACGGTCATAAATGGCATATTTATGTCGATGGTTTGTTGAAATTAAACTACCAAACTTGAGTGCCATCGCTGCAGGTATTGCAGCAAAAACATGAATTGTTTCTGGACTCGCGGCTTCAAGAAGGCTTAGTGCTTTTTGTAGCTCTACTCCAAAGTAGTCAATAGTATTAGCATTCTTTACCAAGTTATAGTTCGGCTCAGAAATTCTGAAGGTAGCAATTTCACAATCAGGCAAGGTTGCAATTACGTCACGCTTAGGTATTTCAGCTGAAATTGAGATGACCAATGCATTTACACGATTTTCTGCATTAGAGAAAGTGAACGTAAAATCTGGGGTAGACGCATCTTTATCAGGCCAATTGAGTCGAGTGATACGGTTGGATGAGTAAATTTGATGGCGAACTCGGTCACCAAACTCCTGACCACAAATCATCAAACTTGGAATATCTGCAAGTCCGACTATACCGACAATAGGGTTGTCACCCAGTTCGCCTTTATACATTGTTAGCTCACGAGTGTAGTTATCTTTAAATTTAATTCTAACATTTTCATAATACCGAGCATCTCTGCCATAACGATCAACCTCAGGTAGAACTATCTTTAAAGGCAAACTCACAGGGCGCAATTGATCCCGCCACATAGCCGACTGCAGCTCGCTTGGGTCAACATTATTCGCCGTTGAAAAGTGATGGCCTAATATAATGACTCCTGTAGCAACGTTATATATTTTTTCTTTAGCTGCAAATTGTACAGAATCAACGAAAGCTTTATGAGCCGTGGTCAAATCGTTTACGGGATACCCTTCAGGTGTTTTATCAATATATGTATGGCAACAACCACAAAGTAACATTAAATTGCTTGGATTATTGGTTAGTATCTCTGAAGTTGCAGCAGTTTGGTCTGCATCTGACCGAGGTCCTTGTGGACTGGCTGGAATAACATGTGCAACTTCGCCAAGTTTGGCTGGGGTGAGTGTAATTAAATCGAAAGTTAAATCCTTGCTACACAATTCGCAGTGCCCAGCAGCACGGCACCATACATAATTTTTAACCTTCGGGTCGGTATCAAACCTATTGTTAGCCATTTTTTACTCCCCTTAGATACGATTGCTTTGTTTTTTATACATCAACTTACATTTTGTTTTTTATATATGGTTAAAATTGAAATAATCAAGAGTAGATAACTTAGTTCTTAAAATAATTACAAGAATTTTAGGACAAGTTGCTGTTTCACTTTAAATTAATATGCTTCTGAAAGGTATATGACACAACTACTCCAATATTCCAGAATTGATGTTAAAGAGAAGATTATGCATAAAATTTAAACTCTCGTTTTTTGTGTACTTTCAAATGCCTTGATTTTTTAGGGATAGTTTCAATATATTTTTCCATCAAATGTCAATTTTATTTATCTCTTTTGGGTACAAAAAAAACGTTCAAACTTTAGAAATCTACGTATATATCATTATTTTAATGGCTTACAAATCTACTCAATCTTCATATGTATCAGATTATAATCGCTATTCGCTTGGATTTTTTATCAATCAGATTCATTTTAATAAGAAGGAGTTGTTGTTACCATTAATGTCGGTGCGTTTGAGGGACTTCTTCCATGCTCGACACCTCAGTTTCCTCAAGAATATGTATAACTCCGCGACGCAATTTTTGAGTCCATTCCTCACCAAGCTTAATCCCAATATCCACCATTCGATCTTCGATTTGCTCGGCTGTTGCCTCCATCAGGTCATATGTCACATCAATATTCATACCATCTATTTGAATTTTGTGTATTCCCATCATGTCATATAACTCTTTTGCTAACAAATTTGCATCTGGCAAGGATAAAGATCGCTCAAGCTTGAAGCGGCGCCGTTTTACTACTTGCACACCCTTTTGCTTTGGAGCCTTGTGCCCTGGGTATCCAATATACAAATGAGGATTGGACTCAAACCTTTCGCGGCACTGATTGGAGCAGAAGGCATAGTGGACTCCCGCGTAAGTCATTTCAACTTTATGCACATCAACAACCATGCCACATACAGGGTCTTTTTCTACAATGCTCATACAGTTCTCCATTTTAAAGCTGTTTCTTTAATTAACTTCAGTTTTTTTCTTGGCTTGGTTTTGACTGATAAAAATGCGTTCACTCCCAAAGATGAGTACTAAACCTATTAGTGATGCCCAAATCACCAGCATGTCAGATTGCGCTTTGACCC
>JBFJJN010000018.1:0-32440 GCA_041612255.1 Methylophilaceae bacterium | reverse complement strand
TATATATTGGCTGAAATATGGCAAAAAATAAACTAATAGTCCCTTTTTTAAAGTGGGTTGGTGGAAAGAGACAATTGATTGAACAAATCAAGCCCGTCTTACCCAAAGACTTTTCAAAGCTCAAATATTTTGAGCCATTCATTGGTGGAGGAGCAGTATTCTTCCATTTTCAAAACAAAAATTCAGTTATAAATGATTTTAATGGCGATTTAGTTAATGCTTATTTAAGTGTTAAGAATAACCTTGAAGAACTTTTAGTAAGTTTAAAAAAACACGAAAATACTTCAGAGTATTTCTACAAAATTAGGGAGCTAGACAGAGGAGAGGCCTTTAAAAGTATGTCATCTGTTGATAGAGCTTCAAGGCTAATCTACCTCAATAAAACTTGTTATAACGGCTTGTATCGTGTGAATAATTCAGGTGAGTTCAATAGTCCATTTGGGAATTACAAAAACCCAAATATTGTTAATGAACCAGTTATTAGAGCCGTGAGTAAGTTTCTTATTGATAATAATATTTCCATAAGTAATGTTGACTATGCAGAAGCTATAAAAACAGCAGATGAAAAATCATTTATATATTTTGACCCTCCTTACCAACCTGTTTCTGATAGTTCAAATTTTACGGGCTATGTTCAAGGTGGTTGGCAAGAAGATGACCAGATTAGACTAAAAGAAACTTGTGATGAATTAGCAAATAGAAATATAAAGTTTTTACTTTCTAATTCAAGCTCTGGCTTTATAAAAGACCTATATAAAGATTACTCAATTACTACTATTCAAGCAAATCGTGCCATCAATTCAGTTGGTGATAAACGAGGTGCAGTTGATGAAGTTCTAATTAAGAACTATGGCTAACGAAAGCAAAAACCAAACTGCTTGGCTGTCGTTATTTGATAAATACGACATACTTAATCAAATAAATAAAAATAACCTTTTTAGCATTAAAGCCGAACAAATAAACGAATACCGTGAATCACGGTTAATGACTAAATTTGACAATACCAATCAGCTACCTGAAATATTTTCAAATAACAATATAGGCATATTACCTACTTCACGTGGTTCATATGTATTAGGAAAATTTAACATTTTCCACAAATTTGAATCCATTTCGGATGTTGTAGATCATCATCCGTATACCAATATTTATGAAAGTATGGACTTCAATAATATTAGTTCGGAGTCAATGGCTATAAATTGTGCCTACATTTCCAAAATATTAGATGACTTTGTTGGTGAACCACTTGTTGCCACAGTTTCAGGACGAATGGGTTCAAATAGTTTTGAGTTTAGTCTCAACAATTCATCAGCTCATAAAATCAAAGTAGACAAAGCACAAATTGAAATTGATGGGGGATTTGAAGGTGAGAGGTATTTTGTTCTCATAGAGGCAAAAAATTATATATCTGACGATTTCATTATTAGACAGCTCTATTACCCATATAGAAAGTGGCAAAGCTCAATACAAAAACAAGTCAGGAATATTTACCTCACTTATTCCAATGGCATATTTGAACTTCGGGAATATGCCTTTGCAAGCCTGGAAGGCTACAACTCAATAAATCTAACTCGTAGCAAAAGATATGCAATTTACAATACAGTCATCAATATTGAAATCATCCAAGAAATAATTAAAAAAGCTAACATAGAGCCAGAGCCAACAAATGTGCCCTTTCCACAGGCCGACTCTTTTGAGCGAGTTATAAACTTATGCGAGCTTATTAGTGCAAGTGAGTTTTTATCAAAAAAAGAAATCACAGAAAACTATGACTTTGACAGTAGACAAACAGATTACTACTTAAATGCTAGCAAATACCTAGGACTAACAGAAACAAAATCTATAAATAGTGTTGCTTGTGGTGTTTTAACTCCAAAAGGCAAAGCTCTATTTGAAAATGATATAAATACTAGGCGATTGCAAATAATTGAATTGATATTAGCAAAAAAAGCATTTAGAGAAACTCTAATACAATTTTTTAACAAAGCTACAATGCCCTCCAAAAATGAAATAGTTGAAATTATGAAACAGGCAAAGCTTAACAATGTTTCAACAGATATAACTTACAATAGAAGAGCCTCAACAGTATTGGGCTGGGTGAATTGGATAGTTGACCAAATAGAAGAATGATAACTATAATAAACAGCTTCTCAACGAAATAATATAATTAAAAAAACAAAAAGGAGCAAAGTGAAAAATGGCTACTGATTTAGAATACTTAACCAAGACACTACATTCAATTCAATTCGCTATAAGTGATTTAAACCAGTTAGTTAAATCTGACAATCTTTCACTTGCGAAAACAACTGCAATTTCTTTAAATACATTACTACAAGAAGAAATTAAATTTACTGACTTAATTGACTCTCTTGAAGAAACTAATATTGACAGTTAAAGCAAGAATAAATCAATTTTATACTTGCTTTAACTTCCCTAACACCAGCACCATTTCCTATATGTAATAAATCCTAGATAACTTTAATATAGCTTCTAGCTTATATTATAATTCACCCGAAAATTCACCCGAAACTAAATTTTAAAAACATCTATTTAATATAAAACAATAACTTAAATATAATTAGATGAGTCTGTACACCAAAAACAGCCGCCTGCGAAAATTGCAATTTGTTCGTTACACATGATGCGTTTACCTTTAAAATTAAGCTTACTTTATAGTCTGTATTATAGGCAAAACCTTACAGTCTAATTCACTTATCTTGGAAATTTACCTTGGAACATATCTCTTGAAACAAGCTTTTTGGAACATGCATTCTGAAAGATGTTCCATGAAATATGTAGAAATAACCATCGAATGTCTTTAAATGCTTTATATGTGGATTTCAATTCCTACTTTGCTTCGGTAGAGCAGCAGTTGCAACCAGAATTACGTGGCAAACCAATTGGCGTTTTGCCCGTGATGGCTGAGACTACTTGTTGCATTGCGGCGAGTTATGAGGCAAAAGCATTTGGCATTAAAACAGGTACTATTGTGCGAGATGCGCGCAAGTTATGCAAAGACATTGTCTTTGTTGAAGCAAGGCCGCCACTATATGTCGAGCTTCATCATAAGCTCATTGCGATTGTTGAAAGCTGCACGCATGTGGAAGAAGTGCGTTCTATTGATGAAATGGTTTGCAAACTGACAGGCAGTCAGCAAATTAAAGAAAATGCACTTAAGCTAGCTGCTAAAATTAAGCGTGAAATTAATAAGCAATATCCTTATATCAAATGTTCTATTGGCATTGGTCCTAATACTTTTATATCCAAAGTCGCCTCTAACATGCAAAAGCCTGACGGTTGCGTGGTGATTGAACAGCACGAAATTCCTGACCGATTATTGAGCCTTAAACCCAGAGATTTAAACGGTATTGGCCGTCAAATGGAAGCACGGCTTGCGCACTATGGTATTAACACCGTTGAATCACTTTACGCTGCGAATAAAGACCAATTACGCACAGCTTGGGGCAGTGTTGAAGGTGAGCGTATGTATGACAAATTGCGTGGCTTAGAGCCGCATTACGTTAAAAATGCGCGGAGCAGTTTGGGTCATAGCCATGTATTGCCACCAGAACAACGCAATATCGCAGGTGCTAATGCCATATTACATCGTTTGTTACAAAAAGCGGCTATGCGCATGCGCAGTTATGCATTACTCACGACCAAGGTAAGCGTTAAAGTGAAGTTTAGAGCGCACGTTAGTTTTAATGCTGAAAGTAAATTATCCGCAACTGATGATACAAGAACACTGACCAGCGCACTCGAAGCACTATGGAAACAATATCCAACACATCAAGATCCACCGATTGCGATTGGCGTTAACTTTTCAGGCTTAGTTAACGCATGCGAAGTTGCGCAAGATTTATTTGCAGATAAACCTTCTGCCACGCAAGAAAAATTAAACAAGGCATTAGATAAACTGAATTTGAAATATGGCAAAAACACCGTCTATTTAGGCGGCGCGCATGAAGCACTTAAAGATGCACCAATGCGAATTGCGTTTAATCACATACCTAATTTAGTTATCGAAAATGACGATTAGGCTTTTATTTAACAAACATCCGTTAAATTCATTTTGAATTGATAATAATGTTACAACCCTTAACTTAAAAAGGCATTTATGAATTGGTTTATTTTAGTTGTAGCTGGTTTATTTGAAATAGGCTGGGCGATTGGTCTTAAATATACTGAAGGTTTCACCAAATTATGGCCCACGGTAGGCACTATGATTTCCATGATTACTAGTGTTTTATTGCTGGGCTTAGCCATGAGAACCTTACCCGTTGGAACAGCATATGCAATATGGGTTGGCATTGGCGCTCTTGGTACAGCAACGCTAGGTATTATACTGTTTGATGAATCAACGTCTGTGTTTAAGCTAGTGAGTCTTGGTCTTATTTTTGCTGGTATTATTGGGTTAAAGCTGGCACACACTTAAACTCACGTCTGATCACTTTGAATACCCATTAAGTGCAACGATCACAACCTAAGGTAGCGCATGAATGATTGATAGAATAGTTCAGGATTTTTTAATTATATGGGCCACCATCGATCCGATAGGAACAATGGCTTTATTTGCAGGGCTCACTGCAAAATTATCGCCTGCTAACCGCAGAAAAACGGCATATAAAGCGATTGCTTATGCAACCGCCGTTTTATTAGGCGCGATTATCGTTGGCCAACTACTTTTGACTGCCATGGGCATTAGTTTATTGTCTTTTCAACTAGCAGGCGGAATTATTCTTTTCCTATTTGGTTTGCAAATGATTTTCTCTTCTAATTCAGATGGGGAAGAGAAAGATGATGGGCATGATATTGCAGTTTTCCCGCTGGCTATTCCTGCTACAGCGACACCAGGCGCTATCCTCGCGGTTATTTTACTGACCGACAATCATATTCATCCAATAGGCGAACAAGTGACAACCGCGTTTGTGATGCTTACTGTTTTACTATGCACACTGTTTCTCATGCTACTCTCAACAAGAATTATTAAGCTGATTGGCATAAGTGGCGCATCGATTCTCACGCGTATTATGGGCATGATTTTAGCCGCTTTGTCTGTAGAATTTGTGATGGAAGCACTCGGTGTTGGCAATTGGGTTGCAACCACTTAATAACTTACTCTTCAGTCGCTAACAGTTTTCAGGCTTACGCCCTACTACGCCACACTGTATAGCAGGTATGTGGTATACCCAATAAAAATAGCTACTAAAATACCGCCACTTAAGCGGCTAATGCTTTTTTCTCCGATCTCTTTGCGCGTGTATCCAAGTGCAAATAGCAAAATTGTTAAAGCCAGCATCACTCCCCAATCACGCGTTAACACTTCAGCTGGCACTTGCATCGGATAAATTGTGCCAGCTAAACCGACCACAGCTAAGGTGTTAAATAAGTTTGAGCCAATCACATTGCCAACCGCTAAATCATGCTCACCTTTACGTGCGGCGGCAATGGATGAAGCCAATTCAGGCAATGATGTGCCAATCGCTACGACAGTTAACCCAATAATTAAGTCACTCACACCAAGGCCTTGTGCAATATTAACCGCACCCCAAACCAGCATGCGCGAGCTAATGACTAACAGCACTAAGCCGATGACAAGCAACAACCACGCTTTAGCGGGTTTAATATACTCAAGCTCCTGATTCAGTTCAGTTTCAAGCTCATCGCCATGAGAAGATTCTTGGCGACTTTGCAATATCATCCAGACGAGGATGATTAATAAAACCGCTATCTCAATCAAGCCTTCAACTCGTGTAATTTGACCATCGCGCAAATGAAAAAACGCAAGAATAGTCACGCCCAATAAAATTGGCAACTCACGTTTTAACACTTGAGAGCGTATAAGCACTGGGCTGATTAAAGCTGTGATGCCTAGAATCAACGCAATATTAGTAATATTAGAACCATAGGCATTACCTAATGCAAGCCCTGGATTGCCCTGCATCGCTGCTAAAACTGAAACCGTCAACTCTGGTGCGGAGGTTCCAAAACCGATGACCACCATACCTACCAACAACGTTGACATGCCAAGATTGAGTGCAACAGCGGCAGCACCATCGACAAACATATCCGCACTCCACACCAAAACGGCAAGGCCAATCACAATCATGGCTATTGATAACAACATCGTTAACTTTCTTTAATTAATATGAATAAAATAATCAGGCTGCCATTATAAGCTACCTAATACATAGCCCATCACCAAGCCAATAATTAATGCAATCGTGATGCCGCGATAAGTCAGCACATCCTTGGAGTAACCGCGTTTGATGGCAACATAAGCCACTAAATAACCAATAGCATTGAGTAGCCAAATAAATGACATGGTCAGCACTTTTACCAAAAGTGGTCCAATAATAGGCACCAAGGTAATTACGCTCAGTAGCCACGCGACTACCCCTGTGTAAAAGCCTGCTAACACTACGCCACTGGCTGCCAGTTTTACGTTGACATTGTATTGATAAGCAAGAAAAGAGCCGATAGCAAGCAGAATAAAAATAGGTAACATTATTTTCCAACGTCCGCGCGGTGGCAAATGAATCGACTTTTCATCAAACACATGTGCGTTATATGCTTTTTTCAACAGCCAAACATTCTCGACTGCTTCACATTTTCCTTTTAAACCACCTTCCAATACTTCACTTGTCAGCAAGTGAAGATCATAGGCAGATTGATAATGCTGATTGATTTCTTGATTACTAATGGCAAATGGCGGACCATTTTGCAAGCGCTGGTCATATTCAAAGGTAATGAGTAATTGCGAAGCACTGTCCGTAATATCAATTAAATGATTGCTATAGCGTTGGCGCATTTCAAATGGCAACGCAACAAAAGCCGCACGGTCATAGACGGCATCAACCGTATCCAACTGCTCTCTGCTTACTTGAAAGATATCGCCAACGAAAATATCAATATTGTCTGCACGATAATGAATGAGCGATTGATTTTGGCTGATAGTGGGTATCAACGTTAATTCATCAAATAATTGTTTGACCGCAATTTCACTCAACTCAATGCCGACAACACGATGACCATTACTTAGCAACCAAGCAATATCGCGCGTTTTACCACATAAAGGTACAAATACACGACTGTTTTCGGATAACGCAAGCGATGCGAAGTAATTAACTAATAGAGGGTTGGCTTCATTTTTATGAAACCCAATCACATTACTTTTCCACTTTTGATGCCAAAAATCTGGTTCCATGCCTTACCTTCTGCTCATTTTAATAATACTCATTCTACATAAAACAAAAGCCGCAAATGCGGCTTTTGTTTAACATAACTACAATATTCTACATAAAATAGAAGCCACTAATGCCGCTGAATTTGAATCACGTTTACACGAGGTTCAGTCGTCATTTCTTTAATAGGCGGCGCAAAATCAGTCAAGTTAATGCCTTTAACTGCTAGTTTATACTCGTCCATACTCGGCGTACGACCAAGAATCGCAGACAGCACAACCACAGGTGTAGAGGCCAATAATGATTCGCCTTTTTTCTCATTAGAGTCTTCTACAACACGTCCTTGGAACAGACGTGTCGATGTCGCCATTACCGTGTCTCCTTTTTCTGCTTTTTCCTGATTACCCATACATAAATTACAACCTGGACGCTCAAGATACATCATGTTTTGATATTGGGTACGAGCCGCTTGTTTTGGCGCTGCATCATCAAATTCAAAACCTGAGTATTTCTTCAAAATATCCCAGTCGCCTTCAGCTTTTAGCTCATCAACGATATTATAGGTTGGTGGCGCGACCACCAGCGGCGCTTTAAACTCGACCTTGCCATTTTCATCTTCAAGGTTTTGTAACATTTGTGAGATGATTTTCATATCGCCTTTATGCACCATGCAAGAACCAACAAAAGCGAGATCGACTTTCTTGTTACCTCCGTAGTAAGAAACAGGTCGGATGGTGTCATGGGTATAGCGTTTAGAAACATCTTCGTTATACACGTCTGGGTCAGCAATCATAGGCTCATCAATTAGATCTAAATCGACCACGACTTCTGCCGCATACTTGGCATTATTGTCTGGCGCCAAGGCGGGTTTTTCACCTGATTTAATTTCGGCAATACGCTTATTAGCCAGTGCAATCAAGCCCGCTAATACTTTTGGCTTATTATCCATACCTTTATCAATCATTATTTGAATCCGTTTTTTGGATAGCTCTAATGATGCGATTAAGGTGTCATCTTGTGAAATACAGATAGATGCCTTGGCCTTCATTTCAGCTGTCCAATCGGTAAAGGTAAAGGCTTGATCTGCTAACAATGTACCAATATGCACTTCAATCACACGGCCTTGAAACACATTCTCACCAAAACTTTTCAGCATCTGCATTTGAGTCGCATGGACGACATCGCGGAAATCCATATAAGACTTCATTTCACCTTTAAACGTCACTTTCACTGACTCAGGAATCGGCATGTTCGCCTCACCTGTTGCCAATGCCAACGCCACGGTACCCGAGTCAGCACCAAAGGCGACACCTTTTGACATTCTGGTATGTGAATCACCACCAATAATAATCGACCAGTCATCCACGGTAATATCGTTCAATACCTTGTGAATCACGTCAGTTAATGGCGGGTAAATACCTTTGGGGTCACGTGCAGTAATCAAACCAAAGTCATTCATAAATTTCATCAGTCTTGGGATATTGACTTGCGCTTTTTTATCCCATACAGATGCCGTATGACAGCCAGATTGATACGCACCAACCACTATTGGCGAGATCACGGTTGCTGCCATTGATTCTAATTCTTGTGAAGTCATCAGACCTGTCGTGTCTTGCGAACCAACAATATTCACATTGACTCGCACATCAGAGCCTGCATGCAAAGGCGCATCTGAGTTAACACCAACCGCATTGTTGTTGAAGATTTTTTCAACTGCAGTAAGACCTTGGTTTTCGTGCGAGATCTCTTTAGAAGGCGCGTAAACAGATTGCAGTTTAACCCCTAATATTTCAGCAGCCAGTGTTTGTAATTTTTTACCAAACACAATGGCATAAGAGCCTCCAGCTTTCATAAACTCCACTTTTTGCGGCGTAAATGCTGAAGAAATATCAACCAGCGCTTGCTCATCGTTATACAGCTTTTTCTCTTTTGTGTTAATTGTCAACACAGTTCCTGTATCGACTGAGTAAGTCCGCTCTAAGACAGTGTCACCATTCTTATCAAGAATGGCATTTCCATCAGCATCCGTCTTTTTTACCCAGTTTTTCAAATCAAGACCAATACCACCCGTCACGTCAACAGTCGTCAAAAAGATAGGTGAAATACCATTGGTCCCTGCGACCACAGGCGCAAAGTTCACAAATGGCACATAAGGACTCGCTGGCTCACCTGCCCACAGTGCGACATTATTAACACCAGACATTCGGGACGAACCTACACCCATTGTGCCTTTTTCAGCAATCAACATAACTTTTTTATCAGGATGCTGCGCTTTTAACGCTGTGATTTTCTGTTGCGCTTCTGGTGAGATCATGCATTTACCATGCAGCTCACGGTCAGAACGTGAATGTGCTTGGTTGCCCGGAGAAAGTAAATCCGTTGAAATATCACCTTCGCCAGCAACATAAGTCACTACTTTTATTTCTTCTGGAATATCAGGCAGCTTGGTGAAAAACTCGCCTTTGGCGTAGCTTTCTAAAATTTCTTTGGCAATCACATTGCCAGCTTTATAGGCCGCTTTTAAGCGATTGGTATCAGCCTCGTATAAAAACACCTGTGTTTTAAGTACTTCTGCGGCTGGATTTGCCTGTGCAGGATTGTCAGACAAAGCCAAGTCAAGCAACACCTCAACCGAAGGACCACCTTTCATGTGTGATAACAACTCAAATGCAAATATCGACGTTATTTCTTCAACGACCGATTTACCCTGAATAATCTCTTTTAAAAAGGCTGCTTTTACAATTGCTGCACTAGTCGTACCTGGCAAGGTGTTATAGATAAAAAACTTCAGCGAATCTTCGCGATGTTTGTGCGTTGTGTCTTTAATCTGAGCAATGATTTCGCTCAGCAGCTCAGCGGTATCAATCGGCTTTGGGTTTAAGCCTTCGCTTTTTCGGACTGCTATTTCATCTAAATATTCTTGGTATAAATTCATTTACTTGCCTCGGTTTTAATATTAATTTGACTATTGTGATTTTTATTCCGACTGACGCTATACAGAGGGTTAGTCTGTAAGCTCTTTCGCAAATGAGGTGCCACAACTGGTGGTATTCGCAGCCACTTCCCATCTGTCTAATAATGCTTTTTGATAACCCGCTCCGTGTTTTAACTCTAAGAAAGCACGGACTTCAGCCACATCTGCAAAGCCATTATGATCCGTATCCATTTTTGCAATATTGTCTTCAACACTAGGACCTGCATATTTGCCATTAGCATCCGTTAAATAATCGAGCATTTCTATTGCACCAGATAACGATGTATTCAATAACAAACAAGCCAACAATATTAATTGTATTAATTTAGTCATCTTTCACCTCGATTCATACTAACATTTTGACCGAGATTAATCCATTTAGTGCAAATGCAATGTGACTGATGACACAGTGCATTTCATTCAACTTAACGGCTTAATAGCGATTGTTTGCTGTGCAATCTTCTGTTTCCATAGCGCAGGACCAGATTGATGGACAGACTCGCCTTTAGCGCTTACAGCGACCGTCACTGGCATATCCACCACATCAAACTCGTAAATCGCTTCCATGCCTAAATCTGCAAACGCTATTACTTTTGCCTGTTTAATCGCTTTACTCACCAAATAAGCCGCACCACCAACTGCCATTAAATACACCGACTGATGTTTCGCAATAGAGGCCAGCGCAGCTTCACCACGCTCTGCCTTGCCTACTGAGCCTAATAAGCCAGTATCTAACATCAAATCGCTATAGCTATCCATTCTTGTTGCCGTTGTCGGCCCAGCTGGTCCAACAGCTTCATCTCTAACCGCATCTACAGGCCCCACATAATAGATAAAACGGCCATTAAAATCGACTGGTAACGTTTCACCTTTAGCCTTCATATCGGCAATACGCTTATGTGCCGCATCGCGCCCTGTCAGCAACTTGCCTGATAACAACAATGTTTGTCCAGCTTGCCATGTTTGGGTCTCTTCTTTTGTAACTGTATTCAAATCAACGCGTTTAGCATTCGCGTCTGGCGTCCATGCTATTGGCGGATAAATGCTTAAATCTGGCGGCGTCAGCTCAGCAATGCCATGACCATCTAATTCAAACTCTACATGCCTTGTTGCCGCACAGTTTGGAATAATCGCCACTGGTAAACTCGCAGCATGGGTTGGATAGTCCAATATTTTTACGTCTAATACCGTTGTTAGACCACCTAAACCTTGTGCGCCAATGCCTAAATTATTCACTTTTTCATACAGTTCTAAGCGTAGCTCTTCAATACGATTACTTGCACCTTTTTCTTTTAAAACATGCATATCAATCGGCTCCATCAGCGACTCTTTTGCCATCAACATGGCTTTTTCTGCACTACCGCCGATTCCGATTCCAAGCATACCTGGCGGGCACCAACCCGCACCCATTTGGGGCACTACCTTTAACACCCAATCCACAATACTGTCGTTTGGATTTAACATCGCCAACTTAGCTTTATTCTCCGAGCCACCACCTTTTGCCGCAATTTTGACTTCAACTTTATCACCAGCAACTAAGGAAACATGCACAACAGCAGGCGTATTATCTCCAGTGTTGGCACGCTTGCCAGCAGGATTACTCACGATTGAAGCTCTTAATTTATTTTCTGGCAACAGGTAAGCGCGTCGCACCCCCACATTCACCATTTGCTCAACATCTAGCGCAATATTCTCTTCACTACTGTGCCATTGCACATCCATGCCTACTTTCACAAAAGCAACAACGATGCCAGTGTCTTGGCAAATCGGGCGTTTGCCTTCAGCGCACATTTTTGAGTTAGTTAATATCTGAGCAATCGCGTCTTTTGCCGCAGGTGATTCTTCGCGCTCATAGGCAGAAACTAATGAACGAATATAGTCTTCAGGATGGTAATAAGAAATAAACTGCAAAGCATCTGCAACACTTTGCATAAAATCCTCTTTTTTAATCACTGTCATGGATTATCTTGAGCTCTTTGCTGTGGCAATCGTGGGCGTAATATCTTTGCGTAAGATTTTACCATTTTTAGTCCGCGGGAAATCATTGGCAAAATACACTACTTTGGGTACTTTATAAGCAGCTAAATGGGCTTTGCCAAACGCAATTAAATCTTCTGGGGTGATGGTTGCATTCGGTTTCAAAATGGCATAACAAGCAACCAGTACCTTATCTTTTTCTAGCTCTTCGCCAATCGCAGCGCAATCAGCAACATCTGGATGTCCTTTATAAACCCGCTCAATTTCATAAGGCGAAACACGATAACCAAAGCTCTTGATAATGTCGTCTTTACGTCCTAAAAACCAAATATAGCCGTCATCGTCATATTTCGCATAATCACCTGTGAAAAAGTAGCCATCATGCTTATACTTTTCGGTTTCTGCATCCAAATTCCAGTAACGTAAAAACACACCAGGGTCATCCAGTGGAATGCTAATCATGCCCTCTTCTCCAACCGGCACTTCCATTAAGGTTTCTGGATCGAGCAACTTAACACCATGACCTGGCTGCGCAAAACCTGCAGAGCCAGCACGAATGGGTCGGTAAACGCTTTGTGACAGATAATAAGAAAATTCACTCATCCCCACCGCTTCATAGATATCCAACTCAAATCGCTCTTTCCACTGACTTAATACTTCATCTGACAAATGTTCTCCAGCACTCATAAAATGACGAATGCTAGGTAAGTCTGCTTTATTCGCTGTGGTTTTTTGCAAAATTTGACGATAGATAGTCGGTACGCCAATAAAGATAGTTGCCTTATGTTTTTGGATTAAATCCAACCATTTTTGTGCATCATTTTTTCCTTCATGCACAATCACTGTTTTGCCTAAATACAATGGATCCATCAGTCCAGAACCAAGCACATAGGTCCAGTTAAACTTACCTGAATGCATAATGCGGTCTTGACTATCCTCTGCATAATTAAACCAATATTTTGCCGCTGGCTGCCTACCCAGTATCGCGCGATGTGCATGTAATACGCCTTTTGGATAACCCGTGGTACCAGAGGTATAAACTAGATACGCAGGGTCATCAGCCAGCGTAGTCGCAACGGGTTCAAAATCTGTGATGGCTGCTAGCGCTGTTTCTAGATGCAATACATTTAACACATCATCTGCCGCAATCTGTTCAGTTTGCGTCACCAGGATATGTTTCAGATTAGGTGTATGCATGAGATTTTTCTTAATCTCTGCGGACATCGCATGCCATGCAGTCGCATCAGTCACAAGCACAGCAGCACCTGAATCTTTTGCTAAATAAGCAACCTCTTCGGCGGTTAGCAAAGTTGAGGTTGGCACAGCAATGCCGCCCATTTTCATGGTGCCTAAAAAAGCAATTGGATACGCTAAACTATTGGGTAATCGAACTAAAACTCGGTCACCCTTACCCAATTTAAGATGATGCAACAACTGGGCAAACTGATTAGTTTGATGGGACAATTCGGCAAACGTAATCGTATCCGTTCCGTAAGTATCATCCTCAACAATCATTGCTAACGAGTCTGCAATATCGGTGTTGAGATGACTATCTGCACACGCGAAACCTATATTAAAATAGTCAGGAATTTTCCATTCCCAATGTTCAAATGGTTGAAATGGTTCTAACGTTTTATGCATCATAATAATATTCCATATGGCCAGTTTTGACGGATAACCTGCTCAGGCAACATTTCGAGCACTTCCAGTGCAAACTCGGTATCGCTATTTTTTAAGGTACGTAGTGCATGCGCTCTTAATAAAGTTTGTAACGCTTTACCAAACATCGGCGGGTCTAACATTTCACCTTCAAACTTAATCGCGCCACCCAGTAAGGCATCTGCTTCGATGGCTGCTTTTAGAATATTGACCTTTTTTGTAATTTCAGTCGGCGATGGCGTATAGGCTGTTTTACACAAATGAATATGGCCAGGATGAATAGTTTGCTTGCCGGTCAAGCCCATTGCTGCTTCTTCACAGGCGTGTTTGTACACAATGCGTGCTTGGTCATCACCATGCAAATCTAACCAACGGCGCACATCGTGCGGCTCTACATATTTGTCTGGCATGATATTAGTACCAATGAGTGTTTCTACTCCACCAATCACGCCAACACCTGCAATACGGGACTCGAATAATAAAGCATGCATATAATACTGCAGCTCAGCGATCCAGTTCTCTGGCGTTATATGAATGCCCATCGCTTTCGAGAAATCGTGAATACCAAACACCACATGCTCAACGGTTTCGTATTGCATTAACTCTGGCGCAATTCTTAAGGATTTTGGATGCTCAATAATCGGTTGAATCGTAATACTCTCATTCACCTCAAGCAGAAGACTCGATAAATCGCGCACTTCTGCCGCACCATACGCCTCGCCTGCCTTGGCTAACATCACCACATTGATATAGTCACCCATATCACGCACCAATTTCATATCTTCTTCATACTCATCGGTACGGAAAGAATTCACGCGTACCGCGATGGTAACGCGCTCATTCATTTTGCGTAGCAAAGGAAGCTCTTGACGCAATAACGCTCGACTCATTTCTTTTTGACGACAACCATCCTCCAAGTCAAAAATTAAGGTATGTGCATTGGTAAAATGAGCATGTTTTTTCATGCGCGCAGACGCTTGCGCCATGTCTTCATAAATGCCCAGACTAGGCGCGTATTTAATTGGCGGATAATAAAGCTGTATCCCTGGCCAATAATTACCTAATGGTTTGCTATCTTTATGTTCAGCCATTAATATTCCTTTAAAGCTTGCTGGCTAGCAGCATTTAGTTTGGTCAGAATGCTCGCTAATACCTTATCTTTATGCGGTTTACTGGAGTTAACTAATTCCCAAAAATCATTGTCTGGCAAGTCTAGTAAGCCATCAAACACTTCAACCTCTTGTAATGACAGCTCACTAAATTTTTCTTTAACAAAGCGCTGCAAGACGATATCTAACTCCAACAAGCCGCGACGGCAACGCCAAGCCAGTCTTCGTTGTTCTGCTTCTTGCAACACTTCTGCACTTAACATTTGTAGCTCCCTTGCATTCTAAGCTCCCAGTACTCAAAGTAACTTACAGTGACTTAATTGAAAAAAGTTTTTTTGGTTTTTTTTCTTTTGCTCGCTCGATTTTTAAATCTTTAATTTTAGAAATCGCATCATTTGGATTGAGCTTTTTAGGACAGACTTCCACACAGTTCATGATGTTGTGGCAACGATATAAACGGTAAGGATCTTCTAAGTTCTCTAAACGCTCTTCTTCAGCGTGATCGCGTGAATCGACAATAAATCGATACGCCTGCAACAATCCAGCAGGGCCGACAAACTTATCTGGATTCCACCAAAAACTAGGGCAAGACGTTGAGCAAGCAGCGCACAAAATACACTCGTACAAGCCATCTAACTTGGCTCTATCTTCAGGACTCTGCAGTCTTTCCGTCTCTCCCATCGGCTCATCATTCTGCAAATACGGTTTAATCGAGTTGTATTGCTCATAAAACTGCGTCATATCAACGACCAAATCACGGATGACTGGCATGCCAGGCAGCGGGCGCACAACGACTGGCTGCTCTAAATCCGCAATACTAGTAATACATGCCAAACCATTTTTACCGTTGATATTGAGCGCATCACTGCCACAAACACCTTCGCGACAAGACTTGCGTAAACTTAGCGTTGCATCAACATGCTTGACTCTAAGCAGCGCATCCAACAGCATATGGTCGCCCTCTTGCAGCTCAATGTCGTAGTCTTGCATGTAGGGCTTTTTATCAACATCCGGATTGAATCGATAGATGGATAGTTTCATGATTAATAAACCCTCGCTTTAGGAACGAATGATGGTACGGTCAGTGGCGTTAATTGCACTGGCTTATATTTCAATTGGTGATTCTCTCGATAATAGAGCGAATGGGTTAACCAATTAACATCATCTCGCGCCTCATAATCCTCACGAGCATGTGCGCCACGGCTCTCTTTTCGATTATGTGCAGCATGCATGGTTGCTAACGCAACTTCGGCTAAATTATCCAACTCAAGCGCCTCAATTCGCGCCGTGTTAAATACTTTACTATTGTCTTTAATGACAACATGTGCCACCCGCTCTGCCACCGCATTGATTTCCTCTACGCCCTTGGCTAATAAATCTGGGAAGCGGAATACGCCGCAATTTTCTTGCATCACTTGACGCAAATCTAATCTCACTTGCATCAGGTTTTCACCTTGAGGGCGCTCATATCGCGCAAGTCGACTCATGGTTTTATCCTCAGCATCTTGCGGCAACGGTTTATGTGCTTTATTTAACTTAACCGTTTTGGCGATATGGTCGCCCGTTGATTTACCAAACACCACTAAATCAAGCAATGAGTTAGAGCCTAAACGATTGGCACCATGCACTGAAATGCAGGCACATTCACCCACTGCATATAAGCCATTCACTTCTTTTTGTGTATTACCATCAGGCACAATCACTTGCCCATTTAAGTTGGTTGGAATACCGCCCATCATATAATGAGCCGTTGGCACCACTGGAATCGGATCTTTCACAGGATCAACATTGGCAAACGTTTTAGCAATTTGTCGTATGCCAGGTAAACGTTGGTCAATCACCTCTTCACCTAAATGATCAAGTTTTAAGTACACGGCATTTTTACCAGCGCCAACACCACGCCCTTCTTTAATTTCGGTAGCTGAAGCGCGAGAAACCACATCGCGACTCGCAAGATCTTTAGCCGTTGGTGCATAACGCTCCATAAAACGCTCACCTAGCGAATTGACTAAATAGCCGCCTTCGCCTCGAACACCTTCAGTAATTAACACACCAGCATGCAACACGCCCGTTGGGTGGAACTGCCAAAACTCCATATCTTGCAACGGAATTCCCGCACGTGCCGCCATACCAAGACCATCGCCTGTGCAAGTAAAAGCATTGGTGCTGGCTTGAAAAATACGACCAGCGCCACCTGTTGCTAGCAACGTTGCTTTTGCTTCAAATATACGCACTTCACCAGTTTCAATATCTAGTGCAATCACGCCAAGCACATCACCCTCCGCATCGCGGATTAGATCTAAAGCATACCATTCGATAAAGAACTCCGTATTGGCACGCACATTGCGTTGATACAAAGTGTGTAACATGGCGTGACCCGTTCTATCCGCCACCGCACAAGTGCGAGAGATTGGTGACTCACCAAAATTTCTTGTCATCCCACCAAAAGGTCGTTGGAATATTTTTCCGTTGTCTAGTCGATCAAAAGGCATTCCAAAATACTCAAGCTCAACAATCGCTTTCGCCGCATTTTTACACATAAATTCAATGGCATCTTGGTCACCTAAAAAGTCAGAGCCTTTAATGGTGTCGTACATATGCCAAAGCCATTTATCTTCGGAAACATTACCCATAGCTGCGGCAATGCCGCCTTGAGCAGCAACAGTGTGTGAACGTGTTGGAAACACTTTAGACAGCACGGCGACTTTTACGCCAGCTTCTGCCAGCTGTAATGCAGAACGCAAACCAGCACCGCCACCGCCAACAATCACTGCATCAAATTGATGTTTTTCCAACGCCATTTATAAACTCCAAAAAATATAAATTGACCATGTCAAGCAAGCTAATAAAACTAGTTCAACAAAGACTTGTAAGTAATTCCGTATTGTTTGACTCGGCACATAATCACGAAACACATCTCTCACACCAATCCATGCATGTAGGCATAAGCTAAAGAAAAATACACAACTTAACACACGCCACCACCAAGGTGAGTTAAACGCAACCCAAGCTTCATATCCGACTGGTTTGACTATACAAAAATACAGCAATAATAGCGGTGTATAAGCGGCCATATAGACTGCGGTGACTCGTTGAAACAACCAAAACCGCATGCCGGGATAGCGCTGTGTGACTAATTCAATCAACATATTCGGGTCACCAAATTAAATACGTAAAAAACAAAACAGACATCACAACCATCGCCATTAATATACGACTAGAATAGCGTGCTTGATCAAGCCCATGCATCCAATGCACATCTTGTGCCAAATGCCTTAATCCAGCATAAAAATGATGGAAAAAGGCCCATGAAACTCCAATGAATATGACTTTAATCAACCAAAAATCTAACCAAGTCATCACGTTCAAATGTCCTGCTTCGCTATTAAGCGAGAGATTTAAACCGAGTAATAATAGTGGCAACATCAAAAACAAAACTATGCCGCTCACACGATGCAAAATCGACACTAGCGCGTTAATAGGCAACCTGATGGTGAATAAATTCAGGTTTTTTGGCCGATTTTTATTGAGAGGTTGACTCACTTCAGCGCAGCCTCTTTAACAGCATTTGATACTTTTTCTAACAATCTTGGGTCAAAAGGCTTAGGAATAATATACTCAGGGCCAAAGCTTAACTCTGTTAAGTTATAAGCCTTTAACACTTCAACTGGCACAGGTTCATGCGCTAATTCACTGAGCGCTTTTGCTGCTGCCATTTTCATACTCTCTGTAATTTTTTTAGCTTTCGCATCTAAAGCGCCGCGAAATAAATAAGGAAAGCACAAGGCATTATTCACTTGATTTGGAAAATCACTACGGCCGGTTGCCATAATAATGTCATCCCGAATGGCATGCGCATCACTTGGCAATACTTCTGGATCAGGATTGGCTAATGCAAAAATAACGGGTTTCGCAGCCATACTTTTGATTAAGTTGGCGTCTAAGGCATTTTTAGCAGAAACACCAATAAAGACATCCGCCTCTTGCATGGCGTCTGCAAGTGTTTTTATGTTGCAAGGCTCAATGGCTAAATCTCGATTGTTGTTATGCAAGTCTTGACGGTCAGTATCAACCACTCCTTTTCGATCAACCATAGTGATATTAGTAGCACCCATTAACTTCAGCAACTTTGCACATGAACAGCCTGCAGCGCCGGCACCTAAGAATACTATTTTTACAGATTCGATTGATTTTCCCTGCAACTGCAATGCATTTAATAATGCGGCCGACACAATCACCGCTGTACCATGTTGATCATCGTGAAAGACTGGAATATCTAAGCGGGCTTTTAGTGTCTCTTCAATATAAAAACAATGTGGTGCTGCAATATCCTCTAAATTAATTCCACCAAATGTTGGCGCAATATTAATGACTGTTTGAATAAATTCATCAGGCGTTGCCGCATTCACTTCAATATCAAATACATCAATGCCAGCAAAACGTTTAAATAAAACCGCTTTGCCTTCCATCACAGGCTTGCTTGCCAACGCACCAGTATTACCTAAACCCAGCACGGCGGTACCATCAGTAATCACTGCAACAAGATTGCCCTTGTTGGTGTATTTATAAGCATCCTCTGGGTTATCTTTGATTGCCAACACTGGCACTGCCACGCCTGGCGTATAAGCGAGCGACAAATCATCTTGTGTTGCACAAGGCTTACTCGACTCAACACTCAATTTTCCTGGCATAGGAAACTGGTGGTAATCTAAAGCTCGTTTTTTAAAATCGTCCATGTAGCCCGCCTTTTTTCTATTACTATTTAACAAATATTATTTAATTAATTAAGCCCAGCTTTATTCAAGCTCATTCATATAATGATGATCGTCTGTCAAACAAAGTCCTAGTCGCCATTCCATTGGCTTATCTCCATAGGTGAACGATACCCGTTCTATACTGAGAAGAGGATGTCCTACTTTTAAACCCAATGACTGTGCGACATCAGTTTCTGCAGCGACGGCTTTTAATCGCTCTTCAGCCCGTACCATTCTGATTCCAAATTGTGACTCATACATACTATACATAGAGCCACTACTCTCTTCTACAGTCGCTTTATTCAAGCCTTTAAAGGCAGCGGCAGGCACAATAATATGATCATGAATCAATGGTCTACCAGAAAAAGTAAGCAATCGTTTCACCTCAATAACACTGGCGCCAGCTTTAATTTCTAATATTTTTGCAATATAAGCGCCTGCTTTTGATTTTGTGCAGGAAATGAATTCATTATTTAATAGCTCTTTATTGCCAGTTTCAGCGGTGAGCCTTAAGAACCTTAACTTAATATCATCTTCTTTATGTGTCGCAACATAAGTCCCTTTACCTTGACGTCGAATCACGATATTTTCAGTTGCAAGGCTATCAATCGCCTTTCTGACGGTTCCTTGGCTGACTTTATAGCGCATCGCCAACTCAACTTCACTTGGAATCATCTCGCCGGGACGCCACTCGCCACCAATCAAGCTTTGCGTGATTAGCACTTTAATTTGGTCGTATAGCGGCCGATAGGTCGGCGAATTTAGTTGTTTATCCATTTTGAAAGCAACCCGTCAGTTTAAAATTTAGCGCTGGTTAACGACATATAGTCATTAAAACCTACCATCACTACTGTTGCTTACTTTATAACATACCTAAACAAGCTTTGTCTATACATTTGATATCTTATATAAGACATAAGATAGATATTGACAGACTTAAATTAATCTTTATAATCATTATCAATTAAACACTTCAGGTCAGCACAATGACAAATGAACACATAAGACCAAGGCGATCGATGCTTTATGTGCCAGGCTGTAACACCTACTATTTAAACCGTGCCAGAACGCTAGCTGCTGATGCCGTTATCCTAGACTTGGGTGACCCCATCTTAATTGATGCGAAAGTGCAGTCGCGTTTAAATATTGTTGAAGCAGTAAAGCAAGGCGGCTATGGCAAACGAGAAGTCATTATCAGAGTGAATGATTTAGATTCCGAGTGGGGCCATGATGACATCAAGGCTGTAGCCAATATTGGCGCCGACGCCATTCTGTTTCCTAATATTGAATCAAAAGAAGACGTACTTGCCGCACAACAAGTACTCGATGATGCAGGTGGCAGCCATATGCCTATCATGGTGATGATTGAAAGTCCTATTGCTGTATTAAATGCAAAAGAAATTGCTGCTGCTTCAGACCGCATTAAATGTATGGTGATAGCCACTTCTGACTTAATTACGCAATTGCATGCACGCTACACACCAGAACGAACAGCGATTTTAACGTCATTATCGTTAGTGGTGCTTGCTGCGCGCGCTTATAAAAGATGTGTGGTGGATGGCATTGCAAGCGACCTTAAAAATATGCATGCTTTTGAATATGCCTGCCGCATTGGTAGAGATTTAGGATTTGATGGAAAATCAATTATTCATCCTGCGCAAATAGCGTATAGCAATGATGCTTATACGCCAAAAGCTTCAGAAGTTGCGAATGCGCGCGAGGTAATTAAAGCACTAAAAGAAGCGCAAGCTTCAGGAAAAGGCACCGTGATTGTCAACGACCGTTTCGTCGAAAATCACCATATTGCAGCAGCAGAACGCATTATCCAACTAAGTGAAATGATTGAAGAATTGGAAGAAGAATTTATCTAATGACCAATACATCCAAAATCAATAATGGTAGATATTTTGAAGATTTCGTTTTAAACGAAGTGATTCAACATGCCACGCCGCGCACGATTACTGAGGGCGATAGCGCGCTCTATATTGCCTTAACAGGCGAAAGAAACCCGCTTCACTGTAGTGTGCCTTTTGCGCAAAGTCTAGAATATAAAACAACTCCTATCGATGACTTGCTGGCTTTTCATATTGCATTTGGCAAAACAGTGCCAGATATTTCTGTGAACGCAGTAGCTAACTTAGGTTATGCCGATGTTCAATTTATTCAGCCTGTCTTTGCTGGCGACACACTCAGCACATCCAGCCAAGTAATTGGACTAAAACAAAACTCCAATGGCAAGAATGGCGTCGTCTGGGTACGATCCACCACGGTTAATCAAAACAATGCGCCGGTATTAAGTTGGGTGCGTTGGGTCATGGTGCATAAAAATGATATGCATGCAGATGCGCCTGAAACGGTGATTCCAACGTTGCCAGCTTACGTTGATGCTAAACAACTGTGTGTACCTAGTTATGTAAAAACACATGATGAAATCAGCAACGTAACAGGCGGTCAGTATTATTGGGAAGATTACACCATTGGCGAATGTCTCAATCATGCCGCTGGCATGACGATTAACGATAGCGATCACTCATTAGCGACGCGACTTTATCAAAATAATGCAAGATTGCATTTTGACGCACATCTGATGCAAAGCGCCGCTATTGGCCAACGCCTTGTCTATGGCGGCATTGTGATTTCTGCTTGCCGTGCATTAAGTTATGAAGGCTTAGAAAATGCATTAAGCATCTTAGCCATCAATGCGGGCACGCACGTCAATCCAACTTTTGCTGGCGACACCATTTACACCATCACTGAAGTATTAGATAAATGGGATTTACCCAGTCGGCAAGAGTTTGGCGCATTAAGACTACGCATGATTGGTATTAAAAATATGCCAGCTAGTGCACTTGAATCCATTAAAACCAATCAAGATTATCATCCAAATGTGGTGCTCGATTTAGATTACACGGTGGCAATGCCACGTAAAGGAAGTGAATAATGGCTGTACATCCAAATGAAGCTTTATTTGGCGGTGAAAAACCGTTCCCTTTAATTCCAACATGCGAGCATTTTGCTGGTAGCGAAAAGTTAATCTTAAAAGCATTGAGCTTGCAAGATAGCATTGGCCCAGTCTTTGATATCACCTGCGATTGTGAAGATGGTGCAGCAAGTGGCCAAGAGCGTGAGCATGCAGAAATGATTGTACGCGTTCTCACCTCAGACGCGAATAAACACAAAATGGCAGGTGCACGTATTCACGACTATACGCATCCAGCGTGGAAACTAGATATTGATATCTTAGTGTCAGGCGCTGGCAATGTTTTAAGCTATATTACCATCCCAAAATGTACCGACATTAGCCAAGCGCAGGAAATGATTGCTTATTTGCAAAAAATGGCGACATTTAGCGGAGTTGAACGCGTTATTCCTGTTCACATTTTAGTTGAAACACATGGCGCGCTTCATCAAGTGCATGACATTGCAAAATTGCCTTGGTTGCAAGTGTTGGATTTTGGATTAATGGATTTTGTCAGTGCGCATAACGGCGCCATACCAGCTAGCGCCATGCGCAGCCCTGGTCAATTCGAACATCGTTTATTGGCACGTGCAAAAACGGAAGTGACATCTGCAGCTTTAGGCAATGGCGTTGTACCTGCACATAACGTAACGCTCGATTTAAAAAATACAGAAACTACTTACAGTGATGCCTCTCGCGCACGGAATGAATTCGGATTTATGCGCATGTGGAGCATTTACCCTACGCAGATTCAAGCCATTGTTGATGCCATGAAGCCGAATTTTGATGAAGTAGCCGATGCCGCTAATATTTTGCTGACAGCTCAAGCGGCTGATTGGGGTCCAATTCAATATGCTGGCGAATTGCATGATCGTGCAACCTATCGCTATTTTTGGGAAATTTTACAAAAAGCAAAACTGACTGGCGTCAGCATTTCAGCAGAAGCGACTGCCGCATTCTTTAGTTAATAGTTCTTTAAGTTGAAGGCTTTAATATGAGCAAAATAGAAACAGCAGGCATGCGTTTTCGCGCAGCAATTGCAGCCGAGCATCCATTACAGATTATCGGGGCAATCAATGCTTATCACGCGATGCTTGCAACACAATCAGGCTTTAAAGCCATCTACTTATCAGGTGGCGGCGTAGCAGCAGGTTCGCTAGGCGTGCCAGACTTGGGCATCTCAACGCTAGAAGATGTATTAGTCGATGTTCGTCGCATCACTGATGTTGTCGATACGCCATTATTAGTGGATATTGACACTGGGTTTGGCGGCGCTTTTAACATTGCACGCACCATTAAAAGCGTACAAAAAGCAGGCGCTGCGGCGGTGCATATTGAAGACCAAGTCACCGCTAAACGTTGCGGACATCGTCCTAATAAAGCCATCGTGACTCAACATGAAATGGTTGACCGAATTAAAGCAGCTGTTGATGCTAGAACCGATGATAGTTTTGTCATCATGGCGCGTACCGATGCATTGGCTGTTGAAGGCCTACAATCTGCAATAGATCGCGCTTGCGCTTGCGTTGAGGCTGGTGCAGATATGATTTTTCCTGAAGCAATAACAGAGCTAGGCATGTATAAACAATTTGTCGATGCCGTTAAAGCACCTGTACTAGCCAATATTACAGAGTTTGGTTCCACCCCTTTATTTACCGTAGACGAACTAGCTACAGTTGATATCAGCATGGTGTTATACCCACTCTCCGCCTTTCGCGCGATGAACCAAGCGGCACTGAATGTCTACAACGCGGTGCGTAAAGACGGCACCCAGCAAAATGTATTAAATACCATGCAAACACGCATGGACCTGTACGACCACTTGGGCTATCACGCATTTGAGCAAAAATTAGATGCGCTTTATCAAAAATAGCACGCATCAAAAATTGGGAGGTAAAGATGAATACAGCAGCAGACAATATGACTGAAGCGCCTAAAAAGAAAAAAGGCGTTGCGCTGGCAGGCGTTTCAGCGGGCACTACCGCTATTTGCACTGTTGGTCACACAGGCAATGATTTACATTACCGCGGCTACGATATTACTGAATTGGCTAAGCATGCGACTTTTGAAGAAGTGGCTTATTTATTAATCTATGGTGAGCTACCTAATCAAAGCCAACTATCCGCTTATCATCAAAAACTTAAAAAATTACGCGGCTTACCGGGTGCACTTAAAACCGTTTTAGAACAAATACCAGCTAGCGCTCATCCAATGGATGTGATGCGTACTGGTTGCTCAATGTTAGGTACATTGGAGCCAGAGTCAGAAGACCACAACATTGAAGCTGCTAAGCAGTTAGGCGACCGACTCATTGCATGTTTTGGTTCCATTTTGATTTATTGGTATCACTACAGCCATAATGCAAAACGCATTGAAGTTGAAACCAATGATGATTCAATCGCTGCTCACTTTTTGCACTTGTTACATGGAGAAAAGCCTAAACAATTGCATATTGATGCCATGAATACTTCTTTAGTTTTATATGCTGAGCATGAATTTAATGCATCGACGTTCACCGCTCGCGTTGTATCAGGCACATTGTCTGATATGTACTCTTGCGTGACCAGCGCCATTGGCGCATTGCGCGGCCCAAAACATGGCGGCGCCAATGAAGCTGCGATGGAAATTATTCAACGTTACCAAACGCCAGATGAAGCTGAAGCTGACATCATGGCAAGAATGGCACGCAAAGAAATTGTGATTGGATTTGGCCATCCTGTTTATACCATTGGCGACCCTCGCAACGAGTCTATCAAAGCGGTGAGTCATGCATTAAGTAAGGAAGCTGGCGACATGAATTTATACAATATCTCTGCCCGTATCGAAGAAACCATGTGGCGCGAGAAAAAAATGTTCCCCAATTTAGATTGGTATAGCGCCTCTAGCTATCACATGATGGGCATTCCAACTGGTATGTTTACGCCTATTTTCGTTATTTCTCGAACGACCGGCTGGGTAGCGCATGCAATAGAACAGCGCGTTGATAATAAAATTATCCGCCCAAATGCTGAATATGTTGGGCCTGATAACCGGGCTTACGTGCCATTAAGTAAAAGATAACTCGCCACCGTCATTCCCGAGAAAGCGGGAGTCCATGTTGAATTTGAACTACAACACTAAAATGGACTTCCGCTTTCATGACAATGACGAAATTGTAAAATTTAATGATTAAAAACACTTTAAAGAAAGTTAACGCATTATGTCAGCACACATCTCCAACATTCGCCCCGCTCCAGATCAAGTCATCGTCGATATTGCCAATTACGTCGCAGATTATGAAATTCAATCAGATGAAGCATACGATACTGCACGGAACTGCTTAATGGACACGCTAGGCTGTGGCTTTGAGGCGCTAGACTACCCTGCTTGCAAAAAAATATTAGGCCCTGTGATTGAGGGCACTGTTGTGCCAAATGGTGCAAAAGTACCTGGCACCAATTATCAGTTAGATCCAATTTTGGCTGCTTTTAATATTGGCGCCATGATTCGCTGGTTAGACTTCAACGATACTTGGCTTGCCGCAGAATGGGGTCATCCGTCAGATAACTTAGGCGGCATATTAGCGGTTGCTGATTACTTATCTCGTCAAAACATTGCTGAAGGCAAAGCACCATTGACCGTCAAAGATGTGCTGACTGCCATGATTAAAGCACACGAAATTCAAGGTGTGTTAGCACTAGAAAACAGCTTTAATCGCGTCGGTTTAGATCATGTTATTTTAGTCAAAATTGCATCAACTGCTGTTGTTACCAAACTGCTCGGCGGTACTAAAGAAGATATTATCAACGCAGTTTCTAACGCGTTTGTCGATGGTCAAAGTTTGCGCACTTATCGTCATTCACCCAATACTGGCTCGCGTAAATCATGGGCTGCTGGCGATGCCACCTCGCGTGCAGTGCGCTTAGCTTGGATGACGATGCAAGGTGAAATGGGTTACCCTGGCGCATTGACGGCTAAAACATGGGGCTTTTATGATGTGTTATTCAACGGCAAACCATTCACATTCCAGCGTGATTATGGCTCTTATGTCATGGAACAAGTGTTATTCAAGATCTCATTTCCAGCAGAATTTCATGCGCAAACGGCAGTGGAATGTGCTTTTCAATTGAATACAGAAGTTGGAAGCAAACTGCAAACATTAGAACAAATTGCAGCCATTGATAAAATCGTCATTACTACACATGAATCTGCTATTCGTATCATTGATAAAACTGGACCGCTAGATAATCCTGCCGATCGTGACCATTGCATACAATATATGGCAGCCATCGGATTATTAAAAGGTAATTTAACAGCACGTGATTACGAAGACGATGTAGCAATCGACCCACGCATTGATGCGATTCGCGACAAAATGACTTGTATGGAAAAAGCGGAATATACCGCTGATTATCACAACCCTGAAAAACGTTCTATCGCCAATGCTATTCAAATATTCTTTAAAGATAGCACTCAATCAAGCAATGTGGCCGTGGAATACCCAATCGGTCATCGCCGTCGCCGGGAAGAGGGAATTCCAGAGCTTGTGAAAAAATTTAAAGTGAATTTAGCACGTCTTTTTGATGAGAACAAACAAAAGGAGATTCTCGACTTATGTTTGAACCAATCCAAGCTAGAAAACACAGCTGTTAATGATTTTGTCGACATGATGACTTTTTAAAAAGTTAACCTAAAAACCATTCCATCAATCGATTAAGTGAATAGATTAAGTGGCATAAAAAGCGTAAAATAATGTTTTTCTGATTTTTAGCTTTTATATGTCACTTACTACCTTGAATGCCCTTTCCCCGCTTGACGGCCGTTATCAATCAAAACTCGATGCGCTGCGCCCCTACTTTAGTGAATATGCGTTAATTAAACACCGTGCATGGGTGGAAATTGAATGGCTAAAAGCATTAAGCGCTGCCAAAGAATTGGCTGAAATTGCGCCATTTAGTGCAGAAACAATTAAAGAGCTGGATGCTGCTGTTGCTGAATTTAGCGAAGAAGATGCGTCACAAGTCAAAGCGATTGAATCTCGTACCAATCATGATGTAAAAGCGTTGGAATATTGGCTAAAAGAAAAATTCATTGGTAATCATGAAGTGAAAGCAGCCAGTGAATTTATTCACTTTGCTTGCACTAGCGAAGATATTAATAATTTATCGCATGCGCTCATGCTTAAAGCGGCACGTGATGCCGTTATGTTGCCTTTTTTAAATGATTTAATTACACGTTTAACTGATTTAGCGACTGAGTTTGCTGATCAGCCTATGCTTTCTCGCACACATGGTCAAACTGCATCACCAACCACGATGGGTAAAGAATTAGCGAATGTTGCTTACCGCTTAAAAAGACAACATCTACAAATCAGTAACAATGAAATGCTAGGTAAAATTAATGGCGCTGTTGGTAACTTTAACGCGCATTTATCCGCTTATCCTGAATTTGATTGGGAGGCGTTTGCCAAACGTTTTGTAGAAAGTTTAGGCTTAAGTTATAACCCAATGACCATTCAAATTGAGCCACATGATTACATGGCTGAGTTATACGATGCGCTTGCGCGCACGAATACGATTTTAATCGATTTGAATCGTGATATTTGGGGTTATATTTCAGTTGGTTATTTCAAACAAAAAGTTAAAGCGGGCGAAATTGGCTCGTCTACCATGCCGCATAAAGTCAACCCAATTGACTTTGAAAATAGTGAAGGTAACTTAGGTCTTGCGAATGCTGTGCTGCGTCACTTAGCAGAAAAGCTACCTATCTCTCGCTGGCAACGTGATTTAACTGACAGCACAGTATTGCGTAATATGGGTGTTGCCTTTGGTTATACATTATTGGGTTACGATTCATGCTTACGTGGTTTAAATAAGCTAGAAATTAATCGCGCTAAACTGAATGAAGATTTAGATAATAGTTGGGAAGTGCTGGCTGAGCCTATCCAAACCGTGATGCGTCGTTATGGTTTAGAGAATCCTTACGAGCAACTAAAAGAACTAACGCGCGGCAAAGGTGGCATTAACAAAGAATCATTACATACCTTTATAGAAATGCTTAAAATCCCAGCAGAGGCTAAACAATTGTTATTGGCTTTAACGCCTGCCAACTATATAGGTAAAGCAGCAGAATTAGTTAAGAGAATCAGTTAATTAAGCACAGGAAATGTAATTGACTACCGAAAAAATCCAAGTTTTACGGTACAAAAAAATTAAGATAATAGACAGATTCAGGGGGGAAATAAATAGAAAACGCTGAATTTTCTTTGCTATAGACACTCCTATCATAGTAACCATTAGCAATGGTAAACAGTCTCTTGTTAACTGCAGCATCTATACTTAAAGGTTTAAAGCCTATTGTTTTGACTAAAGACTTAACCGCACATACTAGTATTTCTGGAAAAATTTCCTTAGCGATTTGTATTCAAATAATACTTTACCTTTGTTGCTTTTCGGCAAGCCCATCCGCTTTTGCAGAACCGATTACGTTAATAACGGTAAAAAAATCCTCTCCTTATCAAGTAGTGATCAAACTGGATGTTGCGGCTGACGATAAAATTGATACCAGTGAAATACGTGATTTACTAAAGCAGCACCTGAGCATACACGAAGCATTAGACAACACTCGCCTCAATCATAGCGAATGGTTACGGCTGGTTAGATCATCGCCAAAAGAAATCAATGCATTATTAGCGACACTGGGTTATTTTTCAGCAAGCGTAACAGTAAACTCAGTTAGCACTAATGCTGCTGAACTCACTATAGACCTCAATCAACAGTCGAAGGTGAGTGCTGTTAATCTTAATTTCATAGGTGAAATTACAACTGCAACAAATAATCAATCACCAACCGTTTCCAGCCTTACGGAGAATTGGCGATTACCGAAAGGCGCCGCCTTTTCTCAAGGGGTCTGGTCAAAAGCCAAAGGAGAACTACTTTCAAGCTTACTAGCGCAACGTTACCCCAATGCAAAAATTCAAAGTAGCCAAGCAAAAGTCAATCCGAACACAAATGAAGTGGCGCTGGATTTAACGATTAACAGTGGTCCTAGCGTGCGATTTGGCGAATTAAAAATTGAGGGTTTAACACATTATCAAGAAAACCTGATTCACAACATCAACCCCATCAAATCAGGTGATGTTTACAACCAAAGTCAGTTGTTTCTTTTGCAGAGTAGCGTTCAAGAAACAGGTAAATTCAGTCGCGTAAATGTCAGTGCAAAAACGCAGCAACTTGCCAGCAACCAACTCGCTGATATTGTTGTCAACGTCAGTGAGCTTGAACAAAAAAGCGTTAGTGTGGGCGTAGGTGCCAGCACGAACACTGGCGCACGTATTGTGTTCGATTACACCGACCTCAACTTGTTTGAGCGCGGACTGCTTTGGAAGTCGTCGTTGCGACTTGAACAGCGTTTACAGGCCGCAACATCAAGCATTAACTTTATAACGGATGCACGAGGCTATCGGGACAGCATTAACAACAATTTAATTCGTACTGATATTGAAGGTCAAGTCACAACGGCAATCAATAATGGCGTGAAGCGAACTTGGGGCAATCGTAATTTTGAGCAATTTGTAGGTGCCAATTTATTATATGAATTCTTAACGATTGATAATGACTCCACTGAATTTAACAAAGCAGCAACGTTTGCATATGGATTAAGTTTTCGAAAATTGGATAACGATTTCATCCCTACCAAAGGCGTAATTTTTTCGTCTCAACTACAATTTGCACCTTTTGAAAGCTTGTCAGATGGTCGTTTTGTACAGTCTCAAGCCAAAATCCAAGCGTTTTATCCGCTAGGGGAAAACACACAATTCTTAGGCCGACTTGAAGCAGGTATAGTGGCCGGGTCAGACAACGTACCGGCTACTTATTTATTCCGTGCAGGTGGAGACCAGTCTGTGCGTGGCTACGGCTTTCAAACACTAGGGGTAAAACAAGATAATGCCGTATTAGGTGGCCGTGTATTATTAACGGGCAGTACAGAATTAATCCAATGGCTGACTCCTGCTTGGGGTGCTGCCGCTTTTATAGATTTTGGAAATGCAGCTGATGCATGGCGAAACTATGAGCCAGTATACGGCTACGGCCTTGGTGCTCGCTGGAAAAGTCCTGTTGGCCCTGTAGGCGTCGATGTAGCTTATGGTGAAGATACCAAAGAATATCGATTACATTTTAATTTAGGTGTCAGTTTTTAGCTATGTTAATACTATTTTTACATCAACACTTAGCGAACTACCTTCGCAAAACCATCAAAAATGCGATGTTGTTATGTTTAGCGCTATCACTTTCTGTCACACCACAGATGATATATGCAGCCAATCTATTGATTAATTCTAACGTGTCTAATCTTGAGATTGACCTTGGTAACGCCATTTTAAAGGTTGCTAAAATGGACTCAAGAGTCGCTGTCAGCCTTACTGCAAAAGGCGAGCTCACCGTATCTCAATTTCATGCAAAGCATGCATCGCTCACATTTAAACCAGAAGTGAAGACGAGCAAGGCATCAACACCCAATAGCCTACCAGCAAAAATAAAACTGCCTTTACCCATATTGTTAAAAAATGGAAGAATTGATGTCCTCGAGATTATCCAAACTGAAAAAATACAAGTTTTTAAGCAAATTGACTTTAACCTAATGGCCAATCAGCAGTCTATGCAACTAGGCATAAACATCCTAGAAAGTCCTTGGGGAGCAGTTGAAACTAATCTAGAAATGGAAAACAAAAAGCCCTTCCCATTAAAAGGAGGACTTACTGTAAAACAATCGCAGAGTACCATGCCATATCAGCTTAAAGCTGATTTTTCTGGTGATTTGACCAAACTCAAGTTACATGCCTTACATCACTTTCAACCAAAAAACGCTGATTTGCAAATTGTACCGAGCAGAAACACTGAGCAGCCTAACTTGATTGCACTTGATGCAACAGTTAGTTTGGAAGATCAAATGCCAGCTTCTTTAGAAGTGCAATTACTTAAGCTAGACGCAAGTTATCTACACCCACAACTGACAGGGCAACTCAATATTAATTTACATGCAGAAGGGCCGCTTGGTGGCCAAAAGCCCATGCAAGTTCTATTAAATGCAACTGAGAGCAACATTAATAAGCAACCTCTTTTACTGCAAGGTGAAGCAACCCTACGAGACTTTGTGCTCACGAATCTAATGTTTAATGCTGAACTAGCATCAAATAAAATTGTGCTATCTGGTGGATTGGATGCTAACGATCCCAATCGTAACACCCTGCGCTGGCAAGCAAACTTGCCAGCGCTTGCTGCGTTTATGCCAGGTTTTGCAGGCAATGTTAGTGCGGAAGGGGAAATGACTCAGCTGTTAGATCGCATGCGCCATCAATATCAATTTACCGCTGCTGGCCTTGATTTACCAAAGAATATTCATATCGAAAAAATTGATGTAAACGGTTCGATTTCTAGCAATGAAACAGATGTTTTAGCCACTCAAGTCGCTATTTTAGGACTAAGCCAATTCGATCATCAACATAAGCAATCCAGACCTATTAATGCAATGTTCGATATTAAAGGTAGCCTTGCAAAACACGCGCTTACTATTCATATTAAAAATACAGATGCTACACAGGATAATCTTAATTTAAACAGCCTGATTGAAGGAGGCCTAAGCCAAGCGGGCTGGGCTGGTCAATTAACTTCATTAACAAGTAAAGATCAGAACAAGATCAACCTTAAAAAACCAGCACCAATCACTTGGCATGCGACGGATGGCTTTTCATTAGGGCAATTTTTATTGCAAGTGCAGGATGGCAATATAGCAATCAACCATTTAAGTTATCAACCCGCACAAGCGACAAAGTCTCACGCAATCTT
>JBFJJN010000017.1:0-35577 GCA_041612255.1 Methylophilaceae bacterium | reverse complement strand
TTGGTGCCGGATATCGGAATCGAACTGATGACCTTCGCATTACAAGTGCGCTGCTCTACCATCTGAGCTAATCCGGCGCTTTATTTGAGGCGTGACTATAGCATTATTTTTATTTTAAGCGCTAGTGTTTTTTTAAATAATTCTTATTATTTTGCTAATTTTATTTGACGATAGTTAGACTAGGGCGTTTTTTACTAAGCTCTTGCTTAGCTTGTTTTTTCACCTCTACTGTTTCCGTTTCATTTTCATCAGAAACAGTAGAAGCTGGCGATTCCAACTCAAAAAACATTCCCTGCCCATTTTCTCTGGCGAAAATACCACGTACAGCATCCATTGGCACATATAAATTTTGCGCAGCACCACCAAACCGCGCAGAAAAAACAACTGCATCATTGTCAATGTGCAAATCTTTTGTTGCTGAATAATTGAGGTTAAGGACAATCTCACCATTTTTGACAAATGCTTTTGGCACTTTTGTCTGCGCGTTAACCACAACTAAGAGATGTGGCGTTAATGCATTGTCGACGCACCATTCGTGAATAGCACGTACCATATATGGTTTAGTTGGCCCTAACGTATCTGCCATGACTATCGACGCATTACTTTTTCTGAAGGTGTCATTGCATCTGCATACAATGGACGTGAAAATAAGCGTTCAGCATATTTCAATAATGGCGAAGCTTGATTTGGCATCTCAATCCCATAATGCTCCAAACGCCATAATAAAGGTGTCACTGCGACATCTAACATGGAATAGTCATCACCAAGCAAATAATCGCGCTTGCTAAAAATAGGCACTAATTGCGTTAAGTTATCACGCACAATCTTACGTGCTTTAACAACACGCTCTTCTTCTTCTGATTCCAAATCTTTTATGTGACTAAACAAGTCTTGCTCAAAGTTATGCAGAAAAAGTCTTGCTCGTGCACGCATGACAGGATCTGCTGGCATTAACTGCGGATGTGGAAAACGCTCATCAATATATTCATTGATGATATTGGCTTCTGACAATACCAAATCACGCTCAACCAACACAGGCACATCTCCGTAAGGATTTAACACAGCAAGATCTTCGGTCTTATTAGCCAAATCAACATCGATCACCTCAAAATCCATGCCTTTTTCAAACAACACAATACGGCAACGGTGACTGAATGGGTCAACCGAGCCTGAATATAATTTCATCATAATTACTTCACCCTCAAATACGCTTATCTATTGATCAATCGTAAGCGTTTGTTATTAATCTTGTTTAATGTCTTTCCAGTAAGCCGCTTTAATTTTCTTTGTTAATACAAGCAACACACCCAAAAACAACAATACCCAAATACCTAAACTCTTCATTTCCCCTTTAGCAGGCTCTGCCATAAACGCCATATAGTTGGTTAAATCTGCAATAAAAGCATCGTACTCTGCTGGATTTAAACGACCAGGTTTAACCAATTCCAACTCATGCGTGTCGTGATTGAGAATTTGTTCCCCTTGTTGTTGATAAAAAACGTGTGGCATCGCCACTTTATCAAAAACGATGTTATTCCAACCGCTAGGCGTGGTTTCATCTTTATAGAAACCGCGCATGTAAGCATATAGCCAATCAACCCCGCGCGCTCTCACTTCAACAGTCAAATCAGGCGGTGTAACACCAAACCATTTTTTTGCATCTTGCGGATCCATCGCAATCCGCATCGTGTCGCCAACTTTATCACCTGCAAACACTAGGTTTTCTTTAATCTCTTTTTCAGTTAAGCCAATATCAACTAAACGGTTATAGCGCATATAGTTTGCACTATGGCAGTTCAAACAGTTGTTAATAAAGGTACGCGCACCTCGCTGTAGCGAAGCCTGATCGGACGGATCTATCGGCGCTGATTTCAGAACGGCCGCTGTATTTGCAAAGGCAATCATCGGCAAAAGCGCAATAATAACTAATAGCTTTTTCATGTTAATACGTCACTCTTTCTGGTACAGGTTTGGTTTTGTCTCGCGCGGTATACCACGGCATTAACAAAAAGAATAAAAAGTAAATTAGCGCAAAAATACGGGCAACAACTGTTGCGCGATCGGCACCGCCTGCCCATGCGCCAAATTGACCCCATACATTTGAAGGCTCCGTGCCTAAATAACCCAACACAATAAAGCTCACTACAAATGCTGCTAACCAACGCTTGTACAAGCTACCACGATAACGAATCGACTTAACTGGGCTCTTATCCAACCAAGGTAAGAAAGCAAACACCACTACTGATAAACCCATTGCTGCAACGCCAGGGAACTGAGAGTTCAACACTGGCGGCACTGCACGCAGAATCGAATAGTAAGGCGTGAAATACCAAACTGGCGCAATATGCTCTGGCGTTTTAAGCGGATCAGCTGGAATAAAATTATTATGCTCTAGGAAATAACCACCCATTTCTGGCGCAAAAAACACAATAGCGGCAAACACCATCAAAAACACCACAACACCGACAAGATCTTTCACGGTGTAGTAAGGATGAAAAGGAATGCCATCCAAAGGAATGCCCGTTTTCTTATCTTTGTTCTCTTTAATTTCCACGCCATCTGGATTGTTGGAGCCAACCTCATGCAAAGCAACCAAATGCACCATGACCAAGCCCAACAGAACCATAGGTAATGCAATGACATGGAATGCAAAAAAGCGGTTTAGTGTTGCATCAGAGGTTAAGAAGTCACCACGCAGCCACTCCATTAAATCTGGTCCTATAAACGGAACAGTACCAAACAAGCTAGTAATCACCTGTGCGCCCCAATAGGACATTTGTCCCCAAGGCAATAAATAGCCAAAGAAAGCCTCACCCATTAGCGTTAAGAATATGCCAACGCCAAATAGCCAAATTAACTCACGTGGCGTTCTATAAGAACCATAAATGATGCCTCTGAACATATGCAAATACACGACTACAAAAAACATAGAGGCGCCGGTTGAGTGCATATAGCGAATAATATTACCGCCAAACACGTCACGCATTATGTATTCCACTGAGGCGAATGCTTCAGTTGCAGAAGGCTTATAGTGCATAGTTAAGAAGATGCCTGTCAAAATTTGCATCACCAAAACCAACATCGCTAACGAGCCAAAGAAATACCAAAAGTTAAAATTCTTTGGTGCATAATATTCCGTTATGTGTGCTTTCAGTGTACTAGTCAATGGGAATCGACGATCTACCCAGCCGACAACATTAGTAACGACTGCACTTGCTTTTTGCTTATTATCAACCATTTTGTTACGCCTCCATCTCAGTATCAATACCGATCATCAACGTATTCTCATCAGTATAGGAATGAGGTGGAACCACCAAGTTGGTCGGCGCAGGAGAGCCTTTGAAAACACGGCCTGCTAAATCGAACTTGGAACCGTGACATGGGCAATAAAAACCACCTGTCCAACCATCGCCCATATCGCCACCCATTTCTAATTTTGCAGTTGGCGAACAGCCCAAATGGGTGCAAATACCCACAACCACGCCGATGTTTGGCTTAATAGATCGGTCTGCATTTTGACAATAAGCAGGCTGCTGAGAAGTCACCTCACACATAGGATCTGACAATTGATCATTATGTTTAGGCAACTCTGCCGTCATTTCATCAGTGCGCTTAATAATCCACACTGGCTGACCACGCCATTCTGCTGTTTTGATTTGACCAGGTGCGATGTCACTGACATCCACCTCTACGGGCGCGCCAGCTGCTTTTGCACGCTCACTTGGCAACATGCTGCCAACAAAAGGAATTGCTACAGTCGCAGCGCCAGCAGCGCCAACTGCTGCAGTTGCTACTACTAAAAACTGTCTTTTTTCTTTATCAACCTGAGATGGTTCCTGAAACGACAGCACGCCACTTTTCACTGACTTCTCTTTCTCTGAATCTGACATCCACTTCCTTTACTTGCTCTTTTGAAGCATGATTGAATACAATAAGAATACTCGCGATTATACATTTTTAAAATCATTAATCCAAATAATATTCTATAGGTCATTGATTATTATTAATTAAACTGGATTATCTATATCAATAAAGTCATGCTCTATAGCCAAGTTCTCTGCCAAATGCATACCTAGCGCTTTAATACCATAGCGTTCTGTTGCGTGATGTCCCGCAGCAATATAAGTAGTATCTGACTCGCGTGCCAGATGAACCGTTCGCTCTGAAATTTCACCACTAATAAAAACATCAATGTCAGCGTTAATTGCCTGCTCAATATAATCCTGCGCCGCGCCTGTGCACCATGCGACTGTTCGTACCTTTTTACTTGCTTCTCCTACAAACTGTACTTGTCTATTTAACTTAGCACTAACCATATCAGCGATCATTTGCAATGATTGCACCTGTGCCAGTATGGACCATGCAATCATCTTTTTATCATCTAACCAGCCTGCTATTTTTAAACCTAACACTTCACCGAGCATGACATTATTACCAATTTCCTGGTGGGCGTCTAATGGCAAATGATAAGCAAAAAGATTAAGTTCGTTAGCCAATAAAAATTTCAGCCTCCGCATTTTAATGCCTGTTATTGTCTGTGATTCACCACGCCAAAAATAGCCATGATGCACTAAGATTGCATCGGCATTGACTGCTTGTGCGCGCTCAAGTAGTGCTAAGCTCGCAGTCACTCCAGTGATAATTTTATTTACCTCAGGCCTACCTTCGACTTGCAAACCATTTAGACAATAATCACTAAATTTTTCTGGCTGTAAAAATTGAGTTAAATAGCGATTGAGTTCACTTAACTGCATGAGACCTATCCTTAATTGTTAATAATTAATCGGTTTTCGCCTATACTAAACAATTCTTAAACTAAACCCTAAAAATATGCGAAAAATATGGCTCATATTTACTCAAACAGTCACTGTCTGTTTGGGTATTTTATTTATGCTGCAGACATTCAAGCTGGATTTACTGAAATTTAATCAAAAACCAATTGTCATTAAGCAAGCAACATTAGAGGAATCCCCTAAGCCTGCCGGCACTTACAGTGGTGCCGCCAAAAAGGCGATGCCCGCCGTTGTCAATATTTTTACGTCTAGTAAAAATGTCAATCCGCATCAACAGTTTATGGATGATCCATTATTCAAGCACTTTTTTGGCGACCAAGAAGACGAGGAAGGGGGCGAGCAAGAAGTGCCTTCTGACAACAGTCTTGGAAGCGGCGTTATCGTTAGTCAAGATGGATTAATCTTAACTAATAACCATGTCGTCACATCAGCAGATGCCATTGAAGTCGCATTAGCGGATGGCAGAAAGTTATCGGCAACACTAGTTGGCGCAGATCCAGAATCAGATTTAGCATTGTTACAAGTGGATGCAAAAAACTTACCTTCCATTACTTTTGCAAGTTCGGATAAATTAGATGTCGGCGATATTGTGCTTGCTATAGGCAATCCTTTCGGCGTTGGTCAAACCGTTACGCAAGGTATTGTCAGCGCACTTGGTCGCAATCATTTAGGCATTAATACTTACGAAAACTTTATCCAAACCGACGCCTCGATAAACCCAGGCAACTCTGGTGGCGCACTTATTGACACTGGTGGCAATCTTGTTGGTATTAATAGCGCCATTTATTCTCGCAACGGTGGCAGCATGGGAATCGGCTTTGCTATTCCTATTAGTATCGCTAAACAAGTCATCGAACAAATAGCAAAAGAAGGCACTGTTACCAGGGGCTGGGTGGGCGTTGAAGCCCAGAACTTAACACCAGAATTGGCTGAATCTTTTGGCTTATCCTCCGCATCAGGTGCATTAGTCGCCGGCGTATTAGCAAATAGCCCCGCAGACCGTGCAGGATTGAAAGCTGGCGATGTGTTAGTTGCGATCAATGACAAACCTGTCATCAATAGTGCAACGATGTTAAATCTTATAGCGGTACTTGAACCGAATAAAAATGCCAAGTTAAAAATCGTTCGCGCTCAGAAAAAAATCGATATTAAGATACTGATTGGAAAACGACCTGCACCGCCTACTGAGTAATTATTTATGGATTGGCGTGGATACTATTGCTTTTGCGCTGAGTCAGCCTTACAAATAAGATGCCTGCTTCATACAATAGCCAAAGTGGGATAGCTAACATAAATTGAGAAATAATATCTGGTGGCGTGAAAATTGCCGCCAGTACAAATGCGCCTACAATCACGTAGCCACGCACTTCTCTCAATTGCGATACATTGACCCAGCCAAAATGTGCCATTAACACCACGGCAACTGGCACCTCAAATGCAAAGCCAAAAGCTAAAAACAACGTCATGACAAAGTCTAAATATTCAGCAATATCAGTCATTACGGCTACGCCGACTGGCGCGCTGCCGACAATAAAAGAAAAGACAACTGGAAATACCAAAAAATAAGCAAACGCCATTCCGCCTAGAAAGAGCAAACTACTGACAATAATGGCTGGTAGCATCAGCTTTTTTTCATGGGCGTACAAGCCTGGTGCCACAAACATCCAAAGCTGATACAAGGTATGCGGTAATGAGATTAAGAATGCCGCCATCATCGCGACTTTCATCGGCACAAAAAAAGGTGTTACAACAGCAGTTGCAATCATTTGTGTGCCTTCTGGCAATTTATCCAGCATTGGCGCGGCAAGCAAAGCATATACTTTGTTAGCAAATGGAAATAAGCCTATGAACACCAGCAGCATGCCCACGACGACTTTTAGCAATCGATTACGCAGTTCAATTAAATGTGAAATGAGTGACTCTGTAGGCGTCATCACTTAAGCCTTTTCGATTTTTTGTGTTGATTTTGTTAAGACTCGTTTAACGGTTTTTTTTGCTGCTTGCGCAGGTAGTTTTTCAAGAGCTAATTTCTCAGCCGTAGACTTCATGGCCGTACTTTTAACTGGGGAGACGGTTCTTTTAGATTTCGGCTTCGGCTTAACGTTCTCTTCAATAGAGTCGATGGTTGCGCGCACTGAATTGGCGCCATCCATGATACTTGTCTTAACTTGGTTAGCGCCTGCTTGGATTTCTCGCTGCAAGTTTTGCAAGTCATCAAACCGCGCTTCACGATTGACTTCTTCTTTCACTTGCGCAACATAGCGTTGCAAACGCCCCATAAAAGCGCCCACTGTACGCGCTACTTGTGGCAGCTTATCTGGTCCGATGACCAATAGCCCCACGACGGCAATGATCATCAATTCTGCAAAAGAAATATCAAACATAATGATAATCGCTTGGCATATTAATGCTCAGTTTTTTCTGTAACTTCACCTTCAATAGTCGTACCAGTTTTATCTGAGCGATCATCAGTGCCATTATCTTTCATGGCTTTTTTAAACTCATTCACTGCACCACCAACATCACTACCCATGTTACGTAGTTTCTTTGTACCGAATACTAAAACTACAATCAATAGCACTATTAACCAATGCCATAAACTAAATGCACCCATTTCAATCTCCTCAATTTTACGTATTTGGCAAGCGGCCACCAAAAACATGTATGTGTATATGAAAAACCTCTTGGCCGCCTTCGCGTCCAGTATTAATTAAGGTTTTAAAACCTTGCAAACCTAGTTCTGCTGCTAACTTAGGTGCTAATAACAACATCTTTCCTAATAACTGCTGATGCGAAACATCGCAACTGTTTAAACTCTCTAAATGCAACTTGGGTACAATTAAAAAGTGAATTTTTGCCATTGGTTTAATATCATTAAACACAATCACATCATCATCTTCATAGAGTGTAGTTGCAGGGATATTACCCGCAATGATTTTACAAAAAAGACAATCTGCCGTCATGTTATTCGCCTTATGCTTTTAAAACTTGGATCAATCTTTTGAACGAGCATTTTTTTCATCGATTCCCGACAAGCCTTCTCGCCTTGCAAGCTCATCTAAAATATCCTGCGGCTTTAAATCAGCCTTCGCTAACATGACTAGTGTATGAAACCATAAGTCTGCCGTTTCATAAATAATCTCTTGTTTATTACCACCTTTGGCAGCAATCACCGTTTCGGTGGCTTCTTCACCAATTTTTTTAAGAATACTATCCATGCCTTTTGCGTACAATTTGGCAACATAAGACGAGCTAGGGTCGGCCGCTTTACGCTGCTCTAATAACGCTGACAATCGATTTAATATATCACTCATGCAATTGGCTTATAAATATCTTCAGGATTTTTAATCACAGGCTGGTCTATTTGCCACTGCCCATCGTCTAATTTTTTGAAAAAGCAATTATGTCTTCCGGTATGGCAAGCGATACCACCGATTTGCTCAACGATAATTAACACAACGTCTTCATCACAATCTAAGCGAATTTCATGCACTAATTGGGCGTGACCCGACTCTTCACCTTTGTGCCATAATTTTTGGCGTGAACGCGACCAATAAACAGCACGCTTAGTTTCATTGGTCAGCGTCAACGCTTCACGGTTCATCCAAGCGAACATCAATACTTTGCCGCTGTTATGTTCCTGTGTAATAACAGGAACAAGCCCACTTTCATCCCATTGTATTTTATCAAGCCAATTCATTTGTTGATTTTACAACCTTACTTCTATGTTGTGTGCTTGCATATAGGCTTTTGCCTCACTCACTGTGTATTCTCCGTAGTGAAAAATACTGGCTGCCAACACGGCATCGGCACCACCGATCTTGATACCATCGACTAAATGCTGCAAATTACCAACGCCTCCTGAGGCGATTAGCGGCACTGCTACAGCATCTGAAATTGCACGATTAAGTTCATTATTAAATCCAATTTTAGTGCCATCTCTATCCATGCTTGTCACTAATAATTCGCCCGCCCCCAACTCAACCATTTTTTTTGCCCAAGCAACAGCATCTAAACCGGTTGGCTTACGACCACCATGTGTAAATACCTCCCACTCAAACGGCTGGTTATCTACTTTTTTGGCATCAATCGCGACAACAATACATTGCGAACCAAAGCGCGCTGTTGCATCTGCAACCATTTGTGGATTAAAGACAGCCGTTGTATTAATACTTACTTTATCAGCACCAGCATTTAGCAATCTGCGCACATCATCCACCTCACGCACGCCACCACCTACGGTTAACGGGATAAATACTTGACTAGCCACTTCTTCAATAATATGCAAAATAAGATCACGCTCATCTGAAGTTGCCGTGATATCAAGAAATGTCAGCTCATCAGCACCTTGATCATCATACCGTTTGGCAATTTCTACAGGATCACCAGCATCACGCAATTCTAAAAAATTAACCCCTTTAACAACACGGCCAGCCGTGACGTCCATACAAGGAATAATGCGTTTAGCGAGCATTGACAGACAACTCATTCGCTAGCGCTTGCGCAGCTGCAAAGTCTAATGAGCCTTCATAAATTGCGCGACCAGTAATCGTACCAATAATGCCTTCATTTTCAACTGCGCAAAGCTTACGCACATCGTCTAAATTAGTTACACCGCCAGAAGCAATAACAGGAATATTTAAAGCTTGCGCCAATGCAACCGTTGCCTCAATGTTAACCCCCGTCATCATGCCATCACGGCCAATGTCTGTATACACAATGGAGCTGACACCATAATCTTCATATTTTTTCGCCAAATCAATCACATCGTGACCAGTTAATTTTGACCATCCATCTACTGCAACCTTGCCATCTTTAGCATCCAAACCAACAATCACTTGGCCTGGAAAAGCATAACAAGCTTCGTGTAAGAAGCCTGGATTTTTAACAGCAGCTGTGCCTAGAATCACAAAGTCAATCCCGTTATCTAAATAACGTTCTATGGTATCTAAATCACGAATACCACCGCCAAGTTGAATTGGTATTTGACCGCCGATGGCACCAACAATAGACTTGATTGCCATTTCATTCACTGGCTTACCTGCAAAGGCACCGTTTAAATCTACTAAGTGTAAACGCTCACAACCTTGGTCTAGCCAATGTTTAGCCATTGCACCAGGGTCTTCTGAAAAGACGGTTGATGCTTCCATGTCGCCTTGTTTGAGACGCACACAATGTCCGTCTTTAAGATCAATTGCTGGGATTATTAACATAATATTATTAGTAACTTACTCAAAAAAATAAATGATTATTAAGGTTTCCAGTTTACAAAATTGCTTAGCAATTGCAATCCTGCATGTGCACTTTTTTCAGGATGAAACTGTACTGCAAAAATATTATCTCTTGCAACCGCACAGGTAAAGCGTTCAGGATACTCGCCAAATCCAACACTGCAACTATTGACTACCGGACTAACGTAATAACTGTGGACAAAATAAAAACGTTCACCATTGGCAATATTGTTCCACATCATATGCGATTGACCACCTTGGTAAACTTGATTCCAACCCATGTGCGGTACTTTTAATTTGTGGCCTAAAGCATCACTTTTATTTTCAAGTGCAAACTTTTTTACATTACCTTGAAATAAGCCTAAACCGTTAACGTCGCCTTCTTCAGAATGGTCAAATAGCATCTGCAAACCAATGCAAATACCTAGGAAAGGTCTGTTCTTAGCAGCATTGATAACCGCCTCGCGCAAGCCACGTGCATCTAGCTCCTGCATACATTCAGGCATTGCGCCTTGACCTGGGAACACAACACGGTCTGCAACGCTAATCTCTTGAGGATCGCTAGTGACTACTATCTTTTTATTAAGAGCAACATGCTCGATAGCTTTTGACACGGATTTTAAATTCCCCATGCCATAATCAACCACGGCGATATCTATTTTTTTCATTTAATTCACAACAGAGAAATTGAGTTTACAGCACACCTTTTGTGGAAGGCATGACGCCCGCCATGCGTTCGTCAGCGGTCACTGCCATACGTAATGCACGTCCGAATGCCTTGAAAATGGTTTCAGCTTGATGGTGTGAGTTATGACCTTTTAAGTTATCCACATGCAATGTCACTAGCGCATGGTTGGTGAATCCTTGGAAAAACTCATGAAATAAATCCACATCAAACTCTCCAATTGCCGCACGCGTGAATTCGCAATTAAACGCTAATCCTGGACGACCAGACAAATCGAGTACAACACGTGAAAGCGCCTCGTCAAGCGGCACATAAGCATGTCCGTAACGATTAATCCCTTTTTTATCCCCAAGTGCTTTTAGAAAAGCTTGTCCTAAGGTGATGCCAATATCTTCAACCGTGTGGTGTGCATCAATATGCAAATCACCTTTGGCTTTTACACTGATGTCCATCATGCCATGACGAGCGACCTGATCTAGCATGTGATCTAAAAACCCTATGCCAGTTTCAAATTGTGATTTGCCAGTGCCATCTATATTGATAGAGACTGTAATTTGTGTTTCTAGAGTATCGCGGGTAACTTCGGCTTGACGCATAGGATTAAAGTAAAACTATAATTAATTTCAAAGATTTGAAGTGCATTTTAACCCAATCTCGCAGCCTTGCGCAAAAATGCAATAAAAAAAGCCGACCTATGGTCGGCTTTTACAATCACCTTAAGTAATTACTCAGATTTTGCTTCTTCAACTGCATCATTAACAGCTTCGCCAGCTTCTACCAATGCATCACCAGTTGCTTCAGCAGCATCATTAGTTGCTTCAGCAGCTGCATCAGCTGCTTCAGTTACAGTAGCACCAGCATCTTCCATTGCTGCATCAGTTGTTTCACTAACTTCTTCCATTGTTGTACCAGTAGCTTCAACTGCTTGATCAGCTGAACCACCGTTTAGTAGGTATAAACCTAATAACACAGCACCAGCAATGATTACCCATGGTAACCATTTCATACCGCCTGCACTAGCGTTGCCTGCATGTACGATACCTGTGATTTCAGCTGCAGAAGCAGCAGGATCAGCAGCACCGTAAATAGCAGCACCTGCTACAACGATATCAGCACCTGCCTCAACAACTTGAGCTGCTGTCGATGCTTTAACACCGCCAGCTACAGATACTTTAGCACCAGTTTTTAAGCCAGTTACCATTGCTAAATCGCCAAATGGTGTTTGACCAGCAGCTTGCTGATCTAGACCAGTGTGAACACCGATAATGTGTGCACCTAGTTTAACGACTTCTAATGTGCGTGCTTTTTTATCTTTAACATTGATTAAATCAACTTGCGCCATTTTGCCGTATTTGTTAGCAACATCAATTACACCTTTGATTGTACCGATATCTGCAGTACCCAATACTGTACAGATGTCTGCACCAGCTTTGTAGAATGGCTCAGCTTCGTAGAAACCAGCATCCATCGTTTTCAAATCAACTAAGATTTTGTTATTTGGGAATTTTGCGCGTAGCGTTTTTAACAACTCAATACCGTTATGCTTAATGCATGGTGTACCGATTTCTAAAATATCAACATGTGGTGCAACTTTAGCAGCTAGCGCTACTGTTGCGTCAAAGTCTAGTGAATCTAATGCCATCTGGGTTTGTGCCATGATAAGTCTTCCTCCGAGTTTGTTCGATTAAAACAATTAAAATTTAATTTTGTATCCACTTAACAACACCACATTAAATGGACTTAAGTGTATATTCCGACATCATAACCGCATTTAACAGATAATTTCAACAATTTAGTCGCATTTAAATACAAATCCTTAGCGCATATTGGATAAAATTAGTTTATATCGACACAATAAATGTTAATGCCTTCAACAACTGTGCCATTTGCAGCTCAGTTCCAATCGTAATCCGGACAAACGGTGCAATTCGTTTAGGTTTTTTAAAATGTCGTACGATAATGCGCTCCTGACGGAGCTTTTCTGCCAACGCTTCTCCGTCAATCGCAGGATGTTTGGCAAGAATAAAGTTAGCACCAGAGGGCAATATGACAAATCCAATCGCTTCCATTTGTTTCACCAGTAGCTCACGCGCTGCAATCACTTTTTCTCGCATCGCTTCAAAATAATCAACATCTTGCATCGCTGCTATAGCGCCAGCTTCAGCCAATCGATCAATTGGATAAGAATTAAAACTATCCTTAACGCGTGTTAATGCTTCTATTAAATCTGGGTGGCCGAGTGCAAAACCAACTCGCAGTCCAGCTAGCGATCGAGCTTTAGATAAGGTTTGTGTGACTAATAAATTGGGATATGCGTTAATTAAACGCACTGCAGATTCAGTACCAAAATCCACATAAGCTTCATCGACAACCACGACAGAGTGTCGATTTTTTTGTAATATCGCTTCAACTTTATCTAAGTCTAATGGGATGCCTGTTGGTGCATTGGGATTAGGAAAAATAATCCCTCCATTTGGTCGGTCGTAATCATGAATATTAATTTCAAAATACCGATCAAGTGGCAGCATTTCATATTCAATGCCATACAAACCACAATAAACGGGGTAAAAGCTGTAAGTAATATCAGGAAAAAGTAGCGGCCGTGAATGCTTTAATAGTGCTTGAAACACATGCGCCAATACTTCATCAGAACCATTTCCTACAAATACTTGCGATGCTGATAAACCATGGTAGTCAGCAATCACTGTTTTTAATCGTTCGGAGTTTGGATCTGGATATAGCCTTAAAGCATCCGTCGCCTCTGCTGTAATTGCAGCAATGGCTTTAGGGCTCGGCCCATAAGGATTTTCGTTAGTGTTCAACTTAATTAAGTCTTGCACTTTAGGCTGCTCGCCTGGCACATAAGGCGTCAACTCATGAACAATACCACTCCAATATTGGCTCATGCTTTTACTTTCATTTCAGTCTATATTCGGCGGATCTTGCATGTGCCTGTAAGCTTTCACCATAAGCCAATGTCGATGCGATTTTACCTAGTTTTTGTGCACCGTCACTTGAAACCATAATCAAGCTTGAGCGTTTTTGAAAATCATAAACACCTAAAGGCGAACTAAAACGCGCTGTACGTGAGGTTGGCAATACGTGGTTTGGTCCTGCGCAATAATCGCCCAAAGCTTCACAAGTATCGCGCCCCATAAAGATGGCACCCGCATGCTTAATTTTTTTACTCATTGGTAACGGGTCTTCAACCGATAATTCTAAATGTTCAGGCGCTATATAATTACTAATTTCAATCGCTTCATCTAAGCTTTCGACCAAAATCAGCGCGCCTCTATCCGTAATGGAAGTGCTAATAATGTCTTTGCGCGGCATTTCTTGTACTAGCTTTTGCATGCTTGCTTCCACTTTGTCCAAAAAGGCTGCATCTGGCGATAACAAAATAGACTGCGCTAACTCGTCATGTTCAGCTTGGCTAAACAAGTCCATTGCAATCCAATCTGGATCCGTTTTTCCATCACAAATTACCAAGATTTCAGACGGTCCTGCCACCATATCAATGCCTACCACCCCAAATACTCGGCGTTTTGCCGCTGCGACATACGCGTTACCTGGGCCGGTTACTTTATCCACTTGCGGTACCGTTTCTGTTCCATAAGCTAATGCGCCAACTGCTTGTGCACCACCAATACAAAATACTCGGTCAACACCAGAAATGGCTGCAGCAGCTAGCACCAACGCATTTCTTTCGCCATTTGGTGTTGGTACCACCATGATTAATTCTTTAACCCCTGCTACTTTTGCTGGAATTGCATTCATTAACACACTAGAAGGGTAAGCGGCTTTTCCACCGGGCACATATAATCCAACTCGATCCAAAGGCGTTACTTGCTGTCCAAGTAAAGTACCATCTGCTTCGGTATAACTCCATGATTGCATCACTTGTTTTTCATGATATTGACGCACGCGATCCGCGGCAGCTTGCAGTGCCTCACGCTGACTTTCTGGCAATCCATTTAATGCCGCTTGCAACTCTGCTTTGTCAATTTCAAGCTCAGCAAGACTGCTGGCATCTGTATTGTCAAAACGGTTGGTATATTCCAAGACAGCCGCATCTCCTCGGGTTTTTACATCTTTTAAAATAGCAGCGACAACTGTATCAATCTTGTCATCTTGCGCTGTCTCAAAAGCTAGCAACGCTTTTAACGCGGCATCAAAGTCCTTGTCTTTTGTCGATAAACGTCGAATCTTCATACTTAACCTATTTATTTGTTTCTACATTATTGGCAACTGCACGCGTAAAATCGTCCAATATGGGCTGCAGTGAAGAACGCTTTAATTTTAATGATGCTTGATTCACAATTAAGCGCGAACTCACATCACCCACATGCTCGACAGCCTCTAAATTATTAGCCTTCAACGTACCGCCCGTGCTGACTAAATCCACAATCGCATCTGCAAGACCTACTAACGGACCCAGTTCCATTGATCCATAGAGTTTAATCAAATCAACATGCATCCCTTTTTCAGCAAAATGCTCGCGGGCAGTTTTAACATACTTAGTGACTACTTTTAATCGTGCACCTTGGCGAATAACCGCTTCATAATCAAAGCCTTTACGTACAGCAACCATCATTTTGCACTTAGCTATTTGCAAATCTAACGGTTGATACAAGCCATCACCGCCATGCTCATCTAAAACATCTTTGCCAGCAATCCCAATATCGGCAGCACCATATTGCACATAAGTTGGTACATCGGATGCGCGTACAATAATCAGACGCACATCTTCTCGATTCGTTCCTAAGATCAGTTTTCTTGAAGAGCCAGGCTCTTCTGTTGAATGTATGCCTGCCGCAGCCAATAAAGGTGCCGTTTCATCAAATATTCTGCCTTTAGATAAAGCAATGGTAATCATATATTTTCTCTAATTAATGCGCTCTTTTGACCTTGGCGCCTAAAGCAGTCAGCTTATCTTCCAAAAACTCGTAACCGCGGTCTAAATGGTAGATGCGTTCAATGATAGTCTCACCTCTCGCCACTAAACCAGCCAATACTAAGCTTGCCGAAGCACGTAAGTCGGTTGCCATCACCGTAGCGCCATCTAAATGCGATACGCCTTGAACTAAAGCCGTATTGCCATCAATGCTGATATCAGCGCCTAAGCGCTGCAACTCTTGCACATGCATAAAGCGATTTTCAAAAATCGTTTCGGTCACTTTTGACACACCTTCAGCCATCGCGTTCATCGCCATAAATTGCGCTTGCATATCGGTTGGAAAGGCAGGATGCGGCGCCGTTCGGATATTAACGGCTTTTAACTTTCCGTCACTCTTAACCGTGATTGTTTCTCCATCAACGGTGACTTCAGCACCTGCTTCGCGTAATTTATCAATCACAGCATCCAGCAAATCAGCTTGCACATTCTTCAGCTTAACTTGACCACCCGTCATTGCTGCGGCAACCATATAAGTACCCGCTTCAATCCGATCGCAAACAATATTATGACTTGCGCCATTCAGTTTTTCGACGCCTTCGATGGTAATCACATCGGTACCAGCGCCTTTAATATTGGCGCCCATTTTATTCAAACAGACTGCCAAATCAACCACTTCCGGTTCTTTTGCAGCATTTTCTAATATGGTTGTTCCTGTAGCGAGCGCCGCTGCCATCATCAGATTCTCTGTGCCTGTTACAGTGACCATATCCATATAATAGCGAGCACCTTGCAAGCGACGATTCGGCAAATGTAGTGTGCTGGCTTGAATATAACCATGCGTGATATGAATCGCCGCCCCCATGGCTTGCAAGCCTTTAATATGCAAATCGACTGGTCGAGAACCAATTGCACAACCGCCAGGCAATGAAACGCGCGCACTACCAAATCTTGCCAACAACGGGCCTAAAACTAGAATAGAGGCTCGCATGGTTTTCACCATTTCGTAAGTCGCTTCAAAAGAAGTGACCTCACTCGCATCCAACTTCACTTTATCCGCATTGCGTGTGACTTTAACGCCCATGATATCAAGTAGTTTGAGTGTAGTATCAATGTCTTTCAACGCCGCAACACTGCTTAACTCTAATGGCGTTTCTGCTAATAATGAAGCGCATAAAATTGGGAGGGCTGCATTTTTAGCACCAGAGACAATGATTTCACCATGCAGCGGTATGCCGCCTTGAATAATTAACTTATCCAATTACTTAACACCAGCTAACAAGGTTTGTAACTCACCACTTTCATACATCGCTTTGATAATGTCAGAACCGCCAACGAACTCGCCATTTACGTAGAGTTGCGGAATCGTTGGCCAACTTGCGTACGCCTTAATCCCTTCACGAACGTCTTGGTCCTGCAGTACGTCGATTGCAATATACTGCGCTTCACAAGCATCTAACACTTGCGTGGCAAGGTTTGAAAAACCGCATTGCGGAAATTTCGGATTGCCCTTCATGTAAAGCACAACTGGGTTACTGGTGACTGTTTCTTTGATTTTTGCTTGGATATCCATATTTTTTCCTATTTAATCATTTACTTATTAATTTCTGCCCATTTTTCAGGTGTTAGCGTTCGCATGGATAGCGCATGTATTTCTGCGCGCATACGATCCCCTAATGCTGCATACACCAGCTGATGCTGCTGTATCATATTTTTGCCTTCAAACGCTGGGCTGACGATAATCGCTTCAAAATGCGTACCATCATCTCCTAACACTTTAATGTAATCACACGCTAAATGAGCGGTAATATAACTTTCTAATTGCGATGCACTTAACACATTTACCCTAACTAACCACGTAATTTATAACCAGATTTTAGCATTTTTAAGCTCAACAGTACTAAAAGGACTAAAAACGTCGAAACAACAAAAAAACTCATCCAAGGAGAAATGTCACCTTTACCGAAAAATCCGTATCGAAAGCCATCTATCATGTAAAAGAATGGATTGAATTTAGAGATAGTCTGCCAAATCGGCGGCAGAGAGTGGATTGAATAAAAAACGCCAGATAAAAAAGTCAGCGGCATAATCACAAAGTTTTGAAACGCAGCCATTTGGTCGAATCGATCCGACCAGATGCCTGCAATAATGCCAAATGTCCCTAGCAAAGCACTGCCTAAAATAGCAAAAGTAATCACCCAACCCACATGCACAAGTGGCAAATCTACAAAGAAAAGTGCGACTAAGTAAATACTCAAACCGACAATTAAACCGCGGACGATCGCCGCAGCTAAAAAAGCTAAAAAGAATTGTAAATAGGTTAATGGTGTTAATAACACAAAAATAATATTGCCCATTACTTTTGATTGCACCAAGCTCGAGGAGCTATTAGCAAATGCATTCTGCAATAACGACATCATGATTAATCCAGGAATCAAAAAGGCGGTATATGGCACATCGCCATATACTTGCACTCGACCTTCTAATACATGCGAAAAAATCAGTAAATAAAGTAAAGCAGTAATAACAGGTGAAGCAATGGTTTGGAAAGCAACGCGCCAAAATCGTAAGACTTCTTTTTTAAAAAGCGTATAAACGCCTCTTGTTTGCTTATTAATCAAAGTCATGCGCCACCCACTAACGATAAAAAAACATCTTCTAAATCTGCTTCAATTAATTGCATATCGTCGATTTCGGCATGTGTTTTGCGCAACTCACTTAAGGCAAACTCTACTTGATTCAACTCTGTGAGCGCCAATGTGAATGTTGCACCTTCAACTTTTTTTAGTAGTGGTCGCAAACTTTCTGGTAATACGCCTGATTTCAAAGTAATACAAAGGTTTTTGGCAGCAAACTTACTCAATAAGTTGGCCGTGGTATCTAAGGCAACGATAGCACCCTGCTTCATCATCGCCACACGTGAACACAACTCTTGCGCCTCTTCCAAATAATGGGTAGTTAAAATAATCGTATGACCTTCTTTATTAAGCTTTTTAACAAAAGTCCACATCAACTGCCTAAGTTCAACATCAACCCCAGCAGTCGGCTCATCCAATACGATGACTGGCGGTTTATGCGCCAAGGCTTGCGCAATCAATGCGCGCCGCTTCATTCCGCCAGATAATTTACGCATATTAGTATGCGCTTTATCAGTTAAACCAAGAGACTCAATAATCTCATCAACCCAAGCATCATTCTCTTTACCGAGGCCAAAATAACCCGCTTGGAATCGCAACATTTCACGCACATTGAAGAAAGGATCAAATACCAGCTCTTGCGGCACAACGCCTAATGCTTGCCTAGCGGCTTGATAGTCATTCACAACATCGTGACCCATGATAGCTGCATTACCAGCACTTGGTCTTAACAATCCAGCAAGAATATTGATCAGCGTCGATTTTCCTGCGCCATTTGGGCCAAGCAAACCAAAAAACTCACCTTGCTGCACAGTTAAATCAATACCTGTTAAGGCCTGCAAAGAACCAAACTGCTTTTGAATACTCTCTATTTTTATTGCTGGAACCGTCAAGTTAACCTTTTCAAAAAATAATGCAGTCAAAATAAACTGCCGATAAAACGAAACCCCATCTTAGGCAGATGGGGTCAAGATGTATAAAACCAAGCTTTAAATAATTTGACTAATCAATTAGTTCTGTAACGCCATATAATGTTGTTAGCGTAGTGAGGTTTTTAGGCAAATTGATAAACTTAATTTGCTTTTTTTCTGCTACCGCTCTTCGTTGCCACTCGAGCATCAAGCTAACTGCAGAGGTATCAACTTCACCAACTTGAGCAAAATCAATTACCGCTTCATCAGTCAACATCAAACGCCTACTTGTTACTAACAAGCTATTAGCATTGTCCATGCCAATGTCTCCGGAGACATCCCAACGATTTGCATTTTGAGTAATAGCAGTCATCATTTAATATTCAAAACAATTATTTAGCAGCGTTAGCATTTTTAGTTGCTAACTTTTTGATTAAACTATCTAAACCATTTTGACGCACTTCTTGTGAAAATTGACCACGGTAGTTCGTCACCAAGCTAACGCCCTCAATCACAATGTCATATACTTTCCATGCGTTATCTTCTTGTGCTAAAGAGTAATCGACCTGAATTGGCTGTGCACCATTTTGTATAATTTTTGTTTTTACTGAAGCCGTTTTAGCATCATCTGCCATTCGTAATGGTAAAAACTCAATTTTTTGATCTTGATATTTGGATAGCGCAGTTGCATAGGTGCGTAAAAGCAATGTACGGAACTCTTTCTGAAAGTTAGCTTTTTGTTCTACAGTCGCTCTTGTCCAATTTTTGCCTAAAACCAAACGCGATACACGTTCAAAGTTGAAGTTAGGTAAAATTTTCTCTTCTGCTAACGCAAAAATTTTAGCTTGGTTACCCGCTTGAATATCTGCATCCGACTTTACAATCGCCAATACATCTTCAGCTGTCCGTTTTACTAGAGCGTCAGGAGCCTCAATTGCAAAAGCAACGCTGCCAAAACAAAATAAACTTAACGCAATAAAAAAGTTTTTCAACATATTCATATCCTAATAGTATTTAAAAACCTAAAGCTGACTCTTAATTAACTAAGTCATCCAAAGGATTATCCGTTAACGCATCATCTTCTGTTTTGGTTGATTCAGTAGATGCTGTCGCTTCTGCCGCTGGCTCTGATGCTTTGTTATACAAGAATTGGCTAATCATTTTCTCAAGCACCACAGCATCCTGTGTTTGTACAATTTTATCGCCATTTTTTAATACTGCTTCATCGCCACCCGCTTCTAATCCAATATACTGCTCACCCAATAAGCCCGCTGTATAAATATTAGCAAACGTATCCGCAGGAAAACGATAGTTTTTATCAATATTTAAATTAACAATCGCTTCATAGCTTTCAGTATCAAATCGAATACCTTCTACACGCCCGACTACAACTCCAGCACTTTTGACTGGCGCACGTGGTTTTAAGCCGCCAATATTCTCAAAAGCAGCTTCAACCATATAGGTTTCACCAATATTACTAGTCGTTAAATTGCCGACTTTCATGGCTAAGCCGAGCAACGCAGCGACACCTAGCGCAACAAATATCCCCACCCATAAATCTATCGTTGTTCTTTCCATCTCGGCTCCACCCTTATTCTTACACAATCATAAACGAAGTTAATACAAAATCCAGCGCCAATACAACCAATGACGATGTCACCACTGTTCTTGTAGTCGCGCGACTAACACCTTCAGCGGTCGGCGGTGCATCATAGCCTTCAAACAAAGCAATCATCGTGCATGCAATACCAAATACAATACTTTTAATGACGCCATTCACAATATCAAATTGCCAGTCCACATTTGCTTGCATTTGCGACCAAAACGCACCCGAATCGACACCAATCAATGGTACAGCAACCAAATAGCCACCTAAAATACCAATCATAGAAAATAACGCCGCCAATATTGGCAATGCAATGACGCCCGCCCAAAACCTTGGTGCAATCACCCGTGAAATAGGACTAACGGCCATCATTTCCATAGCAGCTAGTTGCTCAGTTGCTTTCATTAACCCAATTTCGGCTGTTATGGCCGTGCCTGCTCGTCCAGCAAACAATAGTGCCGTGACAACCGGCCCTAATTCACGAACCAAAGCTAACGCAACCAATACACCAATGGCCTCAGATGAACCATATTTTTGTAAAGTATTGTAACCTTGTAACGCCAACACCATACCGACAAAAAAGGCGGATACAGAAATAATCACTAAGGACATAACCCCAGTGAAATAAACCTCTCGAATCACCAAACGAAAACGTCGTAAGCTTTCTCCTGATGAGAGGAGCATTAGACCAAACAATCGTGCTCCTGCACCCAATCGCCAAACTTTTTCGATAAAATCACTACCCAGCTTACGTAAAGCGCGGACTAAACCGATTACAATTTTCGAACGTATCATTATTTAACTTATCCCAACAAATCTAGCTTGTAATCAGCGGCTGGATAATGAAACGGAACAGGCCCATCTTTTTCACCGTGCACAAACTGATGGATAAAAGGCAATGTTGATTGACGCAAATCTTCTGGCGTACCTTCAGCCGCCACCACACCATCCGCGACAAAATAAATATAATCGGCAAAAGAGAATGTTTCTTCCACATCATGCGTGACCACAATAGAGGTAATACCAAGGGCATCGTTCAATGTGCGAATTAAATCACAAATAACCGCCATCGAAATTGGATCTAAGCCAGCAAACGGCTCGTCATACATCATAATATCCGGATCAAGTGCAATTGCTCTAGCCAGCGCCACTCTACGCGCCATTCCGCCTGACAACTCCGTAGGCATCAAAGTGTGTGCGCCGCGCAAACCGACTGCATTTAACTTCATTAATACCAAATCGTGAATCATACTTTCTGGCAAATCAGTTAATTCTCGCATAGGAAAAGCAACATTGTCATACACAGAAAGATCCGTAAACAACGCGCCTTGTTGAAACAACATTCCCATTTTGCGACGCAGCTTATAAATACCTTGGCGGTTTTGTTGATGCACAACTTGCCCGTCAACTCTAACCTCGCCAGATGTCGGTTTAAACTGTCCGCCAATTAAACGGAGTAGTGTTGTTTTGCCACTACCGCTACCGCCCATAATCGCCACAACCTTGCCGCGCGGGAAGGACATAGAGATACCTTTATGCAGCGTACGATTTTTGTAGCCAAATGAAAGGTTGTCGATTTCTACGATATTTTGGGTCATTGAATATTAAGTTACTTAGAATGCACTTTTAGATTGAAGTGCATTCTAATTCATTATCACTATAATTGAAAACGGAAGGTCGCAAAAAAACAACACATTAACTAACAATATTATTTAAAATGACATACATACAACATAAGCAGTTCCATCAATAGGGATCTCAACGCCAGCAGTCGCAGTTGCGCCCTGAACCATCACTCTGACTGCACCTGAGTTGCCAACACCATCGTCTAGTGTTGCATCAATTTGTGCCGCCAATCTACCTAATATTGCATCAGAGCACACCACATAAGCACCTCGCATGCCTGTTATTGCCGTAAAGCTGGAAACACTCTGAACGCCAATCAGTCCACCGTCTGCATTTCTAGGTTGATAATTATTATTTGAAACGCAATTAACTGTGGTCGATCCAGAAGATAAGCCAGCGAGACGAACATGCTGCCAAATTACACAAGATTCATCGCCATTTGTGCTTGAATTCCAAGCGCCTTCTATTAAACCATTGCGGGTACCATTAGCAGCGTTAATGCCGCCAATATGCACATCAGCACTATGGTCGTCACCTGGTAGCGTTTTAAACCGGTCTTGGTATCCGTGAATATAGAGTTGTATATTTTGAAAATCTCGCGCCATTTTTTTGACTTTTGCACTATCGATGAGCGGCTGCCCATTCAGCACAAACCCTAACAATAAGCCAATAATGACCAATACAATCGCGAGTTCAACAAGCGTGAAACCTTTATTTTTATTCATATCGCACCTTTTTATTATTTTTGTTACTGCTTAATATTGATTATATTTTCACTACTTATTTTTTAAACTATGTCGACGGAATCCTCCAAAAAATGATATTAAAATGCTGCTTTTTAAAGTGAAATTTTAAAACTATCGCAAACCTTGAATATAATCAGCAACCGCTTGCATTTCCGCATCCGTCATCTTGGTTGCAATCACTTGCATCATCGGTGCATTTGCGCGTTCAGTGGTACGGAATATTTTAAGTTGTTGCGCTGTGTAGTCTGCATGCTGTCCAGATAAGCGCGGGAAACGTTTTGGCAAACCTTCGCCATTCGCACCATGACAAGCGGCACAAGCAGGTACATTTGTCGCAGCAATACCACCGCGGTATATTTTTTCGCCCAAAGAGCCCTTGCCATTCGATTTTGCTTTGCCTAGTGTGGGTGTTTGCGAGGCAAAATAATTAGCAAGACCCTTTATATCGTCATCTGACAAATTAGCAGCCATACCGCTCATTACTGCATTCGCCCGCTTGCCTGCTTTAAAATCATGCAATTGTTTAGCCAAATAATCTGAATGTTGACCCGCTAATTTAGGATTTAACGCAATAACACCATTACCGTCAGCGCCATGACAAGCCGCACAAACTGTTTTTGCTGTTTGCTCAGCTGCAGCCGCATTTGGCGCTTTTGTATCTTTCGTATGCGCAACCTCTTCTGCATGCACAACTGTAACAGCAGTAAAAAAAGTAACTATTAGCGATGAAATAAATAAGGACAAACTCCTGATACGCATACTTGCTCCAGATATTTTAGACAATTTAAGAGGCTTATTTTATCAAAGTTAACCCGTTCGTGATAGCATTTGCACTTAGGCATTAGCTGCCATTTACAAATAAAATCACATCATGTCTCTCTTTCAAAATGCCGCCTTCTATATTTCCGCCCATCAACTGAGCGACTTACCACCGCCAAATGGGGTTGAAATTGCTTTTGCAGGTCGCTCAAATGCAGGAAAATCAAGCGCGCTTAATACATTAGCTAACCACAATCGCTTGGCTTATGTCAGCAAACAACCTGGCCGCACACAATTAATTAACTTTTTTAGCTTAAATCCAGATAAAGGTGATGATAAGTTTTTAGTTGACTTACCAGGTTATGGCTATGCGAAAGTGCCTGAAAGTATTCGCAAACACTGGCAAGGTGTTTTATCAAGCTACTTAACTGAGCGTACAAGCTTATTTGGACTGGTGTTGGTCATGGATAGTCGTCATCCCCTGACACCGTTGGATAGACAAATGTTAGATTGGTTTTGCCACAGTAAAAAACCGGTGCATGTGTTACTGACAAAATCTGACAAACTATCGCGCAACGAAGCTATACAGACTTTGCTCAAAGTGAGAAAAGAATTGAATCAAGTTTGGGGTGACAATATCACCGTGCAACTGTTTTCTAGCTCTAAAAAGATTGGCGTAGAGGAAACAGAAAAAATGATTGGTGGTTGGTTATTTCCCAAAGAGTCTGATGCGACTCAATCAGATGCTATTGAATCAGACGCGGCTGAAGACTAAATCCCAAACGCCGTGACCTAGTTTAATTCCACGATTTTCAAACTTGGTTAGCGGTCGATAACTCGGCTTTTCTGCATAGCACTGCGCGGTATTGTTCAGCATAGGCTCTGCGCTCAACACGTTCAACACCCATTCAGCATACTCTTGCCAATCAGTTGCGACGTGAATGTAAGCGCCCACCCTCAACCTACTACACAGTAGTTTTACAAATTCAGCTTGGATTAATCGACGCTTGTGATGACGTTTTTTATGCCAAGGATCAGGGAAGAAAATATGCACGCCATCCAAGCTTTCATCAGCCAACATATTCTGCAATACCTCAACGGCATCATGTTGAATGATGCGAATATTATTAATATCACTTTCTTGCATTAATTTTAGTAATCCACCAATACCTGGCGTATGCACTTCTACTGCTAAAAAATCATGGTCGGGTAACGTTTGGGCAATTTTTGCGGTCGCATCGCCCATACCAAAACCGATTTCCAAAATCTTTTTTGACTGTTCCCGTCCAAACATGTGATTTACATTCAGTATGGTTGACTGATACTCTACGCCATAAATAGGCCAGCCTGTTTCTAAGGCGCGATCCTGCCCCTTAGTCAAACGGCCTTGTCGCAACACAAAGCTACGAATAGGACGATGGCTAATATCAGGATTGCTCTCTAATTGTTCTATCGATTCTGTCATGGCCGAGATTATACTAGAGTGTGTGCGACTTATCGCCACTGACAAAGCCGAGTAACAATAAATCGTCATCTTCTGCTAAGTTTTTAGTCAATAAAATCACCTTAAACAATTCACCCATTTCTGTTGGCGATAATAACTTTTGTACGGCCGCCGCCATTGGCATATAGACGGCTGTATCATCAGGTGAAACCGCGCTAAGTAAATCCAAAATACTACAATTCAATAAAAACTGCGCTTGATTGCAATAACCATGCAAACTTAAATCCTGCGCCAAACCCACCTCTGCAATCGCAGTAAAATTAACGTGAGCGGTAATATCTTGTAACCCTATATTAATCAACGGGTTGCTATGGGCGTAATGTTGATAATGGCACATCAATGTGCCTTCATTGCGTTGCGGATGATAATACTCACGCGCCGAAAAGCCATAATCAATCATCAAAATAGCACCTGTTTGCAATACGGTCGCCAAACTATGAATTAGCCCAGCAGCTGCAGGGCAGACCTCGGTTAAATAATCATTGGGTAATTCATCTGCATCAATCAGATTGCTTAACTTATCATCATGCAATGATTTGTCTTTTAATGGTATGTCTTGCCATTTAAAACCTTCATCAAAAACAACGCCGCGCTCATACAAATCATTATTCTTTTTCACCAATAAATGAACAGGAATCGCGTCCAGCACTTCATTGCCCAATATGATGCCAACAAAATTGGTTGGCAATGCATCTAACCACACCACTTTCTCAAGTAATACTATAGGCAGCTTTTCTTTTAGCAATTCTTGCTGAGTCAATCGCAAGTGACTACTCACTTCTAAGATGCAGTATTGATCAGGCAGTTGCCCCAAATTGTCCAAAGCTAACAATAAATCAGCCGCCAGCTGACCAGTACCTGCGCCAAGCTCTAAAATATTGCCTTGTGTGAGCGAAACCACTTGCGCTACTTGCCGCGCTAACGCTTGGGCAAATAATGGCGTTAATTGTGGTGCCGTAATAAAGTCTCCACCGCCATTTTGCATGGTGCCGAATTTTTGCGAGCCGCCGCTATAATAACCAAGCTGAGGCGTATATAAAGCCATGTGCATAAATTCAGAAAAATTTATCCAGCCGCCTGAAGTTGCAATTTTTTTCTGAACTAAATCACATAATTGTTGGCTATAGTGCTGGGATTCGGCTGATGGGATTGGTAAAGCAGTCATAAGTCATTATAATATTTTTCAAACGAAATCGAGTAAGCAATTGACCACAAATTTAGAGAATAAAGTTGTTCTAATCACAGGCGGAGCAAAACGAGTTGGCGCCGCAATTTGTCGCGAGCTGCATGCACATGGTGCAAAGTTGATGATTCATTACAACACGTCAAAGCAATCAGCTAAAGCCTTGCAAGCAGAGCTTAATTTGCAACGGCCTGATAGTGTTAGCATTATTCAAGGTGACTTACTCAATATTGCCATTGCTACAAGCTTGGTCAAAGAAGTCATTACACGCTTTGGCCAATTAGATATTTTAATTAACAACGCCTCGATTTATCAGCCAACTGAAATCGGCAAAATTAATGAAGAAAACTGGCATGAATTGGTCGGCAGCAATCTGAAAGCGCCCACTTTCCTTGCGCAAGCTGCTGCTCAATATCTTAAAAAAACACACGGCTGTATTGTGAATATCACCGATATGCATATCGAAAATCCTAAAAAAGGCTATGTGGTTTATAGCGTTGCCAAAGCTGGCTTAGTCACGCTTACAAAATCACTTGCTCAAGAACTCAGCCCAGAAGTCCGCGTCAATGCCGTCGCACCAGGCCCCGTTCTGTGGCCAGAAAATAATCCGCAATTTGACGAAGTGTATCGTCAACGCGTTATTACTCAAACGCTACTGAAACGCATAGGTGATCCAACCGATATTGCAAAAGCAGTTAAATTTTTAGCAGCAGATGCGCCATTTATTACGGGACATGTGTTAGCGGTCGATGGCGGCAGGTCGATTAATTTGTAGCTTAAACTTATTAATTGTTATCCTTTCATCGAACATTAGCAAATGGGCTTAATACCTCAAACTAATTTTTAAAATCCGAAACAATTCGTGCATTAAAAAATGAGTTAAATTATTTTAGTCAATATAAAAACATACTACAACTCAATCGGTTATCAATTACTAGCATCCTTTTCCGCTATAATCTCTCCCCATGAAAACCAAACATTATCCAGATAACGCGAGTAACAATTTCCTTAAATTGCGCAATCAATTGATTAGCGCAACGGGCAAGGCGATTGGTGATTACAACATGGTAGAGGACGGTGATACGGTACTGGTGTGCATGAGCGGTGGTAAGGATAGTTTTACCATGCTGATGATGTTGCTGGCCTTACAAGAGCGGGCGCCGATTACTTTTAAAATCATTGCGATGAACTTGGATCAAAAGCAGCCAGATTTTCCTGAGCAAACTTTGCCTAACTATTTTGAGCAGTTGGGTGTGGATTATCGCATTGTGGAAGCTGATACTTATTCCGTGGTGAAAGAGAAGATTCCTGAAGGTAAGACCACTTGTTCGCTTTGCTCACGTTTACGTCGCGGGATTATTTATACGACGGCAAAAAAGCTGGGCGCCACCAAAATTGCGCTCGGTCATCATCGTGATGACATGGTGGAAACCCTATTTTTGAATATGTTTTTTGGTGCAAAAATGAAGTCGATGCCGCCAAAATTAGCCACTAACGATAAACAGAATATTGTGATTCGCCCGCTGGCTTATTGTAGCGAGAAAGATATTGCAGCTTATGCACGCGGTATGCAGTTCCCGATTATTCCGTGTAATTTATGTGGTAGCCAAGAGAATCTACAACGCCAAAAAGTAAAAGACATGTTGCAAGCGTGGGAGCAAGAGCAGCCTGGGCGCGTTAATAATATTTTCCGTGCGATTACCAATATTGAACCTTCGCATTTGGCCGATACAAATTTATATGATTTTAAAAGTCTGAGCCAAGCCAATAATGCTGATGAAGATCCATTGTTTGGCGACATTGCCACTGCAGGTGCAGCACTGAATATGACGAGTATAGAAGGAAAAAAGATAGAATTCAGCCGTAATGAAACCGCAATTAAGCGCTAATTAAGACTAATTTCGCGCTTTTTGCACCTGTATTTAGTATTTGGTTGTGTAAATTCGCCTTTGCTTGCTATTATCTAAACAACTTATCAAATAATATCTTTATCCATTAATGTCTAAATTACTCATTGTAGAATCGCCGTCAAAAGCCAAAACACTTAAGAAATATCTTGGAAATGATTTCGAAGTGTTGGCTTCTTATGGTCATGTGCGCGACCTTATTCCGAAAAATGGTGCGGTTGATCCTGACAATCAATTCGCAATGAAATATGACATTATTGAGCGCAATAAAAAACACATGGATGCGATTACCAAAGCGGTAAAAGTAGCAGACAGCATCTATCTGGCAACCGATCCTGACCGTGAAGGTGAAGCCATTTCTTGGCATATTGCCGAAATTTTAGCGGAAAAAAATCTACTCAAAAATAAGCTAGTCAAACGGGTAGAGTTTAATCAAATTACTAAAACGGCTGTGCAATTTGCGATAGATAACCCACGTGACATTGCGATGGATCTTGTTAATGCGCAACAAGCACGGCGTGCATTGGATTACTTAGTTGGCTTTAATTTATCGCCATTATTGTGGAAAAAAATCCGTCGCGGCTTATCTGCAGGTCGTGTACAAAGCCCGGCATTAAGATTAATTGTAGAGCGCGAATTAGAAATTGAAGCTTTTAAAAGCCAAGAGTATTGGAGCATTCATTTAGATGCGCTAAAACAAAACCATGGCTTTAGCGCAAAATTGATTCAATTAAACGGTGAAAAAGTTGAGCAGTTTACCGTCATCAATCATGATCAACAAACCAATATTGTTGGCAAACTATTACTGGCTAGCGCAGGTAAAACGACGGTTTCTCGCGTTGAGAAAAAACAACGTAAACGAAGTCCAGCGCCACCATTTACTACCTCAACTTTACAACAAGAAGCCGTGCGTAAGCTAGGTTTTACCACAAGCCGCGCTATGCGCATTGCGCAGCAGTTATATGAAGGGATTGATGTAGGCGGTGGCACCGTGGGTTTAATTACCTATATGCGTACCGACTCATTTAGTTTAGCTAATGAAGCAATCACAGAGATTCGTGACCACGTCAAAAAGAATTTTGATGCTGACTACTTACCTAAAGCACCGATTGTATACAAAACAAAAGCAAAGAATGCGCAAGAAGCGCATGAGGCGGTTCGCCCTACAGATATCTCACGTACGCCAAGCGCTGTTAGGCAATATCTAAATGATGAGCAATTTAAGCTGTATGAAATGATTTGGAAGCGCACACTGGCTTGCCAAATGACACAGGCTGTTTTTGATGCAGTTAGCGTTGATTTAAGTATTGGCTCTGAGGCAAATTTATTTCGCGCAAGTGGTCAAACATTAATATTTCCAGGTTTTATTGCCGTTTATAAAGAAGGCACAGACAGTGCAGAAGACGATGATGCCGAAGCAAAACTACCGCGCTTAGAAACGGGCGAGGTATTAGAAGTTGATAAAATTTATGGCGATCAACATTTTACAGAACCGCCACCGCGCTATGGTGAGGCTAGCCTAGTTAAAACACTGGAGGAATACGGCATTGGTCGCCCTTCAACTTATGCGAGTATTATAAGCACATTGCAAGACCGCGAATATGTGTTGTTAGATAAAAAACGCTTTACACCAACCGATGTCGGCCGCGTAGTAAATAAATTCTTAACTGAACACTTTACCAAATATGTAGATTATGACTTTACCGCCAACCTAGAAAACGCACTCGACAACGTTGCTGAAGGTACACAAGACTGGCTTCCGCTAATGGAAGAGTTTTGGCAAGGTTTTAACAGTCAAGTGACGAGCAAAGCTGATGTTGATCGCCCAGGTAATGAACTCATTGATGAATCATGTCCTAAATGCGGCAAGCAGTTGCAAAAACAACTGAGTCGCTACGGCACTTTTATTGGTTGTACTGGTTATAACGATGAACCAAAGTGTGATTACAAACGGAGCACTAATGGAGCAGCAGAAGTTGGTGCCGACCCTATTACGATTGGTATCGATAAAGAAACTGCTAAAGAAATCTATTTAATGAATGGTCCGTATGGTCCATATATCCAACTAGGCGTTGCGGTTGAAGGTGATAAGAAAAAGCCAAAACGCGTCAGCGTGCCGAAAGAGTTTGCAATCAGCGATGTTGATATTGAAGTGGCAAATATGTTGCTCTCATTACCACGCGATTTAGGGCTTCATCCAGAGACCAATAAAAAGATTGTTGCCAATATAGGTCGCTTTGGCCCATACGTGAATCATGATGGAAAATTTAAATCGATTCCTAAAACGCAAAGTGTCTTTACCATTGATCAAGCTGCCGCAGTTGAATTGATAGCGCAAGTAAATACTGGGCCTGCGCCAATCGCTGATCTAGGTGAACATCCTTCTGGCGAAGGTCGCGTTGAGGTGTTTGATGGTCGTTATGGCCCTTATGTACAGCATAAAAAGATACGCGCTACTTTGCCAAAAAGCTTAGCACCTGAAGAGTTAACGTTCGAAGAGGCAATTGGCTTATTAGCAGAAAAAGAAGCTAAAGGCAGCCCGGCTAAAGGTAAGGCGCCGAAGAAAGCTACAGCTAAAAAAGCACCTGTAAAGAAAACGGTAACAAAGAAAGCACCAGTTAAAAAGGCGCCCGTTAAGAAAACTTCAAATTAATAGCAAATAAAAAAGTGGGGTAAACCCAAGCCACTCTCAAAGTGTGTTGATATTTAAGGGTTAAGATGCTATAATGTCTTGAATTAATTAGATATTTAGGCATAATATGTTAGAAACTAAAAAGGATTTACAGGGTGAAAATGATAGTAGCCCTGTTCTTTCTTCTAAAACTTCCAAGATTCCATTAGCCTATAAAGGCATTCAATATAACTTCTGCAAAAATCATTCTTGTGAAAATTACGGTATAGAACCAAGCCTTAATAAAAAAGAGCGAGCTGGTTTATATGTATCATACGGCCAAAAGAATTACCCATTATTAAAATGTAATCTATGTGGTGAAATGCCACCACTTAAAAGCAATCAAGGTATCGTAGAAGAGATTGAACGATTAAGTGAATACCTAAACACTAATGAATCAATTGTAAGCTGTCCTGATAGCTTATGTATCAATCACACCATACCAGTAGGTACTAAAAAAGCTTATCGTTCTTTTGGAACAACCAAAGCAGGTGCTAAACGGTTTCAATGTTCTATCTGCTCTAAAACATTCTCAATTGCTAAACCCACTCAATACCAACACGATACTTGCCACAATATAGATATATTTAAAATGCTAATGAATAAAGTGCCATTAGCAAGAATAGTGAATATGTTAGATATTTCTTGGGAGGTTCTCTATAACCGTATTGATTTTATACATAGGCAATGTTTAGCTTTTGTTGCTAATAGAGAAATTGAATTAAAAACACTACCGATTGATAGATTGTATTTAGCTATTGATAGGCAAGACCATACAGTTAATTGGAGTGATAGAAAAGATAAAAGAAATATTACTTTATCTGCTGTGTGTAGCTCTGATAATAAAACCAGTTATGTATTTGGTATTCATCCCAACTTTGATTACAAGATTGATAAATTAAGTATTGAAGCTGATGCCGTTGCTATTCAAGATGAATTATTACCTGAGCCATTAAAGAAGTATTCACGGTTATGGTTAGAAGCTGATTATGAGAAATCATTAGCTAAAAAGATTAAAGAGAAAGATAGGTTGAATACGACTAATCTAAATATCTCAATTCAAAGCACTTATGACAATGCAGCACAACGAGAAGATATTGAAGCCTTTGACGATAAAACTAAAACTGAAAAACTACCTAGCTATGGATTACAAGTAAAAGCTGAATACACAATGATTGCTCATTTGTATTTTATTAAAAATCTATGTGGCAATGTGAGTAAATGGCGTTTCTTCATGGACCAAGAACCAGGCATTAGGTCTGCTTGTTTAACTGCTTTCAAAGATGAAATTAAAGCTAGAAACGCAGAAGCTTTTTATGTGAGTATTGAGAAAGAATTAACCATTGATGAAAAACGACAATTTAAAGCAAGAGCTAAAAAACGGTTCAATGAAATACAGGATAGCAAACCTTTATTAAGTGAAGATGAAATTAAGCTTGAAATGTTGAAAGAAGAAATTGAAAGAGTAAGTGAGTTAGGTAAATTTAAAGACCGTTGGGTTCAACATCCTTTACCATCAATGAGTGAAGCAAATAAGGCTATGTGCTGGCTCACAGAACACGATGAATATGATTTGACACATCAGGCTTGGTTATACAATAAAGCGAGCCTACACAGTGTTGATAGCTTCTTTGAGAAGATTAGAAGAAGAGTTGCTATGTTAGAAAGACCTATACATTCAGCTTCAAGTGCAGGTAGAACTTGGCATGGCTATGGTGCTTACAATCCAGCTATGGTAACCAAGATGTTAGAGATATTTAGAGTAGTCCATAATTATATTGATATTAGTAAAACTGATAAGAAAACACCCGCAATGAGATTAGGATTAGCCAAAGCCCCATTGAGTTATAAAACAGTGTTGTATTTTAAATAGATGTAAAAAGAGCTTATCAAAATGAATTGGTAAGCTCTTGTATTATGTATCTTGTGGTTAATTAGATAATCTATATATGCAGACTGGGTTAGGGTTTTACTTTTGTTGCTGTGCTTTCAATCTGCTCAACTGGGTTAATATTAAAAATGTGATTGTTTTGAGCAATGAATATATCAATGTAGGATTTCAAATCATTTAAAGCATCACTATCAACTTTTATAGAGGCTGTATCTCTATTAATTAAATCTTTCAGCATATTCTCAGAAGTAATATTTGAGAGAGAGCTATCCAGATTCAACGAATATTCAATATGAATTTCATGAATATTCTCTTTTGCTTTATCTGTGATTACTGACTTTTCTAATGGCGACTCCCCATTATCATCTCTATTTAATCCAAGATATTGAACACTTTCAGTTTTAAGTGTTTTTGTTTTATCGTCTTTAGTGAAAGTTTGCTTAGGAGTGAAATTAACAAAAACCAGCTTAATGTTTGAGTTGTCATTATTGCCATAGAAACGATTGATTTCACCAAACAAGTTTAAACAACTATTAAATCTATTTTTATTAATACTTGTTAATGGTGCTTTAAGTAAGAAAACTGTATGAATTTTGTCATTGTGATTTAAAAGCATATCAACTTTAAAGTGCTTGCCGAAAATATCAATAATTTTCTTAATTTGATTTGTAGTGTTAGAGCCTGTCTTTTCTTTTTCAACTACTAATTCAAAGTTATCTCTAAAAACATCTTCATAATCCCCAAAAGATAACTCTAATATTTTCCCCCATTGATTGTGTAAATAGTCTGTTTTACCTGATGACCTATTATTTCCTGAAGTATCAAAAGAGAATTGCCACATTTTTTTCATAGCAAAACTCAAAGAAGATTTAATTTTATTTTCAACATCTACTGAATTAATTATTGTATTTTTAGTGATTGTTCTTTTAACCATAGATAACCTTTTTTATTATTGTTATCTATATATGATGACAAACGAATTTCTTAAGTCAATGATTACACTTTGAATTTTTTAATTTGTTTAGAAGTTAAGCTGTAATATGCTTCATCTTTACCAGGCCATGCCTTACCGTTCTTCTTGGCAAAATCAATGAAGTTTTGAGTTAGCAGATAATCACAAGCAACTTTGTTTTCATTGTTTTTTGGAATTACAAAGCCTGAAGTAAACACAATTCTTCCGTAATTTGTAAGTAAGTTAGAGATATTAATTAAGTGAGGCTTACATTCCCCACCAATCATTTGAGGAACAATAACTACAAATTTTTCAGTAATGACATGTAGCCCTTGTTTTCTTCCATAGGCATACCAGCTCTCATATTTATCTGTTTTACCTTTATCTCGTTGTAGTAATCTATCTTTCATTGCTAATAGGTATGTATGTGCCATTGGATACTTGGCTTTAAGCTCTACTTCATTAATCACAGATTTATCATCGTGATATGGGTAAATCATATAGCTGATGTTAGAAAACTCATTGTCTTTTTGTTTTGTGATTTTTAAATATGGGGCAACAAGCTCTTTTTCAATTTCATATGAAACACCATTATGTGCAGCATAAAATCTATCATCTTCACTTTTTCTAACTATATAAACTGAATCACATAAGGTTGCTACACCAGACAAGACCGTAGAAACAATTCCATCCACGGAGTTATCTACCCCAAATATCAACTCTTTATTGACTAATGAAGGCTCAACATTAATATCATTAGCATATAAGCATTTATCAATTGATTGATCTCTTATAGTTTTAAAAATGCAGGTGTAAGTTCTTGCATCTTTGAATACAAGCTTATCTTTGAAGTCAATCAAATAGGTTAATCTATCAGATATGATTTCTTTTAAATTTTTTCCTGAAACATTAACCAAGAAACTATTCGGTGTGATGAAGCAAAGCTCTTTTGCAGTAGTTGAGTATTTCTCTATAAAAGCATAGTAAATATCAACATTACCTTTTTTACACGATTCAAAATTTTCTCTTAAACGAATTAACTCTGCTTGCTCTAAATTCTTTGTTCTGATGTATGGTGGGTTGCCAATACACAAATCATATTCAACACCGTTATCAAAATACAATCCGTTGTCATTTATGATATTAATGAATTCATTAGGATTCACTTCAAGAGAACAATGCTTTTTAAAGTAATAAGATAATATTTCTTTAAGTTCATTAGTTGTATTTTCAACAATATCAATACCAACAACACTTGACTTAAACCACTCTAATAATGCTACACCGTTAATATTGTGCTTATCTTTCATATGTGAAAGTAAGCCAAATAAAAAAATGCCATGACCACAAGCTGGTTCTATTATTTTCATATCAGGAGTTGGATTTGATATGTTAATCATTTCATTAACGATATTCCAAGGTGTATATATAACACCGTCATTCTTTACCGATTTGTCTTGTAATTCATCTAATTTAATTATTAGTTCAAATTCTTGCATTTGACTATTTAAATATTCATTATATATATTCTCTACATTATTTTTATTATTAATCATAATTTAATACTCTCTTATATAAAATT
>JBFJJN010000016.1:0-43967 GCA_041612255.1 Methylophilaceae bacterium | reverse complement strand
TCATTAATCAAACCAGTTTTCTCAATCAAGCGTTTGAAGCGGCGTAGCGCAACATCAAACGGCTCATTCTCTTTAACGCGAATTGAAGACATTAAATCACCATTCCTAAAAAATTCTTATTTAAAAATCAACACTACATTGATGTAGCATCGAAAACCGCGTATTCTAACGCGTTAATTCAGTTTAAGCAAATTTTATATGGCAATATTCGCATGTTAGTTTTAGGTCTAGAATCTTCCTGTGATGAAACAGGCGTTGCCCTTTATGATACCGAGCACGGCCTATTATCGCATGCCTTACATTCACAAGTAGCCATGCATGCAGATTTTGGCGGCGTAGTGCCTGAGTTAGCTTCGCGCGATCATATTCAACGTGCTTTACCCTTGACCCAACAAGTGCTACAAGCGGCCAACAAAACGTTGCAAGATATTGATGGCATTGCTTACACTCAAGGCCCAGGACTAGCCGGCGCTTTATTGGTTGGCACTAGTATTGCGCAATCGTTGGCCTTTGCGCTAAAAATACCGAGTATCGGCGTACATCATCTTGAAGGCCATTTGTTAGCGCCTTTATTAGAAGAAAATCCACCAGCATTTCCATTTGTCGCACTACTCGTCTCAGGCGGTCACAGCCAACTCATGCGCGTTGATGATATCGGCCAATATCAACTATTAGGCGATACATTAGATGATGCGGCAGGTGAGGCTTTTGATAAAACGGCGAAATTGTTAGGACTAGGCTATCCAGGCGGGCCAGCTTTGGCAAAGATTGCATTACATGGTAAAGCACGCTTCAAGTTACCGAGACCAATGTTGCATAGTAAAGATCTAAATTTCAGTTTTAGTGGGCTAAAAACAGCGGTGCTCACGCTAGTGAATAAAACGCAGTTAAATAAAACCCAGCCTTTAGATGCACAAACGCAGGCTGACATTGCTTGGGAGTTTCAAGATGCAGTAACAGAAATATTAACCACTAAATGCATGACTGCATTACGCGAAACTGGCTTAGATAATTTGATAGTTTCTGGCGGTGTTGGCGCAAATACACGATTACGTGAGCGCTTAAATATCGCCACTAAACGAAAATTATGTAAAGTCAGTTATCCACGTTTAGAATTTTGTACTGATAATGGAGCCATGATTGCTTTTGCAGGCGCGCAACGATTAAAAGCGATGCAAACAGAAGCGCAAGATTATCGCTTTAGTGTACGTCCACGTTGGGATTTAGCTGAACTAATGACGCCTTAAATGTTTACTTCTTCTTTTTAAATCCGTCTTCCGTACCGTTTAATAGCTTCTTAATGTTGCCTCGATGGCGCCAAATTAGCAAGCCTGACAATATCAATAACATGATAAAAAAATCTTTGTATGGACGTAAATAATAATACGAGTGGATAGGTACAAATACTGCCGCCACAATGCTGGCCAACGAAGCATAGCGGCTAAATGCAAAAACAATCACCCATGTCACCAAGGCAGCTAAGCCCAGTAAAGGTGAGATTGCGGTCATTACGCCAAGCGCTGTAGCAACGCCTTTGCCACCTTTGAATTTATAGTAAATTGGGTATAAATGGCCTAAAAAGACTGCAACTCCAATACAGCTTACTACCCACATCAACTGATTTGATTGTAATGCCAACCAAACTGGCAACCAACCTTTAAGTGCATCGCCTAACAGCGTTAAAAATGCCGCTGACTTTTTTCCACTACGTAATACATTGGTCGCACCTGGGTTACCACTACCGACTGTACGCGGATCAGCCAAACCAAATAATTTGCTGATTAAAATGCCAAATGAAACGGAACCCAATAAATAAGCGCCTACTATCCAAGTAGTTGGTACTAAGGCAACAGGAATAAATCCAAACTGATCCATCACAACCCCTAAAACGTTTTTTTAAAATCTGATGATTAGTGTTTAGCAAAGATATACACTAAAATCTAATTATTACATTTTAAACTATAGCTAATTTAAACCATAGCCAAACCTTAGGCATCAAATTGATAGATACTATATTTTTAGAGCAAGTCGCCGTACAAACCAAACTCGGCGTGCCAGAATGGGAACGATTAGCTCCACAAACCATTATTTTGGATATTGAAATTGGTTATGATTTAAGTAAATCATGTCAAAGCGATGCTATCGAAGATACTGTTGATTATGGTGAAGTAGTAAACCGTATACGCGCTACGCTCAACGAAAATAGCTTTAAATTAGTAGAAGCGCTAGCAGAGCATGTTTGCCAATTGATTCTAAAAGAGTTTAATGCCGCACGTGTGAAAATAAAGGTTGTTAAACCATCGGTGCTGCCAAAATTGAAAGCGCTGGGCGTCATCATTGAGAGAACTAAAAAGTGATTATTATTTATCACGCCGCTAACAATTTAGACGCAAACATGATTAAAGGCTTGCTGGAGCAATACGGAATACGCGCCTTTATTCAAGGAGAGTATTTACAAGGTGGCATGGGTGAGTTGCCTGCTGCAGACTTGGTGAAAGTTAGCGTTGATGAAAATGATTACACAGAGGCTAAAAAAATTATTATTGAATGGGAATCCGCAATAGTTGTTGAAGATGAAACAACCACTACCCTCGTGGGTGGTGCACTGAATGCAAGCTTTTGAGCCGTTCTCTCGCCACATGCGTATAAATCTGTGTTGTCGAAATATCCGAATGCCCTAATAACATTTGTACCACGCGTAAATCAGCGCCATGATTGAGTAAATGGGTAGCAAACGCATGCCGTAATACATGCGGAGACATTGGTTTGTTAATCCCTGCTTGCAATGCATAGCGTTTGATTAAATACCAAAAGGCTTGTCGCGTCATGGCCGCAGCGCGGTTGGTAACGAATAAACTATCACTCATTTTTTTCTGTAACAGCTCAGTTCGAGCAAATTTCATATAGCGAATAATCCAGTCAGCCGCTTCTTCACCCATGGGCACTAGCCGAGTTTTACTACCTTTACCTGTAACACGCACTACGCCATCTTGCGTACTGACTTCGCTCACCTTAATATTAACCAACTCCGACACGCGTAAACCACTGGCATACAGCAACTCCAACATCGCCCTATCGCGCAAGCCAATTGGGTCACTCACAATTGGCGCGTTCAACAAATCTTCCACTTCTTGCTCATTTAAGCTTTTAGGTAAACTTCGGGGTAGTTTTGGTGATTCTATCTGCAAGCTAGGATCAATTTCAATCAAATTTTCACGTAAACAATAACGATAAAAGCGGCGCATACTAGCGATTAAACGACCAATACTACGCGGTTTACTCAGTGGAAATTTAACAGCTAAATAGTGTTGAATATGCGCTTGATTCGCTGCTAGTAGATCACTTTTTTGCTGTTGCAACCAATGTGCAAACTGCGTTAAATCTGCGCGATAACTTTCTAGCGTATTTTTTGACAAACCATCTTCTAGCCAAAGGTGGTCAATAAAAGCATCCAGTTGCTGCATATCTTTTGCAGTGCTTGCAACAGTCAAAAATTAATCCCTTCATGTTTAAGCAGTGTAGTTTTAATTAATTTCCCATGCGGATTTCCGCACATAAAGCCACCTAAACCACCTTTCGCGACAACACGATGACATGGAATTATTAATGGCAAATGATTAGCACCACAAGCGTTTGCAACAGCCCGCGCGCCTGAACCAATTTGTTGCGCAAGTGCTTGATAGCTTAATACTTGGCCGACTGGAATGGCGCGGATTGCTTGCCAAACACGTTGTTGATAAGCCGTACCATTAAGGACTATTGGTAGATGAAACACGTAAGCGGCATCATTAAAGTAAGCATTGATTTGTTCAGCAATTTGTTTAGCCAAGGGATGCGTTGCTGCTTGTAATTGGTGTTTATCAAATAACAATTCGGTCGATACCTGACCTTCGTAAATGGCGATACCAACAGCACCAAAAGGCGCCTCAATTACTGCATCGAATTGCAAAGGGCGGTGGACGGATACTTGCATAGACCAATTAGACTGGAAAAAATTATTATCCGCAACAAGATAACAACAAAAAAGCCTCAAAACTTAACTTATGTTTTGAGGCTTTTGATTTGCATCAAGCGATTAATCTGCTGATGTCTCTGTAGCTACTTCTCTGTCTCTTAATACTAGTTTTTCTTTAATACGTGCAGAACGACCTGAGCGCTCACGCAAGTAGTAAAGTTTCGCACGGCGAACATCACCACGGCGTTTCACTTCAATATTCGCGATTAACGGTGAATACATTTGGAATGTACGCTCTACGCCTTCGCCTGAAGAGATTTTACGTACGATAAATGATGAGTTAAGGCCACGGTTACGTTTTGCAATTACAACGCCTTCAAAAGCCTGCACACGTTTACGTGTACCCTCAACCACATTCACACCAACGACAACTGTATCGCCTGGTGCGAAAGCAGGAATATTTTTGCCTAAACGGGCAATTTCTTCCTCTTCTAACATTTTAATAATATCTGCCACTTTGTGCTCCTTTTAATTATGAAGATGCTTGTTCCTGCTCTATTTCTTTAAGCAGCCGAGCTTCCTCTTTCGTCAACGACCTTGCGGCCAATAAATCCGGGCGTTTTGCCCTTGTTAGCGCGAGCGATTGTTTTAATCGCCATTGCCTAATCTTTTCGTGGTTACCCGATAACAACACACCAGGTACCTTTTCATTCTTATACATTTCTGGTCGCGTATAATGCTGACAGTCTAACAAGCCATTCACAAATGAATCCTGCTCTGCTGATGCTGCGTCACCTAACACGCTAGGCAACAACCGAATCACCGCATCCATCAATACCATGGCGGGCAACTCACCGCCACTTAATACATAATCACCAATCGATATTTCTTCATCAACATGCGCATCTAATAAACGCTGATCAATGCCCTCATATCGACTCGTTAACAAAACTAAACTCTCTAGCTTGCTAAGCTCCAATACCTTTTGGTGCGTTAATGCTCGTCCACTCGGTGATAAGTGAATTACTCTAGGCTCTAAGCCCTGTTCACTTTGTTTCTGTTTCACCGCTGTTATCGCTTTTTCTAGCGGCTCGGCCAACATCACCATGCCAGGACCACCGCCATACGGTCTATCATCAACCGTTTTATGATTATCAATTGTAAAGTCTCGTGGATTCCAGCACCGTAAATCAACGATCTTATTCTCAAATGCTCGTGCTGTTATACCATGTGCTGTAATCGCCTCAAACATTTCTGGGAACAAGGTAATAACATCGATAATCATCTGTTAAATACTATTAACTCAAATAGTTAATAGTCTTCATCCCAATCAACCAACATCGTTTGCTGCGCGATATCTACTTTTATAATTGTGTGCTCTGTATATGGAATCAACCGTTCCACTTCACCTTTAACAACAAGCACATCATTGGCGCCTGTCTCAAACACATCAACAATCTTGCCAAACGCAATCCCTTGCTGATTAGTCACTGCTAATCCGATTAAATCAGACCAGTAAAATCCATCCTCATCGTCTAACTCTGGCAAAGCGTCTCTTGGCACAGCAATTTGCATTCCCTTGCAAGCAAAGGCAGCATCTCTATCATTAACACCATCAAGCTTCACCACCAGCACATCGTTATGTACCTTACCAGACACTAGTTTTATCTGCTTCCAGTTACCTTCCTTGCCAATTTGCCAAGTTTGATAATCAAGCAAACTATCTAACGCCTCAGTATGCGTTAAGACTTTCACCCAGCCTTGAACGCCATATGGGGCGACGATGCGCCCCATGATAACTAAGCTTTCCACTTCCGTTTTCATTGAAAACGGCTCAAACCTTATTCAGCTTTAGGTTCTTCTGCTGCTTCAGCCGCAGCTTCTTCAGCTGGTGCTTCTTCAACAGCAGCTGTTGCTTCGGCTGCAGCTGCAGCTTCTTTTTCTGCTGCTGCTTTAGCATCGGCTTCTGCCTTAGCTTCAGCTTCTGCTGCATCCGCAGCAGCTTTTGCTTTAGCCGCTTCTGCTGCCACTACTTTTGCTTTTGCAGCATCTGCTTTAGCTTCATCTTTAGATTTTGCTTTTGCCATGCCTTCTGGGCCTGTTGAGTGCAATTTAACTAAACGCTTAACAGTGTCAGAAAGCTGAGCACCAACGCCAGTCCAGTAATTAACGCGCTCTTGATCAACACGCAAGGATTCAGCCGCACCGCTAGCAGATGGATTATAAAAACCAACACGCTCGATAAAACGACCGTCACGACGATTGCGAGAATCAGCCACAACTAAATTGAAAAATGGGGTGTTTTTTGATCCACCACGTGATAAACGAATAACAACCATATATATTCTCTTATTAAATTAATTTTCTGCAGAAAGGCGCGGATTATACGGTATTTTTATTTAGATAGCAAAGGGTAATTCTCAATCGAATTTCTAAAACTGCCATTTACCAATCAAACAACTGTTTAAAACCAACCTAAGCTCGATAAGCGGTAGGGTCAGCAATCCCCGCTTGTGCAAACCCATCTTTCCTTAAGCGACAAGAGTCGCAAACACCACAAGCACCCCCTGCTAAATCAGCTTGATAACAAGAAACTGTTGCGCTGTAATCTACGCCCAACGCTGTTCCTTGACGAATAATTTCAGCTTTAGTCATGTCAATTAAGGGGGCATGCACAGTAATCTCATGGCCTTCAACTGCGCTTTTAGTGGCCAAATTTGCCATTTGTTGGAATGCTTTGACATACTCTCCGCGACAATCTGGATAACCTGAGTAATCTAATGCATTAACGCCAATAAAAATGTCTTGCGCACCCAATACTTCCGCCCAAGCCAAACTTAAGGACAACATTATCGTGTTGCGTGCAGGTACATAGGTCACAGGAATACCTTCAGACTCATGCTCAGGCACGTCAATTTTACTATCAGTTAGCGCCGACCCGCCAAATAAACTCAAATCAAGCTGTGCTGTTTTGTGTTCTGCCGCTCCCAAATGCTCTGCCACATGCTTCGCCGCATCTAACTCAGCAATATGCCGCTGGTGATAATCCAAGCTTAAACAATAGCACTCAAAACCCTGTGATTTTGCGATAGCTAAACAAGTGGCAGAATCTAATCCACCTGAAAGTAACACAACTGCTTTTTTACTCATGGTTATACACTTTTAAAAAAAATGGTATTAAACGCCAGGCTTTTCACCCCATAGAATTTTATGCAATTGCACTTGCATTCTTACTGGCAATTGATCTTCCAACACCCATTTCGCTAGATCAATTGCGTTTAATTCACTGTAGCTGGGCGAAAATAAAATAGGGCACTTTTCGTTTAAGTTTAATTCACTGATTTTTTGTTTAGCCCAATCATAATCATCACGCCCGCACAGTACAAACTTAATTTCATCCTTAGATTTAATATAACCCAAGTTACTCCATCGCATATTCTTCTCTTCGTGCGATCCTGGCGTTTTAATATCTAGAATAACAGAAACTCTTGCATCAACAGGCGCAATATCCATCGCACCTCCCGTTTCTAACGAAACATCAAATCCTGCATCACATAAGATTTTTAATAAGTCATGACACTCTTTTTGCGCCAGTGGCTCACCACCAGTCACAGTGACAAACTTTGTACCAAAAGACTGCACATGACTTAATATTGTTGCAACCTCCATATTACTGCCGCCCGAAAAAGCGTACTCAGTATCACAATAAGTACAACGCATCGGACAGCCCGTTAAACGTACAAAAACTGTAGGCAAGCCAATGCGTGAGCTTTCGCCCTGTAATGAATAAAATATTTCGTAAACTTTTAACGCCATAAAATTTGTTTCATCATAAATAACCGTTAAATAAAAAACGCCAACGGTAAGGTTGGCGTCATTTTAAAGCAAAACAGCTTAACTAACTATTCACCACATTACTTAATGGTCTCGAGCACTTTCAAACGTGCTTTAGCATTAGGCGTAACCGCAGCGTTAGGATATTTTGCAATTAAGTTTTGTAAAACTTTTTTTGCATTATTCACTTGGCCCAACTGTATTTGGCTATTAGCAATGCTATACATTGCATTAGGTGCTTTTGCACTATTAGGGTAAACCGCTAACAATTTTTGCTGACTCGCGATGGAAGACTGATAGTTTTTTAATGCAAATTGCGAATAACCTAAACCATAAATTGCATCTGGCGCATATTTACTTTCTGGAAATTGCGTGATAAATGCATCAAAAGCGTCATATGCCTCTTTATGCTTATTTTCTTGGCTTAAATTATAAGCAGCTTTATAAGCCTTATAGACGTCAGCATCGGTTATAGCAGGCAATGCCTCAGCATTACCCTCTTCATCAGTCGCTGTCGGAGATGCACCACTTTCTAATCTACGAATACGGGCATCAGTATCTGCATACAAGTCTTTTTGTCTGCGCTCTGCAGTTGCCAATCCATGATTGGCAACCTCTAAAGCACCTCTAAGCTCAGAAATTTCTTGCTTAAGCAATTGAATTTCATTTTGCATACTTAACATGCCTTGACTTTGAATCTCGAAGCGCTTTTTTAAATCATCGATGTCAGCAGCCTGTAGCTCATGATTAGCTAAAGACTTACTTTCAACATCTATGATTTTTTTTCGCGCCTCAGTGTCATCAAAGAGTGCGGCTTGCGAATTAAAGGCAAATACATATAAGCCAATCGCAAGACTTGCTTGCAGTTTATCCATTCACTTGTCCATTATTCGTTTGGATAGACAATTTCCACTCGACGATCAGATTGAAAGCAGTCATCATCTGCACAAGCTGGATTTGCTTTTTCTTCGCCATAGCTAACTGTTTCAATTTGAGTATCTGATACACCTAATAGGTTAAGCGCTGTTTTAACCGCAACTGAACGACGTTGACCCAATGATAAGTTGTACTCACGTGTACCGCGCTCATCAGTGTTACCTTGCAATGTTACTTTTGCATTGCTATGTGCTTGCAAATATTTAGCATGCGCTTCGATATTTGGACGGAACTCAGCACGTACTGCATCGCTGTTGTAATCAAAGTAGATGTTACGCTTTGATAAGATATTGTTTGGGTCATTCAACTCATTCATGCTGCCATCAGCACCTGAACCGTCAATCACGGCACCTTTAACATCAGAACCATCACTTGTTGACATGCCAGCGCTTTTGTCTTCAACAGCAGTGTCATCTTTCATTGGTGTACTTTTACAAGCAACCAAAAGCATTGAAATCGCAGCAGCGATTAATAGTTTAGAGTGGATTGTTTTTGCATTTTTCATACAGTTCTCCTTTTTTCTAGTAGGGGTTATTTAAGTTGCATTATATTGCAATTGCTTAATAAATGAAAATCTATTTAAGCATTGGTCCCCACGCGGACTCCCGAACATCACCGCGTGCTTCACTTAGACTTTGTCGTACTTTACCATCAAATGAAATAGAGGCCAAAGAACCACGAGTGCCCTTTTTCGTTGCATATAAAATCACTCGGCCATTAGGGGAAAAGCTTGGTGACTCATCTTGACTACCTTCACTTAAGAGTTGCACTTGCCCATTCGTTAAATCTTGCATCGCCACTCTAAATCGACCGCCATCATTGCGGATATAAACAAGCTTGGTTCCATCTGGCGAAAAGCGTGGGCTGACATTGTAAGCACCTTCAAAAGTCACACGACTGACTTCACCGCCGCCATTGGCACTTGTTTTATAGATTTGCGGTTTGCCACCACGGTCTGATGTAAAGTAAATCCATTTTCCGTCAGGTGAAAATACTGGCTCTGTATCAATACCTCGGCTTTTTGTGACACTTTGCAAGTCGCCGCCATTGGCATTAATCGTATAGATTTGTGAATTAGCACCATAGGTCAGCACAATTGCCAATCTTTTTCCATCTGGCGACCATGAAGGCGCACTATTATTACCTTTGTAATTAGCGACAATTTTACGCTCGCCTGTTGCTAATGTATGGATAAAAACAATTGGTTTTTTCTTTTCAAAAGATACATAAGCCATTTTTGAACCATCTGGTGACCACGAAGGAGAAATAACTGGCTCATTTGAATTAACCAATGATTGCGAATTATATCCATCAGAATCAGCCACATATAAAAAATGACGCTCGCCTAACTTCTTAACATAAGCAATCCTGCTAGCAAAAGCACCAGGATAACCTGTTAATTTTTCATAAATTACATCTGCAATTTTATGCGCCGTCATCCGCGCATGCTTAGCTTGCAGTTGAAAATCCATATCAACCAACGGCTGTTGTTTTAATACATCAACCAATTGAAACGCAACATTTAAACGCCCATCAGATAATGCAGATACATTACCAACAACCACAGCTTGCGCCTGCAATGCGGCCCATTCTGGGTAGTTTATTTGTGCAGCATTCGTTGGTAAATTCGGCATGCCACTGGTATTAAGCGGTCTAAACAAACCGCTACGATATAAATCATCACTGATGATTTTCGCCAAGTCTTCTTTTATGCTTTTCCCATTGCCAAATGGCACAATCGCAATCGGCGTTTGCTGTGCACCGCCGCCGGTAATTTCAATGTCCAAGGCGGCATTAGCGGCCAATGAGAATAAACCAATAGTGAAAAAAGCAATAAATTTAATGATATGCATAGATTTAAGTGTCTTTATAAAATAATTAAGCTGATTAAAATCAATCTTTACACCATTGTAATTTAGCCATTTCATCTTTCAAGCTTTAATTACAACAACATCGGATTATTCAGCGTTGGGTTTAAAGTTTAAGTTTAAGTTCCTAAACTCTGCAAAGGCGTTAGGATCAGGCGGCAACGGAAATGGCTCTGAGGCAATGATGGCACGTTCAACTGCACCATCACAGGCTGCATTACCGCTTGATTTTGTTAATCTTGGCTCACTCAAAAATTCTCCGTTAGGTAGCAAGTTAACTTTAAACACTAATTCAGGATTACCATCACCACAGAGCGCTCTGTTCAGGTTGCCGTGTATTTTAGCTTTAATTTTTGCAACATATTCGTTCACCACGCCTTGGCTTGCCGCAAGCGTAGGTTTCGCCGCTTCACCGCGCATTTCAGCTTGTAGCTTTTTAAGATCCTCATTCGGCTTTTCGTTCGAATCAGATTCTGCTAATAATTTTTTTTGCAAATCCGCCAGTTTTTTCTTTTCTTCTGCTTTAGCGTCATCTTTCTTTTTTTGTTCCGCTAACTTTTCTGCATCTTTTTTCTTTTGCTCTTCTTCTTTCTTCTTTTTCTCTAGCGCAATGTCAACTTCCGGCTCCACTTCCTCAATTTTTGGCTCAACAACTTTCGGCTCTTCCACTTCTGGCTCAACCACTTTAGGCTCATCCAGTGGTTCTGGCGGCGTGATTTTAGTGATTTTTTTTGGCTTAGGCGGTGCTGGCTTACTGTCGTTAGGCAGAGAATCCCATAACTCAACTTCACTCACAGCCACAACTGTATGTGCTGCTTTCCAATTGAATGAAAAGATTAAGGCGCCTAATAAAACGACATGCACTAATAGTGCTAGCCAGCCAGCTTTCCAAGCCATTGAGGATTCGTGAGTTCTAAACATAAATAATCAGTATTAGCGAGAGGTCAACAACAAGCCGACTTTTTCAACATTTGCCTGCTTCAATAAATCCATAACTTTTACCATCTCTCCATATTCAGTTTTTTCATCGGCAGCAACCACCACTGAACGTGACTTTTCATCAAGCTGAGACTTAACTTTCGCCAACATTTGATCTAAAGGTAGCGACTCTCCATCGACTTCCGTATCACCATTTTTTTTAACTGTGACCACGATTGGCGCTGCCACTTGCTGCAAACTTTGGCCAACGGAAGGCAAATCAACAACACCAGGATTAGTCATTGGCGCGGTCACCATAAAAATAACCAACAATACCAATGTCACATCGATATAAGGCACAACGTTAATTTGGTTCATCATGCGACGTTTACGTGTTCTTGCCATTCAATACTCCTTTTGTTCAAGAAACTTTAACTAAGCACGACGTTGCAAAATATTGGTGAATTCTTCTATAAAGCTTTCATAACGCACCGCTAGTCTATCAACATTGGCCGCATAACGATTGTAAGCAATCACCGCAGGAATAGCGGCAAACAAACCAATCGCTGTTGCAATGAGCGCTTCTGCAATGCCCGGCGCCACTTGGCTCAAGGTTGCTTGCGCCACATTCGATAAGCCACGGAATGAATTCATAATGCCCCAAACGGTACCAAACAAACCGATATATGGACTAACCGAAGCAACAGAAGCAAGGAAAGGCAAGTGCGCATCCAAGTTATCCATTTCACGATTATAGGTCGCGCGCATGGCACGTCGCGCGCCTTCTACAATATCTCCAGCGTCTTGGTCACCGTCATTTTTATGTTTTCTAAATTCGTCATAACCAGCTTCAAAGATATTCGCCATGCCTTGTAAATTGCCACGTCGTTTATTAGCTGTGACTGAGTCATAAAAGCTATCTAAATTGCCACCCATCCAAAAGTTAGACTCAAAGTCATCAGCATCACTTTCCGCATCGCGAATGGTAAAGTGCTTAAGAAAAATATACCACCATGACAATAACGAGGTGACCAACAAAATAATCATCACCAATTGCACTGGTAAACTTGCACCAGTGATTAAGGTAATTAATGACATGTCATTTACTGCATTCATATTGACTCCATACTGAGTTTTATTGGGGCTGGAATGCCCGTTGGTTTATAAGTTATTGCATTGACACAGGCTATTTTAACCTGTGCTTGTATTAATGGTTCTTGTTCTTTTACAATTTGTTGGCTACATTCAAAGCTACCTAACCTTAGCTGAGTCAATTGCGTCTCGATTGATAATAAATCATCAAATCGTGCAGACTTTTTAAATTGGATTTGCATGCTGTGCACGACAAACAAGATGTTTAAAGACTGTCTTAATACCCCTTGCTCAAAACCAAGAGAACGTAACCATTCTGTCCGTGCACGCTCCATAAAGTTCAAATACTGGCTGTGATACACCACGCCGCCGGCATCAGTATCTTCGTAATAAACGCGCACTGGCCAATGAAAAATTACTGGGTTTTTACAAAGATTATTCATTTAAATAATCATTACTGCTGCCAAAGTTCACCATTGGCTAAATGAGTTGGCACCGCTAATCCAAAATGTTGATAAGCTAAGCCAGTTGCCACGCGCCCACGCGGTGTTCGCATTAAATAACCTTGCTGAATTAAATAAGGCTCTAATACATCTTCAATTGTGTCACGCTCTTCGCCGATGGCTGCCGCTAAATTATCTAAACCCACAGGACCGCCACCAAACTTTTCTAACACGGCTTGCAACAGCTTTCTGTCCATCACATCAAAGCCCAGCTTATCCACATCCAGCATTTGCAAAGCAGCGTCTGCGATTTCTGCGCTAACGACGCCATCTGATTTTACTTGTGCGTAATCTCGCACGCGCCTAAGTAATCGATTAGCAATGCGCGGCGTGCCTCTTGAGCGCTTGGCAATCTCAGCTGCGCCGGTATCTGTCATGGTCAACTCTAACAAACCTGCACTACGCGAGACAATACGCCCTAGTTCTTCGATGCTATAAAACTCCAAACGCGACACAATACCAAAGCGATCGCGCAATGGGTTAGTTAGCATACCGGCTCGTGTAGTTGCGCCTACCAAAGTAAATGGGGCTAAATCCAAGCGTACAGAACGCGCAGCTGGTCCTTCACCAATCATAATATCAAGGCGGTAATCTTCCATCGCCGGATATAAAATTTCTTCAACTACAGGAGATAATCGATGAATTTCGTCAATAAATAAGATGTCATTAGGCTCTAAATTGGTCAGCAATGCGGCCAAATCACCAGCGCGCTCTAATACTGGACCAGAAGTTTGGCGCATATTAACGCCCATTTCACGCGCAATAATATGAGCTAAGGTCGTTTTACCTAAACCTGGCGGGCCAAATAACAAAACATGGTCGAGCGCCTCACTCCTGCCACGCGCTGCATTAATAAAAATCTCTAGCTGGCCTCTGGCTTTTTCTTGCCCCACATATTCATCTAATACTTTGGGACGTAAAGCACGTTCAACCGCCTCTTCTTGCGGACTTTCCGCGGCAGGTGCTATTAAACGCTCGGTTTCAATCATTGAATTTCAATCATGTTGCAATATGGTGTGAGGCTTGCTCAACTAACGGTCAGCGACTCAGAAGTTAAGATTCTACCTTAGAAAGGTTCTCTATCAAATGTTTCAACTCAATAGGCACGCCTAAACGATTACCTTGTCCGTAAGTCACACCAATTTCTCTCAATTCATACAAAATAGCATCGCTTTCAACATACTCTGCAACGGTCTTAATATTAAGCGCTTGCGCAACGGAATGAATGGATTTCACGGTTGCGTAATCAATGGTGTTGAGATGGATTTCTTTGACGAAAGAGCCATCAATTTTCAAGTAGTCGACCGCAAATCTTTTCAAATACATAAAAGAAGACATACCGCTACCAAAGTCATCCAAAGCAAACTTACAGCCTAGATTTTTAAGTGTTGAGATTAATTTGATTGTTTGTGCCACATTAACAATCGCTGCCGTTTCTGTAATTTCGAAACAAATAGCTTTGGGTGGAATGGCATAAATGGAAAATTGCTCTTGGATGTAGCTTAGAAAGTGGTTATCACTTAATGAAGTGCCAGATAAGTTAATTGAAAATAAATAATTAACCTTACCTAAATTAGCATCCAATAGTTTTCGATAAGCCGAGAAGGTATGTTTAATGACCCATCGGTCGACGTTTGGCATTAGATTATATCGTTCGGCTGATGGAATAAATGCCTTGGGCAAACTAACTTCACCTTTAGCGCTCACTTGCCTAATCAGCACTTCATAATGCTGCTGATGTGGTGCCTCTAATGAAAGCGATACGATTGGTTGGCAGTACAACACAAAGCTATCATCATTAATTTTATCAGTAATGCCCGAGATTGCATTTACCGCATTGTAACGTTGCAAGTTAGCGCTATCTGCATGGTTGTATAAAAAGCTTTGATTGCGGCCCGCTATTTTTGCAGAATGACAAGCAGCATCCGCTGCATGCATGATATCGCTAGCGGTATTGAAGGTCGTATCAATCCTCACTATCCCGACACTGATGCCAATTTTAAAGACTCGACCTTCGTACACAAAACGATAATCTCTGACCAGCTTAAAGAGTTGGTTAATAATGATATTCACATCAGCTAAACTTTTATTGATAAAAAGCAAACCAAACTCATCACCATCTAACCGCGCTAACGTATCCTTCTCACCAATCCTATTCACGAATAGGGCGCTAATTTGACGGAGCAACTCATCACCAGCAATATGTCCGCAGGTATCATTGACTAATTTAAATTGATCTAAATCTAAATAACAGCAGATATGCTGTTTATCCAACTTGTTCACTTCACGTAAACAAGTTGCTAGCCTTTCTTCAAACTCGCGCCGGTTAATCAAGCCAGTTAAATCGTCATGCTGTGTTTGATAGCGAAGCTGCGCCGTCACCTCATCCACTCTTTCTTGCATGTAGGTATATGAATTTTTAAGTCGCTGCGACATGGCATTAAACCCCGTTTGCAACACTTTTAATTCGCCACTCGAATTTTCAGCAATCACATGTGAAAAATCACCATCACCCACTTTATCTACAGCAAAAGCAATCTCTTGAATTGGCTTGCTAATATTGCGACCAATTAACCAAGCCACCAAGCTACTGAACAGCAAGCCAAACAAGCCAACCAGCAACATATTGCGTAACAACTCATTTTCTAATACTTGTAAAGTATCATTACTCAAATCGACATACGCATAACCAATGACCACATCGCTTTTTTCACCTCGCATGATAATGGGGGACGAAAAAATCACACCATCTGAATTGCTTAAGGTTTGGGTATGATTAATCACCATTTGGTTGAGCACCGAAGCTTCAATCGCATGACCGCTGCTCGCTAGCACTTCGCCATGGGTATCCGTGATAACAACTGCGCGCAGCTCTCGCTCAATTGAAAGCAGTTGCTGCGCCAAGGTTTGCAGCCGTTTTACATCCTCTAAAATTAAATCATTTTCAGCAGCTGGTGCTAATTGTGCGGCAATCATATGCCCACGTTCATAGTAAGCTTCTTCTAATGTGGTAAAAACGGTGGCGATGGCATAGCCCGCTAACACGATAGAAAACAAGACTGCCGGCAAGGCTCCCAACAAAACAACTCTTGATTTAATGCCTAAGTTTTGCATTTACTTCGTCATCGCTTTTAGTGCTTGCTTAATGCCTTCAGAAACTGAGATATCTTTGTCTAAAGGCTTAACGGCCGCCATCGCCTCGCGTTCGTTGTAACCCAACGCCAGTAAAGCGTTCAAGACATCCTGCACCGCTGTTTTTTGTCCTGCGGCGACATGTAAGCCCGTCGCCTCGAATTTATCTTTCAATTCCAACAATAAGCGCTCTGCCGTTTTTTTGCCTACGCCTGGAATACGCGTCAACAAGGCAACATCCTGACTACTCACCGCAGCTACCAAATCATCAATAGAAATGCCACTCAAAATAGCCAGCGCAGATTTTGCACCTATGCCATTCACTTTAAGGAGCTGTCTAAAAGTACCTTTTTCTTGCACTGAACCAAAGCCATAAAGCAACTGCGCATCTTCGCGCACCACCATATGAATTAATAAGGTCACGGCCGCACCGACTTCTGGCAAGCCATAAAAAGTGCTCATCGGCACTTCGACCTCATAACCGACACCAGCACAATCAATGATAATTAACGGTGGAGTTTTGTCTAACAATTTACCTTGTAGGCGAGCAATCATTTTTTATCCTAATTTAACTAGCCAATTAACCGACCATTTTTCACACGAAAACCTTTTGTTGCCATCTGCCCCAAGCCTTGACCACCATGCGCATGGCAAATGGCACAAGCCAGTGCATCGGCAGAATCTTCACTGGGCGTAGCTGGTAGCATTAATAATCGCTTCACCATCTCTTGCACTTGCTCTTTTTTGGCATGTCCATTACCAACCACAGCCTGTTTTACTTGTAATGCCGTATATTCAGCGACCTCCAACTCACGGATTACGGCGGCACTAATTGCCGCACCGCGTGCTTGACCTAATAAAAGCGTGGATTGTGGATTGACATTAACAAACACCTTTTCGATCGCTACTTGATTGGGTTTATAGGTATCAATCACTTCAAATAAACCCTCCAAAATGATTTTTAACCGCGCAGGCAATTCTTCTCTATCTGTTTTTTTACCGCTAGCCGTTTTAATCGTACCGCTAGCGATATATTGAATTTTTTCGCCGACCTTCTCAATCACGCCAAAACCAGTCACACGTAAACCTGGATCAATACCGAGCACTCTTATGTTAGTCACTATCGATTAATTTCCAACATCGAGCAAACCATTAATCTTCCTCAATCACCGCAGAAGTATATACATCTTGCACATCGTCCAAATCTTCCAAGGTATCCAGAATCTTCTGCATTTTTGCACCGTCTTCACCTGTCAACACGACTTCCGTTTGTGGTTTCATGGTGACTTCAGCTACCGCAGGTGTATGACCAGCTGCGACTAACGCTTCTTTAACGGCCATAAATTCTGTCGGCGAGGTAATGACTTCAATACTACCGTCATCATTGTTGATAATGTCTTCCGCGCCTGCGTCTAAGGCGATTTCCATAATCGCATCTTCATCCGCACCTGGCTCAAAAATGAACTGACCGCAATGATCAAACATAAACGCAACAGAGCCATCAGTACCAAGATTACCGCCATTTTTGGTTAATGCATGCCGCACATCGGCTACCGCACGTTGTTTGTTATCAGTCATACAATCAATAATAATTGCGGCGCCATTAATGCCATAGCCTTCATAACGAATCTCTTCGTAATTCACGCCTTCCAACTCGCCCGTGCCCTTTTTGACGGCGCGGCTAATATTGTCCGACGGCATATTCTCATCTTTAGCCGCAATAATCGCCGCACGCAGGCGAGGATTCATGTCAGGATCGCTACCGCCCAAACGCGCAGCAACGGTAATTTCCTTAATTAATTTGGTAAAAATCTTCCCACGTTTAGCGTCTTGACGACCTTTGCGGTGTTGTATATTCGCCCATTTACTATGTCCAGCCATATCGCTTAACCTTAACCATGTCTCAAAAGATTAAATTCTACCATGTTCACTATTTTGCTTTACTAATCTTGTTTGCTTAACTAGTCTTGCGCCATTGCCGGGTCAATAGGCACATGTTGATTGATACTAAAATAGGAAATCAGTAATAAAGCCATACCAATCAACAACATTCCCCATAATTCAGCCTGATTAGGCACTTCATTTAATTGTATCCATGCGGTAATCACGCCAACAACTGGTGCCAACATACTCGTCATGCTCGCAACACCTGCTTGCAAACGTTGCAAGGCATAAAGCCAAAGCAACCAAGCCAATGCATTACAAAAAATGGCGTTATAGATGACAGCACCGATAAAATAAGGTGTCCATTGAATAGCTGGCGCAGGAATCAGCAATGCGGCAATTAAAATTGGAATACTGCCAAACAGCATTTGCCATGCGGTAAGCGTTAATAAATCAAGCTCTGGCGCTTTTTGATGTAGCTTTTTAGCGACGATAACTGCCAACGCCCAACAAACGCCAGACAACACAGCTAAAAACATGCTGAACTGGTCAGCACCTAAATGTAGCGGATCGAGTATTAACACAATTCCCATTGCCGACAGAATAGCTGCTAGCCATTGCAAACCTTGCAATTTTTCACCCAATAACGGCCAAGCTAACAACATGACCCAAAATGGCATGGTATAGGTTAATACTGCCGTTTTTCCAGCGCCGCCTTCTACTAGCGCCCACATCAGCAAACCAGTAAATCCGCTGGTTTGCAATAAGCCAAGCAACAATAGTGTAGGTAAGCATTTAATCTTGAATGGTTTACGCAAGATGGCAATCAAAATAAACAAACAAACTGCGCCTATGCCTGTGCGCAATGCAATAAACTGAAACACGCCCGCAAACTGCAATGCGTTTTTCATTACCACCCAGTTATAACCCCAAAAAAATGCAAGTACGAACAAGGCCAAAAATGCTTTAATTGTTTCAGAATGATTCATCACAATGACTTAATTATTTGCAGATAGTATTATAAGGTGTATATTTTTATCTCGTAGCGAGAGGGAGCAAAAACATGAAAACATTAAAACAAACACTTAAAGCAAAACAACACCAAGAAATTATTAGCATTGCACCAGATAAAAGCATCTTTGAGGCATTGGGTCTGATGGCAGAAAAGGGGATTGGAGCACTAGCTGTTATGGAAAATAATAAGCTTGTTGGTATTTTTTCTGAGCGCGACTATGCGCGAGAAGTCGCATTGAAAAACAAATCATCAAGAACAACAAATGTGAGCGAAGTAATGTCTAGTAAATTAATCTTCGGTCAAGCAAATGACTTTGTTGATAGCGCGATGAACACCATGACTAATAAACGCGTACGCCATTTGCCAGTAATGGAAGATAACGAAATGATTGGCATGTTATCCATTGGCGATTTGGTAAAAGCAACAATTGAATATCAAGAAGAGTTAATTGCTCAATTAGAAAGCTATATTCGTAGTTAATTTTGGTAGTTAGTTACTTTAGATAGTCGGGTGATTTATGACGAAGATGATTAGGTTAGACGCCTAAAATCATGATGGCTTGTTCATGATTTAAATGAAGCCGCAATCATGAATGTTATCTATCTGAATTTGGCTCAAACCAACATAATGCTTTCACGGTGATGCAATGTACTACCGCTTATTTTAATTAAGGAGAAATATGATGTGGACTACACCAGCAGCTACTGAAATGCGTTTTGGCTTTGAAGTAACAATGTACGTAATGAATAAATAAGCGTTTGCTCATATTTAAAAAAGGGAGCAATTGCTCCCTTTTTTATTAGCCAAATAATCGTTAATTACTCACCGATAATTTTAACTAATACACGCTTTTTACGACGCCCATCAAACTCACCATAAAAAATCTGTTCCCACGGACCAAAGTCTAATTGGCCTTCTGTAACCGCAACTACCACTTCACGCCCCATCACTTGGCGCTTGATATGAGCATCAGCATTATCTTCGCCTGTATCGTTATGGCGATAATGATTTAATGGCTCATGCGGCACTAACTGCTCTAGCCACACTTTGTAATCATGATGCAAACCACGTTCATCATCATTAATAAATACACTCGCTGAAATATGCATTGCATTCACTAGGCAAAGCCCTTCTTGAATTCCACTTTCGCGCAAACATTCTGCCACTTGACCAGTGATGTTCTGAAAATCCATCCGCGCTGGGATATTAAACCAAAGTTCTTTTTTATAACTTTTCATTAGTGCTTCTCCAATTTTATAGCTGAGCAATATACTTTTACAAACCTGCCATTTATTTTAGCATCAAACCGATGCACAATAAAAAAGGCCTCGACGAGGCCTTTTCTAATCAATCAAACCCAAACTAATCAATCACTAACTTTTAACTTCTATCGCTTGTTTAAAGGTTTTTCCTTCATTATCCGTCGCTACTAATTCAAATGTACCTGGCTTTTCTGGCACAAAATTAAACTGGAAATAGGGGTCTTCTGCAGTTCCAACATTCACATCAACTGTCATCAAAGGTTTACCGTTGTAGGTGAAACTCGCTTTTTTAATATAAAAAGCAGGTAAAAACCCTTGCGACACTAGATCACGCTGTAAACCAGTTCGCATAATATGTTTAATATTCACCTTTGCAGAGGTTGCCGTTCCAAATGTTTTAGGCGCATCGACCTTCATTCTAATTTTACCTGCTGCCGCTCTAACAGCCTCTTCGTCATTCGATACAACGCCGCCACAACCACCTGCCGCGCGAATCGGACGCGATGCTAAATAAAGCTTACCATTAGCATCTTCACCCACTAAACGCACAAATGCATCGGTTTCAAAACGAATACGCGTCGATAAATCAAAGTCGCCCAACGCATCTGTTAAATAATAAGTTGCTGTCAAAGGGATAGGATTCGCATCCACAAAAGAATAAAGCTTAACAATTTTAACGCCTGCTGCTTTTGCTGCTGCGCTATCAATCGAATAACTTACTGGCACTTGCGCACCACTTTCTGCACGCTTAGGCGCTTCTATTTTCATGAAATCAACTTCTTGCATCGGCCTTTTTTCAAAAAAAGCTTCTTTCATCACTGGCCAAAGCTTAGGATCAGCTTCCGCATAAGCTGACACACTGATGGTTAATAGCATTGCTGCTAATATCCAAAAAACGTTTAATTGATTACTAACTCTCATCACTCACCCCTCAAATTACGACTATTATTTTAATCTGTATTTATTTAACGGCTATTTATACTATTAGGACTACCTAATGACTATTTTAGTTTTATCTCAATAAAAATCTGTGACCAGCATCACATTAGGGGTTAGTCGATTAACATTGATATAACTTACTCATTATTTAAGCAGTTTTAGTAGGGTCGCCAGATGGTCGCATCTCATAGTTAGGATCACCGAACTCTTCAAAATTCAGTTCCACACCGTTACCAGCAGGGTCTTTTAAATTAATTTGACGCACACCGCTAGCGAGCGTTCTTGTTGTATAAGCAATATGATTGGCTTGCAGATTGGCTTCCATTGCTGGCATATCAGTACAAGTGAACGAGACATGATCATAAGTGCCATGCACATGCAATTGTGGTGGCTCAGGTGTTTTGTATTCGGCTAAGTGCACCACATCATTGTTGCCAATATACAACCAATAACCATAAGTGGTACTAGCGACACGCTTCCCAACAATCAGCCCTAAAATATCACAATAAAAATCGCGTAATAAATGCATGGTGTCGCGGTCAGTGCGAAAATTGACATGATTAATTTCGGTTAATGGCATAAGGTGCTTTCTTTTAATGAATACTTAATTCCATTGTAGCTTATGGTTTATTCGCCTTCAAACGCACATAAAGAAAATGTTGCTAGCCCTAAATCTTGCAACCGTCGCATACCGCCAAGATCAGGCAAATCAATGACAAACCCACAACCCATCACAACGCCACCCAGCTGTTTTATCAACGTATAAGCTGCTTCGGCTGTGCCGCCAGTCGCAATTAAATCATCGATAAGCAATACTTGCTCACCTGCGTGAATCGCATCGGTATGGATTTCTAAATGGTCAATACCGTATTCCAATGCATACTCTTGAGAGATAGTTTCTGCTGGCAACTTACCTATTTTTCGCACAGGCACAAAACCTACACCTAACTTATAAGCTAATGCTGCGCCGATAATAAACCCACGCGCCTCTATGCCAGCGATTTTATCGATTGGTTGGTTTTTGTAATGTTCCGCCAAACCATCAACCACCAAGTGCAAACCTGTGGGGTCTTGCAACAAAGTCGTGATATCGCGGAACATGATGCCCTGTTTAGGGTAGTTGGGGACGGTGCGGATTAGGGATTTAATTTGCATTAAACCCCCATGATTGTTTTCATTAAATCTGTGGCTTTATTTTCTAAAAGCCCTATCACACCAAATAGTTTCTGATTATAACTATTGTATATAGAGAGGTTAGCTTCATAATTAGATTTAAACATTGCTACATCTTTTGACATATTTGCATCATAAATTCCATGCAAACTTTCTAATGAGTTATTTAGATATTCATAAGTTAAGCCATAAAACTGATCTACATCTTTCACAAGTTCAGGAAAATAAAGCTGAGCCATTGTTATAGCATTTTTTACTGGATTTGGAGTTTCGCTTCCTTCCCCAGTATCTTTAATGAGGGTACGCTCAGCCTCCAGCCAGTCCATTGTTTGATGAATTGCTGTTAAAAGCTCTTCTAGTTTTATGCGTCTTAATGTCTTCCACTCTCTTTGAGTCCAGTCAGAATGGTTGATTCTTGTTTTTATTTCTTCAGTAGCATTAGTATTTTGTTTCAATTGATCCAGAATCTTTGAAAAATTTTCTTCAACTGCCTGAAGCTCACCCTGTTTTTTTAAATAAGATGCAAGGAAAGCCCCAAAAAAGGATAAGACAAGAATTAATAAATAGAACTTCCAATTCTGAAGGATTTGCTCATTAAATATCTGCACTGCAATTTCTCTAATAAGTTCTTCTGTCATGCAAGCTCCTTTAGAATGCAAATCGCGCCGCGCGGACTAGACGCAGGCGCGAAGGCAGTACGATTAGTACGACAAGCGCTTGCAACGACGTACCCTCAAGCGAGTTGCATTTTAGCCAACGGTGTTTTGTGTGCGGACGCGTATGTGTAGCTCACGCAACTGCTTCTCATCCACCGCACTCGGCGCATGCGTCATTAAACACTGTGCTTTTTGCGTTTTAGGGAAGGCAATCACATCACGAATGGATTCTGCACCTGCCATCAATGTGACTAAACGGTCTAAACCAAAGGCTAAACCGCCATGTGGTGGTGCGCCGTATTGCAACGCTTCTAGCAAGAAGCCGAACTTCTCTTGCGCTTCTTCATCTGAAATATTGAGTGCTTTGAATACTTTTGCTTGTACTTCTTGTTTATGAATACGCACAGAACCGCCGCCCACTTCCCAGCCGTTTAGCACCATATCGTAGGCTTTTGATAGACAGGCGCCTGGATCAGTTTCTAACAATGCTTCGTGACCATCTTTTGGTGAAGTGAATGGATGATGTAGTGCGTTCCAACGATTGCTTTCTTCATCATGTTCAAACATTGGGAAATCAACAACCCACAATGGCGCCCATTTACGGCCATCTAAATGCCCTTTATCGTGACCAACTTTTTGACGCAATGCGCCAAGCGCTTCGTTAACGACTTTAGTGGTATCTGCGCCGAAGAAAATAATATCGCCGTTTTGTGCGCCTGTGCGCTCCATAATCGCTTTAAGCGCAGTTTCGTGAATGTTTTTTACGATTGGGCTTTGTAAACCTTCTTCGTTCAATTGGGTGACATCGTTGACTTTAATGTAAGCCAAGCCTTTTGCGCCGTAGATTTTAACGAACTCTGTATAGCCATCAATTTCTTTGCGGCTGATTTCTGCACCGTTCGGTACGCGAATCGCCGCGACACGACCATTGTCGCTATTGGCTGGGCCAGAGAACACTTTAAAATCAACCTCTTTCATTACATCTGAAAGCTCGGTAATTTCTAGCGTCACGCGCATATCAGGCTTGTCTGAACCATAACGGCTCATTGCTTCGGCATAGGCCATGCGCGGAAACTCAGCTGGCAAATCAACATTTTGTACGGTTTTAAGCATCTGACGAATCATCTCTTCAACCAACGTCATGATGTCGTTTTCTTCTAAGAAAGAAGTTTCCAAGTCAATTTGGGTAAATTCTGGCTGACGGTCTGCACGTAAATCTTCATCACGGAAACACTTAACGATTTGGAAATAACGGTCAAAACCTGCCACCATCAACAATTGTTTAAACAATTGTGGCGATTGTGGCAACGCAAAAAACTCACCATGATGGACGCGCGATGGCACGAGATAATCACGTGCGCCTTCAGGCGTACTGCGGTTCAACATTGGCGTTTCGATTTCGATAAAGCCATTGTCATCCAAATAATCACGAATCACTTTTGATACGCGATAACGCAATTTCATGTTCTCTTGCATGACTGGACGACGTAAATCAATGTAACGGTGCTGTAAACGCACTGTTTCTGTCAAGGTATCGTCATCCAACATAAACGGTGGCGTGAGTGATGGATTGAGAATCTCAATCTCACTCGCCAACATTTCCACTTCACCTGTTGGAATGTTTTTATTCACAGTGCCTTCAGGGCGAGCGCGCACTTTACACGTGATTTTCAATACAAACTCATTCCGCACAGATTCTGCAATCGCAAATGCTTCTTTGGTATCTGGATCAATCACGATTTGCGCCATGCCTTCACGGTCGCGCAAATCAATAAAAATCACACCGCCGTGATCGCGACGACGATGCGCCCAACCACAAAGGGTAACAGTTTGTCCGATAAGTTCGCGGTTTACGTGGCCGCAGTAATGTGTACGCATCATAATATTTAATCTATTGGTTTAAGTTTTATTTGGTTAAAGTTATATTAGTTAAAATTTAAAGTGTTTTGGTTTGTTTAGCTTTTGCTACTGCTTTGGCTTTTGCTACTGATTTTATTTCGGGCACTACAGTACCCATGCTAATAATATATTTCAAGGCTTGATCAACGCTCATATCAAGCTCTATCACATCTTTTGTCTCTATCATTAAGAAATAGCCACCTGTTGGGTTTGGTGTGGTCGGCACATAGACACTGACATAATCACCTTGCAAGTGATTACTCACATCACCACCTGGTTGACCTGTTAAAAAAGCAATTGTCCACGCGCCTTTATGGGGAAACTCAATTAGTAATGCTTTGCGAAAGGCATTACCAGAATCAGAGAAAATGGTATCTGACACCTGCTTAACGCTGGCATAAATTGACTTAACCACTGGCACTCGTGACAACATGAGTTCCCAAAATAAAATTAATTGCTGTCCAAAAATATTGGTTGCAATCAACCCTGTCACAAACACGATGACGACAGTCAGGATAGCACCTAAACCAACCATACTAAAGCCGAATAGTTGTTGTGGCTGCCACTGTTCAGGCAGTAATAGCAAGCTTTGGTCCATGGTGTGAATCAATGAACTCAGCACCCAAAAAGTAATGACCAATGGCACCAACACCAGCAAACCAGTAATAAAATATTTTTTCATTAGCGTTAACTATTAATAACAGGCGCAGCTGCGTTAGCGCTAGAGGCTAAGGGCGCTTCTACTGCTTTTTCGGACTCAGCTTTGGCTTGCGCTTTCGGCTTATCTTTAAAATCTGTTGCATACCAACCTGTGCCACTTAATTGAAAACTAGGTGCAGACAACATTTTAGAAAATGTCGATTGTTTACAAATCGGGCATTCTATCGTGCTGTCGTCACTAATTTTGCGCATTTTTTCATCCCGATGACCACACGCAGTACATTTGAAATCATAAATTGGCATAAAGGTAAACGACTAAAGTTAATCAAAAGCGAGATTATAACTGATGTAACCCAATTGGTTAATCTATTCAAGCATTTAAACTACATTAAGCATTTAAACTGCCCCATGCATCAAATAACAACCATCATAAAAAAAGCCTTCTAGTGAAGGCTTTTTTAAGCGAATCTGATTAATCAATTAAAACGGAATGTCATCATCAAAATTATCAAACGCTGTGCCGCTAGCAGCTGGTGCAGAAGAGGCTGGCTGTGCGGCTGGTTTACTGGCTGGTTGTCTTGCAGGTGTTTGATCATAGTCATCTGACGGATTAGATTGACCGCCGTCATAACTAGCGCCTCCACCTTCACGCCCACCTAACATTTGCATTTGATCGCCTACAATTTCTGTTGAGTAGCGCGTTACGCCATCTTTTTCCCATTTGCGGGTCTGCAAACGTCCTTCCACGTAAATCGCACTGCCTTTTTTCAAATACTCACCGGCGATTTCTGCTAAACGGCGATACATGACAATATTATGCCATTCTGTTTTTTCTTGTTTAACGCCGCTTTTATCTTTCCAGTTTTCTGATGTGGCAATACTAAAATTACATACAGCGCCGCCATCAGGCATGTAACGCACTTCAGGGTCACGTCCTAAGTTACCAACTAATATCACTTTATTGACTGATGCCATTATTTACTCCCTATCAATTTCAATATATTTTGCTCTATTGCCGCCTGTGCTTCAACCGTTTGTTGATTATTAATTTTAACAATTAAAGTGCTTTCTTGTGCCAACACTGCAACTTCCTCTACTCCCGCCATACTTTCGACTGATTGTTTCAATTGAGCTGCATGCTTGTCGCTTAGCGACTCTACATGATACATCTTTGTTTTAACGCTCGGTGGGGTTTTCATACCGAAAGCAGATATTAACCAAATCCCCATCAACACCGAACAAAAGATAAATACGCTGGAGTAACCATAATTACCTGACAAAAATCCGCCTGCAACCGCACCAATAAAGATGCCCAGCGATTGCGCAGTATTATGGATACCAATTGCCGTTCCTTTTGAAGCGGCTGGTGCCATTTTTGAAATCAACGATGGCAATGTTGCTTCTAATAGATTAAAAGCCAAAAAGTAAAAAAATAAGGCAACCACAACACCCCAAAAATGGTGGATATTGGCGGCGAATAGTAATTGCGCGAACAACATTGTAGCAACCGCGCCAATAAATACTGGTTTTAATTTTGCGCGTTTTTCACCATAAATAATGGCAGGCAACATCATGACAAACGAAATCGTCAGCACTGGCAAATACACCAACCAATGCTGATTTTCATTCATGCCACTGGTTTCTTTTAATGCAAAAGGCACCACCACAAACATCGCCATTTGCGCTGCATGCAAACTAAATGCACCAAAATTCAGGCGTAGCAATTGGGTATTGCGAATGACGTCCTTAATTTTACTTGGCGCTGTTTCTGCATCAGAGTGAAAATGACTATCAACTGGATCAGGTACTAAAAACTTAACGACACCGATCGCGCAGAGAGACAAAATAGCTGTCATCCAGAAAATGCCTGGCACGCCAATGGATTGATTGAGCAAAGGCCCCGCCACTAATGACAAGGCAAAGGTCACGCCAATAGTGCCGCCAATCGTTGCCATGGCTTTGGTGCGATGTTCTTCTCTTGTTGAATCCGCGACTAATGCCATGACCACCGCAGAAACAGCACCTGCACCTTGAATGGTGCGGCCAATAATAACGGTAATAATATCGGTACCCATTGCGGCAACAACACTACCAACCACAAAAATCAACAAACCAACATAGATGACTTTTTTGCGCCCATACTTGTCGCTGGCAATACCAAAAGGCAATTGTAACAACACTTGTGTTAAGCCATAAGCACCGAGCGCCAAACCGACCATGGTATGGTCGTTACCGCCTTCTAATGTTTGCGCATAAATGGCAAAAATCGGCAGGATTAAGAACATGCCCAGCATACGCAAACCATAAATCGCTGCTAAACTAATGGTCGAGCGCTGTTCTGCTGACGACATCTTTTCAGAAATTTGCATGAAACCTTAGCTGAAATCAAAATAATTGCGTATATTAGCAGGTTGCCCCAATTTTTAGTTAAAGCAATGATGGAATTTATCAAAATTCGCGGTGCACGCACCCACAACTTAAAAAACATTTCTCTCGATATTCCACGTAATCAATTGGTTGTGATTACGGGTTTATCAGGATCTGGTAAATCTTCTTTGGCGTTTGATACCTTGTATGCAGAAGGTCAACGGCGTTATGTTGAAAGCCTGTCTGCTTATGCAAGACAGTTCTTAGCGCGTATGGATAAACCAGATGTAGATTTAATTGAAGGCTTATCGCCAGCGATTTCTATCGAACAGAAATCGACTTCTCACAATCCACGTTCAACCGTCGGCACCGTGACTGAGATTCACGATTATTTGCGATTGTTATATGCGCGCGCTGGCGACCCCGAATGTCCGGAGCACGAGATTAAATTAGAAGCGCAAACAGTTAGTCAAATGGTCGATGCCATTTTGAAATTGCCAGAAGAAACTAAAGTCATGATTTTGGCGCCAGTGGTTTCTAACCGTAAAGGTGAGCAACTGGATTTGTTTGATGATTTAAAAGCGCAAGGTTTTGTGCGCTTAAGAGTTGACGGAAAAATTTACGAAATTGATGAGTTACCGAAGCTGGCGAAAACGACTAAACATAATGTCGATGTGGTGATTGACCGCTTAAAAATACGTGACGACATGAAACAACGGATTGCGGAGAGCTTTGAAACTGCCCTTAGATTAGCAGATGGCAAAGCGATTGCGTTAGAGATGGATAACGATAAAGAGCATCTTTTTTCCGCTAAATTCTCATGCCCACAATGTGATTACTCACTAGCAGAATTAGAACCACGTTTATTCAGTTTTAATAGTCCATTAGGTGCTTGTCCAACATGTGATGGTTTGGGTAATGTTAACTTTTTCGACCCAGAACGTGTCGTTGCTTTCCCTACATTATCACTAGCTAGTGGCGCAATTAAAGGCTGGGACAAACGCAATCAATTCTATTTCCAGATGTTATCTAGCCTAGCAGCGCATTATGGTTTTGATTTAGAAACAGCATTTGAAGATCTATCACCAGAAGCTAAACATGTGTTGCTTAATGGTTCTGGCAAAGAAGAAATCGCCTTTAAATACTTGAATGAGCGCGGTACGTTTTTTACCAAAACACATAATTTTGAAGGCATTTTAAATAACCTGCAACGTCGCTATCGTGAAAGTGATTCAGCTGCTGTTCGTGATGAGTTGTCAAAATACATCAATGTTTCTAGCTGTCGTGATTGTAACGGTACGCGTTTACGTCGCGAGGCGCGCCACGTAAAAGTCGGTGGTAAAAACATTCATGAAGTTTGTGAAGTGCCTTTAAAACAAGCGTATGTCTTTTTTGACACCTTGGCATTAGAAGGTGCTAAATTAGCCATCGCTGATAAGATCGTCAAAGAGATTGGTAATCGGCTCAAGTTCTTAACCAATGTCGGCCTAGAATATTTATCCCTTTCTCGCTCGGCAGAAACTTTATCTGGCGGCGAAGCACAACGCATTCGATTAGCCAGCCAAATTGGTAGCGGCTTAACAGGGGTGATGTATGTGTTGGATGAGCCTTCTATTGGCTTGCATCAACGTGATAATGACCGCCTGTTAGAAACCCTTAAACGGCTACGCGATATTGGCAACAGTGTTATTGTGGTTGAGCACGATCACGATGCGATTCTGACGGCTGATTACGTGATTGATATTGGTCCAGGTGCAGGCGAACATGGTGGTTCTATTGTGGCAGAAGGTACGCCAGCAGAAGTCCTAGCAAATCCACAATCGCTCACTGGTCAATATTTAAGTGGCAAAAAACAAATTATCTACAATAAAGTACGTACAAAGCCAGATGCAGCACGTTGGATTACTGTTAGTAATGCCACAGGTAATAACTTACGTGATGTATCAGTTAAAATTCCTGTTGGTTTATTAAGTTGTATTACTGGCGTTTCAGGCAGCGGAAAATCAACCCTAATTAACGACACGCTTTATCGCGCAGTTGCACAACATTTGTACCGCAGCAATGCTGAACCAGCGGCGCACAGTAGTATTGACGGCTTGGCTTTTTTCGATAAAGTAGTCGATGTAGACCAAAGTCCAATTGGGCGCACGCCGCGCTCTAACCCTGCAACTTACACTGGTTTATTTACGCCGATTCGTGATTTATTTGCTGCTGTGCCTGAAAGTCGCGCACGCGGTTATGGTCCAGGCCGATACTCGTTTAACGTAAAGGGTGGTCGCTGTGAAGCTTGCCAAGGCGACGGCGTTATTCGGGTTGAGATGCATTTCTTGCCCGATGTTTATGTGCCTTGCGATGTATGTAAAGGCCATCGCTATAACCGTGAAACTTTAGAAATTCATTTCAAAGGTAAAAATATTCGTGAGATTTTAGAGCTCACGGTAGAGCAAGCACATGCATTCTTTAGCGCGCAACCGACAATTGCGAGAAAACTGAAAACCTTATTGGATGTTGGCTTGGGTTATATTACCTTGGGGCAAAGCGCAACCACGCTATCTGGCGGCGAAGCGCAGCGGGTGAAACTAGCGTTAGAGTTAAGTAAACGCGACACCGGCCGCACCCTCTATATTTTAGATGAACCGACGACAGGCCTACATTTTGCAGATATTCAATTATTGCTAGATGTGATTCATCGTTTACGTGATGCGGGCAACACTATCGTCATTATTGAACATAATTTAGATGTGATTAAAACAGCTGACTGGATTATTGATATGGGGCCAGAAGGTGGCGATGGCGGTGGCATGGTGATTGCCGAAGGCACGCCTGAACAAGTCGCAGAGAATGAAGCTAGTTATACGGGTAAATATCTGAAAGAAATGCTTAAATAGATTAGAGCCTTTGCTCTAATCTATTTAAGTTGGCGCATTTTTGAGCTAACTGTTTCTATAGATATTCTTTGGCTTCCGCAACAAACACGCGGTAAGAATCGATGCGTTTAACCAATGCATCAGCATCTTCCAACCCTAATTTCTCAGCCACATCAATACTCAGCGTGTCTGCAATATACTGCGATTGCTGCGTGGACTCTAAATCAAAGGCAATGTGCGCTGCCACATAAACCACAGGCGCCAAATCACAAGCCTCTTTGTTGAGCGGATCTGTGTAGTAGCGAATCACGCGTGAAATTTCTTCTGGAAAATTCCAATGTTTAGCAAGCTTTTCACCAACCACATTGTGATCGATGCCAAGCATATCGTGCTCGACTTCATGGCGTTCTAACACGCTGCGTCCCTTACAAACCGCCTCAATATCAGCACAGGCTCTAGGAAACACCATATGCATAGGTAGTTGACCAACCGTGTGCATCAAGCCTGCAATATAAGCGCTGTCTGCCGCCATACCTAATTCTGTTGCGAGCTGTCTAGCAACACTGGCAGTGACCAAACTATGCTGCCAAAAGCGCTTTAAATCCAAACCTGGCACTGCCGTAAAAGCAGAAGTGATGCCAGAGGCAATCACCAGTATTTTTAATTTTTCTAATCCAATAAGAGAAACCGCTTCTTGAATGGTAATGACGCTTTTACTTCGCCCAAAATAGGCTGAGTTTGACATACGCAAGACTTTTGCCGAAAGCACTTGATCGTGATTAATTTTATCGACCAATAGTTGTACATTGACATCATCCCCATTCAATAATTGCATCACCTCTTGCACCACTTTTGGCAGCATTGGCATGTTGTGTGTTTGCTCAAAAAAATCATCCATTAACTTCATTATTGGCCACCTAAGTAGTAGTGATAAAACGTTAATGAAGCTTAATGCTTAATTGTGATAATTAATTGTTGAATTAAAGAGGGAAAACTAGAGTAACTTGCTTAATTAAACGGTTTGGTTAATTGAGGTAATTATGAATAAATAAAATGCGGATTAATTAAGACACACATTAATTGAAATAAGCATAGCTGAAGATAGCAACAATCATGATAGCAAGCGCTAGTTTGACCGCTAATGCCACGACAAAACCCATCCCTGCTCCAATGCCAACGCGCGTCGCATCTTTTGTATTTCGACGGGCAATAAACTCACCGATAACAGCACCAATCATAGGGCCGAAAATCAAACCAATCACGCCGCCAAAAATACCAACAATCGCACCAATCAAAGTGCCGTACAAAGCTAACTTACTGGCTTTAGCCTTTTTAGCAGTTAAGTAAGAGGCGAAGAAATCTATCGCCCAAGCGAATAATGCAATCACACCAATGACAATCATGGTTGTTTGACTCACTAGGATAAAATCGTCAATCCATGCACCCAACAATAAACCAGAAAAAATAAAGGCTATGCCTGGCAATATTGGCAGTAATAATCCAATGAAGCCTGAAACGACTAACAACACGACAATAATCCAATACCAATCCATTATGGCACCTGCACTTGGTATAAGCGAGCCTGTATCGTCGCAGTGCGTCGATTGATATATCTTGTGTGACGATTGGTATCGTAAAAGCGTGGATTAGGCACCATCACTGCCAATTTTGCCGCTTGCGTTGTACTCAAACTATGCGCGCCTTTACTGTAGTAATGCCTTGCCGCTGCTTCTGCACCAAACACACCATTACCCCATTCAATCATATTCAGATAAATTTCATAAATGCGTTGTTTACTGAGCATCGTTTCTAACATAACCGTAATAATCGCTTCTTCAAACTTTCTAAAGAATGAGCGGTTGCTGGATAGAAATAGATTCTTGGCTAATTGTTGAGTGATGGTTGATCCACCAGCAACCAATTTGCCTTTTTTAAGATTTTTCTTAAAAGCCGCTTCGATGCCTTCCCTGTCAAAACCTTGATGTTGCAAAAACTTTGCATCTTCACTGGCAATGACTGCCCGTTTTAGATTTCTCGAAATTTTGCTGTAATCAACCCACTGATGCTGAAGTTTTGCATTAGGATTATCTGCGCGCATATCACTTAATCTATCCCGCATAAACGCAGTTGAAGATGGATTAAACTTAATCCACCAAGCGATATTTAAAAACGCCCATAGATTAAAAATCACAAACCAAAGCAGCACCAATGCAAGCAAGCGATTAACGTAACCCCAAAATTTTACGGGCTTCGCATTTTGTCGTCGATTAAAAAACCAATTGACCAATTATAAAGCCCTCATTTGTTGGATCACTGGCAGCGTGTCAGGTCGCACGCCACGCCATAAATAAAATGCCTCAGCCGCTTGCTCAACCAACATCCCTAAACCATCCGCCACCTGCGCGCCAGCGGCACGTGCTTGTGCCATAAATGGCGTTTCTCGCCCATACATCATGTCATACGCCAATGTGTCTTTACTGAAAATACTGTCAGGAAGTGGCAAAACTGAATCAGTCAATCCTGTTGAAGTCGCATTAATGACAACATCAAACACCTGACCATCTAAACTTTCAAAACTTTTAGCGGTGATGGGTGTAACAGGATAACCTTTTATTGCGTCTATTTTTTGCTGCATGGCAGTTACTTTATCAATCGTTCGATTTACAACAACAAATGATGCAGGTGCATTTTTGGCAATCTCAAGTGCAACCCCTTGTGCAGCGCCGCCAGCACCAATCATCAAGACACGTTTACCATGCAAAGAAATTGCAAAGTTTTTCTGGATATCAGTCACTAATCCAACACCGTCAGTATTATCACCAACAATACCTTCACCATCCAACATAAGTGTATTAGCAGCCTCCGCACTCTTTGCACTAGGTTGATGCTGACAAGCCAAGTCAAATGCTTCAAACTTAAATGGCACCGTCACATTAAGCCCTTTATAACCTTCAGCTTTTAAGCGATGTACCGTCTCTGCAAAAGCATCTAACGGCGCTAATATCGCCGCATAATGCATTGCTTGATTAGTTTGTTTTGCAAATGCAGCATGTATTATTGGTGATTTGCTATGGGAAACTGGATTACCTAATACTGCGTATTGATCTGTCATATCTTCCGTCATATTGCTTTAATGATGCCAAGGCAATCCTGCATGTCGCCACCCATTAATCATAGTGCGTTGCTGCTCTGCATTCGCTTCGCCTTCAAAACCTTCAAGCATATTATAGGATTCGGTAAATCCTAAAGAGGCTGCCAACGCAGCTGCATTGTGTGAACGACCTCCAGTCCTACACATAAAAATAACCAAAGCCTCTTTATCTACCTGCATGGCTAAATGCGCAGCAAAATCAGGATTTGCCACCATGCCCGGATAAAATGCCCACTCAATACTAATTGCATTGGGCACTTTCCCAACCAATGCTAGTTCCGCATGGGTTCGTACATCCACCAAAATAGCATGCTCGGTTTTTTCCAACACATCATAAACCTCGTTAGGCGTTAATGCGCCAGAATAAGGCAGGCCACTTTGCTCTGCGCGTTTTTTTGCGCGTTCTAGTATTTCACGAATTGCTTCCATTTTTTCTTACGCTTTCTCAATCATGACAATATTCATTGAATAATACACTGACCAATCGCATATACAATGCTGAGTATCGTTTTTTTCATTTGAACCAAAAAATCAAGCTAGTTTAATCCAAAGAACTAATATGGTGCGTTTTTTACAACAAAGCACCATATTGGTGCGATATCAATCTCATCAATAAGCAAAAGTAGCCAATATCCCCATTTATAGTCATTTTATAATGGCATAGTTCCTGCTAATATTCGGTATTGGATTCTTTATTTAAAATAATTATTTATATTCAATTTTTACGTTTAATTCATTCAATATTAGGAGATTGTAATGTCCGTAGCAAATGTAATGAAGCTGATTAAAGAAAATGACATCAAATTTGTCGATTTCCGCTTTACAGATACACGCGGTAAAGAGCATCACACCAGTGTTCCTGTATCAGCATTTAACGAAGAAAAATTTACAGAAGGTCACGCTTTTGATGGCTCTTCTATCGCAGGCTGGAAAGGTATTCAAGCATCAGACATGCAATTAATGCCTGATGCATCTACTGCTAATATCGATCCATTTATGGACGAACCAACACTAATCTTAACTTGTGATGTGATTGATCCAACAGATGGCAAAGGCTATGACCGTGACCCACGTTCTATTGCTAAACGCGCTGAAGCGTATTTAAAATCAAGCGGTATTGGTGATACAGCTTACTTTGGTCCAGAACCAGAGTTTTTCATTTTTGATAGCGTTACTTGGAATCTTGGTATGGGCGGAAGCTCAGTTAAAATCAATTCTGAAGAAGCAGCTTGGCAAACGGGTGATACTTTTGAAGGCGGCAATACAGGCCATCGCCCAAGAGTTAAAGGCGGTTATTTCCCAGTGCCACCAGTTGATTCACTTCACGATATTCGTTCTGCCATGTGTATGACATTAGAAGAATTGGGTGTACCTGTTGAGGTGCATCACCATGAAGTGGCGACTGCTGGCCAATGTGAAATTGGTACACAGTTTTCTAGCTTAGTAAAACGCGCTGATTGGACTCAAATCTTAAAGTACGTTGTGTTAAATACTGCTCACGCTTATGGCAAAACAGCAACATTTATGCCTAAACCTATCCTTGGTGATAACGGTTCTGGTATGCATGTGCATCAATCTGTATGGAAAGATGGCAAAAACTTATTCGCAGGCGACGGCTATGCTGGCTTAAGCGACTTTGCACTTTATTATATCGGCGGCATCATCAAACATGCGCGTGCATTGAATGCCATTACTAATCCAAGTACAAACTCATACAAACGTTTAGTACCAGGTTTTGAAGCACCAGTTAAATTAGCTTACTCTGCTAAAAACCGCTCTGCTTCAATCCGTATTCCGTTTGTGCATTCAGATAAAGCGCGCCGTGTTGAAGCACGTTTCCCAGATCCAACTGCTAACCCATACTTAGCTTTTGCAGCATTGCTAATGGCTGGTCTTGATGGTGTGCAAAACAAAATCCATCCAGGCGAGCCTGCAACTAAAGACTTGTACCATCTTCCACCAGAAGAAGATGCAATGATTCCTACTGTTGCTTCTTCATTAGAACAAGCATTAAATGCACTGCAAGATGACCATGAGTTCTTGACCCGTGGTGGTGTATTCTCACAAGACTGGGTTGATTCATATATCGCATTCAAAATGGATGAAGTGACGCAACAACGCATGACACCAACACCATTAGAGTTTGATATGTATTACAGCTGCTAGTTTTTAAATAGCATTATAAAAAGGACAGCTTGCTGTCCTTTTCTTTTGTTTTTAATCAATAAATAGCAATTAACACTGATGATCAATGACACTATCGTCAACCAATCAGCCACATCTTCGTTGCTAACATTAACAGTCTCCACTAAACTACAACTATGCATAAACCACTTATTTTTATCCTCTTTTTACTCGCAACTAGCCTGCCAATGCTAAGCGAGGCAGCTATTTATAAACATGTGGATGCAAATGGTCATGTTACTTATTCAAACGTCAAAATAAAGGGCGGTAAGCAGATTGATATAGAACCTGCCGATACCAACTTTGGCACCAAAGCACAAAATGAATTAAAGTCTAAATCCCAAACAAAATCGTCAGGACCTTCAGATTTTCCTAACGTCGATAACAATACGCAAAGACAAAGAGATCAATCGCGTAAAGATATTCTATTATCTGAACTAGCCTCCGAAAGATTTGCTTTAGAAGAAGCGAAAAGAGCTTATGCAGAAGGCGAAGCGAATCCTGAGGTTTCTCAACGCAGGAATGCAAATGGCACCATAAGCACTTTTCGTAATGTAGCTAAATTTCAAGAAAAAATGAAAGCGTTACAACTCAATGTTGATGTTCATCAGCGAAATATTGAGCTATTAGAAAAAGAAATTAGCAATATTAATTAGCATTTAAAACTGGCTTATCTTTTGCTTATATACAAGCATTAATCACATTTAGTGCTAGTATTATTCATGGTTCAAAAAATCCCCACCTGCTTTTCAGGTTTAGAAAATCTTGCCACTTCGGTCATTTTGCTCAATGCGGCTAAACAAGTCGTTTATATGAATCCGAGCGCTGAAGTATTGTTTGCCCTTAGCTCTACTCAGCTCGTTAATAGCGACATCTCTTCCGTGTTTTTAAACTGCGAGATTTTAGATACCGCCATTGCAAACGCAATTAAAAACAATAGTCCTTTTAGAGAGCATGAATTTGCAATTACCACGGTTCGCCAAGAGTCTTTTGCCGTCACCTGCACAGTCACGCCAATTGAAATGCATGAAGCAAAGATTTTATTAGAGTTTCAGCAAATGGATCAACAATTGCGGATTGCTAAAGAAGAGCGCATGCTAATTCAGCAGCAAGCCAATTCTGAGTTATTGCGTAACTTAGCACATGAAATTCGTAACCCATTAGGTGGTTTAAGAGGCGCAGCGCAATTGCTAGAGCATGAATTACCGCACCCAAGCCTGCGTGAATATACGCAAGTGATTATCAAAGAAGCCGACAGATTGCATAGTTTGATGGATCGATTATTAGTGCCTCATCGCGTGCCGAAATATGAACCGACCAATATCCATGAAGTCCTAGAGCGTGTACGTAGTCTTTTATTAGCGGAGTCACCCAATCATATTAAAGTACAACGCGATTATGACACCAGTTTGCCAGAGCTTATAGGCGACCGCGAAAAACTGATTCAAGCGGTGCTTAATATTGCACGCAATGCTGTCCAAGCGCTATTGTCACATAAAACACAAGACGCTAAAGTAACATTAAGAACACGCGCGGAACGGCAGGTTACACTCAGTAGGAAGCGTTATCGTGTTGGTATTAAATTAGAGATTATTGATAATGGGCCGGGCATTGACACGGATTTATTGGATAAAATATTTTATCCTTTAGTGACAGGTCGTGAAGGTGGATCAGGTCTTGGGCTAGCTTTGGCGCAAACATTTATTACGCAACACCATGGCATGATTGATTGCAAAAGTCAGCCAGGCAATACATGCTTCACCATTTTGTTACCGGTGGAAAGCACGGTCATTAAAAATGCAATTATTGAACAATAGAACACAACAATAAAACACAACAATGAAATATAAGTAGAGTAAAAGAAGATGAAACCAATTTGGATATTAGATGACGACAAATCAATACGCTGGGTATTTGAAAAAGCCCTTGCGCGTTCAGATTTAGCCTTCAAAACTTTTTCTTCTACCGCTGATGCACTTGAAGCAATGGAGACAGAATTACCGCAAGTAATCGTTAGCGATATTCGTATGCCAGGCGGTTCTGGTTTAGACTTTTTAACCGAAGTAAAAGAAAAGCATCCTGATATTCCTGTCATTATTATGACCGCGTATTCTGATTTAGAAAGCGCAGTGGCAGCATTCCAGCATGGTGCATTTGAGTACTTAGCAAAACCGTTTGATGTTGATCAAGCGATTGATGTAATTAAGCGCGCTGTGGATGAAACGCTACGCCAAGAAGTTGAAATATCCCCAATAGAAGAAACACCTGAAATTATTGGACAAGCACCTGCCATGCAGGAAGTGTTCCGTGCCATTGGCCGCCTTAGCCGATCACATGCAACCGTATTGATTAATGGCGAATCTGGTAGCGGCAAAGAATTAGTAGCAAGCGCCTTACATCGACACAGTCCTAGAGCTGATAATCCATTTATCGCCATTAATACCGCAGCGATCCCAAAAGATTTATTAGAGTCTGAATTGTTTGGTCATGAGCGTGGCGCATTTACAGGTGCACAAGCCGCACGTCGCGGGCGCTTTGAACAAGCAGATAACGGCACGCTATTTTTGGATGAAATTGGCGATATGCCAGCTGATTTACAGACACGATTATTGCGTGTATTGAGCGATGGCCAGTTCTACCGCATTGGCGGTCACCAGCCAATTAAAGTCAATGTAAGAGTCATCGCAGCAACGCATCAAAACTTAGAAGAACGCGTTAAACTTGGATTATTCCGCGAGGACTTATTTCACCGTTTAAACGTGATTCGGTTGCGATTACCTGCTTTACGCGAACGAAGAGAGGATATTCCGTTGCTAGCGAAATACTTCTTACAACAAAGCGCAATCAATCTAGGTGTTGATGCAAAAGTACTATCACCCGATGCACTTAAGTACCTAAGCACCGTTAACTGGAGTGGGAATGTCCGCCAATTAGAAAATGTTTGCCACTGGCTTACTGTTATGGCTCCAGGTCAAAATATTGATGTTGCCGACCTACCACCAGAATTAAAAGAAAATGCTGCAAAAACAATCTCCACCAACTCATGGCAAGATGCATTAGCACAAGAAGTTGCTGACGCGCTTAACCGTGGCGAGCAAGGCATTCTAGAAGGCATTACCAAAGACTTTGAACGCGTCATGATTAAGAAAGCGTTACAACATACCGATGGTCGCCGTATCGAGGCAGCAACACAGCTAGGGATGGGACGTAATACGCTAACTAGAAAAATACAAGAACTAGGAATAGATGAATAATTATTTACACTTTGACTTGTTGAGCGCGCCACACAGGAAATGAACTATATTTTTGTGCATCAATTTTAGACACAAAAAAGACTTGTGCTAAACGTGAGTCTTTAAGCGTTTTACCAAAAAATTGATTTGCTGCGTGATAATGTCTACCCTCGTAAAGGATTAATGTATTGTAGACATTATTGACCCTTACGATTTCATCAAACATGTCATGATAAGAGGTATCCATGATGATTTTTCCTTCATCGAACCGCTTATCATTTTCTTTTAAATACCATTCGTATTTTTCTTGATTAAACTGATTATTAGGTTTAAATAAAGAGGTTCCAGATTCTAAAGGAGCATCGGGTGTTAGATACAACACAGCAGCAAAAACAGTATTATGATCAGTATGAATAACGCCTTGACCATATTCCGCAGAAACACTTTGAAAGCTTGTTGTAATAGCCCATTGCATATAATCATGTTCTGCATTATGAAACAAAGAGATTATTTTTTCGCTTACGTTTTGAAACATTGGTTTATTGATTATAGATAAATCTTTCGTTCTACAGCCCGGAAATACATACTTGGCACCTTTAATTTGATGTCTAAATTGATATTTCTGACTTAACGCAAACGTTCTTACCGCATCAGGATTCTCATAAAAGTTTTCTACTATGGTAACGGGATACAAATTCATGGCTAACCTTTGAAACTGCTAAATTGATGATTTTTTGCTGTTAATTAGTTTAAATGACTAAGGTTATAACGGCAACCTATACTACTTAACTTTTTAATACACGCCATCACTCCCGTTAAGTCAGCATTAATTCCGTCGTTTCAAACGTATTGAAGCAATCCAAGTGCTTTTGGCCTATATTAAACTTACATGGATTGCCGCGGACTATGCCCTCGTAATGACAATAATAAGATTATTTCCATAAAAAACGGCAACCGAAGTTGCCGTTTTTAGTTTCATCTCAAACACAGAAGTTAATCTGCGTTAGTTTTAATCTAATTCTAGAAGAATAAGATTGCGCCTAGTGAGATAGTTTTTGATTTACCGTCAGAATCTGCAAGTACACCAGTTTTACCATCAACATCAGTTTCAGCTACAGAGTATTCTGCAACCAAGTTTAGGTGTTTTGTGATTGGGTGGTAAGCGCCAACTGTCCACATTGAGTTTTCATAGTCATTGAAGTTATCTGAACTGTTACCATCAAGCGTTGATTCACCATAAGAAGCACCTAATTTTGTGCCAACTGATGGAAGTGTATATGTACCTTGTACGTACCACTGATCAGAATCACGTTCTTTACCAGTTGCATCAAAAGCGTTATTTAGTTGTAGAGTTTGACCAATACCTTCACCACTACCGTAGTAACCTGTTAAACCAAAACCAGCTAGGTTAATAGTTGTACCGATATCCCAAGCTTTAGCGCGTCCTGAAGTAGAAGCCGTACCATTCAAATCTTCAACTTTTTGTGTAATAGCAGAAACCCATACTTTACCAGCCACATCTCCTGTCCATGCATATGAAGCTTTACCTTCATAAGCAGATTGACCGCCTGAGCGTCCAGTACTTGTAGAAGCAGCACTAATACCACCTGGTGCAATTGCATCAATAGCATTCCAGCCTTGTGTTACACCAGCTGTAAAGTTAAAACCATTCCAGTTTGGTGAAGTGTAAGCAACTTGTGCTTTCCAGTCAGCATACATAAAACCAGTACCGATACGGCCTAAAGTAGTTGTATTACCAGCTAATGCACCAGCACCTGAACCAACACCTAATAATGTCATGTCGTTAAGAATAGCATCAGAAGCATAGATACCTAAATCTTTACCCAATTTGATAGAACCCCATGAAGCATCACCAAATGTTAAAAACGCTTGACGATTTTCTTGGTTTGTACTTCTACCGCCACCTGCAGGTACACTGTTTTGAATACCAGCATTAGTTGTTGAAGCACCTGGGTTGATAGAGATTGTGAAGCCAACATCTAAATCGTTTTGGCGTGTTTTACCAGAAACTGATAGATAGTTAGGTAACAAACCAGTAGTGATGTTGTTTTCTGCGTCATTGCCAGCTTGATTTGTTGAACCACCAATAATATTTGCATCACCACTCGTTGTTGTACGTGTGTAGTAAGCGTTTACAACGCCGCCGATGTCTAGTGTCCAATCACCAGCTGGAATCATGATACCAGCGTTAGCGCTTGAAGCACCAGCAACTAGAGCTGCTGCAACTGCTAATTTTAATGTTTTGTTCATGTAATTCTCCTAAAGTTTCACTTAAAGTTTTTTACTGCTTTATTGTATTACTAATTATCCCCATTTTATTTTCAACTGTTTAGACAATTAAAAAATAACGAGTATTTTTTAAACTTCCTCAATCCAAATCTTGTTAATTACTTAACTGTTTATGGGTGAGTAGGTTATGAGCCATAATGCCAAAGCATGCCGCACGCTAGCAAGTATTTTGTTATTTTTGGCTTATGTTTTTTCGTTTTTGTTGTGCTGTTACAACAAAGTTGGGTACTAGCTTTGTTAATTCCATCTGATATGGCTAGGCGTTAGGGATTTTAATAAACCCTTTTTTATGCAAAGTTTTTAATTGGTGGCTGATGTAACTAAAATGGTTTCGCCCTTTTGCGCGAAAGACCAAGGACGCTTTTCTGCTAACGCTTGTTTAATAGATTAAAAAATTATTTATTTAAGATCGATTATTATTTACTGGCCAGCATCATCTGCAATGCGTCATTATCATAATCACTTGTAATGACAGACTTTCCAATACCCTTTTGCAGAATGAGTCGAATTTTTCCATCTTGCACTTTTTTATCTAAGCCCATCAGCTCAAGATATTTTTCAGCACCCAATGCTGGAGGTGTGTGCTGCAATCTTGCGGCGGCAAATATGGTTTTAATGCGTTGCATATCATCGGCTTGCAGCCAACCCATTTGTAATGAAAGCTCTGCTGCCATGATTGTGCCAGCGGCAACCGCTTCGCCATGCAGCCACACTCCATAGCCCATGGCATTTTCAATGGCGTGCCCAAACGTATGACCTAAGTTGAGTAGAGCACGCTCGCCAGCTTCTTTTTCATCTGCCGCAACGACATCCGCTTTGTTTTGACAGGAGCGATACACCGCTTCGGCTACAGTCGCTTCATCTAAGGCCATTAATTTAGCCATATTGATTTCTAACCATTCGAAGAATCTTACATCACGAATAAGTCCATACTTAATCACTTCTGCAACACCCGCTGATAGCTCGCGTCGCGGTAATGTATGCAAAGTATCGATGTCAATTAACACTAATTGCGGCTGATAAAACGCGCCTATCATGTTTTTGCCTAGCGGATGGTTGATACCCGTTTTACCACCTACGCTTGAATCGACTTGTGATAATAAGGTTGTTGGAATTTGAATAAAGGGGACGCCGCGTAAATAAGTCGCCGCCGCATAACCTGTTAAATCACCAATCACGCCGCCACCTAAAGCAATAAGCGTCGTATTGCGCTCACAACGATTATTGATTAGCGCATCATAGATTGTATTAAGTGTGTCACTGTTTTTATATTGCTCGCCATCGGGCAAAATAATTTCGACTACTTGCACGCCAGCATCGCGCAATGGTTTTGCTATTTTAGCTAAATAGAGCGGCGCAACCGTGGTGTTCGTCACAATTGCCACGTGCTTTTGCTTTAGGTATTGTATTAATAATTCGGTTGCATTGAGTAATCCTGGGCCAATATGGATAGGGTAGCTACGTTCCGCTAAAGCGACGTTTAGTATTTGCTTCATAACGCTTGGTATGTTTTCTTAATCTGATTAATAAGGACTGTTGCAGGCTGTTTGCCAGTATCTACGATGCAATTGGCGACCTCTGTATAAATAGGATGACGCTCTTGATATAGCTCATCTAGTTTGGCGCGTATATCGACATTTTGTAATAGTGGTCGCTGTTTGTCATTACGCATTCTTTTCCACAAATCGTTCACGGTTGCACGTAAATAGATGATGTAGCCATTGTTTTGTAAGGCGGCTCTATTTTCTGCTAATAGAACAGCGCCACCACCCGTTGCCAAAACGATATCATCGAGCTGTGCCAGCTCCTCAATTACAGCAGTTTCACGTTTTCTAAAACCAGCTTCACCTTCTAACTCAAAGATCACTGCTACTTTAACTCCAGTGCGCTCTTCAATGACATGGTCCGCATCATAAAATGTTTTTCCTAATTGCTTAGCAAGCTGTTTGCCGACGGTGGTTTTTCCTGCTCCCATCAGTCCAATAAGGAATAAATTGTTTTGCTTGGACACAATAAAAATGCCTATCAATTGAATGATACACATTTTAAGGCAAAGTCAACGTTCTGTCAGGTCAACTTAGTAATTAACATATGACTAAATATTGTTTAATTAGTGTAGGTTTAAACTT
>JBFJJN010000015.1:0-50662 GCA_041612255.1 Methylophilaceae bacterium | reverse complement strand
CACAAGCAAATATGGCAACTTCTGCAAGCTATGTTCGCGTATTTTATAGGTAATCTTCTCATTTCTCAAGTCAAATTCGCATCTAATGCCATTTTTCTTTAGCGTTTCAACTACTTGCACAACATAATCGGCTTGTGCATCCGAAATATTCAACACCGCAACTTGCACTGGTGACAACCAAACAGGCATCGCACCAGCATGATTTTCAATCAAAATACCCATGAATCGTTCCATTGAGCCAACAATGGCACGATGTAACATCACTGGACGTTTACGTGAATTATCTTCAGCCACATATTCAGCACCTAATCGCTCGGGCAAATTAGGGTCTAGTTGCACTGTTCCACATTGCCATAAACGACCTAGACTATCTTTAAGCGTGAATTCAATTTTAGGGCCATAAAATGCGCCTTCACCAGGTAGATATTCAAAATCTAAGTTGTTCGCTTTTAATGCATTTGCCAGTGATTTTTCTGCTCTATCCCAATCTTCATCTGATCCTATGCGCTTTTCTGGACGGGTGGATAACTTAACCAGCACTTCATTAAAGCCAAAATCACCGTATGCTTTATAGAGCATCTTAATAAAATCAGCGACTTCCGCCTCCACTTGCGCTTCAGTACAAAATATGTGTGCATCATCTTGCGTAAAGCCACGTACGCGCATCAAGCCATGTAAAGCACCAGATGGTTCGTTGCGATGACATGATCCAAACTCAGCCAAACGTAACGGCAAATCACGATAGCTGTGCAAATGGTTATTAAATATTTGGATATGACCTGGACAGTTCATTGGCTTCACCGCATATTCGCGATTCTCAGAAGCGGTAACAAACATATTGTCATGATAATTTTGCCAGTGACCCGATTTTTCCCACAATGACTTATCTAGCACCGATGGTGTGCGCACTTCCTGATAGCCATAATCGATAAACATTTGGCGCATATACTGCTCAATCTGCTGCCACAATGCCCAACCTTTAGGGTGCCAAAACACCATACCAGGCGCATCCTCTTGCATATGGAAGAAATCTAGCTGCTTACCTAATTTACGGTGGTCGCGCTTTTCAGCTTCTTCTAATTGGAATAAATAGGCTTTTAATTCATCTTTATTGCGCCAAGCCGTGCCATAAATACGTTGCAACATTTCATTATTACTGTCGCCACGCCAATAGGCACCAGCGACTTTCATCAGCTTGAATGCTTTTAATTTACCTGTATTTGGTACATGAGGGCCGCGACACAAATCTGTAAAACCACCTTCTGCATAAAGCGAAACATCCTCACCAGCTGGAATGCTGGCAATAATTTCCGCTTTATATTGCTCATTAATACTTTTAAAGTAGGCAACCGCTTCATCGCGCGGCATCACTTTACGGGTGACTAGCTCATCTTTTTTAGCAAGCTCAGTCATCTTAGCTTCAATTTGTACTAAATCTTCAGGCGTAAATGCACGCTTGTAGCTAAAGTCATAATAAAAACCATTGTCGATGATTGGACCAATTGTTACTTGCGCTTCAGGAAATAACTCTTTAACGGCATAAGCCAGCAAATGCGCTGTTGAATGGCGGATAACCTCCAAACCTTCGTCATTTTTATCTGTGATAATCGCTAAATCACTATCGGAATCAATTATGTAACTAGTATCCACCAACGTACCATTTACTTTACCAGCAAGGGCTGCCTTAGCGAGACCAGCGCCAATATCCATAGCGACATCTGCAACACTCACAGGCTTATCGAATTGACGTTGTGAACCATCGGGTAATCGAATGACGGGCATATGTAATCTCTAAGTATAAATAATAAAAGCCGTTAATTTTACGGCTTTTTTTGTTTTTTGGTAGGCAGTAGCAGATTCGAACTGCTGACCTCTTGGATGTCGACCAAGCGCTCTAACCAACTGAGCTAACCGCCTATTTATCAAGAAGGCGTGATTTTAGCTGATTGCTCAATCTCACGCAAACTAAGTAACACTTTAATTGATACAAAAAACATGACTTAGATTTTTTTAGCGGGTTCTTTCATTAGCTGGTTGTACAATTCATTGGATGGATAACCGTCTGCAGGCAGATGATGCTGTACTTGATAACTTCGTATAGCCTGTTGCGTTTTGCCACCAGGAAACCCATCTGGCGGTCCACTATCGAAACCCAATTCATTTAATTTAGCCTGCATTGCCCATGCCTGGTTAAAACTAATGCCTGCATAGCCAGCAGTCGCCCAACCACCCATAATAGGCTTATCCTCAACCAATTGATCAGCCAAATAACTCACTGACAACGCATAGTTGATCGATCGATTCCACTTCATGACCACATCAAAGTTACTTGCGACCAAGAATGCAGGGCCTTGCCAGCCTTGCGGTAGCAGAATAGCAGTATTATCGAGCACTGGTAATGGTCTTCCATCAACTTGAATTACTCCCAAGGTAGTCCACTCTGCTGTCTGTTTACGCAAATCTAACTTTGCATCAGCATACTCAAAATTGGCAGGTAACTTTACTTCTAGCGCGACAGGCTCGCCTTTTTTCCAACCAATGCTAGACAGGTAATTGGATGCAGATGAGAACGCATCCGGCAATGAGTTCCAGATATCATTGCGTCCATCACCATCACCATCCACGGCATACGCCATAAAGGTAGAAGGCATAAACTGCATATGTCCAGATGCGCCAGCCCAAGAACCACGCATACCTTCAATATTATTATGTCCAGCATCTACAATCCGCATCACATCCATTAACTGACTACGGAAAAATTCCGCTCTGCGCCCTTCATAGGCAAGCGACATGAGCGCTGATGGCAATTCGTAATTGCCTTTGTATCCACCATAATTGGTTTCAAGCCCCCAAAAAGCCACAATAATTTTTTTAGGGACGCCATATTGTTGCTCAACCTTATCAAGCAAGGCCATGTTTTCAAACATTTTATATCGACCATTGTCGATCCGATCTTCAGTTACGCGCTTATTGATATACGTAAAGAAAGTGGAAATAAATTCAGGTTGTGATCGATCTAATACAATGACATTTGGCAAATATTCTGCATCTTTAAAGGTCTCTTTTATGGTTGCCTCAGAAATTTTTTCTGCGCGTGCCTCAGCCTTCAGACTCTCTAACCAAATCGAAAAGTCATCTTGCTCATCTGGAAAAGCAATGACGCTACCCAGTAAAATAAAAACCGCAAATAATACATTAAACATTTTTCAATATCTCGCTATAACCGACTTGATAATTAGCATACTTTAATGCAAAACCAGTCTGTCGCATCCGCTGATTACTCAGCCGTTTACCACTTACTTTTTCATTCAAACCCAATGTTGGTGGCGTTACATTCAACTTCGACGCTATCCACGCCAGCACTTCATATTGCAATGTTGGCTCATCATCTACACCAATATAGCAATCTTCAATCGTCTTGCTTGCAAGCACTTGCTCACATAAAAAATGGATAAAGCGGGCCGCATCATCTCGATGAATGCGGTTTGTCCATTTATCACTTTGCGGCCAGCGCTGTGGCGCTTTCGCCATATTAACTAAATATTGTCTTCCTGGCCCATAAATGCCAGCAAGACGAATTGCAGTGCTACAGCAAGCGACTGTTTTTAATAGCTGCTCAGCCTCTATTAAACGCTCGCCTCCAAAATCACTTGGCGCCGCTGGGGTTAACTCGTCTAATAAAGCATCTGTTTCTTGCCCATAAACACGAGTGCTAGAAACAAAAAATACGTGTTTCAGGTTACTATTATTCACTTGAGAGTCTAATACATTATGCAAGCCTTCCACATAATGTTTACAATAACTTTCGTCCGTTTGCGCATCAGCGGCTACACAGTAAATAACAATTTCAGCAGACACTTGTTCTAGCAATGTTATTGATGCTCTATCGGTAATATCAGCTTGAATGCGTTTAACTTGATTAGGCATGGGTTTATTACTGACACGAACACCCGTCACTGCATGCCCAGTATCTGCTAATAATTCGGCGACTTTGCCACCGAGATCACCACAACCGATAATGAGTATACTAGCCATGGTCTTTAGTTAAATACTTTTCAGCAACAAATAAAGCGACCAAGGTTTTACCATCTGTAATTTCACCACGCTGCGCCATTAACAAGCATTCGTCGAAAGGCACATCAAAGACGTCAAGCGCTTCATCGGCGTCTCGATGATGCTCGCCAGCCGTCAATCCTGTTGCCAAATACATATGAATGACCTCATTAGAATACCCAATACACGGATGCTGACAACCTAAATTAAACCAGTCGCTAGCGCTATAGCCAGTTTCTTCGAGCAATTCACGCTGACCTGTCATTAGCGGCTCTTCACCTTGATCAATCTTGCCTGCGGGCAGCTCAATAAATACCTTTTGCAAAGGATAGCGAAACTGACGCTCTAGGATAACATTGCCATTAGTTAACATTGGCACAACCACTACTGCACCTGGATGTAGGACAAATTCGCGCTGGCTTAAGTTCCCATTGGACAAACGCACTTCATCACGTTTAACGGTCAACATACCGCCTGTTGCAATCGTCGTCGAACTAACGCAATGTTCGGTTAAATCAGTATTTGTTTTCATGCAGTTAAACGTTGGTTGCGCTAAACGTATCGCACTTATTGACATCACCAACTTTTAAGCCTTGATTAAACCAACGCATGCGCTGTTCAGAAGTGCCATGGGTAAAGCTATCTGGCAGTGCATAGCCTTGGGCTTGCTTTTGTAACGCATCATCGCCAATCGCCGCCGCCGCGCGCATCGCCTCCTCAACATCGCCAGCTTCTAAAATACGATTTGCACCATCCGCATGATGCGCCCATACACCTGCATAACAATCGGCTTGCAGTTCTAACATTACTGAGTATTGGTTAGCTTGCGCTTCATTTCTAGCGCTTTGACGGGCTTGCTGTACTTTTTCTGAAGTGCCCATTAAGTTTTGTATATGATGACCAACTTCATGCGCAATCACATAAGCTTGGGCAAAATCGCCTGGCGCTTTAAAACGGTTTTTCATCTCATCATAAAAGGCTAAATCAATATAAACTTTTTTATCACCAGGACAATAGAACGGGCCCATTGCGGCTTGACCTGTACCACATGCAGTATCGGTTTGCCCTCTAAATAGGACTAACTTTGGAGCAGCATAATCATAACCAGCACTCTTAAAAATTTTATCCCAAGTGTCTTCGGTGCTGCCCAATACCTTTGCCACAAACTGTCCCATCTCGTCATCTTCAGGAATCGCTTCTGATTCTTGGGGCGTACTTTGGCTCATGCCCTTTCCCATATTTAACACAGTAGATGGGTCAACGCCAAAATACAATGCGACCAATACCATCACAATAGTACCAATCCCAATGCCGCCACCGCCTGAAACACGCATGCGACGTCGGTCTTCAACATTGCTACTTTCTCTCTGGTCATCTAAGCGCATTTTTTTTCCTATCTTAACTGTAATGGCTAAAACTATCTTTAAGACACTTGTCTATCACTATATTAGCGTTAAAGCGATGATGCATCTATATTAATCATTCGATTATATGCAAATTGATACGATTGCTATCAAGAAAGTGAAAAATCTGAAAAAATGTGTTCTTAAATAAAAACCACCTCTTAATCAATATTAAGAGGTGGTTAAAATCAGCTAGGCTAAACCTTGTTGGGTTAACCGTTTATAAAAGTCTAAAACTTCGCTATTGCAAACTTGCCATGATGGCGACGCCACAAAGTTCAAGCAACCCCTGAGGCATTAAGCCAATGACTAGCAAGGCTAATGCGTTTAAGCTCAATACCATTTTCATATCCAAAGGAGCTACAATCGCAGCAGAATCTGTTGGCTCGTCAAAGTACATTAGTTTAATCACGCGTAAGTAATAAAACGCGCCAATAGCCGCCATCAGTACAGCAAAAACAACCACCCAAACAAATCCTTCGTGCAATGCCGCTTGTAACACGGTGAATTTTGCATAGAATCCAATCGTTGGCGGCACGCCAGCCATACTAAACATGGTAATTAGCATTAAGAAAGCTGTCCAAGGGCTACGTTTATTCAAGCCTTTTAAATCATCTAACTCCTCAGCTTCGTGCCCTTTTCTCGACAACAATAAAATCATGCCGAAGCCTGCCAATGTCATCAGCACATAAGCGCAAATGTAAAACATGCTTGAAGCAAAACCATTTAAGGTTCCACTCATAATGCCTAATAATAAAAAGCCGATATGTGAAATAGTGGAATAAGCTAACATGCGTTTTAAATTTGTTTGTGCAATCGCAGTAATATTACCAATCGCAATTGAGAATATAGCCATAATCAACAACATATCTTGCCAATCACCAATCAAGACATATAGGCCAAACACCAATAATCGCAATGCCATGGCAAAGCCAGCAAACTTAGGAATTGATCCAATGAGCATGGTAATGGATGTTGGCGAGCCTTGATAAACATCTGGAACCCACATATGGAAAGGCACTGCGCCAAACTTAAACGCCAATCCTGACACAATAAACACCAAACCTAAAGCAAGCACAGGGTTATGAATAATGCCAGGATTATGTTCGTGAGCGTCGCGTAATCTTGCTGCAATGGTAGCAATATCTAAACTACCAGTGACGCCATAAATCATGCTCATGCCATAGAGCAACATGCCTGAGGCTAACGCACCCAATACAAAATATTTCATCGCTGCTTCGGTTGCTTTAGCGTTATCGCGATCTAAGGCGACCATGGCATAAACACAGAGTGACAACAGTTCCAATCCAATATAAATAGTAATCAGGTTATAACCTGAAATCATGACCATCATACCAACCGTAGCGAATAATAATAAGGCGTAATATTCACCTGAGAATAGATTACGCACCACCATATAATGCCTTGTGTACACCAGCATTATCACCGCACCAATTAATGTTGCCAGTTTCAGTACATCGCTGATGGGGTCGCTAATGAACATACCGCTATACGCAACATCGATCGCAAATGCATTTAACGAGAGGACAAGATAAGCCGCAGCTAATAAAGTCGCCTGCGCCAAACCATAAATAATCATTCGATTATTTTTATTAAGAAATAAATCTAAAATTAAGATGACCATCGCCATGCTGAGCATGACAATTTCAGGCAAGGAGATAAAGAGGTCTGTATGAATTGAGTTCATGCTTTACATTCCTGCCGTCGGTAATTTACTTGTTGCCATGTGATCCAAAAATCTCATTGAAGTTGCTTGTGTCATTTCGGTAATCACTTGCGGATAAACGCCAATACCAATCGTTAATAGCGCCAGCACAGTTAATAACGCAAATTCACGCCGCGTTAAGTCTTTTAATGCAGCTACTTTTTTATTCGCCACTTCACCATAAAATACGCGTTTGACCATCCATAGTGTGTAAGAAGCTCCGAAAATCAAGGTGGTCGCGGCAATAAAAGCAATCCAGAAGTCATATTTAACACTGGCTAAAATCACCATAAACTCACCAACAAAACCACTGGTACCTGGTAAGCCACTATTCGCCATTGCAAATAGCACAGCAAAACCAGCAAACATCGGCATGGTATTAGCAACACCGCCGTAATCAGCAATGGCTCGACTATGCATGCGGTCATACAATACCCCTACACACAGAAACATCGCGGCTGAAATAAAGCCATGTGAAATCATTTGCACCATCGCACCTTCAAGCCCCAATTGGCTGAACAAGAAAAAGCCTAGCGTAACGAAACCCATGTGTGAAATGGATGAATATGCAATCAGCTTTTTCATGTCTTTTTGGACCAATGCGACTAACGCAATGTACAAGATAGCAATTAGTGATAAGACGATCATAAAACCTGATAAGTAATGTGCCGCATCGGGTGCAATTGGCATCGCAAAACGTAAAAAGCTATAACCGCCCAATTTCAACATCACCGCCGCTAACACAACTGATCCTGCTGTTGGCGCTTCTACGTGTGCATCTGGTAACCAAGTATGTACTGGCCACATTGGAATCTTGACGGCAAACGCCATGAAAAATGCCATGAAAATAAAGATTTGTACATTTAATGGCAATACAACGCTGTGATATTTTGCAATATTGAAGCTACCTGTTTCGTGGAACAAGTAGATAAAAGCAACCAACATCAACAGTGAACCAAGTAAGGTGTATAAGAAAAATTTAATGGTCGCATATACGCGGTTAGGGCCGCCCCAAATACCAATAACTAAGAACATTGGTATTAGCATTGCTTCCCAAAATACGTAGTACAAAATGCTATCTAAGGCACTGAATACACCAATCATTAAACCGCTCATGATTAAAAAACAGGCCATGTATTGTGCAATGTTTTTAGTGATCACTTCCCACGAGGCGGCGACACAAATCACTGTAGTAAAGCTGGTTAATAGAATTAGTGGCACAGAAATGCCATCCGCACCTAGATGATAGAAAATCTGAAAAGCTGGAATCCAATAAGCGACTTCTTGGAACTGAAAACCACCTTCTGTAAAGTTAAATTGGGTATATAAAGGTAACGTAACCAAAAGACCTGCGATCGCACCAAATAACGCAAGCCAACGGGTCATATTGGCGCGGTTATCATGGCCAAGTGCTAATACAACTGCACCCGCAATAATAGGCACCCAAATAGATAAACTTAAAATGTAATCAGTTAGCATTAAAAAATCTTATTCAAAAATGTAATAAATAACGTCTTGATTGATATAAATAAATTCTTATTCAGCAGTAAGAATGCGCCAATAATCATAGCAAATGCATAGTGATAAAGCATGCCAGACTGCATTTGACGCACGACACCTGATAGCTTACCAATCAATCTAGCAGTGCCATTTACAATCGCACCATCAATAACTTTTACATCAGCGATTTGCCACAATTTATCGCCAATCAATCGAGAACCGCCAGCAAAGAAGCGCTCATTAAAAGTATCAAAACCATATTTATTTTCTAATATGCGATTAATCAGACTAAAGCGTTGCTGAATAGCAGCTGGAATATCTGGCCGTTTCATATAGAAAAACCATGACAACACAACCCCAGATAACGCCAATGCAAAAGGTAGCGTCAAGAAGCCATGCAGTGCCATACCAGCTGGTGTATGCAGTAACTCATGGAAATGGTGCGTTAGATTTTCCATCGCTGGATGCGCTTCAGCATTGACTGTGATGACGCCCTTAAAGAAATCGCCAAATAACATCGGCTCAATGGCAAGATAACCGATGATAACGGATGGTATGGCTAATAAAATTAAAGGCAACTTCACCACCCACCCAGGTTCATGCGGATCTTGATCAGCGGCTAAACCATGATGATCATGCTCATTATTGTGATCGTCATGCGCGTGTGGTTTAACTTCACGCCATTTTTCATTGCCATGAAAAACCAAGAAATAGAGTCTGAATGAATAGAATGCAGTAATAAACACACCTGCCATCACAGCAAAGTAAGCAAATCCACTCCCTGGGATATCCGAAAATTTAACTGCTTCAATAATGCTATCTTTTGAATAGAAACCAGCAAAGAAAGGTGTTCCAATCAAGGCTAAAGAGCCAATTAATGAAGTAATCCACGTGACTGGAAAGTATTTTTTCAAGTTACCCATATTGCGAATATCTTGATCATGATGCATGCCCATGATAATTGAACCAGCGCCTAAGAATAGCAATGCTTTAAAGAAAGCATGGGTCATTAAATGGAATATCGCGACAGAATAGGCTGATGCGCCCAATGCGACTGTCATGTAGCCTAGTTGTGACAATGTTGAATAGGCAACCACGCGTTTAATATCATTTTGGATAATACCCAACAAACCCATAAATAACGCGGTAATAGCGCCAATTGTCATCACAAAAGAAAGTGCTGTAGTAGACATTTCAAATAATGGCGACATACGCGCTACCATGAATATACCAGCAGTCACCATAGTCGCTGCATGGATTAATGCAGAGATAGGCGTTGGGCCTTCCATTGAATCAGGCAACCAAACATGTAATGGCACCTGCGCAGATTTACCCATCGCGCCAACAAATAGCAAGATGCAAGTCACTGTCATCAATGACCACAAGGTGTTAGGAAACAAGCTGATTTGCGTGTCAGCTAAGGCAGGTGCAGCGTTAAATACTTCTGCGTAATCTAAGCTACCGGTGTAAGCAAGGACTAAACCGATGCCAAGTAAGAAGCCAAAGTCACCCACACGGTTAACCAAAAATGCTTTTAAGTTGGCATAAATCGCCGTTGGTCTGGTATACCAAAAGCCAATCAACAAATAAGACACTAAGCCAACCGCTTCCCAACCAAAAAACAATTGCATAAAATTGTTGGACATTACTAACATCAACATAGCGAAAGTAAAGAGCGAAATATAGCTAAAGAAGCGACTATAGCCTGGGTCTTCGTGCATATAACCAATGGTATAAATGTGCACCATCAATGATACAAAAGTAACGACAACCATCATCATGGACGTTAGATTATCGATTAAAAAGCCTACACTAAAGCGAATGTCGCCTGACACTAACCAAGTATATAAATCCGCATTGTGAGTGAACCCTGCAAGCGTTGCTTTAAGCACAATTGCGGATAACACAAATGCGACCCCCACACCTGCAATTGTCAGCAAATGTGCAGCGCTACGCGGCAACCGATTGCCAAACAAACCGACAACTGCGGCCGCAATTAAAGGCAATACTGGAATCCAAATGAGAAGCTGTTCTGTCATAATTTTTTTGTTAGCCCTTAAGTGAATCCAAATCTTCTACATCAATCGTGCGTAAATTACGGAATAGCACGACCAAAATTGCCAAACCAATTGCTGACTCTGCAGCCGCAACCGTCAAAATAAAGAAGACGAACACTTGTCCTGCGATATCCTGCAAATAATGTGAGAAAGCTATAAAGTTGAGGTTCACAGCTAGCAACATCAATTCAATTGCCATCAGAACGATAATGACATTGCGACGATTTAAAAAGATACCAACTACACTAATAGCAAATAACAACGCGCCTAGTATCAAGTAGTGAGAAAGTCCTACACTCATGAGGCTTCTCCTTGTTCAGAACTATCATCTGGTTTAGGTTCTGTTTCTGATTTCATTTTCACCATACGCAAACGATCTTGTTTGCGCACCATCACTTGTTCGGCAGGATTAATCGATTTACTTTCACGCTTTTCTCTCAACGTTAATGCAATCGCTGCCACAATTGCAACCAACAACACAACGGAGGCAAGTTCAAACGGTAATAAATACTGGGTATACATGACTTTACCAATAGCGGCTGTGTCACTATAACCAGCTGGATGGCTAACACTTTCTGCAGCCACAAAATATTTATTGCCTAAGATCAAGGCCATTTCTATAGCCATCAAAGCGCCTATCGTACCTGCCAGGGGGAAGTAGCTCCAGAAACGCTCTCGCATTTTGTCTATATTGATATCGAGCATCATGACCACAAATAAGAACAACACCATCACAGCACCAACATAAACCAGCACCAACACAATGGCTAAGAACTCAGCTTGTAATAACAACCAAATACCGGCGGCGGTAAAGAATGAAAGCACCAAAAACAAAGCCGCCTGCACAGGATTACGCGCCGTAATCACCCGCGATGCTGAAAATAGCAAAATAGCCGCTAGCACATAAAATATAAAGTCAGTAAATACCATATTTGTAATTAACTAATTAAGCGTTATCTATAATTCTTATCTTGCGCGCGATCTGCCGCAATTTGTTTCTCATGCTTATCGCCCACAGCAAGTAGCATTTCTTTGGTGTATAACAAATCACCACGTTGTTCACCGTGATAATCAAATATACGCGTTTCTACAATCGAATCCACAGGACAAGACTCTTCACACAAACCACAAAAAATACATTTAGTTAAATCAATATCGTAACGGGTCGTGCGACGCGTATTGTCTTCACGCTGTTCCGATTCAATAGTAATTGCCATTGCAGGACAAACCGCTTCGCATAATTTACACGCAATGCAACGCTCTTCACCATTTGGATAACGGCGCAAAGCATGCAAACCACGGAATCGATTGGATTGCGGCGTACGCTCTTCTGGGTATTGAATGGTGATTTTTCTTGCAAAAAAGTATCGCCCAGTAACGGCCATCCCTTTCAGCAGCTCGATCAGCATTAAACTGCCCAGTGTATTTTTAATTTGTTTAAACATAATGAATCTTACTCAAACACCCTAATGAAATAAGTAGTCAAATTTTGTTTGCATCATTGCACCCACAAACACAATCCAAACAATGGTAATCGGGATAAATACTTTCCAACCTAGACGCATAATCTGGTCATAACGATAACGCGGGAAAGTGGCTCTAAACCATAAGAAGAAAAATACCAAAGCCGCCATTTTTGCAAACAACCATAAGATACTATCTGGTAAGAATGGGAATGGGGATAACCAACCGCCCAAAAACATCAGTGCAGCCAAGGTACAAACCAGCCAAATATTGGCATATTCTGCTAAGAAAAATATCGCAAATGCCATGCCTGAATATTCCACATGAAAGCCCGCCACAATCTCAGACTCACCTTCAGCCACATCAAATGGCGCGCGATTCGTTTCGGCTACAGCACTAATAAAATAAACAATAAACAATGGAAACAAAGGAATGAAGTACCAATGCCAAAAGCCACCCTCTTGTCCTAATACGATAGTCCCTAAATTCAAGCTATTAGCACTCATCAGCACGCCAACGAGCGAAAATCCCATGGCAATTTCGTAAGAAACAATCTGCGCAGCAGAACGCATACTACCTAAAAAGGCATACTTAGAGTTGGATGCCCAACCTGCAATAATGACGCCATATACCGCAATCGACGTCATTGCCAATACATATAAAAGGCCTGCGTCAATATTAGCCAAGACCTTTGTACCATCAAATGGAATCACTGCCCATGCTGCAAAAGCTGGTGCGATTGTTAATACGGGACCTAATAAGAACAATCCTTTACTCGATGCGGTTGGTAAAATAATCTCTTTCATCAACAGCTTAACGCCATCCGCAATCGGCTGTAACAATCCAAAAAGGCCAACACGATTAGGTCCAATGCGCACTTGCATATAGCCAATCACTTTACGTTCGGCGTAGGTTAAATAGGCAATCGCAATCATCAATGGGCCAACGATGGCAATAATTTTAATTAATGTCCAACCGACCAACTCAACATTGGGCCAATAATCACCAAAAAATTGTGCGAACCATTCCATTAGCTTTGCGCTTCCATTTCTTTTACTTTAATCGCATCTGCTTGTTCTTGAGAGATTTTTTCAATTGAAATATCACCCATTAAGTCACCCAAACCTAATGTGTCTTCATGCGCTGCAGCCAAACGAACGCAACCCATCGCAACATGACTGTCGCTTCTAACTGGCAATATCGCGCTGCCTTTATCTTGTTTCACTAACACCAAATCGCCTTCGCTTAACTCATGCAAACGCATTTCATCTGGATGAAGTCGAACAATCCGCTTGATGTTATATTTTGTTTTTCTTAGCGGCTCGGAGCGACGCACGATAGGATCAGCTTCATATTGCGGTACTTCGCCAACCCTTTGCAAACCTGGCGATTTAATTTTCGTCTCAATCTCAACCAGTTCTTTCATGTTGTTATTCAAGTGACGCCATGCAAAATCAGATGGTTTTTCGCCATCGAAAATTTTATCTTTCACTTCTTCACTACTGTCAAAATCAAAACCTTGTAAACCTAAGGTATTGGCTAATACGCGCAATACTTTCCAAGCTGGACGACATTCTCCTAAAGGTTTAACAACCGCTTTGAAGCTTTGAATCCGCCCTTCCATACTCATAAAAGTACCAGAAGTCTCGGTAAACGGTGCAATCGGTAATAACACAGTGGCATTATCTAACGCTTTTGATTTGTAAGCAGTTAATGCAACTACGCAATCAGCTTTTTCCATTGCCGCACTCGCTAACGCTGCATGCTGACAATCTAACTCTGGCTCAATATTCAATAACAAATAAGCTTTACGTGGTATTTCTAACATCGCGCGCGCATGCATCCCTGTTGCTGTAGGCATTACGCCAATCAAATGCATGCCTGTACTATTCGCTGCTGCTGGCAAAATACCACCTTTTGCGCCAGAAACACCGCCAATCGCTTCTGCTAAGCTATACATTTCAGTAAATCGTGGTGCACTTAACGCCATATTGCCTAAGAAAATTCCGACACGCGGTGCAATCAATGCTACGTTTTTACCTAGTCCAGCCAAACTTTCCGCCATCGCTTCGGTATTGGGGCGAACGTGAATTTGCTCAAGTAATGCGCTTAGCGTTGGCGGTAAACATAATGATAACTTTTGCAACTTAGACATTGCTTTTAATATTTGTGCCAACACGTTCACAATGTCGTTTGGCGTCACAATAATTTTGTGTGCAATATCCATTAGCGGATTGTTATCTAAAGGACTAATAATCGACAATTCAGCGCCGTTATCGACCGCTTTACGGAAACGCTGTGCTAATAACGGATGTTCATTTCTGATATTTGAGCCGATAATTAAGATACGATCGAGCTTCTCAATTTCATCAATATTACAACCCATCCAAGGCGTACCAACACGTTTACCATCTAGTCTAAAATCGGTTTGACGCAAGCGATAATCAATATTACCACAGCCTAAACCATGCACTAACTCTTTGATTAAATAGCCTTCTTCCATCGTGCTATTTGGAGAAACCAATGCACCTAAAGCATCGCTTCCATGTTCATTGGTAATGTCTTTTAATTGTCCTGCAGCAAATTCTAATGCCGTTTTCCAATCCGTTTCTTGCCATTCGCCATGATGTTTAATCATTGGCACTTTAAGACGGTCTGGGCTATTTAAACCTTCGTATGAAAAACGATCTCGGTCAGATAACCAGCATTCGTTAATACTTTCTTTTTCACGCGGTAATACGCGCATCACTTTGTTATCTTTGACATGCACTTCAATGTGAGAGCCTAAACTGTCGTGTGGCGCAATAGAAGGACGTCGTGTTAGCTCCCAGCTTCTAGCAGAGTATCTAAATGGCTTGTTGGTCAAAGCGCCAACAGGGCATAAATCGATGATATTACCTGACAGTTCTGAGTTCACACTTTGATCGACATACGCAGTAATTTCTGCATGTTCACCACGACCAACCATGCCTAACTCTTGCATGCCTCCCACTTCTTTTAAGAAGCGCACACAACGGGTACATTGAATGCATCTTGTCATATCAGTGCTAATCAGTGGGCCAATATTTTTATTGAATACAACGCGTTTTTCTTCTGTATAGCGTGAACCACTCGCACCATAACCTACTGCGATATCTTGCAAGTCACATTCACCACCTTGATCGCAGATCGGGCAATCTAAAGGATGGTTAATCAGCAAGAATTCCATCACGCTTTTCTGCGCTTCAACGGCAGCTTTGCTACGCGTAAAAATTTTCATGCCTTCTGCTACTGGCGTCGCACAAGCAGGTAATGGCTTACCGAACTTTTCCACATCGACTAAACACATCCGGCAGTTTGCTGCCACGGATAATTTCTTGTGATAACAAAAACGCGGAATCGCAATGCCTAACTTATCTGCAGCATCGATAATGGTCGTCCCGTGGTCGACTTCTACTGCTTTACCATCAATTTCAATTTTTAACATATGCTATTTTCCATCAACCATGCTTTTGCCATGCTGAATATAGTATTCAAACTCTGGACGGAAATGTTTAATAAAGCTCAACACTGGCGTTGCAGCGGCTTCACCTAATGCGCAAATTGTGCGACCAGAGATATTATTGCTCACATCCGTCAGCAAATCTAAATCTTCCATTTTTCCGTTGCCATCGGTAATGCGCTTAATCACGCGATAAACCCAGCCTGTACCTTCACGACACGGCGTACATTGACCACAGCTTTCTTCGTAGAAAAAGTAGCTTAAGCGCTTAAGGGTTTTGACCATACAAGTGGTTTCATCCATCACAATCATAGAGCCTGCACCCAAACTTGAGCCGGCTTTACTTAACCCAGTGTAATCCATGGTTGCACCTAAAATTGCTGAAGCTGGCATCACCGCTGTTGATGGGCCACCTGGAATAACAGCTTTGAGCTTGCGGCCTTTCCATATACCGCCAGCCATTTCTAACAACTCAGCAAATGGCATACCCATATTCACTTCATAGTTGCCTGGCTTTTCAACATGTCCTGATACTGAGAATAATTTACTTCCGCCAGAACCCGCCACACCTAAATCAGCAAATGCTTGACCTCCATGTTGCAAAATCCAAGGAATGCTGGTGTAACTTTCTGTATTGTTAACGTTAGTTGGCTTACCAAATACCCCATAACTAGCAGGAAATGGCGGTTTAAATCGCGGCTGGCCTTTTTTACCTTCTATTGACTCAATCAAGGCCGTTTCTTCACCACAAATATAAGCACCATATCCATGTACTGCGTAGAGTTCAAAACCAAAGCTAGTGCCAAATAAATTTTTACCAATATAGCCAGCCGCTCTTGCTTCGGCTAACGCTTCTTCAAATATCTCGTATTCACGCCAGATTTCACCATGAATATAATTATAACCAACCCCAGCGCCTAAGGTATAAGCAGCAATCGCCATGCCTTCAATTAATTGATGCGGGTTGTAGCGAATGATATCTCTGTCTTTAAATGTGCCTGGCTCACCTTCATCCGTGTTGCAGACCAAATATTTGGTGCCATCGAAATAACGCGGCATAAAGCTCCACTTAAGCCCAGTAGGAAAACCTGCACCACCGCGACCACGTAGACCAGATACTTTAACTTCGTTAATCACCTCAATGGCTTTCACTTTATTAGTCACTAAGCGCTTTAGTTGTTGATAACCACCTAGTTTTTCATAAGTGGCTAACGATGCAGGATTTTCTTCCTTCAAGGTTTGTAGCGTAACTAAGGTTTGGCCTTTTAAATCAGTCATTACTGGCTTTGTCGTTTTTGATGTCGCCATTATTTCAGCTCCTTCAAAATTTCATCGACTCTTTCAGTCGTTAGGTTTTCATACATGGTTGAATTATTGATACTCATCAGCGGCGCACCACCACAGGCGCCCATGCATTCACCTTCTTTGAGGCAAAACTTACCATCTTCGCTTATTTGGTTAAAACCAATACCAAGCTTTTGTTGCAAGTGATGCACAATGCTATCGCTATCACGCAACATGCAAGATATATTGGTACACACGGTAATTTTATATTGACCGACAGGCTCGGTATCGTACATATTGTAGAAAGTGGCCACTTCTAGCGCTGCAATTTCTGGCATGCCTAAATAGGTAGCAACCTCACTGATACTTTCTTTCGACAACCAACCGCGCTCAGTTTGCACAATGCGCAATGCAGACATCACCGCAGCTTGACGTTGATCTTTTGGATACTTCGTCAGCTCGTATTCAATTTTTTCGATAGCTTCAACTGATAACATTAAACAACCTTCTCCATATCGATTGAAAATGCGATACGCGTTGCGTACATTTGCATGATCATCGATCAATTTCTCCAAACACAATATCTTGCGTTCCAATAATCGCCACTAAGTCAGCCAGCATGTGACCGCGACACATTTCATCCATTGCTGAAATATGCGCAAAGCCTGGTGCTCTGATTTTTAAACGGTACGGTTTATTAGCACCATCAGAAATCATATAAATACCAAACTCACCTTTCGGATGCTCAACTGCCGCATAAGCTTCACTTTTTGGCACATGAAAGCCTTCGGTAAACAACTTAAAGTGGTGAATCATGTCTTCCATATTGGTTTTCATGCCTTCACGATTAGGTGGCGCGATTTTATTATCACTGGTAATGACAGGACCAGGATTTTTACGCAACCAATCAACACATTGTTTAATAATGTGATTCGATTGACGGAACTCTTCCATGCGCACCAAATAACGGTCATAGCTGTCGCCGTTCACGCCAACTGGAATATCAAAATCTAATTGGTCGTAAACCTCATATGGCTGCTTGCGGCGTAAATCCCATTCAACACCTGAACCACGCAACATCGGACCTGTGAAGCCCAATGCCAAAGCACGCTCTGGTGAAACGACGCCAATGCCAACCGTACGTTGTTTCCAAATACGATTATCAGTTAGCAGGGTTTCGTACTCATCCACATGCTTAGGAAAGCGATTGGTAAAATCTTCAATGAAGTCGAGCAATGAACCTTGGCGGTTCTCATTGAGTTTGTTAATTTGTGCTTTGCTACGGAATTTAGTTGTTTCATGTTGCGGCATACGATTAGGCAAATCGCGATAAACGCCACCCGGTCGGTAATATGCCGCATGCATACGTGCGCCTGAAACCGCTTCATACATATCAAATAAATCCTCTCGCTCACGGAAAGCGTAGATAAACATGGTCATCGCGCCCAAATCAATTCCGTGGGCACCAATCCAAAGCAGATGATTCAAAATACGGGTAATTTCGTCAAACATGACACGGATATATTGTGCGCGAATCGGCACTTCTAAACAGAGCATCTTCTCAATCGCCATCACATAAGCATGCTCGTTCGACATCATTGATACATAATCAAGCCTATCCATGTAAGGCACTGATTGTAGATAAGTACGATTCTCTGCAAGTTTTTCCGTTGCACGATGCAGCAAACCAATATGTGGATCAGCACGCTGAATCACTTCACCGTCTAGCTCCAATACCAGTCTCAACACACCATGCGCCGCAGGATGCTGCGGACCAAAGTTCATGGTGTAATTATGAATTTCAGCCATTGTGCACTCCTTCATCACGAATCACACGTGGCACATTATTGCGTAGTTCAATAGAAACAGGCTGATAGATAACCCGTTTTTGTTCTGGGTCGTAACGCATTTCTACGTGACCAATCATTGGGAAGTCTTTGCGGAAAGGGTGTCCAACAAATCCGTAGTCAGTTAAAATGCGACGTAAATCAGGATGATTTTCAAACATAATGCCAAACAAATCAAAGGCTTCACGCTCAAACCAGTTCGCTACTGGCCATACATCAATCAGGGTTGGCAACACAGGAAAGTCATCATCATCCGCAAATACGCGCAAACGCACACGTTGATTGAGCGATACAGAAAGTAAGTGCAATACAACAGCGTAACGCTTACCTTCCCACAATCCATCTTGATACTCACTATAATCAACGCCACACAAATCAATTAACTGCTCAAACTTGAGCTCACCGTGGTCGCGCAGTCGCACACAAACGTCAAGCAAGTCTTTAGCTTTACACTCAATGGTAATTTCGTTTAAATCTTCGGTTAGCTTAACCAACCCTGCATTGAGGGCTAACTTTAACTGCGCGGACAATTCATTTAACTTAATTGACATATTTTCTACTATTTAGCGTGCGATGGTATTAGTACGTTTGATTTTCTTCTGCAATTGGATAATGCCGAATAACAAGGCTTCTGCCGTTGGTGGGCAACCTGGCACATAGACATCTACAGGCACAATACGATCACACCCGCGTACAACAGCATAAGAATAATGATAGTAACCACCGCCATTAGCGCAGCTACCCATAGAAATCACCCAGCGCGGCTCAGCCATTTGGTCATACACTTTTCGTAAAGCTGGCGCCATTTTATTAACCAAAGTCCCAGCCACAATCATGACATCTGATTGACGCGGACTTGGGCGGAATACAATACCGAAACGATCCAAGTCATAACGAGCTGCACCTGCGTGCATCATTTCAACCGCACAACATGCCAAACCAAATGTCATCGGCCACATAGAACCCGTACGCGTGTAATTAATCACCGTATCAAGCGACGTGGTGATAAATCCTTTTTCTAATACGCCTTCAATACCCACTTAAATTAGTCCCGATACAAAATTAAAATGTAATTTAACGTCTGCGCTTAATCCCACTCTAGCGCACCTTTTTTCCACTCGTAAATAAAACCGACTACTAATACAAATAAAAATACTAGCATGGCTAAAAATCCAAATAAGCCGATGTCTTTTAACACGACAGCCCATGGGAATAAGAATGCGATCTCTAAGTCAAAGAGAATAAATAGAATGGCGACCAAATAATAGCGAACATCAAATTTCATGCGCGCATCTTCAAAAGCTTCAAAGCCACACTCATAAGGTGAATTTTTTTCAGCGTCTGGCTTATGTGGTGACACCAGCTTACCGAGGATAAGCGGCCCTAGACCAACGCCTAAACCGACTAATATGAACATCAAAATTGGAAAGTAGTTTTCTAGCAAAAGTCCTGTCCCTGAGGTTTATTACATCATTTAACCACTAAACGTACAAACGGTTAGCACACATCCCACCTTATTTAATACAGATCACTCTCCAGAGAATCACTGTCAATCTGCGTACACTCTACTTCAAGCATATTTAACACCATTTAGAGTCAATATATGGCAAAAACCAATGAATCTGCAAGCTACATTATTGGCCGGCCGAAAGGCTCAAAAAACTTATATTGCCAGAACCAAACCATTTAATATCGCATAAGATTTTTACGCTTTTATGTAAGCCAAGTATTTTCAGTTACATTTCAGTTACATGTGCAACTAAGTATAAATTATATCAAAGAAACACGGCGCAATCCCACCATTTTCTTGAGTTATTTATTAAATCAGCAATCAACCTGATTGGTTTGCTAGGCTATAGCGCATGATGAACAATAAAGACAACAATGCATTAAGGTTAATATCTACAGGTAGTTAAAACATAGGTTAATGGAAATTTATAGTAGGGATCACAATCAGCTACAGAGATGCGCTTGGCTTTGAAGTTAGAATTTACACAACGCACAACTAATAGGTGATAACAAATAGGTAACAACAAAAACTGTAGAGAGGTTTACTCTCTTTTTTACGCATTTGTCATAATTTGCTTACATACTTAGCTTATTGTGACGTATCGTGATTGAGCTAACCGCTTTAATCTAAACTAAATTGAAACCAAAAGTTTCTTAAGGATATATAAATGAACGACTTTCAAAACCTCTGTATCGAAAATAGATATTCACCTTGTCAAGCAAATGCGCTTTTAATAAAAAGCTTTAAAGTTTTGTTTCTACTAGCTGTATTTTTTGTGCCATTAATTAGCAGCTTATCTTTTTTCATTAATTAAAGTTAAAGCCATCACGGCTTTTAATCATCAAAAACCCTTTCTAACTTCATGATTAAAAATTAAGTTAACTGGGTGGTTGCTTGATCAGCTCGAAATATCCGATGCTTTGCCATGTAAATTGGTTAAAAATTTATTGATGTGTATTTTTGTAGGTTTTGTAAAGATTTTGTACAAAACTACATAATGCATTATGAGACGGTGTTTTTGGTTAAATCGTTGAATTTACTAAGGTAGTGAGGATTTTATAAGTTGTGATATTACTAAATGGTGCCGACGGAGAGACTCGAACTCTCACGACTTTCGTCACTACCCCCTCAAGATAGCGTGTCTACCAATTCCACCACGACGGCATGTTTTAATTAGGAAGCAATCCTAATTTTTAGTTAGGAACATCCTGCGCAGTACCCGCAACTGGAACTGTTTCAGTCGGAATTGATTCCGCACCAATTGAGTCAGATGGCTGCGTTTTAATCGTTGTCGTTGGAGCTTGAATCACACTGCCAGAGCTTGATTTATGACTAGCAATATACGCTAGCGCCAAACTTGTCGAGAAGAATACAATCACGCTCAGTGATGTAGCGCGACTTAAAAAGTTTGATGAGCCGCTGACGCCGAATAAACTACCTGATGCACCACTACCAAAAGCAGCGCCCATATCAGCACCTTTGCCGTGCTGTAATAAGATTAATCCAATTAAACTTGCCGCGGCTAATACATGCACGACTGTGATAATGTTTTCCATTTTTTACCTATAAAATTTTCTGCCAAACACAAAAAAATCAACCAACAGATAACTCTGCTGCTTGACAGATACCTTCAAATTCTTGTGCGCTAAGCGAACACTTGCCGATTAGCCCACCATCTATATTTTCAACTTCGAATAATTGTAACGCATTTTGCGGGTTTACGCTTCCTCCGTAGAGGATTTTTACACTATTTTTTTGCTCACCATTCGCTTTAGACAACTTATCAAAGATGAACTTATGCATGGCTTTTGCTTGCTCTGGCGAGGCCGCCAAGCCTGTGCCAATCGCCCAAATCGGCTCATAAGACACAATCGCATCATTAAATACATCCGCACCATATAAATCAATAATCGCATCCAACTGCTTACCGACTTTTAATTCCATCACGCCAGCTTCACGCTCAATCAATGTCTCGCCCACACACAAAATTGGCCTAATACCATGCAGTTTAGCAACCATAAATTTTTGTGCGATATTTTCATCAGATTCGCAATAAGCGGTCGCACGTTCTGAATGCCCTAAAATGACATATTCACAGCCAAAATCGCGTAGCATTTGCGCGCTTACTTCGCCTGTAAAGGGTCCATTTTCATTTTTGGCTAAATTCTGTGCGCCCCAAGCGATATCGGTATTTTTCAAAAGACTTTGCGCTTGCGCCAAATACGGATAAGGCACACATGCAACAACTTTCGTGTTTTTAAGGCCGCTTAGGTTGCTGACATAAGCCTTTAATAAGGCTTGATTTTGTTCAAAATTGCCATGCATTTTCCAGTTGGCAATCACAAATTTTTGTGCAGTTTTTTTCATATCAGGCAACATTATATAGCAGGCAAACGCGATTGCGTCTTAAGATTCATCCTGCAACGCTATCATGCTAAGCCGTGTGCAATAACTGCAACTGCAACGACTGGACACCATTGTAGGTATTCACTTGCAATTGATAAACCGCTTCCACTTGCGCGGGTAACGACTCAGTTTGCCCAAAGTAAATGGCATCAAAGCGTTTACCTTGCTTTTCCAATAATACTTTTAAGTGTTTAGCGCCAACAATGCGTTGATTAATCACGGCAAACGTATCGCTAAATAATGGCGGCGCAAAACCTTGCCCCCATACTTGATTAGCTAATAATTGTGCATTATGCAAGCTCATTTCATCAATGGCAAAACCACCATCAGTTTCAATTACCGCTTGCAAATCAGCAGGAGTCAATAACTCACTCACAATCGCTTCAAATGCTTGCTGAAACTCGAAAAACTTGTCCTGATATATAGTCAAGCCAGCCGCCATGGCGTGACCACCAAACGTGACAATCAAAGTAGGGTGGCGCTTAGTCACCATATCGAGCGCGTCGCGTAGATGCAGGCCAGGAATCGAACGCCCTGAACCTTTTAATAAACCTTCATCACCCTCAGCAAATGCAATGACTGGGAGATGATATTGTTCTTTAATCCGCGATGCCAAAATACCGACCACACCTTGATGCCAACTGGATTCAAACATGCTGATACTATATTGATCACCGACACTGATATTGTCTAAACCAGCCAAAGCTTCCTCTTGCATACTAGACTCAATACTGCGTCGTTCAGCATTTAAATCTTGCAAGGATTGTGCAATTTCCAATGCTTCGGCTTCATTCGCCAATAAGCATTGAATGCCCAAACGCATATCATCTAAGCGTCCCGCGGCATTTAACCGTGGGCCGACATAAAAACCCAAATCTTGCGCACCCACTTGCGACTGGTCGCGCCCCGCCACTTTTAATAAAGCACTTATACCAGCACAACAAGCACCTGCGCGTATGCGGCGCAAACCTTGCTCGACCAAGATGCGGTTATTAGCATCTAATTTAACTAAATCGGCCACGGTACCTAATGCAACCAAATCCAACAGTTCAGTTAAATTAGGCTCTTGCTCTTTAGTAAAAGAGCCACGCTCACGCAGTTCCGCACGCAAAGCCAGCAAGACATAAAACATCACACCAACGCCAGCTAGATTTTTACTGGGAAAATCACAGCCATGTTGATTCGGATTTACAATACAAGCGGCTTTTGGCGTTTCATCACTTGGTAAATGATGGTCTGTAATTAAGACTTTTATCCCTAATTGATTCGCCTCAACGACGCCATCCACACTGGCAATACCATTATCGACGGTCACAATGACATCTGGCTGCATAGTCGCTGCTAATTGCACAATTTTAGGCGTTAAACCATAGCCATATTCAAATCGATTAGGCACTAAAAAATCAACTTGCGCGCCCATGCTGAGCAAACCTTTTACAGCAACGGCCGTCGCGGTTGCACCGTCAGCATCATAGTCACCGACGATTAAGATTTTTTTCTTTTCGGCAATCGCATCCGCTAACAATTTAGCCATTTCAGCACTATTGGTTAATTGATTGGGCGGAATAATATGATTGAGCGAAGCACTTAGCGTATCAGTATCCTTCACTCCACGCGCTGCATATAGTCGCGCCAACAAAGGTAAAACGCCACCCTCAATCAACTTGGCGACTGCCTCATCATCAACTTGTCTTTTTATAATCGTTTTACGCATATTATTAGCCAGATGCACCCAAACCATAACACCATAAGCTATTAATTACGGGTAACCCTTGTACTTCTCGTACTTGATTAACAGGATGACTAAACAGCAACATTTGAATCTCATTCTGTAATTTATGCCAAGCCAATGCACCTTCACCTTGCGGAAAATGCGCTGCAATATTTTGATTTTTGACTAATTCAATATTAGTGGTAGTGATTTGAGGATCTTTATCCAAACCTAAAAACCAAGTGTCGTTGATTAGATAAAAGTAAAGACCAAAACCGTCAAAGTGTGCATTTAAACTTTCAATCAATGCCACACTCTCTTCATTACTTATTGGCATCGTGTCAGGATCCGTTAAAAAATAACTATCGCGCCCCAACAGCATATTCACTGGCGTAGCAAATATCCAAAAAAGATGTGTTGTTTCACCACCTTGTGACTGCCAAGCTTGTGCTGCATTCATTTCAGGCTTGGAAAATAAAGCGCTGAGCTTCTGATAGATTGCTTTTAGCACTGTGTTTTCTAACTTATTGAACATTTCAAGATTATAGAACAGCTGAGTCGATATCATTGACAATAAAAAAGCCGCTAATAAGCGGCTTTTTATTATTCCCCACAAAATTAATAGTGACGACGATAGTTTTTCTTATCCTGCCCGCGATTATGCTTCCTATCGTGTTTATCATAGCGATAGTCAATATTGTCGACATAACCACTTGGGCGCACAGCGACATCAATATTAATGTAACGGCCAGGATGTTCTGCGGTTTGGGTTGTGTATCGTCGACCGTTGTATTCGTAGTCGACTAAATAACCTCGATTGATAGTATCCCAACGATCAACCGTTACACATCGATCAACAGGTCGCGTGACGACGCGTTCAGTTGGTTGGTTATAACGATTATCATGGCGATCACCAATTACTGCACCTAAACCAGCACCTAAGGCTGTGGCAACTAAACGACCATTACCACCACCAAAACGACTACCAATGACACCGCCAGCAATAGTGCCAACGATAGCACCACCATTTGAGTTGCTCCTATTTTCATAGACGCTTTCACGTACATATTCTGTACGACATTCTTGTACTGGCGTATTAATGCGTTCTATTTGTGGCGTTACTGAAATAACCCGTGCACGATCATCATAATCGTGTCCTGCTGCTGCATTCATTGACGCGCCAGCAAACACTGCACCAACTAATAAAATCTGATTTAATTTTTTACTCACCATTTAAATTCTCCTTTTGGCATTTTTCTGCTATTTCTTTGCAGATAGTCGATTAACGCCCATGAAAAAAGTTAGCTGACTGAGTTTAGGCTGAATGAAGCTGAATCATGATTTTCATTAGCGAGCTCGAATCATTGATCGCGCACCATTTTTTCGCTTTGTGACCATAGTTACAGTATTACGTTTTTTTGTGCCTATACTGCTACTAAGCGCTACGAAGATAGCCATCTTTTAATTGATGTATTTTGGGACTGATTGGAGACGAGCATGGTTTTTTTAAAGGCAATCGCAATGGTAGTGGTATTACTGTTTAGTACAATTTCGTACACAGCAGAATCTGGCGCGTTTGATAATCACTGCACCTATGCTTTATCTAAAGGTGTTTACAAAAAAACAGACTGCTCAATTAACGAAGTTTATAAAGTCCAAAAATACTGCTTTGCCCTAGAGTCATCCAAAGATTCGTTTTTACTAGATTCTGACAATATGATTAGCGCTGCAAAAACCTTTTATGAAACCAAAGCAGAAGTCGCCAGAGTCAAAATTAGCCAAGCCGATGCCGTTGCGCAAATCAACAGCAAGTCATGCGATTTAAGTAATCGTGATGCAGGTTATTTAATTTTTAACGGCATGGATTTAAGCCATTGCAATATGCAAAATGTGAGCTTTTTTGGTGCCGAATTAATGGGCGCCAAGCTTAAAAATACCAATTTGCGTAACGCCTATTTAAACTTAGCTCGAATTGAAAACGCCGATTTTAGTGGCTCTGACTTAAGCAATGCGACGATTTTTCAACCAATTTTTAGCAACACTAGCTTTAAAAATGCGAACCTATCGAATGCGCGTGTGATTGGTACTTTAGGCAAAGTCGACATGAGCGGTATTGATGGCAGAAAAGGTCGCTTCGGCTTAGACATTGGCAATCAACCGATGGGACAAATGAAATTTGATTCTATCGGTGGTAACTTTGAAGGCGCAAACTTTGAAGGTGCAGATTTAAACATCGCGGCTTTTCCTTTTGGTAATTTAAGAGGCGCTAATTTACGCAATACCAATTTAAACCGTGCTGATTTAGTGTCTGCAGATTTAACTGGCGCAGATTTAACTGGCGCAGATTTGACAGACGCTGATGTTGATAATGCTAACTTTAAAGATGTAATCGGTCTAGACAGCGTGAAGGGTTTTGATAAGGTAAAAGGTCAATGCAACAACTGTGTTGTACAACTTCAATCTAAAGCATCTATAAAAGTAGCTACTAGCAGTGGATCAAAGCAAAATAAAGCTGGCTGTACGATGTAATACAAGCTGTCAAAAAGGCATAATAAAACTCTATAAATAGTTGTAATACTGGACATAGTCTAAGTAAAATTAGCTTTGCGCTAATTTGGTCAATGCAGCGCGGTCCAGAATTTCTACTTGGCCGCGCCCTAGCGTTACCCATTGTTTTTGTTCAAAGCGTTTAACTTGTCGACTGATCACTTCGCGTGCCGTACCCAATTCATCGGCAATTTGTTGATGCGTTCTTTTCACACTATCACTGCCCGCTTCCAACAATAATTTAGCCAAACGCGCATCTAAATTATGGAATGCAACTTCATCTAATAATACAATTAAATCGCTAATCAACGCACCATAATTGGTCATGACAAATGTGCGAAAAACTTTTGAATCTATCATCAGCTGATTAAACGCTGCAGATGGCACAATCACGTCTTTAATTGCTTTCTCAACCACGGTTGAAGCTGGATAATCGCTATTGCCTAATAAACAAGTCGTCGTAATCACGCAAGTTTCACCAGCATTCACACGATAAAGCAATATTTCTCGACCACTAGAAGACATTTTATAAACACGCGACTGCCCTGCTAAGCGCATGACATAAGCACCGCAAGGGCCACCTTCACGATAGCCGATAGTACCAATTGGCGCCTCAACCATACGCGCATATTTTAAAAGAATCTCCTTAGCTGGCGACTCAAGTCCAGCCAAATCAGGAAAAGCGGTTAGCCAATCTAAGTTATTTACTGCCGTCTGCATTTAACACTCCAGTTTTTAGTGCAGTTATTTTATAGTGCAGTGATTGTAGCGCTAAATGCAATAAGTTGAAATTATCCTTGTAATACATCCGCTTCATCCAAGCCGCATTTACGGTTAGCTGGAACAGCAAAGTCAATCAATCGTGGTTTTGGTAATCTAAGCGCATCCATTATTGCAACGAACTCATCATGTGATTTATTCGCTAGTCGTGGGTTAATTGATTTTTCTTGTATGACAGAGCTTACCCACCGACCTTGGTAGTCATGACCTGGATAGACCAATGTTTCATCAGGTAAAGAAAATATTTTTTGTACGATGCTTCTATACAACTCACTAGCATTTCCACCTTGAAAATCTGTTCTGCCACAACCATTTATCAGTAATGTATCACCAGTAAAAATTCGATCCCTCCATATAAATGAAAGACTTCCCGCAGTATGTCCTGGGGTTGCAATTACCTGAATCCTTTGCTGTCCAAAGATAATCTCGTCACCACCATTCAATTGCAAGTCAGCACGTTCTGCTCCGCATTGTTCGCTTACGCCTGTTTGCAAGCCTAACCGTTGCTTTAATTGACCGCTTGCCGTGATGTGATCTGCGTGCACATGGGTTTCTAACGCATATTTTAGGGTTAAACCATATTGCGTGACCAACGCTAAATAAGTATCGATTTGCTTATTCACAGGATCAATTATGATTGCTTCTTTTGTTTCATCATCTGCAATCAAATAAGTCAATGTCGATGAGACTTCATCAAACAACTGTTTAAACATAATTAAATCCCTTTTAAAAATATATTGAATTATATTATGTTTTTTTATATAATGTAAATAAGTAAATTAATAAGCATGAATCATGTTAAAGACAATTGATCCAAATAACCTAGCAGTACTGAGAGAATCTGCTGATATAGCAACAGCATTAATGAAGGTATTAGCTAATCCAGATAGGCTGTTATTGCTCTGTCAACTGTCTCAAGGTGAAAAATCTGTTGGTGAATTAGAAGCTTTAACTGGTATCCAACAACCGACGCTCTCGCAACAACTAACGGTGTTGCGTGAAAACCAAGTCGCCAGTACTCGTCGCGACGGTAAAAGTATTTTCTACAGTGTAACCAGCAAACCAGCTTTGGCGATTATTGCCGTGTTAGCTGAACAACTTTGTAAACTCGATAAATAAATTAAGGAATATCATGGCATTAACCATTACAAAACATAGCGAAACGTTCAGTAGCTGTCCGCAAATCAACCCTGAAGATGTGCCAGAGATTGCGAAACTAGGCTTCAAATCCATTATGAATGCGCGCCCAGACAATGAAGGTGGCGCCGAACAACCATTAAGCGATAACCTTAAAATAGCGGCAGAAAAAGCAGGATTAAGTTATGTGCATATTCCTGTTGTTCCAAACAATATTCAGTCTAGTGATATTGCAGCTTGCGCTAATTTTACTTTACATGCACCAACGCCTATACTAGGCTTCTGTAAAACAGGTATGCGTGCAACTAGTCTATTCAACTCTGCCCAGCAAAAAAACAACCCCTCAACCAACATAGATAAAGAAAACTGGTTAGTGCAAAAAGTTAGTGGCTTTTTTAAAAATAAATGTCTGCTGACAAAGCTATATCGAAAAATCACAAACACTAGCGTATAAGTCCATTGCCGTGCTTCCAATAGAGATTATCAGCGTCATTTTAGGGATTGTGATTGGCTTTATCCTTGCATTAACTGGTGCTGGTGGCGCTATGTTGGCAATCCCACTATTGGTTTTCTTTTTACCTATTTCAATTTTTCAAGCAGCGCCTATCGCATTATTAGCTATTTTCATGGCATCGAGTATAGGCGCCTTGCAGGGCCTACGAAATGGTATTGTTCGATATAAAACAGCGGCTCTTATAGGTGCAACTGGTATTGTTTTAGCGCCTTTTGGCGTTAAATTAGCACAACACAGCTCGAATACATTATTGAGTTTTATACTCATCTGTATTTTGTTACTCATTAGCATTACCAGCTGGCTAGAAGCTAAACAACGCAATATAGATAAAACGCATATGCCGCCTCCAACCTGCATGATCAACACAGTAACCTCAAAGTTGTTTTGGACAGCACCTTGTACAAGGAAGCTGATCAGCACAGGCGCACTAACTGGCATTCTTTCTGGTCTACTAGGCGTTGGTGGTGGTTTCGTCATTGTGCCAAGTTTGCATAAAGCAACTAACTTTAGCCATCAATCTGTAGTTGCAACCACACTAACAGCTGTATCACTAATTTCGATTACCAGCATTGCAAGCCACATACATACTAATGCCATCAATTGGCATATTGCCTTACCATTTGCTATCGGTACAGCACTCTCTATGTTGGTTACCAACTGGACAATTAGTCAAAGAATTACGAAGCAACTTGCGCAACAAGGGTTTGCAATTTTGTGCTTTATTGCGGCGCTTCAGCTAGCAACAAATACGTTGATCCAATCAACATTTAGATTAGACAACTTCCCATTTTGACTAAAAGTTATCTAAATCTATTTATTAACTTTTAATAGCTTTTAAGTGAACTTAAACACATTTAGTGTTTATTTTCTGCTTTTGACAGCAAACAACTCTTATATAAGTTCAGCTGTAGTCGTAGCAAATGTCACATCTTTCAAGTCATAGACGGTTGTTTTAACTTGACCAAAATGCGTATTAAAGCGAAACTATCATTTTAGTATACAACCCAATTCACGTTTAGTTGCGCCAACCATTCAAAAGATGGACACGCGCCACAGCAACACGGAGAAATCTCAAAGCATGGCAACGAATCCCCAAACTCGCTTAACAGAAACAGACCCGCAAGAAACACAAGAATGGTTAGACGCTTTATTATCTGTCATTCAAAATGAAGGCACAGAACGCGCCCACTTCTTGCTTGAGGCAATGATTGACCAAGCGCGACGCTCAGGTAGCAACTTACCTTACAACGCAACTACCGCATACGTTAATACCATTCCTACCCATTTGCAGGCAAAATTGCCAGGCGATCCGGAAATGGAACGTCGTATCCGTGCATTAGTACGTTGGAACGCAATCATGACGGTGCTACGTGCGAATGAAAAATCTCCAGGCGTGGGCGGACATATTGCTAGCTTCCAATCTGCAGCAACTTTATATGACGTAGGTTTTAATCACTTCTTCCGCGCTGCGAATGAAACTTTTGGCGGCGATTGTATTTACTTCCAAGGCCACTCTTCTCCAGGCGTATATGCACGTGCTTTCCTAGAAGGCCGTATTTCTGAAGAGCAATTGGATAATTTCCGTCAAGAAACAGGCGGCAATGGCTTGTCAAGCTACCCTCACCCATGGTTAATGCCAGATTTTTGGCAGTTTCCGACGGTTTCAATGGGGATTGGTCCATTGGCTGGTATTTACCAAGCGCGTTTCTTAAAATATCTACACGATCGTGGCATTGCTGATACGAGCGATCGTAAAGTATGGGTGTTCTGTGGTGATGGCGAAATGGATGAGCCAGAATCTCAAGGTGCCATTTCACTGGCTGCACGTGAAAATCTAGACAACCTCATTTTTGTCATTAACTGTAACTTACAGCGTCTTGATGGCCCTGTCCGTGGTAACGGTAAAATTATTCAAGAGCTTGAATCTAACTTCCGCGGCGCTGGCTGGAATGCACTAAAAGTGGTTTGGGGTTCTTACTGGGATCCATTACTTGCGATGGACAAAGATGGTTTACTCAAAAAACGCATGGAAGAATGTGTGGATGGCGAGTATCAAAACTTTAAACAAAAAGGTGGCGCGTACACTCGCGAGCATTTCTTTGGTAAATACCCAGAACTTAAAGAAATGGTGGCCGCCATGTCTGATAACGACATTTGGCGCCTAAACCGTGGTGGTCATGATCCACATAAAGTGTTCGCTGCTTATAACGCTGCCGTAAATCACAAAGGTCAACCAACTGTTATTTTAGCCAAAACCGTTAAAGGTTACGGCATGGGCGATGCGGGCGAAGGTCAAAACACAACCCATCAACAAAAGAGCATGGATATTGAGTCATTGAAGAAATTCCGTGACCGCTTTGATTTATCATTGACCGATGAGCAAGTTGAAAAATTGTCTTACTACAAGCCAGCACCAGATAGCCCAGAAATGCAATACATTGCAGAACGTAATGCTGCAATGGGTGGTCATGTGCCTAAGCGTCGTCAAAAAGGCAATGAATTAGCTGTACCTGCATTATCCGCATTTGAAAATATGTTGGGTGATACCGGTGAGCGTGAAATTTCAACAACGATGGCGTTTGTCCGCATTCTTTCAACTTTGGTGCGCGATAAAGAAATTGGTAAGTTTGTGGTACCTATTGTCCCTGATGAAGCGCGTACCTTTGGTATGGAAGGAATGTTCCGTCAATTGGGTATTTATTCTTCTATCGGTCAATTGTATGAGCCGCAAGATTCTGACCAAGTGATGTATTACAAAGAGTCAAAAACTGGACAAATTTTAGAAGAAGGCATCAACGAAGCAGGTGCATTCTCAAGCTGGTTAGCCGCGGCCACATCATATAGTGTGACTGGCGCGCAAATGATTCCGTTCTATATTTACTACTCAATGTTTGGTTTCCAACGCATTGGTGACTTTGCATGGGCGGCTGGCGACAGTCGCGCTCGTGGCTTCTTGCTTGGCGCTACTGCAGGCCGCACCACATTAAACGGTGAAGGTTTGCAGCATGAAGATGGTCATAGTCATTTACTATCAGCAACAATTCCTAATTGCATCTCTTACGACCCAACGTTTTCCTATGAGTTAGCCGTGATTATTCAAGAAGGTTTGCGTCGCATGGTGCAAAATCAAGAAGATGTTTACTACTACATCACGCTGATGAATGAAAACTATAGCCATCCTGCGATGCCAAAAGGTTGTGAAGCGGGCATTCTTAAAGGTATGTATAGCTTTAGCAAATCAAAAGCAAAAGGCGAAAAAGTACAGTTAATGGGTAGTGGCGTGATTTTACGTGAAGTAATTGCCGCTGCAGCTTTGTTAGAAAAAGACTGGGGTATTTCAGCTGATGTATGGAGCGTACCTAGCTTTACCGAATTACGTCGCGAAGGTTTAGATTGCGATCGTTGGAACATGCTGAACCCAGAGAAAAAACAACGTGTGAGCTATGTCGCTGAGTGTTTAAATGAAACAACAGGTCCAGTCATTGCTTCAACAGATTATATGAAGAGCTTTGCAGAACAAATTCAACGTTTCGTTCCTAATCAATTTGTTGTATTAGGCACTGATGGTTATGGTCGCTCTGATAGCCGTGAAGCCTTGCGTGATTTCTTTGAAATTGATCGTTACTATATCGTTGTAGCCGCACTAAAAGCATTAAGCGATGAGGGTAAACTACCTGTCGATAAAGTAACCGAAGCGGTGAAAAAATATAAGCTTAATCCAAATAAACCAAACCCAAGTACTGTTTAAGTGTTTGGTTCGGAGTAAATAAATGAGTGTAAAAGATATTTTAGTACCAGATATTGGCGATTTTGAATCGGTTGATATTATTGAAGTTTTAGTCTCGCCTGGTGACACGATTGCCGTTGATGATTCTTTAGTCACCGTTGAATCTGATAAAGCATCAATGGATATTCCATCATCACAGGCTGGTGTGGTCAAAGAAGTAAAAGTTAAAGTGGGCGATAAAATTGCAGAAGGCCACTTAATCATCACGCTTGAAGTCAGTGATGTTGCCGCAGAAGATAAATCAGCAGTGGTTGTGCCAGCAAAAGAAGAAGTACCAGCACCGGTTAAAGAAGTGTCAAAAGCGGATATTCCAGAGCCATCACGTCCAGCACCAGAGCCACCTAAACAAGTACAGCCCGCTAGTACGCCAGCACCTGTTGGCGAGCATGTAGACACTGATAGAGAAGTCAAATCACATGCTAGCCCATCTGTGCGTAAGTTTGCACGTGAGCTAGGTGTAGATCTTAAATTAGTAACGGGCTCTGGCCCTAAACACCGCATTTTAAATGATGATGTACAGGCTTATGTTAAAGGAGAATTAGCTAAACCACGCTCTGATAGTATGACAGCAGGCGCCGGTGCTTTAACTACCTTAGCAATGCCTGTGATTGACTTTACTAAGTTTGGCGCAATTGAAAGTAAACCGCTCTCTCGCATCAAGAAACTATCTGGCGCTAATTTACATCGCAACTGGGTTACGGCACCGCATGTTACGCAGTTTGATGAAGCGGATATCACTGATTTAGAGGAATTCAGAAAATCAATGCAAGCGGATGCTGAGAAACGAGGTGTTAAGCTCACAATGTTAGCGTTCTTGATTAAAGCATCAGTGAACGCGTTAAAAGCGTACCCAAATTTCAATGCATCGCTATCACCAGATGGCGACAGCTTAATCTTAAAAAGCTACTACAACGTAGGCTTTGCGTGCGATACACCAGATGGCTTAGTCGTTCCAGTTGTTAAAGATGTGCAAACCAAAGATGTGCTTGAAATTGCTGCTGACTTAATGGATTTATCTGGTAAAGCACGTGAGCGCAAATTAAAAGTAGAGGAAATGCAAGGCGGCTGCTTTACCATTTCTAGCCTTGGCGGTATCGGCGGCACGATGTTTACCCCAATCATCAATTGCCCTGAAGTGGCGATTCTAGGTGTTTCTCGCTCTAGCATGCAGCCTGTATACAATAAAGATACTAAAGGATTTGAACCGCGTTTAATCTTGCCATTATCTCTTTCATATGACCATCGTGTAATTGATGGTGCTGATGGCGCTCGCTTTACTAGCCACTTAAGAATGATGCTAAGTGATGTCAGAAGGCTGTTACTTTAAAATAATAAAAAAGATGCTTCGGCATCTTTTTTATTGTATATCACTCACCTATATTGCTCATGACGACAATTAGTAGCTTTGCGCCAATTAGTAACCCAAGAGCAACTATCTTAATTTTAGGCAGCATTCCTGGCATTGCTTCGATTAAAGCCAATAAATATTACGCGCATCCGCGCAATGCATTCTGGCCTATCATGGGCAGTCTTTTTAACTTCAATGCAAAATTGCACTATCTATTGCGTATTGAGGCACTTAAGGAAGCCAATGTTGCAGTTTGGGATATTTTGCAAGCTTGTGAGCGCTCAGGTAGTTTGGATAGCGCGATTAAAATAGGCTCACGCATACCAAATGATTTCAGGGCTTTTCTTAAGGATCACCCACACCTTCGCCTAATTGCGTTTAATGGCGAAGAAGCTGAAAAATCCTTTAAACAATATGTATTAAATCAAAAAATTTTACCCGAGCTAACTTGCATCAATCTACCCTCAACCAGTCCAGCACATACAATATCGCTTGCGAAAAAAATATCTGCTTGGCGTGCAATCATCAATATCAATCCTTAATCTTTTTGGGCAATGATTTGGCAAGCCAATGAACTCGCATAAGGCATAGACTGTAAAGCCAATAGCGTGACCCATAGCTGCGCATCAGCATTACCAAACCCTCTGGTCACTAACATGGCTAAAGCGGCCAAACACAGTGCAATTAAGATTAAAAATTCTTCACGTATTGGATTAAGGATTTGCCATTTACTCGCGGTCGCTTTACCTTTTGCCGTGACCACAAAAATGCCCTCTTTCTGTACGAGGCCCATCATCACACCCCTTGCGATAGCATGTGACAAGCCCAAACTAGCAAGCGATGCACCCCAAATGTCCAACCATTTACATTGCATGGTTTTACGATAAAGTACTGGTCCTAACGCAGCTTTAATCACCAAAAAGCAAATAATAGGCACAATCATAATAGAAACAGGCAAGCTAAATGCTTTCGGAAAAAACAACATTAACAACGTCCAACCAATTGAACCGATTGTGAAAATCAATTGTAGCGCATCCCCCATCCAGCCAAACCAACCTGTGAGGAAGTGATAGCGCTGACTAAAGCTTAAAGTCGATTTTCCAAGCAATCTAGGCATATGACGCTTTAAAATCTGCATGGCTCCAAAAGCCCAACGATATCGCTGCGACTTTAATGCACTAAAGCTGGCAGGCGTCAGTCCGCGACCAAAAGTATCATCCACATATCGCAGCTCATAGTCTTGTTCTAAAAGGCGCAAACCAAGCTCCGTGTCTTCACAAATGCACCATTCTGACCAGCCATCCAAATCCTTTAACGCCTGGTGTCGGATTAATGTCATCGTGCCATGTTGAATGAGCGCATTACGCTCATGGCGATGATGCATACCAATGCGGAAAAAGCCTTCGAACTCCCAATTACACATGCGTTTGAAAAAGTTATCTTCCCACTCTCGGTGGGCTTGCGGCGCTTGCACGACAGCCACTTTTTTCTCAGTAAAATGAGGAACCAAGGTAGCCAACCAATCCGGCGTAACAACATAATCGGCATCAACCACACCAACAACCATGGCATCTTGATGCGTTTTAGTTAAGGCAAAATTAAGTGCACCCGCTTTAAAGCCTGGCCATGTTGGCAAATGATAAAAATGGAAATTGTTTGGTAAATCGGCCATATAAGCTTCTATTGGCTTCCACTTTGCTTCATCTTTGGTATTGTTATCAACAACAATCACTTCATAATTGTGATAATTAAGATTTTTAAGACTTTCAATGGTAGCAATCACCATCTCAGGTGGCTCGTTATAACAAGCCAAATGAATTGAAACAAATAGCTCTTTTTCTGCTGGCAATGGTGATTTACGATTATAAACACGTCGCCAATTTCGCTTAAACATCACTTCACTAAACTCAACCGCATAAATCATTAACACTAATGAAGTGAGCGCCATGGCCAAAATCAATCCAGCCAAAATAATAAAGTCGCGCAAACTATAGTAATAATCACCGGGTAAATTCCAAGCGATGACTAAAGTGGTAATACAGGCTTGCAACAATATGGCCATAGAGATAATACCGCCAAGGCCCCAACTTCTAAAGCGCCAAGCAATAAAAATAATTGGAAGCAAGGCAATCAAGCTTGCCCATATCGCTTTTCCTTCCCAACGATCATCTTTAGCGACTGAGCCTTGCAAAGAGTATTTTTCAATGCGTTTTGCATCATACATACCCCAATAAGCGCCAGCCCAGCCTTCGATATTCACTTTCCAAGGCTGATCAATAGCCTCCATTAAGAAATATTCGTAATGGTCTGTTTTATTTTTTGCTAAAAATTCACGGATAAAACGCGCTTGATTGACTTCATTAGCAACAGAGGCGCCAATCGTTGGACCACTGCTCGGCCAACCAATTTCGGTAATGATGATTTTCTTACGCGGATAAGCCTTCATCAGTTCTTGATAACGCTCAATAGCATAAGCAGATGCTTGTTCTACGGGCACACCTTCGTGATAAGGCAATAAATGCACAGCAATAAAATCAACATGTTTAACTAACTCAGGATTTTTTAACCAAATATGCCATGGCTCAGCGGTTGAAATTGGTATTTCAGTTGCTTCACGTACATCGTCAAGATACTCAATCAAGCCTTCAACGGTCTGCTCAGTTCGTAACAACACCTCATTACCAACAATCGCGGCTTCAATATTGTCGAAGTAGTGCATTTTTTCTTTTAATGCGGCAACTTCACGTTTATTGGCAACAGCGTCTTGACCAATCCAAGCGCCCGCAACTACAGATAGCCCCTCTTTCTCAGCTAGCGCAACTACCTCACCATTTTCAATCGATGTGTAGATACGGATGCGATTAGTCAGTTTTTTTAGCAATTTAATATCTTGCGCCAACTCAGCCGTACTGGGATAACTGCGCTCTAATGGGCTTTGATTCGCTTGATAACCACTATATGCAAAACCATACACAATTGGCTCTACATTGATTAGTGGTAGCGCCCTATTGGCGATTGCCCATGCACCAAAATGCAGAATAGCAAAGCCAATGGCAAATAAAAATGGAAAATAAAAACGTTTGATTAGTTGCATAATGAATTAGCGTTGAACCCGCTTATTTGTTCTTCCAATTGTTTGAATGGGCCAATTGGCCATTGCTAATAAAATACTTAGGCATAACCAGGTAAGTGCAGCATTGTTTTCAGGCTCTTCTGCAAAACACAAGGCTGCAAACATCACGGTTAACGCTGCTGGCAGTCCGTAGACAAGCCAACGCCAGTTAGTTGCATGCTGCCTGCCAAAAAAACCGATCGTCATGACGATTGCTGGTAATGCAAATATAACGATTGGAAAATCTCGATAGCGGCCATCTACGAAAATCAGATAACCAGTAACCAGCGCGGCATACAGAAAAACTAACTTCAGGCTTTGCATCAAATTAACCACACGCTTAGTTGGTCGAATAAGTAACCATGGCTGCATAAACACCAACAAGCCGCCTAATAAAGCCAATCCACCTAAAGTCAGCCATTCAATCCAATCTCTACAAGCTGTCATTAGATAGGCATACTCAAGATAAACAGTTAATCCGGCAATACCACCTAACATTGTGAATCCGAATAAAGCCGCAACACGACGCTCAAGCAAGCTGAGCGCGATGATGAGCAATAACAATCCACCCGCTAACGTAATAACAATAGGTTTAAGACCATCTTGTCGCTCAGTGACTTGACCAGTCAAAGAAAACTTGGACGCTAAGTCTGCAGTTATAACACCCCAATAGCCACCAACCGTTCCCTCTAACTGACGTTTCCATGGCTGGTCGATGGCTTCAATAATATTATATTGCCACTGTTTTTCATGTGCCTTTTGCAAAAACTCACGCACATAACGTGCTTGATTAATCGTACTCGGCACAGCCTGACTGCGTTGACGCCCGACTGAAGGCCAACCCGTCTCGCCAATTAATATTGGCTTGCTAAACTCTTTTTGCATGATATTCATCACATTTTCAGCATGCTGAACTGCGTGAGTAATGGCAACAGGATTGTTTTCCCAATACGGCAAAATGTGCACCGTATGAAAATCGACATACTGCTCGATGCCTTTATGCTTAATCCAAAACTCCCAAACATCGGCATACGTAATTGGCGTATTTGACAGCGATTTAGCTAACTTAAAATAACGCTTCATCGCTTCTTCTTTTTGCTCGCCTCGCAAGAATACTTCGTTGCCAACAATCAATGCTTTAACCGTATCAGGATAAGCACTCGCTTTAGTCGCCGCCAACTCAACTTCTGCGAGATTATCGGCCTCTGTCCAGCCAATCCAGGCGCCAAGATACACTTTCAAGCCAAGCTTACTAGCCGCCTCTGGCACATAGTCCATGCCTTGTCCGACTGAATAAGTTCTCACACATTGACTAATACTAGCCAATAACGCTAAATCCTTATCAATTTGCGCTGGCGCTATCCACGTCTCTTTAATTAAAGGCGTCTGCCCCTTGCCGTAGTATGGCGCATAAGAAATACATTGCAATTTGTTGTCGTCTAAATGCGATGGCGAAACAATTGGCACTGGCTGATTTTGCTGATAAAACCAATAACCAAATGCGGCAAGCAGAAGCAAATAAAATACACTATAAGCCCATAAGAATTTCTTTGTATTTAACTGCATGGTTTTAGTTGTATGGTGTTGAATTGCATACTGCTCCGTAGAAAATGGGACTCAATTGAGATATCTGAACTTGACCAAGCGTCATGTTGTCTGAATTTTATACCTTAATATTAATAAGAATGTAGAATCCAATATTATTAATAGGCAGCATTATAATTGAGCTTATAGAAACAGCTAGCGTAAACAAATGGTCGCTTTACATTTTTTTACCATTTATAGCATAAATTAAACGATATAATCATTTTTTAGGTTAGAAATAAACACATGTTCAAACGAGTCATCAGTTCTTTTTTTCTTCTTTTCACTTTACCTCTCCCAGCTCAAGCAATGCCAGCATTTGTAGGCGAAGACTACAGTGGTCAATACGTTTGCAAAGGCAATAATGCCAATGTCGGTGATTATGAAGTATTGGTTACCTTAACGTTAAATACCATCACAAGTCACGACATCTATGGCATCTATGACTTTAGTACAGAATCGAATAATCAAGCCACTTACAGTGGTCATCTACTAGCAAAAGGTCGCCAGTTTGCCATGACATCCAAATTACTAAATGTCAAAGGAGACGCTTTAAGCACAGGCATGGGTCAATTCAAAAAAATAGGCCGTAAGCAATGGTCTTTTCAACAGACTTATTATGAGCCGGATGGCAGTGGTGGAAACTTTGGTAACGACCAATGCACCATGAGACGCCTTGAAAAAACAATTCAAAAAACGACAACAAATGCACAAAAAGCTTTATAGGAAATGACCTAACAGCCTGAGATTCACGCCTTTTAGGTCAACTAAAGGCGCATCTATTACTGTTTAAATGGCATGCGTAAAGCTACTTTAATGCTAAAATTCTACTAATCAAATTGTTTTTATGAGTATTAGGAAAATGCATGAGTAAGCTAGTAGAAGTACGAGTGCCAGATATTGGTGATTTCGATTCAGTGGATATCATTGAAGTTTTAGTAAAGGTCGGCGATAGCATTGCATTAGAAGACTCGCTAATCACCGTTGAGTCAGATAAAGCATCGATGGATATACCATCAGCACATACAGGCGTTGTCAAAGAAGTTAAAGTGAAGGTTGGCGACAAAGTTGCCAAAGGCGCTTTAATTCTAATGGTAGAAGCAGCAGAAACTATAGCTGAACCCGCCGCAACAGAGTCGTCTAAAACAGCTTCCGAAAAAGCAGAATCTTCTGCAGATCCTGCAAAAGAGCAAGCGCCATCACCAATTGCCGCACCAGCAGCAGCGACACCAACAGGTAATAATGATATTGATACCCAACTCGTCGTTTTAGGCTCTGGCCCTGGCGGTTACACCGCTGCTTTTCGTGCGGCTGATTTAGGGTTAAAAGTTGTCCTGATTGAGCGTTATGCTAGTTTAGGCGGCGTTTGTTTAAATGTTGGCTGCATTCCATCAAAAGCACTTTTACACACGGCAAAAGTCATTACTGAGGCAGAAGAAACAGAAGCGCATGGCTTAAGTTTTGGCAAACCAACAATTGATTTAGATAAATTGCGTGACTGGAAATCAAATGATGTAGTTGGCAAACTCACTGGCGGTTTAGCGCAAATGGCAAAAGGCCGTGGCGTTACAGTTGTCAATGGCGTCGGTAGCTTTACAGGTACTAACCAAATTGGTGTCACCAATGCAGATGGTAAAGTGACAACTGTAGGTTTTGAGAATGCGATTATCGCAGCGGGTTCACAAGCAACTAAATTCCCAGGTGCGCCAGAAGATGACCGCATTATGGATTCAACTGGCGCTTTAGCTTTAGCAGATATTCCAAAACGGATGTTAGTGATTGGTGGCGGCATTATTGGTCTAGAAATGGGCACCGTTTACGATGCGCTTGGCACTAAAGTTAGCGTTGTTGAGTTTATGGATAGCTTAATCACAGGTTGTGATCGCGACCTTGTTCGTCCATTACAAAAACGTATGGAAAAACGGTTTGAGAGCATTATGCTATCAACCAAAGTAGCCAAAATGGAAGCAAAAAAAGACGGCATTCATGTTAGCTTTGAGGGTGAGAATGCACCCGATGGCACGCAAGTGTTTGACCGCGTTTTAGTCTCTATTGGCCGCCGTCCTAATGGTAAAAACATTGGTGCAGAAAATGCTGGTGTAGCTGTTGATGAGCGTGGTTTTATTGCGGTGGATAAGCAAATGCGTACTAATGTTCCGCACATTTTTGCGATTGGCGATATTGTTGGGCAACCGATGCTAGCGCATAAAGCAACTCACGAAGCAAAAGTAGCGGCTGAAGTAATTGCTGGCCATAAAGTGGAGTTTGTTGCTAGCGTTATTCCTAGCGTGGCTTATACCGACCCAGAAATTGCATGGGCTGGTGTCACCGAAACAGAAGCGAAAGAAAAAGGCATCGTAGTTGATAAAGCCTCTTTCCCATGGGCAGCCAGCGGTCGAGCCATTTCAGTTGGCCGCACTGAAGGCGCAACTAAACTGATTTTTGATAAAGACACCCATCGTTTAATCGGTGCAGGGATTGTTGGCGTCAATGCAGGTGAATTGTTAGCAGAAGCCGTTTTAGCGATTGAGATGGGCGCAGACGCACATGATTTAGGCTTAACGATTCATGCCCATCCAACGCTTTCAGAAACCATTTGCTTTGCGGCAGAATTAAAAGAAGGCACGATTACCGATATGATGCCACCGAAGAAACGATAAACAATTCTTTGTCAGCATTAAAAAAGCCAGCTTATCGCTGGCTTTTTTAATATTTACTTCAGCGTCTGATTACTGACATGCAACCGAGGTCACATCTGTCCCAATAAATTCAGGGCGAATGTTATAGAGTTCTACCGCCAACTCCGCACTAACAGACTTTGCTAATAAACTGCTGGTTGCACTACCTTGGTTTCGGACTGATTTTGTAGCGAATCGCACACCTTTTGCTTTTAAGTTTTTTAACAAATTATCAGCCAATACCTCTTCATTAAATAATCCAAAAGAAATTGAATTGCGCCATTGCGCATCTTGCACAATATACAGCTCATCAATACCAAGCCTTTTAATTTCTTCTGCTTTTTCTTTTGCTTTTTCTGGTGTGGCTAGTGGCGGGTAATAAATCCAGAAGCGCCTATCTTGCTTAGGCGTCTCTTCTATCAGTTCAGATTCCAAGCCCAACCGTTGCATGACCTCTTGCGCAGCTTCTAAATTGTTTGAGGTAAATCGCCCCCATTTATAACAATTAGTTAAAGGTCTTGCTACAAACGTTTTCCTCTCTAATGAGCTAAAGTCAGCGTCCATCAATAGTTTCAGCTTTTCTGGGTTTACTTCTTTGTGCACTACTTCCACCTTTGGCGTCATTTTATCCATATTAAAATAGCCCCATAGCGCAATATTCAACAGCACTAACCAAACTAATAATCTCATACTTCATCTTTCTCTAATAAAGCCAAACCTTGCAGCACCAAATTATCTTCTACAACGACTCTTTTTAAATGCATTTTTAAAGCTTGTGCAATTTTAACCGCATCGCCGCCTGTAATGATAATTTTAGGTAAAAAAGCACAATGCCTTTCTAATTGCTTAGACGCTAATAAAATCGAACCAATGACCGCATTCATACAGCCTGTTTGTATTGCATCATTGGTATTGTCTGGAAATGTTTTTATTTTACCAATAGATGCATTCGATAATTTCGCCGTCTGAGTCGCTAACGCCTCTTGCATTAAATGCATCCCAGGCATAATCGTGCCGCCGAGATACAGCCCTTTTTTGCTAGCTGTTGTTTTGAATAGGATTGTTTTGGATGTGGCATTAATCGAAATGCTATCAATCGTAATGGCCGTGCCTGCACAAACAACAACTGCTGGTTGTTTATAGTGTTGCCACGCTGCAATCGCTGCTGCCCAGCGATCAACGCCCAATGCTTCGCTTTGTTGATATTGATTAGTCACATGACAAGCTTCGGCACTGGCTATCACAAAATGCGCTTTAACATGACAAGGCATTAACGCAACTATTTGTTCAGCCATTGCATCACCAGCTACATTGGCTATTAATACTTTTTCAGCTTCCGCTAACTTATTCTTGAGCGGAGATTGAGCAAGCGTTATATTGGGTGCCATACCAAACTCAGTCAGACTGCCATCATCAGCAACCTCAGCCCATTTGGTTCGCGTATTCCCAATATCAATCACCATCAACATCGTTTTAATTTTCTCTCTATCGCTTTTAAAAACAGCTTCTTATTACGCTTATTGCTTTATGCCTCTTAAAGAAATTTCACCCGCAGAAAAGCGTTGCAACCCTAACGCTGTTTCAACCAGCAAAATACCATCTTCAGCAACGCCAATCACTTTACCTTCAACATCGCGCCCATCGGGCAATAACATCCGTACGGATTGGTTGTGATAAGCGTGATAACTTAACCATTCATCGCGCAATCCAATAAAACCATTATGCTCAAAATGACGTAACACGTCAGCTAGATGTTTCAACACGATGCCTAACAAATTACTTTGGTCAATGTTCGCCAGGCTAACGTGTTTAATATCAGTCACTGGCTGATCAATCCGTTCTAACACCTGCTTAGGTAGATCAACATTAATCCCAACGCCAATCACCGCGGCACTCGGTCCATCCATATCGCCTTGCAAATCAATCAATATACCAGCTAGCTTTTGATTGTCTACTAACACATCATTCGGCCATTTCAGTTGTGCCGTATTAATATCTAATTCACGTAGCGCTCGGATCAAGGCAACACCAACCGCTAAACTTAAACCAGAAAGCGCGGCCGCGCCACAATCAAAGCGCCATAATAATGAAAACGTTAAACTCGCTCCAAGGTGCGATATCCACGTCCTGCCACGTCGCCCTCGCCCTCCTGTTTGAATATGTGCAACCGCACAACTCACATGCGGTGCGCCATTTGCCGCCGCTTTCATTAAATAAGTATTGGTCGAAACGACTTCATCTAACACTTCTAGATGAAACCATTCGCGCTCTATGCCAATCGCTTTCAACACATTTTCTTTGTCTAGCAAAGCAATCGCATACGGCAATTTATAACCACGTCCGCGCACACTAAACACCTCAATCCCCAAACTTTGCGCATGCCGAATCGCATTCCAAATTGTTGCGCGCGATACGCCAAATCGTTTTGCTAACGCCTCACCTGAGTGAAATTGCCCATCGGCAAGCTGATGTAAGATAGGAAAAGCGAGTGTGTTCATAAGTTAATGCAAAATGAATTGAGCGCAAAATAAAGTCAAAGCAAAGTTTAGCATAGGCTCACGCCAGCCAAGCCTAGCTAGTGTAAAATACGTTTAACTTAATCGGAAAAGCAACATGGCAAAAGACAACGCACCACTCCCGCTAGGCTCAAATTTTATTCGTGGCATTATCGAGCGCGATCTAGAAGCAAACAAATATGCAACGAAACTTTGGGCAGGTAGTCCTGGCGATGCGGCGCACCAACAAACGGGTCAAGTCGATAGCGCCAAAATCCGTACCCGCTTTCCGCCAGAGCCAAACGGTTATTTACATATTGGTCATGCCAAAAGTATATTTCTCAACTTTGGTTTAGCGCAAGATTACAACGGTATCTGTCACATGCGTTTTGACGATACCAATCCAGAAAAAGAGAGCCAAGAATATGTTGATAGCATCACAGAAATGGTGCAATGGCTAGGTTTTAACTGGGAGAATAATGGCGCCAATAATGACGAATCTAATCTTTATTTTGCCTCTAATTATTTTGATGATATGTACCATGCGGCAGAATTACTCATTCAGCATGATTATGCGTATGTCGACTCACAAACGGCCGATGAAATGCGTGAAAACCGCGGCACATTAACTGAGCCAGGCAAAGATTCACCCTTTCGCAGACGCTCTATAGTAGAAAATTTAACGCTCTTCCGCGAAATGCGCGATGGCAAGCACGCCGATGGTAGCCACATTCTACGTGCCAAAATCAATATGGCATCACCCAACTTTAATCTACGCGATCCTGCCATTTATCGCATTCGCCGCGCGCACCATCACAATACGGGCGATAAATGGTGCATTTACCCAATGTACACATTTGCCCACCCAATTGAAGATGCCTTAGAAACGATTACTCATTCTATTTGTACTTTAGAGTTTGAAGACCAACGCCCTTTCTATGATTGGCTGATGAAAAAATTAGTCGAAACTGGCATGCTGGCGCAACCTGTACCAAAACAACATGAATTTGCCCGTTTAAACCTGACTTATGTGGTGTTATCTAAACGCAAATTGATTCAATTGGTCGAAGAAAAACACGTTGATGGTTGGGATGACCCGCGCTTACCAACGCTAGCAGGTGCTCGTCGCCGTGGTTATACGCCAGCAGGCTTTAAACTATTTACCGATAGAATCGGTGTTTCTAAAGCCGATTCATGGATTGAATATGTTATTTTTGAAGACTGTATGCGCGAAGTGTTGAATTTAGATGCAGAGCGACGCATTGCGGTGTTAGACCCAATTAAACTGGTGATTGATAATTATGAAGATGGTAAATCCGAAGATTGCTTTGCGCCCAACCACCCGCTTAAAGATGAATTAGGCAAACGCACAGTACAACTTTCCAAAGAACTATGGATAGAACGCGAAGACTTTATGGAAGTGCCTGCGCCTAAATATTTCCGATTATTTCCTGGCAATATGGTGCGTTTACGTTATGGCTATGTCATTGAATGTACAGGCTGCGAAAAGGACGAAAACGGTAACGTCACCGTTGTGCATTGCAACTATCTACCAGACACCAAATCAGGCACCGATGGCGCCAACAGCGTTAAAGTAAAAGGCAATATTCACTGGGTGAGCGCCGCTCACGCTTACGAAGCAGAAATCAGATTGTATGACAGACTGTTTAAAGAAGCACATCCAGGCGAAGGCGATAAAGATTTCTTGGATGATATTAATCCAGATTCAGTACAAACCATTACTGCACAGCTAGAAGCCAGCTTACAAGATGCTAAGCCAGAGGATATTTTCCAGTTTGAACGTCATGGTTACTTTGTTGCGGATAGAAAAGATAGTGTAGTGGGTAAGCCTATATTTAATCGGACGGTTACATTACGTGATGCTTGGCAGAAGTGACTACAGATAACAGCGAATTAGAAGCATTAATATCAGAAGCTATCTCCAAGGGAGATGGCATAGGGAAAATTGCTCGTAAGATCTTTTTGCTATTACCGACGCATGCGTTCAGAGAGCAGTATGATTTACAACTCGATCTTTTAACTGAAGTAAGCGAACACTTAAATGTACCAATATCATCGGTTCATATAGTTGGTTCTGCAAAAACAGGAGTTAGCTTAGTAAAAGGAACTCCGTTCTCAACTGAGAGTTCAGATATTGATATAGCAATTGTTGACCCGTATCTTTTTATGAAAAAATTTGAATACAGTTTTAAAGAAAGTGACGGCTGGACTTTAAATAGTTTTACAGTAAGAAATGATGCCGAGAAGACAAAAACTAGAAAACAAGAATTTCTAGATTACTTGCAGAAAGGTATATTCAGACCTGAAAAAATGCCTAACTCAAAAGAAAGAGCTGATTGGCTAAATTTTTTTGGTCTTCTGACAGATAAATACGCAACCCACTGTAATAGAATCACTGCTTGGATTTACGCTGGCGAGGTCTTTCTAACATCAAAACAAGAGTCAGCTGTGTCCATTTACTTAGGAAATCTTAAGGAAAGAATATGATTAGTTACAAAATACGATCAGTAGCGCTATTACAAATAGTAAATGACGTAAAAAATGGAAGACTTGTACCTGATGCTTATTTTCAAAGAAACATAGTTTGGCGCGATATACACAGAAAAGACTTCATAGAAACAATTTTGCTTGGGTTTCCATTCCCTCAAATGTTTTTTTCTAGGGGAAAAATTGACCTTACAAAAATGGAAACAGTGTCTTGTATTGTTGATGGGCAACAAAGAACTGACACAATAGTTAAGTTCGTTAATAGTGAATTCTCTGTTAACAATAGATTTTTTAGAGATTTTACTGAAGATGATCAAGAGGCTTTCTTGAATTATGAAGTTGGTATTGTTGTCTTAGATTTAGAGAACGATGACCCCAAAATTAAAGAAATTTTCCAACGACTAAATCGCACTTCTAACTCTTTAACATCTATTGAGAAGTTAGCTTCTGAATTTGCACCAACAGAATATATGTTTGTTGCCAGATTGTTAGCTAATGATGTTGATTTTACGAGCCAAAATCAATTATTTAACGACGAAGAAGATTGGCGCAATGACCCAGACATACCTGAAAATTTATATCAATGGGCAAAAGAAAAGGATGCGTCAAGTTTTGAAGAACTAAGTAACAACTTTGGTGTTTTTACAGAAAGGGAAATTACTAGAAAAGTTCACCTTATGTATATTCTAAACATAATGTCTACAGTTATCGGCGGCTTCTTCAATCGAAATGAACAAACGATCTCTTTGTTAGAAGACTATAAAGAAGACTTCCCTACCAAAGACTTAATTTACGAAAAGTTAATTGAAACATTCAAAACCATTCAAAATTTAAGTATAGGAAAATCCAGTTTCTGGTCAGCGAAAGCAAATTTTTTCTCATTGTGTGTAGCTATTGCTAACAAAGTAGTTAACGGTACTCCAATCGATATTGATAAGACAAAAAATAGTATTTTGACATTTTCACAATCTGCTCCAGAAGATTATTTACTAGCGGCAAGAGAAGGTGTAAATAATAGGAAAGAGAGAGTATTACGTGATAATTATGTCGGTCAACTAATTCATATCAAGTAAACGCAATTATTAATTTATCAACTCAAATATGTTTTGTGAAGAGACTCTATGAGAATCGCCAACAACACAGCCGAACTCATCGGCAACACCCCACTCGTTAAACTTAACCGCGTTGCGGCTGGTATTGATGCGACCATTGTTTGCAAGTTGGAGTATTTTAATGCGGCGAGCAGTGTAAAAGACCGTATTGCGGTGTCGATTATTGATGCGTTGGAAGCGCAAGGGCGTATTAAACCTGACACGGTGATTTTAGAGGCGACTAGTGGTAATACGGGGATTGGTTTAGCTATGGTGTGTGCGGCGCGTGGGATTAAAAGTGCGTTTGTGATGCCTGAAACCATGAGCCGTGAGCGTAAATTATTACTCAAAGCTTATGGTGCTGAATTGTTTTTAACACCGGGTGCAGAAGGTATGGTTGGTGCATTGTCTAAAATGGAGGCCTTGGCGGCTAGCGATTCGCGTTATGTGATGGCAGAGCAATTTGAAAATCCTGCTAATCCTGAGATACATCGCAAAACCACAGCAGAGGAAATTTGGCGCGATACTGATGGTCGTGTGGATATGTTTGTTTCTGGTATCGGTACTGGCGGCACAATTACGGGTGTGGGCGAAGTGTTAAAAGACCATAACCCCGATATTCAAATTATTGCAGTTGAGCCTGATGCTAGCCCGATATTATCAGGCGGTGAAAAAGGCCCGCATCCATTACAAGGCATTGGCGCTGGTTTTGTGCCTGCGATTTTAAATACCAAGATTTATGATGAAGTCGTCCGCGTCAAAAATGATGATGCGATGGATACAGCAAGACGCATGGCGAGTGAAGATGGGTTGTTAGTGGGCATTTCTTCTGGCGCCGCTGTGTGGGCGGCTATGGAAGTGGCAAAGCGACCTGAAAACAAAGGCAAGATAATCGTTGTGATTATTCCCTCTTTTGGTGAGCGTTATCTTTCTACGCCACTTTATAGCCACCTTGATGTTTAATTAAACACGATGAAAAAACAACCACCTAAACGTAAAAAACTAAACACTAAGTTAAACGGTAAGCTGCATGCTAAAAAAATAGGGATGGCACCAGGCTCGGCGGTGTATGTTGGTCATGCAGATGTAACTCAGCTAGACAAACCATCCATTAGCAAAATGACTTACAACGCAAATGAATTGATTGAGGTTGAGCTAACTGAAGATGAGCTTACTAACATTCAGCCTGAGAAAAGTAAGCAACTTTGGATAAACGTGCATGGCGTGCATGATGCTGCATTGATTAAGAAAATTGGTGAAGCTTTTAAACTACACCCGTTGGTGATTGAAGATATTTTAACCACTACGCAGCGTCCTAAAGTGGATGAGTTTGATGATTATATTTTTTTAGAAACACGCCATTTTTATTATCACAAAGAAACCATGTCAGTTAGTTCTGAGCAAATTAGCATGGTATTAGGGCACAATTTTTTATTGACGTTTCAAGAGCGTTCAACGGGTGCTTTTGAACCAGTACGAGTTCGCCTCCGAGCTGAAAATGCACCTATTCGTGCACTTGGCGTCGACTATTTAACCTACGCTTTGTTAGACACGGTGGTTGATCGGTATTTTAATGTGCTGGAAGATGTGGGCGATGACAGTGAAGAGTTAGAAGAACGCTTGCTGACAAAACCCAGCAATGCTGAACTGCATAATATTCACCAGCTTAAACATGTGAGCATTGAACTTAGACGTGCAGTCTGGCCATTGCGTGAGGTGATTAATAACTTAACTCGTAACGAAAAAGGCTTTTTTCAGCCAAATACTGTGCCTTATCTGCGAGATGTGTATGACCATACCGTTAGCTTTATTGAATCATTGGAATCGATTCGCGACTCACTAGCCAGCATGATGGATATCTACATGGCAAGTGTGAGTCAACGTGTTAATTTAGAAGTGCGAGCGCTGACGGTTGTTGCGATGCTATTTATGCCAGCAACCTTAATCGCAGGCATTTTTGGCATGAATTTCGATTACATGCCTTGGATTGGAAGTCATCACGGATTTTGGTACGCATTAGCAATTATGCTAGGGATTGCGTCAATCATGGGGCTAATCTTTTGGCGTAGACAATGGCTAAGTAGCAAAAGCTAATCTTTCATTAGCTGTGCATATTTTGCACGAATTTTAGCTGCTTTCGGCGCGGCAACTGCCATGCAATATGGATTGCTCGGATTTTTAGCGAAGTAATATTGATGATAATCTTCTGCAGGATAAAACTTACTGTCATCATTCACTTCCGTTACAATCGGCGCGGAATAAACACCATCCTGATTAAAGGTATTAATCATACTCACCGTTATTTCCTTTTGAGCATCATTTTGGCAAAATACTGCTGAGCGATACTGTGTGCCAATATCATTGCCTTGACGATTCGGTGTGGTTGGATCGTGTGACACTAAAAATACTTCTAACAAGGTTTCAAAGCTAATCAGTTCCGCATCAAAGGCAATACGAATACCTTCCGCATGCCCAGTATCACCATTACAAATGGTTTTATAGGTTGGATTTTCTGTGTGTCCGCCAATATAGCCAGATTCAACTTTAATGACGCCTTTTAGCTGACTAAATACGGGCTCCGTACACCAAAAACAGCCGCCTGCGAAAATTGCAATTTGTTCGTTACACATGATGCGTTT
>JBFJJN010000014.1:0-51661 GCA_041612255.1 Methylophilaceae bacterium | reverse complement strand
GCTTATTTGGAATTTTCCATTAATTCTTTCTCGCCATTCTGCACATTGCTTAATAGATTGCATCAAAACCCAATAGCCAATTTCATTAATTAATTTAGTATTTTCTGCAATTGGAATAAATTCTGCCGGGCTAATCAATCCATTTTCCGGATGTCGCCACCTGAGCAAAGCTTCTGCCTTGTAAATAGCGCCTGTTTTCAGTTCAACAATCGGTTGATACTCCACAAACAATTGATTTTTACTCAATGCAACACGCAAATCATTGGTTAAATGCATGCGTTTATTCACTTTTTCTTGCATCTCAGCAGTGAAGTAAGTAATACAATTTCCACCTTTACTAATTGAAGCATACATTGATTGGTCGGCATTTTTAACCAAATCATTTAATGAGTTCGCATCATTAGGATAAATGGCAATTCCAATACTACAAGTGATAAACACTTTAGTATCGCCTAAATTAAAAGGCTCGGCCATTGCACTCAATACATTTTCTGCAAGCGAGTCCAAAAGACTCAATTCATTTTCTTCAATATCTGCAATCAATATCGCAAACTCATCACCACTATTTCTTGCTACGTCTTCATATTGATGCACACTACTCACTAATTTCTTAGCAACCTCTTGCAACAGTCTATCGCCTTGCTCAGGGCCAAAAGTATCATTAACGACACTAAAGTCATCTAGATCTAAACAAATTAAAGCAACCTTAGTGCCCTTCCATTTCGCTTTTTCTATTGCCTGCTCTAGTCTTAAATGCAGCATTCTTCTATTAGGTAAACCTGTAAGAACATCAAAATGAACATGCTGCCAAACCATTTCTTCAGATTCTTTTAATTGCGACAAGTCAGTATGTGTACCAACGATTCTCAACGGGCGACCATTACTGTCCTTGCTAACGACCATGCATCTTGATAATACCCATTTCCATGTACCATTTTTACACTTAACCCGACATTCAAATGAATGATCTCCGCCGCCGTGGATTGCCTTTCTATAAGCGTCTAAAACAGCCGAGCGGTCATCTGGATGCACCAGTTTGCGCCACTTTCCAATATCCTCATCTGCATAGTTTTCCTCATAGCCAAACATGCGCTTCCAATTAGTTGAGTAGCTTATTTTTTTATTTTCAATATCCCAATCCCATACACCATCGCCTGCCCCCTCTACGGCAAAACGCCAACGCTCATCACTAAATCTAAGTCGCTTGTTAACTCTTCTTAAAGAATCCAATGTGCGTAATCTTGATATCACCAGAAATAAACCAGCCGTCAATGCAAAACTAGCTAACAAGCCCAATAAACCAATAGTTGTTGAGTGTTTATAATTCAGCGTATTTTCGAATAAAGGCAAAGACTCAGCTCGTAACATCCATTTTTTTCCTGGCAAATCAATCTGACTCTCTTGGCTAAAACGCGCATGGTCAATTTGGCTAGAATCATTTTGGTATAACACTTTATAAGGCTGTTGTGATACGTCATTTAAAACATAACGAATACTAGGTTTATTCGTCATCCCGAGTGTTTTGCTGAAAACAACGTCTAAATTTAAGTTAAAAAACACCCAACCATCAACTGAATTATCTAACTGACCATCGACTATTTGCGTATTTTTTGCTGCACGCTGATAAACAGGCAATATCATCGACAAACAATCACAATCCGGTTTGTCGTTTATATTCGTTTTAAATTGACTTGAAATAAGTAGTTCATTAAACAATGCTGCGGATTGCATGTCTTCTTTAAGTCGATTGTTTAAAAAAGCATCCACTATTGGAGATTGCTGAGCAGATGTTTCATGTTTAATCACATAAATCACTGGCGCATAAGCCAATTGTGTTTGGCTTTTTAAATACTCAAGCAATGGCGTTAATGATTGATCTAAAGTAGTCTGTGGATAATTAAGATTAATATATTTAGCAAACCCAATTTGATACAACCCAGAAGATAATTTGGAATGCAGGATCTCATCGCCAAACGCATTAAACTCATCTTGACTAACAAAATCTGAGGATTCGAACAGCTTTCTAATTGAATATAAAGACTGCTCAAACAACTTTAGTTGACTAGTTAGCTGATCAGCAGTTTGATAAAACTGCTGGTTAAATACATTACTTTTTTCGCTATACTCAAGTGCGCGCTCGCTTTGCCAAGCCCAATAGGTGACAGACAAAGTGACAGCCAAAAAAACCCATGGCAGCCACTCATACCAATAGACTGAACGTCTTCCTGTTCTTTTTAGTTGTTTCATTTTTTATGGCAGTCGCGACACTGAATACCAATCAGTATACACCCTACAAAAATATATTATATATATGGCTAACTACTTAATATAAATTAAGTTTCTTTTTGCAATCTTCATAATAGAGTTAAAATACCGGGTTAATCTAAATCAAAAACGTCGCTCATCAGCGGAACACTAAAGGCAAAAGTTTATATGCAATGTGGAATCGTCGGCTTACCTAATGTAGGCAAATCAACCTTATTTAATGCCATTACCAAAGCGGGTATTGCGGCAGAAAATTACCCTTTTTGCACCATCGAACCAAACGTAGGTATTGTTGAAGTGCCAGACTCGCGTTTGCAACCTTTAATCGACATTGTTAGCCCAGTGCGCACCCAGCCTGCGACAGTAGAAATGGTTGATATTGCAGGCATTGTAGCCGGCGCATCAAAAGGCGAAGGCTTAGGTAACAAATTTTTAGCTAACATTCGTGAGACAGATGCTATCGCGCACGTTGTTCGCTGCTTTGACGACGGCAACGTCATCCATGTTGCGGGCAAAGTCGACCCATTATCGGACATCGAAGTCATTAATACCGAGCTAGCTTTAGCGGATATGGAAACCGTTGAAAAAACCATGCAACGTGAAGGAAAAAAAGCTAAATCTGGTGACAAAGATGCTATCGCGCTCCTCGCCATTTGCGAGAAAATTCAAGCGCACTTGGATAATGGCGCTCCAGTACGCACCATGGGCTTAGATGCAGAACAACTACAATTGATTAAACCACTCTGTTTAATCACAGTAAAACCAGTACTTTATATCGCCAACGTTGATGAAACAGGCTTTCAAAATAACCCTTACCTAGACAAAGTGACCGCGCTAGGTAAAACAGAAGGCGCTCCAGTTGTTTGTATCTGCGCAAAAATTGAATCTGAAATTTCTGAATTAGAAGATGAAGATAAAGCTGAATTTTTAAAAGAACTTGGTCAAGAAGAACCAGGCTTAAACCGCGTTATTCGCGCCGCCTACGACTTGCTAGGTCTACAAACCTACTTCACCGCTGGCGTACAAGAAGTACGGGCTTGGACCATTAAAAAAGGCAACACCGCACCACAAGCTGCAGGCGTCATCCATACCGATTTTGAACGTGGATTTATCCGCGCCGAAATTATTGCCTATGACGACTATGTTAAAAACAAAGGTGAAAAAGGCGCACAAGAAGCAGGCAAAATGCGCTTAGAAGGCAAGGAGTATGTGATGCAAGATGGCGATGTTGTTCACTTTAGATTCAACGTGTAAATTCGATTCAAAAATCCACACGTTTTACTTTGACAACCCGCTTCTAAAACACTAAAATTGCGGGCTTGCTAAAATGATGGCAAAACAGTTTACGGTGATGTAGCTCAGTTGGTTAGAGCACAGGATTCATAATCCTGGGGTCGAGGGTTCAAGTCCCTCTTTCACCACCAATAAAGACGCCCCTTTCGAGAGATTGGGGCGTTTTCTTTTGTACGTTTTTCTCGATTAGTAGCCACCTAGTAGCCAACAGTACAATTAAAACATATACTTCTCTATTAGAAAACCATAACAAATCATATTTATAATTAATCATTTATTAATGCAATAACAATGAGCAAGATATTAGGAAGTTTTATAGGATAAATAATGTTAATTAAATCTTTAGAATACTATGAGCATGAAAGTACCCCTCAGGAATGGAGCATCAACGACTTCACTCTTGGGAATAAAAATTTAATTGTAGGTAAAAATGCATCTGGAAAATCAAGGTCCATTAGCATAATATGGTCTCTCGCAAGAAATATTGCAGGGTTGGATGGTGTAAAACTATCCGGAAATTACAATGCTGTTTTTATAGAGAACAGTAATGAATACAATTACTCCCTTCATTGCAAGAATGGTGAAGTAGTTTCAGAAAAACTATCTATCAATGGCAAAAGTGTTCTAGATAGAGGCGAAGGTGGTATTGGTAGCATATTCGCTGAAAAGATTAATAATGGCGACTACATTCCCTTTCAATCGCCGACTTCAACTTTTGCTGTCTTTTCCAGAAGGGATGAAATTCAACACAGTTTTCTAGAGCCTCTTTTTAATTGGGCATCTTCAGTGAGGTTTTACCCATTTAGTTCATACTTAGGTAAGGAACAAATCGTAATATTATTACCCAATGCATTACAAGTAGACGAAAGAGACCCTTTCGCTGTTGTTGGGCTATTTAGAAAAGCAAAGAAAGATTTTGGTGAAAAATTCATAAACGCTATCAAATCTGATTTAGCTAGCATGGGATACGAAATTGATAATATTGATGTTGCTGCACCGATTTCTGTTCAGTTTTCAGGTATGCCTGGTGAGGCTGTTGGCCTCTTTGTAAAAGAAAGTAATTTGCCAGGAATTACAGATCAATTTAGTATGTCAACGGGCATGTTTAGGGCTTTAGCTCTAATAATTCATACAAATTACTTTCAGTTAATGAAGACTGCAAGTACAGTGTTAATAGATGATATTGGTGAAGGACTAGACTACGAAAGAGTTTGTTTACTCTTAGACTTACTTAGAAAAAAAGCAGATGAAAGTGATTTGCAAATTATCATGTCCACAAATGATAGTTTTGTAATGAATAATGTTCCTCTAGATGAGTGGTCAATAATTGTTCGTGAAGGCAATCACATAAACGTTAAAAATTACTTCAACTCAAAAGATAAATTTGAGGAATTTAAATTTACGGGATTAAGCAATTTTTCATTCTTTGAATTAGATGTAATTAACGAATAGAAAGTATATTTAGCTATTAATGAAAAAACTTGCCATATTCGTTGAAGGCTATACTGAGGTCATATTTTTAAAGCGTTTGTTACCAGAAATTTGCGGGGCACATAATATAATAATTGATCACTCTGTAATTAAAGGCGGTGGTAGATCTCCAAAAAAAATTACACAAGTAATCGCTACCAAAGCAAGTGAAACAGAAAGATATTATGTACTTATATATGATTGCATGGGAGATAAACTTGTTGCACAAAGGATTAGAGAAGAACATCTTTATCTTACAGAAAGTGGTTACAGTAAAATCATTGGCCTTAGGGATGTTAGGCCAGACTTTACCCACGCAGACATCCCAAAACTAGAAATCAATCTCACAAAATATATAAAAACAAAACTTATTCCTGTTGAGTTTATTTTATCTGTCATGGAAACTGAATCATGGTTTTTATCTGAGCATACTCATTTTGAAAGAATTGACCCAGCTCTGAGCATACAACTCATAAAAACAGCATTAGGATTTGATCCTTCATTTGATGACATGCAATTAAGACTAAATCCAAAAGACGATTTAAATAATTGTTATAACTTAGTTGGAAAAAACTACATCAAACCCAATCCAATGACGGTAGATGCACTTGATTACCCTTATATCTATCTTACCCTTCAAAATAAAATCAACCACCTACAGAAACTCATTCTGAGTATAGATGAGTTTTTCGTTTAGGTTATCTTGTACTTAAATGTCCATTATATCTAGTCTAAAGGACTGCGGCTGCGCCGCCCCTCCGCGCCGCGGGCGCTCGCGTTCGGGGCGTTGCAACCTAGCCTTAGAAAGGGATAGGCAAAGGTTTTTCTTCATTAGGTAAATATCTGAAAAATATCATTGGTGCATTCGCTTCTGTAATGTACATACTTCTATCTTTCACTACCTCAGCCATGATTGCCGAATCAAACCTTGAGTAAAGCTCTTGAACTGCCTCTTCAACTGTTTCTGCTTGCATCCATTCAGCTTGCGTTTCTGGCAGCTTAATTGATCTTGGAGCCCAATAACGTTTACGATTAAATTGATGATGTTCAATATAGCTTTTAGTAATGTATTTAGAGATATATTTCGCAACACCAATGGCTTGTTTGCTTTTATGCTGCCCTTTACGTCTATTAGATTTTATATCGACATTCCCAAGCGCATTGATGCCCCTCTCATCACCTTTTCCGCCTAAGGCTATCTGCCAACATCGACGAAGTATTTCAACTCTTGAAAAGCCGTTTATTGCAGCATGAACATGATAATACTCACCGTTTTTATGTAGCTCTGGTACTGCGATATATTCAAACTTTTCACCTGCAGCTTCGAGTAATCGCATAAAGCGTTTCCATGCAGATATTAGCTTGTCGTAGTCGTTTAAAAGATTGCGGCTAGTTAGGGTTAATAAGCGATCGGCTCTAATTTCTAAACATAATTGCCTGACTCGTCTAGCAGCTCGATAAGCGCATTTTTCCAAATCTCGTTTTGTTGCTGCTTCGTCTTTATCTTTTGGTTTACTCCGCTTTCCTCTTTCACGATTCAAGTTAATTAAACGGCTCAGTTGATTACGATTAACTAATACCGCTTTTGCCTCAAAGCCGCCTTGTGTGAATATCTGTAACTTTAAGCGCCATTGATAATCTTGCTCATAAATAGGTGTGTTGATAGGTTGGCCTCTAACCAATGGATGGTCTAGAGGCAAAACCTCATGCTTAACACCTTCAAATGTAAACGCATTTAAATTAATCATTGTTAGCCTCCAATACAGAAGCTTGACGATGACTATTGATATAATTTTGTAGATCATCTGAACGATAGCGAACAGCGCGAGAACCTACTTTAACAAATGGAATGCGCGCACCTGCCCATCGATCACGCTCTAAGAAAGCGATACTGACATTAAGGAATTTAGCAGCTTGAGGTGTGCTTAATAGTTGATAGTTCATTTTCAATCTCCGAATAGTTTGTGGAGACGAAATAATGAAACAAGAAAAAACTTACTAAAAAAGGGTAAGGTTAAATAGTTATATAAAACTTACTTAACTTATTGAATATATGAATTAATTTTATGACCTCTTAAGAGGCTTAAGAAGCTAGCAGAGAGCCAGTTTCCAAGTTTACTTTATAAACGATTTGTTTAGGCCTGCCAGTTTTTCTAATTTTGGCTAATGGATCTAAATCTGAAATCCACTCTTTAATGGTGTTAATTTCATAATGAGCACCATTCCCATATTTCTTTATTGCTTTACATTCTGCCATATGTGCAGGATGTATATTTTCATCAATATCCCAATAAGTTTTAGCAATTGCACGACAAACCGCTTTGTCTTCTGCTTCGTTTTTTGGACGATTAGAGACTTTGTGGTTAGCTATGACTTGCGTCAATATCCAAAAATCCGTTGGAGGTAATTTCTCTTGCTCTATCCATGCTAAAAAATCAGGTCTTTTGATAAATAAAGATTGTAGATACTCTTTGTTAAAAGATGAGCCTGTCTTTGATTTCCATAGTTTATAGACATGTCCTGCACTGAATAGAAAGTCTATAAGTGATTCATCAACAAAAACAGCAACAGACTTTGTGCGTGCTTTTAGATCTCTAGATAAAATTGCGGCAGCTAACCTTCTCAAATTTAGATCAACGTGATTTGGCAAATGATTTATATCAGTCTTTTGCTGATCCTCACCTGCCCACTGGTGAGCTAACTCCCATATATTCTTGTAATCTTCACTTTCGATATACATTGAATTTATTACCTAAGTTGCCCATTTGCCCACATTTTATCGAACTGCTTTTTTGCTTTTAAATGTGCATTTCCACACGCTATTAAATCAATATTGTCGTTCGTCGACTCACAGTCTTTAGATGGCTTAAAGTAACTCTCCCATGCATCATTTTTTTTGCGTCGTTCTTCAATACCAGCCGAGATCGCAGCTTGCTTTTGTTGTTCAGTACGGTATTTATCCAACCTTTGCTGATTGAGTCTTTCAAGTTGTGCTTGTCTATTTGCTTCTTGGGTACGTCTATTTGACTCGATACTTTGTTGTAATTGTTTATTGTTCGCTTCGATTGTTTGAGTTAAGACAGCGGCAGCACGTCTTAATTGATATTCTGTATAAGCTTCTCTTAAAAAGAATGCGACTAAAATCGCTGATAAAACCGCAACGAAAATGGTGAGTGCATCTACTGGAGCGGGTTGTGGCTTTTCAAAAAAGTTATTTCTTAGGTGATGTTTAGGAATATCGTCTAGGTCTAACTTCATATTCATAACTCCTTATTATTTTTTCTCACTTTAAGCTAAGAAAAGATAATCGGCAATAGCTGTTTCTATCTATCGCCGTAACGCTTAATACTGGCTAACTGCCAATGGCATATAAAATAATTAAATGGCAATAAACTCTGCTGGTTTGATATTTTCTTTAAAGGTGCTTCTTGCTTGCCATAGGTCATAAGCAGCTTGCTCTGCTAACCAAAGATCAGCACGGCCACCATTTTCCACGCCAAGCCATCTCTCTAAACGGATCGCCATTTCAGGAGAGATAGCCGCTTTTGCATTAAGCACTTTTGAAAGTGTTGGACGAGCAACTCCAAGCTGTTCAGCCGCCTCAGTCACATTCAAGCCTAAGGCTGGCAATATATCTTCTTTTAATGTTTCACCCGGATGTGACGGGTTATATATCTTACTCATTATCAATTTCCTTTCTAGTGATAGTCTTGATAATCAACCAATATGGCATCTTCATTTTCAAACTTGAACGTGATGCGCCAGTTCGCATTGACCGTCACTGAATAATGCCCTTCAAGATTACCTTCCAATTGGCGGAATCGCCAACCAGGCACATTCATATCTGACGCATTTTTTGAAATATCTAAACGTAATAACTGACGGTTTAGTTTTGAAGCATGATGAGGTTTTATACCCGACTTACTTCCTGTTTCAAAAAACTGTTCAAGCCCTTTATGTCTAAAAGTTTTAATCATTATCTTTAACCATTAAAATAAGTGTAGCGCGTAACGTTACAGATGTCAATTTGATTAAGCTTGCCTTTGTAATGGCAAAACTTGACCTCTATCTTTGATGCCAAATTGTGCGGTAATGTAATCCGTAATGCGTTGCATCGGCAGCCTTAAGCGTTCTACATCCATAATAATATAACCCGCGGTCACGTCATTATTCATTTTATGGTTAAGCAAGCGTTTTAATGCATAAGCGGATATATCTAAACTTTCTGCAATGGTAATAAAAGTACGTCTTAAATCGTGAGTACTAAAGTTCACACCACTCTCTTTAATAACATTAGCGATCTGCTTTTTAGGATCTGTCATATAACCAGTGTTGTTCTCATTAGGAAAAACGTATCTCGTTTTTGCTTCATCTTTTCTTCTCATAAGTAAGTCATATAAAAAATCAGTGAGTGGTAGTGTGTGATCCGTATGATTTTTAGTATCTTTGATCATAATGGTTCTATCTTTCAGATCAACACGGTTCCAAGTAAGCTGTGCTGCTTCGTTGCGTCTTAAGCCTGTAAACAATACCAACAACAGAAAATCTTTTACTACTTCACGATTGGGTGCAATTGAATCATTAGATAAGTTCATGACCGCTTGATACCAAGGCGCTAAATCATAATGTTTAATGAGTGTGTTTTTTCTGACGGCACGATGCCACGCGCGTAATTGTGTAATTCTAATGACTGGATTATGTCTAAAGATTGAATCACCGTTGCTATCCTCATATTTCATGATGGCGTAATTCATCACCGCTCTAAAATTTCGCATGGTTTTATTGGCTTGCGATGGACTGGTTTTGCTAATCTTACGAAACTTAAGCTCAACCATGTCTTTTGAAATTTCTATGGCTGGCTTTTTTAACCAGTCATCTAGATAACATGTGAACGTATGGCGATAATCTTGAATAGTGCTGTGCTTTAAATTGCCGCGGGCTTCAATGTAATTTTCAAGCACTTCCGCCAAGGTAACTAATTTAGCTTTTCTCGCTTTTTCTTCATCATGTGGATTTTTGCCCCTAGATATTTCAGCTAGATAAGTTTTAGCTTGTGATCGTGCTTCATCTAAAGAAATAACATTATGTCTTGCAATCGACTTTCTAACTGTTTTTCCGTGCAGTTTAGCTTCGGCAAAATAAACCTTTGCTGTTTTACCCACACGCAGACCAAAACCGAGCAACTCTGAGTCTCGATAAAATATTTGACCTGTTTGTTCAAATTTAACTTTTTCGACAAAAGATTTAGTTAATTTATGTAACATTTTTATACTCCGTTCTACTATTTTCTCGTTAAAAAATTAGTAGCCACGTAGTAGCCCAAATCGAGAAAAAGTACTTAAAACGCAGTATAACTATGTAAAATTTAGTAGCAATAACTTGGCTACTAAGTTAATGTTTCTTAAAAGAAAAAAGTACAATTTCAATTAAAAACAAGAACTTACGGCGATTTTTCATAATCCTGGGGTCGAGGGTTCAAGTCCCTCTTTCCCACCAATATAGACGCCCCTTTCGAGAGATTGGGGCATTTTTCTTTCTGCGATTTTCTTGATTAGTAGCCATGTAATATCCAACGAAATTATTATATCTCAGTAAAGTGGGAGCAGTGTTACCGCTTATTTGAAAGCTTTTTAACATCAAATAGCGTTGATATAGCTTAGCTATATCACCCCAAACCATTTAAACTAATGCCATTATAAAAATCTAAAAAATAGGCAACACCATGTTTGAACAAACCTTTAAAAATATAGACGATATCTGCATAAAGATGCAGGTGCAACCAGTGAGCTGGATTACACCGAGCAAACCTCTTGGATTTTGTTTTTAAAATATCTCGATGCTTTAGAGCAAACCAAAGCGATGGAAGCTGATTTGGAAGGCAAAGCCTACCAATTTATTATTGATGAAACTTACCGCTGGCCGACATGGGCTGCGCCTAAAACTGCTGATGGCAAGTTTGATCACAACAACGCCTTAACAGGTGATGACCTGAAAGATTTTGTAAACCTCAAGCTATTCCCTTATCTAAAAGGCTTTAAGCAACGCGCGACTGGGCCAAACACCATTGAATATAAAATTGGTGAGATTTTTGGTGAGATCAACAACAAAATACAAAGTGGTTACAATCTGCGTGAAGTGATTGAGCGCATTGATGAGCTCAGCTTTAACACCCAAGCGGAAAAGCACGAGCTTTCTCACCTGTACGAAGCAAAAATCAAAAACATGGGAAACGCTGGGCGTAACGGCGGTGAATATTACACGCCGCGCCCTCTGATTCGCGCCATGATACAAGTCACAAACCCCAAAATTGGCGAGACGATTTATGACGGCGCAGTGGGCAGCGCGGGCTTTTTGTGCGAGGCGTTTGATTATCTGCGTAGCCAACCCAATTTATCCACCAGTGATTTGAGCACCCTACAAACCAGCACGTTTTATGGCAAAGAGAAAAAGAGCCTTGCCTACGTCATAGCCATTATGAACATGATTCTGCATGGCATAGAAGCGCTCAATATTATCCACACCAACACGCTTGCGGAGAATATTAGCGATATTCAAGAAAAAGACCGTTTTGATATTATCCTCGCCAATCCACCGTTTGGCGGTAAAGAGCGTGCTGAGGTGCAGCAAAACTTCCCCATTAAAACGGGCGAAACCGCCTTTTTGTTTTTACAACACTTTATCAAAAGTCTCAAAGCAGGTGGTCGCGCCGCCGTGGTTATTAAAAATACCTTTTTAAGCAATACCGATAATGCCTCAGTCAGTTTACGTAAATTGTTGCTTGAAAGTTGCAATTTACACACCGTGCTCGATTGCCCAAGCGGCACGTTTCAAGGTGCTGGCGTGAAAACCGTGGTGATTTTTTTTGAAAAAGGCGCGCCTACCCGCAACACTTGGTTTTATCAGCTAGACCCAGGCCGCAATATGGGCAAAACCAACCCGCTCAATGATGCCGATTTGGCCGATTTTATAGCACTACAAAAAACCTTTGCCGATTCCCCTAAAAGCTGGTCAGTGAATGCGAGTGAGATAGACCAAACCACGTTTGATTTGTCGGTAAAAAACCCAAACGGTAATGAAGAAGTTGCGCACCGCAGCCCGCAAGCCATTATGGAAGAAATCGCCAAGCTGGATGCTGAGAGCGCAGAGGTGTTGGCTGGGATTAAGGCGTTGCTATGAATGCTGGCTGGAAAGTAAAAACGCTTAGTGAAGTTTGTGAAGTTGTAAATGGTGGAACGCCAAAAACAGGCGTTAAAGAATACTGGGGTAATGAGCACTTATGGATTACGCCAGCAGAAATGGGTAAAAGACTAAGCCCATACGCTGATGATACTGCACGAAAAATTACATCTCAGGGCTTAAGAGATAGTTCAGCTAGATTGCTCCCATCAAATTCAGTTATTCTTTCTTCACGCGCGCCAATTGGTCATTTAGTTATCAACACAAAGCCAATGGCAACCAATCAAGGTTGCAAAGGCTTGGTGCCAAGTGAAAGTTTAGCTTATAAGTATTTATTTTATTTCTTGCAGGCAAATGTAGATTTTCTTAATGACTTAGGCAGCGGTGCCACTTTTAAAGAGCTTTCTGGTGGCAAATTAAAAGAAGTCAAAATACCACTCGCCCCGCTTAATCAACAACATCGCATCGTAGCCATACTCGACCAAGCGTTTGAGGGCATTGCTAAAGCGCGTGCAAATGCAGAACAAAACCTGCAAAACGCCCGCGCCTTGTTTGAAAGCCACCTGCAATCGATATTCACGCAGCGTGGTGAGGGGTGGGAGGTAAAGACCTTAAACCAAATTGCTGAAAATTTAGATAACAAGCGAGTGCCAATCACTAAAAATGTCCGAACTAATGGCGTTTACCCATATTATGGTGCATCTGGTATAGTTGACTACGTTGGTGAGTACATATTTGACGAGGATTTGTTGCTTGTGTCAGAAGATGGTGCAAATCTATTAGCGAGAACATATCCAATAGCGTTTTCGATTAGCGGGAAAACTTGGGTTAATAATCATGCGCATGTTTTGCGCTTCAAAGAGTTTATTACGCAAAAGCTAGTTGAGTTTTACCTTAACTCAATTTCACTAAATGATTTTGTTAGTGGTATGGCACAGCCAAAGCTAAATCAAAAGATGCTAAACACTATCCCAATTCCATCTCCACTTATTGAAATACAGCGCTCTTTAGTTGAAAAACTAAATTTGTTACGCACAGAAACCCAACGCCTAGAAGCCCTCTACCAACGCAAAATCGACTGTCTGGATGAGCTAAAAAAATCGCTCTTGCAGCAGGCTTTTGCAGGCGAGTTGTAGGATTTTGGTTTGTCATTCCCGCGTAGGCGGGAATCCATGTTAAAGCCTTTAAAGTCAAAATAGATTCCCGCCTACGCGGGAATGACGGATGTGGGTATGTCGTTGCCATCGACATACGCTAAATATATGTCGATAAAATGCAAAAATATCGACACATCCCACATGACGTGATAAGAAAATGTGATTTTTTGAACATGTTATGTTTAACGTGATAAGATAATCACGTTTTTTGAACATATCGTTTAGGTGCGTTGCGTGGATACTTTACAGATTCCCAAGCCAGAAAATTTAGAGGTGAAGGCCGTTTGGCAAGCGCTGGCTGAGGCGCATCGTCATTTGGCTGAGCTTAAGGGCTTGTGCGAATCACTCCCTAATAGCGCTATTTTGTTGGATACGCTTGCTATTCAAGAGGCGAAAGATAGCTCTGAAATAGAAAATATTATCACCACACATGATGAGCTTTTTGCTTATGAGCAAAGCAGTTCATCGTCACCTGCCGCCAAAGAAGTCCAACACTATATTGCTGCTTTACGCGTTGGCTATCAAGAAGTGTTAGACACTGACTTGATTCTGCTTAGAACGATTTTGCGCGTGCAAGCGGAAGTAGAGCAAAACAATGCAGGCTTACGCAAAGTGCCTGGCACTGTGCTTAAAAACCAAACGACAGGTGCAGTGGTGTATGAGCCGCAGCAAGATGCGGTGCTGATCCAAAAGCTGATGGCTGACTTAGTTGATTTTATTCATGCGGGCAACCAACAAGGTGACGAGTTAGACCCATTATTGCGCATGGCAATTGCGCACCATCAATTTGAGAGCATACATCCGTTTTACGATGGCAATGGCCGCACTGGGCGTATATTAAATCTGTTGATTTTACAGCGCGAAGGTTTGCTAGATTTACCGGTATTGTATTTAAGCCGTTATATTACTTCTACCAAAGCCCAGTATTATCAATTGTTGCAATCGACTCGTGACACTGGCGATTGGGTGGATTGGTGTGTGTATATGGTAAAGGGTGTGGCGCTGACGGCCAAAAGTGAAGTGAAGTTAGTGAAAGCCTTGCGTGATTTAATGCAAAACACTAAACACCGCTTGCGTAACGAGTTACCTAAAATTTACAGCCAAGAGTTGCTGAATAACTTATTTCGCTACCCTTATACCAAAATTGAGTTTTTAGAAAAAGATTTAGGGGTTTCACGCATTACAGCAGGTCGTCATTTAGATACCTTGGCTGCCAATGGCTTTGTGGAAAAGAAAAAGATTGGTCGTAAAAACTTTTACATCAATCACCCATTATTCGCACTACTCACACAAATTACGCTAGAAGAGTAAAGCTGATGAACGAAGCCGAAACCCGCGCAGAATATATAGACCCAGCACTTAAAGCCGCTGGTTGGGGCGTGATGGAAGGCAGTTATATTAAGCGTGAGCATATAACACTTGGCCGCTTGCAAGGTGGCGGCAAGCGTAGCAAACAAGAAATTGCCGATTATGTGTTGGTCTATAAAAACCATAAGTTGGCGGTGATAGAGGCCAAGGCTTGGGATAAACCTTATACAGAGGGCGTAGCACAGGCTAAAAATTACGCGCAAAAGCTGAATAGCCGCTTTGCGTATGCTACCAATGGGCAGCGCATTTATGGCATAGATATGCACACTGGCAAAGAGGCGGATGTTGCTAGTTACCCCAGCCCTGATGAATTATGGCATTTAACTTTTGCCGAGAAAAATGCTTGGCGCGACAAGTTTGCTGAAATTCCATTTGAAGATAAAGGCGGTTATTTTGGTGCGCGCTATTATCAACACAATGCAATAGAGGCTGTGCTTGAGGCAATTGCCAATAATGAACAACGCATATTGCTCACACTAGCGACGGGGACAGGCAAAACATTTATTGCGTTTCAACTCGCTTGGAAGTTGTTTTATAGCCGCTGGAATTTAAGCCGTGAACTCAATGGTGACCAATCACGCAGACCACGTATCTTATTTTTGGCAGACCGTAATGGTTTGGCGGATCAAGCGTATAACGCATTTTCGGCGTTTGATGAAGATGCATTAGTGCGCATTGCGCCCGACGAAATTAGTAAAAAAGGCCGTGTACCAAAAAACGGCAATATCTTTTTTACCATTTTTCAAACCTTTATGAGCGGCACAGATGCCGAAGGTAACTCTGCCCATAATTTTGGCGAATACCCACCAGACTTTTTTGATTTTATTATCATCGATGAATGTCACCGCGGCGGCGCGAATGACGAAGGCAATTGGCGCGGGATTTTGGAGTATTTTAGCCCTGCAGTTCAGCTAGGCTTAACCGCCACGCCTAAGCGTAAAGACAATGTAGACACCTATGCCTATTTTGGTGAGCCAGTGTATGTGTATTCACTTAAAGAGGGCATTAACGATGGCTTTTTGACGCCATTTAAAGTGAAGCAAATTGCTACCACGATGGATGAGTATATCTACACGCCTGGAGATGGTGTTGTGGTGCAAGGTGAGGCTGAACCTGGCAGGCTTTATAAAGAAGGCGATTTTAATCGGATTATTAAAATTCCTGCACGTGAGCAATACCGCGTGAAGCTGTTTATGGATTTGATCAATCAACGTGAAAAGACTTTAGTGTTTTGCGCATCGCAAGAACATGCCTTAGAAGTACGCGACTACATCAACCAAATTAAAACCAGCAAAGATCCCGATTACTGCGTTCGGGTTACCGCGGCTGATGGCGCACGTGGTGATGAATATCTAAGAGCATTTCAAGATAATGAAAATGCGATTCCAACCGTTCTCACAACCTCACAAAAGCTTTCAACAGGTGTTGATGCGCGCAACGTGCGCAATATTGTGCTGATGCGTGAAGTGAATAGCATGATTGAGTTTAAGCAGATTATTGGGCGTGGTACACGCTTATATGACGGCAAAGATTACTTTACGATTTATGATTTTGTAAAAGCCCACCACCACTTTAGCGACCCTGAGTGGGATGGCGAGCCTGAACCTATTGAACCAAATGGCCATGTCATCAAACCTAATACAGTTGAACAGCCCAAACAACCTTATGCGCCAGAACCGAAACTAGAGAAAATTCTGATTAAACTCTCTGACGGAAAAACTCGCCAAATTCAACACATGATGGCAACTAGCTTTTGGGGTGCTGATGGCAAACCCATGTCTAGCGCTCAGTTTTTAAAAAGCTTATTTGGTGTTTTACCTGAGTTCTTTAAAGATGAAGATCAACTGCGTGAAATTTGGAGCAACCCAGAAACGCGTAAAAAATTACTAGATGGTTTAAGTGAAAAAGGTTTTAACAAAGAAGTCTTAGCCGAAATGCAGCGTATTATTGATGCGGAAAATAGCGATTTATTTGATGTGCTTGCACATGTCGCTTTTGCACTGCTGCCACTCACGCGCTTAAATAGAGTTAATCACGCTACTGATAATATCCACCATCATTTTGCTGATAAACAATCTGCCTTTGTAGACTTTGTTCTAGGCCAATATATCAAGCAAGGTGTAGATGAGTTAAGCCAAGAAAAACTAAAAGATTTACTCGGCTTGAAGTATCAATCTATTCATGACGCCACCTCTGAATTGGGTAGCACTTCAGAAATTAGGCAATTGTTTGTAAACTTTCAGAAGTATCTCTATCAGCCAGATAGTGATATGAATCTCTAATATAGAGCAATAATTGGGGTAACTTTGGGGAGGGGTAACAAATAGATTACTTATTTAGTAAGCATTATAGATAAAGGTTTGTAGATTAATGTTTTGTTGGCTCTTTCTTAAACAAAGATTGAGTCTAGACTGCTCTAGACCAGTCATAACTAGCGCTAACAATAGCGCTTGAGCTAGTCGTAAAAAAGACCACTCCGTCTGGGGTGGTCTTTTTTTTGGAAACTAACCGTACTTTTTAGTCATCATGGTCGTGGTGTTTATTTTTATGTTTGTTTTTACCATGTTTATCTTTATGCTTGTGAGAGTTGTTATAATTAGTTCTTGATGGTTCAGCAATTATTTTACCTACAGTTGCACCACCTGCACCGCCAAGACCAGCACCTACAACTGCACCAGTGGAAGTGCCACTAACCTTACGACCTGCATATGCACCACCTGCTCCACCTGCAGCACCTCCAATTACCGCACCGCTTTGGCCTTCTCCCTTAGTTGTGACTGCTCCACCTACGCCACCGCCAACCGCACCACCGAGTACCTCACCGGTACTTCCGCCAACTGCACCACCTAGCGCCGTGCCTACAGCAGCGCCTAAGCCTCCACCAACTGCTGTTTTGGCGTTGCTATCTGCTGCCATAGCATGACCTGAAGATATTAATAAAACCAACAAAGATACTTTTACCAAATTCATTTCTATTTCTCCTAATATATAGAAACTCTATATATTTCGTATATTACTTAACAATTCTATTGAGCTAAATCGGTGCTTTCTGATTATTTTGCAGGATAAATCCTACAGATACTTACTATTAACTTCATCTTACAAGCGCTTATTTAAGAATTACTGTCTGGACTTCGCCCGCTTTGTTAGACGCTTTTTATCTACTATTTTGAAACTTTTGAACATCAACTGGTTCAGTTGATTAATAGGCTTTTACTAATTGCGCATTTTGTAGATTTATCGGCTAAGCAATAGTTGTAATGTAGGCCATATATTATCCAACAGTATCGGCTGACCTAGTGCATTAGGATGCAAACCATCATCTTGAATGAGCGCTGGTTTAGCTGCAACTTTATCTAGCATAAAGGGGACTAGTGATACTTGATGTTGTTGACTTAATTGTTGGTAAGCCTCACTAAAAGAGTCTGTGTATTGAGCACCATAATTAGGTGGTATTTTCATGCCAATTAAGAGTATTTTTGCATTGATTTTTTTACTTTGCGTAATGATTGCATTCAGGTTGGCGGTCATTTCTTTTACTGGTAAACCGCGTAAACCGTCGTTAGCGCCTAACTCTACAATGATGATCTTGGGCTTTGTTTTAGCCAGTGTATTGGTCAATCGGCTTAAGCCACCACTCGATGTTTCTCCACTGATGCTGGCATTGATGACGGTATATTGATAACGCTGAGAGGCTAGTTTTTTTTCCAACAAAGCAACCCAGCCTTGTGATTTTTTGAGACCATAAGCGGCGGATAAACTGTCCCCATAAACCAAAATTGTTGGATTTGCCGCGTTGGCCTGTGAAATGGGTGCAACCAAACTGAAGCTTAGTAGACTAACAAGCAGTAACCTAGATAAACACAATCTGGCTTGCCTCGTACATTTTAACTGTTTAATAACGAATAAAAAGTGGGAAAACATTGATACAACCATCTCCTGTTATACAAGCGCAACACTTAACGTACGAATTTATCAGCCATGATCAGCCAATTCAAGTACTTCGCAATTTAGCATTATCTATCTTTAATGGCGAACAAATCGCGATTGTCGGCAGCTCAGGTTCAGGAAAATCGACACTACTGAGTTTGCTTGCAGGTTTAGACATCCCAAATAGTGGCAGCGTTCAAATTAAAAATAGTCCATTTAGCAGTTTAGATGAAGATGGTCGAGCGGCTATCCGAGCGGAAAGCATGGGATTTATTTTCCAATCCTTTCAACTATTACCATCGTTGACCGCGCTAGAAAACGTGATGTTGCCGCTACAACTCACGAGTCAGGAAAATGCAAAAGAACGTAGCCATGATGCATTAAATAAAGTTGGATTGAGCGCACGTATGCAACATTATCCTAAGCAACTTTCTGGCGGTGAGCAGCAGCGTGTGGCGATTGCCCGGGCATTTGCTACCAATCCAGCTATTTTATTTGCAGACGAACCGACGGGAAATTTAGATAATGCAACGGGTCAAATGATTATCGACTTATTATTTAAAATGAATATGGAAGCGGGCACGACATTGGTTTTAGTTACGCATGATGTCAGTTTGGCTAATCGATGCCAGCGCCAACTTAGGCTTGAAAATGGCGTGTTGAAAGAACAAAAAATGTTGCCAGATTTGGCAGCATTATGATGTTAAGTTTACAACTGGCTTGGACGCAAACCTTAAGTTTGTGGCGTTCAGGCGCATTGCGTGTGCTGGTTTTTTCACTGATATTAGCGGTGACTGCAATCTCAGAAATTGGCTTTTTTACACAACGAGTAGAAACCGCACTCAATCAACAAGGTGGCTTATTATTAGGTGGCGACCTTGCCGTGACGGCGGATCATGCGATTCCCGATACGTTACTTAACCATGCAGAAAATCTAGATATTGCAACGGCCAAAACGTATGAGTTTGCTAGCATGATTGTGTTTAATGAAACCAATCAATTAGCGCAAATCAAAGCAGTTGAAACCACTTTTCCACTTAGAGGTGATTTGACTTTGGCTCAGCTAGCAACGGACGTAGGCACTTCAGTTAAAGCAGCACCTAAACAAGGTGAAGTTTGGATTGAGCCAAAATTGGCTATTTTGCTGAATGTTGTCGTTGGCGATGCAGTTAAAGTTGGTGAGAAAACGCTACAAGTCAGTGCGTTATTATTGCGTGAACCATCACGTGGTGGTGATATGTTTAGCTTTGCACCACGTCTGATGATGAATGCCGCAGATTTGGCTTCTACCAAGCTGATTCAATACGGCAGTCGAGTCAAGTATCAATTACTATTGGCTGCTAGTCCACAACAAATTAATTCGTTTTCTGCGCAATCTACGCCAATGCTTGATCGTGGTGAAAAAATACAAGATGTAAAAAATGCGCGGCCAGAAATTAAATCTGCGTTAGATAAGGCACAACAATTTCTGGGTTTATCTGCCATGGTCAGCGTGATTCTGTCGATGGTCGCCATGTTACTGTCAAGCTTACCCTATATTAAGCAAAGTTTAGATACGTTTGCGCTAATGCGTTGCTTTGGTGCGGCAAAAAAGACAGTGCTGCAAGTATTAGCCATTCAAACGATGTTAATTGCGCTTTTTAGTGCTGTACTCGGTACTTTATTCGGATTTATTACGCAATTTGGCTTGGCAACATTGGCGGGCAGCTTATTTGTAGAAACATTACCAGCGCCGACAATTACGCCTATTTTTGTTGGTTTAATCGCCAGCGTGGCGATGATGTTCGCCGTCGTATTGCCACATGCTTGGCAGATGCGCAATCTAACTGCCATGAATATTTTACGCCGCGAAACATTATCGCAACCATTGTCAGCGCAAGCCAAGTTTTTACCCGCAGCCTTAGTGATGGGCACGATGATCGTTTGGCAAGCACGTAATGTGCAATTGGCAGCTTCAACGATATTGGCTTTGCTTGCGCTGTGTGTGACGATTATTGGTTTTTCTTATCTCATCATTACATTGGCTAATCGCTTGTTTAGCTCATCTCCTAGCAATCAGCTATTGCGTGATATTAAACTTGGCGTTCTTGGTCTTAAAAGAAGATTCGGATTGTCAACAGTGCAAATGATGGGCTTTAGCATGGGCTTAATGGTATTGATGTTGCTGGCTTTAATTCGTGGTGATTTAATTAATAATTGGCAAGCCTCATTGCCAATCGATGCGCCCAACCGCTTTATTATTAATATACAGCCTAATCAAATTGACGGCGTAAAGCAGTTTTTTGATACGCAAAAGATTAAAAGCGGCACTGTCTTTCCGATGGTGCGCGGACGTTTGGTAAGTAAAAATGGTCAAGAAATGAGTACTATAGAATGGCAAGACGATCGTGCTAAACGTCTGGCCAATCGTGAATTTAACTTATCGTGGACGGCTAAAATGCAAGCCGATAATCAACTATTGTCTGGACGATGGTGGACACCAGCAGAACATGGTCAACCTTATTTATCTTTAGAGCAAGATTTAGCCGATACTTTAGGGATTCAATTAGGTGACAAACTAGTATTTGATGTGGCTGGTGATGCTTTAACGCTAACAGTGACTAGCCTGAGAAAAGTGGAATGGGATACCATGCGCGCCAACTTTTTCGCAGTCACGCCGCCAGGTGTATTAGATGATTATCCAGCCAATTATATTAGTAGTTTTCATTTACCAATGGGTGCAAATGCTGCCATGAATACATTGATTAACACTTACCCTAATTTGACCGTGATTGATGTAGCAGCACTGATGCAGCAAGTGCGAGGCATTATGCAAAAAATGAGCAATGCCATTGAGTATGTGTTTGCTTTTAGTTTGTTGGCAGGCTTAGCTGTGTTGTATGCCGCTCTGGTTGCGACGCGCGAAGAACGCATCAATGAAGCAACGTTGATGAGAGTCTTTGGTGCTTCGCGACGTCAAGTCAGTGTGGCTTATTTAGCCGAGTTTGCCTGCATTGGTTTAATTTCAGCATTAATCGCAACCATTGCAGCGAATGCATTAGCGTATTACATTAGCGCCCAAATTTTTAATATTCCGTTTCAGTTCAATGTGATGTTAACTGTCACCATTACGCTCATTTCGGTATTAGTTATCCCGCTTGCCGCTTGGCTAGGCTTACGTAAGTTTCTGAATATGCCGGCGAGACAATTACTCAATAGTATTTAACAGGAAAAATCTACTGAGTGATACGTCTAGCGGGTGAAGTCCATTTAGCGGTTTTGCAATCTATTCGTCATCATTTAAAAAAGTGCTTCAATAGCTTCTTTACTATTCGATTGCGGTTGACTACTTTTATTCGACTCTTTGGTGTTAATTTCTGCTTGCTTGCCCGCACTGGCAGGCAGTTGCAAGCCTTTTAAAGATTGTTGACAGTTTGACTCAGTCGATGGATCCACTCCTTCGCCAAAGTCAATTAATGGAAGAATGGCTGCTAATGGGTTGAGCAGTCCTAAGAAGATGCTGCCTGCTACTTTTGCAGCGACTGGTCCTTTATCAATAGACGTCTCTGGGTTTGCAAAAGTACCTTTAATTAGAATTGGTGAACGTAAGGTAAGTGGTGAGAAGTTCTTAGGCTTTGCTAATAAGCGCAAATCTAACTCTTCGTTTGCCATATTGATATTGCCATCGGCTACTAATGCTGTGACTGGTGTATCCACTAAAGCGATAGAAGGTGTTACCACGCCTTGTTTTGCACGCACTGCAACAACGGCACATTCCATTTCTAGCGCTTTATCGCCTCTAAGGATTAATCCTAAGGATTGCGCAACATCTAAGCCTAAAAACTCTATGGCCAAATGTGAAATCGTCCCTTTAGTGATGGAAATCTTAGCATCGCCATTGAGCGTTGAGATAACTTTAGCCGTACTTTGACCTTCTCCTGATAACTTAGCAGATCCATTTAACAAGCCTGTAATGTAGTGTTTATTTTGATTAACATTATTTTCTTCTAAAGATTCATTTGTGGTATCAATCCACTTTTCTAAATTGATATTTTTCCAGCTAAGATTGGTGCCCCAAATTGGTTGCTTACCTTCATATTGTCTAGCAACGGTAGTAGCAGATAAATGACCTTTGGCAACATTTTCCATTGCGTGTGCATCAACGAAAAAACTACCTGCAATACTGCCTGCTGCGGTCGTGGCTTCAATATCGTTAAGTGCTAAGCGACCTTGCTGTAAGTTTAATTTTGCTTTAAATGGGGAGATTGGTTGGTTGAATACATTGCCTAAATCAACATAAGACAAATCTATCGCGATATCCGCATCCATCAAATTAAGTGATGGTAAATTTAATGGTCTGTCTGGCAATACTTTACCCGCTGGCGGCGGAACGGCTTTGCCTTCTACGTTTTTAGTACCAAAAGCTGGTGCTAAATCAGCAAGAAAGAATTTTTTACCATGCAAGCGTCCGCTTAATAATGCAGGTGTTTTACTTTTATCAAAATCAAGCTCCGCTTGCAGCCGACTATTACCAATATTAGCAGTCGTTAAAATGGCACTCCAAAGTGAATCACTATTTTTAATCGAACCTCTAAGATCAAACTTATTGGTCGTTGGCAAGGTAGCGCCTAACACTGTGCCAAGCAAGGCCAGTGAGGGCCCTTTTACTTGAAAGTTTCCTTCAAGCTCATGTTTGCTCATTGGATCAATAATATAGCCACGATAACTGGCACTAATGTCTCTGTAATCTACCCACATTTTAGATTTAATCTGAGATTTGCTGGCAAACTGATTCGCGGTATTCATTAAACCCTGCGTCTCAATCTCGCCTTTGATTGGATGTCCCGCATACTTACCTGCGATAGCAACTGTTGAATTAGATAGCTCGCTGTCTTGCCCCTCTTGGTTAGAAAAAGTAAGCACCAAATCAGCAGCTGTCACTGTATCTTGGTAGATTGCCTTGCCTGACTTTATAGAGAGATTATCGAAAACTGGAAAAGGCCTAAGACTAGGCTCGTCACTGAAATTCCACGTGCTAAAGCCATCAGCATTTCTAATTAAATTAGTCTGTATTTCAGCAACTTGTAACGATTTTATTTGATAGGGCGCATCGGCTGGCATATTAATTAAATCGGTATATCTCAGTTTGATGTCAAAATCTTTAGCAATTAAAAAGTAGTCTGCTTTAATTTCCTTGGGCGAACCAATTTCTATGCCTTTGGTTTGCACATGAACACCGCCAAAAAAGTGAATTTTTAGTGGCGCAGTAAACTTAACTGTTCTTTGTAAAGTGCTTGATAAATAATTTTCAGCAGGGCGTTTTAGAAATGGCCAGCCAAGGATTTCACCTATCACCAGCAAACTCACAATTGCTAGTAATAAAGTTACAAATAGACTGGATTTATTATTGAAAAATCCATCCTTTCTACTTAAGGCTTTCTTATCAATGCTCTTTTTATCGAGGTCATTTTGAGCGTTGGGCGGCTGTTGATTTTGCATGTTGTGTTTCGTTTTTTCATTGTAATTGCATTTAAAGCAATTTACCTGAATAAGCGTTTTAATGTTGTAGGATATTTCTGAAACGCATGTAGGACAATGCTGTAAAACGATAGCGTTTGCCAATTCAGGTTGACAGCCTAGGCGATAAAGCGACACTTATTGACACATGCTTTCCTGTCAACTTATCTAATCTACATAAAAGCGATTTGCATAATTTATATAATAAATGCATCACACCATTAGCCAACGCAACAATATGACCGTATAATTCGCACTTGATTGCAAAATCAAATCGCCTTGGGGTGGCTTAATTGCCTGAGATCTCTTATTTAGAGGGACCCAATGAACCTGATCCAGTTAATACTGGCGTAGGGACAGGCAGAGCATGTTTATATAGCAGATTAATTTATCTGGATTGCCGTTCATTTTTTGAGCTGCGTTCAATTAACTTTATTCCTACTGCTAATCTCTCCTGTCCTTTTTATGAATGTTATAGAAAGGATATTCTTTGAAACCGATTACTAAGCGTTTATCGCTAATTGGACTGTTACTAACAAACCCTTCAATCAACCCTGCATTTGCGGCAGAGGATACTAAGATTAAAGTATCTGACGTGATTGTCAGCGCGGACTTCCGCCCAAGCACAGCGGCAGAAACTCCGGTCAGCTTAACTGAAATTGATGCAGAAACGATTGAATCTCGTGGTGCGCAACATCTTGAAGAAGTATTAAATCTCGCGCCGAATGTGAATGTTTCTAGCGGCGCTTCCCGTGGGCAGTTTTTTCAAATTCGTGGCATCGGTGAACGTAGCCAATTTAGTGCTCCATTAAATCCATCGGTTGGTTTAGTCATCGATGGTATTGATTTTAGCCGAACAGGTGGCGCTGCGACTTTGTTTGATATTGAGTCAATAGAAATATTACGCGGACCACAAGGTACCAAATTTGGGACAAATGCGTTAGCGGGTACGATTAACATGCGTAGCAAAGAGCCCACAAAAGAATTTAGCTTGCATGCCGAGGCAGGTTTAGCTGAATACGACACACGTAATTTTGGTGTAGCTGTTGGTGGTACGCTAGTTGAAGATACTTTGTTAGGTCGTGCATCCATCTATAGCCATCAATCTAATGGCTATGTAGATAATGACTTTTTGGGTAAAAATGACACGCAAGAACAAGATGAAATAACGGCACGTGGTAAATTAAAGTTTTTAATTTCTGACGATCTAACAGTTGATGTAAGCGCTGTACATTTGAATATTAATAATGGCTATGATGCGTTTACCTTAGACAATAGCCGCAATAGCTTGTCTGATCAGCCTGGAAGTGACAAACAAAGAACCTCAGCATTTGGTGTAAAAGCAAACTGGCATGCGTCTGATGCGGTGATTATCCAATCAGAAGCAACTTACCTGAACTCAGATATTGTTTATAGTTATGATGCGGATTGGGGATTTCCTGGGCAGTTTGATCCAGCGCTATTTCCTTACGCTGCCACTGAGCGTTTTGACCGTGAACGTGATAATTACTCGTTTGAATTGCGTGCATTATCTGACAAAGCAGGTCGGATATTCAACGACTCAACCGATTGGACGATTGGTCTTTATCATTTAAATCAAGATGAAGGTTTTTTATACACTTCTGATTTTATTGTTGCGCCATTAGGTGGTGATTATGACACTAAAAACACGGCTCTTTATGGTCAACTTGATACTCATTTAACTGATCAATTAACCTTGATTACAGGTGCCAGAGTTGAGTATTTTGAGGCTGATTATGATGATTCAAATGCGTTATCAATCAACACCAATAAAACATTATTTGGAGGTAAAGTTGGCTTAAATTATCAGGCAAACAAAGTCCATTTGTTATACACCACATTGTCTCGGGGCTATAAATCTGGCGGGGTAAATAATGATGCGACTTTAACCAATAGCCAACGTATCTTTGATACTGAATACAATATCAGCTTAGAAGCAGGGATTAAATCTAGCTGGCTAGATAGTCGTTTAATGACAACGCTTGCAACATTTTATACCGACCGTCGTAATGCTCAAGTAAAAAACTCAATTGCAGTTGGCCCCAGATTTACTGACTTTATTGGCAATGCGTCAAATGCAACGCATAAAGGCATTGAGGCTAGTGTCGATTGGTTTATAACCGATAAAGTACGCTTGCTGGGTTCATTAGGCTTATTAGATGCTGAATTTGATAACCATTCTGTTCAAGGCGTGAATTTTGATGGTCGCCAAGTTGCACATGCCCCAAATTATACGTATAGCTTAGGAACTGAGCTGTATCCAACAAGCGCTTGGACGGTCCGTGCTAATGTGGAAGGTAAAGATAAGTTTTACTTCTCTGATAGCCACAATGCAGAATCAAGCGCATATGCCCTTGTTAATATGAGTGCTGATTATCAACATGATAAAAACTGGAAAATCAGCATGTGGGTAAGAAATTTGTTAGATAAAGATTATGCTAACCGCGGTTTCTTTTTCGGCAACAACCCTGCCAAAGGCTATGTTGATGAGACTTATGTGCAATTTGGTGAACCACGTGTTGGCGGTGTGACCGTTTCATACGATTATTAACAATCTAGAGGGCGTGACTGCCCTCTTACTCAAAAATTAAAGGAGTTAAACATGCGTATTTCAGTTGATATTAGTCTTTACCCACTAACCGAAGGTTATGAAAAACCTATCTTAGCGTTTATTGCTAAATTAGAAACCAATGCACAGTTGATAGTTAAACGTAATAGCTTGAGCACACAAGTGTTTGGTGAGTATCGTGAAGTGATGGATTGTCTTGATGCGGAAATGGAAGCGGTTTTTGCAGTATTGCCACACAGCGTTTTTGCCATGAAGTTTATTGGTACTGACCGTGCTAATGTTGTGGATCTTTAATCTTAAAGTCATGGATAGATAATGGAAAGCGCCAATATCAACACCTTAACGATGGCATTGAGTCAAATGTCCAGCTGGGAGATTGCGGCTGCGCTTATGGGCGTTGCTTATATTCTACTTGCTGCAAAAGAATCGCAATGGTGTTGGATGTTTGCGTTTTTTAGCACCATTATTTATACCGCACTGTTTTGGGAAGGACAACTTCCCATGCAAGCTTTACTTAACTTTTACTATATTGGCATGGCGGTTTATGGTTATTGGTTATGGCAAAAACACGGTAAAACTGAGGACAATTTAGCGATTACTAGTTGGGGCTTATCTAAAAACTTGCTGTTTATTGTGATTGGTATTTTGATTAGTGCTTTAGTGACCAATTACCTGCAGGTGACCGAACAGTCGAAAAGCCCTGCGCTAGATGCATACACCACGGTTTTTTCAGTGATGAATACTTGGTTGATGGCGAAGAAGATTATTCAGAATTGGTTGTATTGGGTTGTTATCGATTCTGCCGCGGTGTTGTTGTATATTGAAACGGGCTATTACGCCACCGCTGCCTTGTTTGTGCTCAATACCATTCTTGCGCTTGCAGGTTATATCAGTTGGGTAAAACTACATAAACAACAATCTTCAGCCTTATAACGCACTTTATATTCGTTTCATCCAGCTAACTAAATCAGTCTCACCTAAAACTTGCATTAAAAATAGCAGTAATTGATAACTCGCTTTTTGTGCAGAATAGTCAGGCCAAATATTCATCTGCGTATAAGCCTTTTTAAATAAAGCAAATTGCTGCTCTTTCAACACATACTCCAGCAAGACTAGCTCTAAAACGCGTGGCCCAATCACAAAAGCGTCTATGTCAATTAAAGCTAATGTTCTGCTTTGCGCGACGGTTCTAAACTGATCCCAACGTAAATCCAACATAATGGGCACAAACTCAGTTTCATTTATCGCATTGGTTTGCACTAACACATCCGCTAATAATGACTTGTTGATCGTGACGTCATCTTGATTCGCCAACGCGCCCAACGTCGTAGACAAGCGTTTATTCCACTCGCGCGCTTCATAAACTGGCGCATGTAAATTACCCCATGTTGAATGAGTGCGTTGATGTAATTGTCCTATATGCTTAGCTAATTGCAGCACCATTTCATCAGTGACTTGCGCAGCGGCAACATCTTCTCCCGTGACAAAACGGGTTAATACAAATCGTCCGCGACAGGACGCCACAAATTCTGGAATAGCACAGCAACCATGCATTGTTAACAAGTCATGTGTGCGCCCTATTTGTTCTAAACTATTTGGGAAATCAGCCAAAAACAAATGATTTAATCCCTGCCAAAAACCTGATTGCGTAACCGAGCCTTCATCACACACTTTTAACACCATGCGCCCATCGACGGTGTCACATAGGAACACTTCATGCGTACTATCTTCAAACTTGCTAGCTAACAAACTTGGCGCTGCGATTAGCCCTGGTAGTTCAGCTTGCTCTAACGCTGTGAGTAATGGGTAAGTATGCATATTTTATATCATATATGAAGTGAGCTAATGTTTATTGAATGGATAATTCAGTTAAATAATCAGCTAAGCTTTCGACTACTCGATAGCTATTATTTTTGACAAAATCAATGGGCTGTTTTAAATCTGGCACCACCACGACTTTTAATTCTGCCGCAATGGCAGCTTGCGCACCTGGTTCGCTGTCCTCAAATGCAATACATTCTTCAACTGAAAAGCCTAACCTATTAATCGCTAATAAATAAATATCGGGGCTCGGCTTCCCGTTTGCCACCTCTTGCCCACTGGTGATGCTACTAAAATAATCAAGAATGCCAACATGACTTAAACGATGTTGAATATGGCTAACGGGCGAAGAAGAAGCAACACCACAAATGACATTGTTTGATTGATAATATTGTAGCAATTCCAAAGCGCCTGATTTAAGTGGAAAAACGTGATTACGCGCACTCAATATGCGCTCTACTCCTTGCCCTACTTTATTAAGATTCTCCACGCCGTTTAATTGCGCTGCCATCATGCGACTAGCATCTGCCGATGAACGGCCAATCAATTCGACAAACTCTGTTTGCGTATAAGTAATACCAACTTCTTTTGCCGCTTGAATACAGGCTTGCATAATGATGCGCTCAGAATCAATCAGCAAACCATCCATATCAAATATTGCTGCTTTTATCACACATTACTTTCAACTAAAAAAGATGACTTTAACACAGTCACATTAATATCAGTGCCAACAAAAAAGCCCAACAATTGTTGGGCTTTTTTGTATAACAAATAAATCTTATTTGTTCATTACGTACATTGTTACTTCAAATCCAAAACGCATTTCTGTAGCTGCTGGTGTTGTCCACATAATATTTCTCCTTTTTGGTTAACTTTCTGAAACACATCAAACTTAATGTGTTTGCTTAAGTCGTATATTACATGACCAGCGAATTCCTACTCTGATAAGCTGACGTAAAACAAGCTAATGATTTTACGTAATCAATAACCTTTGTGTGAATAACTAATTATCATCATCTTTATTAACTAACTGGAGAAAGTAATGAGTACCGTTTTAATTACAGGAACAAATCGCGGGATTGGTTTAGCGTTTACCAAACAATATGCTGAAGCGGGCTGGAATGTATTGGCTTGTTGCCGCGCACCAGAATCAGCTGGCGCGCTAAATGCGTTAGCAGCTCAACATGCGAATATCACTATTTATGCATTAGATGTTGCCAACTTTACGCAAGTGGATGCATTAGCAAAACAACTTAACAACGTTGCAATTGATGTGCTGATCAATAATGCTGGCGTCTATCCCGGTGGTGATTTAAGCGATGCAGATGTCGACACTTGGTTAAATGGTTTTAAAGTAAACACCATCGCACCACTTAAAATGGTAAAGGCTTTTACTCCGCATATTGCCAAAAGCCAATTGAAAAAAGTAGCCACTTTATCGAGCAAAATGGGCAGCATTGATGACAATACCAGCGGTGGAAGTTATATGTATCGCAGCACAAAAACGGCGATTAATATGGTGATGAAGAGTCTAAGTATTGATTTAGCTCCTACAGGAATTGCGGTAGTGACGTTGCATCCTGGTTGGGTAGAGACTGATATGGGCGGACCCAATGCGTTGATTAGCACAGAAGCTAGCGTTGCAGGATTATGTAAAGTGATTGATCATCTGAGCCTTAGTAACACAGGGCAGTTTATTACTTACGACGGCAAACAGATTCCTTGGTAATTAGTCGGCTTTAAACGGCACGCGCTCTTCTAACTCTGAAGTATAAGCAGCTATACCGTTTGCCTCCCTAGCTAAAAAGTCTTTAATCGCACGTTCAAAATCGGGATGTGCGATTTTATGAAATGAGCAAGTTGGTCGTGGTTTGAAGCCACGTGCTAACTTGTGCTCGCCTTGAGCACCGCCTTCAAAATATTGAATATTTTTAGCAATACAAAACTGTTGCGCTTGATAGTAACAAAGCTCAAAGTGCAAACCAGAAACAAATTGCGTAGCGCCCCAATAACGACCATACAAAGTATCTGCGTTATAAAAATTGAGTGTACTAGCCACGCGTTCACCATTTAACTCTGCCATTATCAGCAAAATATGTTGCGGCATATTTTTACTAATCTCGTCAAAAAATGCGCGCGTTAGATAAGGCGTAGAACGATGCTCTTGATAGGTAATGCAATAACATTGATAAAAAAAGTCCCAATCTGTTTCGGTTGCTTCGGTGCCTTTAATTAACTGACAACTCACTCCTGCTTGCGTCACTTTTTTACGCTCTTGATGAATTCTTTTGCGCTTGTTATGACTCAAGCTTAGCAAAAAGTCTTCAAAAGATTGATAGCCGGCATTCTCCCATCTGAATTGCACGCCAGTCCGCTTCATCCAGCCCGCTTGCTCTAATAAATCAGCATCTTCATCGTTTGGGAACAATACGTGCGCACTAGAAAGTGAATGCTGTTCCATTACGGTCTCTAGCGCTTCTATCAGCAATAATTTCGTTGCATTTTTATTAGCTAGCAACCGTGTACTTGTAATGGGTGAAAATGGAATGGCTGATAGCAATTTAGGATAGTAAGCCAATCCATTTTGTTCGTATGCATCTGCCCAAGCCCAATCAAATACATATTCACCATAAGAATGACTTTTAATATAAAGCGGAATTGCGCCAATTAATGCATCTTGTTGGCGAATAATAATGATACAAGGGCGCCAACCAGTTGCTTCACCAACAGACTTTGATGTTTCTAATGCCACTAGAAAAGCATGATTTAACAGCGGCATGTCTGCCGCGAGTGCATCCCACTGGTAGGCATCGACCTCTTTAATAGAACCAACGACTTGAACAACAACTGCTGCGGAATTATCCATAACGCAACTTTAGCGCAGATAGTTGAATAATCAAAAAAGGTTAGTTAAAACGTGAATGGAGTTTGAGGAAAGACTTAGATGAGGCTAACTTGGATGCTGACCACTAGTTGCTGCTTGTTTACTTTCTTTTGGCTGTGCCGCTTTCTTTTTAATTTCAGCCTCAGCTTCTTTAATTCTTTGCACCTCTAATTTCGCCTCGGCGGCTTTGTGTCGCTCGCGCCATTTGGCTTGAGCCAACTCAAGCTCTTCAAAGGTAATCACATTGTCTTCATCTACATCAACAGAATTAAAATGACGTGCGATTTGCGGCAAACATTCAGTGACTTCTTGTCGATCGAGTGAGTCATCTAAATCGGCATTACATTGAGCAAATCGCTCTTTTAAGCTATCTCGCATTAATTGTCGCTGACGATTAATTTTAATATGCTCAGGATCATTATTTCTTGCGTAATCTGTTAACGCTTTACGTAACAGTGCACGGTCAACAGGACTGAAGTTATACTCAAGCGTTTTTTCTAAACCGTAATTAATTTCTGCGGTTTCATCTGGCAAAGCTGAAGAAGGACTCGACTCATTGGTGCCTGTAAGGGAGGCCGGTGCTGCAAACGAAGGAAAAACAAAAGTCGCACCCAGCATCGTAAGTAATATAATTTGTGACCAAGATAAGATTTTATTCGTTAACATATTTTGATATTTCAACTCCAAATAAATCAGACTCTCTTCAATATATCACTCGTAAGTGGATGAGTATGATGAATCAACTTTGTAAGTGGAATGTTTCATTCGCACGTGGAATTGTAATAAATTGTAACCAGCCATTCACTTACTTAACACATGCATATGAGGCAATTATTTAAAGAAAAGTTCGCCTAATTCTAGATTTATCTAACACGAAGACCTATACTAATTTATTATTGAATAATGACATAAAAGCAACTCAACTTAAAAGAGCGATAAAGATGGCTGAGAACAAAAAAATATTAATGGTAGACGACGATTTGCGCATGCGTGAATTGTTACAACGCTATTTAACTGAACAAGGTTTTGATATTAAAACAGTCTCCGACTCTAAAGAAATGGATGCTGTGTTAGAGACCGAGCAATTTGATTTATTTGTATTAGATTTGATGTTGCCTGGTGAAGATGGTTTAGCGATATGCCGCCGTTTGCGAGGAAACAATATCATCACGCCCATTATTATGCTAACTGCACGTGGTGACGAAGTTGATCGCATTATTGGCTTAGAAATGGGCGCAGATGACTATTTGCCAAAACCGTTTAATCCACGTGAGCTGCTAGCCCGCATCAATGCGGTGATGCGCCGTCATGAGCAAAACCCAATAGCAAATGTAACGACTGCTGAAACATTCCAATTTGGCGATTTTATTTTCGATGCTGCTAATCGTAGTTTGACTAAAAATGGCGAAAATATCACGATTACTAGTGGTGAATTTGCGCTGCTAAAAGTGTTCACCGAACATCCTAGACAGCCACTTTCGCGTGACCGTCTGATGCAACTTGCACGTGGCAGAGAGCTTGATGTTTTTGACCGTAGTATTGATGTGCAAGTTTCGCGTTTGCGCCGTCTAATTGAACCCAATCCAGCACAACCTCGCTTCTTAAAAACCATGTGGGGATTCGGCTATGTCTTTATTCCTGATGGTGAATCGAATCACTAACGATTCAACGTTAATTGCAGAATGTAATAGAAATATTCATTTAAATTGAGATTGCTTCCACGCACTATTCTAGCTAGGTTGATGTTGTTGATTGCTATTTTATTAGCAATCAGCATTTATGGTTCACTCAAGATCTTTGATTACTTCGATCGCGACCCGCGGGCTGAAATGGCAGCGCTACAGGCAGTTACCATCGTTAACTATACGCGCGCCTCTTTAATCGCCTCTCATGAGAATAGAAGAGGTGCGTTGCTTTCTGAATTATCGGGTCGAGAAGGTGTGCGTGTTTATGCTGCCGACTTTATGGAGCAAATTGAACCTTTACCAGAAGATCCTTTTGTACAGTTAATAGCGAGAAAAATCCGCGAGCGTTTGGGCGAAGAAACTATTATTACTGTCAATCATTATGGTGTGCCAGGCTTGTGGATTAGCTTCAATGTAGAACTTGATGATTTTTGGGTCGTCATTCCTAAAATCCAAGTCGACCGTCCTTTTCCGCTACATTGGCTTGGCTGGGCCGCATTGATTGGGCTTTTATCGCTCGCTGGCGCTTACATTACAGCGGCGCGCATTAATCGTCCTTTGAATTTATTAGCCTACGCCGCCGATAAATTGCGTAACGGAGAACCTGCACCAAGACTGCCTGAAGATAGCTTGGACGAACTAAGTGAGGTTAACCAAACGTTTAACGAAATGGCCGATGCATTGGTAAGACTCGATAGCGAGCGTACGTTACTTTTGGCGGGTGTGTCACACGACATTCGCACACCACTCGCACGCTTACGGCTTGCGGTAGAGTTACTGTCAGATAATGACTCCTCTCAAATGAAAGAAGGCATGATTGAAGATATTGCCGATATGGATAATATCATTCATCAATTCTTAGACTTTGTGCGGGGCGTTGAGGGTGAATCAACCAAAATGATGGATATTAATGTATTACTCAGGTCGCTTGCTGATCGCCAAGCACGCGCAGGTCGCAATCTAGAGGTTAAACTAAGCCCCACCTATTTTATTCCACTGCGTCCATTAGCGATGCAAAGGTTGTTAGACAACCTAGTTGGCAATGCTTATGCGTACTCAAAAGGTGAAGTGATTGTTGAAAGTCGCATTACTGCCGAAGAAATTGTGATTAGTGTATTAGACCGTGGCCCAGGCATTCCTGATGGACAAGCTGAACGCTTGCTAAGACCTTTTGAGCGACTTGATAGCGCTCGAACGAAGAATGAGGGTGGAAGCGGTTTAGGTTTGGCCATTTGCAACCGCATTGCAAAACTACATCATGGCACACTACAACTGATTAACCGCATCGATGGCGGATTAGAAGCGCGGGTATCCCTGCCTATACAGCATCGCTGATGATGTTGATTTCACCTGTACTGCCAATCGGTTGACCTTCTACCCGATTGCGTCCGTTTTTCTTAGCGAAATATAGCAACCTATCGGCTTGCACCAACATATCGTCTAAGCTTTTACCAACATAGCCACTCACACCCATGCTACAGGTATATTGAATAGTATGACCCTTGATACTCAAGACTTGATTAGCAATTTTTTCTCTGAATTTTTCAATCCGCTCAAAGCTGTTCAAGTATTGCGGACTTGTACTCATGACTGCAAACTCTTCACCGCCCATGCGCGCCACAATATCTTCAGGAAAGTATTGCTTTAAAGCTGCAGCAATATCTTTAATGACCTCATCTCCAACATCATGGCCATAGACATCATTAATGGTTTTGAAGTTATCAATATCAATCATCACCACGGTTAACACATCACTTTTTCTTCTCAGCTCTCCGACGATTTGATTGCCTTGCTCAAAAAAGTAACGTCGGTTAAAGGCGTCACTGAGATAATCGATATTGGATAATTGATTTGCATACTCAACCGCGTCCAACATATCTAAGTTTTGGTTTATCCGACATAGCAGCCATTCATAGTTAAACGGCTTAAGAATAAAGTCATTCGCTCCAGCTTTAAGAAACTTAACGGCTAATCTAGGATCGGTTGAAGTTGACATGCCTATGATAAGAAGCTTATCTTTTGGATAACGCTCTCTAATCTGTTTAACTAAGGCAATTCCATCAACCAACTTCATATGGTAATCAACCAACACTAGTTTGACATCATCATGCCTACCCAAGATATTAACCGCTACAAGGCCGTTATCTAGCTGCAAAACTTCAAGCTTTTGCAATGCAAGCGCTTTGGCAATAACAATCTGAGATTCTTTGTATTCGTCGATGACCAATACTTTAATCTTCTGATTTTTAAAAATACGTGCTACCAAATCACAGATGTAAGTATTATCAGTATTTGTTATTTTCACTACGTAATCTAATACATTTTTTTTGATTAACTGATCGCATAGGTCATCATCATATTGATCAATCAGCGCAATCACAGGTATGTTGAATGATTTAAGTAAGTCCACTTGCCTAAAATCGAAAGATACCGTGCTAATGCTTAAAAAAAATTGATGTGGTTTTTTATTTAACAATAATCTAGTTGCGCTAACAGAACTAAGTCTAACGACTTTAACAGGTAAATGTTTTTCTAATTCGAGCTTAAGTCCTTGCGCAAAAGCAATGTCAGGTTCTAAAACCAAAACAAAAAACTCTGCAGGCTTTTCAGGCCGGCTGAGCTTACGGGTATGTTTTGCTAACATGTGTGCAAAACCTCACCAAAACTATTTTTATGTTTTCGGATTGAACCAATTTAATTTTTCTCTTAACAGAACTACTTCACCAATAATTGTTAAACAAGGCGCCTTTAATTGCGCCAACTTAACCTTCTCAGGCATATCTAGCAAAGTGCCTGTTACCACGCGTTGTCGTTGCGTTGTTCCTTGTTGAACAATCGCAATAGGCATGCTTGCCGACATGCCTTTTTTAATTAATTGCTGACAAATCCCTTCTAAGCCAATTAAACCCATATAAATAACCAAGGTTTGATTCGGCCGCATCATCGCTTCCCAATCTAAATCTAATGAGCCATTTTTTAGATGGCCTGTCATAAACAAACATGCTTGCGCATAATCACGATGCGTTAGCGGTATCCCTGCGTAGCTCGAGACGCCGCTGGCAGCAGTGATGCCTGGCACAACTTGAAATGGCACATTATGTTGCATCAAGGTTTCAATTTCTTCACCCCCTCGACCAAATATAAATGGATCGCCACCTTTTAGGCGCAATACGCGCCTACCTTCGAGTGCCAGCCTAGCTAATAATTGATTGATTTCTTCTTGTGGCAAGGTGTGTTGATCACGCGCTTTACCCACATAAATCAGCTCCGCATCACGACGGACCAATTCCATCACTTCAGGACTAACTAGCTTGTCATACACACACACATCACATTGCTGCATCAATCGCAACGCACGGAAAGTGAGTAAATCTGGGTCACCTGGGCCGCCGCCAACCAAGTAAACTTCCCCTTGTTGTACGGTGTTATCGGCTTTTGTTAGCGATTCTTTAAGAAACTCACGTGCCGCTTGCTCTTGGCCTGATAACACACGCTCAACTAACGGGCCTTGCAGTATCCCTTCCCAAAAAATACGACGCGCCTGTGTTGTGGTAAATTTGGCTTTTACTTGTTCACGAAACTCACCTGCAATTTCAGCAATACGGCCATAAGCAGCTGGCAACATGGTTTCAATTTTTGCACGCACATAGCGCGCCAGAACTGGCGCATTACCTTCGGATGAAACCGCAATCACAATAGGGCTACGGTCAATAATCGAACCCATGGTAAAGGTACATAAAGCGGGCGAATCAACCACATTCACTGGAATATTAGCGGCTTGCGCTGCCATAGAAACAGCTTCGTTGACAGCCTCATCGTCTGTCGCAGCAATGACCAAACGCGCACCTGCTAACTGATCTGGTGCAAATATTGTGTTCAGATGCTTTATTTTATCTGCATCAATCATGGCTTGTAACTCATGGCAAACCATTGGCGAAATTAGCGTAATCGCCGCCTGCGCTTTCAGCAACATCATGACTTTACGTGTTGCGACATCACCACCGCCAATCACCACACAATGCTGATTAACGATATTTATAAAAATAGGTAAAGCTTGCATATCACACTTTAATTTCAAAAAGATGCGTTATTTTACAATGCTAATCTAGTTTTTCGCTATTAATGAACAATTTACAAAAGGCATTTGCTAAATAGCTCAGTACATTTCCAAAACACATAGTCGGGTCAAATGCGTTAAAATATATAACTTAACTAACTCACCGAAAACCAGCTCATTCGTGACCAACGTAAAAAAGATATTCGTTAAATCCTTCGGCTGCCAGATGAACGTATACGATTCATCGCGCATGAAAGATATGCTGGCCGCTAGCGACGGCATGGTAGAAACCGACACCCCAGAAGATGCTGATGTTATTTTGCTGAATACTTGCTCAGTCCGTGAAAAGGCAGAAGAAAAAGTGTTTAGTCACCTTGGCCGATTTATTCCACTGAAAGCAAAAAATCCGAATTTAGTGATTGGTGTTGGTGGTTGTGTAGCCTCGCAAGAGGGTGACAACATTATCAAACGCGCACCTTATGTAGATGTTGTTTTTGGCCCACAAACCTTGCACCGTTTACCAGAAATGATTAAGAAGCGCCAACAATCAGGTGTGTCACAAGTGGATATTAGTTTTCCTGAAGTGGAAAAATTTGACCATTTACCACCACCAAAAGTAGAAGGTGCAACTGCATTCCTTAGTATTATGGAAGGCTGTAGTAAATATTGTAGTTTTTGCGTTGTGCCGTATACCCGAGGCGAAGAAGTCTCGCGCCCTTTTGAAGACATTTTGACAGAAACGATACAACTGACTGAACAAGGCGTAAAAGAAATCACTTTGCTTGGCCAGAACGTTAACGCTTATCGTGCTGACTATGAAAATGTAGAAGCCGATTTGGCGCTCTTAATAGAAACCATAGCCGAAATCCCGCAAATTGAGCGTATTCGATTTACTACCAGCCATCCGAATGAAATGAGTGAGCGCTTAATCGATTGTTTTGCTAACGTGCCTAAGCTAGCGGTACAACTACATTTGCCTGTGCAAGCCGGTAGCGATCGTATGTTGATGGCGATGAAACGCAATCACACCGTGTTGCAATACAAAAGCATTATTCGCAAACTGAAAGCTGCCAGTCCGAACCTGACTATTACTTCAGATTTTATTATTGGTTTTCCGGGCGAAACGGAGAAAGACTTTGAATCAACGGTTAAGTTGATGCAAGACGTTGGTTTTGATTACAGCTTTAGCTTCTTATACAGCCCACGTCCTGGCACACCAGCTGCATTTATTGAAGATGAAACGCCACAACAAACAAAATTAGAGCGGCTGAATAAACTGCAAGCTATTAATAACTCGCAAGGCGACGCTATTAGCCGCGCCATGTTAGGCACAACGCAACGTATTTTGGTTGAAGGTGTCTCTAAAAAAGACAGCACATTATTAGCTGGCAGAACCGATAACAACCGCATTGTGACCATTGAAAAAGATGATGCCTTAATCGGCACATTCGTTATGGTTAAGATTACCAATACAGACAACCCAAAGCGCTTACAAGGTGAATTGATTTAATCGTCGAATATTATGGAAATTACATTACAACCAGAAGATAACGCACGCCTAGCCAATTTATGTGGCCCATTAGACGAAAACATCAAACAGATTGAAACCGCGCTTGAGGTGAATATTAATCGCCGTGGCGGGACATTTAGTATCACCGGTAAAAAAGAAAACATGCGCATGGCAGCGCAATTGGTTGAGAATTTTTATATACGCGCCAAAAAACCAGTCGAGCTGCAAGATGTTCAACTCGGCCTAGTTGAGATTGAAAAGCTGGAACCAGATGAAGTAGATACTAGCGTAGGCATGCCAGTATTGATGACGAGACGTGGCGATTTACATGGCCGCACACCACGTCAAATCGAGTATTTAAAACAAATTCAAGACTATGATATTACGTTTGGCATTGGCCCAGCAGGTACCGGTAAAACCTATTTAGCCGTCGCTAGCGCGGTGGATGCCATCACACGTGACCGCGTAAAACGCATTGTATTGGTGAGACCTGCAGTGGAAGCTGGAGAACGTTTAGGCTTCTTACCTGGCGATTTAAACCAAAAAGTTGATCCTTATTTGCGTCCGCTTTATGACGCTTTATATGACTTAGCTGGCTACGATACTGTCACTAAAATGTTTGAACGTAATGCCATTGAAGTCGCACCGCTCGCTTATATGCGGGGTCGCACCTTGAATCAAAGCTTTATTATTTTGGACGAAGCGCAAAACACCACACCAGAACAAATGAAGATGTTTTTAACCCGTATTGGCTTTGGCACAAAAGCAGTCATTACGGGCGACGTAACGCAAATTGATTTACAGCGTGGTCAAAAAAGTGGCTTAATCGAAGCGCAAAAGATTCTAAAAGACGTTAAAGGGATTGCCTTTACCCAATTCTTATCGGCTGATGTCGTGCGCCACCCATTGGTGCAGAAGATTATTAATGCCTATGAGAAGTATGAAGGCAACAATCAAGCTTAAGCTAATGCTTCGAATACTTATGGTGTTGCTTGGACTTTTGATCATAGGCACTGCCGTTTGGGGTTCACTGGCTTTTTTCTTTGCAGGACCTCATTCACTTTTTTTACGCGTTGCCGTTATCGCTATTTTCGATGCTTCTGCAGTGTTTGCATTCATTTCAATTTGGCACAAAAAATTATGGCATTTCCGTCTAATTTACTTGTGTTTAGTGCTTTTAATGCTGTCCTGGTATTTCAGTTTAACACCATCTAACGAGCGGAATTGGCAAACCGATGTGGCGCGTTTATCAGCTATCACCGTTAACGATCATTTAATCACCGTGCACAATGTGCGTCATTTTAATTATCGTAGTGAATTTGATTACACGCCCGCTTATGACGACAAAGTATATGACATAAACCAATTAAAAGGCGTTGACCTGATTGCCGTGTATTGGATGGGCCCAGCCATTGCGCACACCTTGGTCAGCTTTGATTTTGGCGACAATAACCACTTAGCCATCTCTATAGAAGCTCGCAAAGAAGCGGATGAGGCATTCTCAACCATAAAAGGTTTTTTTAGACAATATGAATTGTATTATGTGGTTGCGGATGAGCGTGATGTGATTCGCTTGCGCACAAACTATAGAAAGAATCCAGATGAAGACGCTTATCTATATCGAATAACTGCGCCTATCAGCAATGTTCGGGCGATGTTGATGCAATATATTACAGAGATTAATTCGCTCAACCATACGCCTGAATTTTATAATTCGTTGACAACAAATTGCACAACTGACATTTGGAAAGCAATGAAAGCAAAGAATTTGCAGATTCCTTTTAGTTGGCAAATTCTGGCCAGTGGTTACTTGCCAGAATATCTCTATAATCAAAACAAGCTAGACAAAAAAGGACTTTCTTTTGAATCCTTGCACCAGAAGGCTTATATTAATCAAAAAGCGCAGGAATCAAATGACGCTGACTTTTCTGCTAACATCCGTAAATAGGTTATCAATCATTAAACAACTCAATGCCAAATATCCAATTCAATCTGCAAGTTGCAAGCGATGCCAGCAATATCCCCATCAAAGCCCAATTTAGAAAGTGGGCTAAAGCAGCGTTGCGCGTTGATACTGAAGTGACGATTCGAATTGTTGACGAAGTAGAAGGTCGCGCGCTGAACTTAACTTATCGTGGCAAAGATTATGCGACCAATGTATTAACGTTTCCGCTGGCAGAAGAACCGCATTTGATGGGCGATATTATTATTTGTGCGCCAGTGGTTGCGACTGAAGCAAAAAAACAAAATAAAAGCATTGAATCCCATTTTGCGCACTTGACCGTCCATGGCGTATTGCACTTACATGGTTATGACCATGAAATTGAAGAACAAGCGGCATTAATGGAGTCTATTGAGGTGACAACCTTACTACAATTAGGGTATCCTAATCCCTATCTCATTACATAGGGTGCCCTGCATGGCTTCCGACTCGGAAACAAGTAACAAACCAAGTTTATTAGAACGTTTAAGTCACTTTTTACTACGCGAACCTGAAGACCGCGAACAATTAGTCGAGCTCTTACATAGCGCATACGAAAACCATTTAATGGATAGCGATTCGCTTGCCATGATAGAAGGTGTGCTACAAGTAAGCGAAATGCAGGTGCGGGACATTATGATTCCACGCTCGCAAATGGATGTCATTGACATTACCGACTCGCCTGAAACATTTATTCCGCACGTCATTGAAACAGCTCACAGCCGCTTCCCAGTGATTGAAGATGATAAAAATGATGTGATTGGCATTCTACTTGCCAAAGATTTACTCCGTTATTATGCAGGTGAAGATTTTGAAGTACGCGACATGTTACGCCCTGCTGTTTTTATCCCAGAATCCAAACGTTTAAACGTATTACTGAAAGAATTCAGAAGTAATCGTAACCATATTGCGATGGTTGTAGATGAATATGGCGGTGTGGCGGGCATGGTCACCATTGAAGATGTGCTTGAACAAATTGTCGGCGATATTGAAGATGAATATGACTACGATGAAGATGAAGACAATATTATTCAGCAATCTGCTAAGCATTATCGCGTAAAAGCATTGACAGAAATTGAAGGCTTCAATGAAGCGATGGGCACATCATTAAGCGATGAGGAGTTCTCAACGATTGGTGGTTTAGTCGTGAATAAGTTTGGTCATATGCCAAAACGTGGTGACCATATTGTTGTTGAAAATTTAAGCATTACCGTTGTACGTGCCGACAGCAGACGACTACATTCCATTTTGGTTGAAATCTTACCTGATCCATCAACCATAATTGAACCAATTTAATGCTTTCAACTCATAATGTTAACCTTTTTTAGAGATTGAAAAATGAAACTATTAACGATATTGGCTTTATTAGCTTTTTGCACAGCTTGCTCTTCAGTCAACACAAAATCATCTGATTCGGCATCATCTACAACGGCTAAAACAACAGCATCTGCCGAAACGACGCTACCTAAAGAAGAGAAAGCGTTTGTAAAAGCGATTGAATTGCTTGATAAGAAATCCATTGTGGCACAACTAGGCGAACCTGCTAAAGCTGACGACGTAAAAATTAAAGGCTCTGATCGCATTGTTGCTTCTATCTGGCACTATCACAAGATTAATACCGATGAAAAAGGCGCCTATTACGAAACAACTGAGTTAGATTTCATTGATGACAAAGTAGTGCAAGTGGTGTTTTTAAATAATGATGGTTCTGATGTAGCTGGTGATCCAGAGCACACATATGAATTGCCAAAATAATCGCCTATAAACGATAACAAAAAAGGGCGATTAAATCGCCCTTTTTTATTGCGTATCTAACCTTCATTCACACTCGTTTACTTCTTTTTAAGCGCATCCCGAATTTCTGTTAATAAAACAATATCTGCAGCTGGCGCTTCAGGCGCAGCTGCTGGCTCAGCTCTTTTCATTTTGTTCATCACACGCACCATTTGGAAAATAATAAACGCCAAAATGATAAAGTTAATCGCAACTGTGACAAAACTACCATAAGCCAATACTGGTACTCCGGCTTCTCTTATCGCTGCCAAATTATTCACTACTCCTGTTGGCATCTCACCTAAAACGACGTACATATTATTAAAATCAATATTGCCAAAAATACTGCCAACGATAGGCATAATAATATCTTTAACCATAGAGTCGACTATCTTGCCAAACGCTGCACCAATAATCACACCTACAGCCAAATCCATGACATTGCCTTTTAATGCAAACTCTTTAAACTCTGAACACATACTCATTCTTTTGTCTCCCCTATTAGATTTGAATTATATTTCATAACCGAACGATCATAGTCTACCGCACGTCAGCCGTTGTCAAGGCACAGTCTGTTCATTATGCTGTCATTAACTTTTTTTAACATTTGTCCGCTTTCACTTATACTGAGCGTGCTAAGAATCCATCAATATTGACTTACATTAAAATCATTCACACCATGTCTAAAAAACTCCAGCCTTTATTTGCCTTCTTACTTGGTGCGTTTGCTGTACTCGGTTTTGCGCCATTTTATATTTTTCCTACCACCATTATTTCACTAATCGGCATCGTCTATTTGTGGAAAAAATCACCCACAGCAAAAGCTAGCTTAGCACTGGGTTTTCAATTTGGCTTAGGTTTATATACAGTTGGTATTTATTGGATTTATATTAGCTTGCATGATTTTGGCGGAATGCCTTGGTGGTTTGCAGGATTTTGCACGTTTTGCTTATGTGCATTTATGGCGCTATTTCCCGCATTGGTTGGCTATTTCAGCAAACGAATAGGTTATTTAAGTATCAGCACTGCCGTATTATGGGGTTTATCTGATTGGGTGCGTAGTTGGATTTTTACTGGTTTTCCATGGTTAACGATTGGTTATAGCCAGACGCCACACAGTCCTCTTGCAGGTTATATGCCGATTATTGGCGTATATGGTGTATCAGCCATCACTGTCGGCATTGCGGCTTGCATCGGCATTTGGCTAGCTAACAAACAGCAACCCATCAACGCAACTTGGCGACGCAATGTCATAACCGCAATCACGCTATTTATTGCTGTTGGTGGCATTTTAAAAGTGGTGCCTTGGTCATCAGCAATTGGCAAAGCATTCAGTGCAAGTCTCATTCAAGGTAACATTCCGCAAGATATTAAATGGTCGCCAGATACGGCGCAAAGCACAATCGCCCAATATGTCGCCATGGCAACCAGTAGCCAAGCTGATTTAATTGTGCTGCCAGAAACCGCATTACCTGTCATTGCCAGTCAGCTTGACCCTGCTATCAAAGCCACATTAAGCACACATGCCAAACAGCACAATAGCAATATCATTGTTGGTATGGTTGATTACAAGGAAAATACGCAGGAATATTTTAATAGTGCATTCAGCCTCGGATCTGCGCCAACGCAAACCTACAGCAAAAATCACCTAGTGCCTTTTGGTGAGTTCATTCCTTTAAAACATATATTTGGATGGATATATCGTGATTGGCTCAATATGCCACTAAGCGATTTATCACGTGGTGGCGCTAAGCAACAACCCATGTTATTAAAAAATCAAAAAGTCGCGGTTAATATTTGCTATGAAGATGTCTTTGGTGAAGAAATTATTAGCCAACTGCCCGAAGCCACAATATTAGTCAACATCAGCAATGACGCTTGGTATGGCCAATCCTACGCCGCCGATCAACACATGCAATTCTCTCAAGCGCGTGCATTAGAAACAGGCCGTATGGTATTACGTGCAACGAATACTGGCGCAACAGCGATGATAGATCAACATGGCTATGTACTTGCCCATGCGCCACATGATGTTAAAACGACGCTTAATGTGACCGCACAAGGCTATAAAGGGACCACACCTTACGTATTCTGGGGCAATTGGTTATTTATTATTATTAGTTTTGGATTATTAATTGGGTTGATTACCAAAAGGCGATAAATTCCAAAATGCGGACTCTCGCTACCAAGTAGCTCTGCTATTAAAGTCAGTCCACTGCAAACTTTTATGAATGTCCAAAACGGTCCCTCTCGATAAGTAATTTTTTACCTACTGGAGGGGTTGACAATCTAATTGACGCCATTCGCCATAGCTTTATTGAATTCATTTAGCATCTAAGAGTGCATGCAATGTCAATGGACTTTCCTTATATGTTAAAGTCGATTGCTTATTCTAAGCTATCAACTCCTTTCCATACAGCCACACCACCACCTGTGATAAATTTCTTTTCATACACTTTATGGATGAGTTTATTAACCTCTTCAAACTCAGTTAATAATTTATAACAATCGGCCATATTCGCAGCCACACACTGAAACGCCATATCCACATTGATGTGATCTGTAGAGCCGACATCTATTATTCGTTTAACTACACTGGGGTGTGCATAATGTCCACCTTCGGTAAATGCCCATTCAATATTTTTACCTTCTTTAACAACATGCCAAGGACCAACTCGCTCTTGCCAACCAAAGGGTTTGGCATTGGCTTTTAAAACAGTATCTTTGCGTTCTTTAACTGAATTGAACGCCATTATGATAGTTGGATAACCAATTTCAATGACATACGTCGGATCTACTTGAGTTGATTCTTTAGATTTATCTTTGCTTTTCTTTTTACTCTCAGCTTTTGTTAAAGCATTCGCTGTTATTGATACAAGGGTAATTAAAATGGCTAGTATGTAAATAATGGTTTTCATTTAAATCCTATAACTTGTCTGTTCAGTATTAGTAAGATGAGTAAGGGTTAACCGTACGCTTCTATAAACTAGTTAACTCTTTTAAGAATCGAATCTTTGGGCATTACTGTATGTAATGTTACATCATTTAAAGTTGCGCCAATGCTTATCTAATATAGATAGATGAATCGAAAGTACTTGTAAGACAAAGCAATCACGATTGATATTGTTAAAACGTAGTCGCTTAATTCCCTGAGGTTAATAATAAACTCAAACTTAAACGGTAGCAATGAACCGACAGTACTCATTGACATAGCAAAACTATGCGACAGTTTGTCCCCAAAGCCACCTACCATAATCTCACATGCCCTAATCTTTCCCAAAAAAACGTTGATATAAAATCGGTAGAATAAATAGGGTTAACAACGTAGAAGTTGTTAATCCACCAATAACGACAATGGCTAGTGGCTTCTGTATTTCAGAGCCTGGCCCTGTCGCAAACAGTAGTGGAATCAGTCCAAATACTGAAATGCTAGCGGTCATTAATACTGGTCTTAAGCGACGCTTTGCACCTTCAAAAGCAATTAAGCTTTTTTGCATCCCTTCATAATCCAATTGTTTAAAATACGAGACCATCACTACACCATTGAGAACAGCAATACCCAATAGCGCAATAAATCCGACGGAAGCTGGCACTGATAAATATTCTCCAGATATCCATAGCGCAAATACACCGCCAATCATTGCCAGCGGAATATTCGATAGAATCATGGCGGCTAATTTGATTGAGCCAAAGGTTAGATAAAGCAACAAAAAGACGAGCGCAATCGCAATGGGCACCACAATACTAAGGCGCTGTGCGGCACGTTGCTGATTTTCAAACTGGCCACCCCATTTCATCCAGTAGCCTTGTGGCAACTTGACTTGCGCACTGACTTTTTGTTTAGCTTCCTCAACAAAACTCACCAAGTCACGCCCTTTTACATTAGCCGTCACTACCACCATGCGAATACCACGTTCACGGTCTATTTTGACAGGACCTTCTGTACGCTCCAAACTTGCTATGCTTGATAATGGGATGTTATTGCCATTGGGTAATGTCATCAGCAAATGGCTAAAATTACTCGGTGAAAGCCTCACATCATCACCGCCTCGCAATAAAATTGGCGTGCGCCTTATTCCCTCTTGCACTATCCCTAACTGTTGGCCTTCTATTTGAGTTTGCAGAATTTGATTAATTTCAGCTATTGTCAGTCCAAGTTTGCCCGCAGCACTGCGATTAACCTTAATCTGCAGATATTGAATACCACTATTCTCTGGCGTATAAACATCTTGACTACCGTCAATACTACCCAAAACACCGACAATCGCTTGTGCGGTTTCATTCAGTGCATCTAAATCTTCACCAAAAACTTTAATCGCTAAATCGCCCCTAACGCCCAAAACCATCTCGTTAACGCGCATATCGATTGGCTGAGTAAAACTAAAATCCAACCCTGGCGTTTGTTTCATAACAGTACGTAGCTTTTCAATTAAAGCCTCTTTACTATCAACGCCCCATTCATCACGTGGCTTTAATACTAAAAAATGATCGGTTTGATTTAACCCCATTGGGTCTAAACCTAACTCGTCAGAACCTGCTCGCGAATACATGCCTTTGACTTCAGGCACTTGACTTAAAATGCTGCTCTGTATGTTTAAATCGGTTGTCAAACTCTGTTGCAAGGTAATCGAAGGTAACTTTTCTACCCCAATGATAATGTCACCTTCATCCATCACTGGCATAAAGGTTTTACCAATAAAGAAGTAAATAACAACAGTTAATACCAATAAAATACCTGCGCCAGCCAGTAACTTATTGGGATGTAACATGGCTTTTTTTAATGCAGGCGCATAAATGGCCGACAACTTCCTGACCAACCACGGATCCTCTTCATGTTGATCTTTAATTAAAAATGAAGCAATTACAGGAATGACCGTTAGAGACAAAACCAATGACCCTGCCAAGGCAAAAATAATGGTCATGGCTACGGGTGAAAATAACTTACCCTCTAAACCTTGCAGTGTTAACAACGGAAAAAACACGGTAACAATAATCACCACACCAGACGCAACGGGCAAGCTAACCTCCCGCATCGCATTCATGATGATGCTCATTTTTGATTGCACATGTTTATCGGGCGTATGTGCCAAATGAGAAATAATGTTTTCCACAACCACGACTGATGAGTCGACCAGCATACCGATGGCAATTGCTAAACCTCCCAAACTCATTAGATTGGCGGACAGTCCAAATTGTTTCATCAATAAGAAAGTCGTCAAAACAGCTAATGGTAACGAAAAAGCAATCGTCAATGCAGCACGCCAATTTCCTAAAAATAAAATCAATAGAATAATGACTAGCACAACCGCTTCTGTTAACGCCTTATTCACAGTATGAACAGCACGTTCAACTAAGTTGCCTCGATCGTAGAAGACATTCGTCGTTACTCCTTTTGGTAAAGTTGGTGCAATTTCTAATAATTTTGCACGTACACCATCAACAACAGCACGCGCATTAGCACCCCGTAAGCCAAGGACCAGTCCTTCAACAGCCTCCCCTTTGCCGTTGGCTGTCACTGCGCCATAGCGTGTCAATGCGCCAATACGAACTTCTGCAATATCCGCGATAAAGACAGGGTTGCCATCTTCGCTGTTCACCACAATGTTACGCACATCATCTAAGGTTTTAATAGCCCCTTCCGAACGGACTAATAGCGCAGCTTCATTGTCAGTTAATCGACCTGCACCATCATTATGATTGTTATCAATAATCGCATCCCGTAAGCTATTTAAACTAACGCCACGTGCATACATTTTTGCGTTATTAGGTACAATTTCAAATGTTCGCACTAAACCGCCTAAGGCATTAACATCGGCTACGCCAGGTACTGTTCTTAATTGTGGTCGTATCACCCAGTCGAGGATGTTGCGCTTTTCTTCTAAGCTCAACGTTTCAGACTCAACGGTAAACATAAACATTTCACCCAAAGGCGTCGTCATTGGCGCGATACCGCCTGTCACATTCGTAGGTAAATTTCCCCATACATTGCTTAATCGCTCACTGACTTGCTGACGCGCCCAATAAATATCAGTGCCATCTTCAAAATCTACCGTAATATCAGTCAACGCATACTTAGCAACGGAACGTAAACCCGACTGTTTAGGGATACCTAACATTTCCACCTCAATCGGTGCAGTAATCCGCATTTCAACTTCTTCTGGCGTCATACCTGGCGATTTCACAATCACTTTTACCTGCGTCGATGAAACGTCTGGAAAAGCATCAATAGGCAATTGCTGATAGGCTAAAAAACCGGCAATACTTAATATGAACGCTAGCACCAACACCATAATGCGTTGGCGCAATGAAAATTCAACAATAAAATTAAGCATTATTCTCCACCTAGCCCTAACCAACTGCCTTTAAGCGCAGCTAATCCTTTAGAGGCAATTTGGTCACCCGCACTTAGTTCACCTTTAACTAATGCATATTCACTGTCTTCATTCATTAATGTGACGTGTACTATCTCAAAACCATTTTTAATGCGTTTAAACACAACGCTTTGTTGACCGTTTCTAACTAGGGCAGATGTTGGCACTTGCAAGCGATCACCTTCGGTTTTAATCGACAATGCCACTTCAACAAACTGACCTAAGGATAACGTTTGCGTGCCTTGATTGATTTCTGCACGCACCTGTAAAGTTTGCGTCGCTTTATTCACACTACGTAATATTGCAATGATTTGACCGCTTGCATTGCTTTTAGGTATTGTCACTTTCAAACCATTTGCAAGATTAGCCGCTTCTTCTATGGGCACATTCATCTCTACCCATAGCGGATTAAGTTGCGCGATTTGATATAACGGCATGCCACTATCCAATCGGTCTCCTACTTTTGCGTGTTGTGCAACGACTTGACCTGACATTGGTGCGACAATATTCACGACACTTTGCATTTTACTTGCACTATTTAATTGGTTAATACTCGCCTCTGACATGCCTGCCAATCGTAAAGACTGCTTTTTCTGCAACGTTTCAGTTTGCAAGGCGACTTGCGCACTTTGTGATTCAAGATAACGTCGCTGTGGAACAATCCCCTCTTCTGCCAAGGCTTTATCACGGCTTGCAGTTTTAACGGCTAAAGCCAATTTCGTTATCGCTTGCAGATATTCCCCTTGCAAACCGATGAACTCAGTACTACTTAATTGTGCAATCACTTGGCCTTTTTTCACCTCCTGACCAGTTGCAACCGTTAATGCAGTCACTAAACCCTGTTGCGGCACACTGACTATTTGAGTTTGTTGATTGGGCACCATGATTTCACCACTATAAGTGCGGGTAAAGCCATTTCGACTATCACTCACTGCCGTCATCTTGACTTGCATTTTCTTAATTTGTGCATCATTGAGCACTAGCGTCTCAGCCAGTACAGAAATAGGTAGCAACAAAGTGATTAATAAAAGACTCGTTAATTGTTTCATGGTAAAACTCCTACAGCTTGGTTATATCTAGCAATATTCCATTGATGTTGTATTTCCGTGGCACGGTAACTGCGCTCTGCTTCAAACGCCTGATCTTTAATTCGTAGTAAAGTGGCAAGATCGTGCTCGCCTAGTGAATAGGCTTTTTCCGCCAAACGTAAACTCTCTTTAGCAATCGCATCATGTTGTTTAGCAATCAACAACTCTTGCTCACTCACCTCAAGATTATGATCGGCCTCATGTAAAGCAGCTTCTAAAGCATTTCTTAATACATCGCGTTCTGACAACGCACTTCCTAAAGCCATTTCCGAGGCTGCCGTTATCGGGGACGTACTCGCTGCAATATTGAATGGAATTCTTATGCTCACACCCATGCTTTGATTATATTTCGTATCGAAGGCACCTATAATTGATCTTGCATTAATCTGCACCTGCACGTTTTCCTTCTTTTCAATCTGTGCGAGATGACGAGATTGTTCTGCACTTTCCACCTTAGTCAGTATTTCCTGCCAAGTGGGGGATTGTTCAAAGCCAATCAACTCAGACTTCTGCTCTTTATAACTGTGCGGCAATTGGTCTATGCCAGTCAGTAACTTGTATCTAAATTGCGCATGCATCACTTCTGCTTGTGCTAGTACTTTATTCTTAGTTGCAAGCAAAGTTGCTTGTTGCGCTTGAAGCAAATCTGTTTTAGCAGCTTCACCCGCTAACACAGATTTGTTCACTTTTTCTTGTAGCGTCTGCGCACTGACAAGCTTCGCTTCAGACAATGCAAGCGCATTTGTTGTTAGTGCAATTTCCCATAAGGCATCGCGTAAAAGGCCAGCTGCTCTTATAGACAAACTCGCTTGGCCAGCTTCAAAATTACGCCCACTCATGTCTGCGACTTTAGCTCTCGCATCTCGCTGATTGGGCAACCATATTGGTAACTCTAGAGCTGCCTCATACTCACGTTCACCCCGGCCACTGCCTAAGGTGTCATTCTGATGATAAAGCGAAATAGCAGGTGAGTACGGCAAGAAACTATCTGCAAGTGCTTTTTTGGCTTTAACGCCATATGCCTGCGATTGCAATTGTGCTTGCTGTGGTTGATGCTTGACTGTTGCGTTTAACACATCACGTAAACTTAACTCGGGACTTACCTGTAATTCATCCTCATGTGTGACGACAATATCAACGGCTAGACAAGCCGATGGAAATGCCAAAATCAACACCATCCAGAAGGCAGATAGCCATGTAAAAAATTTCATTGAAAACTCCTAAAAATAACAATAACGAATGCCACACGACATCGTTCAAATCGGCATTTTTAAGCGTTTGGTGGGCCTCGCGACAAAGGTCGCCGGTTAGAATAACTCTGTTTAAAAGTAGGTAAGGGCGTGAAATGAGGTGACAAGAATGTAGCAACCAAGCTAATCATGGCAATAAACACTAAAACAACAGCAGATGCATCGAAATACTGCTCATTGGTTACTCCCTGTCCAATATCGACGACTGCAGAGTCAAGATTCCGTGCAACTATCTCAGTGTGTATATCACTAACATCATTAAGTGATAGCGATTTAGCTGTAGAATGTATTTGTATTGTGTGGATATGCAATAAAGAGGCATCACTTTGCACATTATTATTGTAATGTGCATGTAGAAAAGGCGACAGCAGTTGCATCATTCCCAAGCAGAGAATAAGTGTAAAAGTGAAGCGCTTTGTGATGAAGCCAATCATTGCGTCAATTTATCAAAGAACGGCAGATATCACAATGTAATAAACACGATATCAGTCGCTAT
>JBFJJN010000013.1:0-51733 GCA_041612255.1 Methylophilaceae bacterium | reverse complement strand
TGTAATTTTTAACCCTTACTGGAGTATTACTATGTCTGTAACTATGCGTCAGATGCTTGAGGCCGGCGTTCACTTTGGCCATCAAACCCGTTATTGGAATCCTAAAATGGCTGAGTACATTTTTGGTGATCGTAACAAAATTCATATTGTTAACCTTGAAAAAACATTACCGCTATTTGAAGATGCACAAAAATATGTGCGTACATTAGCTGCTAATAAAGGTCGTATTCTATTCGTAGGTACTAAACGCCAAGCACGTGACATCATGAAAGAAGAAGCACAACGCGCTGGTTGTTCTTATGTCAATCACCGTTGGTTAGGTGGTATGTTGACCAACTATAAAACTGTTAAACAATCAATCAAACGCCTTAAAGAGTTTGAAGCAATGGTTGAAGACGGCAGCATGGAAAAATTCGCTAAAAAAGAGGCCTTAGGTTACAAGCGTGAGCTTGAGAAGCTAGAGCGTTCTATCGGTGGTATTAAAGAGATGGGCGGCTTGCCAGATGCTATTTTCATTGTTGACGTTGGTCATGAAAGTGGTGCTGTTGTTGAAGCTAAAAAATTGGGTATCCCATTAATTGGTGTGGTTGATACTAACAATTCACCTGAAGGTGTTGCTTACGTGATTCCTGGTAATGATGACTCTAGCCGTGCGATTCGTTTATATGCACGTGGTATGGCGGATGCTGTACTAGAAGGCCGTGCTAATTCATTGGCAGACCTAGCTAAATCAGCTAGCGAAACTGAAGAGTTCGTAGAAGTAGCTGAAACAGAAGCTGCTTCAGCAGAGTAAGCTGTTATCAAATTAAAGCTGGATTTATTCCAGCTTTTTAATTTTAAAATCAATAGATTATTTATATAACTTAAAGTTATACATTCAATTTTAAGGAGTGCAGTATGACTACTATTACCGCTAGTATGGTAAAAGAATTACGTGAGCGCACAGATGCGCCAATGATGGATTGCAAAAAAGCGTTAACTGAAGCTGAAGGTGACATGAGTCGCGGCGAAGAAATTTTACGCGTTCGTTTTGGTAACAAAGCAAGTAAAGCGGCAGGCCGCCTTGCTGCGGAAGGTATTGTTGGCATTAGCTTAACTGCTGATAGCAAAATAGGCACCTTGTTAGAAGTAAACTCAGAAACAGACTTCTGTGCAAAAAATGAAGCATTTCTTGCTTACGTTGGTGCATTGGCATCAGTAATTAATGAACATAATCCAGCAGACATGGCCGCTGCAGCTGCGTTACCAATGGAAGGCGCAACCGTTGAAGAAACACGCGCGCAACTAGCGGGCAAAATTGGTGAGAATATTACACCACGTCGTTTTGTGCGTATTGCAGCGCAAGGTAAGCTTGCTAGCTATATTCACGGTGGCAAAATCGGCGTGTTAGTTGACCTTGTAGGTGGCGATGATGAATTAGGTAGAGACATTGCGATGCATATCGCTGCGGCAAAACCAAAAGCATTGAATGCTGATGGCGTGGATGCTGCATTAATCGAAACAGAACGACGTGTTGCGATTGAAAAAGCTTTAGAAGCAGGCAAGCCTGAGGCAATGGTAGAAAAAATTGCAGAAGGTACTGTTAGTAAGTATTTGAAAGAAGTGACATTGCTTAATCAAATGTTCGTTAAAAACGACAAAATGAGCATTGAGCAATTACTTAAGTCAAAAGATGCAAGCATTGCTTCATTCTCAATGTATACCGTAGGTGAAGGTATTGAAAAAGCAGTGGTTGATTACGCTGCTGAAGTGGCTGCAGCTGCAAAAGTTTAATTCAATTTAAACAAATTAAAAAAAGTGGGTGCGGATAAGCCGGCCCACTTTTTTTTGGTCCAAATTTACTCGAATATTCTTTATTTCTTGAAGATTCTTTGCTGAGATTCTTTGGAGCTTGAGACCATTTGTGATTAAATATCATCAGTTAAAATTTAGGAATAAAAATGGCAAAAGCCGCATATAAACGAATCCTTATCAAACTTTCTGGTGAGGCTTTAATGGGTGATGATGCTTATGGTATCAATCGCGCAACCATTGATGATATTGTGGCGCAAATTAAAGCTGTTGTAGACTTGGGTGTCGAAGTGGCTATTGTGATTGGTGGTGGTAATATTTTCCGTGGCGTTGCGCCAGCTGCTGCCGGCATGGATAGAGCGACAGCGGATTATATGGGTATGTTAGCAACCGTCATGAATGCGATGGCACTACAAGATGCGATGCGTAATATCGGCATTAAGGCCAGGGTGCAATCAGCATTAAAGCTTGAGCAAGTGGCTGAGCCTTACATTCGCGGCAAAGCGATTCGCTATTTGGAAGAAGGGCGTGTTGTGATATTTGCTGCGGGAACTGGCAACCCATTCTTTACAACGGATACAGCGGCTGCTTTACGTGGCATGGAAATCGATGCTGAGATTGTTTTAAAAGCAACGAAGGTTGATGGTATTTATACAGCAGACCCGAAAACCAATCCTGAGGCGACGCGCTATGAAACGGTGACGTTTGATGAGGCGATTAATAAAAATTTAAAAGTAATGGATGCAACAGCATTGACTTTATGTCGCGATCAAAATTTACCAATTTGTGTCTTTAGTATTTTCAAACCAGGTGCATTAATGCGCGTCGTGCTGGGTGAGAATGAAGGCACACACGTGATCAAATAAAAACAATTATTTTAAACAGCGTTAATTAATTAGTTGGAGAAGCAAATGTTGGAGGATATCAAAAAAACGGCCGAGCAAAAGATGCAAAAGTCTATTGAGGCATTGCAAAATGACTTGCAAAAGATTCGTACTGGTCGAGCACATACTGGCTTATTAGACCACATCATGGTTGAGTATTATGGGTCTATGGTTGCGATCAACCAGGTTGCCAACGTGAATTTGGGTGATGCACATACGATTAATGTGCAGCCTTTTGAAAAAGACATGGTTTCTAAAGTGGAGAAAGCGATTCGTGATGGCGATTTAGGCTTAAACCCAGCAACGAACGGCAACTTAATTCGTGTGCCAATGCCAATGCTAACCGAAGAGCGTCGACGCGATTTAACGAAAATCGTCCGCAGTGAAGGTGAAAATGCAAAAGTGGCTGTGCGTAATGTCAGACGAGATGCCAATGACACGCTAAAAAAACTGATTAAAGATAAAGAAATCAGCGAGGATGATGAGCGCCGTACGCAAGAAATTGTGCAAAAGTTAACTGATAAAGCAGTTGCGGATATCGACCAATTGCTAGTGGCTAAAGAAGCCGATTTAATGGCTGTTTAATCGGATTAACTTTGGGCTTATCAACAAAGGGATTGTTTGCTAAGAGCTTTTTTTCTAGCTCAACCAAAGGTATTCCTGATGTCAATCAGTTGCCTAATCACATTGCTATTATCATGGATGGCAATGGACGTTGGGCGCGCAAGCGCTTTCTACCAAGGATTGCGGGACATAAACGTGGTGTAGAAGTGGTCCGCGATGTAGTCAAAAAATGTGTCCAATTAGATATTAAATATCTAACACTATTTGCCTTTAGTAGCGAGAATTGGCGTCGGCCAGAAGCAGAAGTCTCTTTTCTAATGGGACTCTTTATGGATGCCTTGAAGCGTGAAGTCGTCAAATTGCATGAAAATAATATTCGCCTAATATTGATTGGTGACCGTAGTCGTTTCTCGGATGAGTTAGTTCAGCAAATTGAAGCATCAGAGTCGCTCACCAAAGACAATACTGGCTTAACGTTAACCGTTGCAGCTAACTATGGTGGGCGATGGGACTTGTTGCAAGCCATGAATAAGATGGTTGCCACTCACCATGAAGCACAAAAACATTTTGAAGAGGAAGATTTAGCGTCATTTCTTAGCATGCATTATGCACCAGAACCTGACTTATTTATTCGTACAGGTGGTGAAAAGCGCGTCAGTAATTTTTTACTATGGCAATTAGCTTATACTGAATTTTACTTTACCGACACCTTGTGGCCCGACTTTGACGAAGCGGCTTTCGACCGAGCAATGACGTCTTATCAAGAAAGAGAACGCAGGTTTGGACGTACAAGTGAACAAATGACGAATGTCTAAATTGAATAACAATTATGCTTAAAACTCGAATTATCACTGCAACAGCGCTTATTGCTGCATTCTTGCCAGCACTGTTTTTAGCTTCCAATATTATTTGGGCAATGATTATGCTGCTTATTTCCGTTGCCGCCCTTTACGAATGGGCAAGCTTGATTGACTTGCCGAAGTCAGTATCCATTGCCTATGCTGTTATTGGTGCTGCGTTTGGTGCATTGTTATTAGCTTTACTGATGCAGTATGGATTTCATTGGTTGTTTTATCAGTCTTTACTAATTTTTGCGGTTAGTTTAATTTTTTGGATTTTTTTGGCACCTGTTTTACTCGCAAAATATTTTATTGCACGAAATAAAGCTGTGTTGATGATGATTGGGTTTGTAATCATCTTACCACTATGGTTAGCACTCATTTTTGCAAAAGGGGCTAATCCTTGGTTGTTGCTCAGTTTATTAGCCACCATTTGGATTGCAGATACTTCGGCTTATTTTGCAGGGAAAAACTTTGGTAAGCATAAGCTTGCCCCTAGCATTAGCCCCGGTAAAACATGGGAGGGTGTGTTAGGTGCATTCATCGGTGTCACGGTTTTTGCTAGTGTGTTGTATGCTAGTGGGCTCGCAAGCAACTTAGCCATTTTCCCACTGTTGTGGATTGTAACTGCGTTGGGCGTTGTTGGCGATCTATTTGAATCGTTAATCAAACGACAATTTAACAAAAAAGACAGTGGCAACATCTTGCCAGGTCATGGTGGGATTTTAGATCGTATTGACGGCTTATTACCTAGCTTGCCCATTGCTGTGTTGGCGATTTATATATTCAATTACATTCAGGCGGCAAGTTAATTGCAAAACGTTACAATTCTAGGTAGCACTGGCACAATTGGCGAACAAACGCTGGATGTGATTGCGCGCCATCCACAACGTTATAAAGTATTTGCACTGACGGCTAATACCAATGCGAATGTGATGTTACAGCAGTGTTTGAATTTTCAGCCACAATATGCAGTGATGTTAGATGCGATAGCAGCTCAAGCACTTGCTAGCCAATTAAAAGTGCATGATAGCAAAACCGTTGTTTTATCTGGTTTATCAAACTTAGAACAAGTTTGCAGCGATGCTGCAGTCGATACGGTCATGGCGGCGATTGTCGGTGCCGCTGGACTAAAGCCAGCGATGGCGGCAGCCAAAGCAGGGAAACGTATTTTATTAGCGAATAAAGAAACCCTGGTCATGGCTGGGAGTTTGTTCATGGATGCGGTTAAACAGGGTGGCGCCACTTTATTGCCGATTGATAGTGAACATAATGCTATTTTCCAAGTAATGTCGCCTGAAGGGCTTGAAAATTTAAATGCTGGTGGTATTCGCAAAATCATTCTAACGGCCTCTGGCGGGCCTTTTAGGCAGCATACGCAGGCACAGATAGATGAAGCGACGCCTGCAATGGCACTTAAGCATCCAAACTGGGTGATGGGCGCAAAAATTACTATCGATTCTGCCACTTTAATGAATAAAGGGCTTGAGGTTATTGAGGCGCACTGGTTATTTAATGCTAAGCCACAACAAATAGAAGTGGTAGTGCATCCACAAAGTGTGATTCACTCGATGGTTGAATACGTCGATGGCAGTGTACTAGCGCAACTCGGCAATCCTGACATGCGAACTCCTATTGCTTATGGGTTAGCTTATCCTGAGCGTATTGATTCTGGCGTTAGCTCTTTGAACTTTCTAAACATTGGCCAGCTTGAGTTTGAAGCGCCAGATACGCAACGTTTTCCATGTTTACAGTTGGCCTACGATGCGCTTAATGCTGGCGGCACTGCTTCCACGATTCTCAATGCAGCCAATGAAGTGGCGGTCAATGCCTTTTTAAAAGAACAAATTAGATTCAATGACATCTCAGCGCTCATTACTGCTGCGCTGAATAATTTGGCTATTGAAAGCGTAACTTCTATTGAGCAGCTAGTTGAAGTCGATCGTTTGGCAAGACAATATGCGAATGATTGGATTTCCTGTTCAGCACAACCCCTTTCAAAAAAAGCTAAGGTACTCGCTTGTTAACGCTTCTTGCTTTTATTTTCACGATAGGAGTAATTGTAACCATTCATGAATATGGTCATTTTCAAGTTGCGCGTTGGTGTGGTGTAAAAGTAATTCGATTTTCGATTGGTTTTGGCAAGCCTTTATGGAAAAAGACGCTCGGTGTTGATCAAACTGAGTTTGTAATAGCGGCGATTCCTCTGGGCGGTTATGTGAAAATGTTAGACGAGCGTGAGTTAAAAGCTGAAAAAGAAGCTGGCGAAGCGCTTGACCATGATTATTCTGAAGCCGATTTAGCGCGCGCCTTTAATCGACAATCTGTTTATAAACGAATTGCCATCGTGATTGCTGGCCCAATGGCTAATTTATTGCTGGCGATTCTGATTTATTGGTTTTTATTTATGCAGGGCGTCACTGGCATTTTGCCGATTATTGGCCAGGTTCAGCCAAACAGTCTCGCTGCGCAAGCGAATTTAACAACAGGTGAAATGATTCAAACCATCAATAATAAAGTAGTCAGCACTTGGTCAGAAGCTGGCTTTATGCTGTTTGAATCAGCATTAGAAAATGAAACGGTTGAGATTAAAGCAGTGACCGATACTAATGAACTGCATTTACATCAACTTAATTTGGCTGGTTTAGCTCAAGAAGCTGAAAGTGATATTCTGAATGAAATTGGCATCTCCGTTTACAGACCCGAGATGACGCCTGTACTTGCCCAAATTTTACCAAACAGTGCTGCAGAAAAGGCTGGTTTGCTGGCAGATGATAAAATATTAGCTATTAATACATCACAAACGGCAACGTGGAGTGATGTTGTTAATATCGTTAAAGCTAATCCTAATCAAGTATTAGACTTTAATATAGAACGCCAACAAATGCTTATTAGCAAAACCGTAACACCTGAAGGCGTTAAAGAAAATAATGTATTGGTCGGAAAAATTGGAGCAGGCGTTAAATTGGATGATGAGCAACTCAATAAAGTCATGATTAAGCAATATTATTCTGGCATTGATAGCTTAGGTATGTCGATTTCAAAAACTTGGAAAACGTCTATTTTTAGCTTAAAAATGATGTGGTATATGGTCACTGGTAAAGTTTCATGGAAGGGTATAAGTGGACCAGTGACCATTGCCAGCTACGCTGGCGAAAGCGCAGGCCTAGGATGGAAACCTTTTTTAGGATTTATCGCACTTGTCAGCATCAGTATTGGTATACTTAACCTTTTGCCAATTCCTGTTTTAGATGGCGGTCATTTAATGTATTATATGGCAGAAATTATCAAAGGATCGGCCGTGTCTGAGCAAACAATGATGCTAGGGCAGAAAGTCGGATTCGGATTACTAGGCTTGCTTATGCTTTTAGCCATTTTTAATGACATCAATCGAATAGTTACAGGATAATCATTTGTTTAAACCTCGCATCATTCCCGCATTAGTTATCGCACTTTTTCATCAATATGCGTTGGCGCTAGATCCTTTTGTCATCAAAGATATTCGGGTGGAAGGCTTACAACGGACTGAGCCAGGCACTATTTTTAACTATTTGCCAGTAGAAGTTGGCGATACAATGGATGATGCAAAAGCGACGCGCGCGATTAAATCGCTATATGGAACGGGGTTTTTTAAAGACGTCCGCATTGAGGCTGAAGGTGATGTGCTCTTGGTCACTGTGCAAGAGCGTTCTGCGATTGCAGCGATTGAGTTTAGTGGAAATCGTTCTTTTCCTTCCGACAAAATGATGGAAGGATTGAAACAAATTGGCATTTCTGAAGGTTTGATTTTTGATAAATCCGAATTGGATAGGGCAGAGCAAGAAATTAAGCGCCAATACTTATCAACAGGTAAGTATGGCGCTACCGTCAAAACAGTGGTTAGCCCATTAGAGCGCAATCGCGTCGCTGTTCGTTTTGAAATTGAAGAAGGTAAGGTTGCAAAAATCCGCGATATCAATATCGTAGGTAACGAAGACTTTACAATGGATGACCTTAGGGCCGAGTTTTTACTAACAACACCGAACTGGATGAGTTGGTGGAATAAAGATGACCAATACTCCAAACAAAAACTAACTGCCGATCTAGAAACACTAAAATCTTTTTATCTTAATCAAGGCTATCTAGAATTTTCTGTTGACTCTACCCAAGTGGCTATTTCACAGGATAAACAAGATATTTTTATTACCGTCAATATCACCGAAGGTGAAAAATATACCATTAGCGATGTTAAGTTATCTGGTGATTTAAAGTTGCCAGAAACCGATTTGCAGCCGTTGATCAAGTTTAAAAAAGGCGATACTTTTAATCGCCAATTGATTACTGAAACCAGTCAAGCGATTAGTGATAAATTAAGTAATGAGGGTTATGCCTTTGCTAATGTCAATGCAGTACCAGAGATTAATAAAGAGCAGTTAACAGCAGGATTTACTTTTTTCGTTGATCCAGGTCGACGCGTTTATGTACGACGGATTAATTTAACTGGCAACACCCGAACAAAAGATGCTGCAATACGTAGAGAGTTACGTCAATTAGAGTCATCTTGGTATGCTGGTGATAAAATTAAACGCTCTAAAGAACGTTTAGACCGTACACAGTTTTTTGACAACGTTGATATCGAAACGCCAGCTGTACCAGGTAATACTGACCAAGTTGATTTAAATATCAATGTATCGGAAAGATCAACAGGTAGCGTACAGTTTGGTGCTGGTTTATCGAGTAACGAGGGTGTTGTGCTTGGGTTTAACGTTAGCCAACAAAACTTTTTAGGGACGGGTAACCGGGTCAACGCACAAATAAATACAAGCAACCTTAACACTATTTATTCACTTTCGTATACTGACCCTTACTTTACGCCTGATGGTATTAGTCGTGGCTTTGACATTTATAGACGAGATGTTGATACTGATACACAACAAACATCAAATATTGGTACATACCAAAGCTCGTCTTATGGTCTTGGTGTAAGGTTCGGCTTGCCATTAACTGAAAGAAGTAGCTTCACAGTTGGTTTAACGGGGGATATAACGAAGATTGAGTTACAAGCCAATAGCCCCATACAGTACCTTAACTTTTGTGGCAATACCTCTGGATGTGATGCAAATTCAATACAATTGCGCGCTGGTTGGAGTTTTGACTCAAGAGACAATGTTTTATTCCCTAACAGAGGCGTTTTGCAGCGTTTAAATGCTGAAGTGAGTGTGCCTGGCTTAGACTTGGAATATTACAAACTAGAGTATCAACATGCATGGTTTAAAGATGTCTTTAAAAATGTAACGTTTATGTTGAATGGTGAACTTGGCTATGCTGATAGTTATGGTAGCGGCAATTACCCATTCTTTAAAAACTTTTTTGTGGGTGGCGTTAACTCAGTGCGTGGTTTTGAAAATGGCACACTCGGTCCTAGAAATATTGATCCTGTAACAGGTAATGACTTTTCTGTAGGCGGTACCACAAAAGTAGTTGGTAATGCCGAAGTGTTTGTGCCTGTTCCTTTCATTAAAGATTCATCACAGTTCCGTCTAAGCGCATTTTTAGATGCGGGTAGAGCATTTGGTGATGATGAAACAATAGGATTTGGTGAGCTGCGGTATAGTACGGGTGTTGGCGTGAGCTGGTTCTCTCCATTTGGACCTTTAAAAATCGTATTCGCCGTTCCATTGAACGAAGAACAAAACGATAATACACAGACGCTGCAATTCCAATTTGGACAGCAGTTTTAGTCGTGTTTAAATGTGCGTTGTTTAATAGTAGAATGCTATTATGTTCTGTAAAGCTTGGAGATTGAGTTGAGTAATATAATAAAAGCGCTTTTTTTAGCCTGTATGATGGTCACGACATTCAACACGCATGCCGCTGAGCTAAAGATTGGCTATGTTCAGGTAGATAAGTTGCTCAAAGAAGCGCCGCAAACAGCTGAAACTGGAAAAAAACTTGAACGTGAATTCAGCCCTCGCTCATTAGAGTTAGAAAAAATGAGTAGTCAAATCTCTGCAATCGAAGCGGCTTTAGAAAATGAAAACTCAGCTTTAACCAGCGCAGATCGTCGCAGCAAACAAAGACAAGCTACCAATCTTAAGATTGAATTTCAACGTAAACAACGTGAGTTGCGTGAAGATATCAATATTCGTAAGAATGAAGAGCTATCAAACTTACAAGACCGTATCAACAATGCCGTTAAGAAGGTTTCTGAAGCAGAGGGCTATGATCTTGTAATGTATAGCGGCGTGGCTTATGCAAGCACCAAAATTGATATTACTGAGAAAGTACTGAAGCTATTAAGCGGAAAGTAGCACATGCTTAATGTCTATGCACAATCATTTATCACTTCAACAAATTATAGATGCACTTGGTGGAAGCTTAACGCATCAAACGAATAGCAATGATTTAATCATCTCCCGTGTTGGCTCTTTAGCGCTAGCAACAAAAGGTGCGATTAGTTTTTTTAATGACACCAAATATACAACTCAACTTCAAACGACACAGGCAAGTGCAGTAGTGTTAAAACCTGAGCATGCTGAATTAACTCAATTACCTGTTATTCTCACAGACAACCCATATGCATACTTTGCCAAGCTGTCTCAATTGCTCAACCCTAAGCAAGAAAAGATGCAAGGCATTCACGACAGTGCAGTAATTGACACTTCGGTTGTCGTGCCTAATGATTGTGGTATTGGATCACACGTTACGATAGAAAAAAATGTGACGATAGGAAACCAAGTAACTATTGGCGCAGGCTGTGTCATTGAACAAAATGTTATTTTAGGTAATGGCACGGTGTTAGAAGCCAATGTTACGATTAAACACGGCTGTAAAATTGGCAATTATTGTCATTTGTTTTCAGGTGCGGTTATTGGTAATGATGGCTTTGGTTATGCTGAAGAATATAATGCAAATGGCATTAAAGCATGGGTCAAAATTCCTCAAGTGGGCAGCGTAATCATTAAGGATAATGTTGATATCGGCGCTAACACCACAGTGGATCGTGGCGCTATTGATGACACCGTGATTGAAGCTGGCGTCAAAATTGATAATCTTGTACAAATTGCTCATAACTGTCGAATCGGCGCACACACGGTCATTGCTGGTTGTGTCGGTATTGCTGGTAGTGCTGTGATTGGACAATATTGTAAAATAGGGGGTGCTGCAATGATATTAGGGCATTTAACGATTGCAGATAATGTCACTATTTCTCCCGGTAGTATGATTACAAGATCAATAAGAAAATCAGGTACTTATACTGCATTAATGTCGTTTCAAGCCCATGACGAATGGCTTAAAACGGCAGCTAATATGCGCCATTTAAGTCAATTGACTAATAGGATCAAAGTGTTAGAGAGTGTAGTTGAGCAGTTTAGAATACAAAAAAATGATAGTAATAATACAGAAAGCACCATATGACTGATACCAATGATAGCAGCATGAATATTCATGAAATTTTAGATCATCTTCCTCATCGATATCCATTTGTACTGATTGATCGAGTTATTTCATTGGAAGTTGGTAAAGAAATTACCGCCTTAAAAAATGTCACCATTAATGAACCTTTTTTCCCCGGTCATTTTCCCTATCATCCAGTGATGCCAGGCGTGCTCATTGTTGAGGCGATGGCGCAAGCTGCGGCTGTATTGTCATTTAAAACCATGAATCTTAAACCAAGTGAAGAATCTGTTTATTATTTTGCTGGCATTGATAGCGCTCGTTTTAAAAAGCCAGTTTCGCCGGGTGACCAGATTATCCTGAATGTAAAAATTGATCGAATCTTAAAAGGTATTTGGAAATATTCTGGTGTTGCAACGGTAGATGGCGCAGTTGTAGCAGAAGCTAGTATGATGTGTATTTTAAAAAATATATAAAAATCATAATAATAGATAGTAAAGTTAAAGTTATTTATGCAAAGTAAAATACATGCAACGGCCATTATAGACCCTAAAGCCGAGTTAGATAGCAGCGTAGAAGTTGGCGCTTATTCTATTATTGAAGCGGGTGTAAAGATTGATGCTAACACTAGAATTGGCAGTCATGCGGTAATCAAAGGCCCAACAACGATTGGCAAAAACAATCACATTTTCCAATTTGTATCACTAGGTGAACAACCGCAAGATAAAAAATACATAGATGAACCAACGACGCTTGAAATTGGCGATAATAATACGATTCGTGAATTTTGTACCTTTAACCGGGGCACGACGCAAGATAAAGGCATAACAAAAATAGGAAGCGATAATTGGATTATGGCCTATGTGCATATTGCGCATGATTGTAATGTTGGAAACAATACCATTTTAGCCAATAATTCTACTTTAGCTGGACATGTCGACGTGCATGACTTTGCTATTCTAGGGGGTTTTACGCTAATCCATCAGTTTTGTAAGATTGGTTCACATGTGATTACAGCTGTGGGTTCGGTTGTTTTTAAGGATATTCCTGCTTATGTAACCGCCGCTGGTTATGACGCTAAGCCACATGGCATTAATTCAGAAGGTCTTAAACGACGCGGGTTTACCTCAGATGAAATCACCTATATCAAGCGTGCATATAAAACATTATATCGTAAAGGCTTAAGCTTAGAAGAAGCTAAAAATGAACTCTTAGCGATGCACAGTCAGTGTGAAAAAATCCAATTACTATCAGAATCGCTAAGTCAATCAACCCGCGGCATTATTCGTTAATCGTTAAGTATCTATGTCAAAAATTGCCATCGTAGCTGGAGAAGCTTCAGGAGACTTACTGGGTGCACATTTAATCAGTGCGCTTAAAAAGCAGCGTAAGGACTTAACGTTTTTTGGTATTGCGGGACCAAAAATGATGAACGAAGGGGCAACCTCTTTATTTTCCATGGAAAAGTTGTCAGTTCGTGGTTATTTTGAAGTGATTAAACACCTACGTGGATTACTCAAATTAAGAAAAAGCTTGTTGCAACAGATTCTTGCAGAAAAACCAGATGTTTTTATTGGAATAGATGCACCAGATTTCAATTTTTGGCTTGAGAGAAAACTAAAAAAACAAGGTATACCTACTATTCATTACGTGAGCCCGTCTATATGGGCGTGGCGGGGGGGGCGTATACGTAAAATTAAACGGGCAGTTACGCATATGTTGGCGTTATTTCCATTCGAGCCAGCATTGTACGAGTCCGTTAAGATGCCTGTTACTTATGTAGGCCATCCACTTGCAGATGAGCTACCATTAAGGCCGAATAAAGCTGCCGCTCGTGATTTATTAAAATTAAGACAAAATGAATTAATCATTGCCATGTTGCCTGGCAGCCGCCAATCAGAAGTGCAACAACATGCAGAACTCTTTGTAAAAACAGCTGAGCTAATGAATCAACATCATCCCTCTGCTAAATTTCTTGTGCCGTTGATTACCAGAGAAACCCGTGATATTTTCGAGCGAGCGTTAGCTAAAAGTACTGATAACACACTGGAAATGAAACTATTATTTAGTCATGCGCATGACGCAATGGAAGCAGCAGATTTTGTGATTGTTGCTTCTGGTACAGCAACGTTAGAGGCTGCATTATTGAAACAGCCGATGATTATTACTTATCGCATGCCTACGCTGAGTTGGTGGTTGCTAAAGTCTATGCATTATTTACCTTATGTTGGCTTGCCAAATGTATTAGCGGGTAAATTTATTGTGCCTGAGTTGTTACAAAAAAATGCAACACCAGAAAAGCTCAATGAAACAATGACTGATATGCTAAAAGACACGATCGCCTTAAAGGCTATCAAGCAAGCGTTTACAGACATCCACAAAAGTCTTAAACAAAACTCAGCTAAAAAAGCGGCTGATGTCATTCTGTCCTATCTGCCATGAATCAATTTATCTGTGGCGTTGACGAGGCTGGAAGAGGGCCGCTAGCGGGCGCTGTGTACGCCGCTGCTGTTATTTTGAATCCTGATTATTTGATTGCAGGACTAGCAGATTCCAAGAAAATCACAGAAAAAAAACGTGATGCATTAGCAATTGAAATTAAACAGCATGCATTAGCTTGGGCGATTTCAAGTAGTAGCGTGGCAGAAATTGATGCAATCAATATATTACAAGCCAGCTTACTTGCCATGAAACGTGCAATTGAGTCTATGCAGCAGCAGTTTAGCCATGTCTTATCTGCAAAAAACATATTCGTACAAGTCGATGGTAACAAATGTCCTAAGATTGATTTGCCTTGTAAAGCGATTATCAAGGGTGATAGCAAAGTGCAAGCCATCTCTGCAGCATCAATCCTAGCTAAAACAGCACGTGATGCTGATTTATATGCATTGGATAAATTATATCCAATGTACGGTTTTGCGCAACATAAAGGCTATCCTACCGTCGCGCACATGACTTTATTACAGCAGTATGGCGTATCACCAGTGCATAGACGTAGTTACGCACCAGTACGTAAGCTAATTTTAAGCCAACAATAAAAACACGGTCGGTTTTTTGTGTAAGTCAGGCAATGTCGTTTGCTTCCATGCGCGAATGCGTTTGGTGACAATTAGCTCATCAGGCAAACTAATATTACACGCAATACAAAGCTCTGTTTCACTGCCGCAATGCGCCATAATGTCTTCAAGCATATGTTGATTGCGGAAAGGGGTTTCGATAAAGATTTGTGTCTCATTGTGCGTTTTAGCACGTAGTTCGATTGCTTTAATTTGTTGGATACGAGCCGCTTTGTCAGCTGGCAGATAACCTAGGAAAGTAAAGCGTTGACCATTTAAACCAGACGCCATCAGACTCAATAAAATTGAACTAGGGCCCACTAAAGGGGCTACACGAATGCCTTTTTTATGCGCTAATGCGGCTAAACGTGAGCCTGGATCAGCAATGCCAGGGCAGCCTGCCTCTGACATTAAACCGACATCATGACCCGCGATTAATGATACAAGCAGGGCAGGTAAATCTTTATCATCCGTGTTTTTATCTAATGTATTAAGCGTGATTTCGCGAATAGGTTTTTGATGCTTAATTGCTCCTAAAAAATGACGCGCTGTTTTCTCGTTTTCTACGATAAATTCATCTAGCGATTGCGCCAAAGTAACCACATCTGGCGGCAATACTTGGCTGATATTATCGGCGCCCATTGTGACGGGGATAAAGTAGAGGGTGCCATATTTGGCATTCGTTTGAGTATCACTCATTAGTATTTAACAATCGCGCGATAGGTTAACTTAGCTTCACCTTCGGCTGGCACTTTGATTTCCCATTGCGCAAGTTGGCTGTTCACTTTAGTATGTTTTGCACTTTCAGAAAGAATCTGCCAATCGCCTCCAATCGGTTCTTGTACGACTACAGTAACTGCTTCTTTTTTGGCATTTTTAAGCGTTATTTCAAATGCTGATTTATATTCTCTGTCTGATACTTTTTTAAAGTCCGTTTGTTTTTTATCCGCAGTTACATCAAAAGCACTACCTAATTTTAAGCGAACCACTTCATTTTTTGGCGTGTGATCAATCGTATCTTCTCCCACAAACTGAGCGTTGCCCTGACTATCTTTTTTATAGACGCGCATAATGCCTTTTGGTAATGGCATACCTAATTTTGCGGCTTCTTTGTTATCAAACTCAACAAAAACATCGACTTTTAATTTTGAGCCAATTTCACCATATTGGTTGCTGTAATAATAATCTGCACCGCGTAAAAGTAATGATTTACGGGCTGGAATGTCAGTTGCTGAAAGCAGAGCCACTTGTTTAGTCTGATTTTCTGCAATGGTAGTAGGGCGCTCTAAACGATATAAATGATACTCAAGCAAGCCTTCTTCACTCATTGGTGCCGATGCTTCTGCCATTAACATATCATCGCGCATGGTTTTTGCCATTGGCCTACGATTAGGTTGCACTTGATTAACATCTCCTGCAACTAATTGTAGTTTTGCATTTTGATAACTAGCACCACTCATATTGCTGATCGTAACCCAGCCAGACAAATCCAAACGGTCTTCTTTAGCGTTTAATTCTGCAACATAGTCCGCATTCCATCCTAATCCACCCGTTAGATAACTCAGCTCTACGGTTTGGTTTTCTTTGCCTTTATTATTGAATTGGGTAATTAACGTTGGGCGGTCACGCAAGTTGTTTGGAACATCATCATAAACAATTCTGCCAGGTATTCCAGCTTCAATGCGGCTGCCAATTTTAAGTACGACACCATTATTGGCCGATAAAACCATGGCTTTTTCTGATGTTTCAGCGCCTGTCGCTGGATTTGTTTTAACAATGGTAACTGTTTTGCCAACAAACTTTTCTAACATCTTGCTTGGGCTTAATAAGTCATAATCAAAATTTTGCTCTAGTAGTGTTAGGCTACCTGGTGCATTAATACTGCGCAATAATGCAGTTTCTGGTCTAATTTGCGCGCTAACATCTCTTAAAGCAACCGCATTTAACCCTGGGTTGAGATTAATATTGCGAACATCTTTCACCAACGCTAAATCATTGTTATAAATCGTGACAGCAACACTTTGTTGATCGTCGAGTGTGCTGCGGAGTTCCACCACATTATCCGCGGCTAAAATGGGCATTGGAATAATGGTACTGAGAATAAGCAGCATAAAACGTGATTTAAACATTTGAGTCTCCATTAAAGTAAGTGAATGAGGCAATTAACGAACTGGCTTATATTATGTTGACACCTTCATTTTGCAACATAGTAATTAGCCTGATTAATGGCAACCCAATTAATGCATTTGGGTCGTCTCCTATCATGCGCTCGATAAGCGCAACACCTAATCCTTCAGATTTTGCACTACCTGCACAATGATAGGGTTGTTCTTTTGTTAAGTAGTTTTCTATTTGGTCATCGGTCAATTTTCTAAATTTGACTAAATAAGGCACGACCTTTGATTGCATATTGCCAGTTTCTGCATTAAATAAACACAAAGCGCTATGAAAAGTGACTTCTTGCCCACGCATTGCACGTAACTGTTTGGTTGCGTTGTTATGATTTAATGGTTTATCGAGTTGTTCACCATTCAGTGTTGCCACTTGATCACAGCCAATAATCAGCGCATGCGGATATTCTGCTCCTACTTTTTTAGCTTTCTCTTGAGAAAGGCGTAGCGCTGTTTCTTGTGGTTTTTCGCCATTCAAAATGGCTTCATCGATATGCGGTGACACAGTATTAAAAGGGATTTGTAAGCGTTGTAATAGCTCACGTCGATAAATCGAAGATGAAGCTAAGATAAGTGTTTTTTTCATATGGGAAGCCTCATTTATTCAAGAAAAAGCCGACAGAAATTACTGTCGGCTTTTGTGATGATGGGATGAATATTAATCTGGTTGAATTTCAATTAAAGATTCATCAGGTGTTACGTTGTCGCCTTTTTGTACATTAATAGACACAACCGTCCCTGATGTTGACGCTTCAATTTCATTTTCCATCTTCATGGCTTCAATTACCAAGATAGGGTCGCCTGCTTTAACCTTATCTCCAATAGCAACCTTGATCGCTACAATAGTGCCTGGCATTGCCGTTGTTACACAGCCTTTGTGGTGTGGGCGAGGGCGGCCATTGCTAGATTCTTTCTTTTTAACGTTAGCGCCATTGCTTTGTGCGCCCCCAGTTAATTGGATTTCGCTTAACGTTTCTACCATTACTTCTTCAGCCACACCATCAACCGTCACATAAATTGGACGAACTTCTTCGCCTTCATGGCCTGTGCCTGTTAATTTGATATGGAAAGTTTCGCCATGTAAAGTGACATTAAACTCATTTGGCGCATAACGCGGTCCATTAGCATGCACATCTTCTTTTGATAAAAGTGGCTCAGGTACTAACGAGTTAGCATTTCGTTCTTTTAAAAAGGTTTCACCGATATCTGGAAACATAGCATACGTTAAAACATCTTCTTCACTTCTTGCAAGACGGTCTACATAGCTGGTCAGCTTTGTCATCTCAGGCTTAAGCAAATCCGCTGGACGGCAATCAATGACTGCTGAATCGCCAATAGCCATTCTTTGCACATCGGCATCCACTTCACCAATTGGCTTGCCGTATTGACCTAAGAAATAGTTTTTCACTTCATTGGTAATCGTAGAGTAACGTTTGCCAGTTAATACGTTTAAAACAGCTTGTGTACCAACAATTTGTGAAGTTGGCGTGACTAACGGTGGATAGCCTAAATCTTCCCGCACACGTGGAATTTCTGCCAATACCGCATTCATTTTATCTAAAGAACCTTGTTCTTTAAGCTGATTGCTTAAGTTGGATATCATGCCGCCTGGCACTTGATTAACCAAAACGCGCGTATCAACGCCAGTATAAGCACTTTCAAACTGCCAATATTTTTTACGCACTTCACGGAAATATTCGCTTACTTCTTGCACCGCACCAATGTCTAAACCAGTGTCGTATTCTGTGCCTTGCAAGGCAGCAATGATACTTTCAGTCGTTGGATGGCTCGCACCTTCACTAAAGGCAGAGTTGCAAGTATCAATCATGGTTGCGCCATTTTCAACACCGCGCATCAAGTTCATGCTCGCTAAACCAGAGGTTGCATGGCTATGTAAATGAATAGGGATGCTAATCGCCTGATCTAAGGCTTTAACCAACTCAGCAGTCGTTTGTGGCGTTAACAAGCTTGCCATATCTTTAATGGCAAGTGTGTCGCAACCCATTGCCTCTAATTCTTTTGCTAAAGCGACAAAATGGGCAACATCGTGTTTTGGACTGGTAGTATAACTAATCGTACCTTCAGCAATTTTATTCACCTTCTTAACCGCATCAATTGATGTTTTAAGGTTGCGCATATCATTCATCGCATCAAAAATACGGAAGACATCTACGCCATTATCAGCAGATTTTTTTACAAAAGCCTCAACCACATCATCAGAATAGTGACGATAGCCAAGCAAGTTTTGACCACGCAACAGCATTTGAATGCGGCTATTTGGCAAAGCTTTGCGTAGCTTAATTAAGCGCTCCCAAGGATCTTCTTTTAAAAATCGTACGCATGCATCAAATGTTGCCCCGCCCCATGCTTCTAAAGACCAGAAGCCAATAGAGTCAAGTTTAGAGCAAATAGGCAACATATCTTCGGTGCGCAAGCGTGTTGCAATCATGCATTGATGTCCGTCACGTAATACTAATTCTGTAATGTTTACTTTTTTCATAATTAAATCTTTACTCATTAAATGCCATTATGTGCTGCGATTGCGGCTGAAATAGCGGCGGCAATCAGTTCAGGAGGGAGTTCTACTGCATAATTTGTTAATTGTGGATTCGCCTCGACAAAACCAGTATTAAATCTACCTGCTCTAAACTCAGGATGATTCATAATTTCTTGATAGTAAGGAATCGTCGTTTTCACACCATACACTTCGATATCATTTAAAGCACGCTTACCTCGCTCAATGACGCGCTCCCAATCCAATGCCCATACTGTCAACTTAGCGCACATTGAATCGTAATAGGGCGGAATAACATAACCTGTGTAAATAGCTGCATCCATCCGCACGCCAGGGCCACCAGGTGAATAGTAACGGGTAATTTTACCAAAGCTAGGCAAGAAGTCATTTTTAGGATCTTCTGCATTAATTCGATATTCAATCGCAAAACCACGATAACTAATCTCACTCTGCTTATAACGCAATGGTAGACCAGAAGCGATGCGAATTTGTTCTTGCACAATATCAACGCCAGTAATTGCTTCGGTAATCGTATGCTCAACCTGCAAACGGGTATTCATTTCCATAAAATAGAAGCGATCCTCTGCATCCAATAAAAACTCAACCGTTCCCGCATTGCGATAACCAACTGCTTTCGCCGCTTTAACGGCTAAATTACCAATATACTCTCGTTGCGTTTTTGATAACTGAGGAGAAGGCGCTATTTCGATTAATTTTTGATTGCGGCGTTGAATAGAGCAGTCTCGTTCATACAAATGAACGACATCACCTTTGGTATCCGCTAAAATTTGCACTTCAATATGGCGTGGATTAACAATACACTTCTCTAAAAAAACTTCAGGTTTGCCAAAAGCTTTGCTCGCCTCAGAGATAACACGATCGTAATTTTTGAGTAAATCATTTTCTGTATCACAACGGCGAATACCTCTGCCACCACCGCCATTAGTCGCTTTCAGCATCACTGGGTAGCCAATATTTCTAGCTAATGCGACTGCTTCATCTAAACTCTTTAAGTTGCCATCACTCCCAGGTGTGCAAGGGATACCAGCACTGGTCATGGCGATACGCGCTTGAATTTTGTCGCCCATTTGACGAATAACTGCACTATTTGGTCCAATAAATGCAATACCACGTTTTGCACAAATTTCAGCTAATTCAGGATTTTCAGATAAGAAGCCGTAGCCAGGATGCAAGGCATCACAACCAGCAGCAGTTGCGATATTAACAATATGATGGGCGTTTAAATAACCAGCAACAGGGTCTGAACCCAAGCTGTAAGCTTCATCAGCTTTCTTTACATGTAAAGCACGTCTGTCAGCATCAGCATAAATCGCAACCGATTTAATACCCATCTCTGAACAGGCGCGCACAATGCGGACGGCAATTTCCCCACGGTTTGCCACTAGGATTTTTTTGAACACACTTAGCTTTCTTTTGAACTTCTAACCGCTTGATTGTATCATGTGCACTCTGACTGCAAAATACTAAAATGGGTAAATTTGCCGTATTAATTTAATTGACAGAAGTATTATCAAATGAAACCAATACTAATTAACAATCTAGACTTTGCAAAAAAACAAGAGGAAGTCTCTCACACAATCGATGTGGATAGTTGTGAAAGACTACTTGAGTTTCTCACAACTGATTCAACGCTCTCAAAAAGCATTCGTTACACTTTAACAGGTTCTGCAGCAATCTTTCATTTGCCTAGCTTAGGCCTCAAAATTGAGGCTGCATTACCTGTGCTGTGTCAGCGCTGCCTTCAACCGATGCAACTTGATCTTTCGCTGGCCTATGATTACGTGGTTGCTGAGGCCGAGCCAGCGGCGTTTGAAGGAGATGACGATATTGATTGGGTAGAGGCGTCGCGTGAAATGAACTTAAACACGTTAGTAGAAGACGAGTTGCTGATGGCTATTCCATTAGGTCCGCTACATAGCCATGCATGCAAACCTCTGATTCGAGAAGGCGAGCAAAAGCCAAATCCTTTTGCTGTATTGAAAGATTTGATGAAGTAAACCCCATAAGTGAGTGTTTTTCAACTAAATTCACACAATATTGTGTGTTTTATGTTTACAAAAACACTGCAAATAGATTATCATTGCGGATTAGCTGTTTAGAACAGAATTACATTTACAAAATCTAATAAATTCATGTAGAGTTTATTATTAGCTTGGAGCATTAACATGGCAGTTCAACAAAACAAAAAGTCACCTTCAAAACGTGGCATGCATCGTTCACATGACTTTTTAGTGAACCCACCTTTAGCGGTTGAGCCTACCACAGGCGAAACACATTTGCGTCATCACGTTAGTCCTAGCGGCTTTTATCGTGGTCGTAAAGTAATGTCGACAAAAGGCGAGTAATTTAATCGCAACCAATGAATTGCTTGAACAACGCCGCGTTTATGCATCATAACGCGGCGTTGCTCTTTATAAAGCAATCAGACGCTAAATTGACATTTATGTCAGCATCACTTCTAATGCATGTCACGTCAGATTTAAAAGAAGTATTAATAAATACATCGCAATTCTAAGACATCATAGTCAAGTTAGAGGCCTCATGGATATTACAATCGCAATTGACGCAATGGGTGGAGATCACGGACCTCATGTGACCGTTCCTGCAGCGTTACGTGCGCTCAAAGAAGACGAGCAATTAAACATTGTTTTAGTTGGTTTAGAGGACGCTATTAAAGCGGAGCTAAAGCTACAAAAAGCAACGACAAGTTCACGTTTACGCATTCATCATGCCAGCGAAGTTGTGTTAATGGATGAGTCTCCGCAAAGTGCAATGAAGAATAAGAAGGACTCTTCAATGCGCGTTGCCATAAATTTAACCAAAAATGGCGAAGCAAATGCCTGCGTTAGCGCGGGTAATACCGGTGCCTTAATGGCTACTGCACGGTTTGTGTTAAAAACATTACCAGGCATTGAACGCCCTGCCATTGCATCTGCATTACCTTCAGAAAAAGGCAGCACTTATATGTTGGATCTTGGCGCAAATGCAGACTGCACAGCAGAGCAGTTATTACAATTTGCTGTCATGGGCGCGATGTTGGTCAGTTGCGTGGAGCATAAACCAAACCCATCTATCGGTTTACTCAATATTGGATCAGAAGATATCAAAGGCAATGAAGTTGTTAAGAGGGCCGGAGAGTTGCTACGAGAAAGTCATCTCAACTTTTATGGCAATATCGAAGGCGATGACATTTTTAAAGGCACGACAGACTTAGTGGTTTGTGATGGTTTTGTTGGCAATGTCGCGTTAAAAACAACCGAAGGCTTGGCTCATATGATGGGCAAATTTTTGACGCAAGAGTTCAAAAAAAGCTGGTTATCTAAACTGATGGCTTTATGCGCCATGCCAGTATTAAAAGCATTCAAAAAGCGGTTGGATCCACGTCGATATAATGGCGCAAGCTTTTTAGGTTTACGTGGTGTTGTTGTGAAAAGTCACGGCGGTGCAGATGCTTTTGCATTCTATCACGCGATTCATGTGGCAATCGAAGAGGCGCGTAATGGTGTTTTACGCCGTATTACAGAACAGTTAGAAATTGAACATATTCAAAAAGATGCAACAATTGCACCTGTTACAGCTGAAAGTTAAGTAAACTAAGAAGATGACTCACTCAAGAATCGCTGGTACTGGCAGCTATCTACCAGAAAAAATATTATCTAATAAAGAGCTGGAATCCATGGTAGATACCACTGATGAGTGGATTTTCTCCCGTACAGGCATTCGTGAACGCCACATTGCCGCACCTGGTGAGCTAACTAGTGACTTAGCGACAAAAGCCGCGAATCTCGCCATAGAAAGCGCTGGAATAACGGTTGATCAAATTGACCTTATTTTAGTTGCAACGACAACGCCAGATAAAATATTTCCAAGTGTCGCTACAATCGTACAACGAAAAATTGGCGCATCAAACTGCGCGGCTTTTGATATTCAAGCCGTGTGTAGTGGTTTTGTTTATGCATTAGCCACCGCAGATAATTTTATTAAAGCAGGCGCAAATCAATGTGTATTAGTCATTGGTGCGGAGACTTTTTCACGCATTACCGATTATTCTGACAGAAGCAACTGTATTTTATGGGGTGACGGCGCGGGTGCGGTTATCGTACAAGCATCAAAAGAGCCTGGCATTATCTCTACGCATCTATACGCAGACGGCAGTTATGAACAGATGTTACATGTGCCGCGTAAAGAAGATGGGAAAGATACGGTTGTCATGGAAGGTTCAGGCGTCTTTAAAATGGCGGTTAATACACTAGATCAGATAGTGGATGAAACATTAGCAGCAAATAACATGCAAAAGTCGGATATCGACTGGCTTGTTCCTCATCAAGCCAACATCCGCATTTTGCAGGCGACGGCTAAAAAGTTGAATATGAGTATGGATAAGGTCGTGGTAACAGTCGATAAACATGGTAATACCTCTGCAGCATCTATTCCATTAGCTTTAGATGTTGCCGTGCGTGATGGCCGTATCAAGCGTGGTGAAGTCATATTGATGGAAGCGTTTGGTGGCGGCTTTACTTGGGGTTCAGCTTTAGTTAAATTTTAAATTTAACTATTAGCATTAAAATCAATTTATTCAATAAATTATCTTCATTATTTAAAGTAAATTATGACAAAATCAGCATTGTTTTTTCCAGGTCAAGGCTCACAATCAGTTGGTATGATGGCGGGCTTTGAGGGTATTGCCATCATCAAAGAAACCTTCAATGAAGCCTCAGACTTATTAGGTGTAGATTTTTGGAGCATGGTAACAGAAGAGAATGATCTGCTGAATCAAACGCAGCATACGCAACCATTAATGTTGGCGGCTGGCTTTGCTACTTGGCGCGTTTATCAAATCATGAAAGGTGAGACGCCTGCATTTCTAGCTGGGCATAGTTTAGGAGAATATACGGCTTTAGTTGCCTCTGGCGCGATTAGCTATTCAGATGCGCTGCCTTTGGTTAAGTTTCGGGCAGAAGCGATGCAAAGTGCTGTACCAGAGGGCGTTGGCGCGATGGCAGCTATATTAGGTCTTGATGATGCAGCAGTCAATGCAGTTTGTGTTGAAGCGGCTAAAGGTGAAGTGGTTACGCCAGTGAATTTAAATTCACCTGGCCAAGTGGTGATTGCAGGTAATAAAGCTGCGGTTGAACGCGCAATGATGTTAGCAAAAGAAAAGGGCGCTAAACGCGCTATACAGCTACCAGTCAGCGTTCCTTCGCATTGCTCATTAATGTTGCCTGCAGCCAAACAGCTGGCTGAATATTTGAAAAATGTGCAAGTGAAGGCGCCAGCAATTCCTGTCCTACATAATGCCGATGTTGTGAGTTTCAGCGATCCTGAAAAAATTAAAGATGCGCTCGTACGTCAGTTGCACTCGCCTGTACGTTGGGTTGAAACAGTACAATTTTTACACCGATTACAAATTAACAAAACAGCAGAATGCGGTCCTGGTAAAGTATTAACGGGTCTAACTAAACGCATTGTGGCAGAGATGCCATGTACAGCACTAGTTAGCATTGATGCGCTTGTAGAATATAAATCGTAACTCCATTTTAAAATTTAAAAGGTTTTAACAATGTCATTAGAAAATCAAATTGCTTTAGTGACTGGTGCCAGTCGTGGAATTGGTGCTGCAATTGCACAAACATTAGGCCAACAAGGCGCTATAGTGATTGGTACAGCAACGTCACCATCAGGTGCTGAAAAGATTTCTGCAGCATTAAAAGAAGCTGGCATCGAAGGTGTAGGCATTACCCTAGACGTGAATAATGCCGAACAAATTGAAACGGTATTAAAACAAATTACAGAACAATTCGGCGCAGTGAGTATTTTGGTGAATAATGCTGGCATCACAAAAGACACCTTAATGATGCGCATGTCTGACGAAGATTGGGATGCGGTAATTTCGACTAATCTAAGCTCTATTTACCGTATGAGTAAAGCTGTTTTACGCCCAATGATGAAAGCAAGAACTGGCCGTATTATCAGCATTTCTAGCGTGGTTGGTCATATGGGTAATGCAGGCCAGGTAAACTATGCGGCTGCAAAATCAGGCATGTCTGGCTTTTCTAAATCGTTAGCCGCCGAGGTTGGTAGTAGAAACATTACAGTAAACTGTGTTGCACCTGGCTTTATTGATACCGATATGACCGCTGAATTGCCTGAAGACATTAAAACGCAAATGCTCGCACGCATTCCATTAAATCGTTTAGGCAATGTCAATGAGATAGCGGCAACAGTCGCCTTTTTGGCATCGCCTCATGCAGCTTATATCTCTGGCGAAACCATTCATGTGAATGGCGGCATGTATATGGCATAAATGCCGCAAAATAATTTTTTGTATTCTGGTAGAGTTTTGCTAGAATACGCACTTAGTTGAATAAGCTAATTTTTAATCAAAGGGGTAAATGGATGTCTGACATCGAACAACGTGTAAAAAAAATCGTTTGTGAACAATTGGGTTCAAATGAAGCTGACGTAAAAAACGAATCATCATTTGTTGATGATTTAGGTGCTGATTCACTCGACACAGTTGAGTTGGTGATGGCTTTAGAAGAGGAATTCGATACAGAGATTCCTGATGAAGAAGCAGAAAAAATCACAACTGTTCAGCTTGCTGTTGATTACATCAACGCAAACCTCAAATAAATTCAAACAAATTAGCCCTTGCAAGAGGGCTAATTTCTAAAAAATATGTCTAAACGTAGAGTCGTTGTTACAGGCTTGGGTGTGGTTTCTCCTGTAGGTATAGGCGTTAACACAGCTTGGGATAATATAATCGCAGGCAAGTCTGGTATCACTCGTATTTCAAAGTTTGATCCTAGTAATTTTGCATGTCAAATTGCAGGTGAAGTCAAAGACTTCAATCCTGAAGACTTTATGCCAGCAAAAGACGCTCGCCGTATGGATACTTTTATTCAATATGGTTTGGCTGCAGGTATCGAAGCATTTAAAGATAGTGGTTTAGTCGTTACAGAAGAAAACGCTGAGCGTATTGGGGTTGAAATTGGATCTGGTATTGGCGGACTGGCGACGATTGAATCTACTAACGATAGTTTCGATGTAGGTGGACCGCGCAAAATTTCACCATTCTTCATCCCTGGCACCATCATCAATATGATTTCTGGCAACTTGAGCATTATGTTTGGCTTAAAAGGGCCGAATGTCGCTGTTGTCACTGCTTGCACTACTGGTACACATTGCATCGGCGATGCAGCACGTATGATTGAATATGGCGATGCTGATGTCATGATTGCAGGAGGTGCAGAAGCAGCAATTACAGAACTAGCTATTGGAGGCTTCTCCTCGGCAAAAGCACTCTCTACGCGTAATGATGACCCAGCAACGGCTAGTCGTCCTTGGGATATGGGTCGTGATGGATTTGTCATGGGCGAAGGGGCTGGTGTGATGGTGCTGGAAGAGTATGAGCACGCTAAGGCACGTGGCGCAAAAATTTATGCAGAGCTAGCAGGCTATGGCATGAGCGCTGATGCTTATCATATGACAGCACCGAATATGGATGGCCCGCGTCGTTCTATGGTAAATGCATTGAAAAATGCAGGCGCAAACCCAGATGAAGTCAGCTTTATGAATGCGCATGGCACATCAACACCTTTAGGTGATGCTAATGAGACCAATGCAATTAAAGCGACATTTGGTGACCATGCAAAAAAACTGGTGATTAACTCAACAAAATCAATGACAGGTCATTTGTTAGGTGGTGCTGGCGGTTTAGAATCTGTGTTTACAGTATTATCTATTTACAACCAAATCTCACCACCAACCATTAATATTTTCGAGCAGGATCCTGAATGCGATTTAGATTATTGTGCGAACACTGCGCGTGATATGAAAATCGACTATGCGTTAAAAAACAATTTTGGTTTTGGCGGTACTAACGGCTCATTAGTATTCAAAAAAATATAAGTATTACAATACAAGACGTGGTTGAAAAAAGCCTGTGCATTGATTGCGACAGGCTTTTTTTATTGGTCTTTACTGGCATTTTATCTTGACTATGGTTTAATGTTGGCTATGCAAATGGGCAACTCAATCCTTATCAATGGTAGCTTCAATGGTGCAATTTCTGCGCTTGATAGAGGATTCTCGTATGGCGATGGTGTATTTAGAACCGTTAAAATAGTGCACGGCTTGCCTGAGCATTGGCCGGCGCATTATCAAAAGCTGGTAAAAGACTGCAGTGCAATTGGGATTGTTTGTCCCAGCGCAGATATGTTAATTGATGACTTTCAACAGTTATTTTCAATTGAAGAGCTAGTTGCTGTGGCGAAAATTATTATCACTCGCGGAGAGGGTGCACGCGGCTATAATCCGCCTGCTATTACCAACCCAATGCGTGTGATGATTAAATCTGATATGCCAAACTATCCACAGCATCATTTTGATGAAGGCGTGATGTTGCATTTATGTAAAACCCGCGTTGGTCACCAGCCCAAGTTAGCGGGTATTAAGCATTTAAATCGATTAGAGAATGTGCTAGCACGCATGGAATGGCATGACCCACAAATAGCAGATGGGCTTATGTTGGATATCGCCAACAATGTCATTGAATGTACCGCTGCGAATATTTTTGCGCGTTACGGCGATGTGCTGATGACCCCTCAGTTAGATCAATGTGGTGTAGCGGGTGTTACCCGTAAACAAATCATGGCACGCGCGCATACATTCAATCTTAAAACAGCAGCAGAGATAATGGATTTGAAGCAACTTTTATCGGCAGATGAAGTGATTATCTGCAACAGCTTATTCGGCGTATGGCAAGTTCGCCAACTGGAAGATAAAAAATGGATAAAACAAGACCTTGCTAATAACCTTCGTAAAACCTTAAATACATGAAAAGATTCTTAATATTTACGTTAGCTGCTGGCATATTATTTTTGCTAACTTTTTTTGTCTGGCTAGATTACTACTCAAAAACATCGCTACACTTCGATAATCTTGACCAAACAATTCTTATTAAGCCAGATAGCGGCTTATCTAGCATTGCTAATCAATTAGTCGCACAAGGTGTGATTGAAAATGCATTGCCATTTGTCTTACTGGCGCGCAGTCTAAATAAAGAATCATCCTTGCAGGCAGGCGAATACACTTTTGAGCAAAATGCTACGCCATATGACGTTCTGTTAGCGTTAAATGAAGGTAAAACAAGCCAAGGCAAGATTACCTTTATTGAAGGTAAAACCTTCAAAGAAATGCGTCAAAAATTGCAAAGTCATGACGATATTATAAGCACAATTAAAAACACGTCTGATGCAGATTTAATGGCATTAATTGGTGCAAAGCAGACACATCCTGAAGGTTTATTCTTCCCTGATACTTACCATTTTAATAAAGCAACTAAAGATGTTGTGATTCTAAAAAGCGCATATGTTGCTATGATTGCCAAATTAGAAAAGGCATGGCAAAACAGAGAAGCTAATTTACCTTACAAAGATAGTTATGAGGCACTCATTATGGCGTCAATTATCGAAAAAGAAACCGGCAAAGCCTCTGAGCGACCAATGATTGCAGGCGTGTTTGTTAATCGATTGCGGATGGGTATGTTGTTACAAACAGATCCGACTGTGATTTACGGTATGGGTGATGCCTTTAATGGCAATATCCGTCGTAAAGACTTGCGCACAGACACTAAATATAACACTTATACCAGAGCAGGATTACCGCCAACGCCTATTGCAATGCCCAGTTTAGCCGCGATTGAGGCTGCCTTGCATCCCGCAAAAACCAAAGCGATTTATTTTGTTGGCAAAGGCGATGGCAGCCACGCATTCTCTAATTCATTAACGCAGCACAATCGCGCTGTGGCAAAATACCAACTTAAACGATGAAGAAAATGGTTGATTGATGGTAAAAGCAGGTAAATTTATTACATTGGAAGGTATGGATGGTGCAGGCAAAAGCACTCATATTCCTGATATTATTAATCAAATCAAAGCGCTTGGAGAAACCGTTGTTAGTACACGAGAGCCAGGCGGTACGCCACTAGCAGAACAATTACGAGAAATACTTTTGCATCAAACCATGCATGCGGAAACAGAGACGTTGCTAATGTTTGCCGCGCGAAGAGAACACATTGTACAAGTTATCGCACCTGCGATAGCACGTGGTGATTGTGTGATTTCTGACCGATTTACCGATGCTACTTATGCATATCAAGCTGGTGCAAAAGCGGTACCAATTGCAAAAATTAATGCATTAGAAACTTGGGTGCAAGGTGATTTGCAGCCAGATATGACCTTATTATTTGATGTGCCTGTAGAAGTCAGCCTTGAGCGCTTGGCGTTAGCAAGAACCCCAGATAAGTTTGAACGTGAAGGTGCGGATTTTTTTACAAAACTACGTAATGCCTATTTAGCAAGAGCGAAACAAGACCCAACACGCTTCCGTGTTATTAATGGCAATCAAGCATTAGGAGTAGTGAAAAAAGAAGTTGAAGTGGCTATTGAAGAGTTCTTCTCAACAAATTGATATATATATGATTTATTCATGGCAACATTCACAGTGGAATAATGTAATGCAGCGAAAAAATACGCTGCCACATGCTATTTTGTTACGTGGAAGAACAGGTCTTGGTAAAGATGATTTTGCCTTGCATTTGGCGCATGCATTATTGTGTCAGCAAGCTAATGCAGAAGGCGCTTGCGGGGTCTGTGCCAGCTGTTTATGGTTAAAAGAGGGCAATCATCCAGACTTTAAATTAATCACACCTGAAGACGAATCTGATGAAACCGCTACTAAGAAAAAAACAAGTAAGAAAACACAGATTTCAGTCACTCAAATTCGACAACTATTCGATTTTCTCAGTCTCTCTACCCATCAAGCTAATGGTCGCCGCATTATTTTAATTTCGCCGGCAGAAACATTAAACCTTGCTTCGGCCAATGCGTTACTCAAAATGTTAGAAGAGCCGCCAGCTAACACTTTGTTTTTATTAGTCGCTAGCCAACCGCAACGCTTACTGCCGACCATTATTAGCCGTTGCCAAGTGCTAGATTTTTCTATTCCGCATAAAGCTGACGCAGTAGCTTGGCTAGTTACGCAAGGCATGCACAATGCAGAAGCCTTACTTGAATATGCGGGCGGTGCGCCCTTGGCAGCATTGCAAATGCAAGACCAGCTAGCATCTAATGAGCAACTTATTCAGCATTTATCAAAAGGTGAACGATTAGATTCTTTTGCTACCGCGCCTTTGTTTTTAGCAGAAGGTATGGAGCGTGCGATTGAAGTGATTCAAAAATGGACTTTTGACTTATTAAGTTATCGGTTAACTCAAACATCGCATTATCATTCGCAACAAAGACAGGCTTTGCAAGTGTTATGTAAAGGCGTAAACTTAAGTGGTTTATTGCAGTTTCAACACAGTTTAACTAAAGCGAAAAAAGCTGCAAATCATCCGCTAAGTAATGAAATGCAATTAGAGAATTTACTATTACAATATACCCACGTTTTTAAGTTATAAGCTTAAGTGATCAACTTAATGATTAAATAGATCACTTAACAGAAAAGAGTATTTAATTGAGTTTAGATCCCGGTACTGAACAATTATTGACTAAGCCTGGCGTGTTGTCATTGGCTATTAAAGAAAAAGTTGCCTTATTCACCGCCTATATGCCTTATATCAAGGGTGGCGGTTTATTTATTCCGACCAACAAGCCTTTTCAAATGGGTGACGAGGTGTTTATGTTGTTAAGCTTGCTTGATGACCCTGCAAGATTAAAAATTGTGGGTAAAGTGGTTTGGATTTCACCTGTTGCGCATGGCGGCCGACCACAAGGAGTAGGGGTGCAATTCAGTGAAAAAGATGGTGGCGAAGTCAAAAGTAAAATTGAAACTTTACTAGGCAGTGCTTTAAAATCCTCACGTTCAACAAACACCATGTAATGCCTATGCTTATCGATTCACATTGTCATCTCAACTTCCCAGAATTAGCGCAAAATATTCAATCGGTTAGACAGTTAATGCAAGATGAACAAATAGGGCATGCGCTCTGCGTTTCTGTCACCTTAGATAAGTTTCCTGAAGTGCTTAGCTTAGCCGAGCAATATGAGAACTTCTATGCCTCGGTTGGCGTGCATCCTGATTATGAAAACATACAAGAACCGACTGTTGATGAGTTGGTTAAGCTAGCCAACCATCCAAAAGTGGTTGCGATTGGTGAGACTGGCTTAGATTACTTTCGCTTAACAGGTGATTTAGAGTGGCAGCGCGAACGTTTTCGCACCCATATTCGCGCGGCGATTATTGCGGGTAAGCCTTTGATTATTCATACTAGAAATGCAGTGGATGACACTTTACGCATTATGCGAGAAGAGGGCATTGAACGAGCAGGCGGTGTATTACATTGCTTTACTGAGAGCTTAGAAATGGCACTGGCGGCGATTGAAATGGGTTTTTATATTTCATTCTCTGGCATTGTGACGTTTAAAAATGCAACTGAAATAAAAGAAGTTGCCAAGCAGATACCGTTAGATCGACTCTTAGTTGAAACTGATTCACCTTATTTAGCTCCTGTACCATTTCGTGGCAAAACCAATCAACCTGCTTACGTTAAATATGTCGCGCAAGAAATTGCTAATTTACGCGGCATCAGCTTAGAGGAGGTAACTGAAGCAACGACCGCTAATTTTTTCAAGCTATTTAAACACGCTATAGGTAATAAAGAGACGGCATGCAATTAACCATACTTGGCGCAGGCTCTAGCGCAGGCACGCCTGCAATTGGTTGCCAATGCGATACTTGCACCTCTGATGATCAGCGCAACAAAAGAACGCGTTGTTCAAGCATGATTACCCTCGATACGGGTGAAAATATCCTCATCGATACAGGTCCGGATTTAAGAATTCAAGCATTAAGAGAAGGCATTACCAATATTGGCGCTGTGCTTTATACCCATACACACGCTGACCACTTACACGGCATTGATGATTTACGCGGCTTTTGCCAAGTTAATCGCAAACAAATTCCACTCTATACTTATAAAGATGCTGCTGAACATATCAAAGATAAATTTGGCTACACATTAAGAGAGCCATGCGATTTTTGGGATTTGCCCGTACTAAGCATTAATGAAGTCAATGCGCCGTTCGATTTATTTGGCTCAGTCGTCACGCCAATTCCAATCATGCATGGCAGAATCCAAATTTTTGGCTACCGAATTGGCAACATTGCTTATATGACTGATGTGTCTTCAATTCCAGAGTCCTCATTTTCATTACTTGAAAATCTAGACATATTGTTAATCGACTGTTTACGAGTCAAGGAACACCCAACGCATATTAATATTGAACAAAGTTTAGCTTACATCAGTCAGATAAACGCAAAACAAAGTGTTTTGATTCATATGACACATGAATTAGAATACAAAGCCTTAACAAAAATGCTGCCCAAGAACGTTTCTGTTGGATATGATGGATTGAAAATCAATAGCTAGCACCATGTCAACGAAATTGCAGTGAAACCGTTTAATAGCTATCAATTTAGGAAAATATAATGAATTTTAACGCATTTAAAAACATCACCCTTAGCCTTACCATTGCTGCATTTGGTTTTGTTGGCCTAGCAAGCGCTGCAGGCAAAACATTCACTGAAAATGAATTTTTGAACAGTTTTAGTGGTAAATCTAAAAAAATCGTCATGGAACAACTAGGCGACCCTGTAAAAAAACAAGCTTCTGTAAAACCAACTAACGCAGAAAAAATTACCGGCAAAAATTTCAAAGACGATAAAAAGTCAAACCCAGTCAAAATTGAAATGTGGTATTACGGTGGTATCGTTAAATATGACCCAACACATACATACAAAGAAGTTGAAATTACTTTTGTAAATGACTACGTAGGCAATATTGCTTTTTTCAACAATCGCTAGTACTGATTGATACTTCAGTACATAAAGCCGTCTTAGACGGCTTTTTTAATGTCGATAGTCCGTGGAAGTAAATGTTACTTAACTCAATTACACATGAAGAGCATTAAAAACATAAACTTACGGTGCTAATTTAACTTCTTTATTTAATTCAATCTAAAGATTTAGTTCCATATTCTGGAACTAAATACTTGACATCGGTAACGTTTGGAACTAAAAAGACGAATTGAAGGCAGAAAGTTTTAATGCCTTAGTAGTTAATGTTGCTTAGGGGGTCTTATGGCTACTCCTGAAATATCATTGAAATCTAGTCTTCGTAAGTCAGTTCTGAAGACATATCGCGCTCGTGGTAGGAGCGTAAGTAATCTGTGGCTAGTTTATAGCGTTAAAACAAATAGCGATTGGATTCTACCAAGTGACAGACAACTCATCCATTGGCTTTACTTTCTTGAAACAAACCCAGATGTAGTCTCATTTAATTTAGCCCCAGAACCAATATTATCTGAAGATAATAATGAAGTCCGCGCAACTGAATTAGACGCGATAGTTACTTTTCGAGATGGCTCAATTGCTTGGCATGAGGTAAAGGCTGGCAAAGAGCCAAACGATCCGTCTCATCTATCTCAAAAGCAAGCTCAGATAAATGCTGCTGCTAAAGCTCATCGAATATATAAACGATTTAATGATACTGACTTAGCACCAATAGTGAAAATTTCGCTTAGGTGGCTAATGGCAATCTCTTATGCAGCTGCAATTAGAGAGCATGAGCACATTAATTGCCGCACCTATCTACTAATTGCAATCCGTGAGCAAAAAAAAGGGACTATAAATTCACTGCTAGTTGAACTTGAAGGCTTTGAATCCGCTGTGGTTTTAGGTGTATTGATACGATTAGCCATTGAGGGTTATGTCGATATAAATTTAAAAGACAAATCATTTGGCAAGCTTACCCCTTGGAGTTATCGTGAATAGGAAATATACGAGCAGGGCAGAAACACTCGCAGACTGTCCGCCAATTAAAACATGGCCGACTGTATTAGATACCTTGATAGATTTTGAATATCGAGAAAAATTTAATAAAAAATGTAAAGCTGTAGAAATGTATTTGGATGGATATCCATTAGTAGATATACAAAAAACTACTGGGGTAAATAGTAAGTCAATTACAACATTAGTACATAAATGTAAAAAAATAGCTTCTGATGGAAGAATTTTTGGTTTTAGAGCATTAATCCCTTTCCTAAATTTTAAACAATATGAAAGATCAGCTGCTCATCAATTTAAGTATCCAGAAGCTCAGGGTGGTCTATCTGGAGTGTTTGAGCAAACTTTAAAAAAATTCCCTGACATATCTGCAAAGCTAATTCAATATATTAAAAAGAAACACTCTAAAGAGCTGAATGTTCACGAAGTAAAAATTCGTGCAAAAGATCTTCATAAGACTTTCCTCCGGCTACTTAAAGAACATGATGTAAATGATAACCAGTGGCCATTTAATACTAAGCATCTTGGATTTAAGACAATTCAAAAATACCTTGATGAGGTTTTAGATGAGTCATTTAATAAGACAGTAACAAGTCGGGGAGAGCAGGTAGCAGCGGCTCATTTGGCCGTAGGTACTGGATATGAGAGATTTTTAACGTTTGAAGAACCATATGAAGTAGTTCAGCTAGATGCTTACTCTATAAATGCATTCTTCACTGCAGAATTTCAAACACCTGAAAATATCAAAACTGACATACAGTTAGAGAGAATTTGGCTAATAGCTATGATTGAAACTGTTTCAGGAGCTATTCTTGCTCAATCTGTGATCTATAGGAGTGAGGTAAGTGCTGATGATGTACTTAGCGTTATACGTAAGGCAGTGAATCCAACAGAAAGATTGAAACTGACTATTCCTGGTCTTAAATATCCAGATAACGGTGGAATGCCAGACGAGGTGTTTCCAGAGTGCCAAGGGGCTTTATGGGGAACAATAATGTTGGACGGGGCATTAGCACATTTATCAAATACTATTCACGAAAGAGTACGTAAACAATTAGGCTTCTCTATCAACTGGGGGCCTGCAGCCCATTTTGAAAGACGACCAGATATTGAAAGGTATTTTGCAAGAATTTCTAAAGATTTGTTTATGCGATTACCTTCTACAACTGGCTCAAAGCCAGGTAAAGGTAGGGCAAAGAATGCTGAACAAAAGGCGGTAGTTTATAAAATCCGTGCTCATGAGGCGGAAGAGATGGCTGCAGTTTTTGTAGCTCAACATAATGAAACCCCAAGCGAAGGTACATTTTTCAACTCGCCAATTGAGGTGTTAAAACATTATATTGAAAATAACAAAGATCACTTTTTGATAAGAAAACTTCCAGTTAAATCTGGAAATAGCTCAGTTTTAATACCGTTAATATTGACTGCCACAATCCGAGGTGGGAGGGAGTCTGGAAGGAGGCCATATATTCAACTTTATGGTGTTCGATATACCAATCCAGTATTGGCAAATACTTCAGGACTTATAGGTAAAAAATTGAAATTAGAAGTGGATGAAAATGACCTTACCTATTGCAAAGCTTACTTATCAGATGGAGGAGAAATCGGAATATTGAGTGCGTCAAGCAATTGGCAAACTAAACATGACTTGAAAACAAGAAAGATAATTCTTAGCTTAAAGTCAAAAAAATTACTAGTAGTCGGATCTCAGCAAGACATTGTACAAGTTTATCTTGATGATTTGTCCACTAGAAAAAAAACAAAAAGTAAAAATAAGCCAATCATAAGCCCTCGTGCAGCCACAGAAGCTACCCGAGTCGCTAAGGTGTCTGGCTTACCACGCAAAATCATGGATAAAAAAATGAATGAACCTTTAGGCCAAAGAAACTTAGATTCGTTAAGTAGTGATAGAAAACCGTTAATGTTCAAACCTATGCCTGATTTAAACGAACTATTAAAGGGTAAAAAATAAATTATAGGGGTAGATATGGACATAACTGTGATTACAAACAAGGAACGGCTAGAGCTATTTTCAGAACATCCAATAATTACAAAAAAATACTGGATCATAACTCCAGTTATAAACAATATTTATTCAATAATAAGGGATAGAGTTTGGATGAGAGTAACTGGAACATTTATGTATGCTCCTCCTCGACTTGGTAAAACGACATGCGCAAAGATAGTTAAGACACTTTTAGAACAAGAGTTTCCAGATATATTAATCATTAGTTTTACGGCTGAACCAAGACGAAAACAGGAATCGGGGTTATTTGTAGATATATTACAATCAGAGAATTTAGCTATCGCAAAATCGTCACGTTACAAAGATACCCAGAGACAGTTAATTACCCATATACAAGCGCAATTGTTTACAAAAAAAGGCCAGCAATTTGTTTTAATGATTGATGAGATGCAAAAACTTGGTCAAGATGACTTAGATATGCTTGCAACTATTCATAACAGATTAGAAGCCATTGATATTAGAATGACAACGATAGGTTTTGCTCAACCAGAAATACTAAATATTAGAACTGCGCTTCAAGCAACAGGACAAAGTTTTCTTATTGCTAGGTTCCTAAGTGAGCCAATTGCATTTGATGGATGTGCGACAAAATTTGTTTTAAAAGCAATTCTAGAATCCTATGACAAAGTTCAACATTATCCTGTTGATAGTGATTTTACATTTACAAAATTCTTTCTCCCTTTTGCATACGATAGAGGCCTCAGGTTGAGTGATTATTCAGATGAGATATGGTCTGCTTTAGTGTGTGCTGCAAAGCAATTGACAGGAGCTTCTATACCTATGGAACATTTATCTAGAACAATAGAGTATCTTCTTGTGCAAGGTTCTAAATCTGACTCACCTGAGTTTAAATTTAAGAAAAAAGATTTCACCAGTGCAGTTGAAGCTAGCAATTTGAATTACTTCTCCGGACTTTTTGGTACTCAATAAGTACACAATGAAAGCTTCTTTTGCTAAAAAGCTTATTTGGCAAAGCGACTCTCCAGCACCATATGAATCTGGTTGGAGTATTTTTATTAAACTTATTGCATATAACTTAATAAAACCAAATCAGTTAGCGGCACATATTTCACTTTCTAAAATTAAAAATCCGAAATTGTCTGTAGATAAGAGCGATTGGATAGATTTCGAAAAATTTTCTCTTTGCACTAATGTTGATACCGATCGACTAAAAAAAGGTTTCCTAGATCAATTTGGATTTTCACAAAATTGCCAACCTGGAGTTGGTGTCAAGCATTGCAGCGAATGTTTGAAGTTGGGTTATCACTGCGTGTTTTTTCAGTTGGCGTTTATTACTCATTGCCCTTGGCATAATTTAAGATTAATGAGTCCATGTAAGGAGTGCGGTTCTGCTCTAAATGTAAAAGGATTGGACATATCAATAGAATCTGACAATTTTAAACAAAAGACTAAATGTGGTGATGTTAGTATTAATGATCTCAAGCTGCTATCAAGTAATTTGCTAACAAGTATCCAAGTAGAAAAGATAACTGAGTTATGTGAGATATTTTTAAAATGGTGGGGTAGGGTCTATTCTTCGATTGAAGTTAGGAGTTTCTTTTTAGAGCAATACAAATTTAATGATAGATTTGATAAATTACCAATGTATTTAAGTTCAGCAGAAGCTTTAGCTGGTCCTTGTCCTTGGTACATTGATATTAAAAGAGATAGAGTAAGAACTTTGCACTGGAAGCAAGTAGCGAATACTCACATATATAGTTATGAGTTATATAAAGATTGGAGATTTGAATCAGAAATAGCGAAAAGAAAATCATCGCTGGATTTAGCGTACAGGTCAGTGAGAAGATACTTTTATCGAAAATTTATAAAACCACATAAAGTTTGCTGGAACGAACTAATTAATTATAAATACGAAGATGCCTTAAATTTATCTAGCGATAAAGTTTGTACAGTATCCCTAGCTTTTGCAACTTGGAGAATGTCAGTAGAGAATGTAATTAATATTGAAGCTTTAAAAAGCAGAAAATTAAGAAAGCACGCCATAATAGCTTATCGAATCAATAGTGAAGAATTTACAAGTACCCTTGAAGGGCACACCTCATTGCTTTATGCATATTTTTTTTATTTATGGGAATTAATTAATAAGTATTCTGGAGATAAAAAAGTCATATTAGCGCGAAGTGCATATCAGTCTACGAAAGATAATTTCATAGCATCTTACCATTCAGGCGAATGGGTTGTTGCTTTTCCTGATTTCAGATCGTTGGAATTACATTCATTCACACGTTGTAGCGGTCAGCTAAAAGAGGAGGGTTGGATGTCAGAGGGCTATTCTAATGACTACTTTCAATCGCTTAGTAATTACGACGCTAATTCAAATGGAACTATGTTTAAATTATTAAAAACTTTACGTCGTACTTATCAACACATTAATGTTTAGATTATTAATAATTTAAACATTAAGTAACTATTAAGCGGCTACCTCAATCAGTCTAACTTTCCAAATAATTTTTTATGATCTTGGAAATACAACGATAAAAATAAAGATAAGCAGAATCCTTTAAAAGTCACTTAATCCTGAATTCCTTCGGAATGATTGCCAGTATGAAATGGTCGGATGGTTTTACAAAACTCATACTAGCAATTTTGACTATTATTACTGGCATATCAAGTGTAATGGTCTAACAATCACCACTCACGCAAAATTTCATGTTAATTGCTCACCTAAACCCTATATTACTCAGCAGTTGCAGGACGTTCTAACCAGCAATCTCAAGTCATGTATTCAGATAGAAAGTGACCAGCGCTTGCAATGAAGTGTGCAGCAGTTGCATGAGCAGTCATCTAATTACAATATTTAGGAAGTGGCACCAACATGGATTTGGTGCCACTACCATCCTAATTATTCTTTTGACCTAACTTTACGTAAGGAGCCAACCTTCATATCGATATAATGAGCTGCATGCACCATGCGATCCTGAATGGCATCGGCAATCGTAAGATCCCCACAAATGCATGCCGGTGATCAATGGGATACTGGCTGGTAAGACCCAGTGCACCTTCACTTAACCGATCACGCTCATTGACAACATCCAGCAAAGTGCTAGCCACCAAAGAATCAAATGGCATCAGCCCCAAATCATCAATAATTAGAACTGCGGCTTTGATCAGCCTACTTTTTAATTACGGTAACGAAACATCTGCAACTGCAGTTGTGATTTCTGCCGCGATCTGGCTGGAAGATCTATAAATCACAGACAATCTAAGTGTTATTGACTAAAAGAGTTGTTAACTGACAATTAGATTAGTTAACTCAAAATATGAAAATGTATAACAAAGCTGAAGTCATGCCATCATTAGTCTTAATAAGGCTTAGTTAATTGGTACTACCTAAGAAAATAACTAGCTTAATGAAAAAATCCGTAATAATTGATTGATTATCTATTTTTTTATAAACCAAGTCTCACCAAAATTTCTAATTTTTAGAGCGCATCTATGATACCTGCTCAGTTATATGCGCAGACTTTTCGAGATACAAAGCTCGAGATTTAATTTAAATAATTGCAAAGGTAAACAGGCTACACAAGAATATTTAATAAAATTAATTAAATCTATTTTTACATAAATTATTAAATAAATAAACTATCTTACATAGTACAACCTATTGTTTTTAAATAACTTATTGACAGAATCTATTCTGTTTGAATATAATTAGCTTTATGTTAATTCACTCTACATCATCAACTAAGCACCCTGCGCTATACCTAAAGCGCATTGGCTCCACAGGTCGATCTCGAATATGCTTTCCTGATCACATTTCTGTTTATTTAAATAATATTTAGCCGTCATATACATGGCGGCTTAGGAGCTGTCATGTTAAATGATTTAATTTATCCAATTGCAAAAATTGAACACGTCAAAAAACGTGTTGATGAACTACAATCTCGCTCAGACGACATCAAAGGTCGTGTCGGGCATACCCTTAAAAAACTGTGGAATCCGGAACGTGTTTTGCGTGCTGTGCCAGATGGTGTTGATCTTGATTCCTTACGTAGTAGATTTCCACAATTTAATGACGTCATCGACTTTTATGAAAACTCAATTGTTAGCTTATCAAGATTAGACTTACCATTTGAGATTCAACCCATCTTATTGCAAGGCGATCCTGGGTTGGGTAAGACTTATTTTGCTAGTGAGCTTGCTAAATGCATTCAACTACCATTCTTTGAATTCTCATTAGCGACCACCAGTGCCTCTTTCGGTTTGTGTGGTGGAAATCTCCAATGGGCTGAAAGTTCACCTGGCTTTATTGCCAATACATTGGCTACAAGCGAAGTGGCCAATCCTATTATCTTGATTGATGAGATTGATAAGGGGTCAGCCGAAGGTCGGTACAAACCCATGAATGTATTGTATAGCTTACTGGAATCACACTCTTCAGCATTCTTTAAAGACGAGGCGTTGGAGTTTCCCTTAGATGCTAGCAAGATTGTTTGGCTAGCAACCAGTAACTATCTGAATAACGTACCAGCTCCAATTCAATCTAGGATGCGGGTCTTTGAAATTCACCAACCTGATATTAGTGTGATGCCTACTGTGATTAAAAGTATTTATGAGCACATTAGGGTAAAAAAAACTTATGGCAAGTTATTAGATCCGGTTATTGATGAAACACTCATTGATTGTTTAAGCAATAGGTCACCTAGAGCCGTCAAGTTAGCACTTGAGGAAGCGGCATTTAAAGCCATCCGCCATTATCGCAGTGCAATTTATGTCACTGATTTACCAGTAGCTGGAAAGGAGAAATATCGTGTCGGATTCATCTAATCATCTAAATACACAAAACTTAGAATTTAATAGTGATGAGTTCTTTAGAAAACTTTGCCAAAAAACTAAAATTGTTGTACCTGATGGTGTAGAAATTCGCTTCCCAAAAGGCTGGTCAGGTATTGCTCAAGACTTTGTAAGCAGGGTTAAAGGCTATTCAATTATGGTAACTAAAATCTCAGATTTTTATTCAGTTCTCGAAATTGACTTTAATGTCAATAAATCTACAAAGGAATCACAGGTGTGGCGGTTAATTAGTAGTGCTCGCAAAACATCTACTCATATCTGTGGTAATTGTGGAGAGCATAAAGGTTACAGACGACAAGCATCGTCTACCAGTGTGCTATGTGAAACTTGCTCGTTAAACGCACACCTGATCAATAAAACAGGAACTTGGTTGGATAATTGTTGATGATATTAATACGTACAAAAGCCTTACACAGCAAGGCTTTTGTATTTATATGCCCATAAAATGCAGTGGTAGTTAAAATCATAAACTATTTCTTTAGAACTTAATATTGCCCACTTAATTTTCATCCAACATTAAGATTGTTGTTCAGTATGGAACTGTTTATTGTTTGCTTTAGTGATAACAACATCAACTGCACTTAATTTACAGGTTGAATTGACCGAACGCGCGATTACTAAACAACTTCGTTGGTCGCACCTATGCCGCTAATGGTGGCGTCTATATTGGTGTTGCTATTATTTGGCTCTGGCTTGTTGAGTCTATTAAACCCACAACAACAGAGATTGGGTAGGTATTCTAGTTTGTTTCTTAAGGATGGCAATCATCATCTTAGGTTCTAGGCATACCTAACTCATCATTAACTATTTTCTTGTTCCAGTAAGTTCAGTTTTGGCATCATTAATCACCGTCCATGAAGAATGCAATGCTAGGCTTGCCATAATAATTGCTACGATTAAATCTGGCCAAGCCGAAGATGTGCCAAACACACCAATGGCTGCAAAAATAACGGCAATATTTCCAAGTACATCATTTCGCGTGCAAAGCCATACACTACGCATATTGCTATCACCCTTACGGTATGCATAGAGTAATGCGGCTACACCAAGATTTGCCATTAATGCAATGATACCAATTGATCCCATTATTTTCGCTTCAGGCATAGCGCCTGATAGAAATTGCCATAAAGCACTACCTAAAACCCATATTCCGAATGCTCCCATAGAAATGGCTTTAATCAACGATGCTCTAGCACAAACTGCAAGAGCCATGCCTAATACCCACAAACTAATGCCGTAATTAGCCGCATCACCTAAAAAATCTAATGAGTCAGCTAGTAAGGAAACTGAGTTAGCCTTTAATCCCGACACAATTTCAACTGCAAACATAGTGATATTTACGATCAACGCTATCCACAATATTCTGCGATAAGGTGCACTGGAGTTTTGATCATCTTTTGGATCAGGAGTTGGACAACAATGCGTACTCATAAATACCTTTTATATTTTAGAGTGTGTATCATAAAGTCTGTAGCAACTACAGGGTCAAGCTATGTTGGGAAATTATACTATTGGGTCATTAAGTCGTGAGACAGGGGTTAATCTTGAAACGATAAGATATTATGAAAAGATTAACTTACTCAATAAGCCTTCACGTTCAATAAATGGCTATCGTCAATATGATGGGTCAGCTATTAAACGATTAAGATTCATTAGGAGAGGTAGAGAGTTGGGGTTTTCTATTGCAGAAATAAAAACCTTACTTGAGCTTGCTGATCATCCTGAGCATCCGTGCATTGAAGCAGACAAACTTGCAGAAGCACATTTAGTGGAAGTCGAAACAAAAATTAAAGACTTAATGGCGATGCAGGATGTGCTAACAAAAATTGTAGCTTGCCAAAGTCGAACTGCAGAACATTGTAGATTGATTGAAACTTTGGATCAGAAAAGTGCTGTAATTTGAATTAAATTCAAAATGTCTTCGTTGTCCCCAAATGAATTGTTCGTATGAATCCCCAAATCGGCCATTAAGATTATTTTTCAAAAGAATTGTGTACTTGGTTTATCTCAATAGAAATATGAACTAATTCTTTATGGATGCGTAGCTGGTTCTTAAAATATTCAGGTGACATTCCCGCATCAGTTACTAAACTAAGAATGCAGGCATATTTGCCTTTACCAACACGCCAAACATGTAAATCACTAATCTGAGCTTTTATAGGTGATTCAGAAATGACTTCACGAATTTCTTCCACGACAGGTGCAGTCATCTCAGCATCCAATAGCACACGTCCTGTATCTCGCAATAGGCTATAAGCCCAGATAGACACCAACACCGCGCCAACTAATCCCATCACTGGATCTAACCAGCTTGCACCCCAAAATTTGCCTCCAAACAAAGCTATAATTGCCAAGACAGAAGTTGCTGCATCTGTCAGCACATGGATATAAGCCGAACGTAGATTTAAGTCATGGTGATCATGTCCGTGATCGTGGTGATGTCCATGGCCATGATGGTGCCCATCCTTGAGTAACCATGCTGAAGCAATATTGACTAGAAGGCCAATGATTGCAATAGAAATGGCTTGGTTGTAATGGATAGCAGTGGGTGAAATCAACCTATCAATGGACTGAAAGACCATTAATCCTGCCACCATGACTAGAAATATCGCACTGGTATATCCACCCAACACTTCAATTTTCCAAGTGCCAAACGAGAAACGCGGGTCATGAGCATATTTTCTTGCACAGACATATGCAAGCACCGACAATCCAAGAGCTACCGTATGCGAACTCATATGCCAACCATCAGCCAATAGCGCCATTGAGTTGTAATACCAGCCACCACCAATCTCTAACACCATCATGACTGCTGTTAAGAGCGCTACTCTTAGAGTATTTTTTTCAGCTAGCGGATTACCCTCGTCAAACTTATGGGAGTGTTTAAGACTTTCAATGGAATTTAATTGCGTCATGATTGTACTTAGAATAATATTTATATATAGTATACCCCAGTATACCTTAACAAATAACATGGAGCAAAAAGAGCGTGTCACATATTTCTAAAAGTAAGAAACAGCTATTGACTCGTATAAGACGAATTAAAGGTCAATCAGAAGCTATGGAAAAGGCATTAAATGATGATGTGGATTGTGCGGCGATAATGCAGCAAGTTGCATCTATCCGCGGTGCAGTAAATGGTCTTATGACTGAAGTGCTAGAAGAGCATATCAGAGAGCATCTTGGAGTGCCGGATATAGAGCCCAATAAGCGTCAAGAAGATATAGAGCAAGTGGTCGCCGCTATACGGTCATATTTGAAATAAAACTTAAATAATTCTATTAAATGACTGAAGGTACAAATTTTAGAAGTTGATAACCATAAACTCAATAATATAAAATTGACTTGCTAGAACTAATTGAGGGTGATAATGTCATCATTGATATGAAATTTTTCCGCTCAATTGCTGTTATGTTAATTTTAGTGTTGGCTTCAACTCCAACTCTAGCAGCAATTTGCGCAACTTCATGTGCGTCTGAGTCTGCTATGACTTCTTTAAGTTCTGGTGATATGTCTGAAATGCAGCATTGCCATGAAGATTCAAAGGATACACATACAAACAAACCTTCTACTGAGTATAAGTCCTGCTCAATGGGTGCAACTTGTCATTTCACGCAAGTAATATCAGAATTTGATTCGTTATCTAGGTACGTTTTTGCAGACTTAACCAGTAAGTCTTTCCCTAAATTTGTGCCTCTAGAAAAATCAATAGATTTATCCCCGCCGTTAAAACCTCCAGCTTGATTTGATGTTATAGGGCCTCATTACGCCCTAAATTATCTTTTTAAGTATTTGGAGAACTCTCATGTCCGACGTTAGATTGGCTTTTAAGTCAATAATTATGTGCCTGTTATTTGGCATAGCACTGACAGTAGCATTTTCTGTAAAAGCAGAAGAGACGCTGTCATTAGCTGAAACCATTCAACTGGCTACACAAAACCAACCTTTATTGCAATCACTGAATGATGCAGCTGCTTCATCACGTGAAGCTTCTATTGCAGAGGCACAATTACCAGATCCGAAGTTTAAGATAGGGGCAATTAATGTACCAGTAACAACTAGTGATGCGCTGAATTTTAATCGAGATATGATGACTATGGCTACGGTTGGTATCTCACAAGATGTCACTCCATTTAAAAAACGTGAAGCTGAATCAAGTCGCACATCTGCAGAGGCTGATGAGTTCTATACAGAACAAATAGCAACAGCAAGATTAATCGAGCGAGACGTTGCTTTAGCTTGGTTTGACGTCTATGAAGCGCAGCGAAAAACAGAGCTTTATCAGCGTTTAATTAATGACATGACGGCAGAGCGAAATGTACTTGCAGCCAGCATCAGTTCTGGTAATGCTAAAACTAGCGAAGTGTTATTGATTGACACTAATATATCCTTAACCAAGGAAAAATCCATCTTTGCTCAACGTGATGAGCGTAAAGCACGCGCAGCGCTAGCTCGATGGATTGGTGAGTCTGCATCTCGTTCAATTTCAACAGAGCTTCCAATAATTAATAGTAATTTAGAAGATGGTTCTGCCAAAAAAGAGATTGAAAAACACCCGCTACTAATAAATGCTTTCCAGTCTGAAAAAGTTGCCCAATATGAGGTGGATATTGCACAAGCAAATCTTGAGCGTAATTGGGGATGGGAAGTTGGTTATGGTAAACGCTTTAACGATCGAAGTGACATGCTTAGTTTTCAGGTTTCAATTGATCTGCAATTAGACCGTGCCAATCGTCAAGATAGGCGAACTGCAGAAAAACTTTTATTAGTGGAAAAGGCTCGCAAAATCACGGAGGATAGAAGACGAGAATTGTTAGCAGAACTTGAAAGTGCGATGGCAGATGAAGAAGCTGCTGAGGCTCTTGAAAGAGAAAACAGAACAAAACTTATTCCAAATGCCACAGCTAAATTAAGCATCGCGCAAGCAGGTTATAAGTCAGGTTTGCAGACAATTACAGATGTGTGGCAAGCACGCAGAAGTGTGATTGATATTGAATTAGACCGATTAAGTATTGTGACAGATAAACAACGTGCTGCAGTCAAAATTGGGTACTTCCTAAACAACAATCAGCTGTTTAAATAAATTTAAAGGATTCATCATGAAAATGAAATTATTTTTAATATTGACCGTATCACTAGCAGTGATATTGGGTTGCTCTAAACAAGATAACCAAGCAATGACAGATGCTCAGATAGATAACATACCAGTTACAGGAAAGGTGATTAAAATTAAGCCCTCTGAAACTGAAGTTAAATCAAAAAAGATGCTACCGAATGAAATTACAACTGAAGATTCCACAACTGCCATTGAACAAGATGAAAGTGATAAAAAAGTCACCTTTTGGTTCGACCCAATGGTTGAAGGAAGACGTTTCAGCAAATCTGGCCAATCACCTTTTATGGATATGCAGTTAGTGCCTCATTATGCAGAAGATATTAATGAAGAAAGCAAACCATGAAACGATCAAATGTAGTTCTAACGGCTATTTCATTAGTATTTGCTTTAGGTCTGGGTTGGTTTTTTGGGCAAAAAAATATGCAACAGACTATGTCTGAGGATTTATTAAATGGAGATTCAGGCAGCATTAAAGCAGCAGAGGTGAATGGAGTGGTGCAAGATGAAACTGGTAAATCGGTTCAATACTGGTACGACCCAATGGTACCAACGCAAAAATTCGATAAACCAGGCAAATCTCCTTTTATGGATATGCAGTTAGTCCCTAAGTATTCAAACACTGGCAGCGACGGAGAAGAAGGGGGTGTGGCTATTTCATCTCAAACGGCACAGAATTTAGGCATCAGATTAGCGCAAGTTGAATCTAAAGTGTTTGGAGAATCGTTTTCTGCCATTGGCCGCATCATGCCTGATGAACGTCGGTTTTATGACGTGCAAACTCGGATTCCAGGATTCGTGGAGCGTTTATCAATACGTGCAGTTGGTGATCCAGTAGACAAAGGACAAAAAATTGCTGAAATCTATGCACCTGAATTACTAGCAGCTCAACAAGAGTATTTAGCATTGCTTGCATTAAGTAATATCGATAACGATAACGTTCTAAAGGGCGCAGCGCGTAACAGGTTGAAGTTGCTTGGGATGACAAATGGTGAGATAACCGCTATTACAAAATCTGGCCAATCTCGAACTCGATTTGGCGTATATGCACCAGCTTCAGGAGTGCTGACTGAATTAGGTGTCCGAGAAGGTGGTCAGCTAATGAGCGGTAGTACATTAGTACAAATCGCGGATCTTTCCCAAGTGTGGCTAATTGCAGAAGTACCTGAACGTGATGCTGCTAAGTTGAAAGTTGGTGTTAATGCCGATGTTATGTTGCAAAGTCTACCCGGCGAGTTATTTAAAGGGAAAGTCAGTTACCTTTATCCGATGTTAGATGATGCCTCTAGAACTTTGCAAGTGAGAATTGAGTTGCCGAACAAAGATAATCAATTACGACCAGGTATGTATGCCAGTGTTGAATTTACAGGGCAAACTCGAGAGGCATTATCTGTGCCAACCGAAAGTATTATTGCCACAGGCATGCGCAAAGTTGTCATTGTAAAAGAGGCTAATGGCTATCGTCCAGTTGAAATTAAAACAGGAGAAGCTTTTAACAATAGCACTGAAATATTAAATGGCCTGACTTTAGGGGAAAAAGTGGTTGTTTCTGGACAATTCTTAATTGATTCTGAAGCATCTTTATCTGGTGTATTAGCAAGAATATCTCAGCAAGATAAGCAGATGGATGCAGAAATGAATGACATGCAAATGGAAAATGATAAAGGAATGACATCAGAAAAAATGCCTAAAGGTCTTGGCAAAGTAGTCGATCTGGATATTAAAACTAATCATATTACCTTGAATCACGAGCCAATTGCTGAACTGGGTTGGCCATCAATGACGATGGGATTTAAGGTTAAAGATAGCAAACAACTCAACAATCTCAAAGTTGGGGATGAAGTAGAGTTTGATTTAAAAGCTGAATCAGCAAAAGATCCAGAGATGCCAAAGCAATACATGATTGATCGTTTAGAAAAGTCTAAATTAATGAGTGATGGCATGACAGGAGGAAAGCCATGATTGCTCAATTAATTCGCTGGTCTGCTAACAATCGATTGTTAGTATTATTGGCAACTTTAATGGTCGTGATTTGGGGTGTCTTTATTATGTTAAGGACACCATTAGATGCAATTCCCGATTTATCTGATACACAAGTCATCATCCGTACTCAATGGGCTGGTCAAGCGCCCCAGATTGTTGAGAATCAACTGACTTATCCATTGACGACAACCATGCTATCAGTGCCTGGAGTAAAAACGGTACGCGGGTATTCGTTTTTTGGAGACTCTTATGTATATATTTTATTTAATGACGGTACAGATCAATACTGGGCTCGTTCTCGCGTATTAGAATATTTAAGCCAAGTGACGTCAAAACTGCCTAAAGGTGTAAATCCAAGCTTAGGGCCTGATGCAACTGGTGTCGGCTGGGTGTACGAGTATGCGTTGGTTGATCGTAGTGGCAAACATGACCTTAGTGAGTTGAGAGCTTTACAGGACTGGTTTCTAAAATTTGAGTTGAAAACCATACCAGGGGTATCCGAAGTGGCTACTTTAGGTGGAATGGTGCGTCAATATCAGGTGCAAGTTGATCCAGATAAGTTACGTTACTATCGTATTCCACTTTCTAAAATCGTATCCGCAATTCAATCTGCCAACCAAGAAACAGGCGGAGCAATAATAGAAACTGCTGAGGCAGAGTACATGGTCCGTGCACATGGTTATCTCGAAACCTTAGATGATTTTCGTAGCATACCCTTGAGTGTCAGTGATAGTGGAACGCCTGTTTTATTATCTGATGTCGCGCGCATTCAAGTTGGCCCTGAGTTGCGCCGAGGTGTTGCTGAGCTAAATGGTGAAGGTGAAGTCACTGGCGGGGTGATTGTCATGCGTTCAGGTGAGAATGCATTGAAGGTGATTGATGCTGTTAAAGCAAAAATGACTAAACTGAAGAAGAGCTTACCTGAAGGGGTAGAGTTTGTTACAACATATGATAGATCACAACTTATCAAGCGTGCAGTTAATAATTTAACGCATAAACTCATCGAGGAGTTTATCGTTGTTGCATTAGTGTGTATGCTATTTTTATGGCATTTTAGGTCAGCATTAGTGGCAATTGTTGCTTTGCCCGTTGGTGTATTAGTGAGTTTTATTGTTATGTACTATCAGGGGGTCAATGCCAATATCATGTCTTTAGGTGGTATTGCGATTGCGATTGGTGCCATGGTAGATGCCGCCATTGTGATGATTGAAAATGCCCATCGGCAGCTTGAAAGCTACAAAAAAGAATTTGGAGAGCCTAATAATAGTCAGCGTATTAAAGTGATTATTGATGCGGCAAGTGAGGTTGGGCCAGCGCTGTTTTTCTCTTTACTGATTATTACTTTATCATTTATCCCAGTCTTTACGTTAGAGGCGCAAGAAGGAAAACTATTCGCACCTTTAGCTTTTACTAAAACTTATGCAATGGCAGCTGCAGCTGGATTGTCAGTTACTTTAATTCCTGTTTTAATGACTTTCTTTATTCGTGGCCACATTAGGCCTGAGCATAATAATCCGCTTAATAGATGGCTAATTGCCATTTACAAACCATTATTAAGTAAGGTACTGCATTTCCCAAAAATTACTTTAGGCGTTGCATTGGTTTTGGTTTTGATTACGCTTTATCCACTTAGTAAACTAGGTAGTGAGTTTATGCCACCATTGGATGAAGGTGATTTGCTTTATATGCCAACAGCATTACCTGGTTTATCTGTTTCTAAGGCTAGTGAAATACTACAATTAAGCGATAGGCTAATTAAAACCGTACCAGAAGTGAAGTCGGTATTTGGTAAAGCTGGTAGAGCAGATTCCGCGACTGATCCTGCCCCAGTTGAGATGCTTGAGACAACTATTCAACTCAAACCAAGAGATGAGTGGCGTACTGGTATGACGCCAGAAAAGCTGGTCAAGGAGTTAGATAGCAGATTAAAAATACCTGGTATGGCTAATGTTTGGGTGCAACCAATTCGTAATCGTATTGATATGCTTTCTACAGGGATTAAAAGTCCTGTAGGTATCAAAATCGGTGGTGCAGATTTGAATACCTTAGAAAAGTTGGGTCAAGAAGTAGAGCGCATCATGAAAACTGTTCCTGGAGCCAGTTCAGTTATTGCTGAGCGTGTGACGGGAGGGCGATATATTGATATTAAAATAGATCGCCTCAAAATTGCTCGATATGGTTTAAATATTGATGATGTGCAATTGCTTATTTCAACAGCGATAGGTGGTGACAACATAGGTGAAAAAATCGATGGGTTGGCACGTTATCCAATCAATGTGAGATTTCCAAGAGAGTTACGTGATTCAGTAGAAAAACTTAAGTCACTTCCAATCATTACGGATAAAGGTGCAACTGTGCCATTAGGAGAAGTAGCTGAAGTCAGAGTGACAGATGGACCTCCCATGATTAAAAGTGAAAATGCTCGCCCGAATGTCTGGGTATATGTGGATATTCAAGACCGTGATTTAGGCGGTTTTGTCAAAGAGGCTAAAGCAATGCTGGATAAAGAATTACAGCTGCCAGCGGGTTATTCACTTACATGGTCGGGACAATTTGAATATTTTGAGCGTGCGAGTAAACGGTTAAGCTATGTTGTACCAATGACGCTTGGTATTATTTTCATCCTATTATTTTTAGCTTTTAAACGCATTACACCAGCAATACTTATTTTGGGCACCTTGCCGTTTGCATTAGTCGGCGCCGTTTGGTTTCTTTATTTACTTGACTATAATTTTTCTATTGCCAGTGGCGTGGGTATGATTGCTTTGTCTGGGTTGGCCGCTGAGTTTGGAATCATCATGTTAGTCTATTTAGATGATGCGATTGAACGCTATCGAAGCACTGGCAGGCTCAATAATAAAGAGGATTATTATGCCGCATTGATCGAGGGTGCTGCACTGCGAGTAAGGCCTAAAGCGATGACAGCAGCAGTTATTTTAGCTGGGCTGATTCCTATCTTAATTGGCACTGGCACAGGGTCGGAAGCTATGAGTCGTATTGCTGCGCCTATGGTAGGTGGCATGCTTACTGCACCGCTATTGTCATTATTTGTTTTGCCAGCGGCCTATATGTTGCTGAGGAAAAGAAATCTTGAAAATTATTAGCCAAGAATTACAAACTTTGACGAACCCTTTTTAGGAAATGATAGCGATTGAGCCATTTGGAAACAACTCGAACTCTACTTTTTTAAATAATATTAAAGGAAATTCTATGATAGTTTCAGAGCTAGCTAAACGTGCTGGAGTGACTGCAGAAACGGTACGTTACTATACCCGTAGTGGATTACTTGAACCAAAACAACAGAGTCAAAATGGTTACCGTTATTACAGTGATAATGACTTAGCTAGACTAATCTTTGTGCGCAAAGCACGGATATTAGGCTTCGGGTTGAATGAGATAGCTGAGATTTTAGGTATGAGCCAACATGGGCACTCTCCTTGTCCTAGAGTGAGAGAGATATTGGAGGAACGCCTTCAAGATACACGTCAAAAGTTAAAAGAGCTTAGGTCGTTGCAACTGAGCATGGAGCGTGCGGCAAAAAAATGGGCAGAAATGCCAAACGGCATACCAAACGGCAATGCTGTTTGTAATCTGATCGATGCGCTAATTTATCCTGAGTAAAAAGAAAAGAATTGAAGGGTTGACCTATGTGTTACACATAGGTTTAAACTCACCTCAGCTAAAAAAATATGGCAGATTAATGCTAAGTGTTATTTTGTTCAGTACTA
>JBFJJN010000012.1:0-90266 GCA_041612255.1 Methylophilaceae bacterium | reverse complement strand
TTCTTCTTTTCGAGCAAAATCACGTAAACGCCTGAAAATGTCGCCACCCAGCTCCGCTTGTCTTACCACCTGCGTAAGCCCATAACGAACGTCTTCTAATTTAAAATCTTCATTCTGTACAATTCGAAGGCAAGTTTGCGCATAAGTTGTGATTGCACATAAGGGCTGATTCAGCTCATGTGCTAACCCTGATGTCATTTCACCTAATACTCCCAAGCGAGCGACATGAGCAAATTCTGCTTTATGTATGCGATCTTGTTCCTCAGCTTTCACCAAGTCTGATATATCGTGACCAGTTGAAATATAGTGAGTAATGTTACCTTTGCTATCCTTTAGAGGAGTAATTGTTTTCTGCTCATGATAAATACTGCCATTTTTTTTACGATTAATAATTACGCCTCGATAAACGCCACCTGAGCTAATTGACTGCCAAAGTTCATCGTAGAGCTCGTGCTTTCCTGCTCCAGATCTAAGGAAATAAGCTTTTTTTCCAATTACTTCTTCTCTTTTATATCCTGTCATCATTTCAAATGATGGGTTTACATATTCTATACTTCTATTATGGTCAGTAATAATGACTGAGTCTGCAGCTTGCTCCAATGCACTTGATAGCTTGCTCATATAAGCGCCAACAAACTCTCTTTGCAACTCACTGCCTACCCATTGAGACATTAACTTAAGAACTTCAAGATCGGCTAGTCTAAAGGGCGTGGGTCTAGCTGCAGTACTGGCAAACGAAAGCGTTCCATATAATTTACCATCAATATTAATACGTACGCCCAGATAAGCTTCTATTCCTTCTTGTTTACAGCTGTAATGATTTCGCCATTTATAAATATCACTTGCACTTTCAAAAGCCAATGGTTCTGCATTTAATACTGCCTCGCTACAGAATGTTTGTTGGAGTTTTTTTGTGGCGCCCACTACATAATCTGGGTGCTCACTTATTGAGTGCTGAATATAGATTTTTTGATCCTCGACTTGTGATAGTACTGCTATTGGCATGCCGAATTGATCACTACCTAACTTTAAGAGAAGCTGAAGTTTTTCTTTTAACCTTAGTTCTAAGTTTGAGCTAATCTCATAAAATGAGCGCAATACCCTTAAATGTAATCGCTGATCTTCCTCTGCTCGTTGCCTTTCACGTTCAGCAAGTACTTTATTAGTCACATCTTGTAAAATCAACATTGCACCTTTTTGACCAGTTCGGTAAGCCAAGGGCGTTAATATGACTTCAATAAAACAAGTTCCTCTAGCTTTGCTATCGGTCTCGAATACTTGTGGATCCTGTCTTGTAAAAGAACTAAAACTATTTTCTAACAACATTCTAGCTTTAGGACGCTCTCTTAAAGGAAGCTGCATCCCAATTGATTCACCTAGCGCTTGTTGTTCACTAATATCTAAAATTGCTAATGCTTGGTGATTAACTGTCAAAATAGTACCATTCACATCCACAGTCAACACCCCAATTGGGGCATGATGTAGCAACTGATCTAAATAGTGCTCAGCCTCAGGCTGTAATAAAGGCAGCTTCTCAAGGCGTATTTGAGATCTTGCAATTGTATTTTGATGTTGTAACCTAAGCTGTCGCCTATTAATTGCTTTACCAACTGCATTTGATAGCTGGCCGATTTCTGTTATGGGCCAAGGTATAATCTCATTGCTAGCGAATGGACTAAACATTAGGCTTCGCTTCAACTGAGCACAATGTGCTTCTTCACTTATGATGAAAATTGGAACATTCTTATCATACAAAAATAAACGCTGTGCAATACTGACAGGCTCTTTTACTCCCAAACCTAATATAAAAGTATCTGGTGACTTACTGCCACTCTCAAAATCAGCGTATATGTTAGCATTGTCTTCGATTCTATTTATAGTATGAGCAGGCCATAACTCATCAAAAAGCAAATCGGAGATCACAGAAGACACCCCCAGTAATTGTAAAACCCCATTCGATGACATTTTTTCCATAGCCGATAGCTACCTCAATCCGAAAGCAATGGTTGTCCGAGTAAAGCTCTTCCTATCCATACACGCATAATATCGCTTGTCGGTGCCATCAAAGGGGCAGCACGCGCATCTCTTAATAATAAATTCAATTTAGAGTCTTTGCGATAGCCAATTCCACCACACAATGTCATAGACTCATTTACTATTGTAACTACAGTATCTGCCACTTGCACTTTTGCTGACATCAGTGCGATTAGCGCTTCAGGCTCTCCTGCATCGAAGCTAGAGGCAGCGTAGTAGGTAAGTTGTCTCGCACTTTCGAGCAAAGCCCAAAGTGTGCCTAGTCGGTGTTGAAGCACAGAGTTTTGCGATAAACTTGATCCCGTATGCGCATGATACCGCCGAGACAAATGCTTTTTAGCTTCTTCTAGTGCTGTTGATGCAACACCGAGGTATGTGCCTGCCATAGCCATCAAAAAATATGGCATTACAACATTAAATATATACCATATCTGATCGCCTTGCTTACCAAGCAAGTTAACTTTTGGCACATGCACATCTTGCAGCCCCATAGTTCGGGATGAATTCCCTCTCATCCCCATTCCGCTCCACTCCGCACCCCATTCAATTCCTTCAGAGGTTCCTGGCACAACAGCACAAGAAAATAATCCTAGTGGCTCTTCTGGTGTATTTGAAACAACGGAAACCACATAAGAGTCTGCATGTTGCCCGTTTGTAACGAAAGTTTTACTCCCATTAATGCAAAACTCGTTTTCAGAGATTGCCTTCATTGATGTTTGAGGCAAATAGAAACTACTTCCAGTACCAGCCTCACTGAGAGAAAGTGTTGTAATATGCTTACCCTGGCATATGGGAGTTAGGAAATCAGCTTGCTGACTATTAGTTGGATTAGCAGCAATTACTGAACTACCTACACAATGCATCCCAAAACAGATTGCAGTTGATGCACACTCTTGTCCTAGAATCTCACAAACCTTGGCCAGAGTTAACACGCCACTTCCTAAGCCACCATATAGCGAGGGAACAACTAAGCCACCTAATCCTTCCATTTGTAAAGCACGAATCGCTTCTTCTGGCCACCTAAACTCATCACCAGTAAGGTCTACGCTTGGTGCCACGACTTCTCTCGCAATTTTTTGTGTTTTCAACAATAAAGCGGTTACTTCTTGAGACTGCATATTGAACACCTAAATAATTGTTAAATTCATTATAACGACGATATTTAGATTTAAACCACTAATTTTCAAGGAAGCATATATTGATTAATCTACACTTCCTTGAGCTGTTTCTGTAATTAATGATGATCAATTAACGAAAATGAAAGTACTTTTTCAACACTCTCAATTCGATTTGCCCCTGATCCTACTAAACACTGCCCATTTACATCACAACCCCATAAATGATATGCCTTAAAGCTTTGCAAGTCATTATGCAATTGCTCTCGATGTGGCATTTCTTTTGAGATTAAAGCATCTGAATTGCCATCTTTTGCCATTTGAGTTTTTATACGCTGTATCTCAGCCATTAATTGCTTTACACATTTTCCATCCCAACTTCCTACAACCATACCACTGCTAGTTTTTATTTCATCCATGATTTATCCTTCAACTCAAAATTAGAAACGCTCGCGAACCATCATCAATACGACTTTTGGAATAAGCCAGTCATGTCCAGTTTTTTGCTCTTGTACGACTATTTTCATATCATTAGCAGTGAAATGGATTCCTCTTTCTGCTGCCATATTTACGTAAGTTGAAATAAAGCTATCTGCATCGCTTGTCGCCTCTAGTTTTCCAAGCAACGCATTGTCATCCTTTAATATTTCCCCGAACTTTCTTACCTCTTTTTCAAAAGAACGACTGTTAGTATCTCTTTCTAATGCTGAATCTATCATTTACTGATCCCTCCCATATAGTTATATATTACAAACAACCTGCTCTACTTCGAACCCACTCATGGTCTCTCAAAATAACTCTTCCATGGTTAAATAAATATACTTAATATAGCTTGCTCAGGGAATCCGTAACTACACTACACGACCAGGTATAAATACGTAGTTAATAAATGCGCTTGTATAATGAAAGTTTAAGTCGCAATCTTAAGCGCAGTAAGAAGTAATCAATTCAAAACGATGGCTGACTAGTGTCTATGAAATTGGTGGCGATTCACAGATTAAAAAGCATATGAATTACAAACATGACAGAATTGTCACGTTCTGACGAGACTTAACGAGTGATGGCGTGCCTTAACACTTAATAAAATATCTATTTTTACAGTTGAAAATCCGCGCGTAACTGGTTCAATTCCAGTTCGGGCCACCAATTCGAATAAGGCTCACAGCGACGTGGGCTTTTTTATATCTGCTAAATATAACTTCATGTAAGCGATATGTAAGTAAGAATCAAGGATTTCTAGCTTCCATTCTACTAACTTCTCTAGCAAAATATTTTGCATATTCAGGTAACTTCATAGATATATCCTTAACAGTTATAAAGAGACCCACGGGGCAGTATATTAATAGTTGAGCTTTCATGATGCATGCCACCAACCCCTCTTCATTATTAGTTTTATTGTATTTGTGTATCTATATAAAAATATGAAATGAAGATGTAGATTGACCTAATTTTTAGAGGTTTGAGAGTTGGCCCACCAAGCTATCAACCCAAGCGCTAGCATGCTGTTTTTGCGATTGATCAGTGCTTGCATCTAAATCTGCAATCATTTCACAGGTGCGCTGGGTAATGAGATCGGCATGTCGCTGATACTCTTCGTTAGGACTGTACTGTAATCGACCAAGCCATGATTTGATCAGCTCATACTTTTGACTATCGTTCATCTCGGCATTTCGTAGCTCATGGATACTTTTTAAGACATCATCATTTCGTCTTAGTATTTCAGTATAAATAAGCTGTGGTTGCGTAGGAGTGCTCAATAGCTTTTGTTTAATAAGCGTGCGTTGCTCTGAGCTTATATTGCCATATACTTTCTCAGCGTATTCCTCTGTTTTTTCTAATCGCGCTTCCATTTGTGCTTTTGCTGTTTCTTGCCACCACTCAGATTTCCATTTCTTTGCTCGCTTGCTCAATTTTAGGCTGAGATAAGTTAATTGTTCATCGCTAACTAATGGTGCCATTTCGCTGATAACAGGAATAAAGGACATTTGTAGCGTATTCAAGCTTATTTTCATGCGTTCTATTTGATCACATGCTTGTTTAGTACTTATATTATCTTCATTAAGAGCAAGTTTTAATTTTTGAAGCGTTGCAATATATTGGGGCAATTGATTATTGCGATGCCAATCATGAATGTGATTTAGTGCAGGGTTTAATATAGCTTTTTGATTGTTAGTAAAATCAAAATAATCATCTAACCACCAAGCTAAGGCTGTAGGTGCATTGTTATAGAAGGTTTTAATAAAACCACAACCCGCTATTGAAAAGAAAATTACAAAAATACAGAGATAACGAGATGTAGCTGATATTTTAATTTTCATATTTGGTGTATTAATTGTGTAAACCTATGGAAGTAAGCGATCCTAAATGGGCATTACCCAAAATTATTCATGCTAAATTAAGTGTAGTTTTATTATTTAAATAAATTGACTGAAATTCCATATCAACTAATGTAATAGTTTTCACCAAACTTCAACACAAACAAGTTGAAAAAATCAGAAAATCTAAACTTTGCAGGAATACGACTGCAATACTTTTGATTAGTTTATTAACAAGCAAATATTTAACAAGACTGGCTTCTATGGGGATATTCCAGACGAAAATAATTTAATTAACGAACTTAAATTTATTGATTGATGAGGTCTATCTAGAATTGCGAACGTGACAGAATTGTCACATTTTGATAAGACTTAACGAGTGATGGCGGACCACTGCAGAGCTAATTCGGCCATAAGATATTATTCTAAACGTTGACTTTGGGGACTATTCACCCTTGACTGTTATAAGCCTTTTCTTTGCTTTTTCAGTTCAGTAGAACAGATAACGTAGAACTATGTTTCCTAAATTTGATAAGAGGATTGATCGTTCGTTTTAACGTAACTTCTTGCGATAACGCATTGGAAGGTGTATACCCTAAAGCTAACTCTTATAGTTATACGTAAATTGGCATATGGAATTTAAAGATTATTATAAAGCTTTAGGGATAGCCGCCTCTTCAACAGAAGATGAAATAAAAACTTCCTATCGTAAACTCGCCCGCAAATATCATCCTGATGTCAGCAAAGAGCCGCATGCAGAAGAGCGTTTTAAGGAAATTGGTGAAGCTTATGCTGTATTAAAAGACCCAGAAAAACGTGCAGCTTATGATCAATTAGGTAGCCAAGCCAAACAGGGGCAGGATTTCACTCCACCGCCTAACTGGGATGCTGGATTTGAGTTTAGTGGCAGTGGATTCGATCCAAACTCAACTTCTGGACAAAGTGATTTTTTTGAGGCACTTTTTGGTCAAAATGCTAGAAATAGACAAAATCAAGCCTTCAATGCAAAAGGCCAAGATCATCACGCAAAGGTGGCAATAGAACTGAATGATGCTTACCATGGTTGTAAAAAAAGCATCTCATTAAAAATGCCAACTCAAGATTCTCAAAATCGGGTGGTCATGAAAGAGCGGAAGCTAGATGTTACTATTCCAATTGGCATTCACGCAGGGCAGCATCTTAGGTTGCATGGCCAAGGCTCTCCAGGGCTTGGTAACGGGCCAGCAGGTGATCTATACCTTGAAATAATATTCAAACCTAATACGCTTTACAGTATTGATGATAGAGATATTTACATGAATTTACCCATCACCCCGTGGGAAGCAGCATTAGGTGCAACGGTTAATATTCCAGCTCCTAACGGGTCAGTAGAACTTAAAATTCCATCAGGCTCAAAATCAAATCAAAAATTAAGATTAAAGGGTCGTGGCATCCCTGGTAAAACGCCTGGTGATTTTTATGCTGTAATCACAATTGTAGTTCCCCCTGCAGAAACCGAAAAAGCAAAAGAAGCTTATCGTGCAATGGCCAAAAATTTTGATTTCGATCCTAGATCAAATATGAGGAGATCATCATGAGTGCAGCTGATGTACAAATCATGCGTTGTTCAATTGTTGAGGATGAAGTTCAGATGACAACTTCAGAGCTTTGCCATGCAACCAATACAGAAGCTGAATATGTTATTGCATGGGTTTATGAAGGAATACTAAGCCCAAGTGGTAGCTCTCCAGATGACTGGCGTTTTAGTGGAAACTCTCTGTTGAGAGCTAAAAAAGCGTTAACGTTATCACGCGATCTTGGAATTAACACACCAGGAGTTGCGTTAGCTCTCGATTTGCTTGATGAATTATCTAAACTGAAAATATAAGTCATAACCACGTATATTTGCAAACCAACTTTACTTTAAAGTGCCGATGATTCTACGACTGAAACTGGTCAAATTTAGCTGTTAAATGACTGTTATGGGGATTTATACGTCCTCGGTTTTTAGTGGCAACAATTAAGACTTAGGCATGTTACGAATTCAATCAATTGATGAAAATAGTAAAAAGTATCTCTAATTAATTTTTCTCAAATTAAGCTTGTAATATATATTCGGAATAAAAACAGCAAGAATGAAGAACAAACTCAGGAACAAATAAAACCAGCGTAGAGAGTAATCAGTTACAAAGCTTGCCGCTGGTTTTTGTTTTTGAATAAAGTCGTAAAATGCTTGGCTATCCTGTCCTTTTACATATTTCCCTTTTATCTCGCCAGCCAATGATATTAAATATTCTTCTTCTAATTGCGATAGAAATCGATCGTATTCGGCATAGGCAATCGCTGGGTCTGGTTCATCTTGGCTTGCATCTGCATAAGTTACACTGACAGCTCCAGAATTGTTATTATCACTAATCGGCCAATAGCCCACTCTTTCATTGGCTGAGTTGAATCTTGGTACGCCAACCTTTTCGTGTCCACCAACACCGACAAACATAAAGTTCTCGCCTATTTGTATTCCACTTAAATCTTGCTTAATGGTCACGTTCACTCTCGGCGCTTCATCTCCGTCTGTAAAAAATAACATTTGTGCAGGTACGTTTAAAGAGTCAAAAGTATTGGCTGCGGCACGCACACCAAAACTCAACCGGCTATTGCCCTTCCATGCCATGCGCCATTCTAAATGATCAATTGAATCAGAAATCGCATCAAAGTTAGCACACACTTCTAATGGTGTAATCAGAAGTGCAACATTATCAGAAGCAAAAATGCCCACACTAAAATAGGTGCCACAAGCAGATGATTGAACGATATTTTTCATTAGCTTTTGTGTATAGGCTAAGCGGCTCACTACTTTTCCGCCGACCTTTTCATCTTCTGCATTCATACTTTGCGAGACATCTGCAATCAGCAAATAGTTATGCACTTCCTGCTTTAATTGAATAGTCGGCTTAAACAGTGCGAGTAATAAAAAGCTTAAGCTTACAATGTACAGTAAAGTTTCATAACGCGCTTTTAAAAAAGGGAGGATTCTTTTCATGGCAAACCAATCGGTAAGTTACTCAGTTCCATCGTAGATTTTTCTTTTGGTGCTGGCTTCATCCTGTTGGCCATGACAGAGTGCAACAAGTTGAGGTTGAATTTTGCTGCGTTATCTTCTGGATTCAATCTAAGCGATTGCTCATAGGCCATTTGTGCTTGTGAATAGGAATATCTCGCTTCATCTTGTAAGGTTCCATCATCATTTACGCGACGAATCAAACCAAAGGTAAACAAGTTATTTGCAATGTTATATTGAATCCGAGCTTGATCAATCAATGGCGGATTCATTTCCAATAGCTGTCCATAAGTTTGTACCGCATGCTTGTAATCTGTCTTATTCCCTTGGTCATAAGCGGCCGTAAATTTTTGCAAATATGGATAGTTTTCATCTGTGATCAATTGACCTTTATTGATCTGCTGATTCACGTGCGCAATGTTAATTGATTGATAGGCTTCGTAACTAGTGCCTACTAAGCCAACTAAAAACAAAATAGCGAACAAAATATTATATTTTTTGATCTGTCTTATCATGAGGGTACCTTCAAATTTTTAATGCCTAATAATAATGTGCCGAAGATTAACGCAAGCACAATCAGATTATTTGAGTAATCTTGTCCAGGCGTATTAATCGAGTACTGAATTCTGTTTTTCTCTTTTGAATCGATGTATTGCAATGCCGTTTGCAATGCCGTCGGGTTATCCGCTTCAAAAGCTTTATATTTCACTTTGAGTGATTTAAAGAACCTATCTAAAGCAATCGAGTCTGGCATTTCTCCAGCATCGTATATTTTTTTAGTGAAAATACTAATATCGTCAGGCTCTCTGAGCACAATCCAGTAGAGATTCAATTTTTTAGCATTGAGTTGCTCTGTGATTTTAAACTTCACGCGCGGGCTCAATTTTCCTGCACCATCCGACAATAAGATCAACGCACGCGACCCAGAGTTTTGAATATTATCGAATAGACTAACCGCTTGCGTTATTCCCGCACCAATATTGGTTTGGTTAAGTGCTGAGCCAGTCGCCGCCTTAATCGCTGAATGAACGGCATCACGATTGGTTGTAATTTTCATGCCATACAATGCTGAGTTAGTGAAACCTACAACACCAACCATATCATCAGGCCGAGAGTCAATGAAGTTAGTCATGAGTCTACGCGCTGCGGCTGATTTAATTTCAGCGGCGCGACCGCTACTGGATTGTCCTGCGAAAGGATGATCCATACTGACACTTCGATCAATCACTAATACTGTCTGTGCACCTTTACCAACTTTTAACTCTTTCTTGCTGTTACCTTGTGGTGAAGCCATCGCCAAAATAATGGTTAATAAAAACAAGACAGTAATCACTTTCACAACCTTATTGGCTATTACGGATACTTTGTCTTTGGGAATAATCTCCATCCAAGAATAGAATTGTCCTTGGTGGCTTTTAAAGATAAATGGCGCTAATGCCAATGACAGTAGCAATAATGCCCATGGATGCAAGAATGTCATTAAACGCCTCGCTCGCAATCTCTTAAGTGCTTACATAACACTTTGAGTTCTTTTAAATAATGATAATCTTGTGTTGCTTGTGCGCCAAATAATGAAGCATTCGATTCATTAAAAAACCTTGCAATGTCACTTTCCATTTTCAAAAACTGAGGGTTAGCCAAAAAGAATTGTGGCAAATCATTTGCAAAAAGATTGGCACCATACGTTTGATTGAAGGCCTGATGCATGGAAATAAAAGCTTGCTCATATCCAACCTCATCTACTTGTAATTTTTTGATTTTTCGATGTGCTTTGGCAAAAGCGCCATTCATAAAAGGTAACCACGCTTTATTCGCATTCACATAGATCAGGCCCAATGCGCCAATCGTCAGCAAACTAATGGATATCCATAAATTAGTTTGGTGCTTTTCTAGTTCCAATAAAGCAGGTTTTGATTGTGGTAGCAGATACGATTTTGCTTTTTCCACCCCTTCTGGCACGAGTGGAGCATACCAAAACTTCCACGCTGGGATGTTAATTGATATTGCTTCTTCGCCGCCAGTTAAGTCTAATTGTTCAGCTGGCAATTGCATAAGAACAGGTTTATCCGCCGTCCCAAATACTTGATAGCTCAATGCTATTGTGAGTACTTTTCGCTCACCTCTTGTGTCACTTTTGACAGTAATATCGGTCAGTTCAATCTCCTCTTGACGTTCACCTTTAATTGGCAAAGCCGTTTTAGGCAACTCTAAATCAGCATCAACCTCAACCTCTACGGTTCGATTGAGTACATCGCCAATTTGTATTCCACTATTAATGGATGGGTTGATCGTACTCAATATCTTCACTGTTGATTGCGCAAATACTAACGTCGTGAAAGTGAGGAAACTGCATAAGACAATAGATTTTATTATGGTATTTTTCATAACTCTCTTAAATTTAAAAATTACTTTTAATGTTTAGCCCATGATTTCTTCAAAGTAATGTGACATTATTTCCGGATCATATTGGTCACTGATATAAATTGCCTGACTATCAAAGCGGGTAAATAAGGTTTCCATTGCTTGCTTGCGCTGCATAAAAGAAGCTTCAAATTGTTCTCTTAATGCTCGATGAAAAAAGAGTGTAGTATTGACGCCAGTTTCTGGATCTATCAAATTACTAAAACCAAATTTTGGCAGTTTTTTATATTCCTGATCATCCCAAAGTACAACAGGAATCACGTGATGTGCTGACATTGCATTCATCGTTTGCTCTATTAACGCCATTGGCATATGAAAGTCTGAAATCCAAAACACTAAGCTTTTATGCTGACTCAAATATTGTGGAACATCGGTGATACCCTCAGCACTGACATTCATTTTTTTATAATCACTCAGTTGATTAATTACCTCAAATGCTTGGTGAACATGATGACTTAAGCTTAGCGTCAGCTCTTCAACCACATGCTGGTTATAACCAATAAAACTAAATTCATCACTTTTCTCAAAAGCTGAATAAGCGATCGAAGCCGCAATTTCTTTGGCAATATCTAGCTTTCTTCTTTTACCTTTAAACTGCATCGAGCTAGATAGATCACACAAAGCAAAAATAGGTGTTGTATTATCCTGATTAAATATCTTCACTTGTACTTGTTCGTAAGGGTCGCAGAGTGATTGACGTAAATCTAAGCGCCGTGCATCGGGATAGTCAATTAAAGGCAGATTACCTTTAAACTCGAAACCTAAACCTCGCTGAGTACCTTTGTGCTCACCAAAGTGGAAGCTGTTCGATTTCCAAGGAATTTGATAAGTAAACGGTTTTGCGTAAGATGGAATCATTTAATTTATGCTTGTGAATTTTTAGCTTGAGAAGGAGCAGCCACTTTGCTTAATATTTGCGTCGTTAATTCTCGCGCTAATTCTGTTCTGCGATTCTCATACATGTTGTTGAACACTAAGCGATGTGCAATCAATTCATGAAATACCGCATGAATATCTTCAGGATATAAGCTATCACGACCTAGCAGCCATGCATTAACACGTGCTGCTTTTAATAACATACCCATACCACGCGGACTAGCGCCAGTGTGAATTAAACGGTTAACATCCACACTATCGAGTTTGATACCAAATTTTTCTGGATTTTGGGTTGATTCCCATAAGTCGAGCGCATACTCTTCAAGTAAGGGACTGGATTTAATGGTACTTTGCAGAATATCTGAAAAGTCGTTTAACTGATCAAACTGCAAAACATCGGATGCAACTTGTTTGGTTAATTTTTCGGCATGTTGAAACTTCACATTAAACATGAGTGATTTTCTCAGTTCCCTATCAGCTGGAATATCAATCGGGATTTCCATCATAAATCGATCGCGAGCTGCAGATGGAATCTCAAACGTTTCATTTTTTTCCACTTGGTTTCTATCGGCAAACACCAGCATATGTGGACAGCGATACTCTTTTTTAAACGCGTTAATGTGTCGCTCAGCCATCACACGCAACATCAGCGCATGTACTTGTGGCCGTGCTCGATTAATTTCATTAAAGAAGAAAACAGATAAGTTTTCACCTGCGCGTAACAAAGGGCCTTCATCAATTTTTGGTCGTCCATCCTCACCTAAATAGGTGTGATAAATCAAGTCATTTGGCATTAAATCAACAGTGCCTTCTATTCGTTCATAAGCGCCACCGATACTTCTGGCGATGGATTGCAACAATGTTGTTTTACCCACGCCCACACCACCTTCAAGTAGCACATGCCCTCTTGCAAAAATAGCGATGTTCATCAATCTGATGGCTTTATCTTGTCCTACAATCACTTTTTTGACTTCTTGCTCAAGCGTTAATGCATGATTGCGCCAATCCGCCAATTGAGTATCGTGAGTTACCATATGCATCCTAATCCTATGTAAAATGTTAAAAGGCGACCAGTTGCTTAATCATTAATATTAAGGTAATATCCAGACAGGTCTGTTCATTTATTTACAGTCTAGTCGAAAAGTTCTTAATCATGCAAGTTATTTTTTTGAGGTGTCATATTGAACCAATTGCAGCATTACTCAGCGGGCAGTTTGAGAAGTTTAAATTTTTTCTGTTTCAGTTTATTCGATAACTTTAAGAGCGCATTCAACTATAAAAGAGCTTCCAACACTCCATTATTGGCGCTTTCTAGCCAGCTCTATGATTGGAATACCAGCAGACTTTCCAAGATCATCTCACAATCAATTCTTCAAAACTTAACGCTTGAAGATGTCAGTTTTTTAAAACAAAAGATTAGTCTCGCAATGCAGAATTCATCGGCAAAGCCTTCTGAAGTAATTGCTGATCAGTTGTTTTTTTTAGCAATAGGGGCGATACAAGTTCAATTTCAAACTGGCTCTGATCAAGCATGGCAATTAATTGATCATTCAGTTAACGATTTTTTGAATGCTCAGAAAGAAAAAAGAATATATTCGCTGGGGCTATTTAGTACGGCTGTCGCTATCTGCGTAAGTATTCTAATGCTGGCACCTGTGCAGCTAAATAACATTAGCGCCCCTGCTCCAATCAAAGTACCTGTAAAACAAACACCTGTTGGTAGCACTGACCCTGTCACTATCAGCATGCTGCAGCTTGCTTATAAAAAAATGCAAAATGGCACCTGTCAATTACCTCAAGCAGGTATGTTGCCGCCAGAACAAAGACATGCTTTTTTATCTTTTGTAAATAATGGCGTAATTGAAGTAGAGCATGTAGAAAATCTAAGATTAGCATTAGGCTACGTTGATTGTTTATACCCACAAAAGCTGATGGGTTCTTCAATTACTTTAGCCAATTTGAAGTGAGCTTTTCAGCCATTAAATAGGATGCTTTGATAAGGAAATAACATGAAGATGAATGAGAAAATACTAGCCACTGCAACGCGGCTTTTTGAGACGAGAGGTATTCAATCTTCAGGCATTGATACGATCATTGCCGAAGCGGGAATTGCTAAGGCTACGCTTTATAAGCATTTCCCTAGTAAAAATATATTAATAACTGCTTATCTTAGAGATAAATCCGATCGATTTTATGATTGGTTAAACACTAAACTGGTATCAAAAAAAGCTGACTCAATTGATATCCTTATTTTATTATGTGAGCTTGTTGAGCAATGGATACAGACGCCGGAATTTCATGGCTTACCCTTCCACATTGCAGCGGTAGAGTTTCCTGAACCAGATCACCCAATCAATCAATATTCAGCCGTGCTAGCGGTCGAGCTTCAAGGATATTTATCAAAAATTGCCGCCAAAGCCGGTGCTAAAAATCCAGAGGCATTAGGACAACAACTAACGATTATTTTTGAAGGTGCAGCTTTAGTTGAAAGACTTAGTCCAAGGACAGGGGCCGCTAACAGAGCAAAACATGCGGCCGTAACCCTAATACGCGCCTCCATCTAATTAACATTAATATCTTGTATTTTATTGTTAAATAAACAACTTAAATCACCTTTACTTAGCAGCCATCTACATCCTCAAGCTCTTTATGGCTATGCAATGTTTATACAGCCCGTCAAATTTATCGTGAATATAATACTTTAATGAATGTCCGCTTTGCGGATATTTAAGGCATGTAGCTAAAACGTCACTACTTTAGACTAAATAACACTAAATTTAACTATCTCATACTAAATTATGTAAAATAGGAGCGTTACAAGTTTTTGATTTAATTAAATTTAATTTTCTACTTCCATTTTGAAAATCTGTATGCCACTGGTTCAATTCCAGTTCGGACCACCAAATAAAATAAGGGCCTCAGCGATTCGGACTTTTTTCATATTTAGCTAACCATAGCTATCAAACTTTGCATCCAGTCAATTAATTATTAACTACAGTATCTATCATTAGTAGCCACTAACTAACTTTTCCAATTAACCTTTATTTGAAAATATAAAGTCTGGAATGATTAAATATTCTTCCAAATAACTAATAAGCAATTTGGTTTTTGTCGGTAGATGTCTACGTGATGGGTAAACTGCATAGAGTGTTTGATTTCTTCCTGGCATAAATTGTGGCAAGACCAACTCTAATTCGCCAGATTTTAATTCGTTATGGACTTGCCAATAACAGATCATACCAATGCCTAAGCCATCTTTTACTGCCTCGACCAACGCTTCACTGTAATTGGTCTGAAAGCTGCCAAAAACTCGCTGATGAATGGTTTTTCCTGCATTTTTGAATTCCCAGTTATAGTTTTCATTGAGCACAATGCAGTTGTGATTAGCTAAATCTGACGGGTTGTAAAGTGGTAGAGCATCGTTAAGATATGCTTTTGTTGCACAAAGCACCTCTGGTGAAGGGCCCAATCTTTTAGCAACTAGACTTGAATCATTCATTTGTGCGCCTCGTATAGCCAAATCAATTCCTTCAGTAACTATATCCAATACTTTGTCCGACAGCTCAAAACTAATTTTAATCTTAGGGTACTTTTTTAAAAACCGCATCATAATAGGCATTAAATAGATTCGTGCAAATGAAGCTGACGCCGTTATTCTAATAAGCCCGCTTGGCTCGGTTTGCTCTCCCCAGTCTTTTTCATAATCATCAATGGTTTCTAATAAGTGTTGGGCTTGAGAATAAAGACTATGACCTTCATCCGTATGTTGAATACTTCGAGTGCTACGGTGAAACAACCTCGCACCAAACTCTTTTTCAAGTAGGGATAAACGCTTACTTATCATACTGGGTGTTGTTTGATTCATTTCTGCGACTAAAGTTAAGCTTTTCTTTTCATAGATTTGTACAAACACACGCAAATCGTCAATTGATTTAAACACAGCTATCTCTCACTATTTCTTTTTAAGCACAAATAATATTCTAGTTTGACTATTTATTCCAAGTATAGAATAAGTGAATATGGTAATAACTATTGAAGGAGCACTTATGACAGCAACAAATATGCAAGATTACGAAGCGATAGAAGACCTGGTTCAACATTATATTAATGGAGCAAAGTCTGGAAAAGGTAACGACATGAAACCAGCATTTCATGATGAAGCAACAATATATGGCTATGTAGGCGCCGATTTATTTGCAGGACCTATTCAAAATTTATACGATTGGAATGATGAAAATGGCCCTGCTAAAGATATTGTAAGTAGAATAGTGAACATTAATTTAGTGGGCACTGTTGCAAGTGTTCAGCTAGAATCGGATAACTGGACAGGACATCGGTTTACTGATTTTTTGAATGTATTAAAAGTAGATGGACAGTGGAAAGTCATGAATAAGATATTTCATTTGCACGTTTAAAATTACTTAACTAGGCTTTAAATAAACCCAATTGGAGATGAAATATGGCTTCTATATACTCAGCAGAACATCGTGCACTACAGGAAGAATTTAACACAACCAAGTTAGCAGAGTTGTTAGATAACGGTTGGATTCACGAAACGATTTCTGATGAAGAAATGAAATTTATCAGCACGCGTGATATGTTTTTTCTTTCAACGGTTGATCCTAATGGCATGCCCACAGTTTCTTATAAAGGAGGTGGTGTTGGGTTTGTAAAAGTATTAGATGAAAGCACGCTTGTGTTTCCTGGCTTTGATGGTAATGGCATGTTCTATTCTGTCGGTAATATTGAAGCTCAAGGTAAAGTTGGTTTGCTTTTTATCGATTTTGAAACACCACATAGAGTACGCGTACAAGGCACGGCTAAGTTAGTGCGAGAGCATCCATTGATGGCAGAATACACTGAAGCTAAATACTTAATAATGGTAACGGTCACTAAAATATGGGTCAACTGTCCACGCTATATTCATCAATATAAGAAAATCGATCAATCAAAATATGTGCCTGAACCATGTAAAGTGACACCAATTCCCACTTGGAAACGATTAGACATTGTGCAAGATGCAATCACACCAGATGAGAAGGCAATTGCTGAAGCACAAGGTATTGTAGACCTTGAAGAATATGAGGCTAAGGTGAAGCGTGGTGAAGGCTAAAATAAATTGATTCAAGCTTTAACCCAGATTAGGAACTTATTGTATCGCTTCTAACTTTCAAGTTATATAACAATCGAATACTGTGAACTTTATAGGGTTATGAGGTACCTATATTTCTTATGAAACAACTTCCTCAGAACATTTTTAAAAATAATTTATGAATAATATTGTAATCGTTAGCATCATCAGCTTAGTTTTTAACGTTTTTTTTATATCATCGGCTTATGCCAAAGATAAGATTGATAGGGATACTGAAACATCAATTCCTCGCAGTAAAAATCTTTATGGAATTGGTGTAGCCATATTGCCTAAAACATCTGGTTCAGATGAGTTTAGGGCAATAGCACTTCCCATTATTAATGCTAATTACGGTGACCGTTTTTATATCAATGCATTACAAGCAGGTGTTTGGTTGTTTGATTCAGATGACAAACGTATAAGGTTTGGTCTGGCTACCCAAGCGCGATTTGGATGGGATGCGGATGATGGGAAATTAACGCGAGGTATGGATGACCGCGACTTTACATTTGATTTAGGACCAACACTTCGCTGGCAAACTGATTACGGTACATTCAACGCTCAATGGGGATTTGACGTTGGTGGCGCAAGTAATGGGCAAACCATTGATCTGCAATACATCAAAAGCCTCATTCGTGGAAATGCGTTTAAGTTAAATGGTAGCTTGGGTGTTACATGGAATGATGATAAATTTAATGACTACTATTTTGGTGTTGGCACAAACGAAACATCAGCATTTAGACCAGCGTATTCCGTAGGATCAGCAACTGAATTTAAAGTTGGGTTGAACGGTTCATATGCTGTTAGTAAAGATAGTTTTATACTTTTTGGTACATCTGTTACTAGATTAAGTGATAAGCAAGCCAATAGCCCAATTGTTGAAACACGCATGCAGCCATTTGCGTATCTTGGCTACTCCCTAGCTTATTAAAGGGAACATAAGCAAAGTTCAAGATTTTATGTCTAAATTAACATCCGCGTGTAACTGTTAAATTAAATCTAAATTTGACCCATTTAGGTGCTTAGCTTTTGAGATGAGTTCATCAAAATTTTCATGAATATTGTGATACGAAAAGTTCAATTTCATTGTTTAGCGCATCATGCGTTGTTAATCCGTTAATCCAGCGCTTTGGAATGGCGCATATACCAACAGTAGCGCCGAGTATTGCACCGAGCACAGCGCCTCGATGACAATTATCACCGCCAACATTAGTGTTTGCAATCAGCGCACTTTCAAAATCATCATGGTAGCGGGCGGCCAAATAAAGCACAGATGGAAACGATTGGTCAATGTAGCAAGCTGGACTAAGCATGCCTCCTATAACCTCAAAATCTGAGCTTTTGTTTTTACGAACAGTTTGAATAACTTGAGCAGCTGGAAAACCGAGCTTGCTTGCGGCTGCACAGGCAAGTTGTTTAGTATCTGAATTAGCATCATGAAAAATTTCAAACAATAATTTACTGAGTTCTAGGGTGTGGCGCTCAAGCAGGGATGCACGGTGAGTGAGACGTTGTTGCGTAAGTGCTGCCGCATTGGTGGCAGCTAAATCACGATCACGCAAGGTAGCCATAATCACTAGAGGCAAGCTCACTAAGCCACCCATAGACGCTGTGTCATGCCCTTCTACCCCAGCACAGTTTTCTGGGGTGACACCTATGGCATAATTGGCAAAAAAGTCGCGGTGGTACGATTCTGCGTAAGTGTCATTATGCTGATCAGGCTCTGTCATGAAACGAATATATTGGCGCAAGAAATCTGTGGCATCATAATGGCCGTTGGCAGTAAGGGAACGCAACAATACGCGCGCGCACAATGCATTTAGGGTGTTATCGCCTGCTTGCATGCCCTGATGGTAATGGCGATTAGCTTGCCCCCAATGGTGTTTTTTTCCTTTAAGAATCACATTGCCTACTACATCCCCCTCTTGAGTACCACGTCCTGCTTTGCCTGTGTTTGCTAATGCCATAATCGAGTTTGGATGATGTGATTTGGGGGCTTGGTAATCTCGTATTTGACCAAAATCTTCCCATAGCGCTGCAATGTTGTAGTACCAATGCGCAGGCATTGCCAATGCGTCACCAATAAACATTCCCCATAATGCGCCTCGCATACGGTCTGCTGTATTCAGTTGATGGGTAGTCATGATGTTTTCCGATTGATTGGTTGTGGTGATTCATTAAAATCAATCTATCAGGCCTTTATTTATTACAGAAGTTCAAACATTGGAAGATTGAAAAGAAAATTGCTGATACTATTTGCATCAAATTAATCAGGCTTGTACTGATGATTTAAAAGATGCAAATTAGTTTATTTTATTATGCAATGTGCTTACTTAAAGGCAACATTTCAACTGTTTTGCAGCTGATCTACAGAACTAGTTATAAAAAACCATATCACATGGTTCTGCTACCTTTTAACCCATTGGAAACTTAAATGCTTACTTGGCAAGATATTGAAAAATTTGTAACGCATGGCAATCCGCCTGCACATCAACGCGTTGTAAAAACAGGCATGCAATGGCGTAATTTATTAGCTGATGACGTGTATGAAGTCACCCGTAATGCTGGTACAGAGCGCCCTTTTAGCTCACCCATGTGCACGCACTTTGAAGCTGGTGTTTATGCTTGTGCATGTTGCGATACGTTGTTATTTGATTCAACAGAAAAGTTTGATTCTGGCACCGGCTGGCCCTCTTTTACGCAACCGATTGAAGAAAATACCGTAGCCTACTTTAATGACGATAGCATTAGCCGCATGCGTGTGGAAATTACCTGCAATACATGTGATGCGCATTTAGGGCACGTGTTTCCAGATGGCCCTGCACCCAGCAGACTTCGCTATTGTGTGAATGCGCTTTCATTAAAGCGAAAGTCTTAGTGTAAATTTGTTAAAAGCAGTATGTAAATGCATGCTGCTTATGGTTGGTTTTGTGATTGCTGCACACGCCACATTTCAGCATAGCGTTGACCAAGCATTAATAACGACTCGTGCGTGCCCCTCTCGATAATTTCTCCTTCGGACATGACCAAAATTTGATGGGCATGCGTGATGGTCGAGAGGCGATGCGCAATGATTAAGGTGGTGTGATTTTTGGCAAGCTCATTCAATTCTTTTTGAATATAGCGTTCTGTTTCAGAATCTAAAGCAGAGGTGGCTTCGTCAAAGACAAGTAGTGCAGGATTTTTAAGCAGTGTTCTTGCAATTGCCACGCGCTGTTTTTCGCCACCAGATAATTTAAGACCCCGCTCCCCCACATCGGTGTTATAACCATTGGGTAAACGCATAATAAAATCGTGGATTTGAGCAGATTGAGCTGCCGCCTCGATTTGGGATTGGCTAGCCCCAGGCTTGCCATAGGCAATATTAAAACCAATGGTGTCGTTAAACAGCACCGTGTCTTGAGGCACAATACCAACGGCCTGCCTTAAACTAGCTTGTTTAACTGTTTTAATGTCTTGTCCATCTAAATAAATTGCACCTGATTGTGCATCGTAAAAACGAAACAATAATCGAGACAACGTACTTTTACCTGCACCACTGTGCCCAACAACTGCGGTGGTTTGGCCTGGCAATATGTCAAAAGAAACTTGATTTAATATGCCACGGTTTTGTTCATAATAAAAACAAACGTCTTTAAAACTAAGGTGTGGCCCAATTTTAGGGGAATGAATAATCAAGGCTTGGGCATTTGGCGCATCTGCAATTTCTTGATCGGTTTCAAGCAAATGAAACATTTTGTCGATATCTATAAGAGATTGTTTCATCTCACGGTATAGCACGCCTAAAAAATTGAGCGGAATATACAATTGAATCATCAGTACATTCACCAACACCAAATCACCAATAGTCATTTTTCCGCTAGCCACGCCTTGACTAGCCAACCCTAAAATACACACCAAGCCAATCACGATAATAGTTTGCTGACCTACATTTAAATAAGCTAATGACTTTTGCGATTTGATAGCTGCTTGGGCATATTTTTTTAAATTGACATCATAACGAGCAGACTCATACTGCTCATTGCCAAAGTACTTTACTGTTTCAAAATTAATCAATGAATCCACTGCACTTTGGTTTGCCTTAGAATCAAGGCTATTCATTTCGCGCCTAAAATGGGTTCGCCATTCAGTCACTAGTACCGTAAAAACGGTATAACAAACAAGCGCAGTAAACGTGACCACCACAAACCAAATATCGTAAGCGAAAAAGAAGTAGAACAGCACCATGGCTAGTTCAATCAGGGTTGGGATAATGCTGTAAAGAGAATATGAAATCAGTGATTGAATTCCGCGTGTACCTCGTTCAATATCGCGTGTTAAGCCACCTGTTTGGCGCGATAGATGAAAGCGTAGCGACAAAGCATGCAGGTGATTAAAGACTTGCAAACCTACCTGCCGCACCGCGTGCTCAGTCACTTTAGAGAAAATCAATTCACGCAGTTCCGCAAATAGTGATGCCGAAAGCCGCAATAAACCATATCCCACAATTAAGCTCACCGGTACCACAAGTAACGCTTGTGGCGTGGTAGTGATGCTCATTTCATCCACAATCTTTTTGAGCATAATGGGTACGCCCAAGTTGGCTGCCTTGGCGACGACTAAGCATAGCAAGGTAAACACAATGCGTGCTTTGTAAGCGGTTAAGTAGGGTAATAAATGTTGAATCACTTTCCAGTCTTGCGATTGGCGTTGTTGAATCACTGGGCTAGATTCGGTTTTGAAACGCTGCATAAGAACTTACACGATTCTTAAAAAAGTTAGATGGAAAGTTGAAATTGCAGATGCAATTTAAAACCGAGCAGATGCTGTTAACATCCTTTGAATTGTTGACTTTTACACTGCGTAGCCAATCGATTTGCTGAGGCGACTTGCTCTGCAGTCATTTGTGCGGTCGTATGATTGAGCATTTTGCTATGACGGCCCACATAGCGTTTATCTTCATTATCTTTAGCAAGCATCAACCACATGGCCGCTTTAACTGCATCTTGCTGCACACCAATCCCCTGCATGTACATGTTGGCCATGTAGCCTTGCGCTTCACTGTTGTTGTTACTTGCAGCCAAACTTAACCATTGAAGTGATGCGGCTAAATCTTGCGCAATCACATCACCACGATAGTACAACATCCCTAAATTGAGCTGCGACTTGACGTGTCCAAGCGCTGCAGCTTGCTGATAATATTGTGCAGCGCGTTCATAACTAATGCTCTGAATTTCACGTCTAAATACCAAAGATGCCAGCATATACTGCGCCTCTTTGTAGTTTAAATCAGCCGATTTTGTATACCATTTAACTGCTTCGTCCATATTTTGCGTCACGCCATCGCCATCATGGTACATCAAGCCTAAGTTGTAGCATGCCTTCGCATCGTTTTGATTGGCAAGTGTTAAATAAATAGCGTGCGCTGCCGCAAAGTCTTTTTGCGATAATTTAATTTTCGCTCCTTCTAGCGTGTTGGCTTGCGCTGAACAGGATATCAAAAGGCCTACGATTAACCATTGTGAAAGTTTCATATCGGTCCTTTAATTGAATTGATGCTTAAGTTATTAAATTGGAAATATTCAATGATATGGATGTATCTTTTGTCATTTAGGTTCAATTAAACGTTGTTAGCTGCCAAAGCATCTTTTAATCGTGTGAGCGCGGCCATTACATTGGCTTTAGGTGTGCCGATGTTCATGCGCATAAAGCCTTCACCACCCCGCCCAAATAGGGCTCCTGGTGATAAACCCAATTTGGCTTCTTGAATAACAAATTGGTTTAGTGCTACGTCATCTAGCTTGAGTTTTCGGCAATCGAGCCAGAGTAAATAAGTGCCTTGTGGCTTAATTACATTGATGATGGGCAAATGTTTATGGATGTATGCTATTGCTTCATCGCGCGTGTTTTGCAAGTACGCCATTAAGGCGGTTAACCAGTCTCCACCTTCTCGATAAGCGGCCTCAAAGGCAACCATGTTAAAAGGATTAGTAACAGCAACCCCCATTTTATTGAGATGCGATTGAATCGCCTGACGGTGCGCCACATTAGGCACAATTAATGCAGAGAGCCCTAAGCCTGGGATATTAAAGGTTTTACTTGGTGAAACGGCGGTAATAATGCGGTGCGATTCATCAGACATTAACTTCTCAGTCTCTGAGGCCAAGCGACTCAGCGATTGATGTTGTGCTGTTGTGTAAACCAAATCCGCATGAATTTCATCCGATAAAATAATCAAATCGTGCTTTTTGGCGACAGCTAAGATTTGCTGCAACTCCCCTATAGACCACACGCGTCCCACTGGGTTATGTGGAGAACAGAGTAGAAGCAATTTAGCCTCTTTCGCACAAGCATTAAGGTGCTCAAAATCCATTTCATACTGCGCATGAACCTCATCGTCATCACGCAATACCAACGGGTTTTCAATTAAACGACGGTTTTGATTAGTGACTGCAGAAAAAAATGGAAAATATACGGGCGGCTGTACAATCACGCCAGCATTTTCAGCCGTCAGTGCTGCCACCACTAGATTTAACGAGGGCACCACGCCAGGCGTGAGCACAATCCACTCACGTTTTATTCGCCACTGATGCTTTATCAGCAACCAATCTACTAGCGCTTCATAAAGACTTTCTGGCGCCATAGAGTAACCAAAAACAGAATGGTTAGCCCTATCTTGTAAGGCTTTGGTGATGGCCTCTGGCACTGCAAAATCCATATCGGCCACCCACAATGGCATTACATCATGGGTGCCAAATATTGCTAATCTGCCATCATACTTAAGTGATTGCGTATGCTCCCTAACCACAGGTTGGTCGAACAACTGCGTCAAAGTATCCGTTCCCATAGCGTGACTTCTGAGAGCGTATGCTGAAACTTGTGGCGTGTTTCACGAATCACAAAAGGAATATCTGTGGGTGTGCTCACCAGCTTAAAGTGTTGACCAAGCACTGCTTTAAGACCATCTAATGTTGTTACGTTTTCACCGTCTTTTTTATAGCCCCCAATCCACTCTTCGCGCGGGGTATGCTCTTCTAACCAAGTGTAAGGGGATGTAATCATGAGCACACCACCCATATTCAAACGCTCATGAATATTACTTAAAAACTGGCGTGGGCTATAAAGACGATCAATTAAGTTTGCCGCTAGAATGAAATCGTACGCAGTAAACTGCGGCTTTAGGTTGCAGGCGTCACCTTGCCAAAACTCTACTTTATGCTTCACGTTATCTAAATCAAGCTCAGCTAAGTTGCGCTCTTGATAACTGACTAAATCGCCTTCATTCACCATGGTATAACGCAACACACCATGCTGCGCTAGTTTCAGGGCTAAGCCAATAAACCGTGCAGAAAAATCAATGCCTGTGACGTGATCAAAATGCTTGGCTAATTCAAATGTAGCCCGCCCTGTGGCGCAACCTAGGTCTAACGCTGTTTTAGCTGGTTTTGTTTGCAGATTGTTTATTGCAAAATCACTCAGCGCTTTAGGGAAATTGGGCACACCATAATAGGTGTCACCGTAATGAAACTCTGCATATTCAGATAGCTGTTTATCCGATTCATAATGCGATGCGTTATCTTCGATTGGGGTATCAGTCACAATATAGCGGAATCCTGCGTGTTGAAAAAAATGTCGCCTAAACGCATAACGCGCACTCTTTAACGCCTCGTTACCTGTTGAAGCCCAAGACCCACCTTTGATGATATTGTGTCGACCATCAAAGGTGGGGGTTGTAAAGTCATCGTATAAAGGATGCACCTTAAAGCCATCAAAAGGAAAAATTGGCGTTTCTGTCCATTGCCAAACATTGCCAACTACGTCATATAAATCGCCATGCGCAAACTGATTAACAGGGCAAGAAGACGCAAAGTGATCAATAAAAAGATTGGCGTTCATGCTACTCGCTACCAGCTCGTCAGACAAGCCAGCATGCTCATATAGACTATACCACTCATGCTCCGTAGGCATACGTACTTGCTTGCCCATTTTTAAAGACTGCCACTGGCAAAAGGCCTTTGCCTCATGGTAATTGACTTCCGCAGGCCAACTCCAAGGCATACTCATCTCTTCCGTCATTAATCTGAGTTTCCAAACATCCCCATGCTTCACCCAGAATGTGGGATGCTTGGCCTCTGTATATTGCTTCCAGGCTAGGCCTTCCTCTAGCCAATATTGGTCGTCTTGATAACCACCCGCTTCAACAAACGCCAAGAATTCAGCATTAGAAGTCAAATACTTTGCTGCCTGAAACGCGGGACAATGTGTTTTAAATTGACCGTATTCGTTATCCCAACCGTAATACTCGCTTGATTTAGTTAATTGAATTTCCATTGCTGGAATATCGACCAAGTCGTTGGCTGGTGGACTGACATCCAATGCTTGGCATGGCGCCCAATCGACGGATTGTTGAACAAACTGCAAGGCATGTTGCCGGATTAATACCGAGCTAGTTTCTAAATGAATGCGCTCATGCTCAATACCCATCAAAATAGGCCACCACGGGCTCTCCCAATCAATAGGCAGATTTAGTGGAAGCGTATTAATTAATTGATCGACTATTGTGCGCACGCTTGCACGATAAGCTTTCACTTCTGTAGGAGTCGGCCATGCATAGTTTTGGTCGTTAACGTCGTCCCAACCCATTTCATCTACACCAACAGCAAACATAGACTCAAATTGAGGGTTCACTCGTTGCGAAATTAATCCAGCCAACAGTAATTTATTGGTAAAAAAAGTATTGGTATGCCCGTAGTAAAAAATGAGCGGATGTCTTAGGTTAATCGGTTTTACATAATAGGCCTCATCATTTTTTAATGTACTAAAGAGACTTTCATATAAATCTGCAGTTTCATGAAAGTAAACTAGAATCTGATTACGAATTACTGATGTATTGTTGCCTTGAATGACGATGCTACGATTGGAATGTTTATTCATATTTTATTTTAATTGGTTTAATGGCTTTTGTAATTAAGCTAATAAATAGAGTTAAGATTATTTAAATAAAGCGCTATAAAACGTGCGGCATTTAATCAAAAATTAATGGTTAACTATTGAAACAATCTATTAACGAATTATTTCTGTTTAGGTTGGTTTTCAAAAGATTAGTTCATTAATTAGAATATTCGAAATATAGCCCAAAAATATATAGTAAATATCAGCCTTAGGCAGTCTTTAGCTCGCTTTTCTTTTCTGTTATGAATTAAAAATACTCGCGGGACAATTCAATTGTTCCCCAGCCACCTGTATTGATAAGCCTTTCGATTAAAACAAGCAGTGCAAACGGATAAGAAATAACCTAAATCAGAAGTTAAGCTGGGCTTGGACACAAAAGCTGCAGAAGAAGTACTTGAAAAGCCAGTTCTCAAAAAAGAAAATAAAGGTTCCATCCCAGCCGGTATCAGCTACGGTAAAAATGGATTTGAATTTAGAACAGATAACGATAAGTTTTCGCTTGCGATACAAAATAGAGTTCAAGCGCGTTATGCTGAGCCTTTCGATACTGATCCGCGCACTTTAGCTGACCTAGAACGAGATGAAAACTCATTTATGATAAGGCGTGCGCGTACTAAGCTAACGGGGCACGCTTACGCCCCTTGGTTAAAATATTACTTGCAATATGATTGGTCACAACCCGCATTGCGAGATTTAAATTTAACCATTGATAAATACAAATGGGCTCAAGTTAGAGTTGGACGCGGCAAGGTTAGTTACAATAATGAGCGTGTGACTTCGTCGGGCAGTCAGCAATTCGTCAATCGTTCTATTGTGAACGATATATTTACTGTCGATCGTCAACAAGATATTGAAGTAGCTGGGCGCTATGCTTTTGTTGATATGGATACTCATCGTGATAATGACAAGCAGACTGAATTTAGTGCAGTGATCAACTACTTCCTGAAAGGGCGTTACAACAAGCTCAGCCTAGAGTATGCCGTTTGTCTGTAGAGGATCCATTTCAACTTAATAAAGAGTCTGAAAATAGAGTTCGGGCACAATAAGATTTTAGTTTTTGATCGAAAATGCTTGGTCAGATTTCAGACTTTTGTTCTAGGTTTTAGATAATGGCAATTATGATCAAAGTCACCCAGTCCCACTTTTTTGCTATGCATTTATTACGCAGAGGTCATGGTAGTTTACCCTGCAATTTTATTCTGTTTAATTACAGGTATTCGTGAAGATACATTTGCAGCCTGCTTATGTGACTTAAATTAAGAATAGGGATGTAAAGCTATATGTGCTTTTTATAGAATAAATTAAATACGTGTGGATAATGATTTTACTGAGTCATTGTTCATGATGAACGATAGAGACTAATTTCTGTAACAATGTAATATTGTAATATTGTACACAAGAGTTAGACATATTTCTGATTCGTAATTTAGTTAAAGGACTTTATCATGTGGACAACACCAGCAGCTACTGAAATGCGTTTTGGCTTTGAAGTTACTATGTACGTAATGAACAAGTAATATTGTTTACAGAACAAATAAGGGAGCTTAGGCTCCCTTTTTCTTTGAATGTAAGTTCACTTGAGGATACATTTTAGGCCTCTGCTACTCCAGCGACTTGAAACAATAACTAACCTTTCTGCATAAAAGATCGTTATATTCTCAATTATATATTGGACTTAACGTCATTATTCTGAGCTTTTATGTAGTTTGTTTAAGTTAAGTTTGAACAATCATTCGTGACTTATTGTTTAAACTATTTTTCATATACCATTGATGACAACACACCAAATGACTGATGAAGTTTAACTGCTTCGATCTGCCAAGTTGCCAAACTTTGCACTACAGACAAACTAAGAAATAGCATTGATATCAGTATCAATCTATCGACCAATGTAGCAGTCTACTACTTTTAGAATAACCATTACTTGCTTTCATGTTTGTCTCCTACGCCTACAGTAAGTTTCTCTTTAACGCCAAGTAATCCTTCTTTTGCTCGTCTGTTGTAGGATTCGGCATAGGCTGAACTCCGTGCACATAGAATTGAATCTGCAGTTGCCATCATTCCAACAGGCAATACTGTTGGATCTAAATTCTTCTCTGCACTTGATCCTGATTTCTGCACTTCCCAACTTGAAATAATCAAGGTTCCAGCATTTATTGTTGCTCTGTCTGAAGGTCATGGGATTGTTGCCAGCAATTGAGAAACATCCTAAAAAAGCGTGACTCCCTTATCAAAGACATGCGCAGTTGAGTTACGCTATCGCGCCAGTTGACTCAAAGGTTCCGGCAATGCACATCCCGTTTGCATGGGCACGTCGAAATCCCGCATGCGGATTCTCACCCTCTTGTAAATTAACAAACTGCTGTAAGCAAATAAAGTATCTATTAATACTCAACAAGAACCTTGTAAATTGAATGTCCAAAACAATATCAATTGACTTTAGTTAGCCAGCTAACTATGATGTCGGCTGATAAATTAATATTAACGCCTACGGATGCTAAGCATTAAATAAGTTGCTAATGCAAAATAAACCATAGGCACAATCATTAGAGGAGTAATTAAATGAATTCATTATTACGTGCGATTTTAATTGGTGCAGCGGCAATGACACTAACTATTGCTTGTACTCAACAAACTGAAGAATCAATTGGAGACAAATCAGCGATAGTTGCAGCGGCAAATCTTGAGTGGAATAAAGCATTAAATAGCGGTGATGCAAAAGGCTTGGCGGCACTTTACGCAGAAAATGCAATCCTTTCTGCTGGCGATGGAAAGACTTTAGTTGGTCGTGCTGAAATCGAAAATCTATTTCAAGGTTTTGTTGATAGTGGCGTACACAACCATACTCTAGAGGTTATCGAAGTAGGCGGCTCTGGAAAAATGATTTATCAGATTGCTAAATGGAATGCTCAAGGCGCAGAAACTGACGGTGAAAAGCCTAGCTTTGGTGGTATCACTACCAACGTACTTGAACAGAATGCAGATGGTAAATGGTTAGCTCGTTCACACATTTGGAATGTAGCTCAATAATTCATCATCAATGTCAATCAATCATCAAAAGCCCGTTAATAGCGGGCTTTTGATCAATCACAGTAAGCAAGCTAAACGTGCTAATGGGCATTTAATCAGTTTAACCATTTATAGTTATCGAATGTTGAATGATGATAACTTGTGAACAGCTAAGCGTTGATTGCACAGCTTGAAGCTGAAACACCACTAGAATATTGCTAGATTTAATTTATTTGACATAATAGTCTACAAAGTACTGAACTTGGGTATCACGCAATTTTAAGCTATGCGTCCTTTAATATAATAATGGAATAGAAATCACTAGCTTACTTGATTTACTTAATCAGCACTATTTACATGACTAACTCAAGGGTAAACATTTAAAGCAACATAGATAGAAAGCGTTAGCCGTGCTTTCTTAATTTAGACTGGCAAATAAAAAATTATGTATCAATGTTTTAATTCCAGTTCGGGCATCCAAAGAATAGGCCCTCAAAGATTTCATACAATTGTTAACTATCATCCATAACCAACTAAAGTTATAAAGCATCCTCACTATATATTTTCAGCTCACTAGTTTTCATTGATTTTGCTTGATACATCGCCATGTCAGCTTGTTTAATAACCTCATCGACTTTGCCTAGATTGCCATGAAGTAACGCTGCGCCTAAACTCGCTGTTGCATAATAGGTGAAGCCGTTAAGATCATATGGCTGTATAAGATTTTGTGATATTTTTTGACCAATGACTTTAATTATTTTGATTGCTTCTAGTTTACTTTCGCTGAAATTATCTAGCATCATCAGAAATTCGTCTCCACCGATGCGCGCCACCATATCGGGTTCACGTACACTAGATTTCAAACGCATGGCAACCTGCTGTAGTAATAAGTCACCCACATCATGACCTTTTGTATCGTTGAGTGATTTAAAATGATTTAAATCAATAAAAATTAATGCGCCATATTTGTTGCTGCGTTTACTGCTCGCTATTGCCAAATTAATCCGCTCAAGTATAAATCGCCGATTAGGTAATTTCGTAAGAGCATCATAAAAAGCAAGCTCTTTAACTTCTTCTTCAGCTATTTTTTGCTCAGTAATATCCTGCAATGTCTCTACCACTGCAACAATATTTCCTTTTAAATCTAAAATAGGCGAAGCATCAAAAATAAGATAACGCCGCTTGCCCCCTAAGTTCTCAAACCAACTCTCCGCTCGGATACCAGTTTTAAGTAATGAGGACTTTTGATTAATCGAGTAATACTTCCCAACCTCATTTGTTTTGTTCATTAATACTAGATCTGCCAAACACGGGCGAGATTCATTATAAAAAGCTCGCCAAACTTCATTCTTTCCTATCATTTTGCTAGCATGAATGCCTGTCAGTACTTCACAGGCTTTGTTCCAGTGCGTAACACGATGTTGTGAATCAATCATAAAAGTCGCAACACATTGGTTTTCAATCATCTGTTGAAATTGCTGTTGATACTCCTTCAATGATTGTTCAATTTCACGAATCCGACGTCTTTCCAGCGCCTTTGACGCTGCAATAGCCAAGTGTTTCATAATTTCACGTTGTTTATCGTTTAAATATCTAGGCTTACTGTCAATAGCACATAGTGTTCCTATATTTGACCCATCTTCCAGTTTGAGAGGTGCACCGACATAAAAACGGATATTTGGACTTTGTGTCACTAATGGATTATCTGCAAAACGTGCATCACTAGACGCATCGTTAACTTCAAGAATTTCATCGCTGAGAATAGCATACGCGCAGAAGGCTTGCTCTCGAGGAGTTTCTGTAACGCCATCAAGGCCTTGATTAGCTTTAAACCATTGGCGGTGGTCGTCAATTAAACTAATGAGTGAAATTGGCACATCACACACTAGCGATGCGGCTTTAACAATCGCATCAAACTCCGCCTCGGGATCTGTATCTAAGACCTCAAGTAGTTTAAGTGACTCTAAACGCGTCAACTCGTTTACTGGTTTGTTTGCGGCTGCCATATGATTAACCTATGAATAAGCACTAAGTCTATATTTACTCTATTTAGCTTAAAGTGTTAATTAAGCTACCTTAACTGCCTTTATTCATAATGAATCATTCACCAAACTTTTAAGACTTTCAAACTAATATGCATATAACTACTAAAGCAATCAATTTAAACAAAATAATGCATATGAAAGATAATAGATTAATGCTTCTCAAGTACCTATTATGCTAATATTAATTACTGAATTTCCTCAGGTGTATTCTTAATATAAAGGTAATACTTATCATGATCATGATCAAACGCTTTCTCAGTGCATTTTTAGCCAGTTCCATTTTATTCACGGGGTCGATTCAAACAATCCAAGCGGCCATGATTAGCACGGCACAAGTTGCAGACTCTACTTTTTCTGTTAAAAGCACTCAAGATCGTGAGAAGATTTTGAGTATGCTTTCACGCGATGATGTCCAATCGGAATTAATTGTACGTGGCATTGATCCAGTGGAAGCACAGTCACGCGTTGCGGCATTAACGGATGACGAGGCAAGCACATTAGCTTCTCAATTAGATAAAGCGCCAGCAGGAGGCAGTATTATCGGCGCAATTGTATTAGTATTTTTTGTATTGCTATTAACTGATATTCTTGGTTTTACTAAAATTTATCCGTTCACACGCTCAATTCGATAACTTCTCATCAATTGGGCGCTGTTTATTATCATCAGCGCCCAATTGCAAAGCAATAAAAAAATGAAAGCCACTTTATACCCTGTTTTCGCATTACTTTTGGTTTCTTTATTGACTAGCTGTACAGCTATAGGCGTACGTAACGCAACATCAAGTAAACATTTACCAAGGCAAGTCGAACTCACAAGCACACCTTTTTTCCCTCAAGAATTATATCAATGTGGTCCTGCCGCATTAGCAACTGCATTAAATTCAGTAAAAATCCAGGTCACCCCTGAAGAACTAACTTCAGAAGTTTACATACCAAGTCGCAAAGGAAGTTTGCAAATTGAAATGCTAGCGGCAGCAAGACGCCATGGCGCAGTAGCGATTCAAATTCCAACTAAATTAGAGGCTGTTTTGCAAGAGGTCGCTGCAGGCAATGTGGTGCTGGTAATGCAAAACTTAGGGCTATCTTGGGTACCATCATGGCATTATGCAGTAGTAATTGGGTATGATTTAGATCGAGAGTTAGTCTGGCTTCGCTCTGGTGAATTTAAACGTTTTGAAATGTCGCTAAGTTCGTTTCAACGAACATGGGCACGTAGTGAGTATTGGGCATTTGTTGCATTACTGCCAGGCAAACTTCCATCCAGCGCAACCTCTGAGGAAGTAGCAAAAGCACTAGTAGCTTATGAAAAAAATGCATCAGTAGCTGCAAGAAAAAAAGCTTATCAGGCGGCGATAAATCGATGGCCAGAGAATTTTGTGTTATTGATGGGTTTAGGAAATAGTGCTTATGATGAAGATGATTTTACATCGGCAGCTAATGCGTTTCAAAAAGCAATTGAAGTAAATCCAACTGCTGGAGCAGCTTATAATAACTTTGCCAATGTGTTACTTATGCAAGGAGATGCTATTAAAGCAGAAGAGATTGCAAACAGAGGATTGGCGCTTGCGGAAAATGATGAAAAATTAAAATCACAAATCAAGCAGACCTTAATTGAAATTCGAGCATATCGAAAATTGCCCTCCAACTAACCGCGTATTAATGCAATAGCATTGCAAGTAAATTATTTGATTACATCATTAAATCACCGCCTAAGTTAATATCAGCTCATAATCAAAAACTCGCATTAATTGCGAGGTTTATTTAATGGGTCAAAAAAAACAAAATGTGACAAATCCGTCAAGATATTACCGGTCTTAACGAGTGAGGTCGCCTCTTATAAAGCTTAATAAAAACACCATTTTTTAAGTTTTAAAATCCGCTTATCACTTATTCAATTCTTGTTAGAGGGGCAAATAGAACAAACATATACCCAATTATTTTGTAGTTCAGTTTCGATTTAACTAGTTATCTTAGCTCTGATTTTTCATCCAAAATTAGAGTTTAATCTCAGCCTGATTACTTGTTTTCAATCGATTAAATATGGCTAAAATCCAAGCGTTTGATTTCTAATTGTAGTTATATGTTATTGAGATGTGCTTGAATAATGAGTGTTTTAAATTTAATGGAGATTGTTATGCCAGTTGAGCTTATTTGTTTATTGTGGGCAGTGTTGCTTGGGCTTTTGCATATTATGGTAGCTGGGCAAGCACGTACCAAAGAGCTGGGTACTAAATGGAATATGGGCGCGCGCGACGGCTCGCATGTACCATTAAGTGAGTTTACTAAGCGCCTATTTAGAGCACAAGCCAATTACTTTGAAACATTTCCACTATTTGCCTTTGCTGTGCTAATCGTTGCTGTAACTAGCCTATACTCCAGTTATAGCTACTGGGGTGCAATTCTCTATCTTGGTGCACGTGTGATTTATTTTCCGCTTTACGCTTTTGGCGTACCGCTCGTCCGCACTATTGTTTGGCTAGTGTCGATATTGGGTATGTTATTGGTATTGCTACCGTTAATTTTTTAAAAGACACTTTTAGTAATCGTTTATCAATATAAAAATGACACTATCCATTGACTAAATACGACGTAGATTTATTTGTCATAGGCGCTGGTTCTGCTGGCGTGCGTACAGCGCGAGCCGCCGCCGATAAAGGCATTCGAGTTACTATTGCAGAAGAGCGCAATTTAGGTGGCACTTGCGTTAATGTCGGCTGTATTCCCAAAAAATTCTTGGTGTATGCATCGCAGTTTAGCGAAGACTTTGCTTCTGCGGAAGCGTATGGCTGGCAGTTAGCATCACCTTCGTTCAATTGGTCTACTTTCGTTGATCATAAAAACAAAGAAATAACGCGGTTAAACAAGGTTTATGCCAAATTATTAGTAGATAGTGGTGTCGAAATTATCAAGGAGCGTGCTCAGATCGTTGGTGCAAACAGTGTGCGTGTTGGCGATAAAATAATCACGGCTGAACGTATTTTAATTGCAACTGGCGGCTGGCCTTTTGTACCAGAGGTGGTGGGCAAAGCGTTTGTCGTCACTTCTAACGATATGTTTAATTTGAAAGCCTTGCCTAAACGCTTATTGATTGTCGGTGGTGGTTATATTGCAGTTGAGTTTGCTGGAATTATGCATGGGTTAGGCGTTGAAGTGACAATAGCTGAACGTAGTGCCAACGTGCTAAAAGGCTTTGATACCGATATGCGCGACTTTTTAGTGGATGAAATGCAGAAAAAAGGGATTCAATTTAGGTTTAATTGTAATGTTGAGAAAATAGAAAAAGTAGCCGATACTTTTATTGCAAAAGTTAAAGACGGTGATGACATCTCGACCGATTTGGTCCTATACGCAACAGGGCGCGTGCCAAATACTAGTAAGCTAGGCTTAGATAAAGTGGGCGTAAAGGTCGATAAATCACAGGCCGTGATTATCAATGCTGACTATCAAACTAATATTCCTTCCATTTATGCCATTGGCGATGTCACTAATCGCATAAGCCTGACGCCAGTTGCTATTGCAGAAGCGATCGCTTTAGTCAATAAGTTATATGGCAACAAAGATCAAAAAGTAGATTACGTATCTATTCCTACTGCAGTATTTAGCCAGCCAAGTATGGCAACTGTCGGACTAACAGAAGCGGAAGCGCGCAAAGAGTATGGCGATCAAATTGCTATTTTTATGACTGATTTTAAGCCGCTTAAAAATATAATTTCTGGCAGCAAGGAACGTACTTTGATGAAAATGATTGTGGTCAAAAGTACCGACCGTGTGGTGGGCATTCACATGGTGGGTGTTGAAGCCGCAGAGATTATACAAGGCATGGCACTTGCATTACGTGCAGGCGCTACCAAAGCCATCTTTGATAGCACCATTGGCATTCATCCAACCGCAGCTGAAGAATTTGTGACCATGCGAACTCCTGTTCGGTAATTGTTAAAGCTGCACTAGGAATATCCCAAAAATTAACAAGATTCTTTGCGACTAAATCAAGTCAACAATGTACTGAAGAGTAATCGTGATATGGTGCAAGTAGCGCCTATAGCAATAGTGAAAGTGCTATTAATTAGGCCAATTTTTACAATTAATGCTAAGTTTAAGCACTTTCCAAACGCATTCTGTCCATTTTCTCGATAACCGCTTGATAGAGATCATGGTCTGAATCAGGGTTGTTACGATCCGGATGATTAGCACTACGCATTTTTTTCAATTGTGACAAGTCATCTGGTAAGTCATGCACCTTGGTCACTCGGTCTCCATTTCTTTCCATTATTTGCTGTAGTTCGACTTCTGCCTCTTCTCGTGTGTTATATAAGACCTTACTACCAAGTCGCCATTTGTTCTGGTTGTTACGTGGAAATAGCTTTTCCTTACCGTCGAACCAGAACCATTTACCAGTATCGGCATCCTGCTCAAAATGAATGGTGGTGATGACATAGGTATGCGTTGGAGGTTCGATTTCCTTAGTGAAATGCCTGATGATTTTACCGACAGTCGCCACAGTAACAACGTAATATGCTCCTGCTTCATGTGGTTTAAATCCGCTACTAAGTGATGGTACCGCGTTGCTATCGTTATTGACTGAATTCATTTCAGCCATTTTGGCAAGCGCTCTGCGTTGTGCGTTGGTCATTGATATTGTTCCTTAATTGGTAAATAAGTACGCAGCATAAATAAATACGTCATCTTTTGGTGAATTCTGTTTGAACCCGACAAAGCGTTACTTTAATGGGTCGCCATCCCTTTTCGTTGGTGAAATAAAACGTCCAATTAAAAAAGTTGTATATGAAAGCTCAATAAGCTTTAAATATTACAATTGCTTGAATCACCAATACCTTAGCAAAGGTCATGATTTGAGCATTAGGCTAAGGTATATTCAAACGAAGTCAGTAACTAGGATGATGGCCATAATTGTAAAAATGGAGAACCATTGAAAATGGCCGCAAATAATCGCGTTAGATTTCAGTAGATGCGTCTTTTAAGTCTGCAGTAAAATAAATTGATATTATACCGTTTGAAAGCACTCATAATAGGATTTTCAAATTTTACTAATCACTTCATCAAGAAAGAAACGCAAGAGAGATTGTTAACTATACTTATTGCTACTCTCTGGGCAGCAGATTTTAAACACTTTAATTAGGAAATTATTTTGAAAAAAACGGGACGACTTGTTCGCATTAATAGTACTGATGTCACTATCACCGATATGGATTATGATTACATTAATGACAGTGAATTTGCTAGAGCATCTAAATTTAATATCACTTTTAACGTAACGGTTAACGACAAATCTTTTGTGATTAATTTTAGCAATCAAAGAATATCGAGTGAATCATACTATTTAGCAGACACCTTTATTGGCACTGGTGATGCTTACAACCAATTTTTAAGCGAGCTAGAAAGTAACATTCAGCTGCAAGATAAAAACCAGTTCAGTGATGAAACTGAAGATGCTGCAAATGAAGTCATTGGTGCTATAGCGCAATCAGTATACATCCATGTGCAATCACATTCCCCTGATCAAGACGAGGAATAAAATTGTCTTGTTATAAAAGCAATTACTGCTAAACCATAAAATAAGAACACGACAAAATTCTCACGTTATAACGAAGCTTAGCAAACGAAGATGGGTCAGTTTATAGTTAGCTAACAGTATGAATAATAACGTTCAATGAGCGCTTCTATTAGATTGGCTAGCAATATACGCTGGATACTTGAGTTTATTTAATAATCATCTTCAGCGCCAAAAAACGCTAACGCATGCTTGGCAAGCCAGTTACCGCGTCCAGAAAAGCCAACATGGCCGCCTGTCTCTGGGTATTCTAATGTCACCATTGAAGAAACTTCTGCTGCGGTTGGAAGTGTTTCTGATGGAATAAATGGATCGTTTTTTGCATTTAAGATTAAAGTAGGTACGCTGATTGTAGTCAACCAAGGTTTTGATGCATTTTTTGCATAATAATCTTTTGCATCGCTGGCGCCATACAAAACGGCTGTGACTGCATTATCAATATCATGAATGGTCTTAGCGGATTCAATTTTTTCTTGGTCCATGATGCCGGGAAATCTTTCTAGCATAGCTAGCGCTTTTGGTCGCATCGAGCTAACAAAAGAAGGTGTATATAAATAGCGGTTCAAACCTTTATCTAATGTGCTTGCTGTTGCTTGTAAATCCATTGGCGCAGAGACGGCAATTGCTTTATCAATTACGCTATTTGCATGCTCGCCAGACTCGCCTAGCCACTTTAATAGTGCATTGCCGCCTAACGAAAATCCAATTGCGTATATCGGTGCTTGCGGCGCAATGTCACGCACACGCGACAGCAGTCGCTCAATTTCAGGCGTGTCTCCTGCGTAATAGACACGTGGCAATCGATTCGGCTCCTCAGAACAACCCCGAAAGTGAATCACAACACCACGCCAACCTTTAGCTAAGGTCGCTTCCATCACAGACTTTGCATAATGGCTTTGTGAGTTACCTTCTAAGCCGTGAAACAGCACAACGATAGGTTGATTCGCATCGGTATTTTCTGGCTCTACCCAGTCCGTATCAATAAAATCACCATCAGGTAGCTCCCATCGTTCGCGACGATATTCAATTGACGGATTACTGGCAAAAGCGACTGCATATAAGGTTTGCAAATCGCCACCAGGCAGCCAGAATGGTGCAACGTAAGGTTGCGCCATGCTTAGCATTGAAGCGCTAAGCAAGCCAGTAAGTAAGAAAACACGCATCAATGGTCTTAATTAATCGATTTATTATAATTTTTTAAATAATAGTTTTATTTTAACTAATAGTTTTTAACCAACAAAGTACAGCCAGTTTTGGTCGTTATCTTTTGATGCTGACTACCTGAAGGAGCGTAATGATAGTCGCCTTCGCCACACAAAATACCCTCAATGTAGACCTCACCTTTGATCACAAAAGACTCTTCATTTTGCGTATGGCTATGCTCTAGAAGACAGCTATTGGCCGCCATTTCTACCATTAATAACTTTGTATTATTTTCTTCGCGCAACAATCTCACTTTTACACCCGGGTAAACTTCATGCCAGGTAGATTGCTTTGCAAACATAAATAATTGGTTATTATTAGCGACTCTCTGCATCAATTTTGATTTAATGCGTTGCGCAACTTCAGGCGCGGGCGTGGTGGATATTATTTTGCTCGCAATTGCAGCGGTTACCTCATCATCCAAAGTAGGTTTATTCTTAACATTGGTCGATTTAGACATTTTTTTAGATTTGACAGCGTTGTTGGCGTTTTTCATTCTATGCGCTCTCCTTGTTTAACACTGTTTTAAGTATATGTTGTGCTCGTTTAATATTCGATTTAACGGTACCAAGCGGAATACCCATCTGCTCAGTAATCTCTTCGTGGGTATAACCTTTGAAAAAAGCTAGCGCTATCAACTGCCGTTGGGTAGATGATAACGTTTTCATTGCGATGCGTATTGCAGATTCACGCTCAAGCATCATGACAATATCAAGTGGATTAATTACTTCTTCACTATCTTGCCTTAATAATTCAGGCTCTGCATGTGAAGTGGCTTTATCTAACTTTCGCAAAGCATCAATAGCGCGTGAACGACAAATCATCATCATCCACGCGATTGTTGACCCGCGCATGTGATCAAAATTGCCAGCTTCTTGCCACACTTGCATATAAGTATCTTCAACCACTTCTTCTGCTAAATCATGCCTACGCGTAATTTTCAATGCCAAACCATACACTTTTGCAATGGTGGCATCATACAGTTCTGCCAGCGCACTTTCATCTTGCTCAACAATCGCCTCAACCATGCTGAAAAGTTGGTCTACTGATGGCATAGATGATTCCATAAATAAAGGACTAGTCTGCATGATTGTATTATTTAGCGATTGCTCGGTCAGATGAATAGGTAGCGCAGTATATCCTTATTCTTAGTTAAGCGTAGTAGGTGGTACCGCATCACCGGTTGTTGTTTCAATTTGACGATACATCGGTGCTAATTTTGCTAATAGTTTATTCTGTGCACTAAATGGTACATTATGTTTATCCATAGCCAATTGAAAGTCTTCTACCAACGCATTAAACGCTGCGCGGTTAACCTTCATATTGGCATGAGATGCGGTCATATCACGGCCTGGATATTTACAACCACCGTTTAAGATTTCACACATCTGCTCAACTAACATGGCTTTAATAAACGTTTGTTTTTCGTTATCAAAGAAAGGCTTTGTTCTAGGGTCTTGGACAAGATTAATCATAAAATCATCCATGATTCTAACTAAGCCCTCTTTGCCGCCAAATGCTTTAAATGTATCAGTTTCGTTTAACACCGTCGCCCCTAAATTTGGACTTGCTTGTGGTGCTTCTTCCGCATACGGTAAGCTTGATAGTGTTAATAAAAAGCTTGTGATAGCAGTTAAAAATAGTGCGTTAAATTGAATTTTCATTGTTGTTCCTTGATAAATTAAATCTTAATAAATTGAATCTTGATAAATTAAATGCATGGTTCATACACAAACCAAACTTAGATGCCGAATTGTGCTGATAAATAAACGCCATCTTGACGACCAAAATCAGCGCCAACTATATCAACGGTTGCAATATTGCCTAGATTCACGTAAGCGGCTGTCAATGAAATATTTTTTGTTGGTGCATAGGCAATAAACAAATCAAATGCATCATGTTCTTTCAACTCAACGATGTTTGCGCCGCCAAATAATGCATCGTTAGCAGGGCTTCTTAAATTATCTGGCTTCATACGATATTCAGCACCAATCGCCACATTTTTGCTTACTAAATAAGCGGCAGAAAGCTCTAATTGAGGTTGATAATTATCATGTTCGCTACCACCAAAACCAAGCAGTCCAAACTGGTTAGCTTTGGTAAATCTCAGCGTGCTATTCAACAACAGATTTTTATCTAACAATAATTTAGTCGCTGCGATGTAAAAATCGACACCGTGATCACTTTCAGCACCCACAACAGCGCTCTTAACAAAATCACCATCGTGGTTCTTTTTATATTGAATACCAACCGCTACTTGTGGCACCCATGTATCTGCATCTAGCACAGCTTCACCCAGCACACGCAGTTTTGCACCAACGATTGTTTGACTAATCTCATTGCGACCAATGGCACCAGGTAATGCAGCATCTACTTTTTTTCTAAGATTGCTCACATCAAATTTTTGCTCTGCAATTGACAGTTCAAAACGGTCATAGAAACCCACCGTTAAGCCATACGAGTCAAGGTTGTAATCTCCCGTTTTTGCATAGGTGTAATGAACATTTGCACCAATTTCATTGTTGGTACCATAACCACCAATCACAGCCCAAGGCGTTAAACCGCCACCTGCAGCGCCTTCTACTTGTGAAACGCCGCCTGTTAATAGTAATTTATTGCTATAAGACATACTCTCGGCAAACGAGTTTTGCGATAGTAATAATGTAGCGAGTGTAATCGCACACATGCCTAATGGTAATTTGGTTTGATGCATTAAAATTTCCCCTATTGAGATACAAAAATTGAATGACGCCTGCATGTAATACGGAGGTAAATGGATTCTGGATGCATTTATATGCATTATTTTTAATTTATTTTTGTAAGAACATTCTGACAAACGTTTAGGCGGTTACCTGATGAAGCGTTTGCGCTAATTGTTTTTAAATACAGTCATTGAGACGAATAACTGAATACGCCTAGTGTTGTCTTAATCAATTATTTAAATAAATTAGAGGAGTTATGATGAATAGAGATCAATTTGAAGGTAATTGGAAACAATTAAAAGGTAAAGTCCAACAGCAATGGGGCAAATTAACGGATGACCAAGTGGATGTAATTGAAGGCAGACGTGAAGAGCTAGCTGGCAAAATTCAAGAAGCTTACGGTTTGAGTGTTGAAGAAGCAGAAGACCAGATTGCTGAATGGGAAAAGAAAGTTTAATTAATCTCATGATTTAATCAAATCCAAGATATAGATATAAATGTATCAATAGATAAAGCCTCACTCCCACAATGAGTGAGGACTTTAATTATATAAAAATGACAAAAGGAGAAAAAAATGGGATTAGAAATTGGTGGTTTATTTGGATTAATCATACTGATATTTGATGTATGGGCAATTTTAAAAGTATTTCAAAGTAGTGCCAGCACCGGTGCTAAAGTATTTTGGACTGTGTTAATTTTAGTGTTGCCAGTTTTGGGCTTACTGATTTGGTTTTTAGCAGGGCCTAAATAAAGGCTTGTTCAGCCTATCGACTTCATTAAAACACATAGTATAAAAAATGCTCGCGCTTGCGAGCATTTGCACACCAAGACTATGCTGTCATTTACATTAGTTTATCTATTAATCCTTTGAAAGCAGCGCATAACTGTATCAATTACAATCACTGTTTTTTAAATCATTACTTTTTCAACATTGAGTTAATGTTTAATGCTGAAAAGCATCAATAAAGAAATTTTCTATAATCAACGCACCATTTCAAAGCAATTCACACTCTATTTTCATACTTTTTTAACAAATTTCATTTGTATTCAGCCACTTAAATTATAGGCTTAAATTTTGCTTTATCTTTTTAGCTGTGTCTCGCCATGTGTTAATACTGAATAAAAGAAAGAGTTAAATGGAAAAAGTAAACGCAACGCAAATTGATAATTTTTTACCGCATATGAGAGACGTCATCCGTTGTGAGCACTCTTTACATGAGCTTAATTTAATGTGGCGGATTATTGAGTCATCAGCCAAGATGAATTGCCCTGAAGAAGCACAAAACTTGTTGCCAAGTATGGCAAAAACGCGGGAAGGATTTGATGCGCTTGAGAAGGAACTAGTCTTAAGTTTAGTTAACGAAAAAGTAGTCACCGCTTTAAATGAAACAGCGACCAAAGCGCAGTATCTGATTGATATTTTAGTGCGTAATCTGTACGAGCGAACGGCAGATGTTGGCTTCTTAGCAACCGACAAAGCGCTGTGCGCATTTGTTGCCAATCCTTCTGAAGATAAGGAAAAGATTGAGTCGCGCTTGCTCGCTTACCGAAGAAAATATACCGTCTATGATGAAATCATTTTGCTAGATACGCACGGCAACGTCTTGGCTCAAATTGACGAAACAACCAGCATTGAGGGTAGCTTGGATCCATTAATTAAGGAATCCTTATTAACTAAAGAATACGTAGAAACCTTCCGCTTTACTGATTTGCGCCCTAACAATAAGCAATCGCTTATTTATTCTAAACGCATGTTAGATACTGAAACAGGTGCAGTGATTGGCGTACTGTGCTTATGTTTTAATCTCACCCAGGAAATGGATAGTATCTTCAAATCGCACGGCGACATGTCTGGTCGCTCGATTATGTTGCTACTAGATGATAAAAATTATGTCATCGAATCTAGTGATGCGAACTGGGTTAGCGTTGGTACTAAAATGCCAGTGAATGAAATGTCGCAGTCTAACTTATATATTTATGGTGGACGTGAATATTTAGTCAGCACGTTGTCATCTGAAGGCTACCAAGACTACTTAGGACCGCTAGGTTGGAAAGGCCAAGTGATGATGCCTATCGATATTGCGTTTACCGGCAAAGAAACGGATGCGCTTACTTCATTAGAAGATGGTGTTTCTAAAGGCTTACTCTCACATGCACAATCGTTCTGCCCACCACTTTTTAAGGTAATGGATGCAGCAGCGACCATTCGGAGAGTAGTTTGGAACGGTCAGGTGATGACGGCGGGACATGGCGGCACCTTGTTAAAATTAAAAACCATCCTTGATCAAATTAGTGAAACGGGTACACGCAGTAACGATTTATTTACCCATTCGATTAATGATCTTTATGAAACCGTACTCGCTTCCAATCTCCAAAATGCGCAGTTCATCTCTAATTTGTTAGTGGATTTACTCGATAGAAATTTATACGAACGTGCCAATGATTGCCGTTGGTGGGCGCTCACTAGCGAGCTAAAAACTGCACTTGCCTTTGACAAGATTGATGCCAGCACTGCGTTAGCTATCACTGATATCCTAAAATACATCAATAAACTGTATACCGTTTATACGCGGATTTTTGTTTATGATCGTCACGGCGTCATTATTGCCAGTACGAATGCATCGAAAAACGGCGAAACGATTATTGGCAAAAAGATTGATAGTGCAAGTTTGTCGCAAGTAATGCAATTGAGAACTGAGCAACAATACGTTGTCTCACCGTTTATTTCAGATACCTTATACGAAAATGCGCCAACCTATATTTATCATGCGGCAATTCGCTCTAATGATAGCAATGCAGTTGTTGGCGGTATTGGGATTGTTTTCGACTCAACGCCTGAATTTTCTGCCATGTTAAAAGATAGCATCCCTGAGAAGTCATCTTTTAGTGCTTTTTATATTAATCGACAAGGCCGTATCATTTCCAGCACCGATCCAACACGTCTAGTCGGTTCAATGTTAGACATCAGTAAAGATTTACTGGCTTTGCCTAATGGCGCCAATGCCTCTAAAGTGGTGATTTATGATCATCATTATGCGATTGTTGGCTGTAGTGTTTCTAGCGGTTATCGAGAGTTTAAAGTCACCGATGGCTATCAGGAGGATGTCATTGCCGTTGTCTATGATTTGTTTGGTGAAGTACAAGAACATTTTAGTACGAGAGATGATGCGACAACCATTATCAATAGTCATCCAGTAAAATCAGACGATCCCGAGTTTGCTACTTTCTTTATTGATAACGAGCTATTTGCGATTGATGCGGCAAACGTAATGGAAGCGCTACCCGCCACAGCAATATCAACCGTCGCACTTGGCGCAAGCACTGAAAGAGTTGGCATCATTGAAATGCCGCATGAAAGCAAAAAGAAAGGCTATGCTTGGGTATTCGACCTTGCCTATTTACTGAGTGGCAAACCGTTAGCCATTGATAATAATAGCCAAGTCATTATTGTGAAATGCAATCAACTCAAAATTGGTTTACTGGTCAGCGCCCTACATTCTGTCGCACAATTCAGTGAAAAAGACCTAACCAACACACCATTGAAAACCATGAAAAAGCAGACCCTCATCAAACAGATCATCAAAGCGAACAACGGTGACCTGTTAATTCAATCGATTGATATCGACTATCTTTTACAAATGCTCAGCAATCCATTCGCGCCGATTGATTCAGCAAAACTAACTGATGACGAAAACGATGATAGTCAGCAGTTAGTAAGGCATTGATGATTGCATCTGTGCCAAAAAACTAAGTTAGTCTTTCAAGCACTTGCTAACCAGCTCAAACACATCATTGGATAAATTTGGTGTGTCTAAAATCGCTTGCAATGTGTTTTTCATTAACTTCTGCAATTGTGGCGTGTAGCGCTTCCATTCACGTAGTGGAGTGACCATGCGCGATGCAATTTGTGGATTAATGGTGTTCAGCTCAATAATCGCATCTCGTAAAATATCGTAGCCTTTTCCACTTGGGTCGTGAAATTTAACAGGGTTGTTAATCGCAAAAACCGAATACAGCGAACGGACACGGTTTGGATTTTTGATATTAAAGTCAGGGTGGTTACGCAAAGCAGCAAAGTCATCAAACAAACTATCCCTATTGGCCATGGCTTGTAATGTGAACCATTTATCTACCACTAATGGGTAATCTTTATAGCGTTCATAAAAATCAGTAAAAACGATATCTCGTTCTGGTTGTATGCTGTCCGCTAAACAAGCAAGCGCAGCAACACGGTCTGTCATATTATCTGCCGCATCATAATGCGCTTTAGCTCGCGCTGCACAACCTGTACCATTAGTTGCTGTTAATAAAGTAAGCACGGTATTTTGTAACGCGCGGCGCCCCATCGCTTCTGGTGTTAATGAGAAAGTGCCTGTATTGCCGTTAGCATTATATAAACGCGTTAATGCCTCTTTATGTGCGCCTTTAATTTTAGTGAGCATGATGGTCAATGCTTGGTCGATCGCGACTGGATCGATGACATCTAATGATTGCGCAATCACTGCAATTTCAGGAAGCGTCAGCGCACGTGCGAGCAAGGCTTTATCGCTTTTTTCTGTTAGCCCTAGGGCAATTAGGCTACCAAAATCTTCAACAAATAAACTAATATCCGCGTCATTATCTGCCATTACACGTTGAATCGTGCGCAGAGCTAAGGTTTGCCCCGCCTCCCACTGATTAAATCCATCGGTGTCGTGCAATTGCAATAGGCGTAAATCATCATCCGTTAAATCGGTAATTAATTTCACTGGTGCAGAAAAACTGCGCAAGATAGATGGCACAGGGCGCGCACCAACGTTTTCGAATATGAACGTTTGTTCACGTTCAGTCATTTCTAAAATCTGCGTCGGATGCGTTTCATTGCCTTCTGCATCTAGCAAGCCAACCGCAATTGGAATCAACAAAGGCTTTTTATCCGTTTGACCTGGCGTGTTTTGCTGTGACTGTTTAAACGTGAGTGAGAAGTTTTTCTTTGTAACATCATAGTGACTGGTAACTGTTAACGTTGGCGTCCCCGCCTGTTTATACCACAAGAAAAATTGCGCCATATTGCGACCTGAAGCATCGGCCATACATTGCACAAAATCATTACACGTCACTGCATGACCATCGTAGCGTTCGAAATACAAATCCGTTGCTTTGCGATAGGTTTCATCACCTAACAAAGTATGTTGCATGCGGATAATTTCTGCGCCTTTTTCGTAAATCGTTGTCGTATAGAAATTACTAATTTCGATAAAGCTATCCGGCTGAACCGAATGCGCCAATGGACTGGCATCTTCCGAAAATTGTAAACGGCGTAAACGATCAACATCATCAATGCGCTGCACCGCACGAGAATTTAAATCCGCACTAAACTCTTGGTCTCTAAAAACCGTTAGTCCTTCTTTTAGAGATAGCTGAAACCAATCACGACAAGTGACACGGTTGCCCGTCCAGTTATGAAAATACTCATGACCGATGACCCCTTCAACACTTAAGAAGTCCATGTCTGTTGCTGTTTCTTGATGTGCAAGCACTAACTTCGTGTTGAATACATTGAGCGATGTGTTTTCCATTGCACCCATATTAAAATCACTGACGGCAACGATATTAAATAAGTCTAATTGATATTCGCGGCCATACACTTCCTCATCCCATTGCATGGATTTTTTCAACGACTGCATGGCATGGCCACATTGTTTTTCATCACCTGCGCGAACATAAATATGCAAATCGACTTTGCGACCAGTCATAGTGGTAAACGTATCTTCTGTACGAACCAAATCACCTGCAACCAAGGCAAATAGATAGCAAGGTTTAGGAAACGGATCATGCCAAACCGTAAAGTGTCGCCCATCGGCCAATGCGCCCGTTTCCGCTAAATTACCATTCGATAACATCACTGGATAACGCGCTTTATCGCCTTCTATGCGAACAGTAAACGTGCTCAACACATCAGGTCTATCTTGGAAATAAGTTATACGGCGAAAACCTTCTGCCTCGCATTGCGTGCAATAAGTGCCTTGCGATTGATACAAACCTTCCAATGCCGTATTCGAAGCAGGATCAATTTTAGTGACAATCGTTAATGTCAATTTTTCGCCTGCATTGGCAATCGTCATTTTGTCATCCGTAATGGCGTAACCATCAAATGCCTTGCCATCTTTCTCTACCGCAATAATGGTTTGATCCTGTCCATGTAAAACCAAATCATTTGAAGTGTTAGCGGGGTTATTCACATAAACAACGCTCGACGTCACGATGGTTTTTTCTGGCAACAACACAAAGGTCAGACTGACATGCTCGACCCTGTAAGGGGCTGGCGAATAGTCTTTAAGATAAATGGTTTTAGGCGTTATATGTGTTTCGACTTTATTCATTGCGATCTCTATTTGATTAATTGCTTTCCGCTAGTATAAAAGAGATTGTCATATGTAATGTGGCTTTATGACTGACAACCGACTAAGGCAATGTTAATCCTATTCTAATTGACAGTTAATTTTTAATAAAATTGCCATATTACTTTCATGAAACCATCTTATTTTTTCTTTAGCATGCGTGCATATGCTGCAAGATCTCTTTTATACCTCACTCCTATTTTATGCATGAGCGATAAACAATGAAAATTGCTGTTGCGGGTATTGGCTATGTTGGCTTGGCAAATGCTGTTTTGTTGGCCCAACATAATGAAGTGATTGCGCTAGATATTACGCAGGCGCGTGTTGATACATTAAACAAAAAGCAATCACCAATTCCCGATCAAGAAATTGAAAACTTTTTACAAAATAAATCGCTTAATCTAACGGCTACGCTTGATAAAAAAATAGCTTACACCGATGCAGATTTTGTGATTGTTTCTACGCCAACAGACTATGATCTAGATACTGGTTACTTTGATACCTCATCAGTTGATAGCGTGATTCAAGATGTGTTATCTATTAATAAAAATGCCGTGATTGTCATTAAATCAACATTACCTGTTGGTTATACTAAGCAACTATCGCAACGTTTTGATTGCAATAATATTATTTTCTCGCCTGAATTTTTGCGTGAGGGAAAAGCGCTTTACGACAATGTGCATCCTTCTCGCATTGTGATTGGAGAGCGCTCAGCGCGGGCAGAAACCTTTGCCAATTTATTAAAACAAGGTGCGATTAAAACGGATATTGAAACTGTTTTTACCGATGCCACAGAAGCTGAAGCAATTAAGCTATTTGCTAATACTTATTTAGCGATGCGCGTGGCTTTCTTTAACGAGCTAGATACTTATTCCGCTACCCATGATTTAAATACTGAACAAATCATCAATGGGGTTTGTTTAGACCCGCGCATTGGGTTTCATTACAATAATCCATCGTTTGGCTATGGCGGCTATTGTTTACCAAAAGATACGCAACAGTTATTAGCTAATTATCGCGATGTACCACAAAACCTCATCAATGCCATTGTTGAATCAAATACCACACGCAAAGATTTTATTGCCAATGAAATTATTCGCAGAAAGCCAAAAGTAGTTGGCATTCACCGTTTAATCATGAAAAGTGGTTCTGATAATTTTCGTGCCTCGTCGATTCAAGGCATCATGAAGCGCATCAAAGCAAAAGGCATAGAAGTCATTATTTATGAACCGATGCATCAAGAAGCTGAATTTTACCGTTCACGCGTCGTCAATGATTTGACACAATTTAAGCAAGAGGCCGACATCATTTTGGCAAACCGCATGTCTGCCGAAATCACCGACGTAAAATATAAAGTGTATAGCCGCGATTTATTTGGTCACGACGCCTAGGGCGAGTTGTTTAATCACATGGAAGTGAAAAACAAAACACCATCATTAACTGCCAAAAAGTGCTATTGGCGCATGCTTAATTATGTTAAACCGCATTGGCTCATCTTTAGCATAAGCCTCCTCGCTTTAATCCTCTTATCAGCCACCAATACGGGCTTTTTAGCAACTATTAAAACCGTGACAGATGAAGGATTTGTAAGCAGAGATGAGCACAATAGTACGCTATTACCCTTGATGCTGATTGGACTGTTATCGTTGCGCGCGCTATCTGGCTTCATTTCTTCTTACACCATGCGCTGGGTTGGCAGAAAAGTGATTGAGCAAATACGCTTAGATGCCTTTCTTAAACTCATGTCGTTACCAGTTAGTTTTTTTGATGCACATTCTGTTGGCAGCATTACCTCGAAATTCACCTTCGATAGTGAACAAATGTATAACGCAGTGACCAAAGTGACGATAAGCATGGTGCGTGACAGCCTAACCATTATTGGTATAGTGGCTTATATGTTGTATTTGGATTGGCGGCTGACTGCTATTTTTGCGTTGATTGCGCCATTGATGGTGTTCTTTTTAAAAAAAATGACCCCTAAACTGCGTTTTGCCAGCACATCGGTACAACAATCCATGGGTGATATGACGCAGGTGATTGAAGAGGCTGCCAGCGGTCAGCGCATGGTTAAAATATTTGGTGGTGAGCGTTACGAATATGATCGTTTTGCAACAATCACCAAAGAAAACCGACACATGATGACGCGCTTAGGTAAAGTCTCTGCACTCAATAGCATGGTCATTGAACTACTGGCTGCTTTCGCCTTAGGTCTCGTTGTTTATTACGCCGTTGGGCAATTTACCGCTGGTGAGTTTGCCGCTTTTATCGGCGCACTACTCATGTTGATTGCACCGATTAAAAGCCTAACTTCTTTAAATACAGACATTCAAATTGGACTCGCTGCAGCTCAAAGTATTTTTACCTTGATTGATTGTCCTGCGCAAATAGATGAAGGTAAGCAAGATAATGGCAAAACCAGGGGCGAAATTATCATCAGAGATGTCAGTTTGCAATATGAAAATGCCAAACGTCCTGCACTGAGTCATATTGATTTAACCATTACACCTGGAGAGAAAGTCGCTTTAGTCGGTCGCTCAGGTGGCGGCAAAACGACATTGGTCAACTTATTGCCTAGATTTTATGAGCTTCAACAAGGGATTGCTATGATTGATGGCTTGGATATCCGTACCATGTCACTGAAAAATCTACGTGAACAATTTAGCATGGTCAGCCAAGAGGTCGTTCTATTTAACGATACCGTGTTTAATAATATTGCTTATGGCACGCTACGAAAGGTGAGCGAAGCACAAGTCATTGAAGCCGCAAAGGCCGCGCATGCTTGGGACTTTATTCAGCAATTACCCAATGGTTTGCAAAATGAGATAGGCGACCGCGGCGTGCGCCTCTCTGGCGGTCAGCGACAGCGGCTTGCGATTGCGCGCGCTATTCTTAAAGATGCGCCTATCTTACTATTAGATGAAGCCACCTCAGCACTAGACACCGAGTCTGAGCAACATGTGCAAGCAGCTCTAGATACTTTAATGCAAAATCGCACAACAATTGTGATTGCGCATCGTTTATCAACCATTGAAAATGCAGACCGAATTTTAGTGATGGAACATGGCAAAGTGATTGAGAGTGGTCGGCATCACGACTTATTACAATTAAATGGTAGCTATGCAAAACTCTACCAAAAACAGTTTCATTAGCTAAAAAATGAACCCAATTTCCATCCCTACTTTCAGTCATTTCCTACGCTATTTTCCTTGGTTGTTGCCGCTATTATTGCTGTTTTCAAGAGCTATCGCCGACATCACCGTACTAGTTATTGGCTTGATGTTTCTGTTCAACTGCTATCAATCACACAATTGGGATTGGGCAAAAAAAACATGGTTTAAGTTGAATATTGTCTTTTGGCTATACTTATTATTCGTCAATACGCCGTTCAGTATCGACCCTACAGACAGCCTGCTTCACGCCATCTTTTATTTAAGATGGCCACTATTTGCAGCAGCACTCGCTTACTGGTTATTAAACGATAAAGTACGACAACAACATTTCCTCATCGCGCTACTGCTTGTTTGTCTATTTGTATTACTCGACACCAGCTTACAGTACGTCACTGGTACCGATTTGTTTGGTCATACCAAACCCAGCCCCACAAGACTTACTGGCCCTTATAGTAGACCAATCCCTGGCATTATGATGCTGCGCGTTTTATTCATTGTGCTACTAATGACAGTCATTATGCCATCGCTCGCCATGGCGACACGGCGCATTACTTTTACCCTCTCCGTATTATGCATAGGCTTATTGTTTATGTTTATTACGGGCGAACGTATGGCCCTAATTCTTTTCTTTGCAGGAAGTGTTGTCGTCCTCATTGGTTTGTTATTAGATCAAAAAATACATAAAGCAAAAGTATTAATCGGCTTCTCTTTCATATTGGTGGTGTTTGCTAGCTTGGTTTTACTCAACCCAGAAATGGCGGAGCGTTCTGTCTATAGTATCCTCAGTAAGCTAACACATTTTATGGATTCGGATTATGGGCTTATTTTTCGCGCAGCAATAACAGCTTGGCAAGCGCATCCGATATTGGGAAGCGGCTTCCATACGTATCAATTAGCTTGCGAGCAATTAGGTCTATTAACACAATGGGGAATCCCTTGCTCACATCCGCATAATCTCTATCTGCAAATTGCTGCTGAAACAGGTTTGATTGGTTTACTGCTATTTTCTATCATGATTCTTAATCTTTATTTTACGGTACTTTATCAACCCGTTAAATCCAAAAAATGGCTTATCGCCAGTTTAATCTTTGTCATTCTGAGCGTGAGCTTTTGGCCATTGATTGGTGGCATCAGCATTTTAAATAATGGTATTGCTGCTTTAGTTTGGCTAAGCGCTGGCTGGGCGCTTGCCATGTCAAAAATCCAATAATCCAAATACCACCATCTGCCAATATTTCATTAATTTGAAATGTATCGCGTTTATTCTTGATGCCGAATGAGGATAATCGAGGAGTGCCCATGAATACACTAAACAGTGATTTGTTAGATAACTATGATGAAGAGCTTGAACTTGAATTAGAAGACCGTACGCTTGAGCATGTTTTAGTAGGTGAAAACATTGTTATTTCTGATGAAGAAAAAGCGTTCCGTAAGACTTATTTTAGTGAGCTATTCCGCCTACAAGCCGAGCTTGTTAAATTGCAAGGCTGGGTTGTTGAGAGCGGTCATAAAGTCGTTATTTTATTCGAAGGTCGCGATGCTGCTGGAAAAGACGGCGCCATTAAACGCATCACCCAACGGCTCAATCCTCCCGTCTCTCGCGTCGCTGTTCTGCCATGCCCACTTTTGGTGTCGCACTGATTGAAGGCATATGGTTTATTGGTAAAGAAGTGATCCAAACAGTTAGCCTAAAATGCATCCTACCTCTGGCTTATCTGCTGAGTTAGCTGCAGCTGCAGTTGTCATGCTTGCTTCTGTGTTTGGTCTACCAGTTTCTAGTACACACATCTTAATTGGTAATGTATTAGGGGTTGGCTTAGTCAACAAATCAGCAAACTGGGAGTTAATGAAACCTATCGGCTTGGCTTGGATTATTACTTTACCTGCTGCTGGTATTCTTTCTGCTATTACCTTTTTTATTCACGCTAATTGCTTATGCCAAATTGAATAAGTTGCGTTATTCAATCATCAGATACTTAATGCAGCAAACCGTTGAAGCACCTGCTCTACCGTTAACTGTGCCAAATCGTCGACTTCTATTACGTCAAACTGGCGACGGCCAATTTCTGCTCTAGCAGCCGATGTGGTTGGTCCGAAAATAGCCAAGCCCGGTTTATTCAAATAAGAAGCAATATGGCTTGGACCTGAATCGTTCCCAATCACACATTGCGCAGTATTTAATATACCGGCCATCTCAAACCAATTAAGCCCCTGCAATACGTGCCCTGGCATGTGCTTACTGAGCGCAATCTCATCTGGCCCCAGCACCACTGCCACTTGGTGTCCAATCTCAATTAATGCTTTTGCTAATCCTGCATAATACGGCCAGCGTTTTTCCAAATGTTGTGCAGACGAACCTGGAATTAACACAATATACTTACCCGCTATCATGTCGTGCTGATTCAATAGTTTGCTCATATCATCGGTCAGCCATGACAACTCAGGTTGGTAAGCATGGGGCGTAGCAATATCGGCGGCATTTAATAAATCAATCAAACCCGCTAGTCCTGAAGTTGGTTCTTCAGCTTCGGCGTTACGACCTATCCATTTGGTCCGCGTAAACCAAAATTGCTGATACATTCTTGAGCGATCAGAATTTTGCAAATCAATCACCACATCAAATTGCTGTTTTTGTAATTTATTTTTCAGTTTAATTTGTTGATCAACTCGCCAAATAGGCGCTCTATTATCTGCAATGAGAAAATCAATCGCAGGACAACGTTGCATCAATTGACAATAAGCGGGGGCGGTTAGCAAGGTAATCTCATGGTTGGGATAATGTTCTTTGATGTCCATTATCAGTCCTATCGATTGGATAAGGTCGCCTAAAGCACCGTGTTTAATTAGTAATAATTGCTGCGGCTTTATCATTTCAGTCACACATACGTTGGTATAAATTAATAGTCTCTTTTGTCATGTAGTTTACTGTCATTTGCTGCCGTGCAAATTGTTGTGGCACTTGCATGAGCGCAGTCCACTCCTTAGGATTTTTCAGCAACGTCTCTAGTCGTTGGCGCAATATGATGGCATCATCAATTGGCACGATTAAGGCGCTAGGCAAAACTTCATTGGCAACAGGCACATCGGTAGATAGCACATTGACACCACACATCAGCGCTTCATTTAATACATAAGAAAAACCTTCACGCCGAGAAGAAATTACTAAGCCGTCAACGCCACGCATAATTGCGGTTGGATTATTGTGATGCCCAATCAAACGCACAATCGTATCGTGTTTTAGCAAGGCAATCTTTGCCTCTAATGACTTGCGCTCTGGACCTTCACCCAAGATAATTAAACTAACCGCCAATCCATCAATCGTCTCTAACAAAACATCAAATCCTTTTGCAGAAACTAAACGACCCACAGCACACAATACAGGCTTATCTTTTGGTAATTGATAGTGACTCTTCACATCTATTACAGTTGTTGCTGGCGCATTAATCCCGTTGTAAATCACTTCAGCGCCTGCATGATTGATTTGATTCGCCAAATAACGACTCACACAAATAACCTGGTTAAATCGATTAAATACTTGGAAGCGATTTTTTATATTGTGCAATGTAGCCACTGTCGGCGTGTTGATTAACCATTGAATGGCAGCCAGCATACTAGCCGCTTTATTGGCTTGCGCATGAATCACATCGAACGGATATTGACTTAAACAACGATAAAGCTGATAAAGCAACCAAGGATTATGGCGGCTTAAACGCATATTAAGAGCAACTCGTTCTACTTCAGGCGCTAAGGTGCGCACGAAAATGGGGTCACCAATCACCAGCACACGGTGCCCTTGTGTAACCAAACACTGGGTTAACTCTTGCACATGCTTTTCCAAACCACCATTGCCTTGGCTGGCAATGATTTGTCCAATAAACATGATTAATGCGCACCTCGTTGGCGTGATTGGGCAAGCTCTTGGTAAACATCCATGGTTTTTTGCAGCATATTATCTAAACTAAAATCTTGATTTTTTGCAACGACTGGCGATTGATGTAACCAACGCAATGTTAAGGTAGCCGCTTCGGCCACATTGCCAACATCAATACACCCTTCTGGTAATAAGACAGCCAATTGCTCGCTGACGCCGCCATGTGCATAACCAATCACTGGCACGCCTAAACTTAACGCTTCAATCGTAGTGCGTCCAAAGGCCTCAGGTTCTAATGATAATGAGTAGACAATGGTAGAAACTGCCATAATCTCTCGCAAATCATCACGATGACCAACGAATGTCACTTGTTCACTTACGCCTAAGCTTTGCGCTTTTTTCTTTAATTGCTTCAGAAAATGCGTTTTGCCTTTTTTAGTTTCGCCCACAATCAAAGCATGAATATTCGCTTTATGCTTTTTTAATTGCGCCACTAAATCAATAAAATCTGCCTGTCCTTTCCACTTGGTGACTCTCGCTGGCAAAACCAAAATCTGTTTATCTTTTGTTTGCGGATAGGTTTGGAACCAATCTTTGAGCCAGCTCTTATCAGGCTGATAGTCATATGGAAACTCTTTGGCATCAACCCCACGATAAACCAACCTTAATTTTTCAGGTTTAGTCTTATATTGACTAATGACATACTCGCGTATCATGTCTGAAATTACAATCACACGCTCACCTTTAATCATTACTTCACTATAAGGGCTAACGGAATAAGGGCCATGCACTGTCGTCACAAATGCAGGACGCGTTTTTGGATTCATTTCTTTCCAAGCCAGATAAGCAATCCAAGCAGGAAACCGTGACCGCACATGCACAATATCCACTTTTTCTTTTTCTAAAAATTTGCGTAATTGACGTACAAGTTTTAGCGTTAATAATGATTTTTTGCCAATCGGCCAAGCATAATGTTCACTACCTTGTTTTTCTAGCAAATTGACCATGCGGCCACCTGCAGAAATTACAATTGACCGATGTCCATAAGCAGTCAAGTAAGCACCCACTTCCAACGTACCACGCTCTACGCCCCCCGAGTCTAATGCGGGCAGTATCTGCAATACCGTTAAAGAAGATCCCATTGATTTAGACTTCAAGCGCTGTTTCAAACACAGGTTGATGCGATTGACTTGCCTGTGTCCATGATTGCAATATCCAATGACTGCAGCGATCTGCTTCAACAAAACCAACAACCGCCTTTAATTTTTGCTGATAGGTTTGTAAAAAATCAAAACGAGCAACCATACCTTGATTGATTAACTTCTGAATGCCTCGACTCACACGGCTTTTTTTCTTCACTGGCATATTCAACAAACCAACAGCCACTTGTGCTGTTAATGCTTCATAAACCATAGAAACGGAATCTTCTGTTACCCATGCAAATGCACTTTCAGATAACTTCTGCGCGACCCAACCCTTTTCGGTCTCTTCAAAAGGAACCACTATTAAGTTAGGGAAATGAATTCTTTTAACCGCGGATACAAACGCTATAGGTGTTCGACGCGAAGTGGTCAATGTGTAGTTGATGCCAGCATTATGATTGACCAGTTCATACACTTGAGTAATTAACTTTAACGTATCCCAATCACAGTGCTTAGAAGGCCCACCAATCATAATCAATGCTTGATTATCTGCATGCTCACCCTCTGGTGAAATCGGATTTAGTACACCCTTTGTTTGAAGATATTCACCCGCGCCTTGATACTGATCATGCTCGGGAATTAAACATAAATCAAATAGCCCAACTGGCAATGTCGGTTGCATTAAGACGATTGTTTTGCCACCATAAGCACGTTGAGCTGCAAGTAGATGCAAATGTGTAGCATGACCTGCTCCTATGATTAAATCAGGCAATGGCAAACCTGCACCCAAACCCCAAGTAGAAGAAAGCCACCCAACAATCGCCTCAAGTCCATTACTCACTTTAATATCAATCAGCTGACAATCTGTTCTTTTTGCTAATGCATGCACCAACCCTAGTGACTGACTTTCATGCCCGGCTTTACCATCAACTAAGCGCCAAATGGTTAACTGACTCTCTTTATTGACTTGAAGTGCTTGTTTCAATCGACTCACCAACTTATTTAAAAAAGACTCTTCTACTAAGCCTGTAATTTAAAATAGTTTTGTGACAACAGTTTTTCAAAAAGATATTTTTATTGATTAATCAACTGATTTGATTGTCAGGAGTAACCATCATGGTGTTTTTGGAAGAGTTGGCATCTACATTGATAATTGAACTCAATTACGTCACCGATAAAGCGCTTTATAAAATTGCCACCATTGTTTTATTGGTTTTTTTACAATGGTGGCTATTTCAATAGGAGTCACATGCAAGTAACTACAATGACTTTAATGATAATTGTAATTTTAAGCTTGTTATTTTATCCTGAAAAATCATGGGAATATCTCCCGACAATTACACAAGCTTCAAATCATCGCCCATCAATCACGCCATGACGAATAGCAACTCTCACCATTTCGACTGGGCTACTCACCCCTAATTTTTGTTTTATCATGGTGTGATAGTTCGCAACCGTTTTGTTGCTGATGTTAAGCCTAACCCCAATATCTTCTGTATTTAACCCTTCCGTTAACATTCTAAAGACTTCAAACTCACGTGCAGAAAGCAAGTTGATTGGATTGCCCTCGCCAATCATGCTTTCAAGCGCAATTTTTTGCGCGACCTCTGGGCTTAAATAGCTTTTGCCTTTGGCAACTTCATGTATTGCTCTCAGCAAATCGCTATCAGTACCCGTTTTTGTGACATAGCCTTTCACACCTGCCTTAAGCACTTGCGCGGCAAAGGTCGCGTTATCATGCATCGAGAAGATAATGATTTTAACTGTAGGGTAGCGCCCTAAAATACGCCTAGCAGATTCTAATCCGCCCATGCCCGGCATCGACAAATCCATGACAATGACGTCGACTTGATTGGTACTGAGTAATTGATAAGCAGCTTCTCCACTTTCCGCTTCCAACCCAACTTCTAAATCGGTTTGATTTTCCATTAAGCGTTTTAATCCTGCACGCACCACAGCATGATCATCAACCAACATTATCTTTATTTTTTCGATACTCATATCTTTTTTTACATCCCTATTTAAGCCGACATTATGCCGATAATGGCAATCTAACCACTAGGCGCGTGCCTTCATCAATCGCGCTATCTATTTCAAATTCACCGCCCAAACCTTCTACACGTTCACGCATGCCAGTTAAGCCATAGCCATCGGTTTTATTTAATAAATCAAACCCATCACCATCATCTTCTACCATTAAAACCAAGGTATTTTCCTCTTGCAAAATACCGATATATACTTTTTTAGCATTGGCATAGCGCGCAATATTGGTCAAACTTTCTTGCACAATTCTGTAAGCAGTAATCGAGATTGTTTCTGTGAATCCTTCTAAGTCACCTGAAATATTCAGGGTGCAATCGGAACCGCCAAGTTTGGATTTCCATGTGGAGGCCAAGTCAGCCAAGGCTGTTTTTAAGCCTAATTTATCAATCGCATCTGGCCGCAAGCGATCTAATATTTGATGGGTAATGCCCATCATATTTTTGGTGACGCCCAATATGGCTTGCGCACTTAAGCGTAAATTACTGATTGAGGTTTTATTGATTTCTTTAATATTTAAAATGGCTTGTGCATCAACATGTATCGCCGTAATGCTTTGCCCGATTTCATCATGCAAATCGCGCGCTAGATTTTTGCGCTCTACTTCTTCTAAACTAATAATTTGCCTTGATAAACCCAAGTTTCGATTAATACTCAACTCTAGCTTTTCTGCCATCCCATTAAACTTTTTGCCGATACTGGCTAATTCTGGCAACTCAAAATCTGACAGACGTGTTCCTAATTTGCCATTTTCCAAATCCGTCAATGCGCTCAAAATACGGCCCACGGGTTTTAATGCTTTATCAATGGCAAAATAGACCAATAAATTAACGGAAACAAAAAAGATAAAAACCACCGCTAGCAAATCTTTGGTGTCATCCCACGTTTCTTCAATTTCATATGAAGGATCTGGCGTGATGACTAACAGCCCAACTGGCTTCCCACCAAATACCACGGTGCGGGAGACATAACTTAAAGGTGCCATATTGGTCATGAGTCGGACAAACCATCTTGGTGGTGCGCGATGATTGGCAGTCTCTTTTCCTTGTTGATTCGTGTCTCGTAAAATACCTCGCATATTAAAAAACTCAATGCGTAAATGTCGAATATGATTCAAGCTAGCCAATTGAAACGGCATGGCACTGGGGCCACCAATCGGCGTTTCAGAAAAGGCAAGAATCTCTCTATCTAATAAGTGCAACGCTAAATTTGCAGTAGACTCAATTTCTGCGCGCACATTCTCGCGTGCATTAATCAACATAAAAACCGCGCCGATGAGCAATACAATCAACAACAAACACGTAATCATAATGTTGAGTCTTAGTTTCAGACTCATTTTGTTTAGTTTCATGTTTTCACTTAGTTTGATGTTTTCACTTAGCTAATTTTTTCACTTTGATAGTAGTGTTTTATTGTGATTAAGTATTGGGGGAAATTCCCGAATGATTGATGTTAACGCTTATCGTTATAATATTAACTTGCATGCTTAAGCAGACCATCTGCTGTAATAGCAATTGATGTGCCAATATTAAGCTATTGATTTATATTGCCATTTAATTTAACTGGTTGTTGTTATTGGTTAAATACAGCCGCTATGGTGGTTGTTAAACCAATTTTGAGGTTAAGCTAATTTTAAAAATGGATTCAGTATCTGACTATATAGTCATTGATTACATAGCAGCTCTTTCTAGATTGCTTCGCTATGCTCGCAATGATAGTTAAGAAAAGTTCACAAAACCAATCGTCGTAAAAAAGCCCTCTGAAGAGGGCTAATTACATCACTTACTTAAAAACACTTAATTAATATCGTGCGATTAAAAGTGTTCGATATAAATTGTTAAATTAAAAACTATTCTTCACCAATTTGGTAGTTTTCGTAGCTTACTTCAACAATTTTACCTGTTGTCGCATCAACTTCTACTTTAACTTCTTCGTTATCTGCTTCTAAAATATCAATCTCATATGAAGCTTTACCGTCTGATTCAATTTCATATTCAACTTCTACAATTCTGCCTGGGTGTGCAGCTAACCCAGTCGCTCTTGCTTGCTCTTCTGAGAATTTTGCTTTTGATGCAAATTTTGCATCATTCACTTCTACTTCTTCTTCAACCTCTATCACTTCAGAAGTCTTCACATTACACTCAACCTCCCAAGCTTTGCCGTCTGTAGTTTCGATATCAAATTCGTAAACTGGCACCTTTTTTTCCATCTTATATTCTAACTTCACAATTTTGCCATCGTGCTTAGCGAGCGCTTTTTCAACACACTTGCCTAAACTATCATATGACTGCGCTTTAAATGTGCCTTTTGCTTCTGCAAAAGCAGTATTTGAAGTTAAAGCAAATGCTAATAAACTTGCACCTAAAGATAAACGTAACATAACAACCTCCATTGATAAAAAATAAAAAACCAAAAATTCAAGCACTTATAGTTAAGTGCGTATTATGGGGAAACGTTTAGATAAGCTCAATAGTGCCTTGGTTCTTTTACATTTTGTTTACAGTTTTGGCTGATTACAACCAACAGAAGAACGTAATTCGGCTATACACAGCTAAAATTTGTTCAAGAGATATCTTTACGCTTTTTTCACAAATTGTGATTTCAGCTTCATGGCGCCTATACCATCAATTTTGCAGTCAATATCATGGTCGCCATCAACTAATCGGATGTTTTTCACTTTCGTGCCAACTTTTACCACTAATGAAGAGCCTTTTACTTTTAAGTCTTTAATTACCGTAACACTGTCGCCATCATTTAACACATTGCCATTTGCATCTTTAATATCAGCATTTGCAATATTAGCCAGTTCGCCTGCCGCATGCGACCATTCATGCGCACACTCTGGACAGATATAAACGCCTCTGTCTTCATAGGTATATTCCGATGCACATTGTGGACAGTTGGGCAAAGCACTCATCTAAACTCCAAAGGGATTAATATCACAAAAAGTCAAAGAGACATTATAAAGCAATCAGCTATCGGAACATTGTGCTGAAATGCTTAATTAATCAGGATAACTCTCTGTTTAAGTTAATTTTTTATGTGTACAATAAACAATCAATTGGGATAAAAAATGAAAAAGTACACAGAAATTGAAGTCACCGAACTATCCAGCATCTTAGCTAATAACAACGTTTTACTGGTCGATGTACGCAATAACGATGAAGTTGCGCGTGGCATTATTGAAGGTGCAAAGCATATCCAACTTGCATTATTGCCGCTAGAATGCGAAAAGTTAGCTAAAGCAGACACCGTTGTTTTTTATTGTCATAGTGGCGTACGTTCTGCCCATGCTGCCGATTTTGCCGCAACTAAAGGCATTACAGCAGTTAATATCATTGGTGGTGTGGTTGCTTGGGCAAAAGCTGGCTACGCACTTTCTCCTAAACTGTAAGCGGACGATTGAGTAAAAACATGATGGAATTTGATAAAGAAGTAGATGCGCGCAACCTAAACTGCCCATTGCCTATTTTGCGCTGCAAAAAGGGCTTGAGTGATATGTTAGGTAATCAAACCTTAAAAATAATGGCAACTGATCCAGGCTCAGAAAAGGACTTTGCAGCATTTTGCAAACAAACAGGCCATGAGTTATTGCAATTGGATAAAGAAGAAAACGTGTTTACGTTTTATATCAAAAAGCGGAATGTTGCTTAAGCTAACATGGCTAAAAAATTAGCACTGATTGCGTCTAAAGGTTCGCTAGATTGGGCTTATCCGCCGTTTATTCTAGCCTCAACTGCAGCCGCTTTAGATTATGAAGTGCATATATTTTTTACCTTTTACGGCTTAACGCTACTCAAAAAAGACATTAGCGATTTAAAAGTTTCTCCTATTGGCAACCCTGCTATGCCCATGCCGATTCCCATGCCAAACTTAGCGCAAATGTTACCCGGCATGGAAAGTATGGCGACTATGATGATGAAGCAAAAGATAGCCAAAAAAGGCGTGGCTAGCATTGAAGATCTACGTGAAGCGTGTATAGAAAGCGGCGTTAAATTGGTTGCTTGCCAAATGACGGTCGATTTATTTGACTTCAAACCATCTGACTTTATTGATGGTATTACATTTGGTGGCGCGGCCAGCTTTTTTGAGTTTGCTGGCGAATCAGACGTTAGCTTATTTATTTAATACTTAAGTTTAAAGCTGAATATTTATTTCTAGGAAACATCATGAGCAAAGGTTTACGATTATCTGAAAAGTGGTTCAACCGCGGCTTATGGCTGGTTGCCATTGTATTTGCTTGGTTCTTAATTGGCTTAGGCGATACCGTCATTCGCGATTTGCCTAAAGTAGAAACGTATTACGTGCTGGATGACTTTATTGACCAAAATGCAGCAGCGCCTATTCGCGAAGAAATCAAAACACTGCATACGCAAGCGCAGAAAGTGACTGAGCAATTAGATCAAGCGCAGTTACAACTGGATATCAAAAGCAATGACTATCACGCAGCACGTACGACTTTTGACAACTGGATTGCTACGCGTAATATAACGAATCAAGCCAACCAAGATGATGAAGTTATTCAACGTACGCAAGCCTTAGATAAACTAAAAACACTAGAGCGTGATGCATTAACGACAGTAGAACGCTTACAGCAGCAACAATTAACCATTAATCAGACCATCAATAAACAACAAACAGCCCTTTCAACGCTAGAAGATGCCGCACATCTCAAGCTTTCCGAAAAACAAAAGCAACAAGATATTCGTGCCTTTTTATATCGCCTTGCATTAACACTGCCGTTACTATTGATTGCAGCATGGCTGTTTAAAAAGAAACGGCAAACGCCTTATTGGCCGTTCGTATGGGGCTTTATCATTTTCTCTGCTTTTGCCTTCTTCGTCGAATTAGTGCCTTATTTGCCAAGTTATGGCGGTTATGTACGTTATCTTGTTGGTATCGTGCTGACAATTGTCATCGGCCGCCAAGCCATTATTTCGCTGAATAAGTATTTAGAAAAACAGCGCTTAACGGAAGCAATGCCGAATGCTGAGAGAAGAGGAACGCTAAGTTACGACACCGCGTTAGCCAGATTAGCAAAGAATGTTTGTCCAGGCTGTGAACGGCAAGTGGATTTGAAAAATACCGACAATGATTTTTGTCCGCATTGCGGCATCGGATTGCATGATTATTGTGGCAATTGCAATGGTCGCAAAAGTGCTTTTACTAAGTTCTGTCACAAGTGTGGTACTAGCGCTTAATGCCTTTGTAACTACTACTAAATCTGGCTTTATTTAGAGGTGCGTTGCTGTGCTTTTTCGCGCACTTTAGCAATAATATAGAGCAGAAACGGCAATGTGAGTAAAAATCCTAGACCTATCAACAACCAACCCGATTGGTCAAACTGCGTAATCGCTGGCCACAAATCAATGCCACCAAATTTTTTGGTGATACCCAAGGCCATTAACGCACTACCAAAAAACTCTAACGCTAACATGCTCAAGGGCAATGGAATCTTTTGTTCATCACGCGCATTATCACTCATGGTTATCTCCTGCTAGATACTTAACATACGTATTTTATTTGATACTTATCCTAACTTAGCTAGTTGTGCTTCTAACTTTTGTAAACTCGCTGCAAATTCTGCAACACGCGCTTTTTCTTGCTCCACCACTTCAGCTGGCGCACGTGCAACAAAGTTTTCATTATTCAGCTTACCATTGGCTTTTGTAATTTCACCTTGTAGACGCGTCACTTCTTTGCCTAAACGCTCTTTTTCAGCAGCAACATCAATTTCCACTTTCAGCATTAATCGACAATCAGCAACTAACATTACTGGCGCATCAGCTTCTGGCAACTCTGCTGTTACTTCCACGCTTTCTAGCTTAGCCAAGGCTTTTAAATAAGGCGCGTAACTATTGAGCATATCTATATCACCAGCCGCGATTAAAGGCACTTTGCTCGATGGAGAAATACCCATCTCGCCACGCAAACGACGACATGCATCCACGCAAGCTTTTAGTTGCGCCACCCAAGCTTCGGCATGTTCATCAATCTTTTTCGGCTGTGTTGTTGGATAAGCTTCGAGCATAATGCTCTCGCCTGTTCGACCGCTCATTGGGCCGATGGTTTGCCAAATTTCTTCGGTAATAAACGGAATAATCGGATGTGCTAAACGCAAAATGGTTTCTAATACGCGCAATAAGGTACGGCGTGTTGCGCGCTGTTCTGCCTCGCTACCCACTTGAATTTGCACTTTTGCAATTTCTAAATACCAATCGCAATATTGATCCCAAACGTATTCATAAATCGATTTTGCCGCCAAATCAAAACGATAATCCGTAAATGCTTTTTCAACATCTGCTTCAGTTTTTTGTAAAATAGAAACAATCCAACGATCGGCTTGGCTAAAGCTTAAATAACCTTCTGGCTTTGTTTCGCACGACTCCAAGCCATTATCTTGAGGCGTTCCGTCTTCATGTTGTGTATTCATCAACACAAAACGCGTTGCATTCCACAGCTTGTTACAGAAGTTGCGATAGCCATCACAACGTTGTAAATCAAACTTAATATCGCGGCCTGGGCTTGCTAAAGCGGCAAAAGTAAATCGTAATGCATCTGTTCCGTAAGCATTAATGCCTTCTGGAAACTCTTTGCGTGTACGCTTTTCAATTTTTTCTGCATCTCTCGGATTCATTAATCCTGTCGTGCGTTTTTTGATTAAGTCATCTAAAGCAATGCCATCAATCAAATCAATCGGGTCTAACACATTGCCCTTAGATTTGGACATCTTTTGACCTTCTGCGTCGCGAATCAAGCCATGCACATACACATGTTTAAACGGTATTTTTCCTGTGATGTGTTTAGTCATCATCACCATGCGTGCAACCCAGAAGAAAATAATATCAAAACCTGTCACCAGCACACTAGAAGGCAGATATTGCTGCAAAGCTTGGTTTTGCGCATCAAGCGCTTCATCGCCCATCCAGTCTAATGTTGAGAACGGCCAAAGCGCTGATGAATACCAAGTATCTAGCACGTCGTCGTCGCGTTTTAAATTGCCTGTATAGCTGTCTTTTTCAGCCAATACTTTCGCTTCAGCTTCGTCATGCGCGACATAAACTTGTCCATTATCGCCGTACCAAGCAGGAATTTGATGACCCCACCAGAGTTGGCGTGAAATACACCAATCTTGAATATTATTCAGCCATTGGTTATACGTATTAACCCAATTTTCTGGGTAAAACTTAATTTGACCATCAGCTACAACATCTAAAGCTTTTTCGGTAATACTCTTACCATCTGCAGATGGTTTGCTCATCGCCACAAACCATTGGTCTGTTAACATCGGCTCAATCACCACATTGGTACGATCACCGCGTGGTACTTTGAGTTTGTGTTTTTCAGTTTTGACTAAATAACCCTCTGCTTCAAGGTCAACTACAATTTGTTTGCGAGCATCAAAACGGTCTAAACCTTGATACTTTTCTGGAATTAAAGCAACTACAGGCTCACTCGTTAGGCTCTCGTCAGCTAAAACCACTTTTGAATCATCTTTAGTTGCCCTATGACCCCACGAAAAATCATCTAACTCAGAACTCTTTATTTTTCCATCTAGTGTCAAGACTTCAATAGGCTCTAACTTGTGACGTTGACCAACCGCATAATCATTAAAATCATGTGCAGGCGTCACTTTTACACAACCTGTTCCAAATTCTTTATCAACATAATCATCAGCAATAATCGGAATTTCACGGTTACATAATGGTAGCGTTACATGTTGACCAATCAAATGTGCATAGCGCTCATCTTCAGGATGCACCATCACCGCCACGTCACCCAACATCGTTTCTGGGCGCGTTGTGGCAACGGTTAAATGACCTGAACCATCTGCAAGCGGATAGTTGATATGCCACATTGAGCCATCTTCTTCCTCTTGCACCACTTCTAAATCAGAAACCGCTGTGCCGAGTTTGACATCCCAGTTAACCAAGCGCTTACCGCGATAAATCAACCCTTCGTTATATAAACGTACAAAGGTTTCAGTCACCACTTTATTCAAACCAGCGTCCATGGTGAAGCGCTCACGCGACCAATCTGGTGAAGTGCCTAAACGGCGCATTTGTTTAGTAATGCTACCGCCTGAGAATTCTTTCCATTCCCACACTTTTTCTAAGAACTTTTCACGGCCTAAATCATGGCGTGACACGCCTTGCGCATCAAGCTGACGCTCAACCACAATCTGCGTTGCAATTCCCGCGTGATCTGTGCCTGGTTGCCATAACGTATTGTCACCGCGCATCCGATGATAGCGTGTTAGTGCATCCATCAAGGTTTGGTTAAAACCGTGCCCCATGTGCAAGGTGCCTGTCACATTCGGTGGCGGTAATAGAATGCTGAAATTGTCTTTTATTTCTGGATTTAACCCAGCTGCGTAATAGCCTTTGCTCTCCCAAAAGGCATACCATTTACTCTCAATGGTTGACGGGTCAAAGGCTTTCGTTAAATCGTTTTGTGGCGTAGTAGTCATAGCGCGTGATTTTACCACAGGCAAAGCAAAGACTTAATGCCATTAAAGTAGTCTGCGCTATACGAGTTAACTGAAAAATTCTTCTAACGATTGATTTAGCCCATCTTGATTTAATATTCAACATAATTAGTGCTAAGATGGCTCAATAACAAATCCACAAATGAGGCGATTATGATAGATCCAGTTTGGGCTTGGGCAATATTAGGCATGATTTTATTGTCGATTGAAATGGCGATTGGCTCATATGATATTTTATGGTTTGGTATTGCTGCCATCTGCGTTGCCATTATCTTGTCGCTTTTTCCAGACATGACGCCCGCAGCGCAGTACATTATGTTTGCTGCACTGTCTCTCATCTCTCTTAGTATTTGGCGCTTTCATTATAAAAAAACAGAATCGCACTCACGTGTAGGGCAAGCGCAGGGTGAAGAGATAGGCAGAGTTGGAATTGTTACTAGCGCTTGCGGGCCAAATGAAACTGGAAAAATACGCTTTACACAAGGGCTGATGGGCGCACGCGAATGGGCGGCAGTGTCTAACGAAGACATCGCAAAAGACACAGAAGCAGAAGTGGTTGCCGTTGAAGGCAACGCGTTAAGAATTAAATCGATTTAACAATACAGGAAAATATTATGACCGAACTCAGCATTGTAATTATATTATTGGTGATTGTCGCCATTGTGAAAGGCGTGCGCATTGTGCCTCAAGGCGAGGAATGGGTAGTTGAACGTTTAGGAAAATTTGCAGGGGTGATTGCACCTGGATTACATGTCATTAATCCGATATTAAGTAAAGTCAGCTACAAAGTTACAACCAAAGATATCATTTTAGAAATCCCAGAACAAGAGGTGATTACCTCTGATAACGCCGTTATTTTAGCCAATGCCGTTGCCTTTATTAAAGTGAGTAACATTGAGCGGGCGGTCTATGGTATTGAAAATTTCCGCGAAGCGATGCGCAATATGGTACAAACCAATTTACGTTCGATTATTGGTGGTATGGAGCTTAATCATGCACTCACTTCCCGTGACCGCATTAAAGCAGAACTCAAAAATGCAGTGGCAGATGAAGCATTGGATTGGGGATTAACGGTTAAATCAGTTGAGATTCAAGACATTAAGCCCTCTATCAATATGCAAAATGCGATGGAAAGACAAGCAGCCGCTGAACGTGAACGGGTTGCTGTGGTAACTGAAGCGGAAGGTGCAAAACAAGCGCTGATTTTAAATGCCGAAGCGCGTTTGGAAGCGGCGCGTAAAGATGCAGAAGCGCAAATGGTAGGAGCAAAAGCGTCTGCAGAATCGATTAAATTTATCACTGCAGCGGCAACAGAAAATCTTGATTCAGCTCACTTTTTACTGGGTGATCGTTACATTCAAGCATTACAAAAAATGTCTAGCTCAGGCAACAGTAAGATTGTGGTGATGCCTGGTGATTTAATCAGCGCGGTTAGAAGCTTGATTGGCGGTAAATAAACAGCATAAGCCACTAACCACCACATACTGAACAAGCAGGGTCGCGCGCCAATTTAATCGTGCGCCACTCTGCGGTCAGTGCATCTAATAGTATTAGTCGACCTTGCAAAGTTTCACCAATCTCCATTAAACACTTTAACGCTTCTGCCGCCTGTGCCGTACCAATCATGCCAACAAGCGGCGAAAACACACCATTATCCGCACAACGCAGCTCTTGATCATCACCAGTATTTGGAAACAAACAGTGGTAACAAGGACTAGTTTCATTTCTAAAATCAAAAACAGAAATTTGCCCTTCAAAACGTACGGCAGCACCTGAAACTAATGGTTTCTTTTGTTTAAAACAAAGTCGATTTAATGCATACCGCGTTGCGAAATTATCGGAACAATCAATTACAACATCCGCTACTTCAATCAACGTATCCATTTCGGCTTGCGTGGACTTTTGTTGAACTGTTTTTACTACCACTTCAGGATTAATTGCAACAATGGTTTGCTGTGCAGACACTGCTTTATTCATACCAACCGATTGTGTGGTGTGAATAATTTGTCGTTGTAAGTTGGTTAAATCAACCTCATCAAAATCGCAAATCGTTATCGTGCCAACGCCACTAGCGGCTAAATATAAAGCGACTGGCGAACCTAATCCGCCAGCGCCCACAATCAACGCATGGCTGTTAATTAGCTTTTCTTGGCCTGCATATTCCACTTGCGGGAGTAAAATATGGCGGCTATAACGTAATAGTTGGTTGTCATTCATGATTCAGTAACGTCACTCATTTAATGGATTTGTCCTGCCTCAATCATAGCGTTATACAGCACATAAGGCGATAGCCATGTCACCATATGGTCGAATTCCCCATTCGCTGAGGCGGATGTTGTGATGGGATGACTGATAAAAGTAGTGTTTGATGGTGCAGTTAAATTTTGATTTTCATCTGCACCACCACTCCCTTGATTGGCTGTTGCGCCTAGCGAAAAAACAACAGCGGCTGCATTATCGATTAAATAAATACGATCCGTGCAACCTGCGGCACTGACGGTTGCACAGACTTTTAAATCAGGCGTAAGTGCAGCAATACCAACTTCATACAGGCCAGTTGGTTTGGAAAATGCATCATTATTGGCTTTAGTAATACTATAACGAATTCTATTGTGCCAAGCATCTAGTCCATAACCCTGCTCATCAACTGCCTGTAAACCCAAGGTCTTTGCTGGCAAAAAGCCAGCTTGCGCAACACAAATGCCACTGGCATTTGCATGCGCTGTTCCCGAATCATCTGGAAAAATTGTTGTGCCATTATTAGTCGCGGGGCAAGGTAAATGACCATGCGTTTGTGCAAATCCGATTAACGCTCTTTTCGCATCCTCTAAAATGGCTTCTGTTGTTAACTGCGCCGCGATATGACGTTGTGCTTGCATGGGCAATAATACGGCGGCCAATAAAAAACCAAGAATGACTAATACTATCGCCATTTCAACCAAGCTAAAACCCAGCTGTTTTATATGATTTTTAATGAGCTTCATGGCGACACAATCAATATTATATCGTTGTAGTTGATACTTGCTTTTTTCAAGACAGACTCATAAATAGCATCGCCATCTGTATTTTCTGAGCTATCTAAATAGTCTGTGATTAGGCTTGAAGGACGTGCTTGATTAACTGCCAGCTCACTTGTAAGCGGGTCTCCCATCGCTATCAAAAGCGCAGATAAATGCTGTTGCCTTCCTACCTGCAATTGACGCGTCGGCGACCATGCATAGTATATATATTGCTGCCAATTGTTTTGTTTTATCCACGTAGCTTCACGCAAGCTAATTTGAAAATCACCTGCTGCATTACACTGAACCGTGTCTTTAAGTATTTGGCAACCGTTGCTAGCCTGATGGATATCCGCATATTTTGGCAGAGTATAAATAATCTTATTGTTAATATTTTCGACTAAATTATGAGCAGCGCATAAACCTGACGCATCACAGCTAAAACGAGTGGATTGCGTTGAAAAAGTTCGGCTACAACTTCCTGCTCCTGTGCACAGACATTCTTGTCCGGATGCTTTTAACGTTGAACTGCAAGCGCCCATATCTTCTGCACTTTTCCAGGTGCCGCTATAGCGAAACATGGTTACCGAATCAATCACACCAAAACGACAGTTACACCGCTCTGAACTTTCGCAATCGCAATCATCGGTTACATCAAAAGGCACAAAGCCGCTCTGATTTGCACCTGCAACATAGCGATTGCTTTGTAAGGTTGATCGATGCAAATCTGCCGCATTCGGGAAAGCACTATTATTGCGTTCGTAGGCTCTAAGTAACCACTTACTTTCAGCTAAAACCCTTTTATTAATGGCCTGTATTAACTCATCAATCGTAATATAAACCAGCTGATCATTAAACAAATAAGGCTGACTAAAGCTTACATCATGCGGATCAATACTTTCAAAACTATCGCCCATCACAAAATCTTCATCTGCACTATCGTAATCGCTGTTGGCATACTGCACACCATGCTTTGTAAACCCATCTAAAAACTGGTCCGGCGTAGCGCCGTCTGCTCTACTTTGGCTACCGAGATTATTGCCTGGCACAATAATCACTGCTGCAACACGATCAGAAACTAATTGTCCATTACGATCCAATACCTTCAACCATGGATAGTTTGGATGATGAATAATGCTGGGATTAATAATTGGATTGCTACGTGAATCGGCTGATAAATACTCATATTGATGTACCACATTACGAGAAACGGCGTACCAAAGTCTATTGTCTAAATCATTATTATTGTCTAAACCTAGACCAACCTGCTGACCCACGCATGGCGATGTTTGTCCGTACACGGGCAATTTGCCAATTAAGAACCGATAGCTGGCGGGATCATAAAAGGCTGTCCCTGATGGATTACAATCACTAAATCCATCATAACCGCCACCACGCGCTCTATCAGGAAAAGGTAATTGCCCTAAATTAACCGAATTATTTACCGCCCATGCGATTAACGCTTGTTTGGCATCACCTAGCGATTGCATCGTTTTTTGCGCACGGTCGCGCTTTAGTATTGTTGGATCAGCTGACTTTAGCAAATAGCTCGTTAAACCAAGCCCAAGGATGAATAACAACATAATAATTGCCGCCCCTTTTTCAGCTTTTGTATTACTCAATCTCATCATCCTGCAAAGGTTTTCCATTCACCCATCGCGTAATTTGCTTACCGTCGTTACGCTTAACGTAGCCTTGTGTGTTGTGCTGGGGCAATGTAGCTAATAAATTTTTGACTTCATCGGCGTCTGCTTCAGTGACAACAGGATCATGTTGACTATCTTTTCTTAAATGCTGTAAATGCTGACGTTGTTCTGACGTAAAGAATAACCGTCCAATCTTTTCATCTGCAACCACTTGCCGCATTAAAACGAATTGCAAAATAGTAATCCCCAGCAAATAACGCATTAAAAATCTACCTTCACTGCTGGCTTCAATTGTGAGTCTTGTATCGTTAACCAATCGATGGCACAATTTGCTGTTAAATTTTTTTGTACACGCTGGCCATTCATTTCAATATCAGATGCTTGCGCTATTTCACAATCTCGCACCATAAAAGGGGATGTGCCTTCTCGCAAATCAGTTACCAAGTGAATGAAATCCTCTTCATGCAATAAATCCCATCTTAATGTCATGACCGAGCGTTGCATTTTATAATTTCGCAGATTCAAAATAAGCTTGGAATCGTAAGCTGTTTGCGGACCAATCTTATAATCAATAGTAAACAGTTGATGCTGTACACCCACATGATGTAAGCGCGCTATCCAGAGATGCCGCTGCTCTTCTCCAATAAAACCGGTTTGCAATAAGCGTTGATAATGTGGCAAATATTGCTCAATATCTTGCTGTTCTTGCTTAGATAACTGCAACTTCTCTTGTGCATGATCATAGGCGGCACGGGCATCATTTAATAGGGCGCCTTGATTTCGTTGATAGTGACTGGCAAAGCCTATTAACAAACAGACTGTCACCAAGCAAATCCCCAACCCAATGATTGGTCTAGGTAATGCGCGCCAGTGATTAATCATGAGGTGAATCAGTGGTTCAATCACAAGCCCTCTTTTTCTGTGTTACTGAGAATAATTTTTAATTTAAAAACAGCAGAGGTAGGCTGAGTTTCAGGCGAATCATTGGTGCTACCTTGAGTAGCTGACAATGCAACATCAATTGGCATTTGCATAACCTCAACTATCTTCAAACGGCTGTCTGCGCGTAGTTTAGTCATCAATCGATTTACGCTAGCTAATGCTTGTTGATAATCTCCATCAAAATGGCCTAGCTTTGCGTCCACAAATCCAATTTGTACCAACGCATTTTCCAACCCATTCGCTTGATTAGTCTGCTCGCCAAAAGTATTGCCTACTTCATCCGTCATATTTTCCTGATTACTCAGCACCCAACGCAGCCGAGTGATTGAAACTTCAGGTATAACTTTTAACGCCGAGCTGATTATGTGCATCATAGCGATAGGCGATTGCTGACTAATCATTTGAGCAGTAGTCACCACCGCTTTCATATCAGTGCCTGATATTGGTGATGCAGGCGAATGGCTGATAAGTAATGTATGCTGTTTCTGTAAAAAATTAGTTTGGTTTGTTAAATGGTTGATCTGCTCATCTTTATTAATCCCCTGCACAAATAAGAATGACGAGATAAATAAGCCAGTCATCGCCATCACTGCCGATACCCTATTAATTTTCTTCGTTGATTGTTTTAAGCGATAGGCTTTTGTCATCTCTTTCGGCGCCAAATTAGCCTGAAGACTCATCTCATTGAGCAACTGCAGATAATGCAATTCTGGATGCCTAGCCAAATCAATTTGCGTCAAATCACGCTTTTTAAGCGCATCCTGCGGATTAGCAATTTTGCAGTTAAAGCCCTGCTGTTCTAATCTTTTCATCACTGCATGATGCTCAGTTTGGACGCTTGATAACATCACTTGAAAAGTAAGTGCATCATTAATTAACCGTTGACTGCGCAAATACAAGTGCATTTTTTCAACTTCTGTTACATAGCTATTAATCAATTGTGAAGTCTGTAAACTTTCTATCGTCACTAAGCGACTGAACCGCAAACCGCCATGCTGTAAATAGGTTTGGCGCAAACCAGAAGACAGTCGTTCACAAATCAATAGTTGTGGTGGCACGACTTTCATTCGGCGCACCATGAGTTGATTTAGCATAGGCAATGCATAAACACCAGCCAAGAATACTTGCTCTGATTGCAGAATTTCCATCCAACATTGTAAAAATTTAGGGTTCGATAATGACAACAAGACAAACACATCCTCTTTGCGAACGGTCGTTTCTTGACGCATAAACCACACCGTTTTATACAGGCTGTTGCGAGTTAATTGAGCTAGTTTTCTGGTCAGCATCTCACGTCTCGCCGACCCTTTCACATGTGGCAAAGACTCCAGCTGATACTCTTCTTCAACGGCATCAACCACTACTTCAATGGTTGCTTTTTTATGTTGTGATAAATATTGACGAAACGCTGTACATCCTTGTTCTACATTTTGGTAAGTTTGATGAGATTGATATTGTTTTCCATACCAAAGACTCGCCATTAAAAATTGGTTGGTCACATAGACAATTATTTTTTGTTGATAGGCAAACATTTATATTGGCATATGACTAAAAGATTCGTAAACGGGACCAAGCACTGCCGCCATAATAAACATCAAAACTAAGCCTAAAACAACAGTCAGCGTAGGCTCTAAAATTTTGAGCATTTTTTGCAATAGCTCATCAACATCTCTGTCGTAAAAATAACTGACATGCATCAATGATTGGTCAAGCGCGCCAGTACGCTCGCCAACGCTAATCATTCGGATAACGAGCGATGGAAATAAACCAGTGGTTTTGAAACTATCACTCATGCTATGACCCGCGTTAATACTGTCATGAATGTTGCTTAATGCTTCTGCAATCACTTGATTGGCTACAACGTTTTCACATGTTTTAATCGCAGTAAGAATTGGGATGCCTGTTCGATACATCAATGCAAAATAGCGTGCAAATCGCGCCATGATGACTTTATTTAACACATCACCCACCAAAGGTAAATTTAGCTTAATGCGGTCAAAGGTATAACGTGCATCTGCATTATGGTTCACCCAAGCAACGAATGAAGAAATTATCACGATGGCCAGCGCAATCATTAGCCACCAATAATCAACAAAAGCACTTGAAATAAACAGCAGCAACTTCGTGTTCCAAGGCAACGCTTGCCCCAAACTATCCATAAACTTAACAAGTTCTGGCACTAGGAAAATCATTAAAAAAGCAATCGCCAACATCACCACCACAAAAATAAATAATGGATAAGCAAGCAATCGTTTGGTTTGCGCAACCAAGGTATCTTGCCACTTTAAGGTCTCGCTTAAATGCTGAAAAACAGTTGGTAACTCGCCAGTCTGCTCACCCGCGGCAACCAAATGAATAAACACATCATCGAATATATCCGTGTGTGTAGCAAGCGCTTGAGAAAGTGTTTTTCCACCCTTAACTTCACCCGCAATAGCGGTTAATACTTTTTTAAAAGAGAAATTCTCTGTGGTTTCTTTTAAATCATTTAAGCCTTCTAATATTGGCACGCCAGCCGTCATCAGTTGCTCTAACTGAAAACAAAATAGCACTAAATCTCGGCGGCTTACTTTGTTTTTTGCAAAATGATACCAAGCCCATTTTGTTGACTTCACAGTCGTTAAATCTAAGCCCATCTGTTGAAGGCGCAATTCTAAATCAGCAACATTACGCGCTTCCATTCGGCCTTTTGCTTGCCTTCCAAATTGATCAATTGCACGGTAGTGAAAATTTTCCATCGCTACCATGCTTTTAATCAATCCGCGAAGTGAGGCACACAACGCGCATGAGCTCATCAAGACTGGTTGTACCTTCCAACACTTTTCGCAGACCGTCTTGCGCCAAGCTAATAAAGCCTTTTTTTATTGCTAATGCTCCTATCTCATCTACATACGCATGACGCGCAATTAAGCCATCCATCTCGCCATCAATGCGCAGTAGCTCCATAATCGCTATACGTCCGCTATAACCCGTTAACGCACAGTGATGACAACCTTGCGCTTTATAAATTTCCAGCGATTCATCCTGCGCAAAACCAAGTATTGCTTTTTCTTCTTTCGTTGCTGCACTCGCTATTTTGCAATATGGGCATAACTTACGGATGAGTCGCTGCGCAATTACGCCAATAATGTTGCCTGCCATCATTTCATGTGAAATACCCATATCGGCTAATCTTGAAAAAATACCCAAGGCAGAATTCGTATGCAAAGTAGTGAAGACTTGATGACCCGTCATGGCGGCGCGAAAAGCCATTTTTGCTGTATCTTCATCACGCACTTCTCCGACCAAAATGATGTCGGGGTCTTGCCGCATGATCGAACGAATGCCATTAGCAAAATCGACTTTGTTGCTCTCAGCAACCGAGGTTTGTCGCATCAATGAAACAGGATACTCCACTGGATCTTCCAAGGTCATGATGTTGACGGCTTCTGTATTTTTACTACTCAGCAATGAATATAAAGTCGTTGTTTTACCGCTGCCTGTTGGTCCAGTCACAATTAAGATGCCTTCTGGTCGTGACATCATCAATTGAAGCATCTGTTGTATGGATTGAGTTACGCCCATTTGCTCAATTGACATCACGGATTGCGCTCTATCCAATACGCGCAACACGATATTTTCACCATGAATTGTCGGATGAGTAGACACCCTAAAATCAATCGGACGTCCGCATAAATGCATATTTAATCGACCATCTTGCGCAGCACGTGTTTCGGTAATATCCATGCCACTCATGACCTTCAACCGCACAGCAACACTCGGCCAATAATTTTTATGTAAACTACGCACTTGATGCAGCACACCATCTAATCGGTAACGTATACGTAAAAAAGCAGCCTCAGGTTCGAAATGAATATCCGACACGCCTTTTTTCACGGCGTCCATCAATAAAGCGCCGACTAATCTTACAACTGGCTGGGTATAGGTATTGCCATTTGTATCGACACTTTGGTAATCAATCTCACCCGTTTCAATTTCCCGCAAAATGCCATCTACTGTCAATTCATACTCATAAAAATGATCAATAGTCGCTTCTAATTGCGCCTCTGCAGCTAGTAATTGCTTAAGCTGAATTTGTCCGCCTAACAAAGCACGCAATTGATCTAGGGCGATCACATTAAACTGATTCGCTATCGCTATAGTCATCGTCATAATCGAGGCCTCATAAGCCACTGGCAACAAATGAAAACGGCGTGCAAAAGCTTCTGGCACCATGTTCAACGCTTCAGCATCTGCAACAATCGCATTCAAATCAATGCTTTCCTGCCCCATATTGCTTGCAAGCACATCGCGCACGATGGCTTCCGATACAAAGCCAAGCCGCACTAATTGCTGACCTAATTGCAATTTATTTTGCACTTGCTCAATCAGCGCAATACGCAGTTGATCCAGACTAATCAAGCCTTGCGCGACCATCAATTCGCCAAGCCGTACGTTAGGTGTTTGCTCTGTCATAAGATACGCTTACTCAAGGCTATCCGAATTGGCTTCATCAACCACTTTCTGTAACTGTTGCGCAGGTAAATATTGTTTAAATGACTGTAACTCCTTACTGTCTAAACTCGCATGCTGTATCACGGTAGGTCGTATAAAAATGACCAGCTCTGTTTTTCGATTGGCGTGATTTTTACCCACAAACGCTTGCCCAACAATAGGTACTTCTGAAACGCCGGGCACTTTATCGGTGTTGCGTTGAATTTCATCCTGCATTAAGCCACCTAGCACCGCCGTATTGCCACTATTAATCTGTAACACCGACTCCATTTCGCGCACTTGTATTTCGGGAATTAAACTAGGAATAGTTAAGTTGGGATTCGGATCTTGTTTATATCCAACCACGCTAGAAATGGTTGGCCTCACATTCATATTGACGTTTTCAAACTGATTGATCTGCGGCGTAACACTCATTACTACGCCGACTGGCACTGTATTTGGCGTCGTGGTCACGGTTGACAACACACTACCTCCCACAGCGCTTTGCGATTGTTGCGCTTGCACCGTGAAGTACACAATATTGTTGACGACTTTTAATACTGCCGTTTGGTTATTCAGCACCATTAACTTAGGGCTAGATAACACTTTAGTATTACCAAACTTTTTTAATAATGTAATGGATGCCGCAATATTTCCAATGCCGCTCAAAGGGTTGATATAACCAGCAACAAGCCCCGCATTGGATTGCACACCTAATGCATTCTGCTCACCTGCAGTGAATGCACCCGTATTCGGATTAAAATTAATGCCTTTAGAACCCAAGCTTTGTCCAAACACAAAACCACTATTTGTCGCGGTATTATTGAGACGACTCCAATCGATACCTGCCTGAAAACTATCGCTTAGTTGCACTTCAACAATCGTCGCTTCAATCAATACTTGCTTATTAGCGCGATTCATTACCGTATCAATAAACTCTTGTACTTTTTGATGTTGCTTGTGCGTTGCACGCACGCTTATCACACCCGTTTCTGGATTGGCAATCACATTAGCGGCTAATAGTGTTTTATATTCTGATCGCTGTTTATCTCGCTGATTTTCTGTTGTTTTGGATTGTGTTGTTACATTTTCATTTGGCTCATTATCGGAAGCTAGTGTGCCATAACGCTTGACAATTATTTCTTTGTCCGCTTCAGCTAATAAATCTTTTACATTAGTAATTAGCGATTCCCACAAATGATTTTTTGATTCACTGGCAACCGTAGTGCGTGAGCTATTATTAGCGCCATTTCCCGATGTACTAACGACACTGGTTTGACCATCTTTTCCTGTACTCGCACTTTGTCCCGTGCTGGATATTTCTGTCGCTGAGCCAATAAAACTTCTGGTATCGCGTGCAATATTGACGTAATCAACTTGATAAAGTCTAAGCTCTGGTTGATCTGGTGCAATATAAAGCACATCACCAGCCATGTGATAAGTGAGGTCAACTTGTCGTGCAAGCCGTTCTAAAATGACAGGCAACGTCTGATTAATGGCATTCATCGTCACGCGCCCTTGTATCAAAGGGCTAATATCTGCATTGATTTTACTATCACGTACGAGCGCAAATAACACTTCTTTTACCAGCACATCATTCACAACTACACTATAGATATGTTGTTTTTTGCTTGTTTGCACATCATGGATTAAATTCGGTAATGCATTGACTGTTATTGGTTCAACAATGGCTACTTGCTGAGTTGGTTGATAAGTAAACTGCTGGGGTAATTGAGCATTAATATGCCCATCAGAAGGTAATACTGTTGATTGATGTGTGCAAGCGACTGAGGCGATACTCGTGAAAAGAAATAATAATATGTTGACGATGTAACCATGGAGATGCTTGTTGAAAATCGTCCGCGCATATTGCATGCGCACGCCAGCAAACGCTGAGCACGTAAAATCTCTCATAACTATCCTATTCTTCTTATTGTTGTTATTTCTTATTGCTTCTTATTGAGAAACACTATAACCCTTAATGCTATTTGCTTCAATACCATGCAAATAGATTAATCACTTCAACAGTGAAAAGATAAAGAACTAAGTTTGTTACCAAACCTTTAATGCAATTTGATATGACTTTTAATCACATTGGTCAATGCGCCAAATACCATGACGTATTCCATGAGTGATAACAGCAACTGTTGCCAATTAGCTAAAGCACCAAACTGGTTAATAAATAGTGAAAGTACACTAGAGATAATACCTATCAGAATAATCAAACCTGTAATTTGATTACGAAGCAAAACAGTGTAAACCAACACAATAAAGGCAAGTGAAAACCACATACCTAAGTTAACAGTCCCCGCCTGCACATTGTTTATAATAATTAATAAGCCATACACAGAAACAAATAATAATGCCGATGAAAATTTAGTCGGCAAACCTGATCCGTCATGCTCTAATTTCATGACATAAAATGCATGTTGGAGTAATCCGCCAATCAGTTTCATCACGTATCTACCTCATTTATACTCTATGAACTATTTACGGCAAATCGGTGATAAAGTTTAGTTTACATAATGCGAATAATTTTACAGATAATGACAATGAAATGTGATTGTTGTTGGGCGTGTCACATTACCAATTCAATCATTGGCGGAGGAGATGACATTGTCTTCTTTTGAGAGAGTTGAAGTGATGTTAGTTTGACTATTTGGAATAATCATTTGCGCTGCGGCACATCTACTCCCTAAGCAGCTAAACACCGCAAATATAATCTTTTTTGTGTCTGCATTAATGCTCTTTCAAAGCCTTATACGTGACCTTTTCATATTAGTTAGATCGGAGAAAATAGCTCTTGCCATCCCATTCAAGAAAGCGCGCTGCATGTGCTTGGAGTCTACTGTAGGTATAAGCGGTATATTGATTGGTGTAGGGTTTATATTTTCAGGTTTTAATCACACAATCCTAATGAGCACTTGGCAATGGTGGGCAATATCAATGACCGTCATGATCTCAAGTTTTTTAGTAAAAGACTTTGTAATAGAATCTAACCCTTGGCGGATAATTCGAGATAAAGACCATATGAATATTTTGTTTACCTGGCAGAAATGATTAGCTCACTTTATACACAAAAAAACTACTCAAACACACTGCTATTTTGCTTTAGCAAAAATAAGTTCGCCAATAACTGCTCTCTATCCACATCGTTTACACAACTCATTAGTTTATTAAGCCTTGAATAATATTCAGGCATCACTTCGTCTAACTTGGCTTGACCTGATCGACTCAATGTTACCCTATAGCTTCTTCCATCCTCCTCACACTGAGTCCTAGAAATTAAGCCATCTTTCAGCAGCCGATTAATTAAACCATTCATGGTCGCTTTACTAACACCAGCCTTTGCTGCCAAGTCTGAGGGCGTAGACGTTAAATCATCTTCGCGCATTAATAAAATTAGCACCCACCATCTACCCTGCAGTAAGTCATATTGATCCAGAAAGCCATTTAACACCTCAATAAGATCTGTTCCTATCCGCAAAATACTTAAAAACTGAATCACTTTTTCTGAATCAACCCCATCATAGCGATTTGCAAATTTTTTTAAAATTTTGGTGTCTGGAATATCTTTAAGTTGGAGCATAACAACCATTATAGTTAGCTGACTAACTATGTCAATATCATTTTGCATCGTTGTTGATGTAATGATTGATTGAGGAGATGGGGTGGCTGATGGGGCTCGAACCCACGACAACAGGAATCACAATCCTGGACTCTACCAACTGAGCTACAGCCACCATTGAAACGTAACAACTGAAACCAAAGCTTGGTCTGCCCGACAGGAATCGAACCTGTAACCCCCAGCTTAGAAGGCTGGTGCTCTATCCGGTTGAGCTACGGGCAGATTTTAGTTACACGTGACGACTTTACTACCGTTACGGACAATGACCAAAAAAATGGTCGGCGTGGAGAGATTCGAACTCCCGACATCCTGCTCCCAAAGCAGGCGCGCTACCAGGCTACGCTACACGCCGAAGAGGCAGAAATATACTGCAATATAGGCGATTGGTCAAATCAAATATGTTAAAATTCGCAATTATTTCTACATTTCATTCAAACATATTCATGTCCGCTCATATCATTGATGGCAAAGCCATCTCAGCAAACTTACTCGATCGTATTAAATCTCGCATCTCAGACCGTATTGCCGCAGGCAAACGTGCGCCATGCCTCGCCGTTGTGTTAATTGGAGCTGACCCTGCTTCAGCCATTTATGTGCGAAACAAACGTCTAGCTTGCGAAAAAGTTGGCGTGACCTCTATTTCGCACGATTTACCCAGTGCGACGACAGAAGCCGAATTATTATCGCTGATTCATCAATTGAATAATGATGCTAGTGTTGACGGGATTCTGGTGCAATCTCCCTTACCTGCGCATATTAATGAAGACTTGTTGATCGAGCACATTGATGTGAATAAAGATGTGGATGGTTTCCATCCATACAATATTGGGCGATTAGCTGTTCGTCAGCCTACGCTACGCTCTTGCACGCCATTTGGTGTAATTAAGCTGTTAGAGGCCTCCAAAATTGATCTTATGGGCTTAGATGCAGTCATTGTTGGCGTTTCTAACCATGTGGGCAGGCCAATGGCATTAGAGTTATTACTCGCGGGTTGTACTACAACCAGCTGCCATCGACATACCAAAGATTTAGAAGGTCAGATTAGAAAAGCAGATTTAGTCGTAGCGGCAGCTGGTAAAGCGGGCTTAATCAAAGGCGACTGGATAAAACCTGGCGCAATCGTGATTGATATTGGCATTAATCGCTTAGCTGATGGCTCGCTCAGTGGTGATGTTGATTTTGCTACTGCGAAAGAGCGTGCAGGCTATATTACCCCCGTTCCAGGCGGTGTTGGACCGATGACAGTGGCAACCTTAATGGAAAATACCTTATTAGCCTTAGAACTTAATGAGGCTAAGAATTAACTTACCATTGCGAAGGCTTTGCATAACACAAGCAATCAGTGTAAACTCGCGCGAATAAATTCTTATCAGTTTCGTTTTTTAAGTAGTTTTTTGGACGCAAAATGGCAAAAACAACACCGAATATTAGTTTCACTCCTTATCAGCCGAAGCCTGATGAAGAGTATATGAATAAAAAACAGCTCAAACACTTTCGTGATATTTTAGAAAAGTGGAAATCTGAATTAAATGACGACATTGACCGTACTGTGCATCATATGCAGGATGAAGTCTCTACCTTTGCCGACCCTAATGACCGTGCTAGCCAAGAGTCTGATATGGCTCTTGAGTTACGTAATCGAGACCGTGAACGCAAACTCATTAAAAAAATTGAAGGGACATTGCGCAATATTGATGCTAATGAGTACGGGTTTTGCGAGAGCTGTGGCGTAGAAATTGGCTTGAAACGTTTAGAAGCTCGCCCAACTGCAACACTCTGTATCGACTGTAAAACTTTAGATGAGCTAAGAGAAAAACAAGTAGCAAAATAATAATGTCGTAATCCTTATTGGTAACTTTATATAAGGTTACGCATAATAAAGAAGCCCGCTAAGCGGGCTTCTTTATTGCTGTCTTCTATTATTATTCAGAAGCAGCTTCTGCTTTAGATGGCTCTTCAATCAATGCTTTCATGCTTAAACGCACTTTACCTTTTGCATCAATCTCAACAACCTTGACCTTAACAATGTCACCCTCTTTTACAAAGTCGCTCACGGCATTAACGCGTTGATGCGCGATTTGTGAAATATGAACTAAGCCATCTTTACCTGGCAGCAATGAAACGACTGCACCAAAGTCCAATAATTTAACCACTGGACCTTCGTAAATTTGACCGACTTCAACATCTACAGTAATTGCCTCAATGCGGCGTTTTGCCTCAGCGCCTTCATCTGCACTGGTACAAGCAATTTTAACCGTACCATCTTCATCAATATCAATACTGGTATTGGTTTCTTTAGTTAGCGCTTGAATCACGGCGCCGCCTTTACCAATCACATCACGGATTTTATCAGGATTAATTTTCAACGTAATAATACGTGGTGCAAATTCCGACATTTCTGTACTTACATTAGCCATTGCCTCAGCCATAATACCCAATATATGCTCACGGCCTTCTTTAGCTTGCGCTAAAGCAGCTTGCATAATTTGTGCGGTAATACCGGTAATTTTAATATCCATTTGTAACGCAGTAATACCGTTTAATGAGCCTGCTACTTTAAAGTCCATATCGCCCAAATGATCTTCATCGCCTAAGATATCGGTTAACACCGCAACACGATTACCATCTTTAATTAAGCCCATTGCAATACCAGCCACTGGCGCTTTCATTGGTACGCCCGCATCCATTAATGCTAAGCAACCACCACAAACTGATGCCATTGAGCTTGAACCGTTAGATTCAGTAATCTCAGAAACAACGCGCATGGTGTAATCAAAATCTTCTTTAGATGGCAAAGCGCCGACTAAAGCACGTTTCGCTAAACGACCATGACCAATTTCACGACGCTTAGGTGTGCCAACACGACCTGTTTCGCCTGTTGCATATGGAGGGAAGTTATAGTGCAACATGAAGTTATCCGTATACTCACCTTGTAAAGCATCCACTTTTTGCTCATCACGGCCAGTACCCAATGTTGCAACAACCAACGCTTGCGTCTCACCACGCGTAAACAGCGCAGAACCATGTGTGCGTGGCAATACGCCAGTACGAATGCTAATTGGGCGCACTGTGCGTGTATCACGGCCATCAATACGTGGCTCACCATTCAAGATTTGGCTACGTACAACTTTTGCCTCTAAATTAAAGAACTCGCCTTTAATTTCATTTGCTTCTGTTGTCGATGTTGCTTCCGTAATTAATGTAGCAATAACACGGTTTTTAATCTCGTCCAACTTAGCTGAACGCTCACCTTTTGCTTTAATTTGGAAAGCAGCGTTCACATCAGCTTCAGCAATTTCAGCTACTTTTGCAATAATTGCCGCATTTGGTTCTGGTGCTGTCCAATCCCAGGCGTCTTTACCCGCTTCTTCAGCCAATTCAGCAATCATTTTAATCACGGCTTGCATGGCTTCATGACCAAATGTTACTGCACCTAGCATGACCTCTTCTGATAGCTCTTTAGCTTCAGACTCAACCATCATGACTGCTGTTTCAGTTGCCGCAACAACCAAGTCTAACTCAGTAGTTTCCATTTGTGTTTTGCTAGGGTTAAGGATGTATTCGCCATCAATATAACCAACACGCGCAGCCCCTAATGGGCCATAAAATGGAATGCCTGATAAAGACATCGCTGCAGAAGCACCGATAATTGCAGGAATATCTGAATCAATTTCTGGATCTGAAGAAAGCACAGTGGCAACTACTTGCACTTCGTTATAAAACGCTTCAGGAAATAGTGGACGCATTGGACGATCGATTAAGCGTGATGTTAATGTTTCCTTTTCTGAAGGACGTCCTTCACGCTTGAAAAAACTACCAGGAATCTTACCTGCAGCATATGTTTTTTCCATGTAATCCACAGTTAAAGGGAAAAAATCTTGACCCTCTTTTACTTCGCGGCGGCTAGTTACGTTCACCATAACAACGGTGTCGCCATAACTCACAACCACTGATGCGTCTGCTTGGCGAGCAATCTCACCAGTTTCTAACGTTAATGTATGATCACCATACTGAATACTTTTAGTTACTTTATTAAACATTTCATTTCCTTTTTCAACAGATTGTTATTCACTACCCAATAACAATCAAACAATAAAAAAAGCCGACGCATTATTAGTGCAATCGGCTTTCTACATAACTATAAAAGCGAAAATCGCATTTATAGAAATTACTTACGTAAACCTAGTTTACCAATCAAATCTTGATAACGGCTGACGTCTTTACCTTTTAAATAATCTAACAAACGACGACGTTGACTAACTAATGCCAATAAGCCGCGACGTGAGTGATTGTCTTTTTTGTTTATTTTAAAATGCTCAGTCAAATAAGTAATACGGTTTGTTAACAAAGCCACTTGCACTTCTGGGCTTGCCGTATCATTAGGAGCACGTTGATATTCTTTAATAATTTTTGAGGTGTCTTGCGCTGTAACTGCCATCTTTTATCCTTTAGTTAGCGTCAATGCAAACCTAGCTAAGTAACCCATTTACCCAACCTGCGTTTACATTCAATTTACATGTTTTAACATGATTCAATTTCTTGAGTTGTGCATTATAGTCAAAAATACCCAAAACTCCAAACACTTTACATTTAAGTCGATGTTTTTACTTGCATTTGATGAAAAAACTTCATCGCTCAAAGTGATTAAACCATCAGTTAACTAGTCGCTTTGGTGCGATTTTTCCATCGTCTAGCAATTTACCTAGACCGAGAAACTGTCCATTATGTTCATAAACACGCAACTCACCTTCGGGCATCTTGCCCGACTGCCAAATGGCTTGTCCTTGTTTAAAATAGAAAGCGGAATCTTCACTAATAGTTACTTGTGGCAATACAGCAATAGCAGAATCAACCGATAATAATGTTGCATCTCGCTCTTCTAAAGCCAGAACCTCAACTGCTTCAATTGTCATGGCATCAGCAAGATTATATCCAGCGGTTTGCGTTCTACGCAAACCAACTAAATGTGCATGATTATCTAGCATTTTACCTATATCTTCTGCTAACGTGCGGATATAAGTGCCTTTACTGCAGGAAACACTAATCACTGCATCACAGCCAGAAAAAGAATTCATGGTAATGTTTTTGATTGAGACTTGGCGTGCTGTACGAGGGATTTCAACGCCCGCTCTCGCATACTCATACAATGCTTTTCCATCATGTTTTAATGCCGAATACATCGGAGGGACTTGATTAATTTCACCTAAAAATTGTTGGCAAGCCTGCTCAAATTCAGTCGCTGTAATATTGACTGGCTTGGTTGCAATCACTTCACCTTCAGCATCACCTGTAGTTGTCTGAACACCTAATTTGATATGCGCAATATAGGTCTTATCTGCATCAGTAACGTATTGTGCAAACTTGGTCGCCTCACCCAAACAAATTGGCAATAGTCCAGTTGCTAATGGGTCTAGCGTGCCAGTATGACCCGCTTTTTCAGCTTGAAATAACCATTTTATTTTTTGTAGTGCTTGATTGGAAGAGTAGCCGAGCGGCTTATCCAATAAAAGAATACCGTTAACTTTTCTTTTAACACGCTTGAACTGCAAAGGCTTAATCTTCTTGATTATCTTTGGGACTATCTGCCAATGCTTCATCAATTAACTTAGTCATTTTCATGCCATAGTCGGTAGAAGCATCATACTCAAAGTGCAATTGGGGCACTTTGCGCAACAGCATGCGCTTAGCAACTTGTGAGCGCAAGAAGCCTGAAGACTGCTCCAGGCCTGCTTGCAATGCAGCAGTACCCTCTGCTGCGCTATAAAAAACCTTCGCATGCTCCATGTCCCCAGTCACTTCAACCTCAGTCACTGTAACCATGCCAACACGCGGGTCTTTCACTTCAAACTGCAACAAGTCCGCTAATTCACGGCGCATTTGCTCCGCGACACGACTTGATCTTGAAAATGCTTTTGCCAATTAATTATCCAATCGCTTATAAAGAACGTGCGATTTCTAAAACTTCATACACTTCTAATATATCGCCTACTTCAATATCGTTATAGCCTTTTAAGGATAACCCACATTCGAAGTTATTTTTCACTTCTTTAACATCATCTTTAAAGCGTTTTAGTGAGTCTAATTCACCTGTATGAATAATCACATTATCGCGTGATACCCGTATCTTAGAATCGCGTGTGATGCGACCATCTCGCACATAACAACCTGCAACAGCGCCGATTTTAGTAATACGGAACACTTCACGAATTTCCACACTACCAATAATGCTTTCACGTTGCTCTGGTGGCAACATACCGCCGAGCGCCGCTTTGATTTCGTCCACTGCTTCGTAAATAATATTATAGTAACGAACATCCACACCATTCAATTCAATCAACTTACGAGCACCAGTATCGGCGCGCACATTAAAGCCGATTAACACTGCACTTGAAGCAACGGCTAAGTTCACATCAGATTCGCTAATTGCACCGACGCCAGTATGGATAATATTGACGCGGACCTCATCAGTTGCCAACTTAAGCAAGCTAGTTTCCAATGCTTCGTTTGAACCCTGTACATCTGATTTAATAATCAAAGCTAGCGTTTTCACTTCGCCATCAGTCATCTGGCCCATCATATTTTCTAGTTTAGCTGCTTGTTGTTTTGCAAATTTCACATCACGGAACTTACCTTGGCGGAACATCGCAATTTCACGCGCTTTACGTTCATCATTCAACACAATCACCTCTTCGCCAGAAGCTGGTACATCAGATAAGCCTAATACTTCAACAGGCATCGATGGGCCTGCTTCTTTAATTTCCGCACCCGTCTCATCTAACATGGCACGAACACGACCATAAGTACTGCCCGCTAAGAGCATATCACCACGTCTTAAGGTGCCTGACTGAACAAGAATCGTAGACACTGGACCACGCCCTTTGTCTAAACGTCCTTCAACAACTAAGCCTTTAGCTGGCGTATTTTTTGGTGCTTTTAACTCTAAAATCTCAGCTTGTAATAAGACTGCCTCAAGCAAAGAATCAATGCCTTCACCTGTTTTAGCAGAAACATTACGGAACATCACTTCACCACCAAAATCTTCTGGCACTACTTCTTCTGAAACGAGCTCTAATTTTACGCGCTCAGGGTTTGCTTCAGGTTTATCAATTTTGTTAATTGCAACTACTAATGGCACATTAGCCGCTCTAGCATGATGGATCGCTTCTTTAGTTTGAGGCATCACGCCGTCATCTGCAGACACTACCAAAATCACCACATCGGTTGCTTTTGCACCACGTGCCCGCATAGCTGTAAATGCCTCATGACCAGGCGTATCTAAGAACGTCACCATCCCATTTGGCATCTCAACATGATATGCACCAATGTGCTGTGTAATGCCACCAGCTTCACCGCCAGCCACTTTACTGGTACGGATATAATCTAATAACGAAGTTTTACCATGATCAACATGACCCATTACAGTCACAACAGGTGGTCGCGTTTCAAAAATCGCATCCTCATGGTCAGTTTCTACTAAGAAAGTTTCTGGATCATTATCTGCTGCGGCAACGGCTGTATGCCCCATTTCCTCAACAAGAATAATCGCCGTTTCTTGATCGAGCACTTGGTTAATAGTCACCATCATGCCCATGCCCATTAATGTTTTAATCAGCTCGTTGGCTTTGATTGCCATTTTTTTAGCTAAGTCTGAAACTGAAATTGTTTCTGGCACCAATACCTCATGCACAACCGGCTCTGTTGGCGCTGTAAAGGCATGTTCAACCTCTTCTTCTCTACCGCCACGCCCTTTATTTTTACCTTTTGGCGATCTCCATCCATTACCAACTGGTGCCGCACCACGTGTTTTTAACCCACGTTTACGATTCTCTTCATCATTCCAGTCTTTGTTAGTGCTTTTACCTTTTTTAGCCTCTTTATTGGCCGTTGGTTTAGCACCTTCTTTAGCTGCTGGTTTATGCAAAGTACCTTCACTCAGGCTTTTCGCTTTTACTTTTGCAGCGGCCTCAGCTTCTGCTTCATCTTTACGCTTTTTCTCTTCTTCTGCTCGGCGTCTAATCAATTCTTCTTTTTTACGCAAATCCTCTTCTTGGAATGCGATTAATTTAGCATGACGTTTCGCCTCTTGCTCGCGAATTGCAATCTGCTCTGGTGTTAACACTTGCTTTTTACGCTTAATAATCGGCTCTTCTGCCGTCACTTCATCGACAACCTCTTCGACTATTTCAACTTCCGGCTCAACCTCTTTCTCTACCACCTCAGGTTCTGGCGTTTCGATCACTGGCGGCACTTCCACAACAGCCTCAATTACTGGTTCCACCACTTCTTCAACAGCGGGCTCTGAGGTTTCGGCAATTTCTTCATTACGCATCAATACCCGCTTTTTACGCACTTCAACTTGTATTGTCCGTGCGCGACCATCGCTATCCGTTTTTTTAATTTCGGTATTTTGCTTACGTGTCAGCGTGATTTTATTTTTAGGCGCTTGTACTGCGCCATGCTCTTTGCGCAAATAGTCCAATAATGCCGTTTTATCAGTCTCGTCTAATTGATCATCAACAGCAGTTTTATTAACTCCTGCGCTCTTCAATTGCTCTAATAGCAAAGCCGTTGGTAATCCCAACTCTTTCGCAAATTGTAAAACGGTTGATTGTGCCATGTACTGCTCCAGTCTCTTTACTTTTTTCTTACTACTTTAAATTATTGTCTTAAGTCATGATTGATACAAACTACTAGTTTAACGGACGACGTCTTTATTTAAACCACGGTGCGCGTGCTGTCATTATCAGTATTTTTGCGCGCTCTTCATCCATACCGCTTAACTCAACCAACTCATCAACAGCCAGTTCCGCCAAATCGTTCATGGTAACAATTTCCTTTGTCGCCAATAGAGCAGATGTTTCTTCATCCATGCCGTCCATAACACTTAACAAAGCATCTGCCGTATCTTCAACTTTTTCTTCTTTAGCAATGGCTTCTGTTAACAATGCTGCTCTCGCACGTGCACGAAGCTCGTTAATCGTATCTTCATCAAATGCCTCAATTTCTGACATTTCTGACATTGGCACATAAGCAATTTCTTCTAATGTACTAAAACCTTCTTGAACTAGAATGTCTGCCACTTCCTCATCAACATCCAATTTTTCCATGAATAATTGACTAACGTTGGCATACTCATCTTGATTTTTTTGCGCAGCTTCTTCTACTGTCAGAATGTTTAATGTCCAACCAGTTAGTTCTGATGCCAGACGCACATTTTGTCCGCTGCGGCCAATCGCCAAAGCTAACTGCTCTTCATCAACAACAACGTCCATTGTATGCGTATCTTCATTCACTACAATGCTAGAAACTTCAGCTGGCGCCATCGCATTAATCACAAATTGTGCTGGCTCCATGCTCCATAACACGATATCAACGCGCTCACCTGCCAACTCTGCTGTTACTGCCTGAACACGTGAACCACGCATGCCAACACAAGTGCCAACTGGGTCCAAACGCTGATCATTGGCTTTCACTGCAATTTTTGAACGCAAACCTGGATCACGTGCAGCAGCGCGAATTTCCAACAAACCTTCTTCAATTTCCGGCACTTCTAGCTCAAACAATCGTTGAATAAACTCTGGTGAAGTTCTTGATAAAATAAGCTGAGGACCACGCGGGTTACGATCGATACGTGACAAGTTCGCACGTACGCGGTCACCTACCCGTAAATTCTCTTTCGGAATCATTGACTCTCTTGGTAAGCGGCACTCAAGGCGTCCAACTTCAATCAAAGCATCGCCTTTTTCCATGCGCTTAATCACGCCAGTAACCAATGTTTCATCACGCGCTAAGAAATCTTCTAAAATTTGTTCACGTTCAGCTTCACGTACTTTTTGTAAAATAACTTGTTTGGCTGCTTGCGCACCAATACGACCAAAAGCAATAGACTCTAATGGATCTTCGTAATAGTCGCCAATTTCACGGCCTTTTGCACGTTCATCTTCTTCATCAAACTGATAGTCAGAACTCTCTAACAAATCATATTCTACATATTGCCATCTTCTAAAAGTTTCGTATTCGCCATTTTCACGATTAATTGAAACACGAATATCTGCATTATCATCATGATTTTTTTTAGTCGCTGAGGCTAAGGCCAGCTCTAATGCAGTAAATATAATTTCTTTACTTACATTTTTTTCGTGTGCTAAAGCATCTACCAACAACAAAATATCTCGACTCATCGTCTCTCTCCGACTAAAAAAATAATTACTTAACGATTTAAACTAAAAAATCTAAAACTGTGGGCTTAAGCGTGCTTTATCAATGTTATTTAATGGCAACACTTCGACAACACCATCACATTCAATGCGTACAGAACTATCTTCTACACCACGCAAAATACCAATGAAATTCTTTCTTGGCTCTTTATTCTCTGCTACTAAAGGAACACGCAATTTGATCTGCGCACGCTCCCCGACAAACCTAACAAAATCTTGTTCTTTTTTTAAGACTCTATCCATACCAGGCGAAGAAACCTCAAGCCTGCCATAATCAATTTCATGTTCAACAGTTAATACATTACCCAACTGATTGCTGACCAATACACAATCATCAATGTTGACAGTATCTCTAATATCTTTTGGATTGAGCTTATCAATAAATATACGCAACAGCTTTCCTCGGTTTGATATCTCAAAGTCAACCAACTCAAATCCAAGCTGCGTCACTGTCTTTTCAACTAAACTTTGTAAATCCTGCACAATATATCCTTTACTTCACTTCCAAAAAATCACGCACAAAAATCATGCGCAAAAGTCGCGGAAATAAAAAAAGGGCTTACTGCCCCTAATTAATATTCAATTATATCAATAAATTCAGTTAATTGGAATCAAATGCATGCAATTTTAAAGAATCGGTTACTTTAAAAATAACTGACTTCATCAAATTTGAAGATAATTAAACCAGCATTTGATTTATATGCATTAACTTCTATTACCAAGTGCATAAAAACATCCATAAAACCCAAAAAAGCTCCACAAGGGAGCTTAATTGGGTACTAAATAAGTAGCTTGGCAGTGACCTACTTTCGCATGCAAAAAGCATACTATCATTGGCGCAGGTTCGTTTCACGGCCCTGTTCGAGATGGGAAGGGGTGGGT
>JBFJJN010000011.1:0-98317 GCA_041612255.1 Methylophilaceae bacterium | reverse complement strand
ATGTTATTTTGTTATATAGAAATAGACGTAAATTATTCAATAAGCATTTGAGGATAAAATGATGAAATTACACCAGTTAAAGTATGTGCATGAAGTGGCTAGACAAGGGCTTAGTGTTTCTGCAGCAGCAGAGGCGTTGCATACCTCTCAGCCTGGGGTAAGTAAGCAAATTCAGTTGCTGGAAGAAGAGTTAGGCCTACAAATCTTTCAACGCAATGGTAAGCGTCTAACTGGGATTACTGAACCTGGTAAAAAGATTCTGAAGCTAGCCTCAAGCGTCATGTTTGAATTGGGTAACATTAAACGTGTAGGCGATGAGTTTAGTAAAGTGGAAGCAGGTACGTTGACAATTGCGACCACACATACCCAAGCACGCTATAAATTACCTGCGGCTATTAAGCAATTTATGCAGACTTATCCACAAGTCAAATTAAACATTCATCAAGGTAACCCGACACAAGTGACCGACTGGGTGGCGACGGGAGAGGCGGATATTGGCATTGCAACCGAGTCGATTGCGCAAGAAGAGCGACTGATTTGTTTGCCTTGCTATGAGTGGAATCGTAGCGTGGTCGTTCCAAAAGGTCATGATTTAGAACACGAGCCTGTATTGAGTTTGACGCATATTGCGAGCTACCCTTTAATTACTTATGACTATGCTTTTACTGGTAGTAACTCGGTCGCAAAAGTGTTTCATGATGCAGGCGTTACGCCGAACGTGGTGCTGACTGCAATTGATGCCGATGTTATTAAAACTTATGTCAATTTGGGTTTAGGCATTGGTTTGATAGCCAATATGGCATTTGATGATAAGCGTGACGAAGGATTGGTACGCCTTGATTGTAGTCATTTATTTCCGCAAAGTACCACTTATTTAGGTATGCGCAAAGATACGTTTATGCGTGGTTATCTTTATGATTTTATTCGGATGTTATCGCCACAATTTAACCGTGCTGCAATAGATGAAGTATTAAAGATAACGCGTTAAAATGAATCACATTTTTACAAAGGAATGCTATGTTTAAACGCATCTGTATTGCAATGCTGGCGCTGTTGGCGATAAGTTGCGCCAACAAAGAAGTCCGCGTACCCGAATCGGCACATGAAAGCGCTATTTATGAAGTAGCGGTTAAAGAGGGTGTTAGTTATGAGCAGGTGCTTGATAGTTTAAAAACGATTTCTGAAGGAATGAACTTTGTTAATCCCGCAAACTTTCCAATCGGCGAACACATGAAATTACGTGGTGTCGATTCGCAAGGTATTAAAGAAGTGCACTCATTTTGCAACTTAAGCATGGGTACCGAAATCATTCTCGATCATCCAGAATTCTTAGTTTTCGCACCGTGCAGAATTGCGCTCTATGAAAAGCCTAATGCTAATAATAAGTTGCAATTGTTCATTGGGTTAGATCGACCAACGATTGATTTGAAAAACATTAAAAATCCAACACAGCGCGCTAAAAAATCAGCTCAGCAATTAGAGGATGCATTAATCAAATTAATACAAAAAGCCAGTGTGGGAGATTTTTAAGATGGCACAAGCCATTAAGAAGGCCAGTATTCGGCTTGTTGAGAGAGGTTGGATCAAAGGATTATTGAAGCATAGTGTGGCTATTGTCAGTTTAATAACGGCGATTGCTGGCTTTAGTTATAACTCATGGCAAGCGAATGAAAATGAAATTAATCAAAACATGCGGATTGCTGCATTTGAAGTATTGAAAAACTTGGGCGAGCTGCAAACTGTTGTTAACTATGCACATTTTACGAAAGATGAGTCACGTGGTAATCCGATAGAAGGTTGGAAGCACGTTGCTATGGTACGTGATTTAAGCTATTTACTGAAGCCATCGGCTAAGCAACAAAGTCAGCGCTTATACGATGTGTGGCAACAGAATTGGGAGCAGCTCGCTGCTAGTCCAGTTATTGAGCAACAAATCAGCCACCAAATAACCAAGACAAGAGAAGCTGTTTTAAGTACGATAGATGCATCAGAACAATAGAAAGAGCATGCATGGCAGAGCCTATTTTAATCGCTAAAAATCAAGTAATCAGTAGTTTTTTATTGCCTAAAATGGCAAGCCGTCACGGTTTAATCGCTGGTGCAACGGGAACGGGTAAAACGGTGACCTTGCAAACCTTAGCGGAAGGCTTTTCCAAAGCTGGCGTGACCGTTTTTATGGCGGATGTAAAAGGCGATTTATCTGGCATGAGTCAGCCTGCTGGCGACAATAAAAAAGTAAAAGAGCGAATTGCACTACTCGGTTTAGATGGTTATACAGCACAATCGTCACCGGTTACTTTTTGGGATGTGTTTGGCGAGCAAGGCCATCCGATTCGCACCACCATTTCAGAAATGGGCCCATTGTTATTGTCGCGCATGCTGGATTTGAATGCCGTGCAAACAGGTGTCTTACACGCCATCTTTAAAATTGCTGATGATGAAGGGCTATTGCTGTTAGATCTTAAAGATTTACGTGCGATGGCGCAACACGCTGCAGAACATTCAGAGCAATATCAATCTACCTACGGAAATATTTCAGCTGCTAGCGTTGGGGCGATTCAGCGTAACTTGTTGCAGTTGGAAATGGAAGGTGGCGACCAGTTATTTGGCGAGCCAGCGGTGAATTTAGATGACATGTTGCAAATCGATGCTAAAGGTCGTGGCATGGTTAATATTTTGGCTTCTAATAAGCTCTTTAATTCGCCACGTGTCTACGGTACTTTATTACTTTGGATACTGTCTGAACTTTATGAAAATTTGCCAGAAGCAGGTGATTTAGATAAGCCGAAATTAGTATTTTTCTTTGACGAAGCACATTTATTATTCAATGACGCACCAAAAGCGTTGATGCAAAAAATCGAGCAAGTAATTCGTTTAATTCGCTCAAAAGCCGTTGGTGTTTATTTCGTTAGTCAAAATCCGTTAGATATTCCAGATGTAGTTTTAGGTCAGCTGGGTAATCGTGTGCAACATGCTCTACGCGCTTATACACCACGCGATCAAAAAGCGGTAAAAGCCGCCGCAGAAACCTTTAGAGTGAATCCCAATGTTGATGTTATGACAGCGATTACCGAGCTTGGTGTTGGCGAAGCCCTAGTCTCTTTTTTAGATGAGAAAGGCGCCCCTAAGCCAGTTGAACGCAGCTATGTTTGTCCGCCAGAAAGCCGCATTGGTCCAGCTACTGAAGTCGAACGAGCCGCTGTCATTGCCAGCTCGTATATCAATAATAAATATGAAGTCTTAGTCGATAGAGAGTCTGCATATGAGCTATTGACTAAACGTGCCGAAGTGCAAGTGCCAACAAAAGAGGAAGCAGCAAAAGTAGAAGAGGCAACAAAAGAGCAAGCGGATGACCGCGGTTTTGACTGGGGTGGTGTGCTGACAGGCGAAAGAGTAACGCAGTCAGATTCAACCATAGAGCGCGTTGCAAAAAAAGCCATGCAATCATTTGGCGCGCAAATTGGACGGGCAATTTTACGTGGCGTGCTGGGCACTATCCTAGGAAAACGCTAGCCAGTAGGTGTTAATAATCGTTTAGTGTTATTTAAAAAAGCGCTAGTTTTTAGTTTACTTATTTAATGAATACAGCGTAAGCGCTCAACAATCTCAGATAGATGATTTAACGATTTTTTTCAAATAATTTCTCACGCTATTCTACAAATATGACAACTTTGTCTTGCTTGAACCGCTAGCACAGGCGTAGTATGGATTTAACACGAGCCAATCGTGAGTAGAGCCGATATGTTGGCAGAAGATTTTTAAGTTAATCCCTTAAAACAGCTAACATAAAGAGTGCTTTGATCATCATAAAGGGTTAAGGGAGCTCAGATGATTCGACAGTTGCGAGAAGACATGCGCGTTATTAAAACGTGTCGTGAAGATTTTAAGGTGCTTTATTACACCCTGATTGCTGCAATGATGCTGCACTTTGTGTTTATTTTTTTGTTTTATGCTGTTGGCGTTCCCACCTTATCTATCATCAATATTTTCATCGTCGTTTTTTACGTCTTTTGCATCAAATTATTTGCCCAGTCCTTAATAAAAAATGACTTTAGTTTGCTGATTTGGTTACTCACTGCAGAAGTGATTTTGCATGCTTATTTTGCTTGTTATTACCTAGGTTTTGCCAGTGGCTTTCAATATTACATTTTAGCGCTGACGGCATTTCCGCTGTTTACCAATTCTGGTTATTTTGTTTTCGGCGTAGTGCGCTTATTGCTGATTATTGTTGCCTATATTGGGCTTGAGAGATGGCTAAACATCACTGCACCTGTTGTTGATTTAGACCAAAACTATTTAGAAGCGCTGCGTTATTTTAATTTATCTTGTTTTGTTTTACTTTCTGGCGGCATTGCATTTTCATTTGTTAAAGCCACACACTTAAATCAAGATAACTTAGTTGCTATGGCAACATACGACAAACTGACGGGTTTGAATAACCGTTATAGTTTGGAAGCATTTACTGAAGCAAATGTGGCGCAAAGTAAACTCAATGGCAAACCGCTTTCTATGTTGATCGCTGATATTGATTTTTTTAAAGAAATTAATGATAACTATGGTCATTTGTGCGGTGATTATGTTTTATCAAAAGTGGCAGACGTAATGCGAGGCGCTTTGCGCAGCCAAAATGTCATTGGGCGATGGGGCGGCGAAGAGTTTATGGTGATTTTGCCCGATACTAACGCTGAGACATTGGAATTGTTGGCAGAACGTCTTCGCGTAACCATGATGGAAACTGTTTTTAGTTATAACGATAAAAAAATATCAATTACGGTTACCGTTGGTGCGGCTATGATGGTTGAAAGCGATACGGTTGAATCGTTAACATTGAGAACAGACCAAGCTTTGTATCAGGGTAAAGACAATGGCCGAAATTGCTACTACTTTAAACCTGCCTAAAGTCGTTGATACTAATTTGATAGGATATATTCTTAACTTTTAAGGTTGCTTTAAACCATCACTTCAGCGTACTATTATTTTGACCATTTCAACTAAAAGTTTGGATAAAAATAGCATGTTGAGTGATATTGAAATAGCGCAGTCAGCCACATTAAAACCTATTCAAGCTATTGCAAAATCGATAGGCTTTGCCGATGCGGATTTAATCCCTTACGGGCACCATATTGCAAAACTAAGTTACGCAGGCTTGAGTAAACTACAAAATAAACCAAACGGCAAATTAATTCTAGTGACTGCTATTAGTCCAACGCCGCCAGGTGAAGGTAAAACCACGACTACGGTTGGTCTTACGGACGCATTAAACCTAATCGGTAAAAAAACAATCGTTTGTATTCGTGAGCCATCACAAGGCCCTGTATTTGGTATGAAAGGTGGCGCAACAGGCGGTGGGTATGCACAAGTGGTCCCGATGGAGAACATTAATCTACACTTTACGGGAGATTTTCATGCTATTTCTGCGGCCAACAATTTATTAGCAACACTGATCGATAATCATATTCATCACGGTAATGCGTTGGAGATTGATACCACGCGCATTACTTGGCGCCGTTGTATGGATATGAATGATAGGGCGCTACGTAAAATGCACTTAAATCAACTGCGCCATGAAACGGATACGGGTTTTGATATTACGGTAGCCAGTGAAGTGATGGCCGTTTTTTGTCTAGCTGAAAGTTTGGAAGATTTAAAAGTACGTTTAGGAAAAATGCAGATTGCGAACAGCAAAGCTGACCAGCCGATTTTTGCTAGCGATATTAAAGCTGAAGGTGCAATGGCGGCTTTACTGAAAGATGCTTTTCAACCTAATTTAGTGCAAACTTTAGAAGGGAGTCCAGCTATTATTCATGGCGGTCCTTTTGCTAATATCGCCCATGGCTGCAATTCTGTTATCGCGACCAAAGCAGCACTTAAGCTGGCTGATTATGTGGTGACAGAAGCAGGATTTGGCGCTGATTTGGGCGCTGAGAAGTTCTTTGATATTAAATGTCGCCAAGCTAATTTGCAGCCAGATGCCGTTGTATTGGTTGCCACCGTACGTGCATTGAAATATCACGGTGGCGCAGAATTGAACGAGCTTAATCATGAGAATATAGATTATTTAACTATTGGAATCAATAATTTAAAAAGACATATTAATAATTTACATGAACAATTTGGTATGCAAGTGACTGTGGCCATTAATCACTTTACCAACGATACGCCAGCAGAAATAGCTGCTTTAAAGCAAGCTATTTCCCCATTGGGTTGTGAGGTTGTGGTTTGTAAACATTGGGCAGAAGGTGGTGCGGGTGCAACGGATTTAGCGCGGCAAGTGGTGGCAAGTATTGCAGCAAAACAATCGCAGTTTAAGCTACTTTACCCAGATGATTTGTCTTTACTCGATAAACTAAAAACCATCGCTACTCAATTATATGGCGCTGCTGGAGTCAAACTGAGCGATGAAGCTGAGCAACAATTGTCTGCGTTAACGATTAGTTATTCGCATTTACCGATTTGCATTGCCAAAACACAATATTCGTTTTCATCCGATGCGACATTACGCAATGCGCCAACAGGACACACGCTAGAAGTGAAAAGCTTGCGTTTATCTCGAGGAGCAGGCTTCGTTGTGGCTTTATGCGGCGATATTATGACGATGCCAGGTTTACCAAAAATACCGGCTAGCGAGCGCATTACCGTTAATCAAGCGGGGGTTATTTCAGGGCTTTCTTAATGAAAGCCATCATCATGTCATATGCAAATTATTGAACAAGGCGGCGTCGCCGAACAAACCCTTAATAAATCTAAATTTCTTGCTTGGACCGCTTACTGTGAAAGTGAGCGAGAAGTCGGCGCATTTCTACGCGCGATTGCGGCACAACATCAAAACGCTAGTCATTTGGCTTATGCCTTCCGCATTAAAACGCCTGATGGTATCGTACCCAGATTTTCTGATGCGGGAGAGCCGTCTGGCACAGCTGGAATGCCCATTCTGCAAAGGATAGAAGGGCTTAATTTAATTAACGTCTGTGTGGGCGTTATTCGCTATTATGGGGGTGTTAATTTAGGTAAGGGCGGCTTGGCACGCGCTTACGGCGGCACAGCTAAATTAGCATTAGATGGTTCAATCTTAAGACCTTACATTGAAATGCAACAATTGGCGCTCACAATCGCTTACAATCGCCTTGATGAACTAACAAAAGCCTTATCGCAAATTAATGGTGAAGTATTGGACAAAACCTTTGATGAGAAAGTCCATGTTGTCGTTCGTTTACCAATAGCCGAAGAGCAATCTTTTATGAATCGATTCACCAATGAATATGCCAACTAAACCAGCAAATCCAATTAAGCCAGTCACCAAGATCGAAATCGCCGCATGGCTAATCATGGCAGTTACCATGGCATATGTATTGAATTTCCACCTATTGCCAGGTTTGTTAGCTGGTTTATTGGTCTTTGAGTTGGTGCATGTTATTTCTCCCTATATGGAACAAAAATTTCCTGGCTATACGGCTAAGATCATTGCTGTTGGACTGTTGGCTATAGCGGTTGTTGGTTTATTAACACTCGCTGTTGTTGGATTAATTGCGTTCTTTAAATCAGACTCTGGCAGTTTAACCAACCTAATTGGCAGAATGGCACAAATTATTGAAGACTCACGAAGTATATTGCCAGATTGGCTAGATTCTCGCTTGCCAGCTGATGCAGTGGTGTTGCAGCAAATGGTAACCGAATGGCTACGTAATAATGCGTCCGATTTACAGTTTTTAGGTAAAGAAGTAGGGCGTTACGTTGCCCATATTATTATTGCCATGATTATCGGCGGCATGCTTGCACTGCGCGAGGCGCTAACAGATGACCATTACAAGCCTTTTGCAAAAGCACTGATACAACGTACAACATTATTTGGACACGCATTTAGACGCATCGTGTTCGCCCAAATACGCATTTCTGCAATTAACACTGTGTTTACCGCCATTTATTTAGCGGTTGTATTGCCACTAATGGGGGTTGAATTACCCTTTGTCAAATCCATGATTGTGATTACGTTTATTGTTGGTTTACTGCCAGTGATCGGTAATTTAATTTCAAATACGATTATTGTGATTGTGAGCATGAGCCATTCATTTGCGATTGCGCTAGGATCCTTGGCGTTTCTTGTGGTGATTCATAAGCTGGAATATTTCTTAAACGCACGTATTATCGGCGGGCAAATTAGAGCCAATGCATGGGAATTGTTAATCGCGATGGTACTAATGGAAGCCGCTTTTGGTATTGCAGGCGTGGTGGCTGCGCCTATTTATTATGCCTATATCAAAAGTGAGCTTAGGGCGCGTGAGCTTATTTAAAGCTTTAAATTTTTAAAGCTTAATGTTTAAAGTTTTGTATTTAAAGCGATAGAATTTAAGCATGCCAAAGATAAAAAGCCAACGCAACACCTAACATGGCAATAGTCATTGATAAAATATAGGCAATCTTGCTAGAGTAAACCGAAGGCAATTGATCATTAGAAAGCGTAGCAGAAAAGCGCCGATGCTGAATCGCCGACGTTGCAATGGCCAGTGAGCCAATTAAAACAAAAGCAATGCCAAGTACCGACGAAAGTGGCGAACTGACATTTGACGATAATGTTGGCGACTCTAACGCGAGCAATTGAGTAAACAAACCAAAGCGCGAAATCACAAAGCCCAGTGCAATAATCGTTAAGCCTGTACGTAACCAAGCCAGCAACGTGCGCTCAGCTGCAAAAAATACACGTGGATCATGATCAACTGCCATTTATTTCCTTAATAATTAATAGTGCAAAGCGAAAGATTGCAAAGAAAAGAGCTAAGGTCCACTTAGCTTTGCCTGATTGATTTTTTGATGACAGGACGCTTGGTTATGGGGCTCACATGCAAGACTTATTTCATCTAGATAAAAATGCTTTGTTAACTTTATGATATCTGATTGCACATTGTGTTTTTTCTGCTCATAAATATTCATATCAGTCACCGTTGTTTGATGCCCCGCCACATAATCAAAATTATGCTCAGTTGCATCTCCGCTTATGCGCTCAAGCTGCATCACATTAAAGCTCAATAGGCGAAAACGCATATTTTCATAACGGAATTTAAAGGTATGCTTAGTTGTGTTGTAGCCACTACACTTCAGCGTGTAATTTAATGCCACTTGAACGAGGCCATTTTCAATATTAATTTTTCCCGCTTCAACTAATGGATCCGCCAAACAAGGCTTAAGAAAGTCATGCTCGGTAGGAAATCCATTAGCGACGCGTAGCATTTCTTGGTAACCCGTAGGCGTTTGAAATAAAATCATCATCTGCCTAGGGTTCATATTCAATATTTTCGGGCCTAGTCTGCGATTTCTTTTCAGATAGGCTGGATCGGTATTTTCAACCACCATAATCGCATCATCTTTGCCATCATGATTAATATCGCCCAAAGCGTAATAAACCAAAATCCAATTTTTTGGCACCATATCATTAATCATTTCTACTTTCGCCTCGGCAAAAGCAACCGTTGCGTTGAGCAAAAAAGCGATGATAAATAATGATTTAAACTTGCTTGTCATTGATATACCTAGAACAGATAGATAAATAGCTTACCATGACAATTTAATTTTTGCATTAATCTGTTTAAAACCAATTAGATAATGAAGATTTTTTATAGAGTCATGCTGCTGACATAACGTAAAGTGCTTGGCGGAACAAGGTGTCTTATTTTATGCATCTCACTAGAGTGAATATAACTGTGTACTAAAGAAGCGCTGATGACCTGATTCTCATTAAGCACTCTTTTAATCTACTCTAGTTTAATGCCGTAAGTTAGTAATATATTTCGCATCTGATTATTGTGTTGCCTTGTCACATTACAGTTTGGCTCCTCGCCAATGAAACGAATGCTAATATTTAAGCTAGGTGCGATATATTCACCAAATATATCCATATCTGTAAACGAGCCCTTGCTAATCGCAGTTGCGTCACGCTAGAGTACATTGATGACTAGTGTACCAAGGGCTAGTAAAAAAGAACCATAACTAAGAATGACAGGTATAGACGATTTATATGGAATTTTAGTGGTAATTGAGTTTTTGTGTTCTACAACACCTGCAAAGCCAATAATCATTAAGATGATGGATATTATAAATAATATTGATGCAGTTTTTAGTTCTGTCGGTGTTACGTTGCTTGCTTTTAACGCTATACCAACGATAGCTACTGATGAGATTGTTAATTGAATTTTTATCCAATCTAAATGGTCTTTGGTGGCTTCTTTATCAATTTCAAACATAATTTTCCCCGAATGTTTTTAGTGTTATTAGACGTAGAAAATGACGCAAAACTTTTCGCAATGAATAATTTTTTGAAGTAAGTTATGATCATTTTTTTATTATTTTCAACTTTTTATTTCAATGACTAGATTATCTTAAATCTAAGTAATTAATCCGTCAAATAATGTTTTAAAATAGCAGCGGAACTGCTTACAATATGGCTAATATATTAGAAATAATGCAGGCTTTTTTGAGCATATTTATACTAATTAAATTAACGCAAATTGGTAATTCTGTTGGTTTGATTTTGCCAAAAGAGGTGTTGGCGAAAATAAAGCTGGAAAAATGTGATAGGGTTTTTTTAACTGATACGCTTGGTGGCGTGACGATTATACCGCATGATCCTTTTTTTAAGCATCAGCTTGAGGTGGGCGCGAGTTTATGCGCGAGTATCGCGATGCGTTTAAGGCTTTGGCTAAATAATAGCGATGCAATAGTGGAAATGGGTAGATAAAAGGCTGTTAATCATGTTACATGATGAGAGCTTGAGTTTGCATGTCAGTGCTCCTGGGCTGCGGGATGAAAAATTGTTGAATTCGGCAATGGACAGGACGCCTAATTTAGCTAATGATGGTGAGCCTGATTGTGCTGATTTAGCAGCAGCTTATGGACTTGGATTGGCTAAAAAATGTGTTTATTGATGGTGCCTTAACTATTTTAGCTATAGTAGCTAGTGATATGAATGAAGCAGATTTTGCAGAATGGGTTCGCGCTAATAGCGTGCAGAGATGCTAGTTATAAGGTTTAATTAAGATAAGGATAGTTAATGTCAAAGTTTGAACAATACTTGGTAAAGCCAAAAGCAAAGTTTTCGTTAGATAAAGTAAAGCCGACCGATTGTTCTGAGCGTGGCGAAAATAAGGATGCAGACTTGGCCGAGTTGGCGAAGATTGGCGCTGAGATTAACGCGCTGCAAGACATAATGTATGCGCAAGCTAAGCATAAAATATTACTCATTTTGCAAGGCATGGACGCAAGTGGTAAAGATGGAACGGTTAAGCACGTGTTTAGCGAATGCGATCCTTTAGGCATAAGATTGGCTAGCTTTAAAAGGCCATCTGAAGAGGAGTTAGCGCATGATTATTTGTGGCGCGTGCATTCTAAAGTGCCTAAAAACGGAGAGATTACGATTTTTAATCGTAGCCATTATGAAGATGTGTTGATTGTAAAAGTGCATAGCTGGATTACGGATAAGGAATGTAAGCAGCGTTATCAGCACATTAAAGATTTTGAGCGTATGTTGGCTGAGACAGGAACGACGATTATTAAATGCTTTTTACATATCTCAAAAGAAGAGCAAAAAGAGCGCATGATTGAACGATTAACGCGTGAAGATAAAGCGTGGAAATTTAATCCTGGTGATTTGGTTGAACGTGATTTATGGCCTGAATATATGAAAGCTTATGAGGATGCGTTAGTCGCCACATCGACAGAGCAGGCGCCTTGGTATGTGATTCCTGCGGATTCTAAAACCAATCGTAATTTATTGATTTCGCGCATCTTGTTAGAAACACTAGAAGGCTTGAAGTTAAAGCATTTGCCAATTCCTGAGGCTTATAAAAGTATTGTAGTTAAGGATTAGCTTTGTTTAAACATACCGCTGTCTGCGGTTGGCTTTAAGTCGGTTATAATTCAGCGCATGGATGGTTTAACGATATTACTTATTTTGGTTGTCTTGCTGGCGTTGATGGTGGCTTGGCTTGTTTGGCAAAGCTTACAAACAACAGGCAGCAAACAGCAACAATTAATGGCAGAACAAAAGCGTTTGGAAGAGAAGCGGCTAGACGATAAGCGACTAGAAGATAAACACCGAGCCATGCTGATGGATTTAAACGATGGCTTAAATAAATTAGGCGATCGTTTAAATGCAAGCTCCCAAGAGAGCAGTGACCGCTTAAAAACAAGTGTAGCGCAAGAGCTTTCATCTACGCGTGAAGCCATGCAAAAGCTACAACTTGAGCAAAGCAGCAATCTATCGCAAACGCGCGAAACCGTTATAGAAAAACTACACACTACATTATCTGAGCAAAGCAAGTCGCAGCAAGGTTTAATTAACGATACCATGCTAAAAGCCACCACAACACTCACGCAAAGCATTGAAAGTTTAAGTAAAATTGTCGATGCGCGTTTGGAAGAAATTGGTGGCAAAGTGTCTGAGCGTTTGGAAGAGGGCTTTAAAAAGACCAATGAAACGTTTATTAGCGTGATGGAACGTTTAGCTACCATCGATGAAGCGCAGAAAAAAATTGATGGTTTGAGTACCAATATGGTGAGTTTGCAAGAGTTATTAGGTGATAAAAAAAGCCGTGGCGCTTATGGTGAGGTGCAGTTGGAAGGCTTGATTCGCAATGTGTTGCCAGAGCAAGGTTTTAAAATGCAACATACTTTTGCTAATGGCACACGCGTAGACTGTGCTTTATTTCTGCCAGAACCAACCGGAACGGTTGCCGTTGATAGTAAGTTTCCGCTAGAAAATTATCACCGTATGTTTGATAAGTCTCTGAATGATTTAGAAAAAGCCATAGCGACCAAGCAATTTAAAACCGATGTTAAACGCCATGTGGATGATATTGCTAGTAAATATATTATTCCAAGTGTGACTTCTGACGGCGCGGTGATGTTTATTCCTGCTGAGGCGGTATTTGCTGAGATTCACGCTTACCATCCAGATGTGATTGATTATGCAATGAATAAGCGCGTATGGCTGGTATCACCAACGACACTAATGGCTGTATTGAATACCGCTCGCGCTGTGTTAAAAGATGTAGAAATGCGCAAGCAAGTGCATATTATTAAAGATGAGCTTGGTAAGCTAAGCACCGATTTTAAACGCTTCGATGTGCGTATGAAAAAATTGGCAGATAACATTCGTCAGGCGCATGAAAATGCACAAGATGTTCATATTAGTAGCCAAAAAATATCACGTACGTTTGCACGCATTGAGCGCGTAGAATTGACTAATGAACCAGTGGTTGATTTATTAGACGCAGTAGATGATAATTAATCTTAAACCTTAAGTAAAGTATATAAGTTTATGAATATAAAAGTATTATATTTCGCAAGAATTAAAGAATCTGTTAACTATTCGACAGAAGATATTGTATTGCCAGCTGATGTCTCTAACATCAATACATTGAAAAGTTATTTAGCAAAACGTGGTGAAGTTTGGGCAGATTTGTTTAGTGGTAAGCAAACCGTTCGCGCTGCGATTAACCACGAATTAGTGGATGACATGATGGCGTTTAATGATGGTGATGAAGTCGCGTTTTTCCCACCCGTTACTGGTGGTTAGGCTGATATTTAGATTGTGTAAGATATAAAAATCATGACAGTTCGTGTGCAAACAGAGGATTTCGACGTGGCTGCTGAGTTATTAGCCATGCGCACAGCCAGTGCTGATATTGGTGCAGTGGTGAGTTTTATCGGGCAAGTGCGCGATATTAATGATGGCGATGTAGTGAGCACGCTCACCTTGGAACATTATCCAGGCATGACAGAGCGTGCGCTTGAACAGATAGAACAGGGTGCAAAATCACGTTGGAATATAAACGAAAGCTTGATTATTCACCGAGTAGGTATGCTTCACCCGTTAGATCAAATTGTATTGGTTGCAGTGGCGAGTGCCCATAGAGGCGAGGCGTTTAAAGCGTGTGAATTCATCATGGATTATTTGAAGACCCAAGCGCCATTTTGGAAGAAAGAATCAACCCCTGACGGAGAGCGTTGGGTAGAAGCAAAAATTAGCGATGATGAAGCGCAATCACGCTGGAAACAATCATGAGTAGGCAATAGGCACGAGTAGATAATAGGAAAGTATGCAAATTTTAAATGAACAAGCACTGAATGCGAGTGTACCTTTACATGATTTGACGTTCAAAACGACTAAAGAGTTGATTAATGTGCAAGATAATCAACCACATGTGCATGGCTGGATAGCGCAAGCAGAAGCCAAAAAAGCAGCGATGTTTGGCTTGCGTATGCGCCAAGCGGGTTTTAATCTATTGGTGCTAGGTCAGCATGGTAGCGGTCGTACATCATTGATGCAAAGTGCCATGCAACAAGTGGCGAAAGAGACTGGTGAACAGTTACGTGACTTGGTCGCGGTTTATCACTTTAATCAAACGAATCAGCCATTTTTAATCAAATTACCAGCTGGGTTAGGAGTGAAATTATCCGCTCAAATGGATGTGTTTTCTCGTGCATTTATGGCTGAGTTACCAAATTTAATTGTCATTAAAGATAAAAAAGAATTGTTGAGCAAAGCGGAACCATGGCTGGCTAATGCAGCGCAAGAGCTGGATAAGCTTGCGAAGGGAAGTGAGCAGTTAACGCACTATATCGAATCGGTGAAAAAAGATGTTTTAACCTTTTTGAAAATCTATCCAACGCCAGCCAATAACGATTTAGAAGGTGCTTTAGAGGCATTGATGGGTGATGGTTTTTTAAATCGCTTTAAAGTGAATTTGTTGGTTGATAATCAAACGGCTGCCGCAGATGGCTTTTTACAACCAATTATTTACGACAACGATCCTAGCTATCAATCATTGTTTGGCAGTTTAGAAACAGGGGCAGAGCAAACGCATGAATTTATGCGGCTTCGCGCTGGTAAACTGCATAAAGCCGATGGCGGCATGTTATTAGTCCAATTACGCGATATTTTAAATGATGAGCACAACGGCGCGCAAATGATAGAAAAGCTCTATCGCTTTTTACGTAATGGCACGCTGCAATTTGAAGATGCGGCGGGAAGTGGGCAAAGCGCAGGTTATGTGTTGGCGAATACCTTAATTCCTTTGCGCGTTAAGTTAGTGTTAGTAGCTATGCGTGAAGACTTTTATAGCTTATTAGAAGAGAACCCAGATTTCTTCGATCATTTTCCAATTAAAGTAGAATTTGCCGATAGCATCAATGCCAATGCGGAAAACTATGCCGCGGTAGCTGGTTATGTAGCGCAGAAGTGCGAGCAACATCAATGCGCACACTTTAGCGCAGAGGCTGTGGCCTCCATGATTGGTGCCTTGCAGCGATTAGAAGAAGACCAAGCGCGCATTAGCACCAACTTTGCCTTTTTAGAGCGCTTAATGTTAGAAAGCGCCTCTTATGCAGGCGATGCAGATGTGGTTACACATACACATGTACAAGCGGCGATTAATGCGCGAAATCAACGTCATCAATATTTTGAAACCCAAATCCGTGAATCGATTATTGATAATGAATTGCTGATTCAAGTGCATGGTGAAGTAGTCGGACAGATTAATGGTTTAACCCACATTGAGTTGGGTGATGCCAGTTTTGGTTCACCCATTCGGATTACTGCGCGTTGTTATCCAGGTCAAAAAGGGCTGATTAATATCGACCGCGAAGTCAATATGAGTGGTCCTAATCACGATAAAGGCATATTTATTTTACAAAACTGGCTCAGTGCTAGCTTTTCACATTTGGCACCATTAAGCTTAAATGCCTCGTTAGTATTCGAGCAAGAATATAACGGCGTAGAAGGTGATTCTGCTTCATGCGCGGAGCTATTCGCGCTATTGTCTGCGATGGCGAACTTGCCAATTCAGCAGGGGATTGCGATTACTGGCGCGTTAAATCAATTTGGTGAGGTGATGCCAATTGGCGGCGTTAATGAAAAAATTGAAGGCTATTTTAGAGTGTGTAAAGCTTTGGGTTTAGATGGCAAACAAGGCGTGATTATTCCAAAACGCAATCAACGCCATTTATTACTGGATGATGTAGTGGTGCAAGCAGTGAAAGATGGTCAATTTCAAATTATTACCATTGATCATGTGCTAGAAGGTATTCAGCATTTAGTCAATGTAGATGCTGGCGAGAAAGATGCTAGCGGCAGCTACGCACCTAATACAGTGATGGGTCATGCGCAAGCGGTGTTGGCCGAATATCGTAAAACCTTAGAAACCAACCAACCAAACGGTAAACAACATTAGCCATGGCAGCCATTATTGATGAAAAATGTCGATTAGATAAATGGCTGTGGGCGGCGCGCTTTTTCAAAACACGTAGTATTGCCGCCGATGCAATCAGTGGCGGTAAAGTGCGCGTGAATGGTGATCGCATTAAACCCGCAAAAGAAGTGCAGCTTGGTATGCAGATACAAATCACCACCAAAGATATAGAAATAGTGATTGAGGTAACAGGTTTAACTAACGCAAGGCGCAGCGCGACCGATGCGGCTTTTCTGTATAAAGAAACCAAAGAAAGCAAAACCAAACGCGATAACTTAAAAGCGACCAATAGTGCTGAACACGCGTTAAGAGAACGCGGCGCTGGGCGCCCAACCAAACGACAATTACGCGATATTGCCAAGTTTACTGGCATTAAAAATTATGATGGGCTTTAAGTAGTCAGCATAAAATGCTTGCCATAGATAAGTGCTTATTGATAAACTCCGTTCATTCATTGAACGGTAAAGTTTTTTCAGCATGCTAACTGACGAGTACCGCTACAAAATTTTAAAAGCATTAGAAAAAAATCCTGAAATTAGTCAGCGTGATTTAGCGCGCGAATTAGGCGTCAGTTTAGGCCGTGCCAATTACTGTTTAAAAGCACTGATTGAAATTGGTTTGTTAAAAGTATCTAACTTCCGTAATAGCAAAAATAAATTAGCTTATATGTATTTACTCACCCCAAGCGGCGTAAAAGAAAAGTCAGCGATCACTGAGCGGTTTCTAAAATCAAAATTGCAAGAATATGAAGCCTTACAAGCAGAAATAGAAACGCTGCGAGCAGAAGCGAAAAATATCGCTGATTCTGAGGTGAGTCAATCGTGAATCATCATTATGCACTGATCTTATGCGGCGGATCTGGTACGCGCCTGTGGCCATTATCACGCACGTTACGACCTAAACAGCTACTAGCCTTAAATGGTGACGAAACGCTGTTGCAGCAAACAGCCAAGCGCTTATTAGCCCATGTTCCCGCTGACAATCTATATACAGTTACCCATGAAGACCATAAGTTTGAGGTGAAAGGGCAGTTGGCAGAAGTTGCGCCTAATACCGTCGCTAATGTGTTGGCCGAGCCTTGTGCAAGAAACACGTTGCCGGCTATTGCTTGGGCAGTGCGTGAGATTCAAGCTAAAGATAAAAATGCCATTATTGGTGTATTTGCTTCTGACCATGCTATTGATAATGAGCCTGCATTTATAGCCGCGTGGAAAACGGCGGAAGTAACAGCTGAAAATGATTACTTAGTTTTACTTGGCATTAAGCCAGACGCGCCTGCAACAGGTTACGGTTATATCAAGCCAATTAAGAAGATTGCAGATAGTGAGTTACCAGTGTTTGAGGTTGGGCAGTTTGTGGAAAAACCTGATGCTGAAACGGCAAAACAATACGTACATGACGGCTATCTCTGGAATAGCGGCATTTTCGTATTCAAAGCCACTACCTTGATGCACATGCTTAACCAATATCAGCCAGAAATGGCAAGTCAATTAAGCGAGATGACAGCAGAAAATTTTGTTGAAACCTATACCAGTTTCGCCAATATATCCATGGACTATGGATTAGCAGAAAAAGCAGAAAAAATTGCAGTGGTGCCTGTTGATATGGCTTGGAGTGATTTAGGCAACTGGGAATCAGTTTATCAAAAGCAAGCCAAAGATGCAGATAATAACGTGATGCACGGTGACGTTTTTACACAAGACACAAGCAATAGCCTGCTGTGGAGCCAATCTAGCCTTTTAGCCACTGTTGGCTTAGATAATGTGGTTGTCATTCAAACAGCGGATGCAATATTGGTTTGCGATAGAAGTAGAACAGAAGAGATTAAATCACTGGTTGCACGAATGAAAGAAAAATCAGTTATTAATGAGCATTTTTGGGAGTCGAAATTACAAGATTGCGAAGCGTTACAAACAAAAGTTGATGTATTTAATGGGGAAGCCAAAAGTATTGAAGATATTGGTGTGGCTTATTCTCAAATAATCAGGATGAATTTTATTTAAGTTTGCAGAAAATACTCTATAAAATATTAAGTCCCACTTCAAAGAACCTGATCGGTTATATGTCACTCACATACTCAATCACAGGGTTTCTGATTGTTTTGGGTTTGGCTGGAAAACATGTGATGGCTTCAGATGTCGCTATAGTACAAGGTTCTGTATTAGCTACTTTTTATGTTTTTTCAGGAGATGCACGTCATTTAATTTTAGCTGGCAATATGCGGGCTCAAAACGTCATTTTCTTTAGATTAATCTGTTTTTTGCCCTTGGCTTTTTTGTCATACTTCATGAGTGTCCATGTAGGACAGGTGAATGCCGTTATTGCATGTGGTTTGATTCTAAGAAGAAGTGCTGAATGGCTAGCTGAGCCGCACGTAACAGAAATAGAGCACCAAAATAATAAATGGTCTGGATGGTATTTGCAGCCACTTATTTTTTTAGCTTTTATCAGTCAGGTAGTCTTTACTCAAGAGCTTTGGTTTATCTGGTTTTGGGCGGTATCGCCAATCATGTTTAGTTTAAAATTTATGATAAATGCTGAAAGTAAGAATGCTTTTAACATTTCTTGGGAAAATATTGCATCAACCGCTATTATTGGGCTGACGGGCTATATTCAAAGGCTTTTAATCGTCAGTTTTGTTGGTAAAGAGTTTTCTGGAATGTTATTTCCTGGCTTTGCGATTGGAAGTTTTGTTGGCACGATGGCCGCGAATGTTGCGGGCCCAACTTTGGTGAATAAGGGGTTATTTAACTCTAAGTATCTTACTGGCAGCTTAATACTATTGTTTTTTATAGGGTTGCTGATGTATGTCACCTCAGAAACTGTTTTATATCAAACAATGGGTTTATCAATCATTGGTGGCGCGGCTATGATTGCTGCTCAACAATCGCGCTTGATTCTATTAAAAGAAAATCATACATTAGAGTTAGACTTGCTGTTTCAATTGGTATTGGTTTTTTCAGTCCCTGCTTTATATTATTTGATTGGCAATCAAGGGTTGATGTGGTTTTATTTATTAGGGTCATTAATAGCTTGGCTTTTTTACAATGGAAATATAGTGTCTAAAAAAATTAATAAAAAGTGGCAGTTAAGATTCGCTTTTTTAGTTACTCTTGGTTTGGTTGTTCCAATATTTTTTCAATTAAGCGGCATTATTTATAATAACGAGTTGATTGCCGTAGTAGACTCTGATAGGGGGTTTCAACAGGTGCCTCTACCAATATCACTGTTGTTCTGCTATTTGGGCGTGTTTCTTTTTAGCGCTGGATATAGTAGAACAAAACCAGCTATTTTGACAATTTCAGCAATGTTTTTGCTGTTGATCACGTCAACAATCATTGTAAATCAAGGTGCTGAGAAGCTTATTCTTTTGATGCAGTATATTTTACCTACTGTGGCTTTATTATTAGGAATTGCATTGGTGGGTTTTGATAGAAAGTATATCGCTAAAGTTTTTCTTTTATTTTTGATTATATTTGTTCCAGCTCAGCTGTTGATGACTTGGATACAAGGCCGCCTTTCATTAACACATTATATGTATGTATTTAGTGTTTATGCGCATTATCAGTATGTGCCTTTAGTGATTGCGGGTCTTTATGCATGGACTTTGGTTGAGCTTAGGCACTCGCATGCAATGTGGTTGCATTTACTTGCTCCATGGATGGGTATGTATGTAGCTGCTGGAAATTCAACTATTGCATTATTTGGCTTGGTTGTTTTTACTTCTATTTATGCATTATGCGCTTTGATAAGAAAAAAAAGGCGCTCTGATATGTTGATTCCTTTATTCATAATCACAACAATTGCTTCATATTTTTATATTAATACGCATTTGGCTTATGAGATAGATCAAAAATTAAATGAAAGATGGGAATGCAAATCTGGTGAGTTGAAAGACGGGCTAAACGGAGCATGTTTGCCTGGACTGTACGAAGATAAGTTTTTTGATCAATCTGGAAATTTCATTTACTTTCATCAAAAGTCGCATATAGATAAGAGAAGTCAATTGCCTGCAAATGTGATGGAAAGAAAAGAAATTGCTTCATTTTACATGGAAGATATAGCCAAGCACCCATTAACTCTTTTGTATGGGCACTCATCTCCACCCCCAAGAAATGTAGTTTTAAGTGTGCATAATTACTATCTAGATTTAATTTATAACTTTGGTTTGTTAGCATGCTTGCCATTATTGGCTTTAGTTTTATACACAACGCGTGCTGTTTACAAACAAAAAAATGACGATAGCGCATTAATCTGGTTGTTAGCAATTGTTATGTATTTCATCATTGTAGATAACTTGTTTAAGACTACTTTACGGCAGCCCTATTCTGGAATTATTACCTTCTTTTTATGGGGAGCCTTGCTAGGCGTGTTGAACTTTAGAACTAGGGAAGTTAATGCAAGTAGAGTAAAATCGTTTAGCTAATTAATTATTCAAGCTGAATAACATTTTGAAAGAAAATATTTTGAGTAAAAAAATTGCGATTCTTCAATCAAATTATATTCCATGGAAGGGATACTTTGATTTAATTGCTGCGGTGGATGAATTTATTATTTATGATGATATGCAATATACCAGACGAGACTGGCGGAATAGAAACCAAATCAAAACGCCACAAGGTGTTCAGTGGTTAACAGTCCCTGTAAAAGTTAAAGGGAAATATAATCAAACAATCCGAGAGACCGAAATAGAAGCCACTAGCTGGCAAATGTCACATTGGAAAACAATTATACAAAATTATCGTAAAGCACCATATTTTGATGAGGTGGCTGCCAATATAGAGCCGCTCTATAAAGACGTCGAGTATGTTTTTTTGTCTAAAATGAATAGACAGTTTATTGAGGCTGTCTGTAACTACTTAGATATTCAAACAAAAATAACCAATTCTTGGGATTACAATCTAGTTGATGGTAAAACAGAGCGTTTAGCAGACTTGTGTCAACAAGCCGGAGGCACTGAGTATATTTCAGGACCTGCAGCTAAAGATTATGTACAGGCAGATATATTTGAAAATATGAACATCAAATTAACTTGGTTTGATTATTCAGGCTATAGCGAATATCCGCAGCTATGGGGTGAGTTTGCTCATGGCGTTAGTATATTGGATTTATTATTTAATTGCGGTAAGCAAGCAAAAAATCATATGAAGTATGTTGGGTTATGAAATTATCTATTGTTGCTACTCTCTATAAGTCAGAGCCTTATATTTTAGATTTTTATCAACGAGCAAGTGATATAGCTAAAAAACTTGTTGGTGAACACTATGAAGTTGTACTGGTGAATGATGGGTCTCCAGACAATAGTCTACAGGTGGCAGTTGAACTGGCAAAAAAAGACAATCATCTTATTATTGTTGATCTCTCCCGTAATTTTGGCCATCACAAAGCAATGATGGCTGGCTTAGAACAAGCATCTGGAGACCGTGTTTTTTTGATTGATAGTGACCTCGAAGAGGAGCCTGAGTGGTTACTCCGCTTTGTTAAGCAAATGGATGAGGAATCTTGTGATGTGGTCTATGGTATTCAGGAAAAACGTAAGGGTGGTTTTTTCGAGAAGTATTCGGGCAGATTTTTTTATGTGGCATTTCGCTTCTTTACAGGCTTAGCTCAGCCAGACAATATAGTGACTGCAAGAGTCATGTCAAAAAGATATGTTGAGGCGCTGTTGTTACATCAAGAGCGTGAGATTAATATTGGCGGCTTATGGATTATTACTGGCTTTAAACAAGGCCAACAAGTTGTTAAGAAACATGCTACAAGCCCAACAACATATACTTTAGCAAAAAAATTAAGTCATTTAGTCAACGCGGTGACTTCTTTTAGTAGCAAACCATTAGTAATGACATTTTATTTTGGGTTGCTGGTTTCTCTTTCTGCAGTTTTTTATATAAGTTATCTGCTGTTTAGTTATCTTTTTATCGCGTCACCACCAAGTGGCTATACCTCAATTATTGCTTCAATATGGCTTTTTTCTGGGCTTATAATCTTCTTTATCGGCGTGCTTGGTATTTATATTGCCAAAGTCTTTTCAGAAGTTAAACAGCGACCTAATAAGATCATTCGTCACATATACAAGAGTTTTTAGAAAGGCATTTTTTAAAAATGACTATCGTAAAAAATGTTCCGATGAAGTCTTATGGAATATCTAAACAGGTGATGCCCGAGAATGAATTGGATGAAGTGGTTGAATCCGTTCAAAACATTGGATATGGTATTTTAGATTCAGGACTTAGTTCAGCCGATATAAAAAAAATTGCTGATGAATTTGAGTTGACGTATAGGTTGTACGTTGAAAAATATGGTGAAAGTAGACTTAAGTCAATAGATGAGATTAACACCGTTAGATTGATGCTTGCTCATGGAAATGAAATCTTTATTAAACTGGCATTTAATGAAAGATTGTTATTGACACTTAAAAAATTAATTCCTGGAAAATTTATTTTAAACCAACAAAATGGCGTGATAAACCCGCCAGAAGAAACATACAATCAGGGCGCTTGGCATAGAGACTTGCCTTATCAGCATTTTGTATCCTCTACACCCTTGGCAATCAACGCTTTATTTTGCGTTGATGATTTTACTTTTAAAAATGGAGCAACCTATATTTTACCCGCCTCGCATAAATCAGAGGCTTTTCCTTCAGATAGTTATGTCAAAAAACATGCTATTCAAATTGAAGCCAAAGCGGGCTCATTTATATTGCTAGATTGTATGACGTTTCATTCTGGGGGGGTTAACTCTACCAACTCGGCAAGGCGTGCGGTTAATCATGTATATAATATTCCGTATTTTAAACAGCAGATTAATATCCCTTTAAATTTGGAAAAACATAATTTGACAGATCAAGCAAAAGACATATTAGGTTTTAATTATGATGAGCCTATTTCTATATCTGATTATCTTGCAAGAAGAAAAGGTGGCTACTGATGTATGTTAAAACTTTTAACTACTATCCAGCTTATTTGGAGGAAGTAAGTCGATGGTAGTGTTGCCCCCAGGAGTAATTCTTCAGTTAATGTATTTGCAAGAGCGTTTGCAAAGTATTCAGCCAGGCCGTTTTGTGGAAATAGGGCCCGGAAGTGGTGAGATTACGCGCTTGCTTCTTGAAAATGGTTGGGTAGGGAGTTCGTATGATATTGAAGAAAAAACAATCAACGCTTTGAAACTGCGTTTTGAAAAAGAAATTAAAGACAATCGTTATAAACCAATTAATGAAGACTATCTTTCATCACATGCAAAGCAAGAGATGAAAGTGGATTTAGTCATTTCTTGCATGGTAATGGAGCATCTAAGTGAAGATGCGCAAATTTCTTATATGAACATATCAAAGGAGCACTTAAATCAAAATGGAATAATGATTGGTTTAGTGCCAGCATCGCCTAGCCACTGGGGAATAGAAGACGATATTGCTGGGCATTTGAGACGTTATACTAGGGTAACAATAAAAGAATTATTGGATAAAGTGGGTTGGGATGTGCTTTGGGTTGCTGGCCTTACTTTCCCTGTGGCTAATATATTATTGCCAATATCCAACTTCTTGGTAAACAAAAATGAGCGGAGTAAATTAAAATTATCAAATTTAGAGAGAACGAAGCAATCTGGTCGTAGAGTCGTAAACTTTAAGACGCACTTCCCTTCAGTATTGCGGTGGGTTTTGAATAAATATTCATTATTCCCATTACATGTTTTGCAAAAAATATTTGTAAACTCTGAGAAAGCTATCGTGCTTTATTTTGAAGCAAAACCTTGTAGGAAGACCGTGGATAATGGAAAAACATTTAAATAAAAAAATCTTATCAGAAGTTTCTCAATACTACACCAACAAACTGAGTGAACATGGAGAAACTCCACTTGGTGTTGATTGGAATGGTGAGGAGAGCCAAATATTACGCTTCAAGCAGTTACTCGAAGTTATTGAAGGGAGTAGTCACTTTTCAATCAATGACTTAGGTTGTGGTTATGGGGCTCTTTATGAATTTCTGACAGAGAAATATCAATCATTTGACTATTCTGGTTTTGATGTTTCTCAAAATATGATTGAAGCGGCCAAAAAGCGTTATGCAAAGGCGCGATTTTTAGTCGCACATGAGCCGGATGATGTTGCTGACTTTGGTATGGCTAGTGGTGTGTTTAATGTTCGTTTGGAGCAGTCAGATACTGATTGGAAGCGTTACATTGAGGTAACTCTGGATATTTTGAACAAAACAAGCCGGTTAGGCTTTGCCTTTAACTGTTTAACTTCGTATTCAGATGCGCATAAGATGCGTAATTATTTATATTATGCAAATCCTTGTGAACTCTTTGATTTATGTAAGCGTAAATACTCTCGAAATGTAGCGTTAATTCATGACTATGAGTTATATGAGTTCACGATACTCGTAAGGAAATAAACATGAAAAAGTCATTAATCATTTTTGGCACTGGAGAAATTGCTCAACTCGCGCACTTTTATTTTAATAAAGACTCAGAATATGAGGTTGTTGCATTCACTGTGGATAGTGCATTTAAAAAAGAGACATCCTTTTGCGGACTTCCAGTAATTGCTTTTGAAGAAATTTTAGAACACTACAGTCCAGAACATTGTGCTATTTTTGTAGCGTTGAGCTATTCGAAATTAAATGCAGTTCGTAAAGAAAAGTACTTAGCAGCAAAAGCATTAGGTTATCGAATAGCTAGCTTTGTCAGTTCTAAAGCGACAGTCTTAAATGAAGGGCGTATTGGAGAAAACTGTTTTATTTTCGAAGACAACACCATACAACCATTTGTCACGATAGGAAATAACGTTACATTGTGGAGTGGTAATCATATCGGACACCACTCAATTATCCATGACCATTGCTTTATTGCTTCACATGTTGTTATCTCAGGTGGGGTAGAAGTATTCGAATCTTGTTTTATTGGCGTTAATGTCACCCTTAGAGATCACATTAAAATTGGTGAAAAATGTGTTTTGGGTGCAGGAGCATTATTGCTTTCAGATGCTGATGCGTATGGTGTATACCTTGGCAAGGCAACTGAGCGGTCTAAAGTTCCGAGTAATCGTTTAAGGAACATCTAGGGTTTATCTATGCATTGGATAAAGCTCGGTCAAATATATAAACCGCAATTAACTCATCCAAAATTGTTGAGCCATGCTGCTAATCCACTAGCACTTCATCTGTTAGGGGATGTTTATCGTGTTTATTTTAATGCTAGAGATGATCAAAAACGGTCTTCAGTTGGTTTTGTAGATATAGATATAATCAAACAAAAAGTGGTTTATATTCACGACAAGCCAGTTTTCGTGTTTGGGGATGAGTTTAGCTTCTATTCGCACGGGGTTAGTATTGGAAATTGTTACGAGGTTGAAGGTCAGAAATACATATTATTTATGGGGTGGCAGTGCCCCGCTAACGATCATTGGCGAGGAGAAATTGGTAGATTAAGAGTCAACCAAGATTTCAGTTTAACATTAGATAATAGCCAGCCATTGATGCCTTTGGATGAGGTGGATAATATTAGTCTATCTTATCCGTGGGTACAGCGCATTAAGAATAAATTTTTTATGTGGTACGGTACCACCATTACATGGGATGCAGGCAATGGTGAAATGATTCATACAATCAACTTAGCAACATCAAATGATGGCTTACAATGGGAAAAGCACGGATTAGCAATTCCTTATGAGGTAGGTGTTGCTCAAGCTTTTTCAAGACCAACAATGATAGTAAGAGAAGATGGTTTGCATATGTGGTTTTCGTACAGAAGTGGAACAGGTCAAAAGTATAGAATAGGTTATGCATATAAAAGTCTAAACCAAACCGAAAACCCATTATGGGAGTTAGATTTAAATAGCAACGATATCGACGTTTCTGAACAGGGATGGGATTCTGAAATGATAGAATATCCTTACGTTTTTAGTCATAAGCAAAAGACGTATATGCTTTACAATGGTAACGATTATGGTTTGTCTGGTTTCGGGTTGGCTGTTTTGCACTTTAAAAAAGATTAAGAAAAAATGAAAAATTACTTATTAATACTGCCAGTAGCATTTTTAGTTGCCTACAGTCAAATAATAGTGAAGTGGCGAACGCTTCGTCTTCCATTTGAATCAGTCGGAATTATTGATTTTTTAGTTAAATTGATTTCAGACCCTGTAATTTTCTCAGCCTATGTTGCTGCACTATTTGCTTCGTTTGCATGGCTTTTTGTTGTAACAAAACTGCCGTTATCAATAGCTTTTCCTGTCTATATAGGTATTACTTTTGTCTTGGTGATATTTGGAGGTTGGTTTTTTCTACATGAACAGTTTAATCTAATTAAATTGGCGGCTATTTTATTAATTTTCTTTGGCATAGTATTAGGGGTAAAGAGCTAATGGAAGTTAATAAAAAATCATTACTGGCTGACAATTACGATTGGATGCTGGAACTGGCCAATTTCATTAATGACCGTAATCCCTTGTTAAATTCACTAGCCGAAGTGTATATGAATGAGGCCAATTATGGCCGTAGATTTATTGATAATGATTTGAAGCTATTACCTAATAATGCTCAAATTCTTGAAGTGGGTGCTGGTTCATTATTGCTAAGTACGCAATTAGTCAGAGAAGGTTTTGACATTACTGCGCTTGAACCAGTTGGGGTCGGTTTTTCTCATTTCAATCAATTGCAATTATTAGTATCAGAGTTTGCAGAAATGCACGGCATTAAGCCTAAGTTGTTAAGTTCTTACGCTGAAGATTTAACCGAGACATTGAAATATGATTTTGCTTTTTCAATTAACGTAATGGAGCATGTCGGTAACGTACAAATTTGTATAAAGAAGGTAACTGACGCACTCAAAAAAGACGCATACTATCGATTTATTTGTCCAAACTATAGCTTTCCATATGAACCTCATTTTGATATTCCAACCCTTTTCAATAAAAAATTTACGGAAGTAGTATTTAAGAATTCAATTTACAACAACCAGAATGTTCCAGACCCTAAAGGAGTTTGGGAATCATTAAACTGGATTAGTATTGGCGTGATCAGAAAAGCCATAAATTCAATTCCTGGCTTGAACGTTAGTTTTGATAAAAAAGTATTAGGGGATGCTTTACGTCGGGTAGCTTATGATTCGGAATTTTCTTCTAGACGATCAACTCTGATTGTTAGATTATGTCAATTGTTGACTTTTCTGAGGTTAATTAATTTAACAAAATTTATACCCCTTATGATTCAACCTGTTATTGATTGTACTATCACAAAAAAATAATCAATTCACTATGCAAATTACAACTGGTTTAAGAAGATTACTGTCTAATCCATTAATTTATAGTGTATTTCAATACATGATGGGGGCTAAAAAGGGATGGACTTATTTAGCTGACGCGCACATAAGAGCTAACAATGGAGATTATATTTTAGATATTGGCTGCGGACCAGCGGATATTGTCGGCTACTTACCAAAAGTTAATTATTGGGGCTTTGATATAAGTGAAGCTTATATATTAAAAGCAAAGAGTGTGTATGGAGATAAAGCTAATTTTAAATGTAAATATTTAACGATAGAAGATATTCAATCACTGCCAGAGTTTGACATAGTAGTAGCTACTGGAGTTTTACATCATATGGATGATGATGTGGCAATAGAGTTTCTTGATTTAGCTTTTAGTGCTTTGAAACCAGGAGGTAGGTTGGTGACTGTAGACCCTTGTTATGTTAATGGTCAGAACCCAATCGCAAGATTTCTAATCTCAAAAGACAGAGGGCAGAATGTTAGGTCTGAAGCAGCATATGCTGAGTTGGTCTCGCAAGTTTTTAAAAGGAATCAACTAAAAATAAAACACAAGGCATTTGTACCCTATACGCATTGCTACATTGAATGCACGAAGCGCTAAAAAAAGAATAAACCAAACAATTAGTTCAAACCAACTTAAAATAAATCAAACCATAAAATGAAATTTATTCAATTACGGCAGTTTTTTTTCTTCTTACCTGTCATTATAGCATTTCTGCTTTACTTTTATCCCAATAATTTTGAATTGTTCCCACGTGTAGGCTGGGTTGATGCTGGCATGTATGTTGGCTATTCTAATAACGGCGATATACTTATTAACGATTATGGTTTTTCTGGACACAACTATCAAGGGACTAGATTGGGTTACGTAGTCCCTGCAAAGTTTTTTTCAAGTTTAGTTAACCCTATTGTAGGTAGATATTTATTTGTTTTAAGCCTCTTTCTTGCTGCGCTAGTATCTTTATTTATGTTAGCAAAAAAGGTGACTAAAAAAGTTGAACTTCAATCACTGTTTATGACAATGACTGTGTGCAGTCCATTGTTATTGGCTGGTCTTAGTTATGGTGGTGCAGATGGACCTTCAGCTATTTATACAATACTTTCTGGCGTATTTCTTTACACGACGGTTTACACATATAAATATAATTTTGGATGGTTAATATTGGCTGGATTTTTTGCTGCGTTGAACTTCTCAACGCATGTATTAGCGCTTATTCCTTTGACAATAATTTTTATCAGTTATCTCTTTTTTAACAAGTTCACTAGAAAAAGTTTGATTGTTGTTTTTATGGCTTTTTTTATCACTTTAATAGGTATATCTATAATCGGTTACTTGTTGGGTCTGGAGAAAAATTATCTTTTTTATAGTTTAGCTTGGGGAGCTAAATCGGTTAGGGGAAAGAGTCCAAGTTTTGAATATCCATTTAATGAAATAATCTTGTATTATTTCGTATATTTACCTCCAATTATTCTTGTGTTGACTTCTGTTAAATTTTTGGATTTTCGAAAATGTTCATTAAAGAACTATAAAGAGATTATTTATGGAAATATGGCTTTTATTGCTGGAATTTTATGTTTCGGACCACTTTTATTTATCATAGCCTATGACAAGATTCTTGGCGGATCAATAAGAGAGCACTTATCGTATTACCAGCTTCTTTATCCGTGCTTTATTTTTTCATTTTTATTTATCATTACGAATTCAAAAGTAATTCTTACTAAAAATAGCATTATTCTTGTAAATCTATTGCTTTTATTATTGGTTATTTTTTCGATTCTTAATGTTAGCGCATTAATTTCTGCAATTGCAGTTCTTGGTATCTTATTATCGATTAAAGTTTGTGCTTTAATATTTAATAGAAAAACCGATGTTGCCAGAAAGCCTTTATTTGGCAGTGTTTTGTTGCTGGTTATACCATATTTTTGTTTTGCATATGTAAAGCCTGTTTTACCATTTTATGGGCAAAATGGAGCTAATACATTAGACTTATATCAATCGGAGTTGCATTTCATATCTACTATTGAAAGCCTTTCCCCAGCTTACTCAAGGCCTTATTTTATTTATGACTCAAACGCGCATAAAAATAATTTAATGATTGGACAGTTCTATCAAATTTATTTTCAAGGTGAGAAAATGATCTTTAACTATTTTGATAGCCTTACTGCGCTTTACTTGTGGGATAGGTCTATTTTAACAAATAAGCCTTACTCACCTGATTTTGAGAATATCGTTAAAGGCTCAGATAGGTCGAGACAAATTGTACTGCTTGGTAGTAAAAAAGAAGAGGTTGAACATATGAATAAGCTTATTACAAGTATACTGCCTACAAGCAAAACAATTTATCATGAATGCTACCAGAACAAATCTTATCCATGGTGTATTGAGGTGGTAAGAGAATTTTCCTCTAAGGATTGACTGCTATGAGTAATAAAATTCCTTTTAATAAACCATACATGACGGGTAAAGAACTGTTCTATATTGCTGAGGCCCACTTTAATAACATGCTATCTGGTGATGGTCCTTTCACAAAAAAATGTCATCAATGGCTTGAACAGAAAACAAGTTGTAAAAAAGCATTACTAACTCACTCTTGCACGGCTGCACTAGAAATGGCAGCCATATTAGCTGATATACAAAAAGGAGATGAAGTGATTATGCCTTCATATACGTTCACGTCGACGGCTAATGCTTTTGTATTACGTGGCGGAGTCCCTGTTTTTATTGATGTTAGGAATGACACATTGAATATTGATGAGTCATTGATTGAACAAGCGATTACCAATAAAACAAAAGCAATTGTTGTTGTCCATTATGCTGGCGTAAGCTGTGAAATGGACAAAATTATGTCACTAGCTGAAAAGCACAATTTGATTGTGATTGAAGATGCGGCCCAGGGTGTTCTTTCAACGTACAAAGGAAGGCAGTTGGGATCTATTGGGCATCTTGGATGTTACTCTTTTCATGAAACTAAAAATATTATTTCTGGAGAAGGTGGCGCTTTACTAATTAATGATGAACGGTTGGTAGATCGGGCCGAAATCATTAGAGAGAAGGGGACAAATAGAAGCAACTTTTTTAGAGGAAAAGTTGATAAATACAACTGGTGTGATCTGGGGTCGTCTTTCTTGCCAGGTGAGTTGGTGGCAGCTTTTCTCTGGGCTCAATTACAAGAAGCAAATGAGATAACGGAAAAGCGATTCGATATCTGGGCAAGATATCACGATGCATTAATAGGAATGGAGAGCAAAAGTTTACTACGCAGACCTATTATTCCTGAAGGTATTGAGCATAATGCGCATATGTATTATGTAATACTTGCCGATAATTTGGAACGTCAATCTATACTAAAAAGTTTGAGTGAACGTGATATTGGTGCCGTTTTTCATTATGTGCCATTACATACGGCTCCAGCGGGTAAACAATTTTGCAAAACATCTGGCGACTTTAAAGTTACAGACTCTATTTCACAAAAGCTGATTAGATTGCCTATGTGGCTGGGCATTACTGAAGCAGAGCAAATCCGTGTTATTAATGAACTTGAAAGTGCAATTGCTCAGCATGTTTAATATTGATTATATTAAAAGTATTTTAAGTTATACATTTGCTTTTACCATAGCGTTACTTATTCCAATAGGATTGGGCACAGAAAGCTTTGGCTTTGTTAACTTATTAAGCTTGTTGTTTATTGCTTTTCTCTCTATAACTATTGGAAAAGCCATATCACGACAATTACAAGTCAGTTGCTTAGGTGGTTTTTCAACAGCATTGGAAATTATTCTTGGTTTTTCGTCTTTAAGTTTTATACAACTCATTTTCACGTTTTTATTTAAATTGGATGCGTTAGATGCAGTTTTTATATCAGGTCTGTTTGTATTTGTTTTGCTCGCATTAAATGAAAAATTCTTCTCTTGCAGTAGTCAGCGGGATTTTGAGTTTAATCTGAAAGCAGTAGCGCTCGATATAGGCATACTGCTGTTTATATCAATAATGACAACGCTTTGGTGCCGAGATGTTATCACCTCTTTAACTGATGCTCATCAGACTGGCGTTTTTCACGCATGGCCAGATATTTTTTTACATGCAGTAGAAATTATATCTTTACAAAATCATCATTATTTCTTAGATGCGAACCTGTATTTGGCAGGGACAAAGCAACCTGTATACCATATTGCTAGCTATGCGCTTCCAGCTTTTTATGCAGGTATCAATAACGAGCTTGCTATCGTTTCTGCAACTTCATTTTTAGTTCCATGCGGTATTATTTTAACTGGACTAGGCGTCTATGGATTTGGCTGTCTTTTAGCAAGTCGATTTGTTGGCTTTGCGGCGGTTGCTGCGCTTTTTATGCTGCCAGATGCTTCAATGTATGGACTCAAAATTGGTTTTTTTGGATATCAATGGTTAATGCAAGCAAGTCCTGGTTCAGGTTATGCTATCGCAATCATTTTCACTGCGCTGGGTCTATATGTATCGGGAATAAGAGAAGCAAAGTTTAGTTTCATTATTTATGCCGTTATTTTGGCTGCACTTTCAGCGCTCTTTAGAGTTCAGATTGCTGCACCAGCAACCATTATGATGTTTATTCTAGCTCTGATTGTATGGAAACCTGCTGGAAATTGGCATAGATACGGAGCTTATCTTTCTCTTTTTTTATTGACAGTATTTGTGATGTACCTGTCTGAGATTATAGACATTGGTCCTCATTTTATTACTGGCGATTATACCGGCAGCAAGTTTTTTCAAGAAGTTCACGACAAAGTACTCTTGTCGGGTTATGCACTGTCTAATTTGGGAAAATTGTATCAACTATTAATTACCAAATCACCACTAATTATAAGTTGGTTGATTGGATATGCTGTATTTCTAATTTCAGGATTAGGATTAATTTTTCCTTTGCTGGCAATGTTACTCCCTAAAAAATTACTCACTTCTTCTGAGTGGAAGATTGATATAATTCCAGTCGTATTGCTACTATCTTCATTTCTTATTATCGTATTGCTACCTGTACCTATTGATGGAGATTTTAGTAACTTTGGTCATAGACAGTTTGTGCTAATTTATACTGTTTGTTTAATTTTTCTAATTTCTTGGATGACTGATTTAGTAAACAAAGTCATATTCAGGAAACAGATAAGCAGCTTAAGTATTATCTCTATTTGTTTGCCTCTATTGTTTGCTGGAATGCTTACGCCATTGCTTTATGGAAAAGGAATACAGCAGCCTAAAGGTTGGTCGCAAAATATTACAGAAACAGCAATGCCTTCGGGACTTTATAACGCTGGACTCTACATCAGAAAAAACTCTGATTTAAAGGATGTTGTGCTTAACTCTGATCTGGATCGATTTGCTACTCTTGTGTCTCTGACAGAAAGGCAAGCCTATATTTCTCGTGACTTGTTGTATAGCAACTACAAAGGCATAGCTGGAGATGTTTTTAGACAAAGACATGAGGAGCTTGGAAAGTTGAATATCATTGAAACAACCTCTGATTTGTGTGCTTTTGCTGATAAACGCAATATTAAATGGCTACTCAAACATCCTAATGATTTTGTTGGGTGGAATCATAGGCTCTTAAATAGCGCAGTTTATGTGAGTGGTGATTATCGAGTATACGACTTGCGTAAGCATCAATGTAATTAGTTGAAAGGGTAGTTGTGAGTCCATTACATGAAGACATTAAAAGGTATTACGAGTTATTAGGTAAGCAAAGAAAAATCAACTTTTTTGCGATATTAATAGCTTGTTTCAATCCAAGATTGCTTCCAGTTGTTTTAATAAGAGCTTCTGCTTTTTGTTGTTCAGTACATCTAGGTGTTTTGGCAAAAGGATTAAGCTTGATCAACTTTTTACTTTTTGGTATTGAGACATCCTCGAAAGTTAAAATTGGAGGGGGGTTGTTTCTACCGCATACCATAGGCACGATTCTGGGAGCAGAAAGTATAGGAAAAAACGTTACCATTATGCATGGAGTCACATTGGGTGCTAGAGAATCTGATTTGCATTTCACATCGGCTTTGCGACCAGTTGTTGGGAATAATGTTTTTATTGGTGCAGGTGCTAAAATAATTGGTCCAGTAACGATTGGTGATAATGCAAAGGTTGGTGCTAATGCTGTTGTGCTGAAAGATGTTCCACCATCAACTCTCGCTGTTGGTGTGCCTGCAGTAATTAAGAAGTTAAAAAATGAATGAATACTTTGAGTTAGTTGGCGATTTCTAATTAAGATTAAAACTTCGGAGAGTTGAGCCTTTTGATAGACTTTACTAAACTTAATCACGGGTATTAGAAATCACAAACGGTCATGTAAAATTTAAAGAGATAAAGAATTGGGCAGTGTTAACTTGATTCTAGCTTTTTAGATCTGTGACATAAGATGATTATAAAAAAAATGATGATTGCTACTGTTTTACTAATTAAGTCCTTAACCTTGCAATACCGGTTTAAGACTTACGCATAGAAATATAACTTCAATAAAATTTGAGGATTGAAAAAGGATGGGTTTAAATTTTAGCTTACTTTAAACAATCAATATGACGAAAAGAACTTTGCCTAAAGTTGCTGTATTAATGGCTACTTATAATGGATTACGTTGGATTCCAGAGCAAGTGAGCTCTATACTTGCTCAAAAGGAAGTTAATGTTACGTTATTCATTTCTGATGACGCTTCAGATGATGGCACATTAGAATGGCTAGAAAAGTGCTCGCAAGAAATCAAATGTATCCAGATATTGCCTAAAAGTAATCGCTTTGGCAGTGCAGGGAAAAATTTTTATAAACTCATTACTAGTGTCAATATTGAAGGCTACGACTATGTGGCCTTTTCAGACCAGGATGATATCTGGGAAACAAATAAATTAATTAAACATATCAACTTGTCCCAACAGCATAAAGCAGAAGGTGTTTCTTCAAATGTTATTGCCTTTTGGGAAGACGGAAAAGAAAAGCTGATTGTTAAATCAAATCCACAAAGAAAATGGGATTATTTATTTGAATCTTCTGGACCTGGTTGCACTTTTTTAATGACACCTTGGTTGGTGAATATGGTGCGTGAGCAGTTAATTAATGAGAGTAGTCTCGCTAATATGGTGGCTTTACATGATTGGCTAACTTATGCTATTTGTAGAGCCCATGAGCGTACATGGGTAATTGATTTCGCACCTTCATTAAAATATCGTCAGCACCAGAAAAATGTAGTTGGTGCGAATGTTGGCATTAATGCAAAATGGATGAGGTTGAAAAAGTTAAAGAAAAGTTGGTATAGCAATGAAGTCCTAAAGATCGTGCAAATATGCAATGCTATCAATCCGAGGGTTGAGCTTGGCAAACTTCTAGAAATTTTAAATTCGAGTAGCGTGTATTCAAGATTAAAGTTGCTTAATTATGTTCCCTATGCACGACGAAGATTAATTGATAGATATATGTTGGCTCTATTCATTATAGTTGGTATTTTTTAAAGTTCTTGTGGAGGATTTACTTTGAAGACTTTAGTCACAGGTGCTACTGGGTTTGTTGGCAAAAAATTATGCCATGCCTTATCCGAACAAGCCCATGAGGTTATTGCAGTGACAAGAGGCTACATAAGGCAAAGAGAAAATATAACCTTTGTTCCTAAAGTACTCACTAAAGATACAGATTGGGTGGAAGCTCTAAAAGAAGTTGATGTAGTTGTTCATCTTGCTGGTCGTGCACATGTAATGAATGATGGGGCATCAGATACTTATCAGGCTTATGCAGATGTTAATATTGATGTGACTCGGCAGTTGGCTGCACAAGCAGCACTATCTGGGGTGAAAAGATTAATATATTTAAGCTCAGTGAAAGTGAATGGCGAGCGGACCAGTAAAGTAGCTTTTAATGAAGCCGATATCCCCCAGCCAGAAGATGATTATGGGAAAACGAAGTACGAAGCAGAAAAGGTTTTAATGAGTATTGCAGAAGAGACTGGATTGGAGGTTGTAATTATTAGGCCACCATTAGTTTATGGCGAAGGCGTAAAAGCAAATTTTAAAAATCTAATTCAATTGGCGCAACTGAATATTCCCCTACCCTTTGGCCGTGTTAAAAACAAACGTAGTTTTATTTTTATTGAAAATCTGATTGATTTTATTATGTTATGCATGTATCACCCTAATGCTGCGAATCAAACATTTCTGATATCGGATGATCATGATATTTCCACAACAACTCTTATAAAATACATTAAAACAGCCAGTGGTAAAAGACACTTACTCTTGCCAATCTCGCAAAAGCTGCTTAGCTTTGTGTTCAAGTTAATTGGTAAAACTACACTATCTAATCGCTTATTAGGTAATTTGCAAGTTGATATTACAAAAGCAAAAACATTGCTCAATTGGAAGCCGCCTTACCGCGTTAGAGTAGGCATTGAAAGAACGGTGAGTAATAAATGAATGCTATAAAAAGAGTTTGTGATGTTTTAATTGTAATGGTTTCTCTGTTTGCTGTGATGCCGCTAACGCTCATTACACTTTTGCTAGTCAAGCTAACTTCTGCAGGCCCTGCGCTTTATTGGAGCGAGCGTGTTGGGCAAAACAATCAACTGTTTAATATGCCTAAATTTCGCTCTATGCAAAGAGACGCACCGCAAATAGCAACCCACCTGATGAATGAACAAAACAACCCTAGTCAATATTTAACGCCAGTTGGTAGTTTTATCCGCAAAACTAGCTTAGATGAGCTACCGCAATTATGGAGTGTTTTAAAAGGTGATATGGCTATTGTTGGACCACGGCCAGCTTTGTTTAATCAAGATGATTTAATTAATTTAAGAACTGAGTATGGTGTAGATATGCTAAAGCCAGGTATCACAGGATGGGCGCAAGTCAATGGGCGAGATGAAGTGTCTATTCCTGAAAAAGTGGCATTGGATGCTTATTATTTAAAACACCAATCTTTTAAATTAGATTGTCATATTATTTTCCTGACTGTGATGAAAGTGATTAAGAGAGACAATGTTTCTCATTAGCTAATATGGTGAGTTTTAAAGGTAATCGTTATGTTAATCAGAGAACTTGGTTAAAATGCTTAATATAACAACGATATTAAGAAAACATAAATATGTTTAATTGGCATTTTATTAAAAATCCTCGTGCGCTGGCTGCTTTTTCTCATGATGTATCAGTAGCCGTCATCACTTGGCTGATGGCGTATTGGATAAGATTTAACTTCGACATCCCTGCAACATTTTTCTCGACGATGTGGTTGAATTTATCATGGGTTATTCCTATGCAAGTTAGTTGTTTTTTTGCATTTGGCTTATACCAAGGTGTTTGGCGCTTTGCTAGTATTCCTGATCTTAAGCGCATTCTTAAAGCAATCGGTGTCGGAGGATTGTTGATTGCTTCTACCTATTTAATGCTAAAACCGTTTGGCGTCATTCCTCGTTCAGTTCTATTGCTAAACCCAATTTTATTATTACTAGCCATGGGTGCAAGTCGCTTTGCATACCGTGCCTGGAAGGAGCATCACCAGTATGGTGGTTTAGTCTCTAAGGGTAAGCCTGTGATTGTGTTGGGTGCAGGCGAAGCAGCGGTTGCTTTGGTGAAAGATTTAGCACGCAGTGAGGCCTGGCAAGTGATTGGATTGCTGGATGATGATCGATCTATGGTTGGGCGACAGTTATTTGGCACTAAAGTTTTGGGTATGATTACCGATTTACCACGGTTGGCTGCACACTATAAGATAGCCCATGTGATTGTGGCGATGCCATCGGTCGATCATACAAAAAGACGAGCGGCGGTAGATATTGCCAATGCATGCGGAATGACCGTACTTACAGTACCTGCATTTGATGATTTAATTAGTGGAAAAGTCAGCATTTCTCAAATTCGTAAGGTAGAGGTTGAAGATTTGCTTGGTCGGGAGCCTGTGCAATTAGATGCCTTGGGTTTGCATGAGCTAATTCAACATAATGCAGTATTAGTAACTGGTGCAGGTGGTTCAATTGGGTCTGAACTTTGTCGTCAAATTCTTAAATATCATCCTAGCCAACTTATTTGTGTTGATACTTCTGAATTTTCTTTATATCAAATTGAGCAGGAGTTTAGCCAGTTAGGTTTGAATGGCAAAACTGACATTTGTTTTGTAACGGCTAACGTGCGAAATGAGCTACGCATTAAAGCTCTATTAACCACTTATCAACCGACGGTTGTTTATCATGCTGCGGCTTACAAACATGTGCCTTTGATGGAGAACGTGAATGTGGCGGAAGCATTATCTAACAATGTCTTAGGCACTTATATCGTTGCTAAAGCCTGTAAAGACGCAGAGATTAGTAAGTTTGTATTGGTTTCTACCGATAAAGCGGTGAATCCAACCAATGTCATGGGTGCGAGTAAACGGTTGGCCGAGATGGTTTGCCAAGGATTGCAAGAGAAAACCGGCACTAAGTTTGTCACTGTCAGATTTGGTAATGTACTTGGTAGCAGTGGCAGCGTCATTCCTAAATTTAGAGAGCAAATTGCCAATGGTGGTCCTGTAACCATTACCCATCCAGAAATTACGCGTTACTTCATGTCGATTCCTGAAGCAGCACAATTGGTGATACAAGCTGGCATGATGGGCGCAGGCGGAGAGATTTTTGTGTTAGACATGGGTGAGTCCGTTAAGATTGTAAATCTGGCTAAAGACATGATTCGGTTGTCTGGTTTAGCGGAAGATGAGATTGAAATCGTTTACACTGGGTTAAGACCAGGTGAAAAACTGTATGAAGAGTTGTTGGCCGATGATGAGCATACTTTGCTAACACCACATGAAAAATTACGCATTGCTTTGGCACGACCGGCTGACATGATTTGGGTGAGAAAGTTGTTGAAATGGATAGAATCAATTCATGATGAAGATGAGCAAGTCATTAAAGCAGGTTTGAAAACTTGGGTCGAAGAATATAAAATTGATTTAACGAGTAAAACCCATGCTGGTTTTGCACCAGAAACAACAACGATACATTAGGTGAATATGACAAAAATTACAAAAGCAGTTTTTCCGGTAGCGGGTTTTGGCACACGCTTTTTGCCAGCAACTAAGGCAAGCCCGAAAGAGATGCTACCGATTGTGGACAAACCGTTGATTCAATATGCGGCTGAAGAGGCGATTGCTGCTGGTGCGACAGAATTAATCTTTATTACGGGTAAAAATAAACGCTCTATTGAAGACCATTTTGATGTGGCGGGAGAGCTAGAAGCGCAACTTGAAGCAAGTGGTAAACAAAAATTGCTAGACATTTTGCATGACATTTTGCCATCACACGTTTCTTGTATTTTTATTCGTCAACCAAAAGCATTAGGGCTTGGGCATGCCGTTCTTTGTGCAAAACCTGTTGTTGGCAATGAGCCCTTTTCCGTCATTTTGGCAGATGATTTAATTGATGCTGATATATCAGTCACTAAACAAATGGCAGATGTTTATATGGCAAGAGGCTGCTCTGTTTTAGGCGTTGAAGATGTAGATCCAAGCGCAACAGCGAGTTACGGTATTGTTGATGCTGAGGCTATTGCAACGGGACTGCTGAAAGTGAATGGCATTGTGGAGAAGCCTCAACCTGAAGATGCACCATCTAATTTAGGCGTGGTTGGGCGTTATATTTTTACTCCTCAAATCTTTGATTGTTTAGAAAAAGTGAAGCCTGGCAAAGGTGGTGAAATTCAATTAACGGATGGTATTGCTGACCTCATGAAGCTGCAAGACGTCTACGCATATCGCTTTGCTGGCAAACGTTTTGATTGCGGTAGCAAACTTGGTTTTATGCAAGCGAACGTTGAATTGGCGCTTAAGCATCCAGAGTTAAAAGCTGACTTTGCTCAATATCTAAAAAACTTATCTTTATGAGCGTATTTTACCTATGAGCCTAATAAATCCATGAGTCTAGTTAATCCGCATCAGTACAAACAAGATGCAGAGATGCTTTACAGTGAGCAGACCGTTTCTGCTGCAGTGTCTACAGTTGCGGCAGCATTAAATGCAGACTATCAAAATGACTCTCCGACTGTACTCAGCGTCATGAATGGCGCTGTTTTTTTTGCAGGCCAATTAACGCCGCTGTTAACTTTTCCGTTAAAGCTTGATTACTTACATGCAACACGCTATCAAGATGGGGTTGAGGGCAAAGAAGTACGTTGGGTTGTCAAACCAAAAGCAACAATAAAAGGCCAAAACGTGTTGATTTTGGATGATATTTTGGATGAAGGCCACACCTTAAAAGCGATTGTTGATGAATGTTATTTGCTCGGCGCTAAACAAGTCAAGGTCGCGGTATTAGTTGAAAAAGAGCTCGGTAAACAAAAGCCTGTGACGGCAGATTATGTGGGCATTAATGCGCCTAATCGCTATATCTTTGGATGTGGCATGGATATACATGGCTGGTGGCGTAATTTACCCGCTATTTACGCGTTAAAAGAGGCTTAATCGTATGACGAAAGTACTCGTAACGGGCGGCGCAGGCTATATTGGTTCTCACACTTGTGTGGAACTATTAAACGCTAATTTTGATGTTGTTGTTTTGGATAATTTTTGCAATAGCAAACCAATTTCTATTCAACGAGTAGAAAAAATGACGGGTAAAACTATCACCTTAATTGAAGGTGACGTGCGTGATAAAGACTGCTTAAATAGCTTGTTTTCTGACCATAAAATCAATGCAGTCGTCCATTTTGCAGGATTAAAAGCTGTTGGCGATTCTGTTAAAAATCCATTGGAATATTATGATAACAACGTAACAGGCAGTATAGCTTTGCTTGAAGTGATGGCAGCACATGCTGTTAAAAACATCGTGTTCAGCTCATCCGCTACTGTGTATGGTTTTTCAGATGACAAACCAATTCCTGAAACAGCGCCATTAAGCCCATTTAATCCATACGGCCATAATAAGCGCATGGTTGAACAGGTGCTAGAAGATTTAAGCGTTGCTGATACGAGTTGGAATATCGCTTTGTTGCGCTATTTTAACCCAGTAGGCGCTCATGCTAGTGGTGAGATTGGTGAAGACCCGAATGGTGTGCCGAGTAATTTAATGCCTTATATTTCGCAAGTAGCGGTTGGTAAACGTGAATATTTAAACGTTTTTGGAAACGACTATCCAACCATTGATGGCACGGGTGTGCGCGATTATATTCATGTGGTGGATTTAGCTTTAGGCCATTTGGCTGCTTTAAATGCTTTAGCTAATGATTGTGGATTGTTGACAGTTAATCTAGGTGCTGGCCGCGGGTATAGTGTGTTAGAGCTGGTGCATGCTTTTGAATCGGCAACGGGTATAAGCGTGCCTTATAAAATCGTTGATAGGCGTGCTGGCGATATTGCCAGTTACTTTGCGAATGCTTTATTGGCTAAGCAGGTGCTTGGTTGGCAAACGACGAAAAGTTTAGAAGATATTTGTCGCGATGCCTGGCGGTGGCAATCCAGAAATCCACAAGGCTATGAATAAAGCTTGAATAAGGCTTTGAATAACGTTAATAGCTTGTGTTATAAAGGTTTAGTCAATAACAAATCAACGTTATAATGACAATATGGAATTAAAAATTGCAATTATACAAAGCAATTAAGCGTTAACCAATATTAATCGACTCAATATTAACCTAATAAATTTTAATCAACGAAAAGCCTAGATGTCAAAGAAGAATACTTCTCTCCGCAATAAAGATCCGCATGCGCAGCGTGAAGCCGCTCAATATGAAACGCCATTGCCAAGCCGCGAGCTTATTTTGCAAGTGCTAACAGAGCAAGGTGTGCCTGTTGTGTTAGAAACGCTTTATGATTTACTAGAAATCGCAGAGGAAGAGCAAGAGATTTTTGGAAGACGGTTGAATGCGATGGAGCGGGAAGGTCAAGTCATGCGTAACCGCAAAGGTTTGCTTTGTCTGCCAGAAAAAATTGAAGCCATTGCAGGTGTCGTCCAAGGCCATCCAGATGGATTTGGCTTTTTAGTCCCCGACGATAAAAAGCTACACACAGAAGATGTGTTTTTATCTAACAAAGAAATGCAACAGGTCATGCATGGTGATCGTGCCATGGTGCGCGTAAGTGGCTTAGACAGAAGAGGGCGACCGGAAGGTAAGATTGTTGAAGTGTTGGAACGCACTAACGAAACCTTAGTTGGTCGAGTGATGCAAGGTCAAGGCGTGACGATTGTTGCTGCAGAAGATAAACGCATCAATCAAGACATTCTTATTCCTTATCACCTTGATATGGGTGCAAAAGTAGGGCAAATCGTCATTGTTGAAATGACAGAGCAACCTTCTAAGCATGTGCACCCGATGGGTAAAGTGGTGCAAATTTTAGGTAATTATGCTGATAGCGGCATGGAAATTGAAATTGCACTGCGTAAGCATAAGTTGCCACATGAGTTCTCTGCGAAAGCGATTGCGCAAGCGGAAGCGATTCCTAAGACCGTACAACCTAGTGATTACCAAGACCGTATTGATTTACGCGAATTGCCACTGATTACCATTGATGGCGAAACGGCACGTGATTTTGATGATGCGGTTTATGCTGAACCACAAGGTGCTGGTTGGCGTTTAGTGGTGGCGATTGCTGATGTGAGTTTTTATGTTAAACCTGATGATGCGCTTGATAAAGGTGCCATAGACCGCGGCAATTCTATCTATTTCCCAAGACGCGTAATTCCGATGTTGCCAGAGGCTTTATCGAATGGCTTATGCTCATTAAATCCAGATGTCGAGCGCTTATGCATGGTGTGTGACATGCAAGTAGATGCTGACGGTATTGTTGGGAAATATGAATTTTATCCATCTGTGATGTTATCTAAAGCGCGGATGACTTATACCAAAGTCAGCGAGATGCTCGAAAATCCACAAGGCGAAACAGCAAAAGAATATGCGCACGTGATGCCGCATGTACAGAATTTATATGCGCTATTCAAAGCGATGTTAGTGCAGCGTCAAAAGCGTGGTGCAATTGAATTTGAAACCGTTGAAACCATGATGATGTTTAACGATGATGGCAAAATTGACCGCATCGTGCCAACTTCACGTAATGAAGCGCACAAGATTATTGAAGAATGTATGCTGGCAGCCAATGTATGCGCAGCTAACTTTTTAGAAAGTAAAAAGCACACAGCGATTTACCGTGTGCATCAAGGTCCGACAGTAGAAAAACTTGAGTTACTGAGAACCTTTATGGCGGAATTTGGCTTTGGTGTTGGCGGTGGCGATAAGCCACATGCTAAAGATTACGCTAAATTAATGAGTCAGATTAAAGGCCGACCAGACGAGCAACTATTGCAAACTGTGTTGTTAAGATCAATGCAACAAGCGGTTTATAGCCCTGATAATCAAGGTCACTTTGGTTTGGCTTATGAAGCATATACGCATTTCACCTCGCCAATTCGTCGTTATCCAGATTTATTGGTGCATCGCGCAATTAAAGCCGCTGTAAAAGGCGAAACTTATAAAGCGAAAGACTGGGAAGCATTAGGAACGCATTGCTCAATGACTGAGCGCCGTGCTGATGATGCAAGTCGCGATGTTACAAATTGGCTTAAATGCTATTACATGCAAGATAAAGTCGGCGAGATATTTGATGGTACAGTTTCTGGCGTTACTTCTTTTGGCGTATTTGTCGCATTAGATGATGCCTATGTTGAAGGTTTATTGCATGTAACAGAGCTAGGCAATGATTATTTTCATTATGATAAAGCGCATCATGCGATGGTGGGTGAACGTACGAATGAGAAGTATCGTTTGGGTGACAGAGTAACCATTAAAGTAGCGCGTGTAGATTTGGAAACGACTAAAATCGACTTTAGTTTAGTGAAGAAATCAGGCAGTTTAACGCTTGCCCCTGGTGAGAATGTAGATGGAAGAAAACCAACACGGACTAATCAGGTCAAACAGAATGGAAAATCAGATACAAAACCGCGTAGCAAATCAGCGCGAACATCACCTAATAGTGCGTCTGTGAATAAAGCGCCTGCAAAGAAAAGCAAGAAATCAACCAGCAGTACCCGTAAAAATAGCCGTACTAAGAAAAGATAATTTAAAAGATAAATCATGAGCGATGCACGTATATTATTTGGCTTTCATGCCGTCCTTAGCCGCATGCGCCAGCATGCAACTAGCATTCAAGAAATTTTAATTGATCAAGACCGTGTTGATCCACGGATGAAAGATTTACTTAAATTGGCAGAAGCGTCTAACGTGCGTGTCATGCAAGTTGATCGTGACAGATTAGATGGTATGGCTGGGAGAAATGGCCGTCACCAAGGTGTGATTGCACGCGTGATGGATACACCCATTCCATATAAAGATATTCACGATATTTTAGAGTCTGATTTAAAAGAGCCACCATTCTTTTTAATTTTAGATGGTGTAGAAGATCCGCATAATTTAGGTGCTTGCTTACGTGTAGCCGATGGTATGGGTGTGCATGCGGTGATTGCACCAAAAGATCGTGCGGTTGGTTTAAATGCAACGGTGCGTAAAGTGGCCAGTGGTGCAGCAGAAACGGTACCGTTTATCGCTGTTACTAATCTAGCCAGAACGATTCGTGAGCTACAAGAAGCAGGCGTATTTGTGATTGGCACCACAATGGATTCAGAAAGTACATTGTTGAATACCAAATTGGATGGCCCAATTGCATTAGTTTTGGGTGCAGAAGGAGATGGGATTCGTCGTTTAACAGCGGAAAGCTGTGATGCGCTAGTGACCATTCCAATGTTTGGCTCAGTCGAAAGCTTAAATGTGAGTGTTGCAAGTGGCATTTGTCTGTATGAAGTTCGTCGTCAAAGAAACGCGCTTTAATTTTAACAATAGATGGTAGGTGAAATAATGAATCGATTCTGGATTACAACAACATTATTGTTTGCAGCGCAATCTCTTGCGGCAGAAAATTGGTTGATTGCAACGCAAAATGAACTGCTTGAGCCTAATAAAGCCATCTCTTTTGAAGTGGTAAAACCAAGCGCAGAGGCCAACTGGCCCGCAACATTAAGTTTAACTATTTTCACTCAGGCGACTAGTGAAGTCGTTGAGCTAATTGCGGTTGAAGCGCAAAGTAGCGAAACACGGCGTGTTTATACAGGCAAAGTGACAACGGCATTTAATGGTGATGTATTAGCTAAGCTAACGGATCAACCATCGAATCGTTTATTGATGACGGCCAATCCGATTGATGTTGCCTCTCATCAGGCAGTCACCTCTCAACAACCGATTGTGACTCCAGTAGCGAAAACTGAGCAACAGGCTGCTATTGATGCAGAAAAAAAGCCTGAGACCATCTTAATTCCAGAACCAAAAGAGGAGCGAACCATAAGTGCAAATGAGCCACTTTATTTTATTGTCGGCTCAACTAAAGAAAGAGACTTTGATTCAAGGTTTCAAATCAGTTTTAAATATCGCCCATTCGATCCAGGTGCTAGCGTTGCTAAAGTCATTCCCTATGCAAGTAATTTATATTTCGCCTACACTCAAACGGGTATTTGGGATTTAGGCAGTGAGTCTAGTCCGTTTAAAGACACTACCTATCGTCCTAGCGCCTATTATTTCTGGGATGAAAGTGGCAAAGGCTTTAACCCTAATAGTTGGAAATTTGGAGTAGAGCATGAATCAAACGGACGAGATGGCTTAGAGTCACGCTCATTAAATACTACTTTTGTTCAGCCAAGTTGGGAAATTGATACAACACGTGGTAGAAAGCTGACTTTTATGCCTAAGTTTTACTATTATCTCGAAAAATCAGATAATGATGATATCAATCACTACCGTGGCTATGTGGATTGGATCGCTCGATACGGACGTGATAATGCAGCTATTTTAACTGCGATGTACCGTCAAGGAACCGATGGTTACGCGCAGGGGCAAATTGATTTATCTTATCCAATCAGCGATAAGATATTTGGTCGTACAGGTACTTTTCTACATTTTCAAGTGCTTGGCGGATATGGCGAAACATTATTGGATTACGATAAGCGTAGCGATACCCAGCTAAGAGTTGGTATTTCATTAGCAAGATAAGGGCATAAAGCAAACACGAGCGTGAGCGTTATTTGATTCTAATTAATATTAAACTTTGATGAATTGGATTGATGTTGTTCGGTAAAAACAAATCATTGTCAGTTTTTGCTTGGCAATTGCAATATTGTTAATGACGCAATTTTTTTTCATCATCAAACCAACCGTATTACCGCTCACTCAAGCAACGGCTTCCTACTTCGCGGACATCACCATAAAAATAATTTAAACAAGTTTGTTTTTTGCATAGCATTCCTTTCGTACCAACTGGTTTACGCTAAAAAAACTGCTATAAAGAGTAATGAATATGCTTAGCTGTCAGTATTTTCTGACAAAAATATAGGAATTTTACGTCTCTAAGTTATTGGTCTTCTAAGGTTAAATAGAGACAAGACAAATTAATTGGAGTCAATTAATTATCTTAAATAACTTTGTAATATTTAATCATTTTTGAGGAGCTATCATGAACAGAGATCAATTTGAAGGTAACTGGAAGCAACTAAAAGGTAAAGTTAAACAGCAGTGGGGTAAACTCACTGATGACCAGTTAGATATTATTGAAGGTAAGCGAGAAGAACTAGCAGGCAAGATTCAAGAAGCTTATGGTTGTAGTAAAGAAGAAGCTGATAAGCAAATTTCTGATTGGGAAGATCAACAACCAGACATTAAACGACATTAGTTTTAATTACCACTAATTATCCAATTATCCCCACCTCATCTTGTCGTGGGGATTTTTGTATTGAGTGCTTTTGATAGTGAACAAAAATTGCAACGAGCCATGCAAAACTGCTAGCAGTTAGTAATTGATTTACGCATTACAATTGAGCTATACGGCACAGAAAAATGGCAATATGATAGGAGCTTTGTGAATAAGCTCTATTGAATAGGCCTTATTAAATTATATTTATTGATTTCAGACTCATGCATTGGCTTGAACTTTGATCATGTTAAAGAAAGTAATGAAAGCCATGAAGAAATTTAACGCCTTAAACTTTGCTGGCTCGATAAGCGTGCTGTGCGCAACTTTGCTTACAGCTTGCAGTTCCATTCCCAAATTAGTGCCTGATATGTCGATGCAATCACCACGGTCTGTTCAGATTGAAGGTAAACATGGCGCGTTGAGTGCGCAGCAGAGTAAAGCGATTCTCACAAAACTTGGCAAGTATAGTGATGATACGAATATATTCGATCGACACTTGGCTTTGGAAGAACAAATAGTAGACGGTCCGCTCGTTGCTGGCAATCAGGTTAATTTACTAATTGATGGACCTTCAACGTATAAAGCGATGTTTACTGCCATAGAAAATGCCAAAAATCATATCAATTTAGAAACGTTTACTATTGAAGATGATGAAATTGGACAACGCTTTATTAGACTATTAACACGCAAGCAGCAAAGTGGTGTTCAAGTTAATCTAATTTACGATAGCGTTGGGTCTATAAACACCTCTGATGCCTTTTTTAAACCATTGATAAATAGTGGAGGGAATGTCCTAGAATATAATCCAGTCAATCCGCTAGATGCACGTAAAGGTTGGGATGTTAATCAGCGTGACCACCGCAAACTGTTAATTGTGGATGGCAATATTGCTTTTACTGGCGGTATTAATATTAGCAGCGTCTATTCTAGTAGTATTTCTAGCAGAACTAAGCCAGATAATAGTTCCGATGAAGTGAGTTGGCGAGATACACATGTACAAGTTTCTGGGCCTATTGTTAATGAATTCCAAAAACTTTTTATTTCAACTTGGAATAAGCAAAAAGGCGATCCATTGATTGAAAAAAATTATTATCCTGAGATTAAAACCTTAGGCAAAGAGGTGGTTCGAGCAATTGGCAGCTCACCTGATGAGCCTTATAGCCAAATTTATGTAACTTTATTATCCGCCATTAACAGTGCGGAAACTAAGATTCAAATTACCAATGCTTACTTTGTGCCTGATCAACAACTGATTGATGCATTGAAACAAGCATCAATGCGTGGTGTAGATGTCAATTTATTACTGCCTAGTAAGTCGGATTCTGAGTTGGTGTTTCATGCATCACGCTCTTTTTTTGATGATCTGTTGAGTAGTAAGATTAAAATTTATGAAAGACAAGATGCTCTATTACATGCAAAAACGGCAATAATTGACGGGGTTTGGTCAACCATTGGCTCAACCAATCTTGATTGGCGCAGTTTTGTTTATAATCAGGAAATCAATGCAGTCATTTTAGGTCAAGATTTTGGTAGGCAACTGCAGATTGTTTTTGAAAAGGATTTAGAGTCATCTAAACTAATTACATTGAAAGAGTGGAGAAAGCGATCTATTTCGTTACGTATAAAAGAGAGAGCCGCACGTTTATGGGCTCGATTCCTATAAATGATTACTGACCAGTCATTCGTTTTTTATTTTAAAAAATTAGCAAATAAGTAAATTGGGTTGCTAGCTCATGACATGAGCATTCTTTATTTTAGATAGAAGTTAACTTCACTGCTATTCATTAAATTTGGCTAGTGCAATTGTCTTGCACTAGCCAATATTTTGACTTAACAATGATTATAAATAATTAGTCTTTATCAATGGAGATGTTACTTTTAACGCCAGTAACACCTTTAACTGATTTAGCTAAACTTACGGCTTTATCAGCCTCAGCTTGAGTATCAGCTTCTCCAGATAATAAAACCATACCGTCACTGTCAGTGTCAACGCTAATGTCCGAAGCTTCAACTTTAGCATCTGTTGCAAATGCGGCTTTAACTTTTGTTGTAATTAACGAATCGCTCGCTTTGGTTTTTAAGCTATCACCTTCAGCAGCGTAAACTGCTAATGGAATTGATAATGCGCCCAACACTAATAGTACTTTAGTCATTGATTTCATGGAAATCTCCTTTTGAATTACAGTTTATAAAGTTTTTAATAGAGCGTTAACTCTGAACGTAGTTTATAAAATGAGAGGGATGTGCATACATCAGACATTAGCCGATATTTAAGTCGGAATAGTCTGACAAACTAATTGCCACATGAATGGTTGATAATGGAGTCTTAATAAAGGTAATATGTTTTATGCCTAGTCTGTCTATTTTAATGATTGCCGCATTCTTTTTTCTTGGCGGAATCGCCCATTTTGTCTATACCGATATCTTTGCGAAGGTAATGCCTAGCTATTTAGCCTATCAAAAAGAGTTAGTGTTGATCAGTGGCGTTTTTGAATTATTAGGCGCAATTGCTATTCTTTTTCCGCCAACCCGCATGCTGGCAGGATATGGATTAATTGCATTAATCATTGCTGTTTTTCCAGCCAATATCAATATGGCTTTACATCCTCAAGATTACAAATCCATTCCTGAATTTATACTTTGGTTACGATTACCACTTCAGTTTTTCTTCGTTTGGTTTGTCTGGCAGTCACTATAATCATTCAGGAATAGAACTTCTTTACAATTAAAAAATCTATCAATCGATTGCAATTAGTTTTCAACATGCAATTGACGGTATTTCAAACCCTATTAATCTTATAGAACTTACATCATGGAACTTGCACACTAGTGATTACACAACTAAAACAACTTTCTAAACTTAACCCTCTTTTTAAACTGGCTTCTATTTTTTTTGCAGGCGCGTTAACAGCTTGCTCACCAGTCAATTTATTAAATGGATTGATACCAGTAGATGGCCAAACATTAACTCCTAATATCGCTTATGGCGAACTTGCGCGACAAAAGTTAGATATTTATGTGCCAAAAACCAATAATCAGAAGCCAATGCCAGTTGTCCTATTTATTTATGGTGGAAGTTGGGATTCTGGCGATAAAAAAGATTATTTATTTGTAGCAGAGGCCTTTACTTCAAAAGGATATTTGACGGTTATTCCTGATTACCGCGTGTTTCCTGAGGTGAAATTTCCAACCTTTATTGATGATGCTGCATTAGCATGCAAATGGGTCAAATCACATATTGCTGAGTATGGTGGCGATGCTAACAACATTTTCATCGTAGGGCATTCAGCAGGTGCACAGATTGGTCTAATGCTTGATTTAAATACTGAGTATCTTGCGCGAGTAAACTTAAAACCTGATGCATTTAAAGGTTATATTGGCCTTGCTGGCCCGTATGATTTTTTACCGCTAAAATCACAGCGTTTAAAAGACATTTTTAGCCCTGAGGAATTAAGATGGAAATCCCAGCCAATCAATTATGTCACAGGTAAAAATCAGCCTACACTGTTATTGGTTGGCTTGAAGGATGACATTGTTTGGCCAAAAAATACTTTTAATTTAGCAAAGGCAATTGAAGCAAAAAAAGGCCCCGTTAAGGTAGTAGAGTTTCCAGATTATGGTCATGTCGATATGGTGACCAACATTGCGAAACCATTTAGAGGCAATAGCACTTTGTTAGATGAAATGATCTTATTTATGCGCAATAACTAAACCTAAACACTCTGCTTGTTTTAGTTCGCGTGGTAGAAGTAGTATAATTTCTCCCTTTTTGCTATGTGACGGTACTAGCAATGGTCGTTAATAATCAAATAAATTATTTAATAACAATAGGGTAGGTTGTCAGTGTGCATATGGCCAATTGGATAAAAAGCTTTATTCCACAATCAATGTCGGTCAACAATGCAGAGAGATTGCGGGCTTCGGTAGGGGCATTTATTGGTATTGTATTTACTTGCTCAATCACCTACCTTATATTAGGTGCTAATAGCGCAATTCCACTCTTAATCGCGCCGATTGGCGCCTCTGCCGTTTTATTGTTTGCAGTACCTTCAAGCCCATTGGCACAGCCTTGGTCAATCATGGGCGGTAATATGTTGGCGGCTTTTATTGGTATTACCAGCGCAATGTGGATTACCAATACATTTGTTGCTGCTGCAGTTGCCGTTAGCCTCTCAATTTTCATCATGTTTCATTTAAGGTGTTTGCATCCGCCTGCTGGCGCTGTTGCATTGGTGACAGTGTTAGGCGGCAGCGCCGTTCAAACGCAAGGGTATAGCTTTATGTTCTTTCCCGTTGGGCTGAATTCATTATTGTTGTTGATAGCAGCAATCTTATATAACAATTTAACTAAACGACAATATCCGCATTTACCAACGAAAAGTGCTGACGCGCATGCGACAAAAGATAGCCCGCCAGAACAACGTTTTGGATTTACGGCAGATGATTTAAATGCCGTTTTAAAAGAGCGTAACCAAGTATTTGATGTTAGCCGAGATGATTTGGAGAATTTATTACATCAAACTGAAATGCAAGCTTATCGTCGGCGTACTGGCGAAATTACCTGTGCGCAAATCATGTCTAAAGACATCGTTAGTGTTGAGTTTGGTACTGAGTTAGAAGAGGCGTGGGCGCTACTTAGAGCGCATAATATCAAAGCGTTGCCCGTTATTGATAGAGCACGCCGCGTGATTGGCATTATTACGCAAATCAATTTTATGGAAAATGCTAATTTAGATGTATACGAAGGGTTTGAAGTAAAGCTGAAACGTTTTATCCAAAGAACGGCTTCTGTTTATTCAGATAAGCCAGAAGTTGTTGGTCAGATTATGACATCGCCTGCTGTGACTGCTGAAGCAACTATGCACATTGTCGAGCTGATTCCACTTATGTCACGACCACATGTTCATCACCATATCCCCGTAGTAGATGATGAACGTAGATTAGTCGGCATTGTGACGCAGTCGGACTTGGTTTCTGCATTGTATAACGAACGTATCAATAGCTTCTGATTGGCTTAACGCTACCTATATTTACCTGGTTTCCATATAGAAATTAATGACATAAGTCAGCTGGTTAGCCAAATGTGCTTATTGTAGAATGGGCAATAACATTAGTACTTTTCAAATAAATACAAAAAATCTAATCAGATTTTTCTTAAGTAAATTCTGATTAGCTTCTTTTAAGGTGTATGCTAAATACATATTCATATGTATTACCATGATTTTTATAAGCAAAGACTTAAATATATCTTTAAAAGGTTTTTATGCGTTTAACTACTTTCTCTGATTACTCTATTCGCGTCATCTTATATTTGGGCATACAACGCGGCGAGTTAGCTAAAATAGCTGACATTGCAAGTGCTTATAGCATTTCTGAAAATCACTTAACCAAGGTTGTGCATTTTTTATCTCAAAATAATTATATTGAAACTATCCGGGGCAAGGGTGGTGGCTTGCGCTTAGTGCGCGACCCAAAAACAATTAACATTGGCGAGCTGATCAGACTGACAGAAGGCGATGCTGGCTTCTTGCCGTGCTTAGATACAGAAGGCGCATGCTGTATTCAATCGGTTTGCAAGCTTAGAGGTATATTACGTGAAGCGCAAACGGCTTTGTATGCAGTATTCGATCAATATTCCATGGCAGATTTACTCGTTTCTGAAGAGCCATTAGCACGCATTCTTATCAAACAATTAATGTAGCAACAAACCCTGCAAAAAATCACGTCTTTATCTAAAGGTATATTTTAATTGCATTTTATAAAAGATGCATATAATATACATTTTATGGGTGGTTTTGCTCATAAATCTTTAAATAATATCTACTTAGGGGATAGTGATGAGCGCAATTTTTACCAAGTCGATGGCGCGTAATGTTTTTTTTGGAGGGAGTGTTTTCTTTTTTCTCTTATTTCTTGCACTGACCTTTGACAGCATGCGCGTTCTTCACACCAGAGATAATAGTCAAAATCTCACTGTAAACGTTGAGCACGGCAAAAAAATATGGGAGACCAATAATTGCATTGGTTGTCACACTTTGCTGGGCGAGGGTGCCTATTTCGCACCTGAATTGGGCAATGTTTATAAACGCCGCGGACCAGCTTTTATTAAAGCATGGATACAAGGAATGCCAACTGGCGTACCAGGACGACGCCAAATGCCCCAGTTCAATTTAACCGATAAAGAGTTAGACGATTTAATTGAGTTTCTCAAATATACATCTGAAATTGATACTAACAATTGGCCACCAAACATTGAAGGCTAATTTGCCATTAACTTATAGGAGATATTGAAAATGAAATACGCATCTCAAGCGGTGGCAAAGCCTTATTTTATTGCCGCAATTGGATTATTCTTAGGTCAAATTTTGTTTGGTTTGATTATGGGCATGCAATACGTGGTCGGTGACTTTTTGTTCCCAGCCATTCCTTTTAACGTTGCGCGTATGGTGCATACAAACTTATTAATTGTATGGTTGCTATTCGGTTTTATGGGTGCTTCTTACTATCTGGTTCCAGAAGAGTCAGAAACAGAATTATTTAGCCCTAAGCTAGCAATCATTACTTTTTGGGTATTCCTTGTTGCTGGGGCACTCACAATCCTTGGCTATTTGTTAGTCCCTTATGCGTCTTTGGCAAAATGGACGGGCAATGACATGCTAAATACCATGGGGCGTGAGTTTCTCGAACAGCCTTTGCCTACCAAAATTGGTATTGTACTAGTTGCGCTATCTTGGCTAGTCAATATTGTGATGACGGTCTTAAAAGGTCGCAAAACTGCTATTAGTTTAGTATTGTCTTTAGGTATGTTAGGTTTAGCCGTATTTTGGCTGTTTTCATTCTATAACCCAGCTAATCTAGTAAAAGACAAATTTTACTGGTGGTGGGTGGTGCATCTTTGGGTTGAAGGCGTTTGGGAGCTGATTTTAGGCGCTATGTTAGCTTTCGTCCTCATTAAAGTCACAGGTGTTGACCGTGAGGTGATTGAAAAATGGTTGTATGTCATTATCACCATGACACTCATCACAGGCATTATAGGGACTGGCCATCATTATTTCTTTATTGGCTTGCCGCCTTATTGGTTATGGTTGGGTTCTATTTTCGGCGCTCTCGAACCAATACCATTTTTAATGATGACAATCTTTGCTTTCAATATGGTTAATAAACGTCGTCGTGACCACCCTAATAAAGCGGCTGTGCTTTGGGCGTTAGGCACGAGTGTTGTTGCTTTTGTAGGCGCAGGATTGTGGGGCTTCTTACATACATTGGCGCCAATTAATTACTACACACATGGAACACAACTCACAGCAGCGCATGGTCATTTAGCCTTTTATGGTGCGTACGCCTTAGTTGTGCTTACGATGATTTCCTATGCCATGCCAATTTTGCGTGGTCGAGCAGCTAATTCAGAAAGGGCGCAAGTGATGGAAATGTGGTCTTTTTGGTTAATGACAATCTCTATGTTTGGTATTGCATTGCTGCTAACTGCGGCAGGGATTGTACAAGCCTACTTGCAACGGGTTTCTGCTACGCCAATGAGCTTCATGGCAGTGCAAGATCAGTTGACCATTTTTTACTGGTCACGCGAAGCGGCTGGACTGGTATTCTTAATCGGTTTATTACTGTACATTTGGAGCTTTTTTATAAAAGAAAAAGAATCTGCTTTAGTGTAAATCAGATGTGAGAAGAGTAGAAAAGAGGGGTTTACATTCTCTTTTCTACTCAAAATTTTCTCTTGAAACAATACTTTTCAAATAGTGTTTGTATTGAAAGTAATACTGAAAATATGATGAATACCATACCATTTTATCAATCGCAGGGCAGTGAAGCTGAGCTTTTTGAACGTGCTTGGCGTAACAAATTGCCACTACTCATCAAGGGGCCAACTGGATGTGGGAAAACCAGATTTGTTACCCATATGGCTAGCAAACTTGGCTTACCATTACACACTGTAGCCTGTCACGATGATCTGACGGCAGCAGACTTAGTTGGAAGACATTTAATTGTTGATGGACAAACCGTATGGAGCGATGGTCCGTTGACGCGCGCAGTGCGTGAAGGTGGCATTTGCTATTTAGATGAAGTTGTTGAGGCGCGTAAAGATACCACTGTTGTATTGCATCCATTAGCCGATGATAGGCGAATATTGCCAATTGATCGTACAGGTGAAATGCTTGTAGCACCGCCATCTTTTATGTTGGTTGTTTCCTATAATCCTGGATACCAAAATTTTCTTAAAGGGTTAAAGCCGTCAACAAGACAACGTTTTATCTCGTTAGCATTTGGCTTTCCTAAAGCGGCACAAGAAGTAACGATTTTGATGGGTGAGACAGGGATTGATGAAATGCTTGCCAAGCGACTAGTATCTATTGCGCATGCATTTCGTTCATTGCGCGACCATGATTTAGAAGAGGTCGCCAGTACGCGTTTGTTAGTCTACGCAGCAACACTAATCAAAGACGGTTGTGAGCCAACTTTAGCTTGTAGTGCAGCATTGGTGGAGACATTAACCGATGACCCTGAGACTGCAATAGCCTTACGAGAAGTGATTAATGCAACATTTGGCCAATAAAGTGAATCACCTTTACTCTCTTAAATCTTTGAACTTATAACTTAAAAGTTAGATTTTGGAATTTAGTACTTAGAGCTTGAAAATGGAAGAATACGTTGGTGAACTCTGGCATAAATTAGTCACACGGACTGCTGACAAGCAATATGTGGATGCTACCGTCAGCTTAAGTGAAATCAGCAAAGTTGCCGCTATTTTTTTTCGCGCTTTAGGAGGTGATTCAGGTTTGAATCTTTCCGCTGCTGCGCCTACTCGTCACGGTGCCAGACGCAGTTGGAAAGAGCGTATGGCTAGCAGTGGTGAGCGGATTGAATTATCTTGGCGAGATGGTGAAACATTACGTTTACCAGAAAAAATAGCGTTATTTCCAGCGCGTAATCTTAATCGTGACTTGTATTTGTGGTTAGTTGCGCTTTCAGCGGCAAATGTTGATAGCAACTTGTCCTGGATTGTTCGCAATCAAGCAGCCACTCAGGTCACGCTTATGCGCTTTCCTGGCTTGGCTTCAAAATACTACCGCCTTGTTGATACGCTATTGCCTATGCGAGCCAGACCTGAAAGTCTTTCATCGGCAGAGGCGGCACAAGAGACTGCTATCCGTGAAGCATTAATGAAACCGGGCAGTATTCTAACATTACCGCCATCAAAAATAGCTTTTCAACCAGTTCCACTATGGATGCATCCAAACCCACCTGAAAGTAAAAATAATAAGATATCTCCAAGCGATGGTGCGCCAGAAAGTACAGAAGCCGAAAAAGAAAATAGTGCCAAGAGTCTTCGCAAACATGCCGCTGAACGTGCCGAAATGCCAGATGGTAAAGATGGATTTCTTGTCATGTTTCGAGCAGAAAGTTTGTTTTCGTGGACTGAATATATCAATGTCAACCGTCCACAAGACGAAGAAGATGATATGAAAAATGCCGCGTTAGCCGCTGAAGACATGGACAGTATGACCGTGGCACGGGATAGTGAAACGAGTGTTGCAAAATTACGCTTTGATCTTGATTTACCGCCTGCAGGTGAAGATGACACGCCGTTAGGTGAGGGAATTTCATTGCCAGAGTGGGATTATAAAAAACAGATTTTGCAAGTTGATTACTGTCGTCTGCAAGAATTTGTTTCGCCGCAAGCGCAACCATGCAAATTGCCGATCCATCTAAAAAGCACTGCAAGACGTTTGCGTAGCCAATTTCAGGCGTTGGCGCCAACTAGAACGTGGCTTAGAGGGCAACAAGATGGCGATGAACTTGACCTTGATGCTTGGGTGCGAAAAGAAGCTGACTTATTGAGCGGTAACCATGCAGATAGTCTTGGCACATTTTGCAAGCAAGTTCATCAGCAACGTGATTTAGCCTGTTTATTACTCGCGGATTTATCACTTTCCACCGATGCTTACGCTTCGGAGAGTGCGCGTGTCATTGATGTCATAAGCGATAGCTTATTTCTATTTTCAGAAGCGCTTTCTGCGACCGGTGACCGCTTTGCCATGTATGGATTTTCTTCTCTTAGGCGCGCTAATGTGCGTTTTAATCGCTTAAAAAGTTTTGACGAACGTTATGATGATGCGGTTAAAGGCCGTATTGCCGCCATTAAACCTGGATACTATACGCGCATGGGCGCGGCAATCCGTCAGGCGACGACAATACTGTCTAAACAGAAACAAAGTCAGCGTTTATTGTTATTGCTAACTGATGGCAAACCCAATGATTTAGATCGCTATGAAGGGCGTTACGGTATTGAAGATACGCGCATGGCCTTACATCAAGCGCATCAACAAGGCTTGCGTCCGTTCTGTGTCACTATTGATCGAGAAGCAAACGAGTATTTGCCGCACTTATTTGGCGCTGGCGGATATGCCGTTATTAGAAAACCAGATGAGTTGCCAAAAGAACTACCGTTGTTATATGCGCAAATGACGCGCTAATCAATAGCATGAATAACACAGAATAATGAGAGAACCTGATGAACATTCAAATCAATAAATTTAAACAAGAAGACACAAAAAAACTGACATTATTTAATCTCGGTTTTCGACCATTTTTTTTGGGCGCCAGTATCTTTGCAATAGTATCTATTGCGTCGTGGATGCTGGTTTATTTTTCGAATGGGTTTGTGACTATTGCGCATATTTCTGCAAGTCAATGGCATGCTCATGAAATGCTTTATGGTTATGGCATGGCTGTTATTGCAGGGTTTTTATTAACGGCAGTTAAAAACTGGACTGGCATTCCGACATTATTTGGTAAGCCACTTGCTGCATTATTTGTGCTCTGGTGTTTAGCAAGAGTGCTATTTTTGTTTGGCACCACATTTTTACCGTTGGCGGCTACGGCAGATTTGCTATTTGGTTTTATGCTGATTTTAGCCATCACCATACCCATTATTAGAGCAAAACAATGGATGCAGCTGGCCGTTGTGATTAAAGTCACTCTGTTAGTAGTTGGCAATATTGTCTTTTTTCTGGGTTATTTTGATGTATTAACTAATGGCATGTTATACGCTATTAATGGCGCAGTCTTGTTGTTTCTTAGCCTGATACTCATGATAGGGCGTCGCATTATTCCTTTTTTTATTGAGCGCGGCGTAGCAGTTAAAGTCCAACTAAAACAATATAAATGGTTAGACATCAGCATATTAGTTGTCTTTTTAGTTTTATTCTTAAATGTTATTTTTATAAATGCCATTTATTTGACGACAATAATGGCTTGGACTTTGTTTTTCTTAAATGGCTTCCGGTTATGTAATTGGCACACAGCTGGATTATGGCGTGTACCGTTGCTATGGAGTTTATATTTATCCGCTTGGTTGATTAATATTGGCTTTATGCTTTTTGGATTACAAGCTGAAAATAGCAACATGTCTATTTTAACATTACATCTATTCACGATTGGTGGAATTGGTTTAATCACACTTAGCATGATGTCGCGTGTTGCGTTAGGACATACTGGTCGTGACATTAAAAAACCATCACCTTGGATAAGTGTAGCTTTTATTAGCTTAATACTCAGTGTGCTATTTCGTGTTTTGATGCCAATAATAACCCCGCAGTTATACACAATGTGGGTATTAGTCGCCGCCATTTTTTGGATAGTAAGCTTTGCAATTTACACCATTATTTATTTACCAATCTTACTAAAACCAAGACCTGATGGCACTTTTGGGTAAAGCACTATTTTGATTAAATGCCAAAATACAATCTTAAAACCAATTTTAAGCTTGTGTTAAGGCTGGAGCTGTAAAGTGGATTCACGATTAATAAATTGGAGAATCAACATGAAACACACAGTTAACACAGTGATTGCAGTTACAGCACTTTCTTTTGGTGTAATGAGCAATGCTTTTGCAGATGTTGATGACCTGCATGAAATGGAAACAATGGCTAAAACCTTTGGTTTAATTTCTTTTGAAGAAGCTAAATCGAAAGCATTAGCTGCCAAACCTGGGGTAATCGACGATGCAGAGCTTGAAGGTAGAAAGTTTAAAAAAGGTTGGGATTACGAGTTCGAGATAGTGGATGCTGACGGCGTTGAATGGGATGTCGATATTGATGCAAAAACAGGTAAAGTCACTAAAATGAGTAAAGACTGGTTTTAATGCTAACTTAGTTTTAATGCTAGCGTAACGGAAACCTAATCTCTACACGCAGGCCGCCTAATGTTGCAGATTCAGCAAAAATTAGGTGGCCGCCATAGCTATTAACAATGTCGTTAGCAATAGTAAGCCCAAGACCGCTACCAGGTTTGGACTCATCTGCGCGAAAGCCTCTTTGAATAAGCGTTTCAAGTGACTGCTCTGCGCAACCAGGGCCATCATCTTCAATGACAAAAAGGATGCTTTCTTCTTTTGTAATGGTAAGCAACACATTGCTTTTACACCATTTCCAAGCGTTATCAAGCAAATTTCCCAGCATTTCCAGTTGATCTTCTCGGTCACCATAAAACGGGACATTGGGTGCAATTTCCCATGCAATATTCACGTCTTTTCCGATATAGATTTGTTTTAACGTCGTTATTAGCTGAGTAACTTCAGTTGTTAAATCAACCCTCTGCATTGGATGAATATCACCGATGAGCCGCGCTTTTTTAAGTTCACGTTCTATATGCTGACTAATCGTTGCTGTTGTTGCATAAATGTCTTTGCGGATTTCAGGTAGCGCATTAATTTCTTGCCGTTCTGCTATTTGATTGAGTAGCGTTAATTTTGTTTTGAGTGCGTGAGCTAAATTGCCAAGTGATTCTCTGGATCGTTTGGTTTTATTTTGCACAGCTGATAATAAGCGATTCAGCTCTTCAATTAATGGTGAAATTTCTTCTGGCCCATTATTGGTAATATGGCTCGTTTCGCCACTGACTAATTTTGCAATACTCTCTTTTACCTGCTGCAATGGTCGTAACGCATTAAGAACAATCAACCGTTGTATCAACAGCGAGGTGCCTAATCCTAATAAAGAAATGCCCGCATAAAGCATTTGAAACTGCACCATGCTATTTTTTAATGGCGCGAGGGTTTCTGCAACATTGATGGTGACGATATGTCCTTGTTTTTGGTAACCATGAGCTACGAGCAATAAAGGTTGTTGTTCTGGGCCATTCACATAGCTTCTTGTCTGCACACCTTTATTGAGTGATTTAAACGCAATGTCAGCATCCCATAAAGAGCGTGATGCCTGCAATTGTTGATTGGTTTGAATCATATAATAATGCCCAGAAAAAGGGCGCTGATAGATGGCGTTAACATATTTAGTATCTACCAAAAATCGACCAGCACTATCGAACTCAATCCCAGCTAAAAGACTTTCCCCTTGACGTTCTAAACGCTCAGCTAGTTGATTTTCGATGAGGTTATTGATGACGTAAGTGACAACAAGCCATTGCAAGGTTAGTAATGCAATTAAACTGAATGCAAGCCCCCAAGAAAGCTGCCGATTAAGTGAAATCATTACGGCTTACTACCAAACACGTAACCTTGCCCACGTTTCGTTTGAATGAGATGGGTGCCTATTTTATGTCGCAAACGATTGATATAAACTTCAATCACATTACTGTCTTTATCTTCATCGTATTCATATACATGCTCAGTCAATACGGTTTTCGATAATACGTGACCTGGATGCAACATAAAATAGCGTAATAAGCGAAACTCAATACCAGTCAAATTGGATTGTTCGCCATTTGTAAATATAACCGTTTGCGCTTGTTCATCTAATTTGAAATCGGCATACTGCAAATCGCCGGTTACAACACCAGCCGTTCTTTTTAAGACGGCATTGATGCGCGCTAACAGCTCTTCTATCTGAAATGGTTTGCTGACATAATCATCCGCACCTGCATTAAACCCTGTTACTTTATCCTGCCAGCCACCACGCGCGGTGAGAATAATCACAGGCGTGACACAATTACGATTGCGCAAATTATTTAACACGTCTAATCCGGAGCGGTTAGGCAGACCCAAATCAAGGATAATTAAATCATAAGGTTCAAGCTCAGCTTGATATTCAGCCGCAATGCCATCAGTCGCCAAATCAACCGCATAACCTGCTTTTTTTAAAGCAGTCAGTAGTTGAGGGCCTATCGCTTCATCATCTTCAATTAGCAGTAAACGCATGATTAATCGTCACGTTCTAACTTAATGAGTTTTCCAGTTTCAGCATTAAATTTAAGCTCCCAAACTTGACCTTCATCATCAAGTATTTCTACTTCATACACATAATATTTTTTCTCACGCTCAAGCTCTATCTCTAAAAAATCACCTGGTTTAATTTTTTTTGCAGCAGCAATTATTTTTTCTGAAGGAAGAATTTTTCCAGAGTCAGTCAGTTTACGAACCGTTTCTATACTCTCATCGGCCATAGCGATACTGCTAGCAAAGCTGAGCAATAGGAATGAAACAAATGCCACACGGTTGATGGTATTGGCCATTGTTGTTAAAAAAAGAGGTGGAAGAGAGTTTTTCATAAAACTATTTTAGCTTGACGCTGTCTTTTAAAAAAATGATTATTGGTGTGCATATCTAAGCCTAATTTTGTACATTCTAATTCAAACACCTTAACTCAAGCTGAAAATTCAGATTGGTTAAGTTTTGTTTGTTTTAAACATTCAGCCTTAATATTAATCAAAGAACTTTAAAAAAGATAATATGTTTCTACGCAAAAAATCATTCTGGATATTGCTATTAATTACATTTGGTATGTTGACTTATATTTATAAAGTTGATTCGCTCGTTTGGTACCTTTGGCATACCTATCAACATCAGCCAAACAATAACGCATTAAACCTAAAAAACTATCAAGTTGAGATTGAAGGTTTGCCAATCAAAAATCTTGAAAATGCTTCTGGCCTAACCTATAACGAAAATACGAATACGCTTTTTACCGTATTAAACAAAGAAGGTCAGGTTGTTGAGCTAGATTTAAAAGGGAATGTTATTCGTCAAACTTCTGTCAATGGTGTTGAAGATATTGAAGGAATCACCCATATTGCTGGTAACAATTATGTCATTGCTGATGAAAGAGACAATCGATTAATTATCGTCAATATAGAAGATAACACGACAGTCATTGATGCGAACAATGCCCCAAGGCTTGAGCTAAATATGGGCACAAGAGGTAATAAAAATATTGAAGGTGTGTCATGGGATGACAACAATCAAAGACTGTTAGTCGTTAAAGAGCGTGACCCAAAAAATGTGATTTCAATTAAAGGCTTCGTAGATGCTGATGTGACAACGCCACCCAATATCGTGATTAAAAATGAAATAACTTTGGACTCTGCCATTAAATGGTCTTTGAGAGATTTATCCTCAGTCACTTATCACAGCCGCACAGATAAACTACTTTTTCTCAGTGACGAATCTAAGATGATTAAAGAGTATGACGAAAAAGGTAAAGCAATTGGTGCATTAGCCTTGTGGCGCGGATTTCATGGACTGCATCACAATGTCCCACAAGCAGAGGGGATTGCAGTAGGCAATGATGATCGGATTTTTATCATGAGCGAACCTAACTTGCTTTATGTCTTTAAACCAGGTCTTAATTGAGGTGTAGTTACTAAAATAAGTGTTCCTACTTTCTGCTTTTAAGTAAATGGTTGATAAAAATATTGCGCGTTAGGGTTAAATCTGCAATCTGTTTAAACAGTGCGCTTCGCAAGCCGAACTATACTCCATTGTTTATATCATTTGGTTTAAACATGCTAAAATATAATTAATGTTAACTGAGTGGGTGAGAAGATAATGCCATGGGAAAAAGCATTTGATGAGGATGAAGTTATCGCCAAGGCGATGAATGTTTTTTGGATGAAAGGTTACGAACCTGCTTCTATGGCCGATCTTATTTCTTCTACAGGGATTACACGAGGCAGTCTATATAATGCTTTTGGTGGCAAAGAGCAGTTATTCGTTAAATCTTTATTAAAGTATCATCAAGAGCGTCGAGCCTTCTTAGCTGAACTAGAGGCGATGGACGATCCTAAACTAGCAATTGCTAAATTTTTTAGTCTCGTTGTTTCCGATGCGCAAACTGACTGCGATAAGAAGGGCTGCTTTCTTATTAATACTGCACCTGAGCTTGCTACGCATGGTGAAGAGGTTAATAAAATTGTCCGCAATGGGTTGCGTGAACTTGAAGCTTTTTTTCGTCGTTGTGTTGAAGTGGCTCAGTCACGCGGTGCTATATCGAAAAGTATCGAAGCATCCGCTACTGCTAAAACGCTTCTTGCCTTATTAGTCGCGCTTAGAGTGCTTGGTCGTAACGTTTATGACAAAGAAGCGTTAACGACAATAGCTGATCAAGCGTTGCGCTTAATCGAAATTCAACCTTCAGTTTAACTTTTCCCTTAATTTTAAAATGTATTGACCGATTGGTTTAAACTGCGTATATTTAAACCAATCAGTTTAAACAAGTTTTTATATTTTAATTTATGGAGAAAAAATGTATTCAGTTAAAGATCGTATTATTCTCGTTACTGGCGCGAACCGAGGTATTGGTAAGAGTATTGTAGAAGAGTTTTTACGCGTTGGAGCAAGGAAAGTTTACGCCGCTGCACGAAAATTAGAGTCACTTGATGCATTAGTTGAAACCTATGGAGAACGTATCGTGCCATTGCATATTGATTTGAATAATCCCGACAGTATTACTGCCGCTGCAAAAAAAGCTGCAGATGTTGAGGTGGTTATTAATAATGCTGGTATTGCGAATGTGGCAAACCCTTTGGCGAGCAATACGATAACAGCTTTGCAAGAAGAGATGGAAATCAACGTTTATGGCCTAATTCGAATGGCACAGGCTTTTGCGCCGGTACTTAAGAAAAATGGCGGTGGTGCAATAGTCCAGCTTAATTCAATTGCTTCGATTAAGACCTTTGTAGACTTTACAACTTACTCGGCATCAAAAGCAGCTGCCTATTCTATTACCCAAGGTTTGCGCGACTCGTTAAAAGAACAAGGAACTCGAGTAGTTAGCGTACATCCTGGACCGATCTCAACCGATATGGCGAATGGGCTTGGTATTGGTGAAATCGCAGAGCCAACTGAACTTGTTCCTGAAGCTATCATTGCTGCACTTGAGGCAGATGAGTTCCATGCATTTCCAGATACGATGGCGAAAAAAGTAGAAGCTGCCTATAAAAGTTTCGCTAAAAATATTGTCGAAGCAAATTTGATGGAAGCCTAATTTGTAAGCATCTCATCTAGATGGAATAACAATCTAAAACATAGGAAACAAAAATGAATAAATTCAAATCTAGCGGTCAATCTGAAATAACTACGCTTGATCAAATCCAATATTATAAATATAGATTAATTAACACTTTTGCTTTTGCAACATTAAGTTTAATCGCCGTGTCTAGTTTTGCAGGTGCTGTAGAAGCAGAAGAAAATTTGAGCAAACTTAAATTGCCGCCAGGTTTTAAAGCGGAGGTTTATGCGGACGTTCCTGGCGCAAGACAAATGACACTGGGTACGAATGGCAATGTCTATGTGGGTACGCGGGGTAAAAATGTTTATGCAGTTGTTGATAAAAATAAAGATCATAAAGCTGACAAAGTAATTACCATATTAGATGATCTTAATGTTGGAAATGGTGTTGCAATGCATAAAGGAAACTTATATGTGGCAGAGCAAGATCGCATCACAAGATATGCCGCACCTGATTTTGATTTAAACCTTCCATTTAAACAAATGCGTGAAGTGATTTATGACAAGCTACCAAACAAGTTTCATCATGGATGGCGGTATATTGCATTCGGACCTGATGAAAAACTGTACGTTACCGTCGGTGCACCATGTAATATTTGTGCGCCTGAAGGGATTGAAGCCAGTATTATTCGAATGAACGCTGATGGTAGCGCAGTAGAAACGTACGCAAAAGGGGTTAGAAACTCAGTTGGGATGGACTTTCAACCAGGTACAAATATTCTTCATTTTACCGATAATGGTGTGGATATGATGGGGAATGATATTCCGCATGATGAATTCAATGCCGCACCTAAAACAGGGATGCACTTTGGATTTCCTTATTATGCAGGCGGTAATGCACGACAAAAAGACTGGATAAGCAATACAGCACCAAAAGACGTTACATTCCCAGTGAATGAATTCCAAGCTCATAGTGCAAACCTAGGATTTAAGTTTTACACAGGGCAGCAATTTCCTACGGAATACCAAGGTGATGCTATTGTTGCTCAACACGGCTCTTGGAATAGAGACAAGCCTGTAGGTTATCAATTAATGCGTATTAAGTATGATGCAAAGCATCAAGTTAAAAGTAGTGAGGTGTTCATTGATGGCTGGCTTAATAATGGTGAAGTTTGGGGACGTCCAAGTGATGTCTTACAACTGCCAGATGGATCATTATTAATTTCTGATGACTATAATGGCGTGATATACCGTATTAGTTATGGAGAAGAAGCGACGGTTAAGATTATGCCTTCATCAACAAAGGTGTTAAATAATTTACAGATGCCTGAGTCAGCCATTGCCCATCCGGACGGACGGATATTTATTACTGAAATCGGCGAGTTTGGTAAGAATGGTGATGGAAAGGTGACTGTTTTAAATAAAGATGGATCAACTAAAACATTGATTGATGGTTTAAACGATCCCAAAGGGATGGATTTATTCAATAATCAACTTTATATAGCAGATGTTGATCATGTGGTGCGTGTTACTCTTGATGGGAAGAAAACGATCATTGCAAAACCAGCTGACTTTCAAGATAAACCTATCTTTTTAAATGATATTGAGATTGATGGGCTAGGTAATGTCTACGTTTCAGATAGTGGAGATGACAACGGCAAACATGGTGCTATTTATAAAATCACACCAGCAGGCAAGGTAATTCAATTAATAAATGATCAATCTGGTATCAAACGTCCAAATGGTTTATTAATGGATGGTCCAAATAAGATGTTAGTAGCTGACTTTGGAACAGGCAAGTTATTTCAAGTCGCTTTTTCTGGCGTATCGGCCAAACCAACGGCAAAAGTATCATTGTTAAACGAGGGATTTGGTGGCGCAGATGGATTGGTGAGGGATGCTGATGGTACTCTATATGTCAGTGACTGGGCTAATGGCAAAGTCTGGCAGTTAAGTGAGCCAAAAGCAACGCCACAACTGATTTCAGAAGGACATCAGTCATCTGCAGACATAGCATTATCGGTTGATGGGAAATATCTACTGATGCCAGATATGAAGGCAGGTAAGTTAGTTCCATTAGCGATAAGATAAACCAGACGAAGGGGGGGTAGAAGCAACTCTTTAACGAGAGGGTTGCGTCTATTCTTATAAGCGATAGGCAATTAAATAAACAGAAAGCTTTTCTATGACAAATAAAGCAATTATTGTTAAAGCAGGGGGCGGTTACGATAACGTCACGGTAGGGACGAGATCAGCCTTAGATCCTCAATCAAAAGAAATCACCGTTCGGCTTCATGCTAATGCATTAAATTATCACGATTTTGCAGTTGTTAGCGGGATGTGGGGACCAACTGAACCACGTATTCCAATGGCTGATGGTGCTGGCGTTGTTGTTGCAGTTGGGAATGATGTTACTGAATTTAAAGTTGGGGATTATGTCGTTAGTACGTTTTTCCCAACTTGGCTTGATGGAGAGCCGCTTGTGGAAGGGTTTGCAACCACACCAGGTGATGGTGTTGATGGCTATGCAAGAGAGGTTGTTACTGCCTCTATTAATGCCTTTACGCACACACCTAAAGGCTGGAGCCATGTAGAATCTTCGACCTTAACCACAGCAGCACTTACTGCATGGCGAGCACTAATGTCAGATGGTGGCCTAAAGGCGGGAGATACCGTATTGGTACAAGGTACAGGAGGCGTCTCTATTTTTGCACTTCAATTTGCGAAAATGGCTGGCGCTACTGTTATTGCTACATCATCGAGTGATGAAAAACTGGAAAAGCTAAAGGCACTCGGTGCAGATTATTTAATTAACTACCGAAAAGTGGCTAATTGGGGGGAAGTGGCTCGAGAGTTGACAGGTGGTAGAGGTGTAGATCATGTTGTTGAAGTTGGTGGTCCCGCAACATTAAATCAATCAATGCTTGCAGCACGCGTTGGAGGTCATCTTTCAATTATTGGTATTTTGACTGGCATAGGTGGGGAATTATCAGTTGTTACAGCACTAATTAAACAACTTCGCTTGCAAGGTTTAATCGTAGGCAATCGAACTCAACAGATAGAAATGATTAAAGCGATTGATGCAAACAATATGAAACCAGTCATAGATAAAACTTACCCACTAGAAAATATAGTTGAAGCATTCCGATATCAAGAAAGCAATAAACACTTTGGTAAGATTTGTTTGGAAATATAATTAAACGGCTATCGCTTACTTATTAATTGAATTATCCAACAGTTGAAAAATAAAAATCTTAGCGAAAAACTAAGATTTTTTATTTAAAAACATCTCATAAAATAGAATTTAGCTGCTAGTTAGATTTGATTTCTGCCTGAAAAAATTCAGCTTTGAAATCATGACTATTGAAATAACCGCTGATAATTTTCAGATAAGTGCACAAAGCCACCTATTAAAATATTGGCGTCCCCACGGGGATTCGAACCCCGGTCGCCTCCGTGAAAGGGAGGTGTCCTAGGCCTCTAGACGATGGGGACCTAAGAATTATTACTACTACTCACAACGCAACGTATTTTACTACATATTGCTTAAATTTCTAAACGTTTTTGCTAAGTTTTTCACTCAATAATGCAGTGTTTTGGTGGAGGTAAGCGGGATCGAACCGCTGACCCCTTGAATGCCATCCAAGTGCTCTCCCAGCTGAGCTATACCCCCGATTACTACAACCAAATACTAAACTCGGCGTTCTTTAAATTGGCGTCAATCCAAAGAAGGCGCAATATTAATGACGGGCGCGGTGCTTGTCAATGTTTTTCTAGCAATCTTTACAGATTTGTTCGCTTATCCGCGAATATTAGAATTCGTTTCAAATTGTGTTAAGTCAACACGCGGTTGTGGCTTCCAGCCTGCTTTGCGATGTTCTGCAACGACATTGGTGAAGACGCCACCACGGACATAAAATTTAGATGTTACCCGCATAAATTTAGGCTGTGTTGCGGCTACTAGGGCATCTAAAATACTATTGGTTACTGCTTCATGGAAGCAGCCTTCATCGCGGAATGACCACATATATAGCTTCAAGCTTTTTAGCTCAACACACAGTTGGTCGGGAATGTAGTCTAGATAAATAACCGCAAAGTCTGGTTGACCAGTTTTTGGGCATAAGCAGGTAAATTCTGGAATTTCCATATGGATGTGAAAATCACGACTTTGATTGGGATTGGGAAAGGTTTCTAATTCCTTAGTAGGTTGTGCAGTTGGCTTACCGCCTAATATTTGAGTATTCGTCATAATGTGTGTATTAAATTAGTATCGATTAAAATGCAGATTTTGCCTGTAAAAAACGTTATTATAACGCTTAAAATTAAAACCTAATCCTGAACATTCAATTTGCGTTTAACTCATTTAAAACTGGCTGGCTTTAAATCCTTTGTGGATCCGACAACGGTTCATTTGCATGGGCAACGTGTTGGCGTTGTTGGGCCTAATGGTTGCGGTAAATCAAATGTGATGGAATCTGTGCGTTGGGTGTTGGGTGAGTCGTCTGCCAAAGAAATGCGCGCTGATGCGATGGATGCCGTTATTTTTAATGGCTCATCCAATCGCAAGCCAATTTCACGTGCCAGTGTTGAATTAATCTTTGATAATAGTCTTGGCGGTGCGAGCGGTGAATGGAGTCAATACGCTGAGATTTCTGTTAAACGGGTCATTGAGCGTCAAAAAGGCTCAACTTACTATATCAATAATACCGCTGTACGTCGTCGTGATGTAGCTGATTTGTTTTTGGGTACTGGACTTGGTGGCCGTGCGTATGCGATTATCGGACAAAATACCATCTCAAGGATTGTTGAAGCAAAACCAGAAGAATTGCGTATTTTTCTAGAAGAAGCAGCTGGGATTAGTAAATATAAAGATCGACGACGCGAGACTGAACTGCGCTTGCGCGATACACGTGAGAATTTAACGCGGGTTGAAGATATCTGTCGTGAATTGCAAAAGCAAATCACCAAACTGCAATCGCAAGCAGTGGTTACGCAGAAGTATCATGCCATGCAAGAGTCGCTGAAATTAACCGAAGGGCAGTATTGGCTACTAAAAAAACGGGATGCGAGCCACGTCTGGGAACAAACAAAAGCAAAGGTTGAAAAGCTTGTTAATCAGTTGGAGGCACAAACAGCTGAACTGCGTAAAAGCGAGACAGGATTAGAAACCAGTCGCCAAGCTTTTTATGATGCAGGCGAGGCGATTAACAAGGCACAGGCAGCTTATTATGAAGCCAATGCGGAAGTGGCTAGCTTGGAGAACCAAGTTAAGCAGAATACTGAAGCGCGGGATCGCATGACGTTGCAGTTGCAGCAATTGGATGATTCGCTTGCACGTAATGCCAAAACAAAAACGGAATCGACTGAGAAGTTAACTCAATTGAATGTTGCATTAACGGCAGCCATCGAGAAAGAACATGCATCTCATACAGCATTGGACGATTTAAAGGCAAAATTACCACTAGTACAAGCAGATTATCGAGCGGCAGTCGATAATCTTCAGACTAGCGCACAAGCGTTACTGACAGCTAATCAACGCATACAAATCGATAGTAATAATATTCAACATTTAAACCAAACGATTCAAGATAGTGTTACACAGGTTGAACGATTTGAGGCGGCGCTTAATCAATTGGAAATGCCTGATGTGCAAGGGGTAGAAACAGCACAACTGGCGCTGGCAGAAGCGCAACAAGCGATTGCTAGTATTGAACAAAGCATTCAAAAGTTACGCAGCAATGAAAGTGAAGTGCAGGCAAAAATTGCGCAACTGCGCGAGCAACAGCAGCAAGCGCAGCGTGTGTTTGGTCAATCGGAAGCAGAAGTGCATTCTTTGGAGAAAATTCAGCAATCTCTTAATGCTGAAAGCGGTTTGGCAAGCTGGTTAAGCAGTCAAGGGTTGCAAAATAATGCGCGCTTGTGGGAGAAAGTGAAGATTGATGATGCTTGGAGTTTGGCTTTAGAAGCGGTGTTAGGCGAGCGCTTAAATGCATTATTATCTGAATCACCAGTGATTAATAGACCACCAAGTGCTTTGGTCGTTGGTTTTTCTGGACGAGCGTCTCAAACAACAAAATCAAATGTAACTTATACGCCATTAATCAATATGGTTAAAGATTGTTCACCTGAATTTCAAACGCTACTGAACGATTGGTTAGCAAACGTTTATCTACTAGCTGATAATGATGACGGCGTTAAAGCCAGTGCATCACTCGCGCCAGGCGAGAAGCTTGTGAATCAACAGGGCGATGTTTTTAGCCTTGCGGGCGTCATTTATCACGGTAAAAATACCCATTTACATGGTGTTATCGAGCGTCAGCAACGATTGGCTGATTTGAAGAAGTCATTGCCAAATTTACAAGAGGCGCTAACGCAGGTGGTTAATCAGCTAAAAGAAGCAGAGGCTGAACTGGTTCAAAATAGGGTATTGCAGCAGCAGGAAAGTAGTCAGCTTCAATCGGCAATTCAAACCTTACATCAGCATCAATTAGCCATCTCTAAATCAGAGCAATTACGTGAATCAACCCTCGCGCGTGAAAAAAGCTTGAAAGCGGATATTGAAGTGGCGCGAACACGCCATGAACAACAGTTAAGTAATGTGAAGTTGAAAGAAGTCGCTTTGCATGAGATTAGAGCAGGCATTCATCAACTTGAAGCGATAAAAACAATGGATGAAGTTGCAAGGCGACAAGTCGAGCAGGCGTTTAACGCTTTGCGTGATGCTATTGCGAATGCAGAAAAGACGCATCAGCAACTTAGTTTTGATATTAAAATTATTAATAATAATATCAATGAATTAAATAGTAAACTTAATGTTATAAATGAAGAAGAAAAAGCCTTTTCTCTACGTAAGACTGAAGCAGAACGCGCATTAAATATTACGCCAATGGAAACCCTGAAAGCCAATTTAACGGAAGCGGTAACCGTTAAGCAAACACGAGAACTGGCGTTGGCGGTAGCAAGAAACCATTTGGAGTCGCAAGAAGCTGAATTAAAGGAGTTGGAACGTTTGCGGATGCAAAACGAACAGCAACTTAATCCCATGCGAGATCAGTTAGAGCAGGGGCGTTTAAGTGAGCAGGAAGCACGATTATATTTTGAACAGTGCCAAACATGCTTGCAGGAAAACGGTATGGATGAAAAAATACTGATGCAAGATTTGAGTGAGCAGGCGAAAGCCAGTGAATACGCGGATAAAACCAGTCAGTTGCAACGCGATATTGAGCGATTAGGCCCTGTTAATTTGGCGGCGATACAAGAGTTGGATAGCGAATCGGAAAGAAAAACGTATCTGGACAGCCAAATGCAAGATTTAATTGAGGCGAGTGAAACTTTAGAAAGTGCGATTAATAAGATTGATCGAGAAACGCGTGATAAATTATTGACGACTTTTAATGAAGCTAATCGACATTTTGGCGAGTTATTTGCAACGTTATTTGGCGGTGGTCAAGCTAGGCTGGAATTGCTTGGAGAAGAAATATTAGACACAGGTTTACAAGTATTCGCGCAACCACCAGGTAAAAAGAATACAACGATTCAATTATTATCGGGTGGAGAAAAGGCATTGACGGCTTTGGCTTTGGTTTTTGCGCTGTTTCGATTAAATCCTGCGCCATTCTGTTTAATGGACGAAGTGGATGCGCCGCTTGATGATAGTAATACAGAGCGTTTTTGCGCGATGGTCAAAAAAATGTCAGAAAGAACACAGTTCTTGTTTGTGAGTCATAATAAAATTACCATGGAAATTGCTCAGCAATTGATTGGCGTTACTATGCAAGAGTCGGGTGTTTCTCGTATTGTTGATGTTGATATTAATGCGGCCTTAGAAATGCAACATGCTTAACGAAACTATGTACAACAAAGCGGTACAACAAAGCGATTTTTAACAAAACATTGCGTACAATATTGAAATATTAATACCCTTATAACTAGCTAGCTTAACCTTTACCATTAATTAGAAGTAAAATTAAACAATGTCAGACTTACAAATTGCACTCATCGCCCTTGGTATCCTTATTATTGTTGCCGTTATTGTTTATAACAGCCGACAAGAGAAATCACTACGTACCAAAATAAGTAATGATTTTATTGTCCCAAAAAAAGATGTCTTAGTCGATGACTTAGATGCCGAAACAGAAACCTTGCAAACGGAAGCCTTTGTTTCTGAGGCATACATTTCTGAACCTGATGTTTCTAAATCATACGTTTCTGAATCATATAAAGCACAAGTTGTTGAGCCATTAAATCCGACGGAAGTGGATGATATTGCCAATGATGTAGCCGAAACAGCTGAAATTAATGAAAAAGATGAAGCAATTGCAGCTGAAGAAGCGATTAACCAAGTGGTTAAAAATAAAATGGTTCAAGACGAGGGAGTGAAAATAGTAGTGCAGTCGATTGAAGCGTCTGCTACAAATGTTGTTACTCAACAGCTTGATATGACGGATATCGCTTCATTACCAAAAGACGTGCATACAGAAGTCGATTTAATCGCACTAATCACCGCTATAAAACCGATGAATGGCCAAGCGCTGCTTGTGATGAAGCAAGAGATTTTGAAAGACCTTGGAGCTCTGACGATGTTGCATGGTGCGGATTTGGGTAATAATTGGCATCGTATTGATGCATCAACTAATCCGAATGATACATTTAAAAAAGTGGTTTGCAGCCTGCAACTTGCTGACCGACGCGGCCCCGCTTCTAAAGCAGTGATAAATAAATTTCAATTTGCAATGGAAGCCATGGGCGTTGATTTTGAAGCTTATGTTGAGTGGCAAGACGCGGGTGATGCTGCACAGCGTGCAACGGATTTAGATGCATTTTGTATGAATGTCGATCAATTGGTGAGTTTGCATTTGATACAAGGCAAAACACCGATTCATGGCACTAAATTCAAAGGCTTAGCTGAAGCTAATGATATGCAACTAGACAATGGTAAGTTCTATTGTTTTGATGACAAAGGCAAAGGTCCGGTTCTGTTTACATTGATTAATGCAGATGAGCAGCCGTTTACCGCTGAAAGTTTACGACTGAATATTGTCAGAGGCGCAACCTTCCAAATTGAAGTACCTAAACTAGTTAATTGTGAGCAGACTTTTAATCGCGTGGTATTGATTGCGCAACAGATGGCCAATAGCATCGGCGCGCAAATGGTCGATGACAATCAACGTCCATTAGGCACCGCGCAAATAGAAAAAATCAGACAACAGCTAAAAGTGATTCATACGGCAATGGTAGAGCGTGAAATTACACCTGGTAGCACTGTTAGTCAGCGTTTATTTAGTTAAGCATGTTAACGGTTGAAGTAGCGCGTCAGCAGATAGCCGAGCTGATTGCTCAAATCGCACAATACGACCGCGAATATTATTTACTCGATTCACCGTCTATTTCAGACAATGAATATGATGGCATCTATCGTCAGTTAGTCGCTTTAGAAACACAATTCCCTCAGCTCATTTCTGCGGACTCACCAACACAACGGGTCAGCGGTAGCGCGTCAGTAGAGTTTAGCAGTGTGCAACACCGACAAGCCATGTTGTCGCTTAATAATGTATTTGCAGATAATGAGCTACTTGCTTTTGATAAGCGTATTCGTGACGGTTTGGGTGTTGCTAGTGTGGAATACGCGGTTGAACCTAAATTTGATGGTTTAGCCATTACATTGACTTATGAGTACGGTCACTTCGTGCAAGGTGCCACGCGAGGCGATGGTTACACGGGTGAGAATGTCACGCATAACTTGCGCACCATTAGCACTATTCCTACCAAATTAGCAATTGATAACCCACCGTCATTATTAGAAGTGCGTGGTGAAGTGCTGATGTTTAAGCAAGATTTTGAGCTTTTGAATGCAGCGCAAACGAAGGCAGGCGCTAAGTTATTCGCTAATCCACGCAATGCGGCAGCGGGTAGTTTACGTCAATTGGATGCAAAAATAACCGAAACTAGACCATTAAGCTTTTTTGCTTATGGTTTGGGCGAAGCGAAAGGCATTTCAACGTTAAAATCGCATGCAGAAGCCATGGATTATCTTGCACAATTGCAGTTTCCCGTTTGTGATTTGCGTGCAACAGTGACTGGTTACGAAGGCTTAAAAAAGTATTATGAACAGATCGGCAATCAGCGTGCTAGTTTAAAATTTGATATCGATGGTGTGGTGTATAAAGTCAACGCTTTTGCCCAACAAAATGAATTAGGCTTTGTATCGCGTGCGCCGCGCTGGGCGATAGCACATAAATTTCCTGCCGAAGAAGCCACAACGCTCGTGGAAGATATTACGGTGCAAGTGGGTAGGACCGGTGCAATTACGCCTGTCGCGCGGCTTAAACCAGTGTTTGTGGGTGGCGTGACGGTCACCAATGCAACTTTGCATAATGAAGATGAAATGTTGCGTAAAGATATTCGCGTTGGCGATACAGTCATTGTGCGTAGAGCAGGCGATGTGATTCCTGAAGTGGTTTCAGTTTTGTTAGAGAGTCGCCCATCTACTGCTAGAAGTTTTGTCATGCCAAAGCTCTGTCCTGAATGTAATTCGCATATCGAACGACCAGAAGATGAGGCGATTGCTCGTTGTACGGGCGGTTTATATTGCCCAGCGCAACGTAAACAAGCCATTAGCCACTTCGCGTCACGACGTGCGATGGATATTGAAGGCCTGGGCGATAAGTTAGTCAGTCAACTAGTCGATGCCGAACTATTAAACTCCGTCAGCGATATCTATCAACTGACCGTTACACAATTAGCTGATTTAGATCGCATGGCGCAAAAGTCTGCACAAAATGTAGTGGATGCTATTACACATAGCAAACAAACAACGCTAGCGCGCTTTATTTATGCATTAGGGATGCGCAATGTCGGTGAAGCGACAGCAAAAGACTTGGCTAATCATTTTGGCGCTTTAGACAAGCTACTAAAAGCGAATATAGAAGACCTATTAGCCGTGAATGATGTTGGGCCTATCGTTGCAGAATCAATATTGCAATTTTTTGCCGAACCACACAATACAGAAGCCATTCAGGCGATGATTGCAAGTGGCGTCAACTGGAAAGAGCATGATGGCAAACAGCAGGCAAGTGGTATTTTGCAAGGTAAAACCTTAGTATTAACAGGCACATTACCATCGATGTCGAGAGATGAAGCTAAAGCGTTGATAGAAGCGGCTGGTGGCAAAGTTAGTGGAAGTGTTTCTAAAAAAACGCATTATGTTGTTGCTGGCGCTGAAGCTGGTAGTAAGTTAGAAACTGCGCTCAGTTTAGGTGTGATGGTGTTAGATGAGTCAGGTTTAAAAGCGCTACTTGAATATGATAGCGATGCAACTAAGGTGACGGATAATGAGTCAGATATCAGTCATCAAACAGAAGGCCAACAAAAGGATTTATTTTAGGATGAAAATGCAATTAAAAAATACATTAGCAATCGCTTTTACTTGTTTGTTTCTAATCAACTTTAATGCGAACTCCGCAGAAGTTTCTGCAGAAATTAAAGCGTGTAATGACGCGGTTAATGAAGGCAATGCAAAAGGCGCGCTGGTACAGTCTGAAGCGATTTTAAAAGCAAATGCCACTGATTATGAGGGTTTATTGTGCAAGGGAAGAGCGTTAAATTTGCAGGGCAACTATGCAGATGCATTGGCTGCAATGGAATTGGCAGCGAACTCAACAGAAGATGTTTTCGCTAAAACTGTTTCTTATATCCTCATTGGTAATTTACACAAGACTAACAATAAAACAGAAGCGGCAGTGGCAAGCTATAAGAAAAGCATAGTGTTGAGTGAACAAAAGGCGAATAAGACTTATACGCGCATGAGTTATAACTTAATTGGCGATGCTTATTTTGATGTAAAAGAAACAAACTCTGCATTAGACAATTATTTAATTAGCATGAGCTTGGCCAACAATGACAACGAACGTGCAGAAAGTTTTCAGAATTTAGCGAAAACCTATCATGCGCTAGGCAATCACGACAAGGCAATTGAGTTTCAACTAAAAGCGACCGTCATGCAAAAACAAGCGGGCTCTTTAACCGATTATGCTGATTCAGTTTTATTGCTAGGACAATACTTTTTTGATGCCAAAGAGTATTCCCATGCAGAAAGAAATTATCAAAAACTAGCTAAGTTTGCTAAAGATAACGGCGGTGCCTATTACGAAGCCAAAGCTAACTATCGCTTGGCAGAAGCCATGTTTGCAAATGGTGATAAAACGGGTGCTAAAACGCTATTTATTGAAGCTGATGAGTTAGCCAAAAAGATTGGCGCTAAACAGTTAGTTGCAGAAATAGAAGCTGCGCAGAAAAAATTGAATATTTAGTCCTTTTACTGTAAGGATTATGGGTCTGTTGCGACTAAACAGTGTTTAAAACCTATTATTAAGGTAATCAATGATTATTGTTAATCAATCAAAACAGAATCCAAGTGATATTCAATCTTCTGAAATCACGTCTAAAACGGTATTTGATAACCGTCGTCACTTTATTAAACTAGCGGCGGGTACTGGCTTACTCGCTGGCGCTGGTTTACTGAGCCTTAAAGCTAAAGCGGCCAATATTGCAGGTGGTGTGACGAGTGGCGATGCAAGACTTCTAGGCCGCGCGAATGCGCCAGCACAGCCAATTGCAGCATTGAAAAAAGGTGAAATTTATAACCCTCGCCAAAAAATAGCAGGGGTTAAAAAGTCAGCTTATGGTAAAGACTTAGAAATCGATACCTATAAAAACATCACGACGTACAATAACTATTACGAGTTTGGTACTGATAAGTCAGATCCAGCGGTTCAAGCCAGAACATTCCAACCGCAACCTTGGTCGATTAGTATTGAAGGTGAAGTCAAAAAAGCTAAAACGATTAGTCTAGAAAACTTAATGAAGTTAACGACGCTAGAAGAACGCATTTATCGTATGCGTTGCGTTGAGGGTTGGTCAATGGTTATTCCTTGGGTAGGGCTGCCGCTAGCAAGCTTGGTTAAATGGGCTGAGCCAACGGGAAATGCGAAATATGTTGAGTTCGTTACCGCGAACGATAGAGATAATATGCCTGGTGTTAGCTCGCCAATATTAGATTGGCCTTATACCGAAGCATTGCGGATGGATGAAGCGATGAATCCGCTCGCATTAATTGCGGTTGGTCTTTATGGTGAATTGTTACCAAATCAAAATGGCGCACCAGCGCGGTTAGTGGTCCCATGGAAATATGGTTTTAAAGGCGGAAAGTCTATCGTCAAAATTCGATTTGTTGAAAAAATGCCACGCACCACTTGGATGAAAGCAGGTCCTTCTGAGTATGGATTTTATGCTAACGTTAATCCTAAAGTTGATCATCCACGTTGGTCACAATCAACTGAGCGGCCAATTAGTGGTGGCTTATTTAGTGGGCGGATTAGAACCAAAATGTTTAATGGCTATGAATCAGAAGTCGGGCAATTATATGCGGGCATGGATTTGAAAAAAAACTTCTAATTGTCTATTTATATCAAGACTATGAATAAAAATCGTATCATCGTAGTAAAATCCATCATCTGGCTATTAGCATTAATACCCGTTTCTCGCTTGTTTTGGTTAGGATTCACCAATGGTTTAGGTGCCAATCCTGTTGAGTTTATTGAACATTCTACTGGCACTTGGGCATTAGTGTTTTTGATGGTTAGCCTGACAATGACGCCAATACGACTACTAACCGGACAAGTTTGGCAGATTCAAGTAAGAAGATTGTTAGGGTTATGGATGTTTTTCTACGCTTGTTTGCACATCACAACTTACGTTTGGCTAGATTTCAACTTCTTATTCGATGAAATGGTTAAAGATGTATTGGAACATCCACGGATTTTAGTTGGCTTTGCTGCTTTTATATTAACGATTCCGTTAGCGATAACCTCAAATAATGTCATGATGAGAAAGCTAAAATCCAAATGGAAAACTTTGCATAAAACGGTTTACCTGATTGCGATATTAGCTGTTGTGCATTTCTTATTACTCGTTAAAAAAGATTTAACTGAACCGTTTTATTACGCGGCAGTTTTGCTGCTGTTATTTGGTATTCGGATTTACTTTAAATATCAACCAAAAAAAGTATGAGAAAATTATAAAAAATAAACATTTTAAAGGGAAATCAAATGACATTATTTAAGCAGGCAAAAAGCTTTTACGGTTGGGCAGTGGGTATTTTAGAAACGTTTAATACGTGGCTGCCGCAACTGTTTTTAAGATTTATTCTGGCATGGGAATTTGGTCAGGCGGGCTTTGAAAAACTACATGGGGAAAATTGGTTTGCTAACATTATATTTCCTTTTCCTTTTAACTTAGTTTCGCCAGAATTTAGCTGGCACTTATCCACTTTTTTTGAAATAGTTGGCGCATTTGCCTTAGTGCTTGGTTTAGCTACACGTTTCTTTAGTGCATCATTGATTATTTTAACCATTGTTGCGATTGCTGCGGTTCATTGGCCAGAAAGCTGGAATACGCTAGCCGAACTTTGGAAAGGTTATGCAATTACTGATAAAGGCTTCGGTAATTATAAATTGCCATTGTTGTATTTAATTATGTTTTTACCGTTGTTATTCGGCGGCGCTGGAAAACTGAGTTTAGATTATTTCATTTCACGCAGGAAATAGAGCCAATGCAGTATCAAAAAACACAAGAAGCGATTGAGCAGTTATCTGCGGAACAATATCGCGTAACACAAGAGAGTGGCACAGAGCGGCCATTTTCAGGTGAGTATGACCAACATTTTGTGCCGGGCATTTACGTCGATATTGTTTCGGGTGAGCCGCTATTTGCTTCATCATCAAAGTTTAATTCAGGTTGTGGCTGGCCATCCTTTGCTAAGCCAATCAACAATGAAAACGTTGCGGAAATTGATGATCAATCACATGGCATGAGTCGCACGGAAGTGCGATCCAAACATGGTGATAGTCATCTCGGTCATGTGTTTCCAGATGGCCCTGCGAGTATGGGTGGTTTGCGCTACTGCATTAACTCTGTCAGTTTGCGGTTTATTGCAAAAGAGAATATGCAAGCGGAAGGTTATGGCGATTACTTGAAGCAAGTAGCTTAAAACGTCAGCAATACGTAACAATACTAACTTGCATATGGCTAGTTTAAGTTGGTGTTTCTTCAGCGGCTATTAGCTTTGCACGTTTTTTCAGCACAATCATTAAGGTAATGAGCCCAATAACGAGCATTAAAAATGGGCCAAACCATAATAATGCAGTAGCTGCATTCACTGGTGGGCGAAAAGTGACAAAGTCGCCATACCTAGCGACTAAATAGGCGACTACTTCTTCATCAGTCTTTCCGCCTTCAATTAGTTTGCGAATTTCATTGCGTAAATCCTGTGCCAGAGGCGCATCAGAATCGGCTAATGTACTATTCTGACAAACGAGACAACGTAACTCAGTGGATAGCTTTTTTAGTCTCGCTTCAACTGCTGGAGAATCACTGACTTGATCTTGCGCAAAGCTTGTTGTAGTAAAGCTAAATGCACTTACAAACAGTGTTAATACAATGACAATATGGCGAAGTACTATCATGCATCAAGCTCCTTTAATAATGGCAGAATAATATTTCGTAAGGATTCTGGTGTAATTGGTCCAATTTGCTTATAACGAATAATGCCTGCCTTATCAATCACATAAGTCTCTGGTACACCATAAACGCCGTAATCAATCCCTATCGTGCCATCTGCATCATTAGCCGTAATAATGTAAGGATTGCCCATTTTATCCAGCACATCAAGCGCATCTTGTTCCACATCTTTATAAGCAAGCCCATATAAAGGAATATCGTGCGCTAGCATTTCAACTAGAAGAGGGTGCTCTTCACGACAGGCAACACACCATGATGCCCAAGTATTGAGTAGCCATACTTTACCCTTCATGTCTGCAGTTGAAAATGTTTTGCTTGGATCACCTAGCACTGGCGCCTCAAAAGCAGGTGCTGGCTTGCCTATTAATGGCGAAGGCACTTCTCTAGGATCTAAAAATAAGCCCTTTAGAAGAAAGCCAACCAATACAAAAAATAAGACTAGAGGTAGGAGGAATTTTAATTTCATGCAATATGATCCTTTGCGTTAAGTGCTTTTTTTCAGTCTGTAACGCTTATCGGTCATGGTTAATATGCCGCCCATGCCCATGAAAACACAGCCCAGCCATATCCATTGCACAAATGGTTTAAAGTAAACACGGATGCTCCAGCCACCTTCTTCTAATTCCTCACCAAGCGAAATATAAATATCCCTCACTGGATTAATTGAAATTGATGCCTCAGTCATGACTGCACCTTGTACAGGGTATAAACGTTTTTCAGGGGTTAACAAAGCAACTGGTTTGCCTTCCTTGCTAACGTAAAACTGGCCTTGCTTCGCAACATAATTTGGGCCTCTGATGGGTAAAATCCCTTCAAATTTAAAGTCATAACCATTAATCACCTTGGTTTCACCGCTTTGCATGGTGATGTCATGCTCGCGTTCGTAGCCTTTTACCATGGTTACGCCTACAATAAAAATCGCAAGTCCAAAATGGGCGAGCAACATACCATTATAAGCAGGGCCAAAGGTTTTCAATTTTTGTTTCAGTGTGCCAGAAGGAATGGCACCTAAACGCATTTTAATCGAAGTAAATACAGAGCTCATCACCCAAAAAGCCATCAACAATCCAACAAAAATCATCGGACTTAAACGGCCCATCATGCTTGGCACTAATAATGCACTGATAACGCTAACCCCTAACGCCCATTTAAGTTTGCTAGCCATGTCTGGTATTGAAGCTTTTTTCCAGTTTGCAATTGGTCCAACACCCATTAAGAAAATGCCTGGCACCATAATTGCCACAAAAACTGTATCGAAATAAGGAGGCCCTACAGAGATTTTACCCATATTCATGGCATCAATCAGTAACGGATACAGCGTACCAAGTAATACCGCGCCTGTTGCAGTAAATAGCACCACGTTATTTGTCAGCAATAGCGACTCGCGTGAAACTAAATCAAACTTTTCACCTAAACCAACCGATGGGGCGCGCATCGCAAATAGGATTAGTGCACCGCCAATAACAATCACTAAGAATAACAATATAAATAATCCGCGGCTTGGATCGGTTGCAAACGCGTGCACAGAAGTTAGCACGCCTGAACGCACTAAGAAGGTACCAAGCAAACTTAATGAAAAAGCACAAATAGCCAATAAGACCGTCCACGCTTTAAAAGCATTGCGTTTTTCAGTCACAGCAAGTGAATGAATGAGTGCGGTACCAATCAGCCAAGGCATAAAGGATGCATTTTCAACCGCATCCCAGAACCACCAACCACCCCAGCCAAGTTCGTAATATGCCCAACGACTGCCTAGAGCAATGCCTAAGGTTAAAAACACCCAAGCAGCGGTTGTCCAAGGACGTGTCCAACGCGCCCAAGTTACATCTAAACGACCATCTAACAAGGCGGCAATGGCAAATGCAAATGCGACAGAGAAACCAACATAACCCATATAAAGTAGAGGAGGGTGAAATACCATGCCCGGATCTTGCAGAAGTGGATTTAAATCACGGCCATCAAACGGAGCTGGAAAAATGCGCTCGAATGGGTTTGATGTAAATAAAATAAATAGGATAAACCCAACGGATACCAAGCCCATGACAGCTAATAAGCTACTTCTAAAGCGCAATGGCAACTCTTTGGCAAAGAAGGTAACCGCTAGCGTCCAAACCGCTAAAATAGCCACCCAAAACAACATTGATCCTTCATGACCGCCCCAGATTGCTGCTAATCTAAACATCAGTGGCAAGTTGGAGTTTGAAGTGGTTGCAACGTAATAGACGGTGAAGTCATTCGCATAAAACGCATAATCTAAAATGATAAATGACAGAATAACAAGCAATGACTGTATGCGTGCCATTGGTGTCGCAAAAGCGAATAGTTTCTCATTGTTTTTTGGCAATCCTGCCAAAGGTAAAACGCCTTGTAATACAGCAACAACTAAGGCAAGGATGAGGGCGTAATGACCGATGTCAGGCATCATTTTACTTCTCCCATAGTTGCGTTTTGCTTATATTTTTCAGCTTTTTGTAAAGCATCTGCTGCTTCTGGCGGCATGTAGTTTTCATCATGTTTTGCTAAGACTTGATCTGCAATAAAAATACCGTCAGGGCCTTGTTTTCCTTGAGCTACCACGCCTTTTCCTTCTTTAAATAAATCAGGCAAAATGCCTGTATAAACAACATCCATCGTTTTGACTGTATCCGTAACCGTAAAGCTAACATCGGTACCATTCCTTTTAACACTGCCAGCCTCAACTAGTCCGCCAATTCGGAAATTGCCTTGCTGTGGCGATTTGCCTTCTGCTACTTCAGTCGGCGAGAAAAAGAACACTAAGTTGCTTTGAAAAGATTGCAGCAGTAAAGTTGCGGCAATTGCGAGCAATGCGATACCAGCCACAATAATGGCAATGCGTTTATGACGTGATTTCATTTACAACAAATCCTTTATTTTTTCATTACTTAATCGGCGAGCGCGTAAAAGAAATAGCTCAGATGCCATACACGCAAAGGTAATGCCAAATGACACCCAAACATAGAGGCCATAACCACCCATCTGTAAAAATTCACTCACGTTTTTCCAATACATTGCTATTCCTTAAACTCGTTTAACCATGCGGTGTTACGCTCTCTATCTTCGATTTCTCTTCGCACACGTATCAAAATGACCGCCATACTGTATAACCAAAAGCCTAGAGCCATGATTAACATACCTTTTAACATGATGGCTGCCATGGATGGAGACGATGTTAAGTTAATCGAAGAGCCTTGATGTAAGGTGTTCCACCATTTAACAGAGAAATAAATAATCGGCACATTAATCACGCCGACAATGGCTAAAATTGCACTAGCGCGATCTGAGCGTCTTGTATCATCAATTGCTGCCTGCAAGGACATATATCCTATGTACAAAAACAAGAGGATAAGTTCAGAAGTTAATCGTGCATCCCATACCCACCAAGCGCCCCAAGTAGGTTTTCCCCAAAAAGCACCAGTGATAAGGGCAACAAAGGTAAACATAGCGCCTGTTGGCGCAATACTTTTTGCCATCATATAAGAAAGCTTGGCATTTAGCGTTAAGCCTAAAATGGCATAACCTGCCATCACCACATATAAAAACATGGAGAACCAAGCCGCAGGCACATGCACATAAATAATGCGGTAAGAATCACCTTGTTGAAAATCAGTTGGTGCAACTAGCAAACCAATAAATAAGCCATAAACAATCAGTAGTGCCGCAGCTGCGGCTAACCAAGGAATTAATTTTCCAGCTAACGGGTAAAAGGTTTGTGGTGATGAGTACTTAAATAAATTCATACAGTTACAACGCTTCCAACACAATCAAGATGACTTGTTTGTAATTAATAAAATGCAAAGTGACTATTCCACTGCCACTTTTAACGCATAACTTGCCGTTAGTGGCGCAAAAATCAATGCTAAAGCTAACATAGCGCCTAATAGCGACAAGCCGCCATCAGCGCTCATCCCTATTGATATAGCATTAACGGCACCAGCGCCAAAAACCAGCACTGGAATGTAAAGTGGCAATACCAACAGCGCAATTAAAACACCGCCACCTCGTAACCCTAGTGTGAGAGCCGCACCAATACTGCCAATTAAACTTAATATTGGCGTACCCAATAATAATGAAACCGCTAGCACTTGTAACTCATTGTTTGTTAAGCTAAATTGCAGGCCAATAAGTGGCGCGATTAATACCAACGGCAATCCAGATAAGACCCAATGCGCCAAAATCTTCATTAATGCAATCAACAAAGTTGGCTGATTCGATATTATAAGCTGTTCTAAGGTGCCATCAACATAATCTGCCTCAAACATCCGTGGCAAAGACAGCATGCAGGAAAGTAGAGCGCAAACCCATAAAACACTGGGCGCAATGGTATGCAGTAATTGAGGATCGGCACCTAATCCCAATGGGAATAAACTAGTCGCAATAATAAAGAAAAAGAAGACGCTCATAACGTCTGAACGTCGACGCCAAGCCACCGTAATATCGCGCATAAATATACGGCGCATTAAGGATAAAGTGCCTATTGGGCGTTTATTCATGCATCGCCTAACTGTAAGTTTTCAATCAAACTCACATTAAAGCTGGGTAATTGATGCGATGTAAAAATCACCATGCCGCCATTATTCACATATTTTTCAATATGTTGCGTTAGTATGTTTATCATATTGTTATCAAGCGCAGTAAATGGCTCATCTAATACCCATAACGGCGTGTGTTCTGGCGTATCTTGCAGCCATAGCTGTGCTAACGCAATGCGTCTTTTTTGACCTTGAGACAACACACGGGTTGGTAAGTGAGCACAACGCCCAACACCTAAGGTTTCCAATGCGCCAATAATTTGTGAGTGATCGGCGGTATAACCTGAAAGTGACAGCGAAAACTGAATGTTTTCCATCGCAGTTAAGTCATCTTTGATGCTTGCTAAATGACCAATGTAAAGCACCTGGCCGTAATAGTCTTCAGCTAACGATTTGATGTCTTGGTTATTCCATGAGAGCTGGCCAATGGCAGGAATCGATAAACCACACAACGTACGCAACAAGGTCGTTTTACCGCTACCATTTTCGCCTTGTATATAGAGCAATCTGCCACTATTTAGTTGAAACGAAAGGTTTTTAAACAACACTCTCTCGCCGCGTATACAACCTAAATTATTGACGCTCAGACTATTGTTTAGCGGTGTTGATACCATGCTTACCTAATTCTTTGATAATGCGTTATTTTAATCGTTTTTGGATTGAGGTGCTCGGCTAAAACTCACTGCTCATGCCAGCCTTTTTTCAGGTAGCTCAACACAAATAAACCTAAAACCGTCCCAACAGGAAACGCAATTAATGCTACAACAGCTAAAACCGCAGCAAGATATCTAGCCCATTGTTGATGGAGCCTAAGCCCTCTTGTAGCCAAAAGTATTAAAACGACATACCCGACAAACCCCATCATAATTGGCCAAAAATCAGAACCAGGCTTTTCGATCTCATCACTCATCACATCAACCGCTAATATAGAAGCGAAAATCGTAAAAATTATAAAGATAAGCACCCAACAAAAAATGGACAGCAAATGTCCTGCATTTTGAGTGTTACTTTTAATCGCAGTGTTATCGTTCATTGTTACCCTTAATAAATACAGCATTTGATATTTTATATGGATTCATGTTGATTTGAGTGGTTCATTTTTTAGTGTTAAATAATACCTAGATTTATACTACGGACGACTTACAACCAAATGCATCAATAAACAATAAAAAAAAGCTATGGACGATTTACCTGATTGGACAAACAATCTAAAACCTTTGTACTGTCGCTTGCGACTATCAAAGCATAATAAAGCTTTGCGTCGCCGTTACTACAGGGAAATTGAAAAAGAGAAACTGAGGTTGGCGGAGAAGGGTGTTAATCAAGAAAAAATACGTCTAGCTTGTCGCTTCTTATGTTCTTTTTCTTGTGTGCGTAACTACCAATGTGATTCATGCAAGCGTATTCTGGCTTTTTTAATCGAACCTGAGGTTCAGTTAGCTTTGGATTATTGTCGAGGACATTAATAAGAAAAATTTTCTAATACACTTTTTACAATTGCATATCCCAAAATAAATACTGCGCCAAGACCACATATAAATGATATTGGATAGGTCACAATCCAAATTCTTGATATCCACAAATCAAAACGATTTTTATATTTATCAACAAATTCTAATTTTTTAACTCTTGTATCTAAATCATCTTCTATCCTAGCCAAAAGAAGTGCTTTATTCTTGATGTTAATATTGAAGCCGTCCAATCCTATTTTGGTTACCTCTAAAAATATGAAAGAAACTACTGATGCTATTATTAATAAAAATGAAATACTAGATAAAAAAGGTTCTAAGTAATTATTAGAAATAGTCCATAGACCGAAATAAGTAGCATATCCAGCTGTTATGACTAGTTGAGTATAGTTGCGATATTCTGTATTTACTTCTTTAAGATACTTAATGTAGTGGTCTAAATTTTTATCGTATTCAAGTCTTGGATTATTAATTTTTTCCAGTGTCGTAAATTTATCCTGTATTTCGAAATCATCTTCCATATTATTGAGGACGGTTTCTAAATCTATTACATTCACTGTAGCCTTATTGTTTTTCTTAACAATATCTAACTGACGCCGTAATTCTGTAATTGGCAATCTCCATTCACCCATTATTTTTTTCCTTCTATATTGTTAACAGTATTATTCAATTTACCTTGGGGATGCTACGCTTCATACTTATTTATGGCAATAAAATAACTATTCGTGTAACCAGTCTTATATAAAAGAAAAGCCCTTCGACAGGGCTTTTTTTGTTTGAACAAATACAGAGTGGGTTGAATCTATGATGTTTATTGGTGGTTTACTTTCTTTGCCCAATCCCCATATTGAGAATCCATGTTATCAATATGATTTATCACCATCTTCTCCAAGTCTTCTTTGAAATATTCAATAATGTATTTTTTGTCACTTTCAAACTTGCTCATGAATTTTTGGAACTCTATATTCATTTTTTTGTGAGAACTCTTGTGTGTATCTATATATGGAAAGTTAATCTCTTCCATTAATGACTCTTCCTCAATGTTATGTTCAAACCACAATTAATTTAAAGTTGATGCTAGTTCAAGGATTTCAGAATCCGGTAAACTGATAGTCATCTTGTTGAGTATTTCGAACAATTTCCAATGGTGTTTATCAATCTCTTCCAAACCTAATCGGTAATGCTTAAATGCTTCAATCTGCACAATTTTTCAACTTATTATCCTATCTTTCGCAAATGAAATTTTAGTATAGTCTATTTACAGACTATTAACCGATTTGCAGTAGTTAAATAAACAGTAAGACCCATTATGTAAATTGTTACCACCTTAATTAGTATTTTTTCCATATCTGCTTATTTTTACAATTTGACATAATATACATTATGCGAAGTAAAGTATCAATATACAATAAAAGACTGTGTATCCCTCTTTAGCCAATCGAAGTCCGTGGAACTAACTTTATGGAATCTTTTGTGTTTTAAGGAACTTTTTGGGCACTGTCGCCAATTCCGATATTTAGTTCCACGTCTGGGATCAGCGTCAATATTGAATCTAGGCAAATATTATTTTAACTAATGCAAAATAGTACCAAATCCCTACTTTATTAATAAAACATACAATTTTTTAAGATATGTAAAGAAAACATCCAATTCTTAAAATTAGTTCCAAAAGCTTAATAAGCTACTTGAATCTTCTTTCATATGATTTGATTTTCTTAATATGAGTTTTATTTTCAGTCTTCAATGCATCTATCAGGCCATAGCTCTTACCTAGCTTTTCTATATAAACTAATAACTGGGCTTGCTTGCGTTCAATTTCTTTTAAATGGATTGCTTGGTCATTCTTTCTAAGAGCTTCTTGCTGCTTTATTGATTTTTCCGAAATCTTAATCTGCTGTCTGTATGAGTCTAACTCTAATAGTGATTTCTTCTCTAAACTATTAAAGCGTGACTCTGCCAAGAGTAAAGATTCATTAATAATAGTCAAATCTCTACTGAATGATTGTTTTGTTTCATCTAATTGCTGGATTAAAACAGTTTTATCATTTTCAAGCGATTTGAGCGATTTTTCTTTCATTGCCAAGGTGTCAGTATTAAGGCGTATTAAATAATCGGCCTCAGAGAGCCTGTTTTTAACAGTTTCCAAGTCAATTTTGGCTTCGCTTAATTGAACTTGAATATTTGAAAGATTTTCTCTCGATGCTTCAGTTTCTATCTTATATCTAAGTATTTCAGCAGTAGCATTTTCGATTAATTCAGAAAATCCATCCTGAGCAGATTTTTGTGCATCAATCCATAATTTTGCAATGAGATCACCGGCAGTCAGTTTAATATTTTCAGGAATGTCCGTGCGCTCTATTCGAACCCGGCTTTTATCACGTAATTCAGCCCAGAACTTATTGAGTGCATCTGCTGGAGCCGACATACTCCCTTTACGAACGTATTGATAAAGCTTATTGGCCGTTGGAGTTATGCCATACCTGAAAAATAAAAGCACGCAAGTCTCTCTATATGCATCTTGAGTGTCTGGGAATTGTAATTTCAATTCATCAATTTGAGCTTGTAGCTGCATTTCATCGATTAGTGGGCTGGTCATAATTAATTCTCAATAATTTAGGAATTTATAATACAACGTATTATGTTACATATATAATTATTTGTGATTAACTTTTGACATTATTACTCTAATGTCAAATAATATCTAAACTTACGATTTTGAAAGTATCGAGACTAATATTGACTTTACAGACTAAATTAACTGTTATCCCAGGAATTGCCACGATTGATTCTGTGCAACTTTCTTCTGAATTGGATGGAAGCAATGGACACAATCGCGCCATTGGTAACCGTCCGCAGATCACCGCAAATACTGATTCCGATGCTATTAGGGTGTGGCTAGCTCGCTATCTTGATACTAAGACCACTTATGATAGTTACCGTAAAGAAGCAGAGAGGCTGTTGTTATGGTCGGTGATTGAACTTGGTAAACCATTATCTTCTTTAAGCCATGAAGACTTCTTGGTATACCAACGTTTTCTAGCCAATCCGCAACCAGCTGGACGATGGATTATGATTCAGCGTAAGGTAGCTAGGGATGACTCGAAATGGCGCCCGTTTGCAGGCCCCCTATCCCCTACCAGTCAACGACAAGCGATTGTGATCCTGAATGGCATGTTTTCTTGGTTGGTGAATGCGGGTTATCTCGCCGGAAATCCTTTATCGCTATCTAGAAATCGTCAACGTAAAGCTAAGCCAAGAGTTACGCGCTTTCTAGATGAGGATTTATGGAAAGAAGTAAAGATAACGATTGAAAGCATGCCACGAGAAACAAATCGCGAGCGCGAGCATTACCAACGTATACGCTGGTTATTTTCATTGCTGTACATCACAGGCATGCGTGTTTCTGAAGTCACGCAAAATACCATGGGTGGTTTTTTCAGTCGTAAAGACAAAAGCAGTGAATCAAGGTGGTGGCTGGAAATTACAGGTAAGGGTGACAAAACTCGCATAGTGCCGGCAACCAATGAGCTAATGCTTGAATTGGGACGTTATCGCCGTGAGATGGGACTAAGTTTAAATCCGACCGGAGGAGAATCAACGCCTCTATTGTTGCCTATTGGTGGCAAACAACGGGCGATGACCAGGAGTGCGCTGCATTTGATACTCAAACAAATCTTCAACCTCACTGCTAAGCGTCTGCAAGAGCGAGGGCCTGATTTTATAGCTCAAGCCGTAAGGTTAGAGGCGGCTTCTGCACATTGGATGAGGCATACGGCGGGTTCAAACATGGCTTCTGGCGATATGGACATCAGGCATGTCAGAGATAATTTAGGCCATGAGTCCATTGCTACAACGAACAATTATCTACATTCAGAAGATGATAAACGTCATCAGGATACTGAAGAGCATCATAGATTAGATTGGTAGACTTTATTTTTTGGCAGTTGAGGACTGTGTCATTAACCCTTTGATAGCTGCATTCGTATTTAATTGTTGCTGACTTATCTGGTTAATTTGATCAGATTGATGCTCTATTAATATATAAAGTTCTTTTTCTTTCTGCTCGTGTATTAATTGCGTATTGGTGGCATTTTTAAGCTCATTTTTGTTTTGATTGAATGCCATGATGGAAACCACTAAGGATGCTAACGCTAGCAGCGCAGTAATAATAAGAGAACCTACACCTAGCCATAACTGGAAGTTTACTTGCTTATCGGTTTTCTCATCTTTTGCATCGAATCTTAATAAAAAATTTTCTGCTGATTCAGCTAAGTCTTTTAGCATTTCTGCTGATTGGGCCGTCATTTGACCAGTAATTTTGGCCAACTCGCGGTCTTCATTTCTTTCACGGTTAAGGCGATTTTGATGTTCAAAAAGCTCATTGTGGATTTCTGGTTTGTATGTCCTAAAAGTATGAGCTTCACGTTTTTGCTCACCAATTAAACGATCATAGATCCCAAGTGTACTGCCAAGACGTGCGGTGCTTGCATTTAATTGTTCAAAAATTTTCTTGGCAGGGCTCTCTATACTTTCTAATATCATTTTTCGCTGATTGATCAGAAAGTTTTTCTGTTGTGTAATTTCAGCTTCTAAAATGCGATCAAAAAATATTAAAGCCGTTTCTTCTGGCCTTCTTGACTCTAAGACTCCGCCGCTCTTTTCATTGTGCTTTCCTTTATATACCACTAGTTTCGTATTAAATAGGTCAACAATTGCATTAAGGTCAGGCTCAGACAAGCTAGAGTAAATATCTAAAGGAATGGGCGTAACGTCCTCAGAAAAACTGGTTCTAGCAATCAAGCTAATCAAAATCGGCAATACCTTTTGAGCACGATTTTCAGGGGTATCTTCACTTAAGTCCGAGTAAAACTTATAGTTATCTATCGAAGGTGAATATGCGTAGACAGTGCCTTGAGAGGTTTCCACACTTCCCATCGGCTTTGCAAACATATCTAAATTTAGTTTTTTACCCCCTTCTGCCACTTGATAGTCCTTTATATTCTAATTGGAATTGATACTTGCGGCTGTAGAGGCACCAAAATATTTTGATAAGCACGTAAAATATCATTATATAAATTCTCGTGTTTTGGTGCTTCAACAGAGATAATAAGTGCATATCGAATCTTCTCGGCACGCGTATTGGCTGCACCTCCGGCCCTAGCGTTGTAATGAATATCGAATACCGGGCCATTTAAGGTAGTTCCACGCATATTCTTTTCACCATGAAGCACTGTTTCCCATTTACCCATATCCGATCTGCGCTCAGCTTCTGTAGAGTATTTTTTTAAATCGAAAAAGCCTTTAGTTTCCGCATTTGCCTTGCCAGTTTTGACATTATTTTCATCTGGTCGGAAGGTTACCTCTAGTCCTGCGCGCGTGTATGCAGCAGAGTCTTGGGGATCCGTTGGGGAGGCATAACAGAAAGTTGCTTTCAACGTAATATTGCCAGTCAAGCCGCCTTCTGGAAGCGGTAACGTTGCGCGTAGATATTTGCCAGGCTTCAATTCGCCTTGGTATACGACCCTTGCCACTCCAGTTGGGCAAGTTATGATGTCTACTAAATCCTCTTGTATTTTCCCCCACCCTACTTCGTTTTTATTGTGATCCAACGGGTCAGCACTATGTACCAACAATGCTTTAATTGCCAATGGAGATAGTTCTCTTCCTAGAATGGCTCTAACACCCACTGCATTTCTAAGTAAATATGGTGCGGCAAAGCTGGTACCTAAAGTTGGAGTAATTTCTGGTTTACCGCTTGGTGTAAGTACATGAAAGTATTTGTTGGGGTCACCACCAAAAGCAAGTAAATCGGGTTTAACAACGCCCGGACTACGGCCTGGACCTACAGCACTATAAGATGCACGCGCCCATGTACCATCAGTGTTATCAGCAGCTCCAACAGCAATGGCATTAACACAATCGGAAGGCACCTGAACTCTAGCATTCCCGGATGCGTGATCCATTTCGCCATTGTTACCTACTGAAACAGTCATAAATGTATCGCCATCACTGAGTATGTCATCGATGACAGATGTCCAAGCATGAATTTCCGTGTCTTCGATTGGTAAATCTGGGCCAAGGCTAAGGTTGATAAACTCATACTGACGAGACAGCAGTGCTTCTTCAACAAACCCCAATGTTCTATACAGTTCTAAAGGATCTTCATCTTCAGTTTTGCGATCCAAAACTCTCAGGTGGTCAACAAAGGAATATGGTTGTGCAACTTGCTGATTATGTAAGATGGGACCAAATAAGAACGCTGAGGTCACAGCTAGTCCGTGATCGGGTCCTTCTGGATCATCGCTAGCACCAGGATCCATCTGTCTATATGAGCGTAGCCAAGTTGAGATGACATGTTTATCAGGTAAACCTCCATCAAGGATTGCGACTTTAGGTTCTGCAGATAATGGTTGTGCAGTAGGTAGCTGGCAGCCTAAAGCAGGACCACCCGACCGTTGAACAGGTCGGATACCTCTTAGTTTAGGCATGGCACGTATAACACGTACAAACACGAATTCAGATAGCCTTTTGAGATGCTTAGCACTTCCCTCTACCGGTACAAACCATAAGCTTCCCACTCTGAAGCCCAAATCGACATGCACTTTCAATCCATTACGTTTCGCATAAGCTAGAAAGGCCTGTTGTTGCGGCACTCGCCCTTCTTCAGGTAGAAAATGGAGGCCAACTTCAAAGTACTCCTCGTCCTCGGCAATATTGGTAGCAAATCGCTCTTCGGGCACAAAGCTTGAGAATTTCTCAATATGGGTTAGGTCATCTGCTTCATGAGAAATCGGATTGATATTTTGCACCCAATCACTTAAATGTCTAAATACATCACGTTTAGCCGCAATAAAAATCTCAGTCGTCGTACACTCTTTGGGGGCGGATTTTTTAGTCCAACTTTCAGGCGTTACTGAAACGGTACGACTTCCTATTGATTCAACGCCAGCTGAACGCAATAGTGCAGTAGGGAAATAAGATTTCGCTATAAAGCTTGGATTTAGCGTAAGGAGAGCCACGCCAAAATCATCAGGGCAAGCCTCTGATGGTAACTTATCAAGTTCTTTGGCTGCAGATTTTAACTGGGGAGCTAGTCTTTCCACCGCCTGTTCAAAAGTATAAGCTTGAGCCTTTCCAGGTTTTCGTTTTGGCCCTTTAATGTCATGGGTTAATAGTTCGCCCCGCCCTATCAAAAAGTTTGTTTGACTCATACGCTAGTCCCCTTGTGTAGGTTTATCATCTTTCAAGTGTTTGCGAATCGTATCTCTACTTACACCGGTGATGTCTGAGATAGCGTGCTGTGAGAATCGCGTTTGTTTTGCCAACAATACAGAAAACTCAATTTTTTTCTGCCTATCTAAGTTTATAGCTCGTGTTTTTATGAAATCCTCTACCATATCGGCATCTGAATCTGTGCCGAGCGCCAATGCACGCCTAAATCTTTGTATCGCGCGTTCAATGTCACTGAAGGACTCACCTTCGAATGCAAACGCAAGCACATCTGCCCAGCGGCTAAGCAAAGCGTAATCCTGCCCTGCAAAATGTTTTATGGCTTCCTTAATTGATTTTTGATCAGGCAGTTCAAACTCAACCTTAAGATCAAATCGTCGCCACAATGCTGGGTCGATCAACTCTGGATGATTGGTTGCGGCTAACAGCAAACCTTCAGATGGCCATTCATCCAGCTCTTGCAGTATCACTGTCACCAACCTTTTTAGCTCACCTATATCAGAGTCGTCACTTCTACGTTTGGCGATCGAGTCGATTTCATCTAATAATAATATACATGGACTGCTCTTAGCAAAGTCTAATGCAGCTCTTATATTGCTTCCGCTGCGTCCAAGTAGACTGCTCATGACTGCAGTAAGGTCAAGTACATACAATGGTAAATTCAATTGTGCAGCAAGCCATCTAGATGTCAGCGTCTTGCCTACTCCTGGTTGACCTACAAAAATAGCAGATCGTGTAGGATCAAGCCCTAATGATGCTAATTTCGCAACTTGTTTACGTTCTTGAATCAACTGCCCTAAAGTGTCTTCTAGTTCAGTAGAAAGTAAGGGATGCACATCGTCAGGCTTGTCTTTAAATACTTTAAGTAAAGATAGACGAGACTCATCATCTCTAGGCAATATCGTTTCTTTTGAAGCTATTGTAGTTTTTCGTAACGCCGTGCTTTTCCTGGTCGGTTTAGACTTCAGATAAAGATTAATCTGCTCTACAAGCTCAGGATCTCCATCGCGATATTTTCGAACAAGTCTAGCCACAAACAATCTTACGTCGTCTGTTTGCTCTGCTAATGCCAGTCTGATTAACTGGACTAAATCATCTTTAATTTCTTTCATTTCGCCCATATACTATTTAAGTTGTTGATAATAATCATATTTATATTTTAATAAATTGGACTAGATTTATTTTCTCATGTTTGAAATACTTTGTGAAGCCCTATTGGTGATTTTGTACAAATTAAATCTAGAGAAAGTAAAACGATGACTAAAGACAACCTCTTAAAACTGATTGCCGAGAGCGGATATAACGTTGGCTATGGGGCTAAAAAACACTTAGCCACTTATGATATGGTCGAGAAGATTCCTGGCTGGATTGGCTTTATTTCACTCGTGGTCGGTATATTTGCCTTACTAATACCTAACTTGGCACAAAACACGATTTCGGCAGCATTTATCGTGATTGGGATTGCATCTATATCTGTCATTTTGGAATGGTCCATATCCGCCATTGTCGCGGTATCATGTTCACGCGTCATTTGGCTGTGATCCATGCCTTTCATATCACTTGGATCGACTTCAGCCATTTTACTAGGTTCTGGCATCACATCCATCCTAGACATCTCACCACTTTGAGGCGACATGTTCTCTATCTGTTCATGGCTCATCTGATTTTGCATTCCAGCCATGGAATGTCCAGCATGACCGCTACCATTTGAAGGTACGTTTATTGACTTCCAATCAGATAAATTATCATTAGTAAATGATTTGTAATTATCAAAAGATGATTCGTAGGTAAGGGTCTCTTGTACAGGGTCTGCTGCCAAAACTGACGTAGTTGCAGCTATAGTAAGAGTAAGGATAAACAACACTAAGTTGAATAGTTTCATCGTAATCTCATTTCAAAAATAAATATGACATATCTACAGCAGACGTAGGTCTACTGCAGAAGTTAAATTCACAGCTTATTTAGGAGATGGGAGGTCTTTGCGGTTGCGCACTGATGTACGATTGATAGCTTGATTCAATCAAAACCACATTAGTTGCTAAAACTTGAGATTCCATGCTAACTATATGAGTCGGAGGTAAAACGGTTGCGCAAGCCATGCAATGACTACATTTGTAGCACTGATTACTGGATGATTGTTTTTGTTGAGAGTCATGATTGTGGTGATCACTATGTGTGTCATTAATAATTTTTTCCACACAGTGTTCATTGGCTTTACCGTGACTTGAAGATAGCTGGGCAGCAGCCATCATTCCGCTAGCATAAACAGTGTCCGTTAAAAACATGCTTAATAGCAGAAGTAAAAAAATACGCATAAATCTGAATTTTTTTAAGTTCACGAATAAAATATTACCATAATTAAATAAAGCATTTATTAAATTTACTATTTCCAAATAAATTTAACCTATTAGCTTAATACTTTCATTAAATACATCGCAAGTTAGTGGAATATACCAGCTGTTTAATTCTTTAAGCTAACAATTTAAAAGATCGTTTTGGATTCATGATACTTAGCTATTTTGGCGACAAAGTAGCCATTAAAATTAATCCTTATTCATTCCCAAGCGCAATGCATTACTAATCACTGAAACTGAGCTTAAGCTCATCGCTAACGCTGCTATCATGGGTGAAAGTAGCCAACCAGTGAATGGGTATAACAAACCTGCGGCAAGTGGAACGCCCAACGCGTTATAAACAAATGCAAAACCTAAATTCTGTTTCATGTTAGCGATGGTTTGCTCCGAAATCTCTCGTGCTTGTGCAATACCACGTAGGTCGCCTTTTACTAAAGTGACTTGCGCACTATTCATCGCAACATCAGTCCCTGTGCCCATTGCAATGCCTACATCCGCTTTTGCCAAAGCTGGCGCATCATTAATGCCATCACCTGCCATCGCAACAATACGCCCTTCTTTTTGGAGCTTTTCTACAAGGGCTAATTTATCGGCTGGTTTGACATCCCCATAAAACTCATCAATTCCGAGTTTGTTTGCAACTTCTTTGGCTGTTATTAGACCATCTCCTGTAGCCATAATAATGCGCAGTCCAAACGATTTTAAATTTGTTATCGCTTCAACTGTACTCTCTTTAATGGGGTCTGAAACAGACAATAAACCAGCCAGCTTTCCATCTGCTGCCAGATACATCACACTTGCGCCAGTTTGACGTAACGCTTCTGCCTGCTCTTTTAACACGTCGATTGGAATGTTAAGTTCAGACATCAGTGCTGTATTACCCAGCGCTAGTTGCTTTCCGTTAACATTACCACGCACGCCAATGCCAGTGCTTGATTCAAAACCTTCTACTTTATCTAGGGCTAGATTTTGTTCTCGTGCTGCTTTCACAATCGCATCTGCAAGCGGATGTTCACTTCCTTGATCTAGGCTTGCTGCTAACTGTAATATTTCATTTTCAGTAAAACCTGAAGTGGCTACCGCTAAATTAAATCGTGGTTTTCCTTCTGTCAGCGTTCCAGTCTTATCGACAATGAGCGTGTCGACTTTACGGAAGTTTTCAATGGCGGCTGCATCTCGAAACAACACGCCTTTTGTTGCTGCTTTCCCAGTCGCAACCATAATTGACATAGGCGTAGCCAAACCTAGCGCACAAGGGCAAGCAATAATCAGTACGGCAACTGCGTTGATTAAACCATAAACCCAGCTTGGATCTGGGCCATAAATACCCCAAATAATAAAAGTTAGTAAAGCTACACCAACCACCGTAACGACAAAATAACCAGCGACTTGGTCAGCCATGCGTTGCATCGGCGCTTTTGATCGTTGGGCATTAACGACCATTTGTACAATACTAGATAACATGGTTTGGGAACCTACTTTTTCTGCTTGCATGGTTAATGCGCCATTGGTATTGAGTGTAGCCCCAATTAATTGATCTCCTAAGTTTTTGCTAACAGGCAAAGGCTCCCCAGTTAGCATAGACTCATCCACTGCACTACTGCCTTCAATGACTTTACCGTCAACAGGTATTTTTTCACCAGGTCTTACACGAAGCTTATCGCCAATGTGCACATGGGTAAGTGGAACATCTTCTTCTGACCCATCCGCATTCATTCTGCGCGCTGTCTTGGGTGACAGTCCAAGTAAAGATTTAATCGCCGCAGAGGTTTGTGAGCGCGCTTTGAGTTCTAAAATTTGACCGAGTAACGTTAGTGAAATAATGACAGCTGCTGCTTCAAAGTAAACGGATACGCGCCCCATCGTCATAAACGATGCAGGAAATATGCTAGGGAAGAGTGTAGCCACGACACTATAGATAAATGCGGCAGACGTGCCCAACCCAATTAATGTCCACATGTTCGGGCTACAATTGATGATTGATTGAATACCACGTTGAAAGAACGGAAAGCCTGCCCACAGCACGACTGGCAAAGTCAAAACGAGCTCAATCCAGCTTTGTGTCCCCATTTCAAACCATTGTAAGCGATGACCAACCATGGCTAAGAATGCAACAATGATAGTCAGTGGAAGCGTCCAGAAAAAGCGTCTTTTAAAATCAACCAACTCAGGACTTTCACCCTCTTCTAAACTAGGCATTTCTGGCTCTAGTGCCATGCCACACTTTGGGCAATCGCCTAGATGCGCTTGTCGAACTTCAGGATGCATTGGGCACGTGTAAATCGTACCCGTTGGTGCTTGATCAGTCGAAATCGCCTTTGTACTTGATTTACCTTCTGAGTCTTTATTTGAATTCATCGCTAAATACTTTGCGGGGTCTGCACTAAATTTCGTTTTACAGCCAGCACTACAAAAATAAACTGGTTTGTTTTTATAGTTAAATACATGTGGTGACTGTTCTGTCACCTTCATATTACAGACTGGATCTGTTAAAGCTTCAAATTTTGAACTTTGCATGTTTATTTAAACCTTTCTATGGCTCTAATATTCTATTTTTCTAAATCTTTTATCAGTGCTTTCATTTCTGTAATTTCTCATTTTTGGGCTTCAATAATACCATTGGCTAATTCTCTTACTCTCGGATCGCTGATGTTGGCACGTTCACTAGTCAGTATTGCAATTGAATGATGAGGAATCATAGCTTTCATCCAAGAAACGTCCTCTATCGTAGTTTGACTTCTTACTAGCCAGAGTGTCATGCCAAAAATAATGATGCTTCCTATGTAAATAGCATTATTTAATTTTTTATTAGCGTACATTTTTGACATAAAAACCAACATGATAAAAGCCATCACAGCTCCCATTAAAATGGCCATATATGCACGTGTCTCACTAAAAAAAACATGATCGAGTTCATAGGTATTCAAATACATTAGCCCAAACATAATGACTGTTGAAGTTAATATCATTAATCCAAATTTAATATAGTGGTTCATCACATCTCCAGATTTTAGTTATCAATCAATATATTTATTCAGTCTACAACCGCAAACGGTGCTATTTTTATCGACTAACCACAACATCCCTTACCTTTAGGCTGATTAATATTAGCGGTATCAACGCCGTAACCAGCGTGAGTAACTACAGATTTTAATTGATCAATTGAGGTGAGACTTTCATCGTATTGCACAGTGGCTTCACTATCAGAGAGCGATACACTGACATCAATAACGCCATCTACCGCTTTCAACGTACGCTCGACCTTACTCGTACAGCCACCGCAGGTCATGCCTGTTACTTTCAATTGTTCTGTTAACATTCTTGAACTCCTTTTGTAATAGTGTTGAGAAAAGTAGTACTTAGCAATAATCTGTTAAATTATTTTATTTAGACTTAGTGTAAACCTATGTGTAACACATAGGTCAAGCCCTTAAATGCGGACACTAAAAAAATTAGGATGCTAAAAATAGGCTCAATCTGGATAGCCGATGGCTTCGATTAGATTACAAACAGCATCTCCGTTTGGCGTTCCGTTTGGCATTTCTGCCCATTTTTTTGCCGCACGCTCCATAGTCAGTTGCAAGGTCTTAAGCTCTTTTAATTTTTGACGAGTATCTTGAAGTCGCTCATCCAATATCTCCCTTACTCTAGGACAAGGTGAATGACCGTGTTCGCTCATCTGCAAAATCTCAGTAATCTCATTCAATCCGAAACCTAATACTCGTGCTTTGCGTACAAATATTAATCTAGCTAAGTCAT
>JBFJJN010000010.1:0-101572 GCA_041612255.1 Methylophilaceae bacterium | reverse complement strand
TCTTTTGCAGAGTTAATACGACTGCCTGATGATAAACGCGCTAATGATGTATCTAATGCCATTTTTGATTTGTTTAACGCATTCACGTTAAACATCGATGCTACGTTTGTTCCTAATACTGCTGCCATGATGATGCTCCTTAAATTAATTATAATTAGGGCTGATTCAACAGCCTAATTACTGTGCTGTTAATAATATTATCGGTAAGCTTTAAATAAAATTTAGGGTTTAGTCATTTATTTTATTTCTTCGACACCAATAAATCAGTCTATGCAACTGTGACGGCACTTTTAATTAAATCTTTAGCTACTTAGAAAAATTATGTACAAATAGATTAAAAATCAACAACTTAATTTAATACAGCAAACTTAGTCTAAAGGCTGATTTAGCAAGAGTCATGTCTTTATAAAAGACAGCAATCGTTCAATAAGGGATTAAAACAGCTTAAATAAATGGCTGTTTTTGCAGAAAATCATAAAACTGAATGCCTGAAAAGCGGGTAAAAGGAGAGGATGAGCTAGTCGACGAGATTATTTTTGATTGCATAATGGGTGAGATCCGCATTATGTTTGAGCTGCATTTTTTCGAGTAAACGTGTGCGATACATGCTGATCGTTTTGACCGAAAGTGATAATTTATCTGCAATTTCGCCAACGGAAAGACCTGAAGCAATCAGCATCAATGTCTCATACTCACGATTGGACAATGTTTCGTGCAAGGCTTTATTGCCATCACTAGAAACTTGATTTGCCAATATTTCTGCCACTGCACTACTAATATATTTCTTACCTTTTGCTACGGTGTGAACAGCATCCACCAACTCATCCGATGCGCTTTGTTTGCATAAATAACCTGAAGCGCCTGCTTTTAAAGCACGCAAGGCATATTGATCTTCGCGGTGCATGGAAAGCATGAGTACAGCTAAATGCGGATTATCTTTCTTGATATACTGCAAGGCTTCAATGCCGCTGCGATCAGGTAGCGAGATATCGAGTAATAAGACATCAATATCAAGCTCTCGACATCGTTTAATGGCTTCGTTTGCCGTGCCCGCCTCAGCAATCACCTCAATATCACCAGCTTCAGACAATACTTGTTTAAGACCTGCTCTTAGAATCGCATGGTCATCGACAATCATGATGTTTATTTTTTTATCCATATTTTTTATATCAATCGTTTAAGGTTAAATTAACTTGCTTAGTTTGCATTTAATTTAAAGTGCTTTTAACTTAAGGTCTATTTATTAAATTTTACTTGCACTATCGTCTGGCAATATCACGGTGATATTGGTGCCTTTGCCAGTAGCGCCGTCAATGGAAAACTTGCCGCGTAATGCAGCAACGCGCTCTTCCATCCCCCTTAAGCCAAAAGCGTCTTGCTTAATCACGTCCCGTGGTTGAATACCAATGCCATTATCGACAATCAGTAGTTTAATTTCTTTTGGACCAAAGAATAAAGACACCTCTACACTGGTCGCTTGTGCATATTTTGCAATATTAGACATTGCCTCTTGGCAAACCCTAAAAAGTACTGTCGCTTGTTCTGTCGTGCCTTTTTCATCGTTTTTATCTGTAACAAATGAGCAGGGAATATCAAACTGTTTCTCAAACTCTTTTGTCTGCCACTCCAATGCTGCAACAATACCAAGCTCTAAAATATTAGGCCGTAAATCACCAGAAATACGATGCACAGCCTCGAAAGTTGCATCGACAATCGATTTTAGCGTTTGTGTTTTTTCAATTAACGGCTGCTGATCCTTTGGCAAGTGCTTGAGCAATGAAGCTAATCCAATTTTAATGACGGTTAAATTGCCACCTAAATCATCGTGGATTTCACGTGAAATTCGAGTACGCTCCTCCTCTTTAATCGAGTTTAAATGGGCAGAAAGCTCAACTAGCCGTTGACGCGATTGTTCTAACTCAATTTTTTCCAATTTACCCTGCGTAATATTGGTCATGATACCAGACCATTGAATATTCCGATTCATCAGCTTTCTAGGACTAGCTCTGACATTCACCCATTTAGTATCTTGCCATTCGTCAATCCAAAACCTTCCTTCCCAATTCAACATCGTCAAACTTTTTGCAGAGGCATTAATGTTTTTTTCCAAGCGCCGACGGTCATCTTTATCCATAAATGCAAAAAATTGCTGTGGCGCTTGCTTTAACGATTCTGCATCAACACCTAATAATGCACGACAACCATCACTTAAATAGTCGAAGCTAATGCCGTTTTCATCCATTTGAAACTCTACTACTAAACCTAACGTATTTTGAACTAACACTTTAAAACGGATATCGTTTTCATCCACATTGTTCTGTGCTTCATCGTGGTTGGCATATTTGATGACTAATAAATATTGGTTACTGTCTTCTCCGATAATCGCAATATTTAAATGATTTAATGGAGAGAATCTGATATCACCAGCGTTACTTGGTAAGGCCAGTTTAGAGATTAATTGATGCGCGCTGACAAAGGCGATTAATGCTTCTTTGCTCACTCCAAGCGTCATTTGTAATGGCTGCTGCTTTAATGCTAGCAATCCTTTGTCTATTGACTGATAGGCGCTTTGGCTCGCATTGATTAATTGCATGGTCGTTGCATTTAACAAGAAAGCTTGATCCTGAATGCCTAACATCAAGACATCAAAAAGTATGTTTTTAGCTGATTGTTGTGCCAAATAATTCACCTATTTAACCATTGTTACGGTTGACTAATAAACCTGAGCGAAACAAAACTAACTTACTCACCCTTAGCCAACGTTAAGGCTTCGCGCTCTAGCTGTGTCACATATTGTTGAACCGGTCTTTCTTGCTCTCGAGATAAGCTAACAAATGCAAATCCAACCCGAAATTTTTTTGATCCGTTTAACATCACTGTTTCGGTAATATGTTTAACACATAGGCTCGTTGCTATAACCCCATAATTTGGTAACGTAATAGAACAATGCGGAAATACTTTTTCTATTGCGATTAATGAAAATAAATGTTCAGAAAGTGTCCCAATACCGCCTAGACTGATATCAACCAAGCTAATTGCTAACGTTTCCTGTGCTTTATCAACTGGATTGATATAAGGGATATAGCAATTAACAGGATCAATTGTCGGGGTTAATGAACGAAAAAAATCTCTGCGTTGAAAGCGATAGAGTTTGGTCGGCAGCACCATTTTAAAGGCATCACCATCCTTGAGTCTCACTTCAGTCAGCTCTTTAGTATTCCACCGAACTTTAACACCATCGGTTTTTGAAAAAGTAATTGAATCACTATTTAATAATCTTTTATTAAATCCTGGATCCAAACTGGTATCGATATAGACGAATCTTTTATCTCGGCTTATCCCAATAACCGTGGTTAAGCCTTGGTCTTTACCATAGTTAAATGATAAGTTTAATGTTGTTTTATTTTTAGCCAGCTCATTTAATATTTGAGCAATTTCTACTGAATGATGCGTTATAAACATATCATCATTATAGGTAGTATTTTGATTTGCCATTGGCCCCAAATTCCCTTTTAAATCATTATTCCGTGCTACTTATTTAATGCATTACTTGAATTGTCATCATCATAAAGTCAAATATAACTCAGAAATAGATATTAAGCCATTTGCTTATTTACTTAAAACCAAAACAAGCATCAGTCTATTGCTATATGGCGCTAAAACCAATTAAGTCGCTAAAAAACAACTGATTGCTCTTAAAAATATTATAATCCGTCATCATTCAATCAAGGCTTAATATTCAATTATTATGATTAAAACACTTTGGAAAAAGCTAACGCCACTCGGCGTTTATGCTCCGTTAATTGCCATGTACATCATGGCATTGCCGATACTGTCATTGTCCCGTATTGGCTTGATGCTGTGGCAAGCTGAACGCGTTGCTGCAACCGGTGCATGGACGCAAATGCTGTTGCAAGGCTTGAGAGTTGACATTATCCAGCTTGGTTTGCTGGCGATTATCCCATTGTTAATTGCACCATTATTCGCCCATCAAAAAGCTTGGGATGCTTGGAAGAAGTTCTCCTACATTTGGGTCACTTTATCAGTGATCTTACTGATCTTCTTAGAAGCAGCATCGCCAGCTTTTATCGCTGAATACGATACCCGTCCCAATCGCTTATTCATCGAATACTTAAAATATCCAAAAGAAGTCATGCCCATGCTGTGGAATGGCTTTCGTCTGCAAGTGTTTGCCTCAATTGGCTTACTCATCGCATCAGTATGGCTAGTTAGAAAATTCATGCGTCCGTGGCTTTCGTATCAGCGTCCAGTAAAAAACATACGTTATTGGGTAGCGCTACCTTTGGTTATTTTGCTTGTTGCTTTTTCTGTGCGCTCAACTACCGATCATCGCCCTGCTAATCCAGCCATGTTCGCCATCACTACCGACACCATGGTGAACTCGCTCACCATCAATTCAACATGGTCTATTTTTCACGCCATTTATAACTTGAAGCACGAAAGTAAATCGAGTGAAATATACGGCAAGATGGAAATGACCGAAATCATGAAGCAAGTGCAATTGACTCGCGACATGTTGCAAGATAAACGTCCGCTATTGGACAATATTGACATTCCAACCCTAACAGAACAAATTGCGAGTGTTAAACGCGATAAACCGCTGAATCTTGTCATCGTCTTGCAGGAAAGCTTGGGCGCAACCTTTGTCGAATCATTAGGTGGCACACCAGTTACACCAGAGTTGGAAAAACTAAAAGCAGAAGGCTGGTGGTTTGAAAACTTATATGCGACTGGCACGCGATCTGTGCGTGGCATTGAAGCCGTGGTGACTGGTTTTGCACCAACACCCGCGCAAAGCACCGTTAAATTATCGCTGTCTCAAAATAACTTTTTTACCTTAGCCAGCTTACTCGGCAAAAAAGGCTATTCCAGCGAGTTTATTTATGGTGGCGAAGGCCATTTTGATAATATGCGTAACTTCTTCCTCGGTAATGACTTTAATAGTGTTGTCGATAAAAATGACTACGTGAATCCCGTGTTTACTGGTAGCTGGGGCGTATCTGATGAGGATTTATTTAATAAAACACATGAGCAATTATTAAAGCATCATGCCGATGGCAAACCATTTTTCACCTTAGTGTTTAGCTCCAGCAATCATACGCCTTTTGAATATCCTGATGGTCGTATTGAATTGTACGAGCAACCAAAAGCCAGCGAGAATAATGCAGTTAAATATGCTGATTATGCTTATGGCGAATTTTTCAAAAAAGCAAAAGCCAGCCCTTATTGGAAAGATACCATCTTCTTAATTGTAGCTGACCATGACATTCGCGTTAGAGGCAATGATTTAGTGCCAATTAAAAATTTCCATATTCCAGGTTTGATTTTGGGTGCAGATATTCAACCTCGCGTGATTGAAACAGTCGCGAGCCAAATTGATTTACCGACCACATTGATTTCACTGATGGGTGTTGATGCACAACACCCAATGATAGGCCGCGACATCAGCGCAGAGCCAGATGACCTAGCTGGCCGCGCAATGATGCAATATCAAGAAAACTATGCATGGATGGAAGGCAATCAAACTGTCATTTTAAGAGCCGATAAAACGCCAACCTTTGGCGTTTACGATAAAGCAAAAAAAGCGCTCACTCCTAGTGAAGCACCAAGCGATGTAGCAGAAATAAATGCACGGGCATTAAGCCATGTATTACTTCCATCAATACTTTACAGAGACCAACAATACCATTTGCCCAAATAATAATTAAAGCGAGAAAACTAAAAAAGCCTAGTCATTTCTGACTAGGCTTTGTTTTTTGGTAGGGAGTGCGGGGATCGAACCCGCGACAAATGGATTAAAAGTCCACTGCTCTACCATCTGAGCTAACTCCCCATTTCTTACTAATGCTTTTGAGTTATTGCCCAAAAATGCAAGACCGCGATTATGATGCAAACCAAACACTAGGTCAACACAGTTTCGCGATTAATATGATACTTTGTGAAAATAAATGCGCTTGATATTTGGCTGAAAGCCACAATTAACGCATCCCTGGCAATTTTCCACCCATCATGCCGCCCATACCACGCATGAGTTTTCCCATACCACCTTTGCTAAACATTTTCATCATTTTCTGCGTTTCTTCAAACTGTTTAAGCAAACGATTTACTTCTTGCACTTGCACGCCGCTACCTGCAGCGATACGCTTTTTACGGGTTGCTTTAATCAGCTCAGGCTTGCGTCGCTCCAACGGCGTCATGCTATTAATAATGCCTTCTATACGGCGTAAAGATTTTTCCGCATCATCACTGCTGACTTTTGATGCCATTTCTGCAACTTGTGCAGGCATTTTATCCATCAAAGCACTCATGCCGCCCATTTTACGCATTTGCACCATTTGCGATTTAAAATCTTCTAAATCAAACTTACTGCCTGATTTAATTTTATCCGCCACTTTTTTAGCTTCGTTAACATCGACGTTTTTATGCGCTTGCTCAATCAAACCTAGCACATCGCCCATGCCTAATATGCGGCCTGCCATTCGATCTGGATGGAATGGCTCTAAACCGTCAACCTTTTCACTGACGCCAATAAATTTAATCGGCTGACCTGTGACATGTCTTACCGACAGCGCCGCACCACCGCGTGCATCTCCATCAAGTTTTGTCAGCACAACACCAGTAAGCGGTAAGGCTTCACCAAAGGCTTTTGCTGTATTGACCGCATCTTGCCCCTGCATTGCATCAACCACGAACAAGGTTTCAGTCGGTTTGAGTTGTGTATGCAAAGCCTTAATTTCAGCCATCATGGCTTCATCAATCCCTAAGCGCCCAGCCGTATCAAAAATGACAACATCATAGTAATTGGCTTTGGCATACGCCATTGTTAGCGTTGCAATTTCACTCGGTTTTTGATCAATATTGCTATCAAAACAATCAACCTCTAACTGTTTTGCTAAGGTTTGCAATTGGGTAATCGCGGCAGGACGATACACATCCGCACTGGCGAGTAATACTTTTTTCTTATCGGCTTTCAGTAGTTTGGCTAATTTAGCTGAGGTCGTTGTCTTACCTGAACCTTGCAAACCTGCCATTAAAATCACTACTGGCGGAACTGCCGCAAGATTTAACCCTACATTGGCCTTACCCATTAAAGCGGTCAACTCATCGTTAACAACCTCAATCACTGCCTGCCCTGGTGTTAAACTTTGCAATACTTCGCGGCCACTGGCGCGCTCTTTAACTTTTGCAATAAACTCTTTAACAACTGGTAACGCAACGTCAGCCTCTAATAGCGCCATACGCACTTCACGCATGGCATCTGCGATATTGTCTTCTGTTAACCGTGCTTGACCACGCAAGTTTTTAATGACGCCTTGTAAGCGTCCTGTTAAATTTTCTAACATTTTTTTCAGTGTCCTAATTGACTCACTTGAATGTGAACCATTGAATTAATTTGCTGTAATTTTACATCATGCTATGCGATTGGCGCGAGTTTTGACATAATTGCATGATGCTACATTTAATCCCTTATTTAGTTGTTGCGTTCATTTATCTAGCGGTCTCTGTTGATTTTTGGCGTATAGCCAAGCTAAAGAACACCTCTACCGAGCAAGCACACTCGCTAAAATTACACTCGGCGATGATTGCTTTAGCGTTGCTATTGCATGCAGGATTACTGTATACCGATATATTTGCCGTGGGCAGTTTCAATTTTGGACTGTTTTACGCCATTTCTGCCATTCTTTGGCTAACCGTATTGATTTATTGGCTAGCTAATTTAAAACATAAAATTGATGTTTTGCAGTGTTTTGTTTTACCGCCTGCGGCTTTATTCGTACTGCTATCAGCACTATCCATTCACGACTATATTGCACCTTACACTCAAGCTTCTTGGTTTATGGCACATGTTGGCATTGCGATATTGGCCTATAGCTTATTTACTTTTGCAGCCTTACATGCTTTTCTAATGGCGATTGCAGAGCGCAATTTGCATCAAAAAACAACCTTCATTCAATTGCCTAGCTTTCCACCGCTCATGGTCATGGAAAGCTTGTTATTTCAAGTGATTACACTAGGCTTCGTCTTGCTCACTTTAACGGTTGGCAGTGGCATGCTTTTCTCAGAACAGATTTTTGGCAAACCGTTAGAACTCAGCCATAAAGTCGTCTTCTCTATTGCTTCTTGGTTTATTTACGCCGGACTTTTATATGGCCGCTATCGATATGGGTGGCGCGGATTAAAAGCCATTCGTTGGACACTGGCTGGCTTTGGCCTACTCGTATTGTCTTACATCGGGTCAAGAGTTGTTTTAGAGTTGCTTTTGCACCGTCAATATTAACGCAAGCTAATCAGAGGCCAATCGTTATTTTTGGCATACTCGGTTAGTTGCGGATCAGCATCCACTGCTACAGGATTCGTCACTAACTGCATCAACGGCAAATCATTGTGTGAGTCACTGTAAAAATAACTAACAGCAAAATCGTCCAATTTCAGTCCGCGTTCTGCAAGCCATGCATTTAATCGAGTGACTTTTCCTTGTTGAAAACTAGGCTCGCCACTGACCTTGCCCGTAAATTGACCATCAATCATTTGAGGATCTGTACCAATCAAATACTCAATACCATAAGCCGTTGCAATTGGCTTGGTAACAAAACTATTAGTTGCGGTAATGATCATGCATAAATCACCGTTGGCTTTGTGTTGATTCACCAAGGCCTGCGCTTTATCCGTCATCATTGGACGAATCACTTGTTCCATATACTTAATATGTAGCGTATCCAAGAATGCTTTGGGATGTTGCGATAATGGTTGTAATTGAAACTTCAAAAAAGCATAAATATCTAAACAACCATTTTTATAATCTTGATAAAACTGCTCATTTCTATCGTGATGGGTTTTTTCATCTAGCAAACCTTCACCAATTAAAAACAAACTCCAGTTGTAATCACTATCACCCGCCAGCAAAGTATTATCTAAGTCAAACAAAGCCAAATTTTGTGTCATCTTTTTTCTTTATGCTTTCTAAATACTATTTAATTTCGTCTACATTTTTAGACGTTAAAATCAAAGCTACGCCAATTAAAATAACCGCCAAAGCAATATATTCGTTCTGCGTAATTTGTTCATTGGCAAGCCAAATGCCGACAGCGAATGCCACAATCGGATTCACAAACGTATTGCTACTAGCCACTAATGGTCGCACGGTTTTTAACAAATATTGAAACGCACTGTAGCCAATGAGTGAAGAAAGCACGACCAAATACAACATCGCACCCCAAGATTTAACCGATATTTCAGTTGGCCAAGACTCATTAAAGTAAGTGCTTGCTATCATTAGAAAAAAGCCACCTGCTATCATTTGACAAGCCGCGCCCATCAAGCCTTTTGGCATCGACAAATGATTGCTCAAGATAGAGCCTAGCGACCAGCTCGCTGCTGCAAAAATCAATAATAAAGCGCTCACGTAATCGCCATGTAAACTACCACCTATGTTGAGCAGGCCAATACCCAACACGCCGAGAAAAATACCAAACCATTCCTGCCGCGTAATATGATGCCCCCACGCACTAGCAAAAATCGCCATCCAAATCGGTGTAGTTGCAATCGCTAATGCAGCCACGCTAGAACTGATGGTTTGTTGCACATAACATACGGTACCATTGCCCAATGCTGGTAATAATAAGCCGATTACCGCTGCACCCTTCCACTCAGCCCACGTTGGATTTTCACTGCCTAAAAAACGCAATATCATATAAAGAATGCTACCTGCAACCAATACACGCACCCCTGCCAATAAAAATGGCGGGAAGCTTTCCAAACCAAAACGTATGGCTAAATAAGTAGAGCCCCAAATAAAATAGGTGCAAAACAGGGCAATGACGATTAATAGACTTTGTTTGCTATTGGACATTTATCAATACTAACTAAAGAAATCATTAAACAAATTGTTAGCAAACTATTTTCTTAAGGCATTCAAAGCATGCGTGATAACTAGGCGCCTGCATCTAGACAATACTTTAGTACGGCAAGTTCAGACAACACCGTTATCGCACAAGCTTTGCATGACTAAACCTGAGGATTTAGTTTTTCAGACTTGGTATACAACTTATTCAAACCATTCAAATAAGCCTTAGCTGATGCAATCACAATATCGGTATCAGCGCCCTGTCCATTCACAATTCGTCCACCCTTTGATAAACGCACGGTCACTTCACCTTGAGCATCTGTTCCACTCGTAATATTATTCACTGAATAAAGTTGCAACTCTGCGCCGCTATTGACCATTCTTTCAATCGCTTTAAAGGTTGCATCCACTGGGCCACCGCCATCAGCTTCGTCACGACTTTCAATGCCGTCAGCTGATAACGTAATCTCAGCGTGTGGTATTTCACCAGTTTGCGACGCCACATGCAAATACACCAATTTAAAGCGCTCATTAGCTTCACTGACAAACTCATCGCTAACCAAAGCATGTAGATCTTCATCAAAGATTTCAGACTTTTTGTCAGCCAAGGCTTTGAAGCGTGCAAAAGCGGCATTTAAGGCATCTTCGCTGCTTAACTCAATGCCTAACTCTTTCAAACGAGTTCTAAAAGCATTGCGTCCAGATAATTTACCCAAGGTTAATTTATTGGCATTCCAGCCTACATCTTCAGCGCGCATGATTTCATACGTTTCACGGTGTTTTAACACACCATCTTGGTGAATGCCGCTTTCGTGCGCAAACGCATTGGCTCCCACAATCGCTTTGTTTGGTTGTACTGGATAACCGGTAATGGTAGAAACTAATTTTGAAGAAGGCACAATTTGCGTCGTATCAATACGGGTATCTAAATTAAAGTAATCACGGCGTGTTTTAATCGCCATCACCACCTCTTCTAAACTGGCATTGCCAGCACGTTCACCCAAACCATTAATAGTACATTCCACTTGGCGCGCACCATTGGCAACCGCTGCTAATGAGTTAGCAACCGCCATACCTAAATCATTGTGGCAATGCGTACTCCAAATCACTTTATCTGCATTTTTAACGCGTTTAATTAAACTGGCCATGCGCTCACCCCATGGTTCTGGAATACTATAACCAACCGTATCTGGCACATTAATCGTCGTAGCGCCCGCTTCAATCACTGCATCAAATACGCGTACTAAAAAGTCCATCTCGGAACGTACTGCATCTTCTGCCGAAAACTCAACATCATGCGTATACTCCAACGCCCACTTAACCGCTTGCACCGCACGTTCAACCACTTGGTCTTCCGTCATGCGCAATTTGTTTTCCATGTGAATTTTACTGGTGGCAATAAACGTATGAATACGGCCGTTCTTTTCAGGATGTTGCATCGCGGGTGTAATCGCTTCACCTGCACGGCGCACATCATTTTCGCTAGCCCGTGCTAGTGAGCACACAGTTGATTTGGTGATTAAACCTGCAATAGTGTGGATAGAATCGAAGTCACCAGGGCTTGCCGCAGCAAAACCGGCTTCAATCACGTTCACGCCTAATTTTTCTAACTGGCGTGCAATGCGAATTTTCTCTTCTTTAGTCATGGCTGCGCCAGGACTTTGTTCGCCATCACGCAAGGTGGTATCAAAGATAATTACTTGGTCTTGTTTCATGTTGTATTCCTAAATCGATGCACTAGATTATAAATGGTTTTACCCGCTGCATGTAAGATGCGCGAGCAAGATGAGACGATAGGGGGAGGTGTTTTTAGTGTGCGCTGGCGCGCAACAGTAGTGCATGACTTGTAAGCAACAAGCCTGATAAGGAACTGATTACTCGAACTATAAAATCATTCAACATAAAATTTATTATAGTGCGTTTTTTATTTTTTTCAACTAGATAACTCTCTTTTTAGCTGTAAACTTTTAATATAAAACATAAAATAGAACATCAACTAATCCTTGACCACCTTGGTTTTCAGTGACTTGAGCCATAAATAATAACCAGATAGCGCATAAACTAATACAACTGTAAATAACACTTCAGGTGGGCTGTATGACACCAGTACAAAAGCCAACATAATGGCTAAAACGGCGACAAATGGCACACTTTTCTTCAAGTTAATGTCTTTACCACTGTAAAAAGCCAAATCACTCACCATAGAACCCGCGGCAAACACAGTTAAACCCCAAGCCAGCCATTTGATTTTAATGGCGCCGAAAAATATTTCTTTGCCAGAAATGCCATATTCATAAGATACCCATACAAACCCTGCTAACAATGCAGCAGCGGCTGGACTAGGCAAGCCTTGAAAAAAGCGCTTATCCTGAAACGGATCTTCTAATTTGGTATTGAATCTGGCCAATCTTAATGCTGCACATGCGCAATAAATAAAAGCAGCTATCCAACCTATTTTTCCCAATGGTTTAAGTGCCCATACATACATAATGAGCGCAGGCGCTACGCCAAATGAAACCATATCGGACAAGCTATCATACTCGGCACCAAATGCACTTTGTGTATTCGTTAGTCGCGCTACACGTCCATCTAAACCATCTAAAACCATGGCAACAAAGATAGCAATGGCCGCCTGCTCATAGTTAAAGTTCATTGCGCTGACGATAGCGTAAAAGCCTGAAAATAAAGCGGCGGAAGTAAACAAGTTAGGTAACAAATAAATACCTCTGGCACGTAAACTTGGATTATCGATATCCGTGTTATCTGTTTCTCGTTTTGTTAGCTCTGTCGGTTGTTTTGCCATATTAAAACTTTGCTTTGTCTAAAATGAGTCAGTTTAGTATATCAAACCTACTTCATAATGGATTTGTATTTTGAAAATTTTTAAAAACTAGCTTTATTTTTATTGATTCCGTCTGATGATCAATTTCATAAATAAACAGCGTTATTACACGTTAATCAGTTAAATAAGAAAAGTGATTATTATGTATGCTTAGCGCATTACAATTTATTGATTGTTGTTAACACCTGCATATGGAACAAAAACAAAACGCCGCTGAAGTTGCTAGACTTACGCTATCTCGACTAGCGAAAGAAGGCTTGTCGCCAACGCCAGAGAACTATCAAACGATTTACAACAATATTATTGGCAAAAAAGCTGACTCATCGACTGCAGCCAGTCAAGCACTATTAAAAGCACTGGCTATTACAGGTCAAAAAAACGCTAGCTTTATTGCAACGGAAAAGAAAATATCGGCTGATATCAACAATCAAAATTGGACTGCAGTCGAAAATGATTTGCAAGTGTTATTATCGCAAGAATCTACTCATACCAGAACTGAAGTTAATTGGGGATTACTCATTCGCTCATTGGTTAGACAGTTAGAAATCAGTCATAAAGGCACGACGCTAACGCGTAAAAAAGAAGGGCTTAGCCGTGTGCTGACTAACTTTGCCAAAGATCCTAGCGTATTAGCTGAAAAAATGCAGTCATTAATGCACTCATGGGGAAATGAAACAACAGCAATTGAAGTGCAAATGTCTAGTTCAAGCGCTGTTCAGCCTGAGCAGAAGGCTGGGACTGTAACAACCACTGCAATCAATACTGAATCACAATTACGAGACATGTTAGCTAGAACAGTCGATTTTGTATTGTTACCCTTACTTAAAGATGCTCCGGATGCACATAAAAATGCGCAAGCATTGTTGCAAGAATTGCGTGAAAAAACCGAGCATCCTCTACCGATTGAACATACCAATGCATTAAAAGACATCTTATTTACGATTGAAACTGAGCGAGAGAATCAACAAGATGTGCATCAAACACTGATTGATTTACTCAGACTGCTCGCAAAAAGTATTTCTGGATTAGCCGTTGAAGATAGTTGGTTGCAAGGTCAGTTGAGCATTGTGAATGATGTATTAAGTAAGCCGATTAATATGACGGTTTTAGACAATGCCGTAGGTAGTTTAAAAGAGTTAGTCCATAAACAATCTAACTTAAAACCAGCTTTGCATGATGCGCAGGGTTTAATCAAGAAAATGGCTGAGACCTTTATTTTACGATTAGTGGATATGACAGAAACCACTGATGAATACCATCATAAAATTGAAAATCATCAACATACGTTGAATGGCGTTAATAGCATTGATGAGTTAAACGGTGTGTTGCAAAATGTACTTGAAGATACGCGTATGATCGGTTTAACGGTGCAACGTACACGTGAAGAATTTAATGACAGTAAAGCTAAAGTGAGCCAAGCTGAGCAAAAAATTCAAGAGTTAACTTCAGTGCTTGAATATATTAATGAGCGTGCCAATGAAGACTACTTAACGGGTACGCTTAATCGTCGCGGCATGGAAGAAGCTTTAGAACGTGAGTTTAGTCGTGCTGACCGTCATCACACAGCGCTTTGTATCGCCATGATGGATATTGATCACTTCAAAAAGATTAATGACGCATTAGGCCATAGCACAGGTGATCAAGCACTTACTCATTTTGCTAACATAATTAAAGAGGTTAAACGAACATCCGATGTGCTCGCCAGATATGGTGGCGAAGAATTTATTATCATTTTGCCGAATACCGAGCAAGATGATGCGGTTAAAGTCATCGAACGTGTACAACGTAAGTTGACCAAAGAATTTTTTATGCATAGTGATGAGCGCGTTGTGATTACCTTTAGCGCTGGGGTGGCAGAGCGTATTGGTGAAGAAAAACCTGAAGAAATTATTCCACGTGCTGACGCTGCACTTTATGCCGCTAAAAATGCAGGGCGTAATCGCGTCATAGCGGCAAGCACAGAAAAATCCGCGCTAATTAAAGCGCTACAAAAATAGCCAAACAAAAAATCAGCCTCACCGCTACGTGTTTGGCTAGATTTGGCATTTGATTTGATTTAGCATTTAACCAGATTAACCCTGTGTTAATATCTCGCTAAATTAATCTGCTTTTAGACTTCAATCTTTATGAAATTCACCTTACACCACACGGATGGACCTGCGCGTCGAGGCACTGTGCATCTTAAACATGGCGATGTACAAACCCCTGCTTTTATGCCCGTTGGCACTTATGGCACGGTTAAAGCGATGTCTCCAGTAGAACTCAACGAAATTAACGCACACATTGTACTTGGCAATACTTTTCATTTGTGGCTTCGTCCAGGCTTAGAAGTGATTGAAGCACACGGCGGCTTGCACAAGTTTATGGGCTGGGATAAGCCAATCTTGACCGACTCTGGCGGTTTTCAAGTATTCAGCTTAGGTGCCATGCGTAAAATTAGTGAAGAAGGTGTCAAGTTTCAAAGCCCGATTAACGGCGACACTTGTTTTTTAACACCCGAAGAATCCATGCGTATTCAAAAAGTGTTGAATTCAGACATTGTGATGATTTTTGATGAATGCACACCTTATCCTGCAACACACAAAGAAGCTGAAGATTCCATGCAGTTATCTCTGCGTTGGGCACAGCGCAGTAAAGACGCCCATCAAGGCAATGACAATGCCTTATTTGGTATTATTCAAGGCGGCATGTATGAAGATTTACGCGATGTTTCACTAACAGGCTTAAGTAATATTGATTTCGATGGCTTTGCGATTGGCGGCTTGTCAGTCGGCGAACCCAAAGAAGACATGAAGCGCATTCTTGCCTTCACCGCGCCTAAAATGCCGGCAGATAAACCGCGTTATTTAATGGGTGTCGGCACGCCAGAAGATTTAGTCAACGCCGTTAATCATGGCATTGATATGTTTGATTGCGTAATGCCGACTCGTAATGCGCGCAATGGATGGTTATTTACCCAATACGGCGATGTTAAAATCAAAAATGCCTCCTATAAAACCGATATGCGGCCGTTAGATGCTGACTGCTCTTGCTATACCTGTCAGCATTTTACGCGCGCCTATTTACATCATTTGCATAAAGTTGGTGAAATATTAGGCTCGCGTTTAAATACCATCCACAACTTGCATTATTATCAAGTGCTGATGCAAGGCATGCGCGATGCAATTGAAGCAGATGGCTTTGATGATTTTAAAGTTAATTTTGCAAACAATCGCGCAAAACTCACAAGCTAAGTAAGAATGATTGCTATTGGCGTTATCATTAGAATTCCATTTAAAATCAATAACTAACGATAATATTTTAGTTGATTTTTCAGCAATAATTCCGTAGCATAGTCACAACTTGAACAAGGAGAGTTGTAATGAAGGGCGACAAAAAAATAATCGACATTTTAAATCACCTGCTAACGGGTGAACTGTCAGCAAGCGACCAATATTTAATTCATGGAGAAATGATCTCCGACCTTGGCTTACCGCAACTGGCAGCGCATATGTTGCATGAATCTGAGCATGAACATCTACATGCAAAATTGATTATTCAACGTATTTTATTCCTAGAAGGCACACCCAATGTTGGCAAACGCGATGCGCTCAATATTGGTCAAACCGTTAAAGCAATGCTAGAAAATGATTTGGAATTAGAATATAGCGTTGTCAAAAATCTTAAAAAAGCGATTGAAGCTTGCGAAAAAGCAGAAGATTTTGTTACACGCGAGATGTTAGTCGCGCAATTGGATGATACTGAAATGGATCATGCATATTGGTTGGAAAAACAACTTAAGTTAATCAAACTTGTTGGTTTAGAAAATTATCAGCAAAGCCAAATGCAAGCGGCAGCGGGAGCTTAAATGAAAACAGATAAAAAAATACTCACGGCATTGAACAGTGTATTAAAAAATGAGCTCACTGCGATAAATCAATATTTTCTTCATGCTCGCATGTTCCGTAGTTGGGGTTTAGAAAAACTCAATGATTATCAATATAAACAATCGATTCGCACAATGAAAGAAGCGGACAAAGTGATTGAGCGAATTCTATTTTTGGAAGGATTGCCTAACTTACAAGTACTAGGAAAATTGTTAATTGGTGAAAATGTTGTTGAATGCCTAGCTGGCGACTTAACGCTAGAACGCGATATTCATCGACCTGCTTTGATTGAAGCAGTTGCGCTGTGTGAAGAGATGCAAGATTTTGTTACTCGCGAGTTGTTTGAAGATTTATTAGCAGCTTGCGAAGAAGCCATTGACTGGCTAGAAACACAAGAAACGCTGATTAGCGACGTCACATTGCCTAACTACCTTCAATCTCAAATTGAATCCGGGGATTGATTTTTTTATTGAGCACGACATAAACAATCAAAAATAAAGCCGCTATTGCGGCTTTATTTTTTGGAAAATGCAGGTCGAATCAAAGCTTATCACTTGACAAAATATTTACGAACGATAATAATTCTCAATATCGTTCCTATTTATGGAGTTATCAATTGTACGTTTGTATTTGTAATGCTGTCACTGAGCGTGAAGTGAATGATGCCATCGATGCTGGCGCAACTTCTGTTAAAGCGCTTAGCCGTCAACTAGGCGTTGGTGCGCAGTGTGGTGCCTGCGTAGGCTGTGCTAAAGTCTGTTTGGCTAAAAGACAGGTGGAGTATATAAAGTACCCAGCAAACGTATTTTCCATTACTAAACAAGAAGCTGCATAAGCTTTTGGTTCTTTTTACTTAATAACCATTCATCTAACAAATCACCGCGATATACAATTAATAACCCACCTCACTGCTTTGATTAAATACATTATCGTATTAACGAGTTAAGATTTAATAGCTTAAAAAACAAACCCACACACGCGGTATGCGCAGCCTGATAAGTCTGTGTTAAAATCCTGCCTTAATTTTAGTTACCCTCACTTTACACAACAGGAATCTAACATGTTCATTTCTAACGCATATGCAGCCGCAGCGGCGCCAACCAGCGATTTATTAAGCCTTGCCCCAATGCTCATTATTTTCGTTTTGTTTTACTTTATGTTGATTCGACCACAAATGAAGCAAGCAAAAGAGCATAAAAATATGGTTGCTGCGTTAAAAGTAGGCGATGAAGTTGCAACAACAGGTGGCGTTATTGGCAAAATAACCAAAGTAAGTGACAACTTTATTGGTATTGAAATAGCTGCAAACACGGTCATTAATGTACAAAGACACGCAGTGCAAACATTATTACCACCAGGCACATTGAAATCAGCCTAAGCAATCCTACAAAACATCTATTATTCATTTAAAGCATTAAGCGAGCCTCAACATGAACCGCTATCCTTCGTGGAAATATATTTTAATTGCCGCATCAATTATTATCGGATTGTTATATGCCATCCCTAATTTGTTTGGTGAATCACCCGCGGTGCAAATTAGTCCAGCGAGAGCTTCACTAAAAGCAGACCAAGCACTGCTTGGAAAAGTTGAAGCGGCTTTAGAGTTAGCAGGCATACCTTTTGACGGCATTTACCTTGATGCTTCTGGTATAAAAGTACGTTTTAGCAACCCTGAACAACAGTTAAAAGCTAAAGATAGACTGATTGAAAACTTGGGTCAAGACTATACTATTGCGCTTAATTTACTTTCTCAAACGCCTGATTGGTTACTAGCGATTGGCGCAAAACCAATGTATTTGGGATTGGATTTACGTGGCGGCGTGCACTTTTTATTACAAGTGGATATGCAAGCCGCATTAACCAAATCAGTTGAAAGTACAGTTGGTGATTTTCGCACTGCGTTACGCACCGATAAAATCAATTACACCGGTGTTTCGCGTGAAAACCTAGAAGTAGAAGTGAGTTTTGAAAATGAAGCGGAAAGAGAAAAGGCACGCAGACTATTATCGACGACTTATCCTGATCTGACCTACACATTAGCTGGCAGTGGCGCTGATCTTAAATTAAAAGCAGTGCCTAGCGAACCAGCAAAAAAACAAATTGAAGAGTTTGCACTAAAACAAAACCTACTGACTTTGCACAATCGTATTAATGAGCTGGGCGTTGCAGAGCCAATCGTGCAACAGCAAGGTTTTGACCGTATTGTAGTACAACTACCTGGCGTACAAGATACCGCAAAAGCAAAAGAGATTTTAGGTCGTACTGCAGCGCTTGAAGTACGTATGGTCACTGCCCATGGCACGCGTAGCGATGCGAGAGATTTTGATCCTAAGAAAACCGAAGATGCATTAAAAGGCATTATTCCAGCAGGTAGCGAGTTACTTTATTCTAGAATTGGTGAGCCTTTATTGGTTTCTAAAAGCGTGGTTTTCTCAGGAGAAAACTTAGTTTCGGCTAGCCCAAAACCAAGTCAACAAGGTTCAGGTGCTGAAATTGCAGTTAGCCTAGATTCTAAAGGTGCTGGTTCGATGAAATTAACAACGCGCGAAAGCATCAACCGCAGAATGGCGGTTATCTTGGTCGAAAAAGGCAAAAAAGAAGTGCTGACCGCACCAACTGTTCAAGCCGAACTTTCATCACAATTCGTCATTACAGGCATGGCCAACTTGGAAGAAGCCAATGATTTAGCCTTGCTGATGCGGGCTGGTGCTTTGGCCGCTCCAATGGAAATCATTGAAGAGCGTACTGTTGGCCCAAGCATGGGTGAAGAAAATATAAAAAGCGGCGTTAACTCCACGCTATGGGGTTTCGCCGCCATTGCCGTCATGATGATGCTGTACTACATGTTGTTTGGTGTGGTCTCTGTAACAGCACTCGCCATTAACCTATTATTGTTAGTTGCGTTACTTTCTATGCTACAAGCAACGTTAACATTGCCAGGATTAGCGGCTATTGCATTGGCATTAGGTATGGCGATTGATGCGAACGTATTGATTAACGAGCGTATTCGTGAAGAGTTGCGTGATGGCAACACTCCACAAGCAAGTATTCGGATTGGTTACGAAAAAGCCTTTGGTACCATTATGGACTCGAACATCACGACGTTGATTGCTGGTGCAGCATTGTTTATGTTTGGTACGGGGCCTATCAAAGGTTTTGCCGTGGTGCACGTATTGGGAATACTAACGTCAATGTTTAGTGCTGTAACGATTTCGCGCGGCATAGTGAACCTTATTTACGGCTACCGTCGTAAAATCGATAAACTCTCTATTGGCCAAATTTACAAAGCCGATTAACCACCAGAATCTAATGAGTCAATAATTATGGAATTTTTTAGAATTAAAAAAGACATCCCGTTTATGAGTTATGGCCGTTTAACCACGACCATCTCTTTGGTGACTTTCATTTTAGCAGTATTCTTTTTAGGCACACGCGGCTTAAATTATGGCGTCGACTTTACTGGCGGCACCGTAATGGAAGTAAGCTATCCGCATACAGCCGATATTGAAAGTATCCGTAAAGCAGTTGATAGCGTTGATTTAAAAGATGCTACCGTGCAAAACTTTGGTAACAGCCAAGATGTACTGATTCGCCTACCAATTAAAAAAGAACTGTCAATAGCGCAACTGTCTGAAGAAGTGACTACGGCATTAAAAGCAGCTGACAGCCAAGTGGAAATTCGTCGCGTTGAATCCGTGGGTTCACAAGTTGGTGATGAGCTTTTTGAAAATGGTGCATTGGCCTTGTTAATTGTATTGGTCGGTATTGCTGGTTATCTTGCGATGCGATTTGAGTGGCGTTTTGCTATTTCAGCCATCATCGCCAACATGCATGATGTAGTCATTATTTTGGGCTTCTTTGCCTTCTTTCAGTGGGAATTTAGCCTAACTGTATTAGCTGCTATTTTGGCGGTGTTAGGTTACTCGGTAAATGAGTCAGTTGTGGTGTTTGATCGTGTCCGTGAAAACTTCCGTAAGATGCGTAAAGCTGACACCATTGAAGTGATTGATAATGCGATTACACGTACACTTTCTCGTACTGTCATCACGCACACCCTAACACTGACGATGGTTGGATCTATGTTGTTTTTTGGCGGAGAAGTGCTACATTACTTTTCATTAGCATTAACCATCGGCATTTTATTTGGTATTTATTCCTCTGTCTTAGTTGCATGTCCAGTCGCATTATTGCTTGGCGTGAGCCGCGCCAACTTAATCGGTGATACAGGCAACAAGAAAAACGAAAATGGCGAAGAGGAAATCGTTGCTTAATTGAGTTGTTTTATTTAGACGTTTTTCAATAAGCATTAACAGCAGCTCTTTTTAAGGGTAAACTAAGCGCAACTTCATCATGATTTAACAAGCGCTTGAACAACATTCCTCTTTCATGGCAGTTCGGTGGATTAACCTTACTGCTCGTACTATCCGCATTTTTCTCAATGTCAGAAACCGCGTTGATGTCCATCAACCGCTATCGTTTACGGCATCTAGTCAAAGAAGGTCACCGTGGTGCAAAACTGGCCCATGCCTTATTAATGCAAACAGACAAGTTATTAGGCGTTATTTTACTGTGCAATAACTTCGTCAACACCGCACTTGCCACGCTCGTCACCATCATCACCGTCAATTTATTTGGTGAAGGAAAATGGGTATTGATGTACAGCACCATCGTCGTTACCTTTGCCATTTTGATTTTTAGTGAAATATCCCCTAAAGTAATCGCAGCAGCTTATGCAGAAAAAGTAAGCGTACTGGTGAGTTATATTTTATACCCGCTACTTCGCGTACTTTATCCAGTCGTATGGTTTGTCAATTTATTTGTTGAAGCATGGCTGAAACTGCTTGGCATTAAGATTAACTTTGCTGACGGCGTTAAATCGCTCAGCATGGAAGAATTACGCAGCATTGTGACCGATGCGGGGAAGTTTCTACCCAACAAACACCGCACCATTTTACTCAATCTGTTTGAACTAGAAAAAATTGAAGTCGACGATATAATGACGCCACACACGCAAGTGGAAGCCATTAATTTCGATTCGTCATTAGATGAAATATTAGAACGTGTCACTAATAGTCATCATACTCGTCTGCCTGTTCGCGAAGGCGATAATGATGAAATTTTTGGTATCTTACATATCCGAAAAGTAATCAATCAGCTCCGCTTACATCAAAAAAGAGAGGATGATGACTTTACTAAAGAGGCATTAAGAGATGCAATCAGTTCGCCCTATTTCGTCCCATCAGGCACGCCTTTATATACACAAATACAGCAGTTTCAAGAAAATAAAGAGCGTATTGCCTTAGTGGTTGATGAGTATGGCGAGCTAAAAGGACTGATTACGCTGGAAGATATTTTAGAAGAAGTGATTGGCGACTTTACGACACAATCACCCAGCCGCATTGGCAGTTTTCATCAAGAAGAAGATGGCGGTTGGCTGGTCGATGGCAGCAGTTCATTACGCGACCTTAATAAAAAATTAAATTTAATGCTACCACTAGATGGTCCACGCACCTTAAACGGCTTGGTACTAGAATATTTTCAAGATATTCCTGAAGCTAGTACTAGTTTCAAAATTGGTACCCATATCCTAGAAATTGTACAAACACAGGACAGAGTAGTCAAAAGCGTAAAAATATTCCCTTAATTTCATCTTTTTTTAATCCCTACTCACATTGGGCTTGAATTTTCTATTATTTGGCTCAAAATAGGTTTCATAGCATTATTAAAGAAACGCATGGCCACAAAGCAACCCACAGGCGATATTGTAATAGAACCAAGCAAAATCAAAACAAAATTGCCTAATATGTTTAAAGTTTTGTTGAAGAATGACGATTACACTCCTATGGAGTTTGTTGTAGAGACAATTCAACGATTTTTTAATAAAACACGGGAACAAGCAACCGATATCATGCTCCAAGTACATACTAAAGGTGCAGGCGTTTGTGGTGTATATCCAAAAGATATTGCAGAAACAAAGATGAGCCAAGTATTAAAGAGCGCTGAAGAGTCACAACACCCTTTACAGTGCGTGATAGAGCCCGCGTAACAGCAGAAAAAAAGGATATACCATGATTGCACAAGAACTAGAAGTAAGCCTACACATGGCGTTTATGGATGCGAGACAAAACCGCCATGAACTCATTACTGTAGAACATTTATTGTTAGCAATGATAGATAATCCGACAGCAGCCAATGTGCTTAGGGCTTGCGGCGTTAAATTTGATGTTTTGCGTGCAGAACTAAATCAACATATTGCAGAACACACACCCATTGTGGCTGGTGACGATGAAGTTGATACACAACCAACGCTTGGCTTTCAGCGGGTGATACAGCGCGCCATGTTGCATGTCCAATCTTCAGGCAAAAAAGAAGTCACTGGTGCTAATGTTTTGGTGGCTATTTATGGTGAAAAAGATTCGCATGCGGTATTTTTCTTACATCAACAAGGCATTACCAGATTAGATGTCGTTAATTTTATTTCTCATGGCGTTGCAAAAATACCTGGTGAGAGTGCGGGCAGCACTGAAGGCGCTGAACATGCAACTGAAAACGAATCTACACCCAACACTGCTTTAGAAACATATACTCTTAATCTAAATCAAGAAGTCATCGCTGGCAAAATTGATCCTTTAATTGGACGTGAAGCTGAGATAGAGCGAGTGATTCAAACCCTTTGCCGTCGTCGTAAAAACAATCCGTTATTGGTTGGCGAAGCTGGTGTGGGAAAAACAGCAATTGCTGAAGGGCTAGCACACCGTATTGTGAACAATGACATACCTGAAGTGTTAGAAAATGCGACCGTTTACTCACTAGATATGGGTGCGTTATTGGCTGGAACTAAATATCGTGGTGACTTTGAACAGCGTTTAAAAGCGGTGATGAAACAGCTGGAGCAAGAAGAAGGCTCTATTTTATTTATTGATGAAATTCATACACTGATTGGTGCAGGCGCAGCCAGTGGCGGTACATTAGATGCTAGCAACTTGCTAAAACCAGCATTATCCAGTGGCAAATTAAAATGCATCGGCGCAACTACGTATCAAGAGTATCGCGGCATTTTTGAAAAAGACCATGCACTTTCTCGTCGCTTCCAAAAAGTAGATGTAGTAGAGCCAAGCATTGATGAAACCATTGCGATTTTAAAAGGACTTAAATCGAAATTTGAAGAACATCACAATGTTAAATATAGTGCAAGCGCTCTTACAACTGCGGTAGAACTCTCTGCTAAGTATATTAACGATCGCTTCTTGCCTGATAAAGCCATTGATGTGATTGATGAAGCTGGTGCAGCACAGCGCATTTTGCCTAAAGTAAAACGTAAAAAAACCATTGGTAATAAAGAAATTGAAGATATTGTGGCAAAAGTAGCACGTATTCCGCCTAAAAATATTTCTAGTGATGATAGAAGTGCATTAAAAACATTAGAACGTGATTTAAAAGCAGTTGTGTTTGGTCAAAATAAAGCAATTGAAACACTGTCTTCTGCTGTCAAAATGGCTCGTAGCGGCATTGGCCAAAGCAATAAACCTGTTGGCAGCTTCTTATTTAGTGGTCCAACTGGTGTTGGTAAAACAGAAGTTGCTAAGCAACTTGCTTACATTATGGGCATAGAGCTTATTCGATTTGATATGAGTGAGTATATGGAGCGTCATGCGGTGTCTCGCTTGATTGGTGCGCCTCCTGGTTACGTTGGCTTTGAACAAGGTGGTTTATTAACAGAAGCCATTAGCAAGCAGCCTTACTCTGTATTGATTTTGGATGAAATCGAAAAAGCGCATCCTGATATTTTCAATATCCTATTGCAAGTGATGGATCACGGCACGCTAACTGATAACAATGGTCGTAAAGCTGACTTTAGAAATGTCACGATTATTATGACAACTAATGCAGGTGCGGAAAGTTTATCAAAAGCGAGCATTGGGTTTACCAACTCTAAAGAAGTGGGCGATGAAGCAGCGGATCTTAAACGCTTATTCTCTCCCGAGTTCCGCAATCGCTTAGATGCTACGGTATCGTTTGCACCACTTTCACAAGAGATTATCGTGCGTGTAGTGGATAAATTCTTAATGCAATTAGAAGATCAGCTACATGAGAAAAAAGTGGAAGCAACCTTTAGCGATGAGTTGAAATTGCACCTAGGTAAAAAAGGCTTTGATCCGCTCATGGGTGCGCGCCCAATGGCACGTTTGATTCAAGACACGATACGTAAAGCCTTGGCAGATGAGTTGTTGTTTGGTCGCTTGGTCAATGGCGGTTCGGTACACGTTGATGTAGATGACAAAGAAGAGGTGAAACTGTCTTTTCCAATAAATAAACCAAACAAGAAAAAAGCTTTAGCGACTGAGGAAGAATAAACTCACAGAGCAGGACAAACTTAAACACCCAGCTTATGCAAGATAAGTTGGGTGTTTTTGCATGATACTGTTGAATAAGTCTGATTGAGTCAGCGTTGTTAGCCAGTCATTTAGCCTAGGGTAAGCATTCTCAAACCACACGCTGTCTACCCCTTTAAATTGTCTAATAAATGGAAAAATTGCAATATCGGCCAAGCCGGGCAAGTGCCCACACAAGCCATGCTGATGTTGCAACAAATCTGTCAACTGCTGTAAAAATACTTCTCCTGCTGCACGGTGTTCCTCTTGTGTTTTTCCAGGGTGCCTATCCGCATATTTATAGGCATCTAAGGCTTTTTTAAACCAACTGTCATTAGCGTGAATCAGCGCTTTTGCCATTGGCAAATCAATCTGAAGCCAATCATGAGCATCTTGTTGATTTAAAGCCCAAAACATAATAGCTAAACTCTCATCAATAACAGTTTCATCTGGTAAAACCAGCACTGGAACAGTCGCTTTGGGTGAAAGTGAGACCAAATGTTGCGGTTTATCACGCAGCGAAATTTCACGAATCTCAACAGCAATACCTGCGTATTGTAATGACATTCTTGCGCGCATCGCATAGGGACAACGTCTATACGAATATAAGATCAACGGCATGCTTTAACACAAGGTCTTACAAACATCGGTAATTAAAGAAGGTCCTTTATAAATCAACCCACTATAAACCTGCACCAAACTCGCGCCAGCCGCTATTTTTTCAACAGCATCTGCGCCAGAAGAAATTCCGCCCACCCCAATAATCGGCAATGCTCCTTGCAATTGCTTAGATAACTGTTGAATAACAATCGTCGACTGATTGCGTACCGGCATACCAGATAAGCCGCCCTTTTCTTCTGCATTAGGTAAGCCTTGTACTGCATCTCTTGCCAACGTAGTATTGGTTGCAATCACCGCATCAATATCATGCTGCATCAATAAATCAGCAATTTCTACCACTTGTGTTGGCGTTAAATCTGGTGCAATTTTCAAGGCAATAGGCACATACTTACTATGCTGTTCTGTTAGTTTAGTTTGCGCTTGCTTTAAAGTGCCAAGTAAATAAGATAACGCCTCTTTTTCTTGCAAGTCGCGTAAGTTTTTTGTATTGGGGGAAGAGATATTGACGGTGATGTAACTGGCATAGGCATACACTTTTTCCATACAAATCAAATAATCATCGACTGCATTTTCATTTGGTGTGTCAAAATTCTTACCAATATTAATACCAAGAATACCGCGATAACGTGCGGCCTTGACGTTTTCGATTAGCTGGTCTACGCCTAAATTATTAAAGCCAAAACGGTTAATAATACCCTCAACCGCTTTAACACGAAATAAACGGGGCTTGTCATTGCCAGGCTGCGGCCTTGGCGTCACTGTGCCAATTTCAACAAAGCCAAACCCTAGCGCTGCCATACCGTCAATCACTGCACCGTTTTTATCCAAGCCAGCTGCCAAACCAACTGGATTAGGAAAAATCAGTCCCATGACCTGTCTAGGCTGGCAAACGGGCGGCTTAAGCAAATTTAATAATCCTAATTGTTCGGATACTTTTAATCCTTTAAGGGTTAAATCATGCACACGTTCGGCATCTAATTGGAACAAAAAAGGCTTTGCGATACTGTAAAAATTCATAATTTATTTTACGAGATAAATTGAAAAAAATAATGGCTTTACTTGCTCACTCATAAGATAGCTTTAACTTGTATTAGTCTAGCTTCAAAAATAGCTTGTTTAATCGCTTCAGGCCCAGCAAAGTTTTTTGCAATATCACCTGCATTAATTTGCAGCGCCGCCCTTAACACTTTACGCATCAGTTCAGCTTCTGGCAGGTCAATATTCTCCAGCCCTAAACGCCCCCTAGAATCTGCCTCACAAGCTAGTAAAAAGTTTTCAAAACGATCTGGCTGACGGATTGCATCTAAATCAATCAAAAACTTAAGCAAGGTCTCTGGTTTCATCACTAATACTTGATGCGCTTTGATATGAAACTTTGCTACTACATAAGCGAGTTCTCTACAGTCATTTGGCGCACGTAAGCGCTTACTGACTATTGTAACCAGTTCGGCACCTCTTGCATCGTGCCCAATATGTCTTGGCAACACCTCTTTTGGTGTCGTTCCTTTGCCTAGATCATGCATCAGCACGGCATAACGCACAGGCAAACTGAACTGATGTTTTGCCGCATAATCTAGCGCCATCATCACGTGAACACCTGTATCAATTTCTGGATGGTATTTTTCAGTTTGAGGTATGCCCCATAAGCAAGACAGCTCAGGCATTAATTTTGGTAAAGCACCACAACGCTGCAACACTTCAAACATGCGACTAGGCTGCGCTTCCATTAAACCTTTCGCCAATTCTTGCCACACACGCTCTGGCACTAAAGCATCGACTTCGCCATCCGTGACCATTTGTTGCATCAAGTGCATGGTTTCAGGGGCAATTATAAATTCTACAAATCTTGCTGAAAATCGCGCCGCACGCAAAATGCGAACAGGGTCTTCAACAAACGCAGCGCCAACATGTCTGATGATTTTATTCTGAACATCTAATTGACCATGATAGGGATCAATCAACTGACCATCCGAAGATTGTGCAATCGCATTCATCGTAAAGTCACGTCTAGCTAAATCTTCTTCTAGCGTAACTTCCGAATCAGCATGTACTGTAAAGCCTTTATAGCCTTTACCAACTTTGCGTTCAGTTCTGGCTAAGGCATATTCTTCATGGGTTTTAGGGTGTAAAAAAACAGGAAAATCTTTGCCGACTGCTTGATAACCACGTTTAATCATTTCATCAACGCTACTGCCGACCACTACATAGTCACGGTCTTTGATTGGAATCTTCAATAATTCATCACGTACCGCACCACCAACACAGTAAACAGTAAGTGGCTTATCTTCTGGCATTAATCACTCGACCTGCCGCGGCTCGATATTCATCATAGGCTGCTCGTGGTGTTTTATTCTGAAGATAAGTAGGAATGATTGCGTCTAGTGCTGTTAGTGGCAATTTAATTTCTTTTGCCATACTACTCGTTGTAACACTATCAACTTCCATTGAGCGCACATTGTCACGGCTCATCAATTTGATTGGCAACCACTCCATCACCCATGCTTGCAAATAAGAAAGACGGTCACCTAAGCCAATAATGAGACGTTTTTTATCCAGCGCATGCATCACTTTTTCAATCAATGCTTGCAAAGTATATACGTCTGGTCCTGCGAGGTCATAGCTTTTGCCATAGGCATCATCATTTTGCAGACTATTAACGAAAATACTCGCCACATCTTCCACCCAGATTGGTTGGAATTTAGCATTTGGTTTTGCTAAGAAAATAACGGGTAAATACTTAATCAGATTAGCAAATAGATTTAAAAACTGATCATCGCGACCAAAGATAACAGAGGGTCTAAAAATCGTAATGTTCATCGACTGCTTATAAGCACTTAATGCCGCTTCACCTTGAGCTTTACTACGCAAGTATTGGCTAGGCGCTTTACTATTAGCCTGCAATGCACTCATGTGCAATAAACGCTTAATCCCTAACTGACTACATGTTTTTGCAATACGGTTAGGCAGCTCATGATGTATCGATTCAAACGTGCTGTTTTTACTCTCGTGTAAAATACCAACCAAATTAATCACCGCATCACAACCAGATAGCGCTGCCGTCAATGCTGCATTATCATTAATATCACAACTGACGACTTGCACATTTGGCAATAAAATTAGGTGTCTAGCACGCTCTCGATGGCGCGTAAGCACAATGACTTCATAGCCAACTTCATCTAATTTACTGACAATACTACTTCCAACAAAGCCAGCGCCACCAATTACTACCACCTGTTTTTTTCTCATCATACTTACCTATTGCTTTATCGATTAATTGATTGTTAAGTGATTAACCCTATGGTTTTGCTGGCGTATTACCCATCAATTTTTTAAGGGTAAGTCCAGTATCTCCAGTTTGTTTTTTATACATATACATATTCGCCATCACACGTTGCACATAAATTCTTGTTTCATCAAACGGGATCGTTTCTGCATAAATAGCGCCCTCTAAAGGTTGCGCTGCAAGCCATCTTTTTGCTCGGCTAGGTCCCGCATTATAGCCAGCCGTTGCCATTATTTTATTCCCATTCATCATGCCTAGGGTATAGCCTAAATAGTAGGTGCCTATGGTGATGTTGGTATCTAAATCATTAATCATACTACCTTCATACTCATTAATCCCTGCCTTTTTCGCCGCCCACCGTGCTGTTGTAGGCATTAACTGCATTACTCCAGCAGCACCGACATGCGATTTTGCATAATGCATAAAGCGACTTTCTTGCCTTGCAATACCGTGCACCCATGTTTCATCAATCATTTGTGTTTTTGCTGCTTTTGTCATGAGTGTTTTATAAGGCATCAAATAGCGTATTGAAAAATCATGTGCGCCTCTCGTATCATCTGCTGTATTGATGGCCAAGTCATACCACGACTGCTTGTTTGCAAAAGAGGCGGCTGCAATCAATTGTTTATCATCAAATAATTTAGTCGTGTTCTGCCACTCCTGCTTACCTTCCCAGCGCAAATCTAAATCTAATAATGCTTTAGTACGTTTTACGCCTTCTAAAGTGCCAATATTAGCCACTTCTTTCTCAGTCGGTTGATAATTGACTAATGCAGGTGGCGCATTATTTATTAAATCACCTTGCGCTAACCAGCCGTAATAATGGCGCTCAACGCCAAGCTCAACCAACAAATTAACTGCAAGCTTGTTGTCTTTGTTCAAGGCAATTAGCGAACGCGCCTTCCAATAACGCCAGCGCGCTTCCTCTGCAATTTCGGGTTTCATTTGATTAATGATGACTAACAACCGCGTCCAGTCCGATGCGCGCAACGCTGCGCGCGCATACCATGAAACTTGATCATCACTCATTGTCAGCACATTTGATTTTTCAAACAAAGTCTGCGCTTCTGGCTCATGTCGTTTAGCCGAATGCATGCCAGCCATGGCATAAAAATAATTTTTTTCATCCGCATTAAAATGATACTCAATTTTTTTAAACGTATTGACTGCTTGCCATGTATCTTTTTTAGCTAATTGAATGAGCGCATACAAATTTGCTTCACGTCCAAACCGAGTCTTGAATGAAATCGGCGATTTTTTCAAAAAACGATCAGGTGATTGATAGGCACTATCGAGTAAACTTTGCTGGCTCGTTTGATAATCGTTACTGCGTTTAAATATCGCTTTAGCTAAACTGATTTTATTTTTTGCAGAAGCCATTCTAAAGCGCTGCCAAACTGCTTCTTCATCAATCACGCCTGCCGCTTGCATTTTTCCAAACAGCGTATCGCAATCGCTTGGTTGATCATTTTCACTCAGCCACAAGTATTTTGCAGCGACTAGATCGCTGTTATTTTGTTTTGCTTCAATAGCAAGACACTCCACTGCTGTATTGTCTGATGATTGATAACGCGCAAACTCTTGACCAAACAATGTCCAGTTCTGCTGTTTGCCCAGTTTCCTTAAAAAATTGCCACGCAACCGTTGCGAAAATCCATAATTTTCATGTTGCGCTAAAAAAGCAGCAATGTGCTCATTATCTGTTTCATTTAACTGCAACATCATTAACCAATATTGCGCATAAGGCGCAAGAATATGTTTTTCTGCTTGCAATTGATTTGCGAACTCAGTTAACGCCGAGACATTCTCTTTATCATAAGCTTCACGTGCTTTGAGCACATTGATGTCTCCTAACGCGGCATGACTACTGCTAGCCACAACGATGGAGAAAAAGAATACAAAAAAACGATTAATCAATACTTGATGCATAATTTCCATTTAGAACTTTATTACACGTGAAATCACGTTTAACAAAATGAATATGATGGCAAACCAAACCACATATTTAAATAACTGTTTAATAGCGTTTAAGTATTTTTTATTGTGAGTCAACATATAAGCCAGTAGCAAGACAAAACTAGCAATGATTACCAAACCGACCGTTATGCGGACAATAAACAATGGTGCAAGCTTTAGTTAAAGTGCGGCATTAAATTGGGGGTGAAGTACGCAGTTTGCTCTTTAAAGCCAAGCGGCGCCTCATTAATATCTTCAAACGTGACGAACTCCCATGCACTTGCATCCGCTAATAATGCACGAATTAATTGATTATTGAGTCCATGCCCAGATTTATAGGCGGTAAAAGCACCTAATAAAGGGTGGCCTAACATATATAAATCACCAATTGCATCCAAAACTTTATGCTTAGCAAACTCATCTTCGTAACGCAATCCATCGGTATTCAATACGCGAAACTCGTCTAACACAATGGCATTATCTAAACTGCCGCCTCGTGCTAATCCATTTGCGCGTAAATACTCAACCTCGTGCATAAAACCAAATGTACGTGCACGACTAATTTCGCTGATATAGGAGTTATCAGCAAAATCAATCTTGACGTTATTACCAGAACCTTCAAAAACAGGGTGCGCAAAATCAATCGTGAAATCCATTTTAAAACCATGATAAGGCTCAAATTTTGCCCATTTGTCTTTTTCAATAATTTCCACATTTTTAATAATGCGCATGAATTTTTTCGCAGCCGCTTGCTCAACAATGCCAGCGGATTGCAATAGGAAAATAAAAGGGCCTGAGCTGCCATCCATGATTGGGATTTCAGCAGCATTCACTTCAACAATGATGTTATCAACCCCTAATCCTGCTAATGCAGACATTAAATGCTCGACAGTAGCAACACGCGCACCGTTTTTCTCTAGGGCAGAGCACATGCGCGTATCACTTACTGCATCAGGTGTTGCTTGTATTTCAGGCTGGCCAGGCAAATCAGTTCGCCTAAATACAATACCAGAGTCGATTGCCGCTGGCAGGAGGGTTAGCTTCACCTTCACACCGTTATGCAATCCAACGCCCGTCGCACTGACTTCTTTCTTTAGGGTTCTCTGTTTTAACACTTATTTTCCTATCATTCCTCGCGCTTTCAGCTTATCTCAACTTAGCGCCTTATATGACTAATAGTTTAGCATAATCCTTCCCTGCTACTCGTTCGCCAGCCGCAGACTAATCAGCCTGTTTGCGTAAAAAAGCAGGAATATCATACTCTTCAACACCATTAGACTTCATAGCATCAACTTGCGCGCGGCGGCTATTCGGACTGAATACTGCAGGTGTATCATCTTCCTCAACATACATTGGCATGTTATTAGTACCATTGCGTAACGTAGTCATGACACGTAATTCTGGTTTTTGTTCACGCTTAGCCGCTACACCATTCAAACCAGTTGCTACCATTGTTACGCGTAATTTATCACCAATACTGTCATCTACTACTGTACCCAAAATAACGGTTGCATCTTCTGCGGTGAATGCTTTGATTGTGTTCATCACATTGTAATACTCTTTCATCTTCAAACTGCTGCTGGCTGTAATGTTCACTAACACACCACGCGCATTGGCTAAATTCACATCTTCTAATAATGGACTTGCCACGGCTTGCTCAGCTGCAATTACTGCGCGGTTATCACCACTAGCCTCTGCAGAACCCATCATCGCCATGCCCATTTCACTCATCACTGTGCGTACATCAGCAAAATCGACGTTAACTAAACCAGGACAGTTAATAATTTCTGCAATCCCGGAAACAGCGTTATGCAAAACATCATTCGCCGCACGGAAAGCTTCTAAGAAAGGCACATCTTCACCCAATACTTCCATTAATTTTTCGTTAGGAATCACGATTAATGAATCGACATATTGTGATAACTCAGCCAAACCTTCTTCAGCCACTTTGGTGCGTTTGCCTTCAAAAGCAAAAGGTTTAGTCACGACAGCAACCGTTAAAATACCCATTTCTTTAGCGACTTCTGCAATAATTGGTGCAGCGCCAGTACCAGTACCACCACCCATGCCAGCAGTAATAAAAAGCATGTCTGCACCTTCAATCATTTCGGCAATACGATCACGATCTTCTATCGCTGCCTCACGTCCAATTTCTGGTTTTGCACCAGCGCCTAGGCCTTTGGTGATTGCAGAACCAATTTGTATTGTTTTAGTTGCACCACTTTTCTGCAACGCTTGTGCATCCGTATTAGCACATATGAATTCTACGCCGCCTACCGCTTTACTAATCATGTGATCAACCGCATTGCCGCCGCAACCACCGACGCCAATCACCTTAATTACTGCTTCTCTTGAATCTTTTTCCATAATTTCAAACATTTTATATCTCCTTTTTTGCCTAAATGTTTGAGCCTATTCTCATAAGCTCTGCCCTGTTATCACTACTTTTTATTTGTAATGCCGTTACCTAAAAATTACCTTGAAACCAATTTTTCATCCGCTCAAAAACGCGCAGAACGGAGTTAGTTTCCATTTGCCCAGTCAACTCACGTTCAACTTGCTGCTTACCCATTAATACAAGTCCAACCGCTGTTGCATATCTTGGATTATTAATGACCTCGGATAATCCTTCTATATAGCGTGGCATGCCTAATCGCACTGGCATATGAAACACTTCTTCGCCCAATTCAATCATGCCGCGCATCATAGAAGAGCCGCCCGTAATCACAATGCCAGAAGCAATCATTTCCTCCATACCGCTACGACGTAGTTCCTGCAAAATCAGCTCATAAAGCTCGACCACTCTCGGTTCAATTACTTCAGCTAATGTTTGCAATGAAAGCTGTCTTGCCTCACGCCCATCTACACCAGGCACTTCTACTATTTCACGTGGATCAGCTAATTGGCGTAATGCGCAACCGTGTTTAACTTTAATATCTTCTGCTGATTGTGTTGGCGTACGGAAAGCAACCGCAATATCATTAGTCACTTGATCCCCCGCAATCGAAATCACAGCTGTGTGTCGAATGGATCCACTTTTGAATACAGCGATATCTGTTGTCCCGCCGCCGATATCCACCAAACAAACCCCAAGTTCCTTTTCATCTTCTGTCAGTACCGCGTTACTGGAGGCCAATGGTTGCAAGATAAGATCGCTCACTTCTAAACCACAACGTTTAATACATTTCACAATGTTTTGTGCCGCAGCTACTGCGCCTGTCACAATATGCACTTTCACTTCCAGCTTTAAGCCACTCATGCCCATGGGCTCGCGCACATCATCTTGCCCATCAATAATGAATTCTTGCGTCAAAATATGCAGTATCTGCTGATCAGAAGGTAGCGCAATCGCACGCGCAGTTTCCACTACTCGGTCGACATCCATCTGCGTCACTTCTGCATCTTTAATTTTCACCATTCCATGAGAATTTAAGCTCTTAACATGACTGCCTGAAATGCCAGTAAATAGCGTATTAATTTTGCAATCCGCCATCAACTCAGCCTCTTCTATCGAGCGCTGGATGGCCTGCATCGTAGAATCAATGTTCACTACAACGCCTTTTTTTAGCCCTCTTGATGGATGCTGGCCTAGACCAATGACTTTAGCAGTGCCGTCTGGCAACAGTTCGGCCACTATCGTCACAATCTTAGATGTGCCGATATCCAACCCAATAATCAGGTTTTTACTTTCGCGCACTTTACTCATTTCCACTCCCTTTTCATGCCTAACTAAGCGCTTTCTTAAGCGTTGCAGGCGACACTGTCATTGATGATTTTTTCGTCTGGTGTAATGCAAACCCATTTGGATAACGTAAATCTGCATACTGAATTGTTGTGTTTAAATGCCTTAATACTGTTTGATAAGCAACTGAAAACTGATTAAGTCTTACATCCATATTTTCTCTTCCAAGAGAAATCAATAGATTGTCATCTGTTTTTATTTCCCAAGCTAAACGAGATGACAACGTTACTTGCACTATTTTTAGTTGAGTCGGATTCAAAATTTGTCCAAATCTAGCATAATGTTCAGCGACGTCTTTCACTACATTCCCAGCACCATAAAACACGGGTAAATCCGCATCAGAAGCACCATGAAATAATTCACCAAAGGTATTAACCAATGCAATATCACCCCATCTTGCCAATGCTTTATGCTCTTCAATTTCCACAGTCAAGGTGCTCGGCCAATGTCTACGCACACTGACATTGCGTGTCCACGGTAATTTCTCAAATGCATCTCGCGTTTTCTTTAAATCCAACGTAAAAAAGTTACCAGTTAAGTGCTCTTCTACAATTAACTCCACTTGCTTGCGACTCACATGATCAAGCTGACCACTGACTTCAACGGCATTAATCGGAAAAATTGGCAACCGTATAAAGGCAACCAATAAGCCATATAGCAACAGTGCAATGGATGCCACATAAAGCGCATTCGCTAGCCAATTTAGTTGATTAGGCTTATGCCACATCATCAAGCTCCGGCTTTAATGTCATTTGTAAAATCTTTACAACAAGCGTATCAAAATCAATCCCCGCTGCTTTTGCCGCCATCGGCACCAAGCTATGATCAGTCATGCCAGGGCTAGTATTTACTTCTAAGAAGTAATGCTTGCCTGCTTCATCCATTAAGAAATCAACGCGTCCCCAACCAGTACATCCGATGGCATTAAATGCATCTAATGCCTCATGCTGAATGCTGGCTTCAACTTCTGCACTTAAGCCACAAGGGCATAAATACTCAGTGTCATCACGGAGATATTTCGCTTCAAAGTCATAAAACTCTGTTTTAGGCACAATCCGTATAATCGGTAGTGCTGTTTGCCCTAAAATACCGACGGTGTATTCACCGCCACTGATACAAGCTTCTGCGATGACCAATGGATCAGCTTTAGCCGCTAATTCATAAGCAACTTTTAGCTCGCCCGTTTGTTTTACTTTGCTAATCCCAATACTTGAACCTTCATTAGCTGGCTTAACAAAAATCGGAAAACCCAATATATTTTCTATTGCGGCAAAGTCGCTTTGCGCATGCACAAGCTCAAAGGCTGGCGTCACTACATTCGCTTCGTCCCACTTCAATTTAGTTTGCCATTTATCCATTCCAACCGCTGACGCCGTTACACCACTTCCTGTATAAGGCACTTCCATGGCATCTAATATGCGCTGGATAGTGCCGTCCTCGCCATACTTTCCATGCAGTGCAATAAACACGCGGTCATAACTCTCTAAGTCCGCAATATCTTCATTCATTGGATCAAACGCATAGGCATTAACGCCTTGACGAATCAATGCATCCAATACTGCCTTCCCACTTTTAAGCGAAACTTCACGCTCGCCAGACGCTCCGCCTAACAACACAGCGACCCGTCCAAACGCATTTATTTTTTCTAGATTAAGCATATTCACCAATGACCTTTACCTCTTGTTGCAATAGCACACCCTGTTGCGTAAATACTGCCTGTTTAACATATTCAATCAATGACTCAATATCTTGTGCACTACACTCGCCAACATTAACAATAAAGTTAGCATGCTTCTCCGATACTTGCGCCCCACCAATTTGAAACCCTTTTAAGCCACTTACTTCGATTAACCTTGCCGCAAAATCTCCTTCAGGATTGCGAAAGGTTGACCCTCCACTCGGCAAATTAAGTGGTTGGCTAGCCAATCTTTTTGCTAGCAACTCTTTTATCTTATTGGTTGACTCTTGCGCATTGCCCTCTACTAAATGAAACCAAGCACCAACAAACCACTCGTCTTTAACTGGCATTTTTACACTGCGATAATCAATCACGAATTCGTCTGGCGTTCTAGTATGTGTTTTCCCATATCGATCGATGGTTAATACTTGCTGCACAATATTCCAAGTGACACCGCCATAACATCCCGCATTCATCGCCAATGCACCGCCCACAGTACCTGGTATGCCAGCCATAAATTCAGCACCCATTTGACTATTACTCGCACTAAATTTGGCTAACTTGCCACAGGTCACGCCTGCTTCTGCATATAAAAAATCACCATCTTTTTTAATGGTTTTTAATGCTTGATGCATCACTACAACCGTGCCGCGCACACCACCATCTCTTACTAATAAATTACTGCCTAAGCCAATAAAATAAACAGGCTCTTTTGGGTCTAAACCAATTAAAAATTCAATCAACTCATCTAAGTTATCAGGTATAAATAAAGAATCAGCTACGCCGCCAACACGCCAACTGGTATAACGCGCCAAGGGCTCATTTCTCAATAATTTAGCGTTTAATTTAGCTTGCATCACGCCATCATGTCTTTCGTTTTATGAGCGACTTGTCCAATACTGCCTGCACCCATCACAATCACCACATCACCATTTTGGACCATATTAATAATGGCTTCTGGCAGCATTTCTGTTGTTTCCACATAAAGAGGCTCAACTTTATCCAGCACCTTAATGGCACGAATCAGTGTCTCGGTATCGGCTGCCACAATCGGCGCTTCTCCAGCTGAATAAACTTCAGTGAGTAACGCAACATCAGCGCTCGAAATGACTTGCACAAAGCCTTCAAAACAATCGCGTGTACGGGTATAACGATGCGGCTGAAAAGCCAAAACTAAGCGTCTAGCTGGAAAAGCATCGCGCGCTGCTGCAATCACTGCCCGCATCTCAACTGGGTGATGTCCATAATCATCAATCAAGGTAAACGTGCCACCTTTGCCCGTTGGAATCTCGCCATAACGTTCAAAACGACGACCGACGCCTTTAAATTCTGCTAGTGCTTTAATAATGGCTGCATCGGCTACATTCAACTCACTGGCAATCGCAATCGCTGCTAATGCATTTAGTACATAATGTTTACCAGGTAGATTTAATGTCACATCAAGCTCTGTAATCACCCCATTAGTACGCGTGACTTTAAAATGCATTTTGCCGTTATCAGCCCGTACATCGGTGGCACGAATACCTGCATCATCGCTAAAACCATACGTTGTTACTGGCTTAGTAATGCGCGGCAATATCTCACGTATATTGTGATCATCAATACACACCACCGCCATGCCCCAAAATGGCAGCTGCTGTAAAAACTCAACAAAGGCATTTTTCAGCTTATCGAAACTATGTTCATAGGTTTCCATATGATCACGATCAATATTCGTGACCACGGCTAATATTGGGCTCAAATGTAAGAAAGATGCATCCGACTCATCTGCCTCAACCACAATATGCTCACCAGCACCGAGCCTTGCATTGGTGCTCGCAGACTCAAGCTTTCCACCAATCACAAAAGTTGGGTCTAAGCCTGCTTCTGCTAATATGCTGGCAATTAAGCTCGTTGTCGTCGTTTTCCCATGTGTGCCTGCAATCGCAATGCCTTGTTTAAACCGCATCAACTCTGCCAACATTAAGGCACGTGGGACAACAGGAATATGACGTTCTCTCGCCGCAACGACTTCAGGATTATCTTCACTCACTGCGGTTGAAACCACAACAACATCAGCATTAACTAAGTTTTCAGTTGCGTGATTTTGATACAATTTTGCACCAAAACTTTCCAGGCGTTTGGTCGTCGCATTGCTAGCCAAATCTGAGCCACTGACGTTAAAGCCCAAATTAAGCAGCACTTCTGCAATCCCGCTCATGCCGATACCGCCGATGCCAACAAAATGAATATTTTTTACTTTATGTTTCATGCTGTTATTCCCGCTAATGCCATGCATGTTTTTGCAACTGATGCGGTTGCTTCAGGCTTCGCTAAACCGCGCGCTTTATTTGCCATGACTAAACAATTTTCACGTGTTAGTTGGCTTAATATTTCACTGGCTTTTTCTACACTAAATGCTGTTTGCTGAATTAAGATTGCCGCGCCGTTATCACTCAAGTATTGCGCATTGGTGGTTTGATGATCATCCACCGCATATGGAAATGGCACTAAAACACTGGCAACGCCAACACAAGCCAGCTCAGCAATGGTCAAAGCGCCTGAACGACAAATAACTAGATCCGCCCAAGCGTATTGCGCCGCCATATCTTGGATATACGCTTTTGTGTCGGCGGCAACACCCACTTGTCGATAATTCGCCTCTAACGTTGCAATCATTTTTTCACCTGCTTGATGCACCACTTCTGGCCGTTGCGCTTCTGGCAATGATGCTAATGCTTTTGGCAGTACCTCATTTAAAGCTGCCGCGCCTAAACTACCGCCAACCACCAGCAACTTCAACTTGCCTGTTCTATTAGCATATCGTGTCGCAGGTAATGGCAACTGCGTAATCTCATCACGCACGGGATTACCAACTAGCTTAGCCTTATGACCAAATGCCGCTGGAAATGCTGCCAGCACTTGATTGGCAACATGACTTAATATCGTATTGGTTAATCCTGCCACGGAATTCTGCTCATGAATAACTAAGGGCTTACCCAACACTTTAGCCATTAATCCACCTGGAAAAGCCGCAAATCCACCCATACCTAACACCACGTTTGGTTGGTATTGGCTGATTGCGCTCAAGCTTTGTTTAAATGCCAAAAGTAATTTAAACGGCAATAACACCCAACCCAACAATCCTTTACCACGTACACCGCGCATGGTAATCATGGCTTTAGCATAAGGTTTATCGGCTATTAAACGATTTTCCATGCCGCCTTCTGTAGCCAACCAAACAATCTGCCAACCCTGTGCATATAAATAATCTGCAACCGCGATGGCAGGATAAACATGCCCACCAGTACCGCCAGCCATGACCATTAATGTTGCTGTTGATTGATTGGCTGTCATACTGGCAACCCTTTTTGAATCAAGCGATTTTCATAATCAATACGCAACAAAACAGCGACAGCAATACAATTAGCTAAAATGCCACTACCACCAAATGAGAGCAATGGTAAAGTCAAACCTTTGGTTGGTAATACACCCATATTGACGCCAATATTGATAATCGCCTGAGCACCTATCCATACGCCTATGCCTTGTGCTAACAAAGCTGAAAAATACTGCTCATTAGATGCAGCTTCTTTGCCGATGCCAAATGCACGAATAATTAGCCAAGCGAATAAAAAGAGGACAGTAATAACGCCGGCAAAACCTAGCTCCTCTGCAATCACTGCAAATAGAAAATCGGTATGCGCTTCTGGTAAGTACAATAATTTTTCAACACTTGCGCCAAGCCCAACGCCAAACCATTCACCACGCCCAAACGCAATCAAAGCGTGTGACAATTGATACCCTTTGCCAAATGGATCAGCCCAAGGATCCATAAACCCAATCACGCGTTGTAATCGATATGGTGAACTTACAATTAAGAAGTAAACAGCCACTGGCAAAACGGCAATTAAGCCTACGAAAACCCAAACGTTAATACCAGCCAACCATAAAATGGAAATAGCGATACTGGCAACAACGGCAAGTGCGCCAAAATCTGGCTCTCTTAATAATAAGAAGCCAACTAAAACCATCACTGCAACCATGGGTAAGAATCCTTTGACGATGCTATCCATTTGCGCCGATTTACGTACCGCGTAGTCAGCAACATACATCGCCGCGAACAACTTCATAAACTCTGATGGCTGGAGGTTAATCACAAACAATGATAACCAACGCTGACTACCATTAATATTTCGCCCTACGCCTGGAATTAAGACCAAGATTAATAAACCAATTGCGAGTAAAAATAGGTGTGGCGCCATTTTTTGCCACCACTCCATTGGCACTTGAAAAGCCACATAAGCTGCAACAAGGCTAATCCCAATAAAAATGGCTTGTCTCATCAAGTAGTAAGTGCTTTGATGTCCAATCGATGCATTGGCTTCGGCAATTGCAATCGAAGCTGAATAGACCATCACTAATCCCAAGCCAAGTAAAGCAAGCGTAATCCATAACAATAATTTGTCGTAAGAACTACTCATCATTTGCTTAGGCATTTGCATATTGCTCAGCATGCCAACACCTCTTGCTGCATCACGGCACTAACAAAAGCTTCTGCTCTGCTCACATAGTTTTTATACATATCAAAACTCGCGCAAGCAGGCGAAAGTAATACTGCATCACCAGCTTGAGCCATACGTCGCGCAATCACGACGGCCTCGTACATATCTTGTGCGTGGTACATTGGCACTTCAGTTGCAAGCAACACTTTTTCAATTAAAGCGGCATCACGGCCAATTAACACAACCGCGCGTGCATTTTGACTAACAGGCAATTGTAGTGGTGTGAAGTCTTGACCTTTACCATCTCCACCTGCGATTAATACCACTTTTTGTGGCAATCCAGATAAGGCGGCACAAGTCGCGCCGACATTGGTTCCTTTTGAGTCGTCGTAGTAATCTACATCGCCAATATTGGCAACCCATTGCACACGGTGCGGCAACCCTTTAAAGTTATATAAAGTATTCAATAAAGGGGCATATTCCAACCCAATCGCACGACAAAGCGCGATTGCGGCTAATGCATTGGCGGCATTATGAGCGCCTTTAATGTGCAAATCAGCCGCATTAATTAAATGCTGCTCACCATTACAAAGCCAAATTTCATTTTCTACCTCTTGAATACCAAAAGCTTCTGCATCAAAATCCAAACCAAATGTGCTCATAGTTAAGCTTGGACGCTCCATGATCATGCTCCAAGCATCATCGCGATTTAATACTTGGTGCTTAGCTTTATAAAAGATATGCGCTTTCGCTGCCGCATACAGTGCTAAGTCACTATACCGATCCATATGATCTTCGGTTAAATTCAACATGGTTGCCGAATCAGCTACTAAGCTATTAGTAGTTTCTAGCTGAAAGCTAGACAGCTCTAACACATAGACATCAGGTGTTTCCATGCTCAACGCATCTAGCACTGGCAAGCCAATATTGCCAGCAACAATGGTTTTCAAACCTGCAGCTTTACACATTTCATCGACTAATGTTGTCACTGTCGTTTTGCCGTTCGCGCCAGTAATGGCAATGACTTTAGCGCTAACAGGACGATATTGCGCAAATAACTCAACGTCACCCAACACAGGCACACCAGCAGCTATTGCTGCTTGAATTGCAGGCTCAGACAAGGCAACTCCCGGACTGACAACCAACATATCCATAGCTTTAAAGATAGTTGCATCTAACTCGCCTAGGTACACGTTAATTTCAGGAAAATTAACTTTAACCGCATCAATATTAGGCGGGTTTTGACGCGTGTCAGCAACGGCGACTTTTGCACCTTGTGCAAATAACCAACGTAGTGCTGAAAGACCTGTTTCACCAAGTCCCAACACTAATATCCGTTTATTGTTAAGCGTGTTTATCATTTAAATAATCTGTTATCTAATTTTTAAAGCAGCGAGTCCAACCAGCACCAACATCATGGTAATAATCCAAAAACGCACAACTACTTGCGTTTCTTTCCATCCTTTTTGTTCATAATGATGATGCAGAGGAGCCATTAAGAAAATACGTTTGCCGACGCCCGTTTTGTATTTGGTATATTTAAAATAGAGCACTTGCATGGCAACAGAGAAGGTTTCCACCACAAACACGCCGCCCATAATAAACAGCACAATTTCTTGCCTTACGATGATGGCAACAACGCCCAATGCCGCGCCCAAAGCTAACGCACCAACATCGCCCATAAACACTTCTGCGGGATAAGCGTTAAACCATAAGAAACCAAGACCAGCACCAGCCATTGCGGCACAAAACACCATTAATTCACCGGCACCAGCAACATAAGGCACGCCAAGATATTTTGAGAAATAGACGTGGCCTGCCACATAAGCAAAGATACCTAAAGCACTGCCGACCATGACAGTTGGTAATATCGCTAAACCATCTAAGCCATCGGTTAAATTCACGGCATTACTACTGCCAACTACGACCATATAAGTTAGTGCTAAAAAGCCAACAAACCCTAATGGAATTGCCAAGTTTTTAATGAATGGGAAGATTAGCGTTGTTTCAATTGGTGAAGCTGCTGTTTTGTAAAGAAAAATACCAACACCAATCCCAATTAAACTTTGCCAAAATATTTTTGCTTTTGCAGACAAACCTTTTGGATTTTTATGCACCACTTTACGATAATCATCAACCCAACCAATAGCCCCGAAACCCAAGGTAGTCACTATTACCACCCAAATAAATCGGTTATGTAAGTCAGCCCACAACAATGTAGATAACGCAATCGCCACTAAAATCAACGCACCACCCATTGTTGGTGTGCCCGCTTTAATCAAATGGGTTTGCGGCCCATCATCACGTACTGACTGCCCTACTTTATACTGCGTCAGCTTTCTAATCATTGTTGGACCAACCACAAATGAGATAATCAACGCTGTAAGCGTTGCCATCACTGCACGCAACGTAATGTAGTTAAAGACATTAAATCCGGTGATATCCTGCGCCAAATAACGTGCTAGTTCTAATAACATTAATGGACTCCCTCTAAATTTTGGCTATTCGTAATAGCATTATTTACAATCGCATGGACAACACGTTCCATTTTCATCGAGCGCGAGCCTTTAACCAGCACACAAGTATCCGCTTGCATGACTGTTTTAACCGCAGCAACTAACGTCTCTAAAGAATCAAAATGCTGTCCACCTACACCAAATGCTTCAGTAGCTATTTGGCTAAAGTTACCCAAACTAAATACACTTGAAACCGCTTTTTGTTTAGCATATTGACCAATTTGCGCATGCATCTTTGTTGAATCTTCACCCAACTCTGCCATATCGCCCATGACAAATATCAACTTTTTAGTTGATTCACTTTGTTGAGCGACTAACACATCTATCGCCGCTTTCATCGAATCAGGATTTGCATTATAGGTATCGTCAATCACAACGGCTTGCTGATAACCTGCATGCAAGCACAAACGTCCTTGCACACCGTTAAACTGACTAAGCCCTTGCGCAATATCACGATTAGTAATGCCCAATGCAACGGCAACAGCACTGGCTGCAAGCGCGTTGCTGACATTATGTTTACCCAATACGCTAATATTAAATGTCACGACGCCCTCTGGTGTTTTAAGCGCTAATTGGGTATGCGTTGCAAACACTTGATAGGTTGCTGATACCTCAGCTTTTTTATCTAAACCAAAAGTCACGACCTTGCGGCCTTGATTTAATGAACACCAATAGTCATAAAACGCATCATCAGCATTGATCACTGCAATGCCGCCTTCAGACAAACCATCAAAAATCTCACCCTTAGCTTGCGCAATCGCTTCTCGCGAACCAAGCTCGCCAATATGTGCAGTGCCTGCATTATTGATGACCGCCACTTGTGGGCATGCAATATTGCTTAAATAGCTAATTTCATTTAAATGGTTCATCCCCATTTCGATGACTGCATAAGCGTGTTCCGCACGTAGATTCAGCAAAGTGAGCGGCATGCCAATATCATTATTAAGATTGCCTTTAGTCGCTAACACTTTTCCATTGGCAGCATTTAAGATAGCAGCAATCATCTCTTTAACAGTCGTTTTGCCGTTGCTACCAGTAATCGCCACAACAGGTAAATCAAATTTTTGACGCCAGTAGTGGGCTAATTGGCCTAGTGCAAGGCGTGTATCTTGAACCAATACAGCAGGACTAACTCCCACATTCCCATCTGATACCAAAGCTGCAGCAGCACCTAATTGAATCGCTTCTGGCGCAAACGTATTGCCGTCAAAGTGCTCACCTTTTATAGCAACAAATAGCTGTTCACTTGTAATTGATCTAGTATCAGTACCGACGCTTTGTACATTAACGTCTGCACCTTTCAGTGAAGCATTTAACGCGGTTGCGATTTCTGACAACATCATCATATTGTCACCGCCTGATAGGCTTTTAATGCCAATTCGACTTGTTCAACATCGCTAAAATGATGTTTCTCACCTACTATTTCTTGATAATCTTCATGTCCTTTTCCAGCAATTAAAACGACATCATCTATCCGAGCGTTAGCAATTGCTAACGCGATTGCCTTGGCTCTATCGACTTCAACAATACACTCGCCATTGATACCTGCTAATATGGCTTGAATAATTTCTTCTGTCCGCTCATAACGCGGATTATCCGTGGTAACAATAACGCTGTCTGCAAGCGCACTCGCTACTTTACCCATCAGAGGCCGTTTGCCTTGATCGCGATTACCGCCACAGCCAAATACACAAATCAATGACTGCTTCGCTTCTTCTTTTAATGCTAGCAATACATTTTCTAAAGAGTCTGGTGTATGTGCATAATCGACTACAACCAATGGCAAATTACCGCCACCAAACTGTTGCATACGCCCATTTAGTGGCTTCAATTGTTTGACTGCCCTAATAGCATCATCAAATACAACATCAGACACCAATAAAGTTGCTAATACCGCCAATACGTTATAAACGTTAAATCGACCGACTAAATCAACTCGTGTATCAGCTTGACCATAGGGCGTCGTCACCGTCAATTGAATAGCGCCACTCTCAAAACGAATATTAGATGCACGCACATCTCCACTGTCGATGCCGTAAGTCAGCACTTTGGTTGCAGACTTGTTTAATTTTTGTTTTATCGCCTGACCAAAATCATCATCGCTATTCAATACAACAGACTTCAAACTATTCCAATTGAAAAGTTTTTCTTTTGCTAAAGCGTAATTTTCAAGCGTACCGTGATAATCAAGGTGATCTCGAGTTAAATTGGTCAGCGTTGCAACATCAAATTGCACACCATTGACGCGCCCCTGACTCAACCCATGCGAAGAAACTTCCATCGCAACAACCTCTGTTTTTTGCTCGACATAATCTGCTAATAATTTTTGTAGCAATAAAGCATCTGGTGTGGTGTTAGCTGTCGGCGTTAGTTGATTTACTAAGCCGTTTCCAAGCGTACCGATCACAGCAGTTTGTCGACCCAAATAATCGAAACACTGTCCCAACCATTGCGTAACAGAAGTTTTGCCATTAGTGCCTGTAACGCCAATCATCCATAGCTGACTGGATGGACTAGTATAAAATTGAGCCCCAATCACACCAGCTTCTTGCTTGAGATTAACCACAGGGGTATTTTCTACGTGCCAGTTTTCGTTCCAAACAAAACCATCTGGCTCCCATAAAATGGCACTCGCACCATTTGCAATTGCATCTGCAATATAAGCTCTACCATCCGCACTTTCACCTGGGTACGCCAAAAACAATGCGCCTGACACAACCTGCCGACTATCCGCAGTAATCACGCTTGGCTTAGTACTGATCTGATATGTCGTCATACCATCTCCTGCACATCAGCATCATCAATTACTGGTTTAACAATATTTGTATTTGGTGCATCTTGCGGCACTGCTAACAATCTTAATACTTCCGACATCACGCTACTGAATACTGGCGCAGCAATCGTTCCGCCGTAATATTTCCCGCTTGTTGGCTCATCAATCATCACGGCCATTATCAAACGCGGATTTGACGCAGGCGCTAGACCAACAAAAGAGCCAACATACTTATCTCTTTCATAGCCATGCGCACCTAATTTATGCGCCGTACCTGTTTTGCCACCAATACGATAGCCAGCTACTTGTGCTTTAGTACCTGTTCCGCCTTCTTGTACCACTAACTCCAGCATGTCTTTAACATTGTTAGCTACCGCTGCTGAAAAAACCGGTTGTCCAACTGGCGGCTTATCTAATTTAATAAGCGATACTGGCATTAACTTGCCATCATTAGCAAAGACGGTATAGGCTCTAGCCAGCTGCAATAAAGTGACGCTGATGCCATGCCCATAAGACATGGTGGCTTGCTCAATTGGGCGCCAAGTGTTGTAATCACGTACTTTTCCGCGCGCTTCGCCTGGAAAACCAATATCAGTTTTTTCACCAAAACCCAATTGATTAAATACATTCCATAATTTCTTTTTATCTAAACTGAGTGCTATTTTTGCTGAACCCACATTCGATGACTTTTTTACCACTTCAGCAACGGTCAACTCAGCATAAGAGTGGGTATCATGAATGGTCGCAGGGCCGATCTTCATATAACCAGGCGCTGTATCTACTTTTGTTGTCGTTAAATAGCCGCCAAACTCCAATGCTGCAGCCGCGGTGACAGGCTTCATCGTTGAGCCTGGCTCAAAAACATCAGTTAATGCTCGATTACGCGTCTTGCCTTTTATATTGGTCGGATTGTTTGGGTTGTAAGTTGGAAAGTTAGCCATTGCTAACACCTCACCTGTTTTAGCATCTAACACTACAGCCGAACCCGCTTTAGCCTTGTATTGATCAATCGCTTTAGCTAACTCTCTAAATACCAAATATTGAATACGTCGATCAATACTTAAAGTTAACTCGTCGCCATCACTGGGCTCACGTACAACTTCCAGCTCTTCAACAATCTGACCAGCTCTATCTTTAATTACGCGGCGCTGCCCTGCTTGTCCCGCAAGCGCATCGTTGCGCACGAGTTCCAAACCTTCTTGACCATTACCATCAACACCAGTAAAGCCAACTACGTGCGAAGTCACATCGCCAGCTGGATAGAATCGTTTATATTCACGCTCTAAATAAACACCTGCAATATCCAGCGCGTTTACTTCTTCCGCCAAATCAGGCGATATACGCCTTTTAATATAAATAAACTCTTTTTGTTTATTGCTCACTTTTTGATCAAGTGTCGCAACCTTCATGTCTAATAACTTGGCTAATCCCAACTTCTGTTTTTCTGTTATCTCAACGACTGAAGGATTCACCCAAACCGAAGCAACAGGACTGCTACCAGCCAGAATTTCACCACGTCTATCTTTAATTTTTCCACGGTCAGCTTGCAGCTCTAATGTCCGGATATAGCGGTCACCACCTTTTTTTTGCAAAAAAGCTTTATTTGTGCTTTGCAAACTAACGCTTTGAATAACGAGCAACATAAAGCCAGATAGCACAGCAACCAGCAGGACACGTCTGCGCCACACTGGTAAAACTATCGCTTTCTGTCGTTGTTTCTGTTGCCCCTTAAATTCCATACTACTTGCTTACCTTATTTAAATTTACACCTTCTAAACTTACGCCGTCTAAACTTACACCTTCGAAATTTACTCCATCTAAAACGATCACCTGCACATCTTGCGGACTTGGTACTTTCATTTGCAATTGCTTCGTTGCCATTTCTTCAACGCGCGAATGCATTGCCCAAGTACTTTGCTCAATCTGCAATTGCTCATACTCAGTTTTATATTGTTCTGCCAACGCTAACTGCCGCTCATGCTCAGAATAGATTTTTCTCGCTTCATGCTGTGAAGTGACTACACCTAAAGCCACTGCAATTAAAGCCGCGAATAAGGTTAAATTGAATTGCACTATTGCACCGCCGTCCGCATAGCTACGCGCATCACTGCACTTCTCGAGCGTGGGTTTACTTTCACTTCAGCCTCGCTCGGCTTAATCGCTTTACCTACCGACACCAGCCTTGATTGCGGCAAATCTTTTGCCTTTACTGGAAAGTTAGCAGGGAAATCATCACGATCAGCCTCGCTCTTAATAAACTCTTTTACCGTTCTATCTTCCAACGAATGGAAACTAATAACCACTAAACGCCCATCCTCTGCCAACAAATTCAAGCACTGCGGCAAAATTAACGATAATTCCTCAAGCTCCTGATTTGCGAAAATCCGTAAAGCTTGAAAGGTGCGCGTTGCAGGGTTCTTGCCCGGCTCGATCTTGGGGATTGCACTTGCCACGACCTTGGCAAGTTCCCCAGTAGTGGTGATGGCGCGCCCGTCTGTGCGCTCCTTAATAATCGCCCTTGCAACCTGCTTAGCAAACCGTTCTTCACCATAATGTTTTATCACCTCTCCTAGTTGTTTTTCCGTTATCGTTTCCAATAACGCCGCTACCGTTTTGCCACGCGTTTGATCCATGCGCATATCTAATGGACCATTCAACCTAAAACTAAAACCACGCTCACCAACGTCTACTTGTGGCGATGAAATACCTAAATCCATCAGAATACCGTCCACACTGGTTAACTGATGTTTTGCTGCTAATTGATTCAATTCGGAAAAGTGCAAATGCTCTATATAAAAACGGGGATCATCAATTGCCTCACCTGTTGCATAAGCAGCCATGTCGCGATCAATCGCAAACAAACGACCTTTTGAACCTAACTGACTGAGGATTCTTTTGCTATGTCCGCCACGGCCAAACGTACAATCGATATACGTACCGTCTTTTTTAATCGCCAAAGCATCCACTGCCTCAGCTAATAAAACCGTCACATGTGCCGCTTGCTCAGAATCTGTTGCCCCCAATATTGAAGAGGGCGCCACTTCAGCGCCCTTTGTCATAGTGAGAAGCCTTCTAGTTCCGATGGCATTTCAAACTCGCCATCCTCATTGACCGCTTCCTGACTCTGCCTAAACCAAGCTTCTTTACTCCACAGCTCGAAGTGACTACCTTGACCAATCAGCATGACTTCTTTTTCCAGCCCAGCCAGCTCACGCAATGCCGGAGAAACCAATAATCGCCCAGCACTATCCAAACTAATATCTTCCGCGTAACCAACCAATCTGCGCTGTAACGCCGCTGATTTTTTATCGAAGCTAGATAAACTCATGATTTTGGATTGAATAGGCTCCCAAGCAGACGCCGGGTAAAGCAATAAACACGGGTGCGAATGCGCGGTTAACACGATCTCGCCTGCAGATTGCACAATCAGAGCTTCACGATGCTTAGCTGGAATCGCTAAACGCCCTTTTGCATCCATATTGAGATTTGTTGCACCCTTAAACACTTTTATTCGCCGCCTCTGCGTTTGCTAAAATTTGCGGGGTATGAAAAATGGTTAATCACGCATACATAAACCCTATGCAGCTTAATCATTTCCCACAAAACACCACTTTTTCCCACTGCTGACCACTATAGATAAAAAAAAAGGGCTTTGCAAGCACTTTTTAATGTTTTTTCTTTACAAGACAAGGACTTAGCGACTTTTTGCACAAAAAACAAATTTGTTAATAAACAGCTAGTTATGTGGTTTACTGAATGTCATCTGTTAGCAGTATTGCATAGGTGTATGAATTTCATGATTTGGCTAATTTGTATCAAATTCGTCGCTGTAAGCCCATTAGAAAATCTACTTTTTGAGGAATTGAATTGAATAAAAAGACGCAAGTAAAAGCACTTTATTTCGCTAAGACTACAAGATAAATTAGAGTGGAAGTTGGCCGATAAGCCGGGTTCTGTCGTGTATTGCTACACGTGACAGTCATTCATCTAGCCGTGTAATTACTCACACGTTCAAGCAACCTACCCACTGACAGCGCGAGCCACGCCTATTGCCAGTCTATTTGGTCTTGCTGCAGATGGAGGTTACCGCGTTTCACCGTAACTAAATACGCTCGTCTCTGTGGCCCTATTCCTCGCCTCACGGCGTACGGCTGTTAGCCGTCATCTTGCTCTGTGCAGCCCGGACTTTCCTCCCTCACTTCAAGGAGACCGCAAGGGTCTTCCCCAATTTATCATGGCAATAAATTGCCAGATAAATGTGACGGCGACTGTCTAGCCAACTTCCACGCGCATTCTATCACCTCAACCAAGTTAACGCATTACTAGCGCCGAACTTGCTAGCAGTGCGTTATGCGTTACGTTTTATTTCTTTTGCGTTAACTGGTCGTAGCTAGTCATCAGATTTTTATAGTCAGGAATATGATTTGCAAATAAAGTTGCAAGTCCCTCAACATCATTGCGCCAATCACGATGTAACTCACAGGCAACACCAAACCAGGTCATGAGTTGTGCGCCTGCCGCTGAGATACGATCCCATGCAGCATCTCGTGTCGTGGCATTAAATGTTCCAGATGCATCTGTGACAACAAATACGTCAAAGCCTTCTTCAATGGCAGATAATGCAGGAAAAGCGACACAGACTTCAGTTACCACACCAGCAATTAAGAGTTGCTTCTTACCAGTCGCTTTGATGGCATTAACAAAATCAGCATTATCCCAAGCATTAATTTGACCAGGCCGCGCAATATAAGGAGCATCTGGAAATTGTGCTTTTAACTCAGGAATGAGGGGGCCATTTGGGCCATCTTCAAAACTGGTTGTGAGGATGGTTGGTAAATTAAAATAACTGGCTGCATCTGCTAATGCAAGTACATTATTTTTAAACTTATCTGGTTCAATATCTCGCACAAGGGAAAGCAGTCCTGTTTGGTGATCAACTAATAGCACAGCAACATCATCCTTATTTAAGCGCATGTATGGTTTATTGGTATTCATAGTAGTTACCTTTCTTATAAAATTACATTAGCTAAATAGCCAACGGTGAATCAATTTTGTGTATCGCGGCATAATGACGTAAATCATTAATGAAACGATTATTCCTGTGATAATTAACGTATCAATATATTTATTTTGTGACAGCCCTAGTGAATCAAGTAATGGAATAACGACCATCGGTGTAAATAGTACCAATGGAAAAATAGCTGACCACGTTACCAAAAACTGTTTCCAACGAACAGGCACTTTTGCTTTTGCTCCTTGAGGCGTAAACCAAAAATCTAACCCGCTATTGATAAAAAAATCATCATCTTTAATCAGCATGTGCCTGACTTTATCAATCAATATTTTACGTGTGTCAGAATGCATCCAAGCTTTAAGATGATCATGCGTATCAAACCGAATGATGATGGTGTAAGTTGAAGTAAGGTTTTTGATGGGTTTTATAATTTGCAAATCAAGAAACCCTGCAGAACGTTTGCATTGTGGTCCAATTTCATTCAGCCACAGCTCATACTTTTCTAAGTGGGGCTTATCGATATGATGCGTTACCACTGCAGTAGCGCCTAGATTTACTTGTTGCAACTCGCTTTGGTTAGTTTTGTTATTTTTATTGGTCTGCATGGTTGTCTCCTAATATTCAGTCGATCCTTATTTTAAGCGGCGACCAAAACTCACCGCATAGGTACCTGGTCTAGCTAGTAATATTGGATCTTGACTAGGCTCAATACCATCCACTAATGCTAGCGGATTGTACATATTAGATTTAGCAAACTTTTCACCTTGTGGATCTATTCCTATTAATGAGAGTGTACCAAGTTCAACTACTTGCCTATCTTTAGGCCAGCTTACTGTCGCATCATTGATCTCATCATTGGCATTAGCTATTTGTAATGCAATACGGAATTGCGCTGGTGCATTACCGAGTCGTTGTGGTAACTCTTTCATTAAATAGTTTGGGTCTGCTGTTTTGGTTTGTTCTTTAGTCAGAAAAGCTTGTCCTGTGACTGGTTCAATGATGTAGCGACCATAGCGCTCTTCACCACTTGCATTAGTAAACTTAAACGCATTCACACCATAATAAGATTGGGTAGCAAAACTTGCTGGTGCAGGTTTAGGCGTACTCACAAATTTAGCTGCTGCTGGATGTGTATTCAAAAACTGTTCAATAGGACTCGGCTTAGGTGCATCAGGCCCTGAAGCAGCAACAGCATTTAACAAACCTAAAAAGTCTTCGGATGTTGCGGCAGGAAAACCATTAACAGAGATAACAACGATATCGGTAAATTCATCATCAGGTAACTGGAAGCGAATGGCCATTCCTTTTGGGAAAGCATTGCCATCTGCATCTGGAATGTTAGGCACGCCAGTCGCGTTGGAGAAACGGACAATGACATCACTTGGACTGTCTTGTAGATGTATCGCTTTACTAATAGTTGCGGCTGTTTTTGCAGGTGTAAATTGACCTTGAACAACAATGCCTTTTGCGTGATTAGAACGATAACCTGCGTGTGGGCCACCAGCTAACGTTTCCAATGTATTGACGATTTGTTCTGTTATTGGTTTTGTAGATGCCGATAGATCATCAGCAGCCAATGTATGTGTGGCTTGTGAAAACAATAAAGCGCTGATAGCAATGCTCAGATAAGACTTTTTAACTAGCTGCATGGTGAATCCCCTCAAATGGTTGGATGCTGTTAACTGAATGACTCGACCTATTTTAAGGCCGAATCATGATAGTAAAGTTAAATAAACGCAGCTTTATTTTTCTCAAGATAATCATCTAAAGTAGTGAGCGGTCTACCCAACAATGCTTCACCATCTGGGCTAACCAAAGCAGCTTGATTAGAGGCAAATACTTCAAATAACTCAAGAACACCTTTAGCCTGCCACTCTGGCCAGCCGGCTCCCAACAAAGATTCGAGAGTAGCCTCCTCGCTAGGAGAAACATAGTTAACAGGCTTGTTGATGATTTTGCTAAAGCTATTTGCAATTTCCTGACCTGTCACTAATGCGGGTCCAGTCACGTTATAGGCTTTATTTTCATGTCCAGCGCTGGTTAAAATGTTTGCCGCTATTTCACCAATATCACCCACATTAAGTGGTGCAAATTGACCATCACGCACACCAAAATAGAAGTTACCTTGCTTGATACCTTCCGCCCAGCCTAAGAAGTTTTCTTGGAACCAGATCGTGCGCAAATGAGTCCATGCCAGCCCTGATGCTTCAAGATATTTTTCTGCTTCTCTAAATTGTTTAGCAAACAGAATTGCCTCCCATTCAGCACCCACAACAGAGTAGAGCACGACATTTTTTACATTACCAGCGGCAACTGCAGCATCAATCGCATGTTTAGCATGTTGTGCGCGGTTTTCAACATTCCCAGGAATGATGAACACTTTTGTTACGCCTTCAAACGCTGCTGTTAAGGTTTCTGGTGCGTTAAGATTGATCACAGCAGTTTCGATTAAAGGAAACTGGCTTTGCAGTTGTTCTGCTTTACTAGCACTTCTAACGCCAGCACGTATGGTGATGTTGGTATATTTTTTATTCACTAGCGCTGTCAGTGTTGCTAAGCCATTATTCCCTGCTGCACCGATAATTAAGATAGTTTCAGCTGTCATGGTATTGCTCCTTTTATTTAAAAAATTAATCCCTAATAAGGTAAATCGAAAAGTAAAAATTCAACATCGTTAGCATTGCTGAATTCAATTAAGTTTGTTTCTGTTATTTTTAATGCATCGCCTGTTTTCAATGTATTGCCACAAACATCAACTTGTCCGCGAATGACATGTACATAGGCTGTACGACCGCCTTCAATATGATGTTGAACAGCATCACCAATAGACAAAATTGAGGCATAAATATAAGCATCTTGATGAATCAAGATAGAGCCATCTCGGTTGTCAGGTGAAGCAATCAAACGTAATTGGCCAGTTTTAGAAGCTTGATCAAAATGTTTTTCTTCGTAACTTGGCGCAATTCCTTTTACATTTGGCTCAATCCAAATTTGTAAAAAATGAACGCGTTCTGAATCTGAATGATTAAATTCACTATGACGCACACCCGTACCAGCACTCATTCTTTGCACATCGCCATACTGAATAACGGAACCATTGCCCATGCTATCTTTATGTTCTAAAGCACCTTTGAGCACATATGAAATAATTTCCATATCTTCATGACCATGGGTGCCAAAACCTTTGCTAGGTTCTACGCGATCTTCGTTAATCACAATTAATGGTCCAAAACCCATTTGTTCAGGGTTGTAATAGTGACCAAATGAAAATGAATGATTGGATTGTAACCAGCCATGATCTGCAGCACCTCTGTTACTACTTTTATGAATGCTTAACATTTTTAGCTCCTTATCTTATTTAAAATAAATTAACAGTCAGTTATTTCGAATATAATCTTGTTTGAAAACTGTTTTTTTCTAGGTATGGATGAAGTATGAACCTGATTATAAAACTTGAAAAACGGAAAATTTACCATCCTATCATCGAAAAATTCGAATGTTTAGAATTAGCTTAGATGCACTACTCATCATGGATGCGATTGACCGCCATGGGTCTTTTGCCGCTGCCGCCAATGAATTGTTTAAAGTCCCGTCTACCATCTCTTACACGGTGAGCAAGTTGGAACAAGACTTGGGTGTGCAACTATTCGAACGACAAGGCCCAAAAGCAACGATTACAAAGGCAGGAAAAGAGCTATTAAAAGAAGGTCGGTTTCTGCTCAAAGCAGCAACGGATCTTGAGCATCGGGTTAGGAGAGTTGCTTCAGGCTGGGAGACTGAACTGAATATTGGTTTAGATTCAATTTTTTCACCCAGCGCACTCATTGATGAAATCAAAGATTTTTGTGAAGTCTCTAAGTTAACGCGGTTAAAATTTTCGCAAGAAGCCATATCAGGCACTTGGGAGTCTTTAATTGATAGACGTGTCGACTTACTCATCGGCGTGGTAGGCGAAGGCCCATCAGGCGGCGGATATACCACTTATAAAATTGGCTCAATAGACTTTGTTTTTGCCGTTTCTCCACAACATCCTTTAGCGGCAATCAATCATCCACTCGGGAAAAAAGAACTCAGCGCACATCGTGCGATTAGCGTGAGTGATTCAGTTAGAAATTTACCTCCTAGAACAGTCGGCTTGTTATTTGGACAAGACACTTTAGCCGTTCCTGATATGAAAACAAAATTAGCTTTTCAACTCGCTGGCGTTGGTTTTGGGTTTTTACCTAAGCCAATTGCAATTGATGCGCTCAATAAAGGATTGCTCATTGAGAAAGCCGTTGAAGAAACACGCTCTCCAGACCCGCTCTATTTAGCTTGGCGCTCAGAAGAAACTGGAGCAGGTTTGGCTTGGTGGATAGAAAAGATGAAAAACCCAGCATTATTAAATAGACTTTGGCATCATTTTTAATTCATTCACATAGCGCATTAATGTTTAAAAAGGCACTTTATGGAACAATCCAATTTTTTAATTCAAACAACCATCTATCTAGCTGCAGCCATCATTGTCGTGCCATTATTCAAAAAATTAGGCTTAGGTTCTGTACTTGGTTATTTAATTGCAGGCATATTAATTGGTCCTCATGCGCTTGCACTTATTCATGATCCTGAGCATGTGCTCCATTTTGCAGAGTTTGGCGTGGTATTGATGTTGTTTTTAGTCGGTTTAGAGCTAGAAACGCAAAAGGTCTGGGAATTAAGAAAAACGTTATTTGGATTAGGTGGCTTACAATTATCTATAACTGTTCTGATTGTCACATGGATTGCACATACACTGGGCGTGTCATGGGCGATTGCCTTGGTGATTGGCATGGGCGTTGCCATGTCATCGACAGCCATTGGTTTAACAGCCTTAAGTGAAAAAAATCTATTAGTCTCCCCTGGTGGTCAAGCGTCTTTTGCAACACTACTCTTTCAAGATTTATCAGTGATCCCTTTATTCATGTTATTGGCTTATTTAGCACCTAGCCAAACTGAAGCTGGCTTTGATCTATGGGCAGCATTAAAAGCAATTGGTGTTATTGCCATGATTGTTGTTGCCAGTAAAACATTGTTACGGCCTTTGATGCGCATGATTGCACAAACAGGCATTAGAGAAGTATTTGTTGCGCTCTCTCTTTTATTGGTGATTAGCGTTTCCTTGGCAATGCAATATGTTGGGTTATCAATGGCATTGGGTACTTTTTTAGCTGGTGTTTTATTAGCAGATTCAGAGTATCGCTATGAACTTAGATTGGATATTGAACCTGTTAAGGGTCTGCTTCTAGGCTTATTTTTTATTGCTGTCGGCATGTCAGTTGACTTATCTTTATTAGCAGATTCTCCTGCTACCATTGTAGGGGTGGCATTGATGATTGTCGTCATTAAAGCTTTGATTCTTATTGGCTTGGGAAAGCTGTTTAAATATCAGATGAGAGATGTCTTGTTATATGGCGTGACCTTATCTCAAATTGGTGAATTTGCCTTTGTTATTTTTGGTTTAGCTTTGTCACAAAATTCTATCCCACGAGAAACTTATAACATGCTGAACGCCATTGTGGCAGTCACCATGCTGATTACGCCGTTGCTGTTTTTATTGTATGAAAGGTACCTGAAGCTAGATTTTGGCGAGCGTGCAAGCGATGAGATAGATGAAGTCAATAATGTGATTATTGCTGGCTTTGGACGGTTTGGACAAATCGTTGGTCGCGTTTTACATGCAAAAGGCATCAACGCCACACTGATCGACAATGACCCTAACCAAGTCGATTTAATGCGCGAGTTTGACTGGCGTTGCTATTATGGTGATGCATCACGATTGGACTTATTAGAAGAAGCGGGCATTGCTCAAGCAAAATTATTGGTTATCGCAGTGAATGATCCAGTTGCCACTTTAAACATTGCAAAACTGGTAAAAGAACGTTGGCCAACAGTCGCAGTAGTGGTCAGAGCTAGAAGTAGAACAGATGCTTTTGATTTGCGCGACCTTGATTTATACCCCATACGAGAAACGTTCTATTCTGGATTAGAAGCCGCTAAACAAGCACTATTGGCTATTGGTGAAACACCGAGTGCAACTGCCCAATTTATTAAACACTTTGAAAAGCATGACTTTAAGCAACTAGAAGAAACGCGCAAGATTAGGCATGATATGAAAGCTGTTTATGGCTTAAGCCAGCAAGGACGCCAAGACATCAAAACACTTTTTGAATTAGAACAATCGCAGTGAAAGGAATAGTTTCAATAAAACTAACTTTTTGAAAAAGGTTATAGCAGCTTCCAATTAATTATTTGCCCAGCTCTTAGCGGGACCAAAACATCGCCGTCATAAGGGTAGCTTTCTGGCACTTGCCAACTTTCTTTCACCAAAGTCACTTGATCAGCATTCCTAGGCAAGCCATAAAAATCAGCCCCATAAAAACTAGCAAAACCTTCTAGTTTATCTAACGCATTTACTGATTCAAATACTTCTGCATAGAGTTCAATGGCGGCATGAGCGGTATACATGCCTGCGCATCCACACATCGCCTCTTTAGTATTTTTTGCATGCGGAGCACTATCGGTTCCTAAGAAAAATTTTGTGCTACCAGAAATTGCCGCTTTCACCAACGCTAAACGATGCTCTTCTCGTTTTAATATAGGCAAACAGTAATGATGCGGCCGAATACCACCTTTAAACATATCGTTTCGGTTCATCAATAAATGATGCACGGTAATCGTCGCCGCCACATTTTCGCCTGCAGTAGCTACAAAATCCGCAGCATCTTTGGTCGTAATATGTTCAAACACGACTTTCAAATTGGGATACTTATCGATTAACGGCTTCATATGACGATCAATAAACACCTTTTCACGATCAAATACATCCACATCGGCGTCAGTCACTTCTGCATGCACTAATAAAGGTAATCCAGCTTTTTGCATCGTTGCTAAGGCATTGGCACAATTATCAATGCTGGTGACACCAGAATCTGAATTAGTCGTCGCCCCAGCAGGATACATCTTCACTCCGTAAACAAGACCACTGGCTTTTGCCTTTAATACTTCTTCTACACTGGTTTTATCAGTTAGATATAACGTCATCAGCGGTTTAAAATCAGTGCCTTCTGGCAAGGCTTGTACAATTCGATCACGATAAGCTGCCGCTAATGCAGTCGTGGTCACTGGCGGACGTAAGTTTGGCATCACAATAGCGCGTCCAAACTGCTTTGCGGTGTCCGCAACAACCGCATTGAGTGCGGCGCCATCTCTTAAATGCAAATGCCAATCATCTGGGCGTGTAATGGTGATGGTTCTCGTCATGCTTTAATCAGCTTTCTCTTTTAATTGCAACGCACGTTCGTATAAATCATTTTTCTTAACGCCCGTAATCTCAACTGCCAGCTTCACAGCTTGCTTCAATGGCAACTCAGCTAACAATGTTTTAAGGTGGCGTTCAGCTTCTTCGCTAATAGCGGCCTCTTCTTTCAGCGGCGCAGCCTCAACTAACAATACAAATTCACCACGCTGCTGATTCGCATCGGCCTCGAGCCAAGCTTTAGCCTCACTTAGCAAACAGCGATGAAAGGTTTCAAATGTTTTGGTCAGCTCACGCGCAATCGTGATGCGTCGCTCTCCGCCAAGAACATTTGACATATCTTCCACGCTTTCGACGATACGATGCGGCGCTTCATAAAAAATTAACGTATGTTGCAATACATTCAAATTTGTTAATGTTTTCCGACGCTGCGACCCACTAGCTGGCAAAAAGCCAATGAAACTAAAGCCATTATCGGTAATGCCAGAGGCCGATAGCGCCGCAATCACCGCACTCGCACCAGGAATAGGCACGACACTAACGCCTGCCTCACGCAAAACATCCACAACAATCGCGCCAGGATCACTAATACCAGGCGTACCTGCATCGGTGACTAAAGCAATGCTTTCACCAGCGCGAATACGCTCTAATAAAATGTGTGCTGATTGTTGCTCATTGTGTTCATGCACGGCAATCAATTTTTTTGTGATGCCAAAGTGATTAAGCAAGCCAGAGGTATGGCGCGTATCTTCTGCCGCAATGGCATCAACGCTTTTTAAAATATCTAACGCACGTAAGGTGATATCGCCTAAGTTACCAATTGGCGTTGCGACCACATATAATACGGCTTGTGTTAATACAGACTTTGTTAAAACAGGTTGTGTCATCAGCCAAATTTTAACGCGAAGCGTTTATAACAGCTATTAAAAAAGAATAATAAAATGAAATCATGAAAATAAATAACAATAATGCTGGGTTGCAAGCAGAAAAAATGGCTGCAACTTTTTTAATCAATCATGGACTTACTTTGGTAGTCCAAAATTATTACTGCCGATTTGGCGAAATTGATTTGATTATGCAAGAAGCAGAAACCTTGATATTTGTTGAAGTAAGACTGCGATCTGGCAATCAGTTTGGTGGTGCCGCTGAAAGTATTACACTACAAAAACAAAAAAAACTGATTGCAGCCGCACAACATTTTTTACAAACACAACCTAACCGCCCTTGCCGTTTTGATGCTATTTTAATGAGCAAAACCAGTTTTCAAGATATCGAATGGCTACGTAATGCATTTGACGCATAATCGGCGTATCATTCGTAAAAATTTAAGCCTATTGATTGATAGCGCTATACATACTAAAACAGGAAAATTCAATGACAACTTTTTCAAAAGCTTTATTCAACACGCTTCTTATTGTAGCGATGGGAACACAACTAACGGGCTGCTTTACTGCTGTCGTTGGTGGCGCAGCTGCTGGCACTGCAATGGCTACCGACAGCCGCACTTCAGGCGTTTATATTGAAGACCAAAACATTGAGATAAAAGCTTCTCAACAGGTCCGGAAATCATTAGGTGAAGAAGCGCACATCAATGTGACCAGCTATAACCTCAATGTATTATTAACTGGTGAAGTGCCTAACGAGGCAGCAAAAGCAGAAGCAGAGCGCATTACCAAATCTGTTGAGAGTGTTAAAAACATTACCAATGAAATCGTTGTTGGTCCAAAAACAAGTATCAGTGACCGAGCAAATGACACCTATATCACCTCTAAAGTAAAAGCTAAATTTATTGCTGAAAAGAATTTTTCTGCTAATGACGTTAAAATAGTGACTGAAGCGAGCGTGGTTTATTTGATGGGTCTTGTGAAAAAACGCGAAGCAGACATTGCCACAGAACTCGCACGCACAACAGATGGCGTTGTAAAAGTGGTTAAAGTGTTTGAATATCAGAACTGATATAATCGCAGCTAATTTAATCAGAGCCAATTGAATTAGTGCCAAAGTTAATTGAAATAGAGGATGTAAACATATATGGCAAACAATCCAGAAGAAATTATCATTCAAAGCTTAACGCGTGAAGGCAAGCCTTTTCGCCCAAGTGATTGGGTAGATCGCATCTGTAGCAGCTATGCAACTTTTGGTGATGACCGGAAATTACGTTACTCACCTTACCTTAAGCCTGAAATGATTGATGGCGTTCGCTGTTTAGCTGTTGATATGCAACTGCGCACGAAAAATCCTGATGGATTTGAAGAACTGATGCAATTTGCTGAGGAAAATAATTTGAATATTCTCAACAGCCAAGGTGACTCAATCGATCCACCCAAAGCAGTAACGCGAGAATCTGACGTTTAAAAACACAATTTAATTTGCATTCATGATTGTCTCTAGATAATTTCTGGAGACAATACCGCGTTTCACTTTAATCATTTTCCCCTGCGGATTAAAGATATAGGTTGTTGGTAAAACCTCAGCACTACCAATTTGCTTAGCTACTGCTGTATTACCCAATACAATCGGGTAAGACATCAACATATCATCCACGTAACGCTTTACTTCTTTTAGCGTGTCATATTCAAACACGATTCCGATAACCATTAAATCTTTGGTTTTTCTATCATCATATAAAGCAACCAAGTCAGGCACTTCCTCTAAGCATGGCGAGCACCAAGTTGCCCAATAATTAATAATGAGCCACTTACCCTCGTATTGTCTGAGACTATGTTGCTTGCCAGACAAGTCTTGCAATACGAAATCATCTTGAGCATGCGCAATACTACTGCCTGATACCAGTAAAATACAGATGACTATTAATTTTTTGATGACCATTGCTGGATACCCTTCGAATAACATTGAGTCAATTTAATGATTTTCTTGACTCAATCTTGATTAAATCAATTGTAATAGCACTTGATATATTACTAATGGTGTTGTTATACTCTACTGCAAGTTTTAATATAGTAAATCTAATATCATTTTAAGCATTAGCTCCTGTATTATTACCGAAATAAATTCCAGTGCATTTTACTAATGCTGACATCTGGACTTAATCTTACAATATGGTTTTAAATCTAGACTAATTTAAATATTGCTTAATCATTAAAGTTTAGTCTGTTTTAATCTAATTACATTCAACCGTTGAGGTCCTCATGAGCGAAAAAATCATTCATCTTAGCGATACTAGTTTTGAAGAACAAGTACTGCAATCACAACTACCCGTTTTAGTCGACTACTGGGCAGAATGGTGTGGTCCATGCAAAATGATTGCCCCTATCTTAGAAGATATCTCTGCAGAATATGGCGATCGATTAGTGATCGCAAAATTAAATATCGATGAAAATCCGCAAACACCGCCTAAGTACGGCATTCGCGGCATTCCTACATTAATGCTATTTAAAAATGGCAATGTAGAAGCTACAAAAGTTGGCGCTTTATCTAAATCACAACTAATGGCATTCATTGATAGCAATATCTAAGCATATTTACCTAGCTTTTTAGATCATAAAAGCTAGGTTTCTTTAACTTCTGTTCACTATAAAATCCTTCCAGCGAGCTTTCTCATGCACCTATCCGATCTTAAACACCTACCCGTCACCGAGCTAGTCGACATGGCTATTGCTGATGGCGTTGATAATGCTAGCCGTATGCGCAAGCAAGATGTTATTTTTGCTATTCTAAAAAACAAAGCCAAAAACGGTGACAATATATTCGGCGATGGTACATTAGAAGTGTTGCAAGATGGATTCGGGTTTTTACGCTCACCGGATACTTCTTACCTTGCAGGACCTGGCGATATTTACGTTTCACCTTCACAGATTCGCCGTTTTAATCTGCATACTGGTGATAGTGTTGAAGGTGAAATTCGGACGCCAAAAGATGGTGAGCGCTATTTCGCATTAGTTAAAGTAGATACCGTTAATGATGAAAAGCCAGAAAATACAAAGCATAAAATCTTATTTGAGAACTTAACGCCACTTTTCCCAACTGAGCCGCTTACATTAGAGCGTGATATTAAATCGGAAGAAAATATCACGAGTCGTTTGATTGATATTATTGCGCCAATTGGTAAAGGGCAACGCGCTTTACTAGTCGCTAGCCCAAAAAGTGGTAAAACGGTCATGATGCAAAACATCGCGCATGCAATTACAGCGAATCATCCAGATGTAACGCTCATTGTATTGTTAATTGATGAGCGTCCAGAAGAGGTAACGGAGATGACGCGCTCAGTTAGAGGTGAAGTGGTAGCTTCGACTTTTGATGAACCTGCTGCACGCCATCTACAAGTTGCGGAAATGGTATTAGAGAAAGCAAAACGCTTAGTTGAGCACAAAAAAGATGTTGTCATTTTATTAGACTCAATTACCCGTTTAGCACGCGCTTACAATACGGTGATCCCATCATCAGGCAAAGTACTGACTGGTGGTGTAGATGCTAACGCGCTACACAAACCTAAACGCTTTTTTGGTGCGGCACGCAATATTGAAGAAGGCGGTTCACTCACCATTATTGCAACAGCGCTAGTTGATACTGGCTCTCGCATGGATGACGTGATTTACGAAGAGTTTAAAGGTACGGGTAATATGGAGATTCATTTGGATCGCCGCATGGCTGAAAAACGTATTTATCCTGCAATTAACGTGAATAAATCAAGCACGCGTCGTGAAGAGTTATTGATAGAAAAAGATGTATTGCAGAAAATTTGGGTACTGCGCAAACTGCTTTATCCAATGGATGATTTGGAAGCGATGGAGTTCTTGCTAGATAAAATCAAGCAAACGAAAAACAATGCTGACTTCTTTGACAGCATGCGTCGTAGCTAAATACACAGCGAAACTCAACATTTATACTTGCTTAGCCTTTTAAAAAACAATACAATGCTCAGTTCTCGAAAAAAGAATTTAATTTAGTTGCTTTAGGGCTGCTAACAACAAAGATAAGGTTATATTATGAAAGATGGTATCCACCCTGAATACAGAGAAGTCGTGTTCCAAGACATTGGTGCAGATTTTAGCTTTGTAACACGCTCAACCATTGCTGCTAGAGATACAATCAAGTGGGAAGATGGCAAAGAGTATCCGCTTATTAAGATTGAAGTATCATCAAAATCTCACCCGTTTTATACGGGTAAACAAGTTATTTTAGATACTGCGGGTCGTGTTGATAAGTTCCGTAAAAAATATGGCATGTAAGTAATACTTCATGTTGATAAAAAAGGCAGCATAGCTGCCTTTTTTTATGCTTACAATTCGCATTTATCGTCACAATGTTAGAATGTGTTAGGTTAACTAAAGCAATCAAACCAAAGTAATCAGACAGAAGAAAAAAACTAAATAATATGCGTTTTAATCTTGAGCATGACTGGCAAGGCAATATGTCCACCCCTCCCGCACGGGTAGGTGAACGCGCAAAGACTCACCTACTCATTCTATTGTGTGCGGTTTGGTTAATCATGGGCTTGATTGGTCATGAGCCATGGAAGCCATTAGAATCGAATGCTATTAGTACCATTAAACAGATTTTAGACAATAGCAGCTTCATTGCACCAACATCGGCTAGTAGCGATCAGCTCTCTAATCCACCGCTGTACTATTTAAGCGCTGCATTATCAGCAAAAGCATTGAACAATTTCTTACTTTTTCATGATGGCGCTCGCGTTGCCACTGGATTATGGATGCTACTTACCTTAGTAGTGATTGGCATGACAGGCAGAGAGCTGTGGGGCAGGGGATTTGGGCGCCAAACGTCGTTTATCTTTATCAGCTCTATAGGCTTAATCATTAGCGCGCATACCATTACGCCAGAAGTTTCTGCTTTAACTGGCATTGCTGCATGTTTTTATGCACTCGCCCTCGCTAAACGACGCCCCTATAGAGCCAGTGTTCTATTAGGTGCAGGTATGATTGTTGGCTTTTTATCTACTGGCGTACTCCCGATTAGCATGGTCTTACTGACCTGTATCGCGCTACCTTGTTTGTTTAAACATTGGCGCACAACCAGTTTTGCTAAAGTTATCGGTATCGCGGTATTAATCGCTAGCCCAGTCATCTTTACTTGGGTATTACTATGTATGCGTTTTTCTTCGTCGCTTTTTCAAGCATGGTGGACATTATCATTAGTCGAAGCGAATCAATCAACGCACCTTTACTTTTTAAACATATTACTATGGTACGCATGGCCATCACTACCGTTAGCTGTGTGGGGTTTATGGCGTTATCGTAGGCAGCTATTGAATGAAGCCACATTTCAACTGTGTGTTGTCTTTTTTATCGCAGCCTTTTTCACTATTGGCTTTTTTGGTGAAAGCAGAGATATCTATGCCATGCCATTACTTATTCCACTTACCGCATTAGCTAGTGGAAGTATAGAAACATTAAAACGCGGCGCTGCCAGCGCAATTAATTGGTTTGGCCTCATTCTTTTTGGTTTTATGGGATTCCTTATCTGGCTAGGCTGGGGTGCGATGATGTCAGGCAACCCTGTCAAACTAAAAGAGCGTCTCGTCTTTTTATCTGGTCTGACCCAACTCAACTTTAATGTACTGGCTTTTGCTACAGCTTCCGCAATGACCATTATTTGGCTATTTACCGCTTTGCGGGCACAACATTCTAATCGCGCAGCCGCTACAAATTGGGCGATTGGTATGACCTTTGTTTGGACTTTACTGATGACATTGTGGCTACCAATGATTGACTCTGCACGCAGCTATCGTGAGGTTTTTACTAACTTAAAAAATAATTTACCAACAGAATATTCGTGTGTTGCTAGTGACAGCGTAGGCGAATCTCAGCGCGAATTAATACACTATTACGTGAATATTAAAACGTATGCTTCTTTTTCTGAAGAAAGTAAAAATTGTGATTTATATCTAATACAAGACGATAAGAATCCGGAAGTATTGATGCTTGGAGATGGCTGGCATCAGATTTGGCAAGACAAACGTAAGAGCGAACGTAAAGAAAGCTTTAGGTTATTTCAGCAAATGCATTAAGCGGTTAAGATCATTTTAATGCCCGCAACCAACAATACTAACGCAAGCAACTGTCGGATTGTTGGATTAGCTAAACGTCGGCTACCATACTCTGCTCCAATTACCCCCCCCGCCACCGCTGCTAACGCCCAAAAAACGAGCCCCTCTGGCAGCACATAATTTTGCGTTAATACACCAGCTAAGCCAGAAATAGAGTTTACTAAAATAAAAGCTGCCGCAATGCCTGATATGGTCTTGGTTTCTGCCCAGTTCATTAGAATTAATATTGGGCTTAGAAAAATACCGCCACCAACCCCAGTTAAGCCCGACAACAAACCTAATCCGGCTCCCATACCAACCAAAGCCACTTTAGAAGGTTCTTTCTGAATTTTTTCAGGAATACGTTTAGCACGGACAAATATTTGCCACGCAGCGATAATCAATACTACCCCAACCACTGGTTTATAAACCGCTGAAGGCAGTGAAATTAATCCACCAACAAAAGCAAAGGGGATTGAGCCCACAATAATAGGAATCAGTAACTGCCACGAAAATGCTTTTATCCGATAAAACTTATACAGTGCGATGCTACTAACCAATACATTTAAAGCCAATGCAGCAGGTCGCATACTTTCTGGCGCAACGCTCAGCAATGCCATTACAGCTAAATAACCAGAAGCGCCACCATGTCCAACTGAGGCATAAAGTAACGCAGCGAAAAAAATTAAAGGAACAATTAATGAGCTAGCTGAAAAAAAATCCACCATACGACTTAAGCTAGATGCTGTTTAATGGCATCAACTACTCTGGGGTGCAAGCCCTTTCCTTGATGTTGCTGCACATGCTTTACAATCGATTGAATCATGACAGAGTTCCAAAAACTGTGTAAATGGTTGGCAATCCCTTCCTTGGCTTCGGCTTCACTTGGATAAGCCTCAAAAAAATCGCCGATTTGATTGGCCATTGTGATTAATTTTTCTGTTTCCATGCAACACCTATTCTATTATTCGATTGGCATGACTATATGCCACATATTGTTGTTCTCTTACAAACCCTAATAACGTAATGCTATATTCTTCTGCTATTCGGACAGCCAAACCCGTTGGTGCAGAAATGGCAGCCAATACATCAAAACCAGCCACCGCAACTTTTTGTACCATTTCATAACTGGCGCGGCTAGAGGTTAAAATAAAACCGCCACGCACATTATGATAATGCAAGACGCCAATTAATTTATCTAAAGCATTATGCCTTCCAACATCTTCCATCACGTACTGAATCTCTCCAACATCATTCGCCCAAGCACAGGCGTGGGTTGCGCCAGTTAATTGCTGTAAAACTTGTTTGTCACGAATCGCATCATGTGCTTTAAAAATGCTGCGCATACTGATCGGGTTATTCATTGGTGAATCACTCACTTCTGGCAAATGAAAAACTTGCGTTAAGCTTTCTGCGCCACACAAACCACAACCAGTACGCCCCACCATATTTCGTCGGCGTTCTTTTAACTGAGCAAATCGCTCACTTGCAACATCTAAATAGATTTCAATGCCATTCTCTTGCGACTGCACTTCAATACCGTAGAGCTCACTTTTATCTCGAAAAATTCCTTCAGTTAACGAAAATCCTAAAGCAAACTCCTCTAAATTTTGCGGCGTTGCTAACATCACGGCATGTGACACACCGTTATAAATTAATGCCACAGGCACTTCTTCTGCCAGTTGATCAGTCGTTGTTGTTAGCGCGCCATTCTTCCAACGTTGTATTGTATATTGCTGTGTTGGCGCACTAATCTCTAATGCGAACCTTTGCTTCATACTCTCACTGTTCAATAACAGCAGGCTTAGCAGGCAAAATACCTGTCAATTCAATTTGTGTTTCACTGAATGTTCTATACTCTTTTTGCCAATCAGACACTTGGTTTACTTTTTTCACCTGCACCGCTGTTACTTTAAACTCAGGACAATTAGTCGCCCAATCAGAGTTGTCTGTTGTAATGACGTTTGCGCCAGATTCAGGATGGTGAAATGTTGTATAAATCACACCTGGTTGCACACGCTCTGTGATGGTGACACGCAACACTGTTTCGCCTGAACGGCTGGTCACACCGACCCAGTCACCTTCTTGAATCGCGCGTTCTTCTGCGTCATGCGGATGCATTTCGACGATATCTTCATGATGCCATGCAACATTCAGCGTACGGCGAGATTGTGCCCCTACGTTATACTGGCTTAAGATACGACCAGTCGTTAATATCAATGGATATTTGCCATTTACTTTCTCGGTAGTAGGCACATATTGGGTAATAAAGAATTTACCTTTACCGCGCACAAACTGATCCACATGCATGGTCGGCGTCCCAGTAGGCGCTTCATCATTACAAGGCCATTGTATGCTGCCAAGCTCATCCAGTTTTTTAAAACTAACGCCTTTAAAGGTCGGTGTCAGTGCTGCAATTTCATCCATAATATCGCTTGCATGACTATATTGCATAGGATAACCCAACGCATCAGAAAGCTTAGCTGTGATTTCCCAATCTTCCATGCCATTTTTAGGCGCCATCACTTTACGCACAGGCGATATGCGACGTTCAGCATTGGTAAATGTACCGTTTTTCTCTAAGAATGATGCACCGGGGAAAAAGACGTGCGCAAACATGGCCGTCTCATTCAAAAACAAATCTTGCACAATCACACACTCCATACTTTCCAATGCATGGGTCACATGGGTCGTATCAGGATCCGATTGCGCAATGTCTTCACCAACGCAATAAAGTGCTTTAAAGCTACCTTCTGTGGCTAAATCCAACATATTTGGAATACGTAAACCAGGATCTAAACTCAGCTCAACACCCCAAGCCGCTTCAAATTCTGCCCGCGCTTCATCATCATTCACGTGACGATAACCTGGCAACTCATGTGGCATAGAGCCCATATCACAAGAGCCTTGCACATTATTTTGACCACGCAATGGATTTACACCAACCCCTTCACGACCAACATTGCCAGTTGCCATCGCCAAGTTTGCAATGGCCATTACCGCCGTAGAACCTTGGCTGTGCTCGGTGACGCCTAAGCCATAATAAATAGCAGCATTACCACCAGTTGCAAAAAGTCTGGCCGCTTCGCGTACTTTCTCTGCTGAAACTCCAGTGTCTTTTTCCAAAGCCTCAGGTGAGTTTTCTGGCTTAGCCACAAAATCACGCCACAACACAAATGAATCCCACTCACAACGCGCCTTAACAAACTCTTCTTGGACTAATCCTTCTGTCACCACAACATGTGATAGTGCAGAAAGCAAGGCAACGTTAGTACCAGGGCGCAAGTTCAGGTGATAATCTGCGCGAACATGTGGAGATTTTTCAACTAAATCAATCGCACGCGGATCTGCCACAATTAACTTTGCGCCTTCACGCAAACGACGCTTCATTTGAGAACCAAACACTGGGTGTGCATCCGTCGGATTACAGCCAATGACGAAAATTACATCTGATTGCATAACGGAATCAAAAGTCTGGGTGCCTGCTGACTCACCAATTGTTTGTTTTAAACCATAACCCGTCGGGCTATGACAAACCCTCGCGCAAGTATCGACATTATTATTACCAAATACCGCACGAATTAATTTTTGTGTTACATACACTTCTTCATTGGTGCAACGTGATGAAGTTATGCCACCGACAGAATCTTTACCATACTTAGCTTGAATGCGCTTAATCTCACTCGCTGCATATGTAAACGCTTCATCCCAACCCACTTGTTGCCATTCATCATGAATGCTTTTACGAATCATTGGCGTGGTAATACGATCTTGATGTGTGGCATAACCCCAAGCAAAACGACCTTTAACGCAAGAATGACCATGATTAGCGCCGCCGTCTTTGTTTGGCGTCATACGGACTACTTCATCGCCTTTCATTTCAGCATCAAAGCTACAACCAACACCACAATAAGCGCAGGTTGTCGTCACTTTATGCTCTGGCGTTCCTGCCTCAATTACCGTTTTCTCCATAAGGGTTGCTGTTGGACATGCTTGCACACAAGCACCGCAGGAAACACACTCTGAATCCATAAAGTCTTTGTTACCTGCAGAAACCTTACTCTCAAAGCCTCGACCTTGGATAGTTAAAGCAAACGTACCTTGAGTTTCTTCACAAGCACGCACGCAGCGCGAACAGACAATGCACTTGGATGGGTCAAAAGTGAAATAAGGATTACTCTCATCTTTTTCTGCTTTTAAATGGTTTTCACCTTCATAGCCATAACGCACTTCGCGTAAACCAACTGCGCCCGCCATATCTTGCAACTCACAATCACCATTGGCAGCGCAAGTTAAACAATCAAGCGGATGGTCTGAGATGTACAACTCCATTACACCACGACGGGTATCCGCCAATGCTTTAGTCTGTGTTTTGACTTTAATGCCTTCAGCAACTGGCGTTGTGCAGGAAGCCGGCATACCGCGACGGCCTTCAATTTCAACCAAGCACAAACGACATGAACCAAACGGCTCCAATGAATCAGTTGCACACAGTTTTGGCACAGTCACACCACTCAATTGAGCAGCATGCATAATAGACGTGCCTTCTGGCACAGTCACATCAACGCCATCAATGTTCAGTGTAATCTGCACTTCACTGTCTTTTTTCGGCGTACCGTAGTCTTTTTCTGGGTCATATTTCAAGACATTCGGTTTTGCTGCCGTATATTTAATATCATCCATGATGCTATCCTTTGCCGCGCTTAAGCGGCACTCTCTTTTTCGTTAAGCTTCTTATCCAAGCCAAAATCTTCACCAAAGTGATTCAATGCGCTAATCACTGGATAAGGCGTCATGCCGCCCAATGCACACAATGAGCCATTGAGCATGGTGTCAGATAAATCGCGTAATACTTGTATATTTTTTGCGTGGTCTTTGCCTGATTTAATTTTATCCATTACTTCGACGCCACGCGTTGCCCCAATACGACAAGGCGTGCATTTTCCGCAACTTTCAATCGAGCAGAACTCAAATGCATAACGCGCCATTTTCGCCATATCGACGGTATCATCAAAAACAACAATCCCGCCATGACCTAACACTGCCCACAGTTTAGCGAATGACTCATAATCGACTGGCGTATCAAACTGACTCTCTGGCAAGTAAGCGCCTAACGGACCACCCACTTGCACAGCACGTATTGGCCTACCGCTAGCTGAACCACCGCCATACTCATAAAGTAACTCTCTTAAGGTAACGCCAAACGCCAACTCAACCAAGCCACCTTGTTTGATATTACCTGCCAACTGGATTGGCAACGTGCCACGTGAACGACCCATGCCGTAATCGGCATAATACTGCGCACCTTTATCCAGAATAATGGGAATGGTTGCTAAGCTGATGACATTATTGACAACCGTTGGTTTCCCAAACAAACCTTCTATCGCAGGCAGTGGTGGTTTAAAGCGCACTAAACCGCGCTTGCCTTCTAAGCTTTCTAGCAATGAAGTCTCTTCACCACACACATAAGCACCAGCTGCACGACGCACTTCTAAATGAAAAGCTCTACCAGAACCACAAACATCGTCACCCAAATAATTCGCAGCAACTGCTTTGGCAATCGCTTCATTTAGTATATGTAGCGCATGTGGGTACTCACTACGCAAATAAATATAGCCTTGGTTTGCGCCAACAGCAATTCCTGCAATGGTCATGCCTTCTATCAGAACAAAAGGATCATCTTCCATAATCATGCGATCGGAATAAGTACCAGAATCGCCCTCATCGGCATTGCAAACAATATATTTTTGCTCACCTTTTGCGCCTAAAACCGTATTCCATTTAATACCCGTTGGAAATGCTGCACCACCACGACCGCGTAAACCCGAGTCCGTCACCGCTTTGACAATCTCTTCTTGCGTCATTGTCAGCGCATTAGTCAGTCCTTTGTAGCCATCATGTGCGAGATAATCTTCTAGCGAAAGAGGATCAGTAATGCCAACTCGCGCGAAGGTTAAACGTTGTTGATTTTTTAAATATGGAATCTCTTCGGTTAAACCTAGACTCAGCGCATGTGCGCCACCATTTAAAAAATCGGCATCAAATAAGCTAAAGACATCGCTAGGTTTAACTGGCGCGTAGGCAACACGGCCTTTTTCGGTCTCGACCTCAACCATCGGCTCCATCCAAAACAGCCCTCGCGAGCCATTTCTAATCAACGCAATGTCAATGCCGCGTTTGGTAGCCTCAGCTTGAATCGCAGCGGCTGTGCGATTAGCGCCTAATGAAAGTGCGGTGGAATCTCTAGGGACATACACTTTTACTTTATCCATTGCTTACCTCACTGACCAAATCAGCAACTAATCGCGCGTTGACTCGACCATACACTTCATCATCCATCATCACCGCTGGCGAGCAAGCACAGTTACCTAAACAATACACAGGTAATAAGGTGACTTCACCATCCGTTGTGGTTTGATGATAATCAATCCCTAATTGAGCTTTAATCTCCGCCTCCAATTTTTCCGAACCCATTGCTTGGCAAGATTCTGCGCGACAAACTTGTAACACATGCTTCCCAACGGGATGTGTTCTAAAGTGATGATAAAATGTCACAAAGCCATGCACTTCAGCAACGGAAAGCGCCAATGCTTGTGAAATTTGTGGGTAAATTTCTTCAGGCACGTAACCAATATCATCTTGCACCGCATGCAACAAAGGCATCAGCGCACCAGGCACGCCTTGATGAGCAAATATATGTGATTCTATTTTCTTTAAATCACTGTCAGAAAGCTTATTAACCAAACTCATCCCCAAAATGTTACACAATTGTAAATACTATCTAATGATATACCTAAAACATCACTTGTTAAACCCCAAAAAGGGCATAGAATAATGGCTTAATTCAAATCCTTACACCGCTAATTTACCATATGGTCACTTCACCACAAAAACTCATCGATCAATTCGGCAGACAAGTCGATTATATTCGTCTGTCGATTACCGATCGTTGCGACTTCCGCTGTCAATATTGCATGGCAGAAGATATGAAGTTTTTACCGCGTAATGACGTACTCAGTTTAGAAGAATGTGCGCGCATTATTAAAGTGTTTGTCCAACTTGGGGTGACAAAAGTTCGCATTACAGGCGGCGAACCTTTAGTGCGCAAAAATGCCTTGTGGCTATTTGAAGAAGTTGGCCAACTATCAGGCTTAGATGAGTTAGTCATCACTACCAATGGCAGTCAATTAAGTAAACAAGCACAGCAATTAAAACAAGCAGGAATCAAACGCGTTAACATCTCGGTAGACAGCTTGAATCCTGAACGTTTTAAAACCATTACTCGCACCGGTGATTTAGTAAAGGTACTGGATGGAATTGATAGTGCGATTGCAGCGGGGTTTGAAGGCATTAAACTCAATACCGTTTTGATGCGCGGCATAAACGATGACGAAGCGGTTGATTTAGTAAAGTTTGCGATTGATAAACAAATTGATATTAGCTTTATTGAAGAGATGCCGCTAGGCGATGTTAATCACAGTCGCGAAAATACGTTTGTGAGCAACAAAGATACGTTAGCGCTACTTAAAAGTAAGTACGCACTATTGCCAAGCACATTATCTACAGGTGGGCCAGCTAAGTATTGGCGCGTGACTGATTCCAAAACAAAAATTGGGTTCATCTCTCCACATAGCCATAACTTTTGCGAAAGTTGCAACCGTGTGCGCATTACTTGCCAGGGCGAATTGTATTTATGCTTAGGGCAAGAAGACAAAATAGAGTTGATGCCATTATTAAGAAATCATCTCAATGACGATGCACCATTAATCGAAGCCATTATCAATAGCATGAAAATCAAACCAAAAGGCCATGATTTCGACTTACAACGCGCAGCGCCAGCGGTCATTAGATTTATGTCGCATACCGGCGGTTAATTTGATGGGTAAGTTGATATAGATGCATGCTGTTTCAGCGATTATCCTTGCCGGTGGGCGGGGCTCGAGAATGAATGGTTTAGACAAGGGATTAGTTAAACTACAACAAAAACCGCTTGTTCAACACGTGATCAATCGCCTAATACCGCAAGTAGATGAAATATTAATCAATGCCAACCGTGAAATTACGCAGTATGAAACCTTTAATCTGCCGATTTTACAAGATGACAACCCTGATTTTATTGGTCCTTTAGCTGGCTTTAGTCTAGGTTTGCAATATTGCAAACATGATTATTTATTGACCACGCCATGTGATTCCCCTCTGATTCCTGCTGATTTATTCTCTCGCCTTATGCAGTCACTTATCAAAGAAAATACTGATATCGCTGTTGCGAAAAGTGGCGGTTATGTTCACCCTGTTTTTTGCTTAATGAAAAAATCTGTCTTACCTTCATTGACAACCTTCATTGCGCAAGGTAACCGTAAAGTGAGTCTTTGGCAAAAAAGTTTAGCTTATACCGAGGTGTTATTTGATGATTGTGATGCTGCTTTTGTGAATGTGAATACCGTTGAAGAATTGCAAGCTTTGGCATTAAAATTGAGCAATGACTAAATTATCAACTTTAAGCTTACCTATTTTAGGCATTGTGGCAGCTGGCAGTAATGCAGGCAAAACGACGATGATTACTCAGCTGATTCCCATTTTGGCCGCACACCAGATTCGTGTTTCCGTGATTAAGCATGCGCATCACCAATTTGATATTGACCATGTTGGTAAAGATAGTTACAACATTCGCGAAGCAGGCGCGGTGCAAACGCTGATTGCTTCAGGCAAGCGTTGGGCATTGATAACTGAAATGGAAAGAACACCTGACGATAGTGGTGAAGCGCATTTAGAAACGCTCATTGCCCAATTAGATACTCGCTATGCTGATTTGATTTTGGTTGAAGGATTTAAACAAGCGGCTATTCCAAAAATTGAAGTACACAGACCAAGTTTAGGTCTAGCTTTACTAGCTGATAGTGACCCGAATATTATTGCTGTAGCTTGCGACGAAACGATAAATTGCAATCAACCACAATTGCCACTTAATGACCCACAAGCAATCTGCTTGTTTATGATGGAATGGATACAAACGAAGGCATGACTAAAACCACGTTGAATCAACTCGCAAACAACCCCAGCTGTATGGATGATTACGATCCGAATGCTATGTCGGTGCAACAAGCGCGCACTTTTATTCAGCAATTTTTAAATCCAGTGGCAGAAACAGAACTGTTAGCTATTCGTGAAAGTTTAGGTCGTATCCTAGCTGAGGATATTGTGTCTCCAAGTAATGTGCCTAATCACAATAATAGTGCAATGGACGGCTTTGCTTTTAAATGTAACGAGGGTGTTAAATTAATTAAAGTCATTGGCACTGCATTTGCAGGTAGACCATTTAAAGGTGAAGTCAAGGCCAGCGAATGCGTCAAAATCATGACGGGTGCAGTCATTCCCAACGGTGCTGATACTGTCGTGATGCAAGAAAAAACGGTTAATAAGGGTGAATATATCAATGTATTAGAAGCGCCAAAACTAGGCTCAAATGTACGTTTGGCAGGGGAAGATTTAAAAAGTGGCGAGACCGTATTAGACAAAGGGCATCAATTACAAGCGGCAGACTTGGGTTTATTAGCTTCTTTGGGCGTTGCAACAGTTTCAGTTAACCGCCAATTAAAAGTGGCTTTTTTTAGTACAGGTGATGAGTTAGTTAGTGTTGGAAAACCGTTAGAGCAAGGCCAAATTTACGATAGTAACCGTTACACAATATATGGCATGTTAAGCCAATTAAACGTAGATATCTCTGATTTAGGGGTGGTACCAGATCAACCAGACTTGCTTGAAAAAACGTTATTAGACGCCGCCAATCATCATGATGTCGTCATTACCACTGGTGGGGTTTCAGTTGGCGAGGCCGATTATATGAAAGCACTGCTAGGCAAACATGGCCAAGTTTTGTTTTGGAAAATCAACATGAAACCAGGCCGTCCATTAGCTTATGGAAAAGTGGGCAATGCGCATTACTTTGGACTACCGGGCAACCCAGTTTCTGCGATGGTGACGTTTTATCAATTTGTACGACAAGCGTTATTGTTGTTGATGGGTAAAACAGTAAAGCCGACGCCAGCGTTTGTTGTTGAATGCACCGAGTCGATTAAAAAAGCGAAAGGCCGAACCGAATTTCAGCGCGGCATCTTATTTGAAGAGAATGGTTTTTGGAAAGTAAAACCTTTATCCAATCAAGGTTCTGGCATTTTAAGTAGTATGAGCAAAGCAAATTGTTTTATTGTGCTAGATGAAGCGATTGGCGACTGTGAGCCAGGTATGCATGTCAATATCCAGCCTTTTGAAGGAGCGATTTAACATAGCCTCCAACTATTGGTTGCATTTAACCAAAATTACCCTGTTAACAAACCCAGTCTAGCCATAGTATAATCAAAGGCTTAACTTTTAAAAAAACTGCTTTGAACATCACAATTAACCACCAGCGGCTTGATGGTCATGCCATTATTTGGGCTATTAGCGCTTCGATATTACTACATGCATTTATTGTAGTCGTTGTGCCAAGCTTTGACTTCACGACTGAAGAAGAGAAACCGGTCGTATTAAAAATTGAGTTGCAACAACCAGAAGCGCCCGCGCCAGCAGCAGTTATAGAGCCTTTACCACCAATTAATATTCCAGAGCCGCCAAAACCAGAGCCAGTTAAAAAAGATCCAAAACCAATTATTAAACCTGAACCAGTCAAAAAATTAGTGACACAAGAGCCTGTTTCACAACCAGAAATCACGCCACAACAGCCAGTTCAAAGTGTGATTGCGGTAGCGCCATCAACTGAGCGTAATCCAGAAGTCGTTGTGCCTCCACCAACGCCAGTAGAGCCGCCGCCTGAAACCAGCCAAGCCGATATCGATAATGCATTAAACAGTTATGGTAATTTACTCGGCCGTGCGATCGCTAAGTACAAATCGTATCCCAAGATTGCAGAAAGACGTGGCTGGGAAGGTACTGCGCTACTAGATCTTAAAATAGATAGTAACGGTAATGTGTTATCGGCTATCGTGCGAGAAAGTAGTGGCTATGAGGCTTTGGATAATCGCGCATTAGAAATGGTCGAAAAAGCCTCTCCATTCCCAGCGCCACCAAAAGTGTTACAAGGTCGCACTTTTAATATTTCTGTTCCCGTCGCTTTCAAATTATCAAATGGCTAAAGATAACGCGCAATCACCAAAAGCAAGATCGCTGCGTGATTTGTTATTAGTGCATGAATTAATCTTTATTACCTTAATTGTGTTGGCCGTCATGGGTGGTATTTTTGGAATTCACCTTTGGGATAAATCGGCTAAAGAATCTCAACGAATTCACTCTTTAGTACAGGAAACCCAGCAAACACGGGGTGATTTATATCGCCAAATGAAAGAACTGTTTGATGCGTTTTTATTAAGCGACAACAATGCAAAAGAGGAATACAAAAACTATACAATCTCTATTCTTAAACACTTTCAAAATTTAGAAAGTTTGGCGGTGGGCGTAGAGGAGCAAGAAGCAATTGATGATTTAAAAGACAATTATCAAATTTTTGTTTCAGAAGCGCCTGATATGTTTTATCGCTATCAAACAAGCCCTAATAGCGAATCGCGCAAAGCGCTTTATCAAGACATGGAAACAGGTATTTTTACTCGTTATGAAACGGTTTCTAAACGCGTAGAAAATTTACTGACACTAAAGCAAGAGGAGCTAAAAACTCGCCTACATGATGCTAAACAAACTTCCATCATTATATTGAGCATTCCTGTTTTATTGGCTGGACTCCTCTTGATTGCTTCTCGCATCTTCTTAAAACGTGCCATTGTTAAACCAATTCATGCCATGATGAAAGCAACGCGAGAAATTAGCACAGGTAACTTACAGCATCATGTACCGAATGCTGGCGCTGAAGAGCTGTCCATTCTTTCTCAAGAAATTAATAAAATGGCGGTTGATTTAGCAGAAAGTCGAGATGCTTTGGTGCGGACTGAAAAGCAAGCCGCGCTTGGTTTATTGGTGCCCATGCTTGCTCATAACATCAGAAATCCATTAGCAAGCATCCGTGCTACCGCTCAAGTGATTGATGTGAGTGAAGATGATAAGGAAACCCAAGAGTCAGTCAATGGCATAATGGATACAGTTGATCGACTAGAGCGTTGGACCACTTCATTATTGGCTTATTTACATCCAGTCAAACCTGAACTCAGTAAGGTGTCTTTTCGAAAGATTGTCTTAAGTTCACTAATACCATTACAGCAAAAGCTACATGAAAAAAACATTAATATAGTCATGAATATTAAACCCGAAGAACAGACTATTCTGACGGATGAACATTTGCTGGAACAATTATTTTATAACTTAATTCTGAACGCGATTGAAGCCTCGCCTCAACATAGCGAAATTCAGTTTACCGCGCTCACTGAGCAAAATAAACTAAAAATAAATATCATTGATCAAGGTAGCGGCATGCCTTTTACGCCAGTTCCTAATGCGATTAGCCCTGGAAAATCAACTAAAAGATTTGGGACTGGCTTAGGGATTCCATTTGCATTTAAGGCGTGTGAAGTGCTCAATGGAAGCATAGAATTTAAGAAAATTGAACCCACTGGAACGCAAATCTCATTGACCTTTCCTCTATAAAACCCATTCGATTATTCAACATCTAATATCTTTATGTCTCTAAATATTTCTTTCGATTCTGCTTGCTTTAATTGTTAATTTTTACAACAATAGAACTGTCCTTTATAAAATTGCTCTAAGCAATATAGTCATATTCAATTAGTCGATAAACAAATTTATGCTCAATCAAATAGTCCCTGATTTCGAACTTCCTGCTACTAGCGGTCATCAATTTAAATCTTCAGAATATCTTGGAAAAAACCTAATCGTTTACTTTTACCCAAAAGATTCAACACCAGGTTGCACCACACAAGGCATGCAATTTAGAGATTTTTATAGTCAATTTGCGGCAGCCGATACAGAAATTGTAGGCGTATCACGTGATAGTTTAAAATCACATGAAAACTTTAAAGCTAAGTTTAGTTTTCCGTTTGAATTATTATCCGATGCAGATGAATTAGCCTGCAACTTATTTGATGTAATTAAAATGAAAAATATGTATGGCAAACAAGTACGCGGTATTGAACGTAGCACCTTCGTTATCGATAAAAAGGGTGTACTTATAAAAGAGTGGCGCAAAGTAAAAGTGAACGGACATGTAGAAGAAGTCCTGTTATTTATTCAATCAATTTAATTATTTAGGTCTATCCTTTCATTCTTATGGCAAAAAATAATTCAGCAACAAAAAAACTGTTTGTCCTAGACACTAATGTATTGATGCATGATCCCTCGTCGTTATTTAGGTTTGAGGAACACGACATATTTTTGCCAATGGTGACGCTTGAAGAATTGGATAATAATAAAAAAGGCTTAACAGAAGTTGCGCGAAATGCGCGACAAGCAAGCCGTAATTTAGAGGAAATCGTCGGTACTGATTTGATCGATTTAGAAAAAGGTTGCCCACTGGCTATACAAGGTAATCGTCATATTACTGGTCGATTATTTTTGCAAACTAATCAAGTCAACACAGAATTGCCTGGCTTAGCCGGCAGCAAAGCTGATAATCAAATCATCAGCGTTGTGCTTAGCCTGCACACGCAATATGCTGGCCGCGAAGTGGTATTGGTTAGTAAAGATATCAACATTCGCATTAAAGCCCGCGCCATGGGTTTGGCGGCGGAAGACTACTTTAACGATAAGGTGTTGGAGGATACGGATCTACTTTATAGCGGTAGTAAAGAATTGCCAGCAGACTTCTGGGATAACCACAGTAAAGATATGGAGTCATGGCAGGAATCTGGCAATATGTATTACCGTATCTCTGGACCCTTAGTCAGCGGTTTTCTCATTAATGAATTTATTTATTACGATTATGAAAAGCCATTTCACGCCATCGTACGTAAGATTGAGAATAACAGCGCGGTCTTACAAGTCATTCAAGACTATGCTCAACCCAAGCATAATGTATGGGGCATTAACGCACGTAACCGTGAGCAAAACTTTGCTTTAAATTTACTCATGGATCCTAATATCGATTTTGTTACTTTATTGGGTCAAGCTGGTACTGGTAAAACACTATTAACGTTAGCTGCTGCATTGACGCAAACATTGGATAAAAAAACCTACTCAGAAATTATTATGACCCGAGTGACGGTGCCTGTTGGTGAAGATATTGGCTTTTTACCAGGGACAGAAGAAGAAAAGATGGCGCCTTGGATGGGCGCATTAGAAGATAACTTGGATGTTCTTAATAAAACCGATGAAGATGCAGGTGAGTGGGGCCGCGCGGCTACACAAGACCTTATTCGCACACGGATTAAAGTAAAGTCACTCAACTTTATGCGTGGACGCACATTTTTACACAAATTTTTGATCATTGATGAAGCTCAAAATTTAACGCCCAAACAAATGAAAACGTTAATTACACGCGCAGGACCAGGCACTAAAGTAGTTTGCTTAGGTAATATTGAACAAATTGACACGCCATATCTAACCGAGGGCAGCTCTGGTTTAACCTATGTAGTTGATCGCTTCAAAGACTGGCCGCATAATGGACATATGACACTCATTCGTGGTGAACGCTCTCGCTTAGCTGATTATGCAGCGGAAGTATTGTAAATAACTTATCTTACAATATGCCTATCCAACAGCAAGTAGTCTAGCTGCATGACTAAGAAGTTCTATATTATCCTAATTGCGCAGTTTTTATCTGCACTAGCGGATAATGCTTTACTTTTTACGGCAATCGCCTTGCTTGCCGCTATTAATGCACCTGAGTGGCATACGCCTTTACTTCAGCAGTTCTTTGTCGTTTCTTATATATTACTCGCACCTTTTGTCGGCTCCATCGCAGATGCATACCCTAAGGGAAGCGTCATGTTCTTTTCTAATATGATTAAAGTCATCGGTTGCGGCGCTATGATATTTGGCATGCCGCCTTTGTATGCTTATGGTGTTGTCGGTATCGGCGCAGCGGCATACTCACCAGCTAAATATGGCATTTTGACTGAACTACTTCCTAGTAATCAACTCGTGGCTGCTAATGGTTGGATGGAAGGCTCGACAGTGACAGCCATCATTTTTGGCGCCATTCTCGGTGGCATACTAGCAACCAAGAACTTACAATTAGGCATGTGGATTATTGGCGGTCTCTATTTAACCGCTGCTATTTTCAATTACTATATTCCGAAACTACCAATTGACCATAAACTCGAACAAAAAAGTTTATTCTATATCTTCAAAGACTTCGTGCATGCTTTTGTGACCTTATGGAAAGATCCATTAGGCCAAGTTTCTCTTGCTGTCACCACGCTATTTTGGGGTGCTGGAGCGACACTTAGACTGGTCGTTCTTTCATGGGCATTTATTATTCTAAATTTTTCGATTGAGCAATCAACACAACTAATCGCAATGGTCGCTGTTGGCATAGCCGTTGGTTCGATTATTGCGTCGCGCTACATAACCTTAGAAAGCTCAGTAAGAGTATTGCCTGCTGGCATTATTATGGGCGCGCTTGTTGTTGCGATGGTATTTGTGACTAATTGGATAACGGCTGGTATTTTACTATTCATTATTGGTGCATTAAGTGGATTTTTCGTCGTTCCACTTAATGCCTTACTCCAACATCGAGGCCATTTACTAATCGGTGCTGGCCACTCAATCGCAGTCCAAAATTTTAATGAACATATCGGTATACTGATAATGCTCGGTCTTTATTTACTCATGGTAAAAGCTGATATTCACATCAATTTAATCACTGCTGTTTTTGGTGTATTTATCATCCTCAGCATGAGTATTATCAACCGAGTTTACCGAAATATTCGAGTTAAAGATTAATACTAATGCAACTTCACTTGCGGCTCTGTTCTTCTCGAAATAAACCGTCCCAACGATTGTAATAGTACGGAAAAGAAACCATGTAGTGCAACCAAATGCATTTGATAGAGTGAACGATACATAATACGTGCAATCAAGCCTTCAATATACATAGAGCCACCAGAAACAGCTCCCATCAAGCTACCGACTGTTGTGTAACGGCCTAAATTAACCAACGAACCATAATCGGTATATTTATAAAGTGGTAGCTTTTCTTTTCCAGCTACTCTTTGCTTCATTGTCTTAATTAATAATGAAGCCTGTTGATGAGCCGCTTGAGCACGAGGCGGTACATTCGTCGTATGTCCAATCCAAGGACAAGCAGCGCAATCTCCAAACGCAAATATATTCTCATCGAGTGTCGTTTGTAGCGTTTGCTGAACCACTAACTGATTAATGCTATTCGTTTCTAAGCCATCGATGTTCTTCAAAAAGTTTGGCGCCTTAATGCCTGCAGCCCATACAACCAGTGCTGATGGAATAAAACGACCGCTATGAGTATGCACACCTTTTTCAGTTACTTCAGTTACACGTTCCCCAGTATTGATTTGCACATTTAACTTATTTAATTCTAAACTGACAGAGTCTGCTAGCTTTCTAGGCAGCGCAGGTAGTAATTGGTCGCTTGCTTCAATAATGGTAATTTTGACATCTTTTTCAGCATTAATGTTATCCAACCCATAAGCAGCTAATTCACGTGTTGTGTTGTGTAACTCGGCTGCCAGCTCAACGCCAGTTGCGCCTGCACCGACAATAGCAACATTTAATTGCCCATCTTCAATTGGTGTTGACTGCGTTTGTGCTCTCACTAAAGAGTTATGTAATTTACGGTGGAAACGTTCAGCTTGATCTTGCGTATCCAATGCAATTGAATGTTCCATTGCCCCTTTTACACCAAAATCGTTTGTAGTACTACCAACAGCAATGACTAAAGTATCATAAGGAATCCCTCTAGCAGGAATAACCTCAAAGCCATCTTCATCGTGATACGGCCCAAGCAAAACCTCTTTCTTCTTTCTATCTAAACCGTTCATACGACCTAAACGGAATTTAAAATGGTGCCAATGTGCTTGTGCCAAATAGTTAAGCTCATGCTTTTCTGGGTCCATACTACCTGCAGCAATCTCATGCAAAAGCGGCTTCCATACATGTGTGCGGCTACTATCAATCAGAGTAATCGCTGCCTTATTTTTTTTACCTAAAGAATCTCCTAGGCTAGTTGCAAGCTCCAAACCACCTGCACCACCACCAACGATGACGATGTGATATAACTTTTCAGTTGTCATATTCTTTCTTTTCTTTTTTCATTAATTTAAGATGAAACAAAAACGCGCTTACTAACAGACAGTCGGTAAGCGCGTGAATATCAATCAAGACTAAATTAGTCCATTTATTCTAACCAAGGTTTTCCATCTGTACCTTCATAATGCGTACGAATATAAGCAACTGCCTGCAAAATATCATCCGTCGTTAAACCATCGCCAGTATGACCCTCAATTTGCTTATGCCATTTAAACATCACTCCTTTACCAGATTTGCCTGGTGTACCAGCAGCAATCGTTTCAAACATCCCTTTGTCTGTTGCATTTTTTGGATAAACCCATTGGTTATCCCATTGAGTTTGACCACCTTGAGGTTGTTTTTTCAAGCCTGGCGCCATTACACCTTCTAAATTACCGCCATGACAACCTGTACAATTGTTATAGTTATAGGCTCTTTTACCTAATTTTTTCAACTGTTCTGGATCATTCGCAAAAATTTCATTGTATGGATTTTTACAAGTTTGTAAAAATGTTTTTGCTGCGTCTGAATCTTCTGCCGTTACTTTAATATTTAATGGAGTGCCATCAATAGTTGAAACCAAATTACATCCGTCACCACTCGCAGCAGCGACAGGCTTGGCTTCCGATCCACTTGCACTAGCACCTTCATCTTTACTTCCACAAGCTGTTAGCATTGTCACCAGTGCTAATAACCCAAGGCCATATTTCAATTCTTTCATTTCCAACTCCTAAAAATTTGTTAAATCGATTACTGGTTACACTATATTAATCAATGATATTTCTAATAGTAGTAGTTTACCTGCTATTGAGCAATTATCAAAAAAAAACGGTCACACTTTATGTGTAACCGCTTTAGATGTCGATACTAAGAAATTGAAATTATTTCAACCAAGTTTTGCCATCGTTGCCTGCATACTCTGTACGAATATAAGCAATCGCTTGCAAAATCTCATCAGTCGTCAAGCCATCACCCGTATGACCTGGCAATTGTTTATGCCAAACAAACATAGTGCCTTTTGCTGATTTACCTGGTGTACCAGCTGCAATTGTTTCAAACATACCTTTGTCTGTTGCATTTTTTGGATAAACCCATTGGTTATCCCATTGGCTTTGTCCGCCTTCAGGCTGTTTTCTTAAACCAGGAGCCATCACGCCTTCTAATTTACCACCATGACAACCAGTACAGTTATTATAGTTGTATGCTCTTTTACCAAGCTTTTTAAGCGCTGCTGGATCTTTTGCAAATATTTCATTGTATGGATTTTTGCATGTTTCTAAAAACGTTTTTGCTGCATCTGAATCTTCTGCTGTTACTTTAATATTTAATGGCTTGCCATCAATAGTTGAAACTAAATTACATGCAGCATTAGCTTGAAATGAAACCGCCATACCTGCAATTGTTAACAAGCCAACAAATAAAGTTGACTTAAATGTTTTATTTCCTAACATGTGATCTCCCTGTATCTACTTAACAAAATAATTGCCGTTAGTCTTTATACTAATCGTATTAGCCCACGTACATTTATATAACGAACTTTCAGTTATTTGGTTGACAGAACTTTTGATTTTGCATGGCCTAAATAAGCCGGCTATTCTACTAAAATTTTGGATATTAGTCACCATCCTTTAAGTGTTTCTTTTTATTCGCCTTAAACGTTTTGACGATATTATCACCATCAACAACTGGTACAGTTGGAACACCATAATCTGCTAGTATCTGCATAATCTTGTCATGGTTGCGATCTAAAGCACCTTGTATCTCTGCTAAGCGTTTCTTATCACTATGGCGCACACCTATGGACATATTCCAATAGGTTTTACCACGTGCATTAACTTTCTCGTACTCTGGTGCAAGCCTTACAACCAATGGTACTTTTGCTTGTTTGGCAAAGTAGCCACCAATTGGACCCCACGCAATAGCTACATCAATCTCACCTTTTTCTAAGTCATCTATCATTTCACTAGGCTTTTTATTCAAATCCCGTTGAATACGATAAGGTTTAGCGTTACCAATAATACCGTAATCGTTAAGCGCTACTGTTGTTGGTGATTTATCAGTGGTGCCAACTAAACCTTTTTTAAGGTCTGGTGAGTCATATCCAGTGATATCGTAACCACTCTCTTTACGCCATACAAATACATGGCCTGTACGGTAATAAGGTTTAGTAGTTGCTACTGGATCATAATCTGGTGGAACACCCATCAAAATATCGCATCGTCTTGCATTAATCGTATTTCTTAAAAAGCCGAATCTGTTAAATGCATACATAAAGGAAAGATTTTTACCTAAATCTTTTGCAAGTACTTCTGCAATTTTATCCTCAAAACCCTCTTGCTTATTATTAGAGAATGGCATGTTATCAGGATCAGTACATACCCTAAAATCATTTTCATCGGGTATTCTAGCAATTTCACCAGGACGCCCTTCATCGGGATTTAGTGCTGGAATTTCATCAATTGCATCCGCATAGCTAAAACCTGAAGCTACAACTAAGAACGTTGCTAATCCTAGTTTTTTTAAGTTATTTAACATTATTTATTTCCTTTTTTGGATTCAAGAACCATTGTTACATCAGAGCTCAATGTAGGAGTATAGCCAAGAGTAAAAGTTCTTACGTTAGTTAAAACCATTAAATCTAATTATGAAATTTTAACTAATATAGTTTTGTATGTATACATATCTGTATACATGTTGATTTATCTTGTTTAAGTTACTGCACTATTCTGTGGGTAAATATAGCTATACATAACCCATAATATAAAATCATTAAGCATATCTCATCCAATTATATAACCCAAAAACAAACACCCCGCCGAAGCGGGGTGTTCTTTAGCATTACTAAACTAATTTAGCTAAATCTAGTTGGAAACTAAATTATAGGCTAAATACTGTCAATGCACCGCCGCCAGGAGCCGCGTTGTATTTAACTAGTTCAGCATAACCACCAGCAGCACCAAGTGCATCTGTAGGTGTAGTCAAGCCAAGGTTCATCGCAACACCAGCCCAGCCACCGATACCTGATAGCACGCCAACGTATTGTTTACCTTTGTTACCGTATGTGAATGCATTACCAATCACACCAGAACCAACTTGGAATTTCCATAGTTCTTTACCTGATTGTGCATCTAACGCTTTAAACCAACGATCAAGAGTACCGTAGAACACTAGGTTTGAAGCAGTTGTTAAAGCACCACCCCAAGCAGAGAATTTCTCTTTGTTGTACCATACTTTTTTGTTAGTCATTGGGTTATAAGCAGCAAAACCACCCATTACGCCATCTGGACCTGGGAACATAGTTAATGTAGCACCAACCCAAGGTTGACCAGCAACATATTTAGACTCAACTGGCTCGTATGTCATACATACGTGGTTCAATGGAGAATAAACTAAACCTGTTTTAGGTGAGTAAGCAGCAGGCTGCTGATCTTTAGTACCTAAAGCAGCTGGACATACGCCTTTAGCATTGTAATCTTGGTGAGTTGAAGCTGAAGCCACTTTTTGTGGAACGCCAGTTTTCATGTCAACACCAGTTGCCCAGTTAACAAATGGATGTACTTTCTCAGCAGCGATTAGTGAACCATCACCAGCGTTGAATGTATATGCAAAACCGTTACGGTCATGATGCCATGCATATGTTTTGCCACCTTTGTCGAACAAGATTACTTCGTTAATACCATCATAATCCCACTCATCATGTGGAGTCATTTGATAGCCCCATTTAGCCACACCAGTGTCTAAATCACGAGCAAAAATAGTCATTGACCATTTGTTGTCGCCTGGACGTACATCTGGATTCCATACTGAAGGGTTGCCTGTGCCGTAGTAAACTAAGTTTGTACGAGCATCATACGGCCACCAGCCCCATGTAGAACCACCACCATGTTGCCAACCATCTTTAACTGCTTGTGGTTTTAACCATGTGCGAACGCCAAGATCTTTTTCACCGATCTTAATTTGACCTTCTTTAAGCGCTTCAAAAGAACCGCCTTCTTTGTTACCACCGTTGATGTCTTTGTATACTGACAAAGCACTGTATTGTGGGTTAGCAGAGTTGAAGTCATCACCGATTAACACTTCTGAATCAGGACCTGTTGAGTAAGCTTTCCAAGCCATTGAACCATCTTTAGCATTGTAAGCAACTAAGAAACAACGCACACCAAATTCAGCACCAGAACAACCAGTGATGATTTTGTCTTTAATTACGTGAGGAGCGTTTGTGTTAGTAGCACCAACTTTAGGATCGTTTACTAATACTGACCATTGTTTAGCACCAGTTTTAGCATCTAAAGCAACTAAGTTACCATCATTTTGTTGAAGGTAAATTTTGCCATCGCCATAGCCAAGACCACGTGAAACGTTATCGCAGCACAATACAGCTTGTACTGATGGATCTTGTTTAGGGAAATATGACCAAACGATTTTTTGATTGTCGTTTAAATCAAGTGCATATACGTTATTAGGGAATGCTGTATGTACATACATCATGTTACCAACAACAACTGGTGAACCTTCATGACCACGGTTTACACCTGTAGCGAATGTCCAAGCTGCTTTAAGGTTTTTTACGTTACCTTTGTTGATTTGTGCTAATGAACTATAGCCTTGGTTATCATGCTGACCACGTGGATGAGCCCAGTTGTTAGCATTTTTCATTGCCGCTTCTTGGTCTGCAGCAGCTGAAGCAACCATTGGCATTGCCATTGTTGCTGCTACTAAGCCTAAAGCTAGCTTAATTTTGTTTACTTGCATGTTTTTCTCCAAAGTCAATTACTAAGGGTTTAAAGTAGTACTCTCCAGACTTGCTACTTTAGCTATATGTTGTAAACCTATATACTAAAACTTTAAATCTGAAGCGAACTTTTTATTCACATTTTCATGTGAGGATTGAAATATAAAGCAATTAATTCATAAATGCAACACTTTAGTTACAATTTATTTACATATTAGCAAAAAAAACTTTAAGCTTAATCGTGTAAAATAAAATATTCAATTAAATCAATTAGAAAGCATTTATTCCAAATGTGTCAAACCACTTACAATTTGTTTCCGGAAATCAATACTTATGTCCAAAACTGGCTTAAAACAGATGATTTGCATGAAATATATTACGAAGAATCTGGTAATTCAGAAGGCACTCCTATTGTGTTCCTACATGGAGGACCCGGTAGCGGTTGCAATCCAAGTCAGCGGCGCTTTTTTGACCCTGCCCATTACCGTATTATTTTGCTTGATCAAAGAGGTTGTGGAAAAAGCCGCCCGCAAGGTTCATTAACAAATAACACTACTATCGATTTAATAGCCGATCTTGAAGCTTTGCGTCAACACTTACAAATAGAAACTTGGCATGTATTTGGTGGCTCTTGGGGAAGTACACTTGCTTTGGCTTATGCGACACAATATCCGCAGCGTGTCATGTCATTATCTTTACGTGGTATTTTTCTAAGCCGCCAATCTGAATTAAATTGGTTTTTGGGGGATATCAAGCATTTCTATCCAGAAGTATGGCAGACCCTGCTCGATTATTTACCGATAGAAGAACAAGCAGATGTGTTAACTGCCTTTGAAAAGCGCATTGCTTCTGACGATATCACCATTAGCCATCCCGCATCGATTGCATGGAACAATTACGAAGGCAGCATCATGCGCTTAGATCCTGCTTCTGCCAAATCGTCGCCTGCTGTCAAACAATCTGCTCAAGAACAAAAAAACGAACAGCTAGCGGATGTTGCACGTGCACGGGTGCAGATACATTATATTCGTCACTTATGTTTTATTGACGGCGATGCTATTTTAAAAAAGACGGCAGCATTATCGACTATTCCTACAGTGATTGTTCAAGGTCGCTATGACATGGTGTGCCCGCCGTATACATCATGGCTACTCAAACAAGCAATGCCGCATGCTGAATATATTATCGTACAAGATGCTGGACATTCAGCGATGGAACCAGGCGTTATTTCGGCGCTGATTGGTGCAACAGAAAAATTTAAAGCGTTGTAAAATAAACGCTGAATCATAAATTTAAGCTTATTACTTTGAATAAATTAAGCGCAGTAAAAGCTAGTTTTAAAAAATTTGCAGACCATCCTGCCATCAACAAAACACGTGCTGCCTATTCTGAAAAAGAATATGTAACCTTATTATTTGTTTTTCGCGAAACGATGGCAGGTTTTGGTCGCCACAATGTTTTAGGATTATCGGCGGCTTTGTCGTTTTATGCTTTATTTGCACTCATCCCGATGGTGTTGCTAATTTTCTATTTGTTAAGTCGTTTGGTTTTTTCATCAGATTATGCAATTGTAAAACTGGCGATTCTCACCAGCAACATCATGCCAGACTTCAGCGCAAAAATTATGACTGAAGTCTATAATGCATCAACGACCAAAGCCGCTTGGGGCGCACTTGGCTTGTTTGTACTGCTCTGGTCGATTACACCACTTGCCAGAGCGATGCGTACTTCTTTTTATAGTATCTCATCTGTCATCGAGCAACCTTCATTCTTCAAAAGCAAAATTGCAGATGTCGCTTCCGTGCTTGGTATTTTACTGCTTTTTTTTGCGTTTACCGCTGCAGGTTATGTGGTTGAGGGAATAGTGCAGTTTTTAGCAGAACACTTACCAAAAAGGATACTCAGCTTTATCGCTGATTCCATTACCTTGGCCATCACCACCTTATTAATTGCCTTGTTTTACAAAATGTTCTTCCCGATGCGCGTCGTCATGCGTCATATTCTAATGGGCGCTTTACTGACTGCTTTATTGTGGTTGTTAATGCGACCAACTTTTGCACTCTTCTTTTCTCTCAATCCAAATTATGGTGCGGTATTTGGTAGCATGAAAAATATGTTTGTTTCCATCACGTGGTTATATGTCAATTTTGCAGTGTTTTTATTAGGCTCGGTATTGATTGCAACGTTGAGAAAACAAGATGCATTATTACTCAAAGGTCTGTTTGATGATGCCTCGGATAAGCACAATTATATTGAAGCATTGATGAAACGTTATGGCATCACACCGCTCGTCGGCGATGCTGTCTATGCCATTGGCAATACAGAACGTAACCTTTATTATTTAGTCGCTGGCGAGGTTAATTTAACAGTAGATGACACCGTGCTACGCACTATCACTACTGGCGAATATTTTGGCGAAACGGCAAGCTTAACCAGCAAACCGACGGCAAGTAATGCGATTGTAGCCTCACCTGAAGCAAGGATTATCGTCATTTATGCGGATAATATTGATTCCATGTTAGCGGACTATCCGAGTATCGCATTGCAAATATTGAAGCATTTAGCTGCTCGTTTAGAGCGTACTTAATGATATATTCAATCAAACTAAACTTAACTAGCTTAACTTAAGCGCAATTTAATAAAACATGTGGTAACGAAGACGATGGCAAATACCTCACAACCCAGTCAACAAGATACCCAAAAGCTGATTCAACAGTTGAATACTGGCCAACTGGCGCTAGCCGAGCAAACAGCTAGTAGCTTAATCATTAAACATCCTAATGCATTCGTTCTGCATCATGTGCTTGCTCTGGCTTTAGACGGACAGCAGAAATTTGCAGAATCAGTTGCCAGCTATCAACAAGCCATTAAGTTACAGCCCAATACCGCAGATTTATATTTTAATTTAGGTATTGCACTAAACCAGTTAAATCGATTTGATGAGGCCATTCATGCTTATCAAAATGCCATACGTCTAAAACCTAATTTTTTTGAAGCGCATGGCAACTTAGGCACTGTCTTCCAACGCTTAGGTTTATTAGACGATGCCATTTCTAGTTATCGTGCTGGTTTAACAATCAACGCACAAGATGCGCGCGGTCACTTTAATTTAGGCACCGCCTTGCGGGATAAAGGCAATTTAACCGAAGCCATTACCAGCTATCAACAGGCCATAAAGTTCTTTCCTAACTATACCGATGCCTACAATAATTTAGGCGAAACCTTACGTGATTATGGTGATATGGATGCTGCGGTTCAACATTATCAAGCAGCACTCACGCGCAATCCTGATCATCCTAATGCCAATTATAATATGGGCGAGTTTTGTTATCTTGCTAAGCGATATACTGAAGCAGCCACTTTTTTTGAGCGCTCTCAGTTTGATGATTGGCAAGCACGTCAACTTTACTCGCTCTATAAAGCTGAGCGTTTTGATGATTTCAAATCAACCTTGAATCATGTCGTCAATAACACTCGCCATACGTCCCCTTTTATCGCAACATTATCAACCCATTATGCTCATAATTTTGGGCAAGATGATCAGTACAACTTCTGTAAAAATGGTCTTGATTTTGTCTATCAGAACAGTATCGACGCGTTAACTGAACCCAATAGCCCATTGCTGAAACAATTGTTACATGACATTGAGCATGCTGATATTGCACAACGTGTACAAGGGATGTTGCACTATGGCAAACAGTCGGCAGGTAATTTATTTAAAAGACCAGAGCATTCATTTCAACAGCTAGCGCTATTAATCAAACAAGAATTTATTTGTTATAAAAACCAGTTCAGCAACGCTGATTGCGAGCTTATTCAATCTTTCCCAGATGCGCTTGAGTTTACCAGTTCTTGGTATGTCAATATGCAGCAAGGCGGTCATTTAAACGCGCATATTCATGAAATTGGTTGGATAAGTGGCGCGGTATATTTAGCCATGCCGAGCTGTTCTGGCAATGAGGGTGCATTTGAATATGGTACGCATGGTGATAATTATCCATTACAACCATCCAAAACACCTGCCGATTTTCCGTCCGGACAGATACTGCCCAACGTAGGGGATATTGTGTTATTTCCGTCTTCGCTTTTCCACCGTACGATTCCATTTCAAGCGGATGAAAGACGCATTTGTATTGCTTTTGATTTAAAGCCTCAATAACAGCTAATTAAAATTTGCTAGTTTTTTTTGACATAATTATGTCAAAATTGCTTTGCATAACAAAAAACTTGATTCAGCTGTGCTAAATTACATAGCGCAACATTCATTAATCTAATAATAAATCTAATTAAATAATCATCCAAACTGGCTCAGGCCAATTATATTGAAGGGAAAAGAGATGATAGATTTACAAACGCTTGAACACAGCACCATACTCATTGTTGACGACCAATCAACCAGCAGAACAATCTTATCGCAAGTCATTCGCGGCATTAGTCCAAGTATAAAAATAGTCGAAAAAAGCAATCCTGAAAGTGCTCTGGAATGGGCTGCACAAAACATAGCAGACTTGGTGTTTGTTGATTTCCTTATGCCTAGAATGAATGGTGTTGATTTCATTCGTTTAATCAAAATGCTGCCGGACTACACTAGTGTGCCTGTTGTCATGATTACGGTTAAAAAAGACGCTGAAACCCGTTACGCTGCGCTAGATGTTGGCGTTGCCGACTTTTTAAGCAAACCTGTTGATGCTTATGAATGTACAGCTAGGTGCAAGAATCTGCTGACCATGCGTCAACAACATTTAATTCTGCAAAACAGAAGTGATTTACTTGAAAACAAAGTTAAATTGGCAATTGCAGAAATTAGCGCCCGAGAGCAAGAAACGTTAATGCGCTTAGCGCGCACTGGCGAATATAAAGATTATGATACTGCCATGCATTTACAACGCATGTCACTTTATAGCAAAGTCATTGCGCAAGCCGCAGGATTCAGTGAAGAAGATGCCAATATCATTGAGTTATCTTCGCCTTTGCATGATTTGGGTAAAATCGGCATTCCCGATCATATTTTGTTGAAGGAAGGTGCATTAAACGCAGATGAAAGAAGTATTATGCGCAAACATCCTATTATTGGTTATCAAATCTTGCAAAATAGTCCTTCAAAATATCTACAAATGGGTGGAGAAATCGCATTGGCACATCATGAGCGTTACGATGGTAGTGGCTATCCATTTCAGCTAAAAGGCGATCAAATTCCAATATCTGCCCGTATTGTTGCGATTGCGGATGTACTAGATGCGCTAACGAGTAAAAGACCATATAAAGAAGCTTGGTCGATGGATAAAGCGTTTGAATATATTGAAGCAGAAAGTGGTAAGCACTTTGATCCGCACTTAGCGGCACTGACGCTCTCTATTCGCAAAAAAATTGAAGCGGTTACTCATAAATCCGATACGCATCTGCATTAATTTCTATTTTTATCATCATGAAAGTTAGCGATATCCGCAGCGCAGCTAAGTTTAAACAAACCGTCTTAATTATTGACGACCAACCAATTGCGCTAGAAATTCATCAAGCCATTCTCAAAACCTTACGACCTAATCTCAATATTGTCACTATGACTAACCCGCTAGAGGCGTTAAAATGGGCAAAGCATAAACAGATAGACTTGATTATTACTGATTTTAGTATGGCTGAAATGGATGGCATGCAATTTGTAAAAGCCATTCATCAAACCAATTCAGTCAGTATAGTGCCCATTATTGTCATTACTGTACTAAAAGACAAAGCCCTTCACAAAGCATTAATCGCTTCTGGCGCAACAGCTTGTTTAACTAAACCAGTCACAGCAAGCCATTTGAGAAAGGTGGCTGACTTTTTGCTTAAAGAAAGCAAGCAATTTAACAACCACCAACAAATAGCAATCTAATAACAATATGCTATCAATACTTAAAAATTGGTATAAAAAAACCGCCGCACCTTGCGATCCTCTAGAAATAGAGCAAGCACTAATTCGTATTGCTGTCGAATTAGTCGTTTTAACTTGGGTTATCGTTAGCCACTTAAATCAACCGTTAGAGCACCAAGCGTTTATCGTGAACCTTGGGGTTTTTATTATTTTTTTATCAGCGCTACTTTTTGTTGCCATCATTAAAAATAAATTCAACCCAGTGGCTAGACGACTGGCAGGTGCTTGGCTGGATATCATATCAACATCAGCTTTCATGTCGCTAACGTCCGATGTTGGTGTTATGTTAGTCGCTATTTATCTGTGGGTTATCTTCGGCAATGGTTTCAGATACGGCAATCGCTATCTTTATCATGCGCAAGTACTAAGCATTTTAGGTTTCATCGTGGTTTCAAACGTTAATCCTTATTGGCAAACGCATACGGCAATTGTACAAAGTTTAATTGCTATGCTGGTTGTTTTGCCGCTCTATGTATCCAAACTCATTGCACGCTTACACGAGGCGACACAAAAAGCAGAAATTGAAAGACAAAAAGCGGCAGAAGCAAACTCAGCTAAAACTAGATTTGTTGCCAACATGAGTCATGAAATACGCACGCCACTCAACGGCATTATTGGCATTAGCACGTTGTTTAAAAGTACGCCAATGAATATTGAGCAACAAGACTTACTAAAAACATTAGAAAGCTCTTCTAAACTTTTATTATCTTTACTCAATAACGTACTTGATTTCACCAAAATAGAAGAAAGAAAGCTCCATATTGAGCGCATTGGATTTTCTATCGAAGATGCTATAAATGACACAGTGGAAATTTTTAAAGCTCAAAGCCATGCAAAGAATATTCAACTCATTGGCAATATTTCCAACAAATTAGTGCCTGTAAAAGGCGACGTTGTTGTCTTGCGCCAAGTGTTGGCAAATTTAATGGGCAACGCTATTAAATTTACTGAAAAAGGCAGTGTTACAATTAACGTGTCACTCCTGTCCGATAGCGAGCAGCATTCTACCATCCGATTTGAAGTGGCTGACACAGGCATCGGCATTGCAGCAAGTAAACAAAACAAGGTGTTTGAAAGTTTTACCCAAGCCGATGTATCGACCACCCGTAAGTTTGGCGGTAGCGGTTTAGGTCTAACAATCGCCAAAGATATGATTGAAGCTATGGGTGGTGAATTAAAACTGCTCAGCACCGAAGGAGTTGGCACCAGGTTTTGGTTTGATTTATCGTTAGAGAAAGATCAATTAACAACTTCAACTGCATCGCTAATCGATATTACGAATACATTTGCAGAGGAAGTCGCTTATGTCAGCGCTAAACCGCTCAATATTTTGGTTTGCGAAGACGAAAGAACCAATCAAAAAATTATTACGCAGCTACTTTCTTTACCCGGCCATCTAGTAAGCTTGGTAGAAAGCAGTGAAGAAATGTTGGACGTATTAGAAACGCAAACATTTGATTTAGTCGTTACAGATTTGAATATGGCGGGAATGAATGGTATTGATGCATTAAAACTATATCGATTTACACAACCCACAGATAGTAAAACACGCTTTATTTTGTTTACTGCCGATGTCACGTTAACAACAAAACAAGAAGCAAGCAATGCTGGGTTTGACGCTATTCTAACAAAACCAATAGAAGCACTGACCTTATATCAAACCATTGAATCCACGCTCAATCTAGTACCCAATATTGCCAACTATTGGATAAACAAAGCTTTAAATGTTAATAAACGTAACAAGGTTGAAATAGGTGAAATTGTAGATATAGATGCCGCCCTTGATCAATACACCTTGACTGAGCTTGAACAAATTGGTACAGGTGATGACCTATTTATGCATCGCGTATTAAAAAACTATCTAGCAGACTCATTAGTCATGATTAATAACATCACGATAGCTACTCAGCAAAGAAACTATGGCGAACTGCAAGACATTTGCCATGCACTGAAAGGCAATAGTTTAAGTGTTGGTGCATCAAAATTAGCACGTTCAGTCGAGATGCTAAGCAAAATAAATAGCGCTACACCACCAAGTCAGTCTGAAGAAATGCTTAATATCGTTAATATAGACTTCTCTGAACTGACTGCCGCGATAGAGCACTATCTCAAAAAACCAGAGCGTGCAACCAAATAATACTCAAGCTATTCTCTGCACGACACCCGTTTCTGAAGTGCTAATTACTTTTGCGTTTTGAGCACGAACCAAACGCTCCATTACTTTTAAATTTCGTTCATCAAGGCGCAATGCTGCCTCTACCCAGATTTCCGTTACATGATGAAGCTCTTGATAGGTCAGCGGATTAATTGACTGCTTGGCTTTATTGATGGCTTGATAGGCATTCAAAGAGCGATAGTCTTTTTTAACCCATTGCGTCAGCGCCCATTCACCCTCACCATCTTCTGCCAGCACATCAACAACGCCCATTTCAAATAACTCTTCACCTGTGTAAATCTTGCCTGAGCGTACCATTTGTTCTGCGATTCGCATGCCAACTTTACGAGATAAAAAGCTTAAAGCGCCCATGCCTGGAAAAAGATTAAATAACACTTCAGGCAAGCCCATTAATGCACTTCTTTCAGCAATCATTACGTGTGCTGATAAGGCCGCCTCAAAACCACCACCCATAGCCTGCCCTTGCACTAACGAAACTGTTCTAATTGGCGCTGGCATATCATAGAAAGTCCATAGATTATCAATACACAATGCGGCGTACTCTGATAAGTTAGCGCGATCTTTGGCTAAAATAAGTTGTTTAAAAATTGACAAATCTCCGCCCAAGTTAAAAACACCATCCTCTTGTGAGGCTAGTACAAGATAATTAACCTGATGAATAGCACCTTGATACTCAATCTGACCCTGTGTATTTAGCAAGGCAGTTTGGCGATGTAATAAGCTTTGTAAACAAGTTTTATTAAAACAGGGTCTTGGCTTTGGTTGCATCAGAAAATACATAACGCCAAATTCGCTTTCAAAACGCGTATCGACTTGATCAGTGATAGGGTTGAGTTGGTTAAAATCGACAATACTGTTCATAATAAGCTCCTGTAGTGGTTGCATTGAAAAATCTAATTTTTTCTATCTATTCATATTTAAGTTACGCTTTGAGGTATGTTCCTTAAATATGAAGCCAAAATATACTCCAATGAAATATATATAACCTATTGATTAATATAAACTAAATTGAATATCATCCTTAATTTTTACTTACTTCTTCATTGTTATCAAAAATACTACGCTTATTTTTAATGTTGAACACCATAAACTAGATATTTCAGACAATAAAAAAACGGCTTACATAACTGTAAGCCGTTTTTTTATTCAAAATGAGCAATTCAAGATTACTCACCTCTAATTTAGAAAAAATATTCTAGGAAGATGGTTGTGGTGATGACTTTCTGCCAGGTGCTGCTGGTGGAATATAACCAGAAATTCTGCATAAGCGACCTTCAATTGCCACGCCGTTCTCAAAATTAGTCACACTGCAGCTTGAAACTGCTTTACTTGATTCTAACTGTGAAATGGATTCATTCACTTGCTCCAGAGATATGCCAGTCTGCTGTGCAATTTCTCTATCCAACTTCTGACCATGTTTTTTAAGATATTCGAGTACTAATGCTGTATTCAATTCATGCTCCTCTAATGTTTTATTGCAAGAAAACACATCTTGCATTGTTTTAAATCTTTGGTGGCCCCCCCGTGAGTCGAACACGGCACCAACGGATTATGAGTCCGCTGCTCTAACCAAGCATGAGCTAGAGGGCCAAAAAACCTATATTTTAGTTAATCCTGCCCTGTTTCTAAAAAGCTTTTTAATCTTTCAGATCTAGTAGGATGTCGTAATTTACGTAGCGCTTTTGCTTCAATTTGACGAATACGCTCACGTGTAACATCAAACTGTTTACCAACTTCTTCTAGTGTATGGTCAGTATTCATTTCAATACCAAAACGCATACGCAATACTTTTGCTTCACGCGGGGTCAGTGATTCCAACACCTCAGCAGTTGCATCTCTTAAGCTGCCATAAACCGCAGCATCCATTGGTGCCAATGTTGTTGTATCTTCAATAAAGTCGCCTAAATGAGAATCTTCGTCATCACCAATTGGTGTTTCCATTGAGATTGGTTCTTTACTGATTTTTAGAATCTTGCGAATTTTGTCTTCAGGCATTTCCATTTTTTCAGCTAATAGCGCTGGATCTGGTTCTTGGCCTGACTCTTGCAAAATTTGACGACTGATACGATTCATCTTATTAATCGTTTCTATCATATGCACAGGAATACGAATCGTACGGGCTTGATCGGCAATCGACCTTGTAATCGCCTGACGAATCCACCAAGTGGCATAAGTAGAGAATTTAAAACCACGGCGATATTCAAATTTATCGACCGCTTTCATCAAACCAATATTACCTTCTTGAATTAGATCTAAGAACTGTAAACCACGGTTAGTGTATTTTTTAGCAATCGAAATTACCAAACGCAAGTTAGCTTCAATCATTTCACGCTTCGCACGGCGCGCTCTTGCTTCGCCAGTGGTCATTTGCTTATTAATATCTTTTAACTCTTTAATCGGCAAACCAACTTTTTCTTGCAAAACAATCAATCGATCTTGCTGGTCAATCACGGAATCTCTATAGCGACTTAATGCTTCAGTATATGGCGTATCTAATGCCAACTCTTCATCTAACCACTCAAGATTAACTTCATTGCCGATAAAGCTTTTAATAAAGTGCTGTCTAGGCATGCCAGATTTGTTCACACAAAACTCTAATACCTTGCGCTCATGTGTTCGGATATCTTGCACAAGATCACGCACTTGGTTACATAGCAATTCAACTTGTTTAGCTGAGAAACGGAATGCCATTAATTCTTTTAACACGACTTCATGCAATTGCTTATATTCAGCATCCTGAGAACCTCTTGTCTCACGGATTTTATTCATTTTGACATTCGTTTCACGAATCACCGCAAAACGATCAATCACTTCTTCTCTTAATTTAGACAATGCTTCAGCAGAAATAGCCTCTGCTTTTGCTTCCGCCTCATCTTCATCATCATCGTCTTGGTCGTCGTCATCGTTCTCATCATCAGACTTACCAACTGCGGCATCAGTAACAAACGCTTCATCCAAACCGATGTCATTATCAATCAAGCCATCAACTAGTTCTTCAACGCTAATCTCTTCATTTTCAACACGAGCAACAATACCAAGTAGTTCAGTAATCGTAGTTGGGCAGGCCGCGATCGCTTGCACCATGTGCTTTAAGCCATCTTCAATACGACGTGCAATTTCAATTTCGCTTTCACGCGTTAATAAGTCAACAGTGCCCATTTCGCGCATGTACATACGCACAGGGTCTGTGGTGCGACCAAACTCGGAGTCCACTGTCGCTAGCGCTTGTTCAGCCTCTTCTACTGCGTCATCATCGGTAATTGGTGCTGGCGCATCATTCATTAACAATGCTTCAGCATCAGGCGCCTGCTCATAAACCTGAATACCCATGTCATTAATCATGCCGATAATACCGTCTATTTGATCGGTATTCGAGACATCATCGGGTAGATGGTCATTAATCTCGGCGTAGGTTAAATAGCCACGCTCTTTGCCCAATACAATGAGGGTTTTTAATCGTGTGCGTCGTGTTTCTGCATCTAAAGCAACTAGCGCAGGATCCTTCAGCGCTTCTGTAGCAAGCTTTTGCTTTTCTTTTTCGATGGTTTTCTTTGATTTAGGTCTAGCCATGCACGTCCTTTAATTCTTTAAGTATCGGCAACAATCAGTTCAACAGAATGATGATTAATTTCGGGTAACCGCGGATTATACATTATTTTTACTGTTATTAATACACAGTAAAATAGATAAAAATAGAGCAATCCAACCGGCAATTCGCTACTGATTTAAAACGAACAACTATTTTACTTGGTGCCTAGTTTTTTCAGCATTTCACGCTCTTCAACACTCAATGCACTCATCGGTTTTTCTTTAATTTGATTCAGCAATTGTGTTTCTTTCAACTGCTGCGCCCCACCTGATAGTTGGGCACGCGCACCCTCAAATTCAAGTGCAAAATCTAAACTTTCCTCTAGCAAATGCAATTCTCTTTCAATTGCTGTCATCAATTCAGAATTACCAACTTTAATGGTATGCATTAGCACCGCTGGCTTAAAACTTGGATTGGCTAAACAGGCATTTAACACAGCGATGGCAAAACGATCTTCTTCCGTATTGCCCTGCACGTAATCTAAATCCTGAACAGTGACAAGATTTGGTCGCATCAGTGCCATCAGAATAAACCGTTTTTTAATGGAGATTGGCGACCTTGACTGTCTTTGTACGGCTTTCATCGGCGCCTTGCCAGGCTTAGGCAATTTCAAATGCCTTTGCATTTCATCTCCCGTCACCCGTGCTAATTCAGCGATTTTTTTACGGATCATTAACGCCAACATTGGTGCTTTAATTTGGCTCAAAATTGGCTCAGCTTCTTTGAGAAATGTGATTCTGTCTTCATCAGAATGCAGTGCGTTATGCTCACTTAAACGCTGAATAATATATTGGGATAGCGGCATAGCATTTTGCATCTCAGCTTCAAACTTATCCTTACCAAATTCGCGCACATACGAATCAGGATCATGTGAAGTTGGCAGAAACATAAAGCGTAGTTTTAAACCATCTGTCAATGCTGGCAATGCATTCATCGCTGCACGCCAAGCCGCGGTCCTTCCCGCATTATCGCCATCAAAGCTAAAGACAATTTCATCCGTTTGGCGCATCAATTTTGTAATATGAATAGGCGTCGTTGCCGTACCTAAAGCAGCAACGGCATAGTCAATGCCATATTGGGCGAGGGCGACTACATCCATATAACCTTCTACCACCAAGACACGACCTGCATCTCTAATCGCCCGACGTGCTACAAACAGGCCATACAACTCATGTCCTTTTTGGAACACGGGCGTCTCAGGAGAGTTGTAATATTTCGGCGTATCTTCAGGATTAATGACGCGCCCACCAAAACCAATGACCTCGCCTTTTTGGCTATGAATGGGGAAAATGATGCGATCACGAAAACGGTCGTACCGCTTGCCTTGTTCATTTTCAACGACCAAGCCAGCAGTGACCAGTACTTCATTATCATAATGCGGAAAAACCGATTGTAGATTTTGCCACCCCGCAGGCGCATAGCCAACCTGAAACTTAGCTGCGATTTGTCCGCTTAAACCGCGCCCTTTTAAATACTCAATCGCACGGGATGATTTTTTAAGTTCTGCTTTGTAATATAAAGCGGCTTGTTGTAACGCCTCTTGCAAACCAACAATTACTTGCTTTGCAGGCTTATCAATATCGTGCGTTTCTTGCGGCACAATCATACCAACCTGCTTAGCTAAATCATGAATAGCTTCCACAAAACTTAAACCGTTATATTCCATCAAAAAACTAATTGCCGTGCCATGTGCGCCACAACCAAAACAATGATAAAACTGCTTAGTTGGACTAACGGTGAAACTAGGGGATTTTTCGTTATGGAAAGGGCAACATGCAGAGTAATTGGCCCCTGCTTTTTTTAATGGAACACTTTTATCCACCACATCGACAACATCGATGCGATTAAGTAATTCTTGGATAAATTGTTCAGGAATCATGGACTGATATCTTATGAGGTTTTGTGATGATAGCGCAAATAAAAAAAAGGAGCTATGCGCTCCTTTTTCATCTTTGATTATGCATTAATTTAACGAAGTACTAGTTTAATTAAATATTAGCCCAATCGAGATTTGATCAAACCAGATATTTTAGCCATATCTGCCTTACCAGCAACCAATGGCTTAATTGCCGCCATTACTTTGCCCATGTCTTTCATATCAACCGCTTCCGTGTCTGCAACCACTTGCTCTAACAAGGCAGCTACTTCATCATCGGTTAACTGCTTTGGTAAGTAAGTTTGCAATACCACCACTTCTGCTTTTTCGATATCGGCCAAATCTGCACGTTTTGCAGACTCATAAGCTGTAATTGAATCGCGACGCTGTTTAAGCATCTTCTCTATTACAGCAATCACATCCGCATCGCTCAGTTCAATTCTTTCATCAACTTCACGTTGCTTAATTGCTGCAAGCAACAATCGAATCGTCCCTAAACGCGTGCTATCTTTAGCACGCATCGCAGTTTTCATATCCTCAGTGATCTGAGCCTTTAAAGTCATCAGCGAACTAATGAACTAGTAAAGTTTTGTTGGTAGTTGTTGATTACGTAAACGACGATATTGACGTTTAACAGCAGCTGCAGCTTTACGCTTGCGCTCCCATGTTGGCTTCTCATAATACTCACGCGCACGTAAATCATTAATCAAACCAGTTTTCTCAATCAAGCGTTTGAAGCGGCGTAGCGCAACATCAAACGGCTCATTCTCTTTAACGCGAATTGAAGACATTAAATCACCATTCCTAAAAAATTCTTATTTAAAAATCAACACTACATTG
>JBFJJN010000009.1:0-101876 GCA_041612255.1 Methylophilaceae bacterium | reverse complement strand
CATTCGGTAAGCGTTGCCCATGCCAATGAATACTGGTGTGCTCAGGTAGTTTGTTGGTTACATAAATGCGCACCATATCACCTTCTACAACCTCTATAGTTGGCCCTGGACTTTGTCCATTGTAACCCCATAAATTCGCAACCATGCCTGGTGCTATTTCACGTTTGACGGGCTCTGCAATCAAATGAAATTCCTTTACATTATTTTTCATGCGCCAAGGCAAACTCCACCCATTTAACGTAGCCACCGGATTATATGGACGTCCTGTATTCGGCATCAATAACGGAGCTGTCATGGCATTATCCTTGGTCACAGCCTCTGGAATCGCAGCTAAAGCCACTTTATTAACCGTAGTGGCCACCACTCCCGCTACTCCCATTTGTAAAAAATGTCTTCTATCCATTATTCGCTTCCTTTTTCTTCTATAGGTGTGCCTACGAGCACCATGTCCAAATCACTCTCTGCTAACCAAAAATCTCTTAAACTTTCAATATAACGGTTTACAGATAACACTTGTTCTCGCGCGGCTACCATCAATTCAAATGGACTCATGAGCATACCGTTGTATCGCAATAAACTTTCATCTAATATTTTTTTACGCAGTGGCACAATTTCATCTCGATATTGTTTAGCAATTGCATAGCTTGTTTCATACTGACTGTATTGTGCTCGCACTTGGGATGCTGCTTTAATTGCTTGGTTACTAGCTGATAACAGTGCCTGTTGATAAACAGCATCAGCGCGTTTAACCTTAGCCGTACCCCAATCAAAAATAGGAATTTCAAACCGCAGCTCTACGCCTCTTTTAACTGGATCGCCACGGCGTCCTTCTAATATCCTAGCCGGCCCAATTTCTAGCATATTAATAAAGCGAGTTGTTTTAGTGAGCCCTAGTTCCTGCGCTAATGCCTCAGTATTGGTACGCATTTGCTGCAGGTCTAAACGTTTTGAGAAGTCATCGGGATTAACACTTTTTAAATCAGTATCAGAATGAGGTAATGTTGTTAATCGATCTGGTAAGGTTATTGCTGATGGATGATTCAAACCGAGTAGGCGCGTTAAACGTTCTTCTGCTTGTAAGCACTGATTCTGCACTCGATTCAGTTCTAGCGCTGTTTCCATGTAGAAGCTTTGCTCGCGACCTTCATCTAATGTATTCCAATTGCCAGCCTCGCGCATCCGCTTTGCTAACAAATAGGTTGACCATGCGGATTCATTCACTTGCTTAAGATATTCAACACTCTGTTTGGCAGCTAAAGCATGAATGTAGGCATTACGCGTTTGTCTGGCTACATCCAGCACTTTTAATGCCATACGGTTTTGTGTAGTGACAAGGTACTTTCTTTCAATAGCCGTCGCCTTGCCCATCGTGAACAATGCAAAAATGTTCATTGTCAGCGTCTGTTCAATGGTGTAATCACCATTGGTTCTAGCGTATAACATCGAAAAACTTGGATTAGGTAGGCGCCCAGCTTGTACAAGATTAGACTCAGTTAACTGTAAATCATAAAAATCAGCTTGTAATTGGGCATTATTCAAGAGCGCAACTTGAACAGCATCTTCTTGGCTTAATGGTTTTTTCAGTATTTCACTAACTTCTTCAGCGTTCTCTGTTTTTAGCGCATCTGTATTAGCCCATACTGGCTTTTGTTTTATATATTGCTGTGTACTACTTTGGACATCACTAAAGCCACCATCTTTACTAAATGTTGCACATCCAGTTAAAGAAAGAATGAAAAGGCCAATAAATGACTTGTTAAAAATAGCAACGATTGTTTGTTGCATGGGGAACCTCCAATATAAAGTTAAAAACTATGGACGGATTTGTCCTAAGAAATTAATTCAATATGGGTGGCTTGATGAAGCTGTCTGATTCGATTGAAACAAAAGTTGGCTCGAATGCCAAGTGTTTTAATGCAGTTTTTAGAAATGTAATACCCGATTCAATACTGCTAAAAGTAGCGACTGAACTGGCAAGGACACAAGAACCACAAACTGTGCATTTATGGGACTTTGATGTCTTGTCCTTTTGCGTATGCGTTTCACCATGACAACTCTCAGCGCCTTGACTACTCAACGTTGAGTCTGAATCTTGCTGATTTTGTAACATCATTTTTGTACTCATTGCCTGTGCTGTTACCATGCTTAATGGCAACCAACACACCAATAGAATACAAATTATTTTTTTCATATTTCTAGGATATATCGAAATCAGGTTTGGTTCAATGTCTTTATAGGCTTGAACTCTCATTGAGAAAACTATTAGATATTCATAATGAGTAATGACAATATTAATACCCAAAAATAAAAACATTAATAGCTTGGTCTTTTTAAATCAACTAAGCTATGTTGAGTATTTTAATATGACCAAATGGGAGTTTTCTATAAAATAGAATCATGTTAAATGAAGGCATTCTTGCTGCGTTAGGTTCAGCTTTGCTATTTGGAGCAGGAACGCCTATTGCAAAATTGTTACTAACGAATGTTAGCCCTTGGCTGTTGGCAGGACTTTTGTATATTGGTTCAGGTATTGGATTAACACTATATCGTTTAATTATTCGAGCACCATCAGTAAGTCTTCCAAGAAATGAAATTGCATGGTTTTCATGTGCAATCTTAGTTGGTGGAGTATTAGCACCCGTGCTACTAATGCTAGGTTTGCTCCATATGCCTGCATCCGGCGCATCTTTACTCCTGAATATGGAAGGTGTCTTTACAGCACTATTAGCATGGTTTGTTTTTAAAGAAAATTTTGATCGTCGAATTGCTATAGGTATGGTATTAATTATATTAGGTGCTTTAGTTCTTGGATGGCCAAGTCAGATAAGATTTTCTAGTTTATTGCCAGCATTGGCAGTACTTGGTGCCTGCTTCGCTTGGGGTTTAGACAACAATCTAACACGCAAACTATCTTTATCCGATGCAGCTTGGATTGCATCTATTAAGGGTTTAATTGCTGGGTCAGTAAATTTAATATTAGCATTTTCACTTGGTACAACTTTTCCCACATTTACAAATCTGGCAGGCTCAATGATTTTAGGGTTCTTTGCCTATGGTGTAAGTCTTGCATTATTTGTAATAGGATTGCGAAATTTGGGGACGGCTCGGACTGGAGCTTATTTTTCAGTTGCACCTTTTTTTGGAGCACTTCTAGCCATCGTCTTAGGTGATCCAATTACTTTGCCATTGATCATTTCTGGAACCTTAATGGCGACAGGAATTTGGCTACATCTAAGTGAGCATCATGAGCATCTTCATGAACATATCGAAATGGAGCATGAACATGAACATACCCATGATAGCCATCACCAACACATCCACTCTAAATCATTAGATATGTCTCTAAAACATACTCATAAACATAAACACAAATTAACGTTACATAGCCATCCGCATTATCCTGATATTCATCATCTGCATAGTCATGATTGATGTGCTTTAAGTGTCTGCTTTGGGGATTAAGTTACCGTAAGCCTTTTAGTAGCCAGTAACACGAAAGTTGAGAGTAAGCTTTCGCGCATAAAAAAAGGAGCAATAGCTCCCTTTTTATGCCCTCAAATTTTAGAGCAAGTTTTGAACATCGCTTGCAATATCTTCTGCTTTTTGTCCATAGCCTAAATACAGCCTTACTTTGCCTTGTTTATCAAAGGCGTACATACCTGCGCTGTGGTCAATAGAGTAGTCATTTTCACTTTTACCTGGCACTTTTGCATAATAGATTTTAAAGTTTTTAACCGTTTCGGCTGTTTGTTCCGCATCGCCACGTAAGCCAATAAATCGACTGTCGAAAGAAGGGACAAACTTTGCCAATATTTCTTGCGTATCACGCTCAGGATCCACCGTCACAAATAGCACTTGTACTTCATCGGCTTTATCGCCGAGTAATTTCATCGTGTTTTTTAAATCTAACATGGTGGTTGGGCAAACGTCTGGGCAATGGGTAAAGCCAAAAAACATTAAAACAACTTTACCTTTGAAATCTTCTAGTGTGCGTGGCGTGCCAGTATGGTCGGTTAATGCTAACGATTTAGAGAAATCTGCACCTGTAATATCAGTGCCGACAAAGCTTTTGCTGGTTTGATTACTTTCACACGAAGCTAGCAAGCAAAGTGTAAGAATCATAAAAAGTTGACGACCAAGCTTAAAAACAGGGTAAAACATAGCAAAAACTCCAATAAATAATCGTTTTTGATTTTAACATGCTGAGAAAATTACAGCCTTTAGTTTACAATAGCGTTTTGTGAATTTTTAAGGTAGCAACATGGCAATACCAACCTCAATGTCTGACCGCGATGGTTTTATTTGGTACGACGGCAAATTAGTCAACTGGCGCGATGCGACCACTCACGTATTAACACATACTTTGCATTACGGTATGGGCGTGTTTGAAGGCGTGCGTGCTTATGAAACCGATAAAGGCACGGCGATTTTCCGTTTGCAAGATCATACAGATAGATTGTTCCGCAGTGCGCATATCTTGGGTATGAAAATGCCATTTGATAAAGCGACCATTTCAGAAGCGCAAAAAACAGCGGTGCGTGAAAATAAATTAGTTTCTGCTTATATTCGTCCAATGGCTTTTTATGGTTCTGAAGCGATGGGTATTTCTGCTAAAACATTATCTACTCATGTCATTTGCGCAGCTTGGAGCTGGGGCGCTTATATGGGTGAAGAAGCCATTACTAAAGGTATTCGCGTTAAAACATCCTCTTTCTCACGCCACCATGTAAACATCACCATGTGTAAAGCCAAAGCAAATGGTAACTATATGAACAGCATTCTTGCGCATCAAGAAGCAGCGCAAGATGGTTACCAAGAGGCATTATTATTAGATGTTGATGGTTTTGTAGCTGAAGGTTCTGGCGAGAATATTTTCATTGTCCGTCATGGCAAACTATATACACCAGACTTGACCAGTGCATTAGAAGGCATTACCCGCGATACGATTGTTCAGCTTGCTGGCGAAATTGGCTTAGAAGTAGTTGAAAAACGCATCACACGCGATGAAGTTTATAGTGCTGATGAAGCCTTCTTTACGGGCACCGCAGCTGAAGTAACGCCGATTCGCGAGTTAGATAATCGCGCGATTGGCAACGGAACGCGTGGACCAATTACTGAAAAACTCCAAGCGATGTATTTTGATGCAGTTAAAGGCAGATCACCTAAACACGCGCATTGGTTAACACTAGTTTAAACCGAGTGGTTATAAACTAAGTTGTTATAAATTAAGTTGTTATAAAAGGATTGTAGATGTCTGATGTTAAAGAGTTTGAAGTAACGGCAAAACAATTGCCACTCCATTGCCCAACGGATGAAGTGGCGCTTTGGGCATCACATCCGCGCGTTTTTTTAGATATTAGCAAGACGGGTGAAGTTGCTTGCCCTTACTGCGGTACCAAATATAAATTAAAAGCGGGCGAAGTGGTTTCACACCACTAAATTACTGGATTAAACAGACATATACGTTCAGTGGATTCAACCTACACGCAATTAAAAGCGGGCAAACTGATTGGGTGTAAGCAACTTAAGCTGTCATGCGGCTTAAGTAGTTTCCCTGAAGAAATCTATAACCTAACCGATACCTTAGAAATTCTCGATTTATCGGGCAATCAATTATCCGCACTACCTGACGATTTTGATCGATTTAAAAAGTTACGTATTCTTTTTTGTTCATTCAATCAATTTACATACCTGCCTGAAGTTTTAGGAAAATGTACTAGCTTGAGCATGATTGGGTTTAAAGCCAATCAGATTAATCACATAGCCGAACAGGCAATTCCAACCCAGCATCTTCGCTGGTTCATTATGACCGACAACGCGTTAACTAAACTGCCTTCGGCGTTGGGTTTATGTAAAAATCTGCAAAAGTTAATGCTGGCTGGTAATCAATTGTCCGCTTTGCCAGAATCATTATCTAATTGCCATGCGTTAGAATTGTTGCGAATATCTGCTAATCAATTTGCATCATTACCATCATGGCTATTTAATTTACCAAAATTGAAATGGCTGGCCTACGCGGGCAATCCAGTTAGCAACGTAGTTGAAGATTCTCGGATGGCAAGCAATGCTATTCAAACTATTGATTGGCAACGCATTAAGTTAAAAAAGGTGTTAGGTGAAGGCGCATCTGGCACTATTTTTGAGGCGATGCTGTATGAAGAAAAACCAATTCATGCAAATGCGGCATCTGAAATAGTAGCCGTTAAATTATTTAAAGGTGCATTAACCAGCGATGGTTTGCCCACCTGTGAACTGCACGCCAATGTAATCGCCGGTAATCATAAGAATCTCACCGGTATGATAGGCACAATCATCAATCATCCTGATAATACCTTAGGCTTAGTGATGTCATTGTTAGAGGCTAATTTAACCGTGTTAGCCGGTCCGCCTGATTTTGCGACTTGCAGCCGCGATGTCTATGTGCCATTGCGAACATTTACCATTGCAGAGGTGTTCGTTATTATTCATGGCATTGCGCATGCGATGCTGCACTTACACCGACAAGGCTTAATGCATGGCGATTTATATGCGCATAATATTTTATGGCATCAGCATAATGCCATCTTGAGCGACTTAGGTGGCGCCTCGCTTTTACCACTAGACGAATCGTTAGCGACTCAATTACAACAAATTGAATCTAGTGCATTTGGCACGTTGCTAACAGAATTACTGATGCGCAGCCCTTTAAAAAACAAAACCTACCATGCCTTATGGCAATTACAAAAAAACTGTGTTGCTAGCAATAGTTCAATGCGCCCTCTTTTCCCAGAGATTGTCGAGCGCTTGCAAGCCATTCAGTTTGCTAGCTAATGGTTTAGCTCCAGTAAATATTAGCCCTTGAATGTTGCCAATATTAACCGCTATTTATATGTTATAAAGAAGCATTAAAAATAGAGTGATTGTCACTTCTATTAAGCGCTATTAACAGCAATAATTAAATATTCATAACAAACATCAAGTCGCTTTTCGCTACTTTTAATGATTGAAGTTATTTTATAAAGGTAATGCCATGGGTACCACTCTCAGTTTAATCTCTGTTGTTTTTTTACTAGCGGCCAATGCTTTTTTTGTCGCAGCAGAGTTTGCCTTAGTTAAAGCACGCGGATTTAGAATTGATAAGCTTGCCGAACAAGGCAATAAGTCAGCCAAGATGACGCAGAAAATACAGCAGAATCTTGAAGCGTATTTAGCCGCCTGCCAATTAGGTATTACAATGGCCTCATTAGGACTTGGCTGGGTCGGCGAGCCGACGGTGGCTGCCTTATTAGAGCCGGTATTATCTTCATTTGGTTTACCTGCCGCCATGATTCATACCATCGCCTTTCTAACTGGTTTCCTAATCTTTTCGTCTTTACACATTATTATTGGCGAGCAAGTGCCTAAAACCTTTGCCATCCGCAAACCTGAAGCCATGTCGCTCATCGTTGCGTACCCGTTACACTGGTCTTATATCGCTGTTTTTCCATTTAATTGGCTACTCAATAAAGCATCTGGCTGGATTCTGAAAAAATTTGGCGTTGAAGAAGCAGGTCATGGTGAAATTTTATCCAGTGATGAAATTAAAGGCTTAGTGAAGGCTTCGCGCGAGCATGGGAAAATTGAGTTTGGTAAGGCTCGCATGTTGCATAATCTTTTTGAATTTGATCTACGCCAGATTGGGCGCGTAATGATTCCTGTAAGCGCTAGTCACAGCCTTGATTTAGCCAATGATAAAGATGAAAACCTGAGGATTATTCGTGAATCTGGGCATTCGCGCTATCCTGTTATTGACAGCAATAACAATGATGAAATCAAAGGCCTTTTGCTCGTTAAAGATATCTACAACGCCTTACTGGATGGCGTTAAAGAGCCATGGAGCGATCTTGCAACATACTGTCGTGATCCATTGGTAATTCCTGAAACACAACGCGTATCCAAATTATTTGAGTTAATGCGCACACGCAAAGCCCACATGGCTTTCGTGGTGAATGAATATGGTGAATTCAGTGGCATAGTGACATTGGAAGATTTGCTAGAAGAAATTGTTGGCGAGATTCATGATGAGACCGATACTGAAGAAAATAATATTGACATCCAAAATATCGCAGATAACGTATGGGAGGCTTATGGGTTAGTCTCTATTACCGATTTAGGCCGTGCGACGGGCTATCGTCCTGATGACACAATGGATGCCAATACTATCTCAGGCCTCTTTTTGAATAAATTACAACGCATGCCTAAAGTTAAAGACATGATAGAAGACAGAGATTATAGATTTAGCGTATTAAGCATTGAAGATCATCATATTGGTCGAGTGAATATCGAAAAAATAATCACTGAGTTAATTGATGAAGAGGATGCATCAGGCTAATCGTCTAATGACATCAGGTTATTAAGCCGATGAACAGCTTTCATCATGACCCAGACCATTGCTTAACTTCCACTGCGTCTCCATAAAGCTGCTGTATCACTTTACTCGCTTCATTGGACTGACTATTCGTCCAAAATAATACGTCTGCCTGCTGCGTTTCACTTGCTAATAATTCAGCCTCGAACAGCTTTTTCTGCAATTGCGCACTAACTGCTTTCCCTGTATCAATCACCGCTATGTGAGAGCCAACAATTTCTGCGATTAACGGGCGCAAAAAGGGGTAATGGGTACAGCCTAAAACAATCGTATCTGCTCCGCCATCTAGCAATGGTGCCAAATATTGATTGAGTAAATGCCGCGTTGCGCCATCTGCTAGCGCACCACTCTCTACACGTTCAACCAAGCCATCGCAGCCTTGTGCTAAAACCGTAACGCCAGCGCCATAAGTTTCAAGCAATGCTGCATATTGCGCACTTTTGATGGTGCCCACTGTGGCTAGAACACCGATAATGCCATTTTTGCTGGCCATAGCGGCTGGCTTAACCGCCGGTTCCATACCAATAATAGGGATGCTGTAGCGCGCACGCATGGATTTAATGGCAGCAGCGGTTGCTGTATTGCAGGCCACGACAATCGCTTTAACTCCTTGTGCAATCAAAAAATCGCTAATGGCAAAACAACGCTCGGTAATTTCTGTGGACGTTTTATTGCCATACGGGGCATATAAACTATCCGCAATATAGTAGATGCTTTCATGCGGCAGCAGCTGGCGAATGTGATTTAAAACGGAAATGCCGCCGACACCAGAGTCCATCATCCCAATCGGAAGCGAATATGATGGTTTATTGTTCAATAAATTGTTATGCATGATTTATAATATCCCATTATATTAGAAACGTAAGTTATGGGTAATCGATTAAGTAAGATTTACACGCGCACTGGTGATGATGGCACGACGGGGCTAGGCGATGGCACAAGAGTGGCAAAAAACAGCTTACGCGTTCAAGCAATGGGTGATGTTGATGAGCTAAATGCGGTGATTGGCATACTGTTAACAGAGCCTGTTTCAGAAAGTATTCGAACTTGCCTCATCGCAATTCAACATGATTTATTTAATCTCGGTGGCGAGATTTGCATACCTGATATGTCGCTTATAAAAGCAGAGCGTATTGATGCATTAGAATCACAGTTAGATGCATGGAATGACAAACTGACGCCACTAAAAGAATTTATCTTACCAGGCGGCAGTCGTGGAGCGGCTTATTGCCATCTGGCCAGAACTGTTTGTCGGCGCGCCGAGCGTACAATGCATGCGCTTGATGCTGAAGAAAAGCTAACGGCCATATCGTTACAATATATCAATCGCTTCTCAGACTTGCTGTTTGTCTTATGTCGTGTATTAAATCAGGAAGCAGGGATTAATGATGTGCTTTGGAATAATACGGCCAATCGATGATTAAAAAATTTCTTAACAAAGTCTTTAGTAAACGTGCAAAAGCAGAAGTTTCAATCAATGAAGCCGAGTTAAGCCTGTCAAGCACAGCTAAAACCATCTCGTTTAAAAAGCACAAAATCAATCAAGATTTAATCAGTTCAGCGGCGATTAAAACCTGTGAAGGCTTACAAAATGCAGGCTTTGATGCTTATATAGTTGGCGGCGCTGTGCGAGATTTGCTGTTAAATTTTAAACCAAAAGATTTTGATATTGCGACTAATGCCGAGCCAGAGGAAGTCAATAAAATATTCCGCCGCTCGCGCATTATCGGCAGACGTTTTCGCTTAGTCCATGTGCTATGGGGCAGAGAAACGATCGAAGTATCGACTTTTCGCGGTCACCATGATAATAATCCGAATAAAAGCGATGGCTCAACCAACGATACTGGCCGTATTTTGCGCGATAATATTTTCGGCAGTTTGGAAGATGATGCAGTAAGACGCGACTTTACTGCCAATGCACTTTATTACAACCCAAAAACACAAGAGGTGTTGGATTTTCATCATGGTGTTGCTGATGTAAATGCGCGCTTATTACGCATGATTGGCGAACCAGTCACGCGCTATAAAGAAGATCCAGTGCGCATGTTACGCGCCGTTAGATTATCCGCTAAGCTAGGCTTAAAGATTGATAAAGCAACCGAGAAACCAATCGCTGAGTTAGCGCATTTATTGCAGGATGTGCCACCAAGCCGTTTGTTTGATGAAATGTTAAAACTTTTTTTATCTGGTCACGCCATCGAAAGTATCAATATTTTACGTGCACAACATTTGCATCATGGCTTATTGCCGTTACTTGATGTGGTGTTAGAGCAACCGCTGGGCGAGAAATTTGTCATGCTAGCGCTCAAAAATACAGATGACCGCATCATGGAAGGCAAGTCATCGAATCCTAGTTTTCTATTCGCCGCATTGCTATGGCACGAAGTATTAAAAGCATGGCAAGTTGAGCAAAAACACGCGCCGATGATTCCCGCTTTATACAACGCGATGGATGAAGTGGTTCAATTGCAAGCAAATAAATTAGCTATTCATAACCGTTTTGTCTCGACCATGAAAGAAATTTGGGCGATGCAACCACGTTTTGAACAACGCGCTGGCAAGCGCCCTTTTGCGTTGATTACACATCCGCGCTATCGTGCTGCTTATGATTTTATGTTGTTGCGGGCTGAATCAGGCGAAATTGCAACTGAAATTGGTGAGTGGTGGACCACCTTTGCCCATGCAAGCACTGAACAACGTGCTGCCATGCTTTTGCCAGATTTAACACCTAAAAAAAGACGTAAACGCAAACCAAAAAAACCTGAAGTTAAGGAAGCTGGCAGTGCATAAAGCCTATGTCGCTTTGGGTAGCAATTTATGCGACCCTGCTTTACAGGTCATAAATGCATTATCCGCACTAGCTGAAGCGCCAAAAACGACCGTGTTGCAATGCTCTAGTCTTTATCAATCAGAACCTGTTGGTTATGATAATCAACCGGACTTTATTAATGCGGTTGCTGAGATTGAAACGGATTTAACACCAGAATCTTTATTGACGGCGCTATTGGATATTGAGCAAACATTTGGACGTGAGCGCCCTTTTCCCAACGCGCCACGTATTCTTGATTTAGATTTACTGTTGTATGACCGTATCGTACAAAAAACTGACTTTCTGACCTTACCGCATCCACGTATGCATTTGCGCGGTTTTGTTTTATTACCACTGGCCGAGATTGCGCCAGACTTGGTGATTAGCCATCAGGATGATGTTATTTCTAAACATAATAATGTTGTAAAATTAGCAGAAGCTTTCCGAAACCAAGGCATTAAAAAACTGAGCAATCATTGAGCATGAACATTTTTAATAAATATCCATTTATTGTTGTAGAAGGACCTATTGGCAGCGGAAAAACAACTTTAGCATGTATGCTGTCTGAAAAGTTTTCAACGCAACTACTGTCCGAAAAAGCAGAAGAAAATCCTTTTTTAGCTCGCTTTTATCAAGATCCTAAACGTTATGCTCTGCAAACACAGCTATTTTTCTTGTTTCAGCGTGCACGACAGATTGCTGATATCAGTCAAATTGATCTATTTTCACAACCAATTACCGCCGATTTCTTTTTGGAAAAAGATCCGATATTTGCGCGCTTAAACTTAAATGATGAAGAATATGCACTTTATCATCAGATTTATCATCACTTGCAACTAGAATCCCCCAAGCCGGATTTGGTCATTTATTTACAAACACCTTTAAGCTCTCTAACGGAACGTATTGCAGAACGCAATATAGAGTATGAGTCAAATATGCCGCCGCAATATATTGAGCGTTTATCAAATGCATACAGTGAATATTTTCATAGTTATGATGCGGCACCAGTGCTGATTGTCAATAATGAAAAACTCAATATTATTAAAGATGAAGCGGCATTTAATTTATTAGTCGAACGCATTGGCCAATTCCAAGGTCGTCGTGAATATTTCAATCCTAATTTCGAATAAATTGCATGCAATTAAACTCAACCAACAAGCTAAACCATTTAAGCAAACTCAGTTCCGCAGGCGAAAAAATCGTCATGCTCACTTGCTATGACGCGACGTTTGCTAAACTAATGGAACTAGCTGGTATTGATGTATTGTTAGTTGGCGACTCACTCGGCATGGTGTTGCAGGGCGCAGAAAACACACTTAACGTTAGCATGCATCACATGACTTATCACACTAAAAGTGTTGCCGCTGGTGCACCTAATACGCTGATTGTTGCTGACATGCCATTAGGCAGTTATGAGCATGATAATGAAGCCGCGCTTAAGAATGCGCAGTGGCTCATTAAATCTGGCGCTAGCATGGTGAAGTTTGAAGGCGGTGGCCAACGTGTTGAAACAGCGCGTTATTTAGTTGCGCATGGCGTGCCTGTGTGTGCGCATTTAGGTTTTACTCCACAATCGGTTAACCAATTGGGCGGCTACAAAATTCAAGGTAAAACAGAAGAATCTGCCCAAAAAATCATCAATGATGCTAAAGCCATGGACGAAGCAGGGGTCAGTATGATTGTATTAGAAATGGTACCTGCAACATTAGCTGCTCAAATTACTAAATTAATCAATGCGCCGACTATTGGCATTGGTGCTGGTGTTGATTGTAGCGGGCAAGTATTGGTGCTGCAAGACTTGATTGGTATTTATACCGGCCCAGCGAATAAGGCGCCTAGCGATTTCAAACTACCTCGCTTTGTGCGTAATTTTTTAAAAGACAATGACAGTATTCAAGATGCGGTTGTAGCTTATAGCAAAGCAGTTAAAGACCAGTCCTTCCCTGCGAAAGAGCACAGCTACTAGTGCAAGCCAAAAAGATGCAAGTTGTTCATTCCAGCGCGGCGTTAAAAGATGCCTTAAAAGATCATCCCAACATTGCTTTTGTACCAACCATGGGCAACTTACATGCTGGTCACATAGCACTGGTCAATATTGCAAAACAACACGCGGAATGTGTTGTTGTCAGTATTTTTGTGAATCCATTACAGTTTGATTCAGCGATTGATTTAGAAAAATATCCGCGAACATTAGATGCAGATTGCGCGCTGCTAGAAAAAGCGGGTGAAACGATTGTTTTTACGCCGACTATTGAAGAAATGTATCCCGATTTTGATGGAAAATCATTCAATCAAAGCATGACAATCACACCGCCTCCTATTGCAGATGAGCTCTGCGGCGCTAGCAGACCTGGACATTTTGCGGGCGTTGCAACGGTTGTGGCAAAACTGTTTAATCTTGTGCAGCCTAATATTGCGGTATTTGGCAAAAAAGACTTTCAACAGCTATCGATTATTCGTGAGCTTGTTAAACAATTTAACTTTGCCGTCGAGATTATTGCCGCTGATATTGTGCGCGAAGACAACGGACTTGCCATGAGTTCGCGTAATGGTCATTTTAATTTACAACAAAAAGAGCAAGCAGCACAACTTAATCAAGCGCTTAATATGGCAGTCAAAGCGGCACAATCGCCACATTCTGACTTTAACAATATTGAAAAGCAAACAGCTGAACAGCTTACAAAACAAGGCTGGCAGGTCGATTATGTCTCCATTAGAAATGCGCTTTCACTTAATCCTGCTCAACAAGACGATGTCCAATTAGTGATTCTAGCCGCCGCCACCTTAGCCAATATTCGCCTAATTGACAATATTGAGTTTTGCGCTAAACCCTTGAATTGATTACAATGCTACCTTTGTAAGATTGAATGGCTATACTGAATGCAAAGAACGATGCTTAAATCCAAACTTCACCGTGTCCATGTCACGCACAGCGAGCTTCATTATGAAGGCAGTTGCGCGATCGATGAGGCGCTATTGGAAGCCGCTGATATTAGCGAATATGAAAAGATTGCCATTTATAATGTAACAAATGGCGAGCGTTTTACAACCTATGCTATTCGCGCAGAGCGTCATTCAGGTATCATCTCGACCAACGGCGCAGCCGCACATAAAGCAAAGCCAGATGACATTGTTATTATCGCGACTTATGCGCAATATAATGCCGCCGAGTTGGAAACGTTTGCTCCAACACTGGTTTATGTTGATGACTTTAATCGCATCAAAGAACTCAAAAGTAAAATCCCAGCGCAAGCTGCTTAACTCTCTATTTTAAAGGTAATCACTTGTCAGATTTAATCGCAATGAAAGACGCGGTCGTAAACGCAATCGAAGATATCAAAGGTTTTGATATTACTGTTTTAGATGTTTCAAAACTCACTTCTATGACTAATTACATGATTATTTGCAGTGCAAATTCATCACGTCAAACCAAGGCTATCGCCGATAATATCTACGTAGAATTAAAAGCTAAAGGCTACCATCCGCGCGGTTTAGAGGGTGAAAAAGAAGGCGAGTGGGTGTTGGTTGATTTGGGCGAAGCCATTGTGCATATCATGATTCCAGCGACACGCGCCTATTACAACCTCGAGCAATTATGGGGCGGCGAAGGTAAGCATGTCACTACTGGTAAGCCAAACGCAGCTTCAGTATAAAGCCCGCACTTCCAACGCATGAAACTTAAAATCATTTCAGTTGGGCACAAAATGCCTAGCTGGGTTGAAACCGCATGTGCAGAATATATTAAGCGGATGCCACGTGAGTTGACGGTTGAAATTATTGAAATAAAACCAGATAAACGCGCTGATGGCAAAAAGAATCCGGCCGTGCAAGCTGCAGAAGCAGAGCGCATTCTTAAAGCAGCCAATAAAGATTGGCTAATTGCCTGCGACGAACATGGTAAAGAAAAAACAACCGTCGATTTAGCGAGCATGATGCAATCATGGCAAGAAATGGGGCGCGATGTCAGCATTCTGGTTGGCGGCGCTGATGGCTTGGATCCGTCGCTTATTCAAAAAGCAGATTTTTGTTGGTCTTTATCTAAACTGACTATGCCACATGCGTTTGTGCGCGTGCTACTGTCTGAGCAACTCTATCGCGCTTACACAGTCATACAGAATCATCCATATCACCGTGAGTAAACTCACGCATTAAATAAATGCAATATGTTAATAGCTTAGTTTGGTTTCGCAGAGATTTGCGCGACTTTGATCATGCGGCGCTTTATCACGCGCTCAAAACATCAAAAAAAGTGTACTGCGTGTTTGTTTTTGATACCGATATTTTAGATGCTTTAACGAATAAGGCTGACAGACGTGTTGAGTTTATTTGGGAAAGTGTGCGAGAACTAAAATTAGCACTTCAGCAACACGGCGGTGATTTGTTAGTGCAACATGAAAAAGCCACTGAAATAATACCGAAATTAGCTAATCAACTTTCTATTGAAGCTTTATTTGTTAATCACGACTACGAGCCCAGCGCAATTGCGCGTGATGCAGTAGTTAAAGCTACATTAAATGCAAAAAAAATTGATTATCACAGTTTTAAAGACCAAGTCATTTTTGAAAAAGATGAAATACTCAATTTAAGCGATAAGCCATACCGTGTATTTACACCTTATCGCAACGCTGTTCTTAAAAAACTGGATGATTTTTACTTAAAGACTTATCCAGTCGACTCCTATATCAATCATTTAGCTAAAGTGTCAGCAACGGCGTTACCAAGCTTAGAAACCATTGGGTTCAAACGAACTAACTTAACTAATATGCCATTACCAATTGGCATGGCAGGCGGTAAGCAATTATTAGCAGATTTCACCACCCGCATCGACCAATATAAAATGGCAAGAGATTTTCCCGCAGTCAAAGGAGTGTCTTATCTATCAACCCATTTGCGCTTTGGCACAGTCTCTATCCGTCACTTAGCGAGAACTGCACGCAATATGAGTAATGCTGGCGCTGAAACTTGGTTAAATGAATTGATTTGGCGTGACTTTTATTTTCAAATTTTGCATCACAATCCACAGCTTGCATCAGGCCATACTTTTAATCCACAATTTAATCAATTAGTGTTTCCCAATAACGAGCAACAGTTTGCCGCCTGGTGTGCAGGAAAAACAGGTTTTCCGCTAGTGGATGCGGCAATGCGACAAATCAATGAAACTGGTTATATGCATAATCGGTTGCGCATGATTGTTGCTAGTTTTCTGGTAAAAGATTTGCTCATTGATTGGCGCTGGGGTGAGCGTTATTTTGCGGAACACTTAATCGACTTTGATTTCAGCGCAAACAACGGTGGGTGGCAATGGGCTGCCTCAACTGGTTGCGATGCGCAACCCTGGTTTCGTATATTCAATCCAACCACGCAAAGCCAACGCTTTGATCCAAAAGGAAGGTTTATAAGAAAATATGTGCCAGAACTAGAAAAATGCAATGATAAAGAAATCCATGAGCCTTGGAAAATGGCGTCTTCACGTCAAAGTGAACTCGAAATCATCATTGGAGAAAACTACCCAGAACCAATTGTTGACCACAGCGCTCAGCGCACACTGGTATTGCAACTATACAAAGAAGCAAGCAGTTAAATAAACAGTCACAAATGACTCAAAAAAATTTATCAATAGTCGTCAATCGTAGTAAAAATTGCTTTAAAGTTGTTTTTTTACAACAGCCATGAGTCGATAAAATTAGTGCGAATTTATTTAATAGACAGTGACAGCACTATTAGGGATAATGCATTTATTATAGGGAATATGCGTGAATTCAACCGTTCCGCCTTTAACGAAAATTATAAATAAAGATAGCGACTCAATATGCAGTTCAAACTCATTAAATTATTATTTAGCTGCTTACTAGTGATGTTGGCAACAGGTTGCGCAACATTAGACAATAAAGACCCACTAGAAACTGTTAACCGTGGTGTTTATCAATTTAATGATGCAGCTGACAATGCTGTGTTCAAACCAGTAGCAAAAGTATACAAAGCAGTCACACCTTCGCCAATACGCAAAGGCATTAACAACTTCTTTAATAATTTAAGATCAATTACAACGGTAGTTAACGACATACTGCAGTTAAAATTCGCTCATGCATTTACTGATGCAGGGCGCTTTGTTATTAACTCAACTTTTGGTTTAGCTGGCTTCATTGATGTTGCTAGCATGGATGGTATCCCAACGCATACTGAAGACTTTGGTCAAACACTCGGTCATTGGGGTGTAGGTAATGGCGCATATTTAGTCTTGCCATTTATTGGTCCAAGCACAGTGCGCGATACAACGGGTTTTGTAGTTGACACAACAACTACAGATCCAATCACTTACACGCACAACATTGGTGAAATACGCTTACACAATCAATTACGGGCGATGCAGTTCTTAGACAAGCGCACTGAGTTACTCGATGCGAAAGACTTTGTAGACGATGCCTCTTTAGATGCATATGCGTTTACGCGTGATGCTTATTTACAGCGCCGTGCAAGCCAAGTGCAAGATGGTTTGGTGCCAGATGAATTCATCAAAGACTCGTTTGAGCCAGCTGATGAAGATGTAGATATCCCAGTTGAAGAAAAATAGAGCTTCATTCAGACTGCTTTAATTACAATCTTACTGCAAGAAAAAAGCCTCTTTCTAGAGGCTTTTTTCTTATCTTCTATTACCTATATAGTTTTAGCGCTAATTCCAAATAACTCAAGCTGCCGCAACCGTCATCTTCTCAATTAAGATAGACCCAGTTTGTTTTGAGCTAGGCATAATAGCATCATCAGCAACGGCAATAATTTGATTGAGCATCTCTTTCATATTGCTAGCAATGGTAATTTCTTCTACTGGATAAGCAATCACGCCGTTTTCCACCCAAAAACCCGCAGCGCCTCTGGAGTAATCGCCAGTGACCATATTCAATCCATGTCCTAATAGCTCAGTTACTAGCAAACCAGTCCCCATCATTGCCAATAAGTCTGCAAATGATTGTTGTGTATGCTTTATGACTAAGTTATGAGCACCTCCCGCATTACCTGTGGTCTGCAAACCTAATTTTCTGGCCGAGTAGCTAGACAATAGATAGCCTTGTAAAACGCCATTTTCCACCAGCATACGTGGCTTTGCCAATACACCTTCATTATCAAATGGAGTACTTGCTAATCCTTTTTCAAGGTGTGGCAACTCTTCAATATTCAAGAGCGAAGAAGCTACTTTTTGACCCATACTATCGAGTAAAAACGAGGATTTTCGATATAAATTACCGCCAGAAATAGCACTCACTAATGAAGATATAATCCCGCTGGCTAAAGGCGCCTCAAATAACACTGGGTATTGCCCTGTTTTAATCGTGCGCGAACCTAAACGTCGCACAGTACGCTCACCCGCTAGCTGACCTACATATTCAGGCGTACGCATATCATTGGCATCTCTAGCAGAGCTGTACCAGTAATCACGTTGCATAGCGCCTGCAGCTTCTGCTATGACTGAGCAACTGATGCTATGTCGAGAAGTAGGATAGCCACCAGAAAATCCATGCGTATTGGCATAAACAAACTGACCTTCGCTGATTGAGACACTTGCCCCTTCCGAGTTTGTGATCCGCTTTTTATCGACTGCCAATGCAGCCGCTTCACAACGCTTGGCAAGCTCGCCAGCCTCTTCTACTGTTAGTACCCAAGGATGATATAAATTTAAATCAGGTATTGTTTGCGCCATCAAGCTGGCATCTGCTAACCCACAAAATGGATCTTCTGCTGTAAATTTGGCAATATTACAAGCCGCTTCAACAGTGTCTTTAATCGCTTGCGGACTAAAATCTGAAGTACTCGCATAGCCTTTTTTGTGCCCGAAAAAGACGGTCACGGAAATGCCTTTATCGCGGTTGTATTCTATATTTTCAGTTTCGCCCTTCCGTACAGAAACGGTTTGTCCTGTGCCAAAGCTCACATCCACTTCTGCAGCCGATGCGCCAGCTTGTTTGGCTACTTTAAGTGCATCTTCACTAATTTGTTTTAAAGCGTCTTGTTTCATCATGCCTCATTTATTACAGCAATCCATTATCGTAAATCGCTAAAACTGTTATCATACCGTGCATCAGTAGTATCTTAAGCAAAGTCTATTAAAAACATGCAAGAAAAAGATGTAGAAGAAGAGTTTATTAGCAAAACCAAACGCAAAGCGGAAGCTGATGCGCAGCAATTGGTGGGTAAAAAGTTAATTGAATTAACCAAAGACCAAATTAATAAATTAAAGCTTGAAGAGCGTTTACATGATGCTGTCATGGAAGCTAAGCGACTCTCTGCAAATGGCGCTATCCGTCGTCAACTACAATATATTGGTCGACTCATGCGTGACACTGATATTGAACCAATTGAAGAGCAGCTCGCTCGCTGGGAAGGTAAAAATATTGAAGAGAATGCGCGCTTCCATTTACTGGAGCGCTGGCGCGACCGTCTTATTGACGAGTCACCTGCCCCACAATCCGATGCGCTACAAGAGTTCCTCACAACCTACCCGAATGCTGACGTACAGCTCATCCGCACTTTGTGTCGCAATGCGCATAAAGAAATAAGTAATAATAAGCCGCCCAAAAGTACACGAGAGTTATTCAAGCTATTACGCGAAACAACAGAAGCTGCTCAAAAATAGTCAGCAAAGTCAACTGACTATTTCTTTTTAACGCTTCATTTATTTTAATAACATCTGTCCTAACAGCGTCTGACGAAGGTTGAGGAACTATTCAGCTATCAATCTAGCGCTAGTTTGTGCTAAGTTATCATTCCGTTTGTAGCTGATTTTTACTTCTTTACCTTTATTTTTACCAACTGCCTGCGAAAGTTGCGCTGGCGTTTGTGTCTCAGCACCCGCTATTTTTAACAAAACATCGCCTCGTTTTAAGCCTGCTTTGAACGCTGACGAGCCTTTTATTACCGCTAATACTTTTAAGCCGTCATCTTCAATCACTTCAGTGCTGTCTTTTTCTTTGTGTTTTAATTTAATGACATGTAAACCTAGCAATGGCATTGGTAATTTTGCCCAATAGCTCGCATAGTATTTATACTGTTCCTCATCGCCTTTTAGCAAATCCGCATCAATTTCACCGGTTTTTTTTGCAGCCTCTTTGATGATTTGCAAAGTTGAGAGTGATGATTTTTTTGAAGCATATTTACTATAAACCAGCACTACATCTGCTTTGATTGATTTAGCATGTTCTAACGCTAAATCAGGTGCAATACTACCCGCTTCAAAACCGCTGCTACCCATCATGTCATAACCACTTTCTAACATGCTAATGTTGTCGTCATCAAAGTGATTGCTGACATACATTTTAGTGTCTAGACTGGCTTGCATCGATTGTAAGTTGCTATTATTCTGCTCCTTATAATTTTTTTCATATAAGTTTTCAGCGGCTTGTACCGTTTGAATGCAAAACGTCACCAAAGCCACACACAGCATTTTTTTCATCATAGTTCCAAGTCCTTGAATGTTTATCGTGATAATCTAATGATGTTATTGACACAATATTAAACAAACAATTCACATGCAAGACAAAATAATCAAAATCGGCTTAGTTTCCATTAGCGATCGCGCTTCCCAAGGCATTTATGAAGATAAAGGCATTCCAAGTTTGGAGTCTTGGCTTAAACAAGCGTTAATATCGCCGTTCCAAATCGAAACACGTTTAATTGCTGATGATCAAAATACGATAGAAACAACATTGATTGAATTAGTAGATGTATCAAACTGTCATTTGGTACTGACCACTGGCGGCACAGGTCCTGCCTTACGTGATGTCACGCCAGAAGCCACGCTAGCTGTCGGCGACAAAGTCATGCCAGGCTTTGGTGAACAAATGCGTCAAATTAGCTTAAACTTTGTAGCAACGGCTATTTTGTCGCGCCAAGTAGCTGTGATTCGTAAGCAGTGTTTAATCATTAATTTACCTGGACAACCGAAAGCCATCGCGCAAACGCTTGAAGGATTAAAAGATGATGTGGGCAAGATCCAAGTACACGGTATTTTTGCCGCGGTGCCTTATTGCTTAGATTTAATTGGCGCACCTTTCATTGAAACAAATGAAACAATTGTTCAAGCGTTTCGCCCTAAGAATAAGTAGCGCTAATGATGTCGAATTACTTGACCCGCTTTTCACCTGTTTTATTTTGGCTACTGATTAGTTTAATCACCTTATTTCTATTAATTGAACAAAGCAAATCAACGCCTCTATTCCCGCATGTCGATAAAGTAATGCATGCCATCATATTTGCCACGCTAACGGCTATTGGTTATTTGGCTTATGCTAAACATGGCAAATGGCTTTTCTTAGGCATCATCACTTACGGGGCAATCACTGAAATCCTACAAGGCGTTTTCACTCAAACTCGCCTTGCGAGCATTGGTGATTGGTTAGCAGATATTGCTGGTGTATTGTTATGTGCCATTTTAATCAACATTTATAACCGATTGTCACAACCTCATGTCCGCCGAGTTTAACCTCATTCAACAATACTTTACGCGTCTGACTACTCACACTGATTTAGGCGTCGGCGATGATGCTGCGCTTATCCAAGTATCTGCAGGCCATCAATTAGCAATATCAAGCGACATGTCAGTAGTATGCACTCACTTTTACCCAGATGCCGCACCTTATGACATTGGCTGGAAGTCGCTTGCGGTGAATATTTCCGATATGGCCGCCATGGGTGCGAAACCTAAATGGGCAACATTATCCATCGCTTTGCCTGACATCAATCAAGATTGGTTGAGCGCTTTCTCAGCTGGTTTTTTTGCTTGCGCGAATGCATTCAACGTCGATTTAATCGGCGGCGATACCACGAGAGGTTCGCTGAATATTAGCGTCACCATCATGGGTGAAGTCGCTATTGGTAAAGCGCTAAAACGAAGTGAAACGCAAGTTGGCGATGATATTTGGGTAAGTGGTCATTTAGGACATGCGGCGTTAGGATTAGCTTTTCTGCAACAAAAAATAGTATTGGAAGACGAGTTGCGTGATATTGCATTACGCGCACTGCATCACCCGCAGCCACGCGTCTCTGTTGGCTTGGCTTTACGTGAGATTGCGCATAGTTGCATTGATATTTCTGATGGCTTACTAGCGGATTTAAGTCATATACTTAAAGCCTCTGGCTCTTATGTAAATGCCTATAATTTAAATGCGAGTGAGTTAAGTGACACCAAGGTCATGGGCGCCTCACTACAGTTAGAAAACATACCTTGCTTAGCCGTACTCAAAAGTCGTCTACAAGAGCCGAATATACAAAAAGCGATATTAACTGGTGGTGATGATTATGAACTTTGTTTTACCGCGCATCCTCAGCAACGCCAGACAATTTTATCGCTGGCTAAACAATTAGAGGTCAATTTAACCCGTATCGGCGAAACGAATGCAACAGGCAAATTATCGGTGCAGTTTGAACAACAGGCTATCAACATCTCTACACTAGGATATGACCACTTTGCCTAAACAACCTAACCTTGCCTTTTTATTCGCCCATCCTGCACACTTTTTAGCGCTAGGATTTGGCAGCGGTCTAGCACCAAAAGCACCTGGCACATTCGGTACACTTGTTGGTTTGCCAGTGTTTTACCTCATATCAACTTACCCAGCGAATGTTCAGCTAGCGATCATCGCAATTGCTTTTGTTATTGGTATTTATTTTTGCGATGTAGCGGGAAAAGCATTAGGCGTCAGCGATCATGGCAGTATTGTTTGGGATGAAATTGTGGCAATGATGTTGGTGCTCACTATTGCGCCTAGTCAATGGCAATGGTGGTTAGTGGCTTTTTTCTTATTTAGGCTATTTGATATATGGAAGCCTTTTCCCATTCGCCAATGCGATGCGCAATTAAAAGGCGGCTTCGGCGTCATGTTCGATGATTTGCTAGCCGCCATTTATGCCATGATTTGTTTAAAAGGTTTGCTATGGATGATTTCTTAAAACTGAGCACGCAGCTTGGTCTGGCCCTCAAAGAAAAGAACTTTACCCTTGCACTAGCTGAGTCTTGTTCGGGTGGTTTAGCTTCTGCCGCTATTACGGATGTTGCTGGGAGTTCTGCTTGGTTTGATCGTGGATTTGTTACTTATACGAATGAAGCCAAACAAAGCATGCTAGATGTATCCGAAAAAACACTCATTGAATATGGTGCTGTCAGCGAAGAAACCGCGAAAGAAATGGCAATCGGCGCACTTAATTATAGCCTTGCCGATATTGCAGGCAGCATTACTGGCATCGCTGGTCCAACAGGTGGATCAATAGATAAACCTATCGGCACCGTTTGCTTTGCTTTTGCCAATAAAAGTGGCCGCGTCATTACCACAACCAAACTATTCACCGGCAATCGCCAACAAATTCGCCATCAGTCCGTTATTCAACTGTTTAACGGACTGATGGAGTTATTCAACAACTCAAACTTCAACTAGCGTCTACCGCGACGCCCATCATCGTGACGATTGTGATGCCTATCGCCGTTATGTCGACGAACATCTCGCCTGTCATAGGCATATGGCTGGTAATGGTTGTATCGGATTGGTGGCGCGTAATAAACAATCGGTTGCGGAGAATAATAAACCGTAGGCGCGCCATAATAGCCATAAAAGGCTGGTGCATGACGGTGCGTTCCGATCGAATGTGTCGAATATCCGTGGCCATGATTATTTCCACCAATATTCACACCTATGCTAAATGAATCTCGCGCTTGTACAGTTGTCGCTGTTGCAGCGACCATAGCAACTGTTGCAATGATGATTTTAATAACTTTCATCTGTTGTACTCCTTGTAAAACGTTACTCCCCTATTGGCAATCAACGGTTAAACATGGATAACGTTGACATTCTTCTTTTAACTCATTGAACGACTCATTTAAGTTAAGTAATCTTCTCACAATAAGCCATCAACACACAACCTTAACCCTTACCTTAAATGGCAAACTGTGAAATAATTACAAGTTAATTTAAAGGCTCATACAAAGGGAAAAGCACATGGATGATAATAAAAGCAAAGCACTGGCAGCAGCCCTTTCTCAAATTGAGAAACAATTTGGTAAAGGCTCCATTATGCGCATGGGGGATAGTGAGATTGATGCTGATATTCAATCCGTATCAACTGGTTCACTAGGCTTAGATATTGCACTTGGCATTGGTGGTTTGCCGCGTGGTCGCGTGGTGGAAATTTACGGTCCAGAATCTTCAGGTAAAACAACGCTAACTTTATCAGTTATCGCGCAAATGCAAAAAGCCGGTGGCACCGCTGCTTTTATTGATGCGGAGCATGCATTAGACCCACAATATGCCGCCAAATTAGGCGTTAATGTACCTGATTTATTGATTTCTCAACCAGATACTGGCGAGCAAGCATTAGAAATTGCCGACATGCTAGTACGTTCTGGCTCTGTGGACATTGTTGTGGTTGACTCGGTTGCAGCATTAACTCCGCGCGCTGAGATTGAAGGCGATATGGGTGATTCACACATGGGCTTACAAGCACGCTTAATGAGCCAGGCTTTACGTAAGCTAACGGGCAACATTAAACGCACCAACACCTTGGTTATTTTTATTAACCAAATCCGTATGAAAATTGGCGTGATGTTTGGTAATCCAGAAACGACAACGGGTGGTAACGCGCTTAAGTTCTACGCTTCTGTTCGTTTAGATATCCGCCGCACAGGTGCAATTAAGCGTGGAGATGAAGTCGTTGGTTCAGAAACGCGCGTTAAAGTCATTAAAAACAAAGTGGCGCCGCCATTTAAGCAGGCTGAGTTTGATATTTTGTATGGCGAAGGCATTTCACGTGAAGGTGAAATCATTGAGCTAGGCGTCAACTTGAAGTTTGTTGAAAAAGCAGGCTCTTGGTACAGCTACAACGGTGAAAAAATCGGCCAAGGTAAAGACAATGCACGTCAATTTTTAAAAGAAAATCCAGATATTGCCAATGAGATTGATGCAAAAATTCGCAGCAACTCTAAAGTATTACTTGATGGAATGATTGCGCCGCGCGAAGAAGGTGACGAATAAGCTGAAACAGCCTCAGCAGAAATCGTTGCGGCAACGTGCGCTTGAGTATTTAGGTAAGCGTGAATACTCTACAGTTGAGCTGGGGCAAAAGCTTAAAGCTTATGCGGATGAATCGGATGACATTCCTGCACTATTAGCCGATTTTAAAGCGAGAGGCTGGCTGTCTGATGCACGATTTACTGCTCAAATGATTAATGCCAGAAAAGTAAAGTTTGGAAGCGCAAAAGTAGCAAATGAATTAAGAGAAAAAGGCATTGCAGATGATTTAATCGCTAGTGCAGTAGCTGAAATAAAAGAAAATGAATTGGAATATGCGACCGAAGTTTGGCGTAAGAAATTTAAAGATGTGGCAAACAACCGCGAAGAATGGGCAAAACAAGCAAGATTCTTACAAAGCCGTGGCTTTGGCTTCGATACGATAAAAAAAGTACTCAGTAAACAAGATAATGACGACTAAATTAACTAACAATCCAAGTAGTAATGACATTAGAAAAGCATTTTTAGATTTTTTCGTTTCTAAAGGGCATACCGCTGTTGCATCTAGTTCGCTGGTGCCGCATGACGACCCTACTCTGCTCTTTACTAATGCCGGCATGAATCAATTCAAAGACGTATTTTTGGGTTTTGATAAGCGCGCTTACACGCGCGCAACGACTAGTCAAAAATGTGTACGCGCAGGTGGCAAACACAACGATTTAGAAAATGTCGGCTACACAGCACGTCATCACACCTTCTTTGAAATGTTAGGTAACTTTAGCTTTGGCGACTACTTCAAACGCGAGGCTATTCAATATGCGTGGGAATTACTAACGGAAGTTTACAAACTACCAACTGAAAAACTACTCGTTACTGTTTATGCAGAAGATGATGAAGCCTATGATATTTGGCTTAAAGAAATCGGCGTACCAGCTGACAAAATCATTCGCATTGGCGATAACAAAGGCGCACGCTATGCGTCTGACAACTTTTGGATGATGGGTGACACTGGCCCTTGCGGTCCGTGTTCCGAAATTTTCTATGATCATGGCGCACATATTCCTGGTGGCCCTCCAGGCAGTCCAGACGAAGATGGCGATCGCTTTATTGAAATTTGGAATAATGTATTTATGCAATTTAATCGCGATGAAGCAGGCGTCATGCACGCTTTGCCAAAACCGAGCGTAGATACTGGCATGGGTTTGGAACGTATTTCGGCTATTTTGCAAGGGGTGCATGCTAACTATGAGATTGATTTATTTCAAACACTGATTAAAGCTGCAGCACGCGAGACAAGAACTACCAATTTAGCGACACCTAGTCTTAAAGTATTAGCGGATCATATTCGTGCATGTTCATTCTTAATTGCAGACGGCGTCATTCCAGGCAGTGAAGGTCGTGGTTTTGTGTTGCGCCGCATTATTCGCCGTGCGATTCGGCATGGCTATAAGCTTGGCGCTCGAAAAGCCTTTTTCTATCTAATGTTGCCTGATTTAGTGAGCGAAATGGGTGAGGCTTATCCAGAGCTTATCTCAGAACAAAAACGCATCGCAGCCACGTTAAAACAAGAAGAAGATCGATTTTTTGAAACGATTGAAAATGGCATGGCAATTTTAGAAGCTGAGCTTAAAAGCACTAAAGAAATCTTTAATGGTGAAACCGCATTTAAACTGCATGACACATATGGATTTCCTTTAGATTTGACTGCAGATATTTGCCGCGAGCGAAATGTGATGATGGATACGGCTGGTTTTGATGCTGCGATGAAACGTCAAAAAGAACAAGCACGTTCGGCTGGTAAATTTAAAATGGCGGCTAATTTAGAATACGCTGGCATTGCCACTACCTTCCATGGCTACGACCAATTAGAAACCAAAGGCAATATCACTGCATTGTATAAGGATGGCACATCTGTTGAACAGTTATCTGAAGGCGATCAAGGTGTCATTATTTTAGACAATACACCTTTTTATGCGGAATCTGGCGGTCAAGTTGGTGATTGTGGTGAGCTCAAATCTGGTAGCGGACTGTTTGCAGTAGAAGACACGCAAAAAGTACAAGCAACCGTATTTGGACATCACGGCATACTAAAAACTGGCACATTGAGAGTTGGGGACACGCTGACTGCAAAAGTGAATTTGCAAGCCCGCACGGCAACCATGCGTAACCATTCTGCAACACATTTAATGCATAAAGCATTGCGTGAAGTATTGGGAGAGCATGTACAACAAAAAGGCAGCTTAGTGGATATGGAAAAAACTCGCTTCGACTTTGTGCATCATGCGCCAATGACGAACGAGCAAATTCGTGAAGTTGAGCGAATTGTCAATACTGAAGTGTTTGCTAATGTAGCAACACAATCGCGTGTGATGTCGATTGATGCGGCCAAAGAAACAGGCGCAATGATGCTGTTTGGTGAAAAATATGGCGACGAAGTACGCGTTTTAGATATTGGTTCTTCTATCGAGCTTTGTGGTGGCACACACGTTAACCGAACTGGCGATATTGGTTTATTTACTATTATCGCAGAAGGTGGCGTTGCTGCTGGTGTTCGACGCATTGAGGCAGTAACCGCAGAAAATGCATTACTGTATTTGCAGGGCATGGAAACGACCTTAGGTGGCGTCGCCGGCACATTGAAAGTGTTACCCGCTGATGTACCTAACCGTGTGGACGGACTCATTGATCAAATCAAAAAGCTAGAACGTGAGTTAGCAACTGCTAAAGGCAAACTGGCTTCATCACAAGGTGATGACTTAGCCACACAAGCGATTGATATTAATGGCATTAAAGTATTAACGGCCACTTTAGAAGGCGCCGATGCCAATACTTTGCGCGACACCGTGGATAAATTAAAAGATAAGCTGAAGTCTGCTGCCATTGTACTGGCTTCCGTCAACGACGAAAAAGTAAGTCTAGTCGCAGGGGTAACTAAAGACTTAATCACCGCGATTAAAGCGGGTGATTTAGTCAATCATGTTGCCTCACAAGTTGGTGGCAAAGGTGGCGGGAAACCAGATATGGCAATGGCTGGCGGCACAGATGCAAGTCAATTACCACAAGCATTAGCCAGTGTAGAAGACTGGGTAAAAGAGAAAATACAACATTAACTTATTATTTAGATAGTAAATCATGGCATTAATTGTACAAAAATATGGTGGGACTTCAGTTGCGAATGCAGATCGTATTCGTAATCTAGCGAGCAGAGTTGGGCGTTTCAAGAAAAAAGGACATCAAATTGTGGTGGTCGTTTCTGCCATGTCTGGTGAAACTAATCGTTTAATCGCATTAGCTCATGAAGTAACACAGACACCTGATCCGCGTGAACTGGATGTGATTATTTCCACTGGTGAACAAGTGACGATAGGCTTAACTTGTCTCGCCTTACAAGAGCTTGGCTTTAAGGCAAAAAGCTATACAGGTTCACAAGTAAGAATTCTAACTGACGAGTCATATGGTAAAGCGCGCATTATCGACATTGATGGTCATCATATGCAAAAAGATTTGGACGATGGCTATGTCGTTGTCGTTGCAGGCTTCCAAGGTTGTGATGCAAAAGGTAATATCACAACGCTAGGACGTGGTGGCTCTGATACAACAGGTGTTGCTTTAGCAGCCGCACTTAAAGCAGACGAGTGCCAAATTTATACCGACGTTGATGGCGTCTATACAACTGACCCGCGCGTCGTGCCAGAGGCAAGACGATTAGACAGAATTACATTTGAGGAAATGTTAGAACTTGCCTCACAAGGTAGCAAAGTTTTACAAACCCGCTCTGTAGAATTTGCGGGTAAATATAAAGTTAAATTACGTGTGCTTTCAAGCTTCCAAGAGGATGGCGAAGGCACACTTATTACATTTGAAGAAGATAGTAAGGACGACAATATGGAAGAACCTCTTATTTCTGGTATCGCATTTAATCGTGATGAAGCAAAACTCACCATACTAGGTGTACCAGATACACCAGGAATTGCTTATCAGATCTTAGGTCCAGTGGCAGATGCCAACATTGATGTTGATATGATTATTCAAAACCAAGGTGCCGATGGTACAACTGACATCACGTTTACTGTTCATAAAAATGAAATGAATAAAGCACTTGAGATTTTGCGCAACAAAGTACAACCGCTCATTCATGCGCGTGAAATAAAAGGCGATGGTAATATTGCTAAGGTTTCTGTCGTTGGCGTAGGTATGCGGTCACATGTTGGCGTAGCAAGCCAAATGTTTCGCACACTGTCAGAAGAAGGCATTAACATACAGATGATTTCTACCAGTGAAATAAAAATTGCGGTAGTTATCGAAGAAAAATACATGGAACTTGCTGTACGCGCTTTACATCAAGCATTTGAATTAGAAGAAGCCTAAATCTTTTTCATTGATTTAAATACAAGTTTCGCGTAATATCGCGCCCTTATAGCGTAGTAAAAAGCATAAAACGGAGAGCTGGCCGAGTGGTCGAAGGCACTTCCCTGCTAAGGAAGCATACGGGGTAGACCTGTATCGAGGGTTCGAATCCCTCGCTCTCCGCCAAAGATTAAAGCACCCTTTGGGGTACTTTTTTGTTTGATGAAAGTGCATAAAAGCTCACTCTTTGGGTTTGACTCGCAAAGCACTACTCTGTTGGACGCTGTGAGTATACGATGCGATCTGAGTCAAAGCCTAAGGATAGAGCACCCATATGAGGAGCTGCCCCGCAGCTCCACCACAACAAAACAACTTTGCAAGTAGAGTATATAGCCTAATGCATTAGATACTGTTCAAGAGCAATATATTCACCAACCAATTAAAATCATATAAATAAAGCGGATGTTAATTTTTAAACTGATTAAACCAATCTTCAAAATCTCTTAATGGAAGTGGCTTGCTATAAAAGTAGCCTTGTACGGAATCGCAAGAGAGTGATTGCAACATCGTATTAATTTCTAAACTTTCGACTCCTTCAGCAACCAACTCAATATTTAACGCCTTACCCATCGCAATAATCGCATTGACGATAGCATTACTTTCTGGATTCGTATCAATGTCTCGAATGAACGAACGATCAATCTTAATTTTATGCGGACCAAACAGTTTAATGTATCTTAACGATGAGTAGCCGATACCAAAATCGTCTATCGAAATTTTGACCCCCATTTCTTTTATTTTATTAATGAGATCTAAATTGACTGTAGTGTTTTTTAAAAAGAGCTCCTCTGTCACTTCTACTGTAAGCAAATGAGGGTTTAACTTACTGCGTTCTAATGCGTTCTTTATCGTTCTATAGATATCGCCAGAAAAAAATTGTTTTGGCGAAACGTTTACGGAAACTTGCATGTCCCCCATACTTTTCTGCCAATTTGCAGCTTGAAAACAAGCAGTTTCTAAAACCCAAGCTCCAATTTCAACAATCAAGCCAGATTCCTCTGCCGCAGAAATAAACTCTGCGGGCATGATTAATCCGCGGGAAGGATGGTTCCAACGGACTAATGCCTCGCAAGCAAACTGCCCATCAGTCCGATTAGAAACAATTGGTTGGTAATATAACTCAAACTGGGTTTCTGCTATTGCTGTTCTGAGATCTTTATCGAGCCTAAGCTTTTTAGTTAACTCATAGCCGAGTCCAGGATGATAGAATCGTACATTATTTCTACCTTTCCGTTTAGCGAGGTATAAAGCGTTATCCGCATTTTTTAGAAGTGACTTAACATCATTACCATCTTTTGGAAATAAACTGACCCCTATACTGCACTGACAACTAATACTGTTATTTTCAATATTCAGTGGTATAAATAAATTGCTTTGGATTTTGTCAGCAACCACATGAACCATGTCCTCGACATTGACATCCCTTAGCATGATCGTGAACTCATCACCACCAAGTCTAGCAATTAAATCAACATCACGAATAGACTCTTTTAATTTACCAGCAACATCAACTAGCAATTTATCGCCAACATCATGTCCTAGTGAGTCATTAATATCTTTAAAATGATCCAAATCGATAAACATGATTGCAAAATTTTCATTATTGTCTTGAGCGTAAGCGAGATATTTTTTAACTTCTATCATGAACTTAGTGCGATTAAGTAACCCAGTCAACGTGTCGTGATGCGCCAAGAAATTCAAATGCGTTTCAGCAGCTTTATGATCAGTGTAGTTATGCACTTGATAGAGGTAACAGAAAGGATCACCTTCCTGCTGCAATAATGAAACACTCACCAGCGTCCACACTATCTCCCCGCCACTATTAACGTAGCGTTTCTCGAATTGAACACTTACCGTTTCATTAGAAATGAGTTTTCTTAAATTTTCACGCTCCATTTCTACATCATCGGCATAGGTATAATCCTTATCAAAAGCACCATTCAAATCTCCAGTTACCAACCCTAAAATGTCGCTCATAGCATGATTGGTTTGCAGATAAAATCCTTCAAGACTGATTAACGCCATTCCAACAGGCGCATTTTCAAACGCCATTCTAAAGCGCTCTTGACTGTTTTTTAATGCCACCTCAGAAGCAATGCGTTTGGAAACATCTCGCATAGCGATGACAGAACCTAAAGGCTTCCCATCCTCTCGGATTGGAGCAGCTGCAAAATCTACCGGCCTTCTATTTCCCTTAAGCGTATGTAAAGTGCTACCAAATGATATATCGGTAACTTTATTGTCTTGCAATGCAGAACTAAGTTCGAATTTGCTTCCATTAATGTCATCTTCAATCATAAAGACATCATTGATATGCAGCCCCTCAACCTCCTCTAATGTTGCTTCTATCAAAAGTTCAGCGGCAGGATTAATAAAATGTACTTTATAATCTGTATTAGTGGCGATGACCGCATCAGATACACAGCTCAAAGTTGCAGAAAACCAAAGTTCAGAACTTCTTAAGTTTTTCTCTAAAGTGGCTTTATAAATGGCAATCTTGATTGCACTATTCAGATCCTTGCTGTAAAAAGGCTTGGAAATATACCCATAAGGCATTGTTTTTGAAGCACGTCTGACTGTATCCTCATCGCTAAACGACGTGAGATAGATAATCGGTATTTTTAATTCTTTAATAATTTTTTCAGCAGTTTGTATACCGTCAATTGCTCCTTTAATAACAACATCCATTAGGATTAAATCTGGATGATGCTGCTTAGCCATTTTAATGGCATCTTCACCGTTATCAGCAACCGCACAGATTTGATAACCCATACCTTCCAATTGCGACGACAAATCCATGGCGATGATGGCTTCATCTTCAACAATGAGTACACTATAAATTTTATTTTCTTGGTTAATTAATTTCATTACTTAGTCCTTAATATCCGGTTTAATAACTACTTTGTAACGTTTTTTCTTTAAAGGTTATGCGCACTGTTGTTCCATTATTAATCTCTTGATGTATCTCACCATCTAATTGATTACACAAACTATTGATTAACTGAAGTCCAAGCGTCTTACCGTTAGGCGGTGTATTAACCAAATCATTTTGACCGTTATCTGAAACGGTTAATTCCACTTTGTGGTCGTTGGTGTTATTTAAAGTAATGCTAATAACACCTTCTGTTTGATTTTTAAAAGCATGTTTCAGACAATTTGATATCAACTCATTCAAAATCAAACCTAAAGGTATAGCGGTATCTAAATCGACAGATAAAGGCTGTACAGACAACTGAAATTTAATATTTTTGCTCGACAGACCAGACGCTTGTGAAAAGTTTATACACAAATCTTGAATGTACTCATTCAGTTGAATGGATGAAAGTTCTTTTGAGCGATACAGTTTTTCATGAACTAGAGACATCGAAAAAACCCGAGACGATGCATCGGCTATTACATTTTTGGACTCTCCATCAGGCAAGGATCTGCTTTGCAAATTAAATAAGCTAGTAATCACTTGCAGGTTGTTTTTAACGCGGTGATACACCTCTTTAAGTAGTGTTTCTTTCTCCTCTAATGCGTTTTTGATTTTCAACTCTTGGTTGCGCTGCTCCGTGATATCGAAGTCAATCCCCACAAGCAAAGGAGCATTGTCTTTTTCACTATGGCTGATTAATCCAAATGATCTAAAAACTCGCCCATTTATGCTCTTCCACTCACTTTTGAATGAAGTTGCATGGTCTAAAGATGCTTTAATTTGTGATAACACGCCTTTACGATAGCTAGCATCAATCGTACTTAACCAATCATCATAGACATTTATATTGGGATCTGGTTCTAGTTTTAAATCATGCATTTTGAACATCTTTTTATCCCACTTCATGGTTTTGGTGGTCGCGTCGAGCTCCCAAACGCCAGCTTCAGCTGCTTCTGTTGCCAATTTAAGCCGACTGGCAAGTGATTTTAAATTCGTCTCTGCCAATTTTCGTTCAGTAATATCTTGTATGGCGATACCATAAAACCATTCGCCTTGATCTTCCCATTGACTCACAGAACAGTTGATAGGAATGGCCTGGTTGGCTTTGTTCATCCCTGTATCATCAAATTGTTTACCAACATATTGACTAAGGTTAAAACTGACCTTCTCTCCCTTTTTGTGCTGGCCTTTCGTTGCCCCCCCCATTAAGAATGCAAAGTCTTGACCTAGTGTCTCATCATCCGAATACCCAAAAATGAGGGTGATTGCATGATTACAATAAATAATTTCTTCATCACTATTGGTGACTACAATCCCAGTATTGGAAGAATCCGTCAAAGATTTAAACTTTTCTTCTGAGCCGCGTAATGCTGAGGCCATCTCTTTAGCAAGATTAAGCGCTGCCTCACGATTCACACTGAGCGAACGCACCAACATATATAGCAACAAACTGAGCAGCAGTCCGGAGAGCAATATAATCTGTGCTTTCTGTTGATCCACTCTTTCATTAAATGATGGCAAAGTCTGAAAACTTAACGTCCAAGCATGACCGCCAATATCAAATAAGGTCTTTCTAGCAAGGCTACCCAGCACATCGGTTTGCATAGGCAAATCGGCATGACTGTCGTACATTAAATCATCGGGCCGCGTTGAATCTCCATCGAATAGTTGCAATCGGATATCAACTAAAGTCGAGCTTAATATACCGTTCAATAAGTTTTGCATACGAAAAGGAGCATAAACAAATCCTTCTAACGCTTTCCATCGCTGAGCAGTTGTATTTAGCTTTACCCCTTTTTTGTATTGCGGCAAATACATCAAAATGCCCGCTTGCACATCTTCATCAATTTCTTGCACCAAAGTGATTTTTTTAGACAACGACATTTCACCACTTAACGCAGCCGTCTTCATGGCTAATTGGCGTGACGCTTCTGAATACATATCATATCCAATTGCTTCAATATTGCGCTCATCCTCTGGCTCAAGATATTTAATTGCGCCGTAATACTCTCTATGCCCACTTGGCTTAACCTCGTAGTCTGGCTTCACAGCACGCATCTCATTTACAAAAGCGTCTTTCTCTGATGACTTAAGCATTTGAGCATAACCAAAACCTAGAATGCCTGGCAGGCTTTCCTGTAAGTCTAATGTTTCACAATAGGCATACCAGTCATCATGGGTGATGTTATCTGATGCAGCATATAAGGCAACCCCGCCTTTCAGCACTTCCTCATAGATTTTCATGCGCTGTTGGATTCTCAGCTGAACTTGATTGATTGATAGTGCAAACTGACTTTCACTCAACTTTGCGGTCTCAAGTGAAGCCAAATGCCAGCTGATAATGGTCATTCCAAGTAGGCTTAATAATGTTGTCCATTCCAACCGGGGTAATTTTCTCTGTGTGGTGAGTGTTTGATAACGGTGAACAATATCCGCAGATAATAAAAGACCAGTCAACGCTAGCATGATGATAAAGCTAACAAGCAAAATCAGTGAGTCATTAAGTTCGACTGTGCTAAAAGGACCCAAATGATGAATCGTTGCCCATATTGCACCAGCAGTGAATACCAATATCGCTAGCGTAACTTCGGCTAGTCCAAAACGATATGCAATCCAAGCAATAGCTAAAATAGATAAGTAGACCAATACTCTATCAATATGATTATTTGCAAAGTATCCGCTAAAAATAGCAACAGTGATGATGCAGACCAGTAAAGAAGTCATGAGCACTTCCAATACCGTTCGCTTTGTTAATTGCTGCTTCAATGCTGGCAACCAAGCCAAAATCAATGGCGTAACAACCATCACACCGCCGACATCACCCAGCCACCAATTGAGCCATACCGCCGGAGCTATTGATGCTGAAATAAGACTTCCTGCGTATAAGCTAAATGTTCCTATGCTTGCGGCTACTGCGCAAGCCAGAGTCACCACGATTAAAAATTTGAAGACATTTTGAGGGTTGGCAAATGGACTGGCGTTTAACAATGTTCGCCTGAGCAAAACTGTAGCTAGAATGGCCTCAGCTGTGTTGCCTAAAGCAATGGCAAGTGAAACAAGCGTACTGTTTAAGTTGACACCTTCTCCGGTCATCAACGATAAGATATTTGCTATAAAGGCCGCAATTGCAATTGCGGGTGCAACACGAAATCCAATAATATAAATGGAGGCAATTGCAATACCTGATGGTGGCCAGATTGGCGATGCATTGCTACCTTCATAAGCCAGCATCAAACTTAAACGTGCAGCAATAAAATAACATATCGCAATCGCCAATGAAGCTAAAAATAAATTACTTTTTAGCTTGTCTTTGAGCTCTTTGTAATTAGTTAGCATTTAATTTGTACTCCAACTAGTTAACTACTAGTTAATATAATCGATGGTATATAGCTAGTTAATTATTGTAAATTGAGACATTACTGCGTGTTGCTCCACGAATAGAAATTATCATACTCCTTGCTAACCAATCTAGAAACGCTAGTTAAGCACCACAAAATTCATTCTAATACAGCCAACTTAAAACCTAAAATCTCATTTTCATCCTAAGAGTTGAATACTTTAACAGCAGCTGCTTATTGTTAAACACTGAGTAAGTGTTCTGCTACTACAGAAACTCTAACTCTTGCTGATAAAATGGTTGGGCATCAACACCGTATTAATACAACCGCTTATCAATTTATTGGTCGCTGCAACGGCAAGCCAACTGTTCAACATGTGTGGAGTGCTGTTTTGCCAGACAAAAAAGATAACGAACCGACTCAAAATTAAGTCATTTATTTATTAATAGAAAAAATTTGTCGGCAAGAGCTTCTACAATACAAAGACATTGCCGATACTGAAGGCTTATTTAAACGACGTGACAGTCGCGCCAGACAAAAGCAGAAGTCTTATCTCAATCCATTTGCCATTAAACTTCCACTCTGCAATCCATCAAAATAGTTAAATAAACTGAATAGCGTTGCATACCCCAGATTTCAACCCCTTATTGTATTGGCTTGTTCTGTACGCACCGTTATCTTGCACCTACCGTCTTATTATTTCTTTAAATCCATTAACGATATTTATGGTCACTATGTTGGTGAGAAGTTTTGCCTACTGCTCACCGACCTTTCTTATGAAAAAGTCAGCGAAATCTGTGAACGAATCAGAAAAACAGTTGAGGAAACGGCAAATCAATCAATCCGCACGCTAAAAATAAAGCCAGTTACAATCAGCTTTGGGGTCGCCTCGATTAACTCTGGTGCTAACTCAATTGAGAACTTAATTGATTATGCCGATAGCGCTTTATATACTTCAAAAGAATCTGACAGAAACCAGGTCACACACTGGACAAGCATTATCCAAAATTAATCTTCTTTAAAAATAAGCTGTGGCAACAATGAGCCGAGTATCATACTAATGATACTGACAACCAATCCTAACAATTGAGCTGGAATCAGCAATGTTTCTCCCAATAGCGACTCAATTAATAACCAGCTACCAACACCACATATAATCGCCAATAATGCACCTTGGCTAGTCGATCGCTTCCAAAAAGCACCAAATACTAAAGGCACAAAGGCACCAGCCAAGGTTACTTTATAAGCAGACTCCACCATCCCGAAGATAGAAAGCTCAGAATTGAGCGCATAGATTAAAACGCAAATAGCAAAACCGACCAAACTAAACCGCATGACTTTAAGCATTTCTTTATCGGTCATATTAGGCATAAAGTCTTTCACTATATTCTCAGCGAATGTCACAGAAGGCGCTAGCAATGTCGCTGAAGAGGTACTCATAATGGCAGAGATCACCGCACCAAAAAAAATAACCTGCGCGAATAAAGGTGTATGTTGCAAAATGATGGTTGGTAAAACGCGCTGTGAGTCATCCGCTGCTAACTGACCAAATACAGTAGGATCAATAATGGTTGCTGCATACGCAATGAACATCGGGATAAAAGCTGCAAAAAAGTAAAGCGTTGCGCCAATAACCGAACCCCACAACGCAACTTTCACACTCTTTGCTGAGGTAATTCGTTGGAATATATCCTGCTGCGGGATAGAGCCTAGCATTAACGTTAGCCAACCGCCGATAAACGTTAAATACACACTTGCATCTGCGTCATCAGGAAAGAAGTCTAACTTCCCAGCCGCTTGCGCATGTGCCACAACTGGCGCAACGCCACCAGTCATGCTAGCCACTATATTGGCAATATAAAGCAAACCCGCGACAATCACGATCATCTGCACAAAATCTAATACGGCAATCGAACGCATCCCTCCTAATGTTGTATAGGTCAATACAACCAAAGTCCCAATCACCATGCCCACCTCCTGGCTCATTGCACCTTGCGTCAATAAATTAAAAACCAAACCAAGCGCAGTAATTTGTGCTGCAACCCAACCTAAATAAGAAATAACGATGGCGATTGTCGTCAAAATTTCTACCGTGCGGTTATAGCGCATCCGGTAGAAGTCGCCTAAGGTAATAATATTTAACTTATAAAACTTAAGCGAAAAAAATACACCGGCAATAATCAAACACATACTAGCGCCAAATGGATCAGCGCCAAGCCCATTCAGACCATCTTGCACAAAGGTTGCAGACACGCCAAATACAATCTCAGCGCCAAACCATGTGGCAAACACCGTTGCAATCACAATCGGCAAAGGCAAATGCCGGCCAGCAATCGCATAATCTTTTACGTTATGGACACGTCTCGCAGCCAGCAAACCGATCGCTACAGAAACCATGATATAAGCGATTACAAACCAAATAAGCACGCGTTTACTCCAAGAAAAGTAATGAATTATCCAGTCGTGAATTATTCCACAAATATATTTATCAATCTATGCAGAATAAACACTTAACATGATTCTTTTTTAATTGTATAATGCACGCCTCAACGCGCCCGTAGCTCAGCTGGATAGAGTACTTGGCTACGAACCAAGGGGTCAGGAGTTCGAATCTCTTCGGGCGTACCAAAAAAATCAAAGGCTTACAGTTTAATCACTGTAGGCCTTTTTGGTTTTATACATCCATGGGTACACTCATGGATGTACTGTAAAATGACTAGACTTATATTTCACTCATACAATTGCATTAAACGACTGGTATTAGTGCTAAGCATTTATTTCTATTAAATGATGTTTGTTACTATTTATCGCCTTCAAAAGTAGCTTATACGTGTCATGGTCGAATGCAAAAATAGTCTTATCATTTAACGCTTCCGCATAATCATTTTCATTGTCTACAGTGGTGAGATGACACCACTGATCAAAAATATGCATCGCTGTTCTACCCGTTAATTCGCACACTTCTCTTATGGCTATCTTACCTTGATAAGGCCATGCTTTGAGTTTATGAGCTGATAGTGCTTGCAGCAATCTTAGATGATGGATTGCTTTAGGTTCTTTGCCCTCACAAACACCTTTACATTTATGCAACTGCGAAGCAAAACAGCGCCCTTTCCCAGCTTCTAACCCTAGTGCTTTTGGACATAGCTGGTGTACTTCTGCAAGGTCACGTAGCGCTTCTATTGCTTTACTTTTTGATCTGAATGTACCAAATAGCCTGCCTAGCATATTAGTTTCTATTTCAGCTGCACTTATCAGCTTTACTTGCGGCATCTCTTCAGGATTATCGGCTATTTGCCAAGTACAAAGCTGTCGCTCTCGTCTTAGTTGTCTGTTATGGATAGGCTGACGTTCTTTGACTAGCTTTGACTCAAGTAATAAAGCGCCTAATTCTCCTGCGGTTTCAATCCAGTCTATGCGTTTAATTTCTTGTGATATTCGCATTTCTTTGGAAGAGGCATGATCCCCACTAAAATGAGACATAATTCGATCGCGTAACTTAACACTTTTGCCAATATAAAGCGGTAAATCATTCTCACCATAGAAGAAATAAACCCCTGGCGTATCGGGGATATCATCGACTAAATGACTATCAATATTGGCTGGTAAACTTGGCTTTTTAGAAAGCTCTTTGGCCGCTTCAGCAACATATTCATTGCCTAATTCATTCTGAGCTGACTTAACAAATCCAATCATCAACTCAACATCGCCCATGGCACGATGCCGCATTTCAGTGGTTAACTGATGTCGATGCATGATTGCGTCTAAACCATGGCCTCTGTGTTCTGGGTAAAGCTTACGTGATAATTTCACTGTGCATAGAACGCGCTGTCGTAAAGTTTGACCGAGTCGTCTATATTCGCTTTTTAAAAAGCCATGATCAAATCGCACATTATGTGCAGCCATGACAGAACCTTCTAAAAATGCAGCTAACTTATCTGCAACTTGTGCAAAAGTAGGCGCTTCTTGCACCATGTCATTGGAGATACCTGTTAATTGCTGGATGAACGGTGGGATAGAGGTTTCAGGATTCACTAATGTTTGCCAACGCGCCACTTCAATACCGCCTTCAAATCGCACTAGGGCAATTTCAGTGATCCGATCTCTTAAAGGCGTTGCGCCTGTGGTTTCTAAATCTAAATAGGTGATGATTGGCAGCATGAGTTTTGAATAGTATCAAACTTTATTAATTCATCCCACTTTGTCGCATCGCTAGGACTTTTGTTCCCCTTCTTCGTGTTGCATGAACGCTTGAAATCTTGACTGGCCAACTTAATCAATTTGTTAATACACTCAACATCCATTAACTTGCTTTCTCCGATAGGCTACGAGAATCAACTTACAACGATGGCTGATTAGTGACTACGAAATTGGGGCGATTCATATAACTGTGATGGTTCTGAAGACTTGGGTTGGACGCATTGGAACTTGACGTTAAGCCGCAAGGTGTTTGGATTTAATGTTGATTTAAGCTACCACGATACCGACATTAAAAAAGGCAGTCATGACTTGTATGGCAGGCCTGATCAGAAATCAAGCATTGATACCAGGACTATTTTCGCCATCTCTAAAACTTTTTAAAAATTAATTAAATAAAGCAGAAATTTAAAAGGCTTACAGATTGACTGTAAGCCTTTTAAATACACTGCTAAATCATATAAGCTGATTAGCTTGCAACTTATAAGTTAAATATAGAGTTTCTTTTGAGGTCTTTCACTACCATCATATAACATAGAAACGCTATCGTTATCCATTTCCATTACATCTTCCATCATTGGCACAACCTGATCTTCCATTGTAGGCTCAACTTGTTCTTCCGTCATTGGCTCTACTTGCATCGGCTCAACTTGATTTTGAACTGTTGGATTAATTTTATCTTGGATAGTTGGACGACTACCTGTTTTAAAATAAATGTACTCATCAACATCGATATAATTGTCTTTGTTAAGATCAGCTTGATCAAACGTTTTACTAGTAAAAGCCTTATTTTTCGACGCTTCATTGCGTAAAAGCAAACCATTACCAGAAGTATCTAATTGATTAAACTCTTTAACGATTGGACTCTGCCAGTCGTTAGAATATGTTTCTCCCTCTGCTGATACGTATGAAGCACTGACACCCATTGCTGCTGCTAATATTGTTAAATTAATTAAATAGCTTTTCATGATTTTCATTCCCTCTTAATAATCTGAATTGAACCTACAATTGCTATTCTACGCAATTGATGCAATCTAAATAGTCGGTGGTTCGCTGATATTGTTGTAAGAATAAGATTACAAAGTATGTAAATAATAAAAAAAGCCATACGCATTTTTGTGCATATGGCTTTAAACTTTAAGTAAAACTTTAGAGGTGAAGCATAGTTTAGCCTTTAACAACTAAACCATTTTTAACTGATTTTACGCCTTCGATTTTGGCAACAACCTGCTCCGCTTTTTTCTTTGTTGCCAAATTGTCGACAAAACCACTTAAGATAACGTTACCTTTGTGTGTTTCCACACTAATTTGCACGCTTTTTAGATCTTTCTCTGCGAGTAACTCTGCTTTCGCTTTAGTTGTAATCACGCTGTCATCAATGACGCGCGCAACTGTTTTTTGCTGCTGTGCTGATTTATAAGTGACATACTCATTTTGATTAAGCGTGCCATTTTTATCCACATCCGCCTTAACAAAATGGTTGTAAGTAAATAGTTTATCGGTAGACGCTTCTTTTGCAGTTAATTCACCGTTTGCAGAAACATCAAGACTCACAAACTCACTCGCTAAAGGTGTCTGTTCATTTTTAACGTTATCGGTATCAAACGCCATTGCACTGGTTGATCCAATTGCGATGATGCAAGCAACGACTACTGCTGAATTTTGTTTTAACTGTTTCATGTAATTCTCCTAAATTGATATAAGTAACAAAGTAAGCGTTTCTGTCTTGCTTTGATGAAACACATCATAGGAAAATTACGGTGAGGTTAAAGTCATATTTCTGCTGATTCTTTTGTCAGAAGATGCTGACAATACTAGCAATCATGAAAGCTAATAATCATACTTACTAATATCTAATGGCAGCAGCGCCTGCGTAGACATACCATGACCAGATTTGCTGGCAATATCAAAATGTCCGCCAATTGCCAATACGCGATGGCGCATACCAGAAAGTCCATGCGTAGTTTCACCAACCGACTCTAAATCCGCGCCCACTCCATCATCAACAATTTCAATTTTTAAATATTTTTCATCCTGCATTAGATATACAGACACATTGGTCGCCTTTGCATACTTGCTCGCATTATTTAAACTTTCTTGTATAACGCGATAGGCAATCAAACTAATAGTTTCATTCAGCTGTGGCTCGCCACTAGGTAATTCAAGGTTGAGCTTCCATTGATTTCTGGCAGCAGCCTCTTGAATAAAGTTTTGAATGGCAGGCCAAAATCCGAATGATGCAATCATAGACGGATGAAGATCTTGCACCATTTGTCTTTTAAACTCGATACCTTGGTCTAAATATTTATTCGTCTTTTTGAGTTTATCTGCCACATCAGGAAATTGTTCACTGACTTTTTTCATGGTCCATGCAATATCCATTTTTGCCGCTGTCAAAATAGACCCAAGTTCATCATGTAACTCTCTGGCTAGCTTTTGCCTTTCTCGCTCAGCATCCGTTTGGTGGTCAAGCGCCATCGAATATAAAAGTTTTCTTTGCTTTTTAATTTCATTTTCATATCGCTCATTTTCAGCCGTCAACTTGTCATGCAGTTCACCACGAATAGACAACTCCTTTAATTGCTGACTAATGACCAAGACAACCAGAGAGATAAGAATAATTGAGCCAAAGACAATGGCAATTCGCGTGTATAAGATGGTCTGTTTTCGACTTTTTTCAAGAATAGTGACCAATTGTGCTTCGGTGTTAATAAATCCTTCGCTGAGTGCTACCAGCTTTTCCGCTTCATCCAGCCCATCACCCAATTTAACAATTGATTGCGCTTCTTTTAACTTTCCATTTTTAGCCAAATTGAGTGTTAATGTCATTTCTGCCGTTTTAGCTTCTAATGAGGATGACATATCTCGAACGACATCGAGTGCTTTCATTTGCACATCGCCACTGAGCACATGACTAATGCTCGTTTGTACCGCATCGATATTTTTTCTCGCACTATCAATTGCATAGTCAAACGGCAATGCGAAACTCTCATCCATTGTAATCAAGTAGGCACGTTGCGCACTTTCTGCCCTAAACACATTTTCTTTCAATTGATTCACTTCAATAATATTGGTTCTAAGGATCAATATTTGCGCATTTTGCTTCTGAATTTTATTAATCCAGTAGTCACTCACAATGATAGTTAACATGGCAACCAACAAAGCCATGGCTAGCAATAAGATGTTTTTACTTCCAAACCGCAATGAAATACGCTCAAACGCAGCGTCGAGCTTATCAAAAAAATCTCGCATGTTGAAACTAGATCCTTCACTCAAATAAGTTGTTGTATTGTTGTTACCAAAAGTGATTATCCTCTTTAATAACAAAAGCTATATTAAGAGTTGCCGCTGATACCTGAATCAAGCGGTGTAAGTATTATCTTACATTTAAATAAGGAATGCCTTACTTATCTTTAACCCTTCACTAGCTACAATTGCTTCATCGAATAAAAATATTCATAAACAAGTAAGGGGAAACCGAATGCTATATTACACCGTTGTATTTTTTGTTATTGCGTTAATTGCTGCTGCACTTGGCTTCGGCGGAATAGCAGCAGGTTCAGCCGGTATTGCAAAAATACTTTTTTTTGTATTTTTAATACTCACCATTATTTCTTTCTTAAAATCTAGAAAGTAAATGGTTTAAAAACTAAATGATTTTTACAGAAACTTTTAACTAACCTAAAAAGGAGCTAACCATGCTAAACACTAAAGACACAATTCAAGAAACAACTAATACGCTTGCTGAAGAAGCTAAAAGCGGCCTGAACAAAGCTTCTCGCGAATTAAAATCATCTGCTAACAAAGCTAATAGTGTAGTTGATAAAACAGCAAATCAAACAGAAGACAAGGCAGAAGCACTCATTAACGGCCTTAGGGATTTAATTAATAACCATGCAAACACAACGAAAGGAAACAACATGAAAGAGCAAATTTTAGAACGAGCAACAGCACTTAAACAGGTAGTGGGCGATGAAATCAGTCATGCTTACGGTGTTGGTAAAGAACGTGCGGTTGAATCAGTTAAGAATCATCCAGTAGGCACGTTAGCGCTGGCAGCTGGTACAGGCTTATTGCTTGGCTACATCTTAGGATCTAAGCAATCATCAAACTAAGCTGTAATTAAGCTAGGCCTTAATCAAACAAAGCCAAAATAAATTAACTCATAATAATGATAAGGGAGACTGTTCACCATGTTTGCAAAAATACTTAAATATTTAGTGCTTTACTATCTTAATAATCGCATCTCTAGCAAAACAAGCTCTTTGGGTAATATCAAAGAGAGTGCTGCCGACTATGTAGAAAGCCGAGCTATATTTATTAAGTATACTTTGCAGTCCGATTTACAAAGGGCGGTGAACAGTTTCTTTATTTATTTAGGTATTTTTTTCGCGGCTGTTTTTAGTGGCCTTATTGCACTATTCTGGCTGTTTTCAGCTATCGCTGAACAGCCCAATCGCGAACTAATACTCGCTGCATTAATTTTATTACCGTTAATTATTTCAGCTGTGTTATTGATCAGAACCACAAAACAATGGAAAAACAAACCATTTGCAGATGAGTCAACAAGATTGATTGCGCACGATTGGCATGCTTTTAGACACGGTGCTGATGAAAGCGCTGATAAATAAATCGAGAAGAATGACTTCTTATATAATCACGCAATACATTAGATAGAATGCTTCAATGAAAAAAATATTGCTAGTAGATGACCATAAAATTGTACGTGACGGTCTAAAGAATTTAATTAATCTTGAAAGCGACATTGAAGTTGCTGGCGAGGCGGCCTCGGGAACTGAGGCCTTATCACTTATCCGTAATAACACCTACGATGTGGTTGTCTTAGATATATCAATGCCAGATAAAAATGGCATTGATACTTTGCATGATTTAAAGCACATTGCGCCCGATCTACCCGTTTTGGTATTAAGTGGTTATGCTGAAGAGCAATATGCACTTAACTTAATGCGTAGCGGCTGTCATGGCTATTTATCCAAAAATGCAGAGTCTGATGAAATCATCAAAGCCATCAAAAAAATTGCCTCTGGCAAAAAATACATCTCTGCTGAATTAGCAGAGCTAATGACAAACGAACTAAGTCACCCGTCCGACAAACAGCTACATGAAATGCTTTCTGAACGTGAGTTTCAAGTGTTTTTTAAACTTGCTAGCGGTCTTAGTCCAACAGAAATTGCTGAACAACTGAATATAAGTATTAAAACTGTTAGTACTTATCGGTCCAGAATAATGGAAAAAATGTGTTTAAAAACCAACGCTGACTTAACTTACTATGCTATTAAACATGCGCTATTAGATTAACCATGAAGGCTGTTTTGTAGGAATTAGCCTGACAGACAAAATGATGAGGTAAAGTTAATGTGCGGTTGATATTGAAATGAGATAAATATGATGCAAGTGTTATTAGTAGAGGATTCGCCTATATTGCGCGAATCAATAAAGGAAATGTTAAGTGGTTGCGAGAATATTTTCGTAGAAGAGTTTGCTGAAACACAGCAAGATGCGATTGATTTACTCGATAAAAAACAATTCGATATGATGATTGTTGATATTGAGCTGGCCAAAGGCAATGGCTTTGAAGTCGTTAAACATACACAACAACCTGACTATCTCTACAAAGCGCCCACAGCAGTAATGCTCACTAATCATGACAATGCTTATTATAAACAGTTGGCTAAAAACTTTGGCATTCAATACTTTTTTGACAAATCCATGCAGTTTGAAGAAGCGATTCTTACCATTGAAAATGAAGCAAAAAGAGCTTAATCTCGCGATCAATCAATATTTCTCTAGCTAATAAAAAAGCAGCGCTTACTGACTAAGCGCTGCTTTTTTGTTGGTTATGCTAACTTATTTATCTGATGGTGATTTAGTTAGTAGCATCTTCCACTGCATCGCCAGCTTCTTCTAGCGCATCACCTGCATCATCAGTTGCATCTTCCATTGAATCCCCTAAATCTTCTGCCGCATTGTCAATTTTTTCGCCCGCATTTTCTGCAGGTCCATCTTGACTACAAGCCGCTAAGCCAAGTGCCAGTGTTAATAGAATAATAAATAGTGATGTTTTTTTTGCGTTCATTTTTATTTCCTCTCAGTTACGTTAATAGATGATTTGCATTCAGATACTACAACAGTCTGAAACACAATAGAATAGTACCCAATTACAAAAGTGAGGAATGCGCGCCATATTCTGATTTTAATGTAGGCGGATACTTACAACGATTACCATGAAATCGTATGATGATTAGACCGCTTAGTTAAGCAAATTAAACGATGAGTCATCTAAAACTGAAATCAAATCGTGTATTAAATCTAAACTAAGGTCTTTTATTGCGCCTAATTATTCGATATCTCATAGGTCTGCTGATTCATACTGTCTGCTATACATAATAAGAATAAGCCGACAACAATGCCTGATGAAGAGATACACAATTTGACGGATTTAGAATCCCGTTTGCAATACTTGCAAAATAGTGCTGATTTTCCTGCGCTATCGACCACTATTATTCAAATTAACAACGTGGTGAGCTCTGACACCTCGTCTATTCAACACTTAACCAATACGATATTAGAAGATTTTTCGCTGACTAATAATTTGTTAAAAGTGGTCAACACCGTTTCTTATGGTCAGTTTGGAGGCAGGATTAGTACCATTTCCAAAGCCGTTGTCATTCTCGGTTTTGATGTTGTCAGGAATATCGCAACCACTCTGGTGCTACTTAATTTCATCCAAAACAAATCGCAAGCTGAACAAATAGGCGACCAAGTACTTTCGACTTATTTTATTGGCCTTATCGCCCGTCAATTAACGATTAACTTACAAGCACGTAATTATGAAGAGGCTATGATTTGTGGCATTTTTCATCACCTAGGTCGCCTGTTGTCACTCTTTTACTTTTATGATGAGTGTCAGCAAGTCAATGCATTAATAAATAGCGGCATGTCTGAAACTAAAGCGTCTCAAAAAGTGCTTGGCGTTTCTTACGATGCATTCGGTGTTGCAGTTGCTAAAAGTTGGCAATTGCCTGATCGTTTAATTCACGGCATGCAAGCTTTTACTAACGATAAAGTAATAGAGGTGAAAAACGATATCGACCAACTGAGAATAACGACGAATTTAGCAGTTGAATTAACGACTGTTGCTGCAAATACCAGTGTGGCAGAAAAATATAAAACAACTCAGGATTTGGTTAATAAATATAAAAAATCCATTCGTATTGATGCCTCAATGTTACAAAAGGCGTTAGATCAAGGGTTAACCGAAATCGCTACGCACGCCAATATACTTAATTTAGTTTCTAAAAAGACAGTTTGGTTGAAACGTGTGGCTGACTATACCAATGAAACGCTTCCGACTAAAAAACAGGAAAAGCCGATTGATGCAAACAGTGAAGCTGAAGAGACAACCGATAGCACGTTAACTAAAAGTCCGCCACCTGAAAAAGCAAATGAATCGACCACAGCGGATGAAAAAATAGACGGTGAAAGTATTTTGCAAGCAGGTATCCAAGATGTCATTGACTCTCTTGTGGGTGAATATAATGTGAATGAGGTTATGCAAATCATCTTAGAAACCATGTACCGCGGTTTGCATTGCCATCGGGCACTATTGTTTATTCGTGACGGCAAAACTAATATGATGCAGGCACGCTCTGGCTATGGTAGTGATATACAAGCCGTATTGCCCGCTTTTAAATTTCCTCTGGATTATGCGCCAGATGTTTTTCATCTTTCCGTCGACAAAGGCATTGATATTGTGATTGTTGACACACAAGCCAATCCAATTTCATCTAAAATTCCTGATTGGTACAAAAAAATATCCACTGCAAAAAGCTTTTTACTACTGCCAGTCATGATTAATAAAAAAGCGGTTGGCTGCTTTTATGCCGACATGCAAACCACTAATGGCTTTGATGAAAAATCTAAAAGCCTCAGTTTACTCAAGACATTACGCAATCAAGCGGTATTGGCTATCAGAAAAAATTAACGTTCTATTTTTTAGTTTTGGGCTGCTTTCTCTTACATTTCTGCAAGCTTATTTTCATAAGGTCATAGCGCTGATCAATTATGCTTATTCAGCATAACAAGATAAAGAATCATGGGTATTGCATTGACCTTAAGCCAAATGGTGTTTCTTTGTTAACCCTCGACTGTCGTCCAGTATTGATTGAACATAATGTAAGGTTGCACATAGGCTTTGGTGACAAACAGTATCCGATGCGCGCACTTAGACCTTAGCTCTAATAAATGTAATAGATGAAGAGACACATCTGAAAAATGGGCTTAATGCAGATTAAGACACTATTACTAATATTGCAGCATTGGTTTATGATTGATTAACTATTTAACATGTCTAGAGAGTCAACATGAATCAGCGAAAGCGCCCTATTATCGGCATACCAGCCGATGTTAAACAATTAGGAGAACATTCATTTAACGTGGTTGGCACTAAATATATTGATGCTATTGTCAATGTCGCTGAATGTACGCCTATTTTGCTCCCCGCCATTGGCAGTCGACAAGATATTGCTAATATTTTGTCAGTAATTGATGGTTTGTTCTTAACGGGTGCAGTTTCTAATGTAGAGCCGCAACGCTATGGGCAGCCTTTAATTAATCCAGACACATTATTAGATAAGTCGCGTGATGCAACAAACTTTCCACTTATTGATGCCGTGCTTAACGCAGGCAAACCTTTACTCGGTGTTTGTAGAGGCTTTCAAGAACTCAACGTAGCGATGGGTGGCACCTTGCATCAAGCTGTTCACGAGCAAGCTAACATGATGGATCACAGAGAAAAACCAGGTAGTTTAGATAATCAATATGGTCCTGCCCATCAAGTCAAGCTCACCAAAAATGGCTTATTACAGCAATTATTTGCGTATGCTGATGAAATCACGGTAAACTCAGTTCACGGTCAGGGCATCGACCAGCTCGGTAATCATTTGACTATTGAGGCAACAGCACCTGATGGCTTAGTGGAGGCGATTGCTGTCTCAACTGCAAAAAACTTTGCGTTAGCGGTGCAATGGCACCCTGAGTGGAAAGCCACTGAAAATAATCAGTCCATTGCATTATTTAGTGCTTTTGGAAAAGCATGCAAATAATAATTAAACGTAAACACAATCAGTAAACGAAATGAAGAGTGGATAGCAAAAATGGATAGCAAAAAAATAATTGAGGAAGAAAAAGCTGGCTTTGAAAAAATGGGCGCATGGCTCAATGATCGAGGTATTACTGAAGTTGAATGCTTAGTGCCAGATATGACTGGTATTCCACGTGGCAAAATTCTCCCGCGTACAAAATTTCACTCAGACAAAGGCATGCGTTTACCTGAATCGGTCTTGGGCATGACGGTGACTGGTGAGTATCCAGATGATGATGTGTTTCACACCGTTATCCGTGAAACTGACAATGACATGGTGTTGCGCCCTGACCCTGACACCGTGTGCATGGTGCCGTGGACGATTGATCCAACAGCACAAGTGATTCATGATTGTTTTACCTTTAAAGACGAGTTGGTCGAATATGCGCCACGCTCTGTGTTAAGAAAAGTTTTAGATTTATATGCTAAACAAGGCTGGAAACCGGTCATTGCGCCAGAATTAGAGTTTTATATCTTAGCGCGCAATACTGATCCAGACATGCCACTGCAAGCGCCGATTGGTCGTAGTGGTCGTGCAGAGTCTGGTCGCCAAGCCTATAGCATTGATGCAGTGAATGAATTTGATCCACTGTTTGAAGATATTTATGAATATTGTGATCAACAAAATTTAGAAATTGATACGCTCATTCATGAGGTCGGTACCGGCCAAATGGAAATCAACTTCATGCATGGCGATCCATTGCAATTAGCTGACTCTGTCTTTTTATTCAAACGAACTGTTCGTGAAGCGGCTTTTAGGCATGAGATGTATGCCACTTTTATGGCCAAACCAATGGCTGATCAACCTGGTTCCGCCATGCATATTCATCAAAGTGTGATTGATATTAAAACAGGTGAGAACTTGTTTGCCAATGCCGATGGCTCTGATAGTGATTTATTTTTCCATGCCATTGGTGGTTTCCAGCAATATCTGCCGCCAGCCATGGTATTAATGGCGCCATTCGTCAACTCTTACCGTCGTTTAGTACGCGATAATGCAGCCCCCATCAATGTGCAATGGGGGCGTGATAATCGAACGGTTGGCATTCGCATCCCAGAAGCCAACAAAGAAGCGCGACGGATTGAAAACCGTTTGCCTGGCGTCGATGCAAATCCATATATTGCGATAGCCACTTCGCTTGCTTGTAGTTATCTCGGCATGATAAAAAAAATCCAACCGCAACCTGAATTAAAAGGCAACGCTTATTCACATGCGCAGGAATTGCCAAGAAGCTTGCTTGAGTCAATGGATTTATTACAGTCGGTACCCGATTTACACGAAGTGCTTGGGGAAAGCTTTATTAAGCTATATCTGTCAGTTAAACGGCAAGAATATACAGAATATATGAAAGTGATTAGCCCTTGGGAGCGTCGTCACTTGTTGCTGCATGTTTAAACATTTCTTTTAAAGATTGTCATTATGTCGAACAATATAATTAATTGGCAAAATCTACGTAACAACCTAACATTAGACGGTCGCGCCTTTATTGATGGTAAACGCGTTACTGCTGCCAGTGGTCAAGTGTTTGATTGCATCTCACCGATTGATGGGCAAAAAATTGCTGAGATCGCCCGTTGCGGAGCGCATGATGTAGAGCTGGCGACTAATGCCGCAAGAACTGCTTTTGAAGATGGCAGATGGACGAAAAAATCGCCTAAAGATCGTAAAAATATTCTGATTAATTTCAGTCGTCTTATTCGTGAAAATGCCGAAACGCTAGCCCTAATGGAGACATTAGACATGGGGAAACCCGTGAACTATAGCCTAACTGTCGATGTTAATTCAGCAGCCAATTCAGTGCAATGGTATGGCGAATGTATTGATAAAGTTTATGACGAAATCGCACCAACTGCAGATAATGCTTTAGGATTAATCACACGCGAAGCCATGGGCATTGTGGCCGCAATTGTGCCTTGGAATTACCCCATGATCATGGCAGCATGGAAAATTGCGCCTGCCTTGGCAGCTGGTAATAGTGTGATTTTAAAACCATCAGAAAAGTCTCCGCTAACGGCACTAAAACTGGCTGAAATTGCTGTAGAAGCAGGTATTCCAGCAGGTGTTTTTAATGTCTTACCAGGCTATGGTGAAGAAGTTGGTAGCCCGCTTGCCTTGCATATGGATATTGATTGTATTGCGTTTACTGGCTCCACTAACGTTGGTAAAAAGATTATGCAATACGCAGGACAATCTAATTTAAAACGCGCGTGGACTGAACTTGGTGGAAAGTCTCCATTTATAGTGTTTGCTGATGCCGATATTGAAGCCGCGGCAGAAAGCTGTATTAATGGGATTTTCTTTAATCAAGGTGAAAGCTGCAACGCGCCCTCGCGCGTGATTATCGACCAATCTGTTCAAGATCGATTTATTGAAAAAGCATTAAGTTTAATGCCCAATTTTCAGCCTGCCAACCCATTAATCAATGACACCACGATGGGGGCGATTGTTGATGATATTCAACTGAAAAATGTGATGCACTATATTGAAGCAGGTAAAGCAGAAGGTGCAAACTGTGTAACGGGTGGCGAGCAAGTATTGCAAGAAAGTGGTGGCTATTATGTCACGCCAACCATTTTCAATAATGTTAACAATAGTATGAAAATTGCACGTGAAGAAATTTTTGGTCCCGTATTATCAGTCATTGCATTTGAGAACTCGCAAGAAGCAATTAACATTGCCAATGATACGCCTTATGGATTAGCGGCTTCAGTTTGGTCACGCGATATCAGCCAAGCACATTTAGCAGCTAAAGCCTTGCGCGCGGGAACCGTACATGTGAATTGCTATGATGAAGATGATATTACTGTGCCTTTTGGTGGTTATAAGCAATCGGGCAATGGGCGTGATAAATCACTACATGCCTTAGAAAAATACACTGAAATAAAAACGACCTGGATTAAATTGGCCTAAACTAACTTGACGCTTTATTAGTCATAATAATTATCACGATAGCGGAATGTACGAATGACACTAACACTTAAAGACTCTAGCCTGCTTCGTCAACAATGCTTAATCAATGGTGAGTGGCGCAACGCGACTTCTAAAGATGTCATTGATGTGAACAACCCTGCAACCGGCGAAACGATTGCTACTGTTCCCAATATGGGCGCAGATGAAACAAGACAAGCGATTAAATCAGCAGAAATCGCGCAAAAGAAGTGGCAGGCTAAAACTGCTGGTGAGCGCGCAAAAATTATGCGCCAGTGGTATGTGCTAATTTTAGAAAACCAAGAAGATTTAGCCTTAATCATGACCAGCGAGCAAGGCAAAATCATTGCTGAATCGCGTGGTGAAATTGGCTATGCGGCTTCTTTTATTGAATGGTTTGCCGAAGAAGGTAAGCGTGTTTATGGCGACATTATTCCTTCACCTCGGGCTGATGCGCGCGTGATTGTAATTAAACAAGCCATTGGTGTTTGCGTAGCGATTACGCCTTGGAACTTTCCAGCAGCAATGATTACTCGCAAGGCAGGCGCAGCATTAGCAGCTGGCTGTAGTATTGTGATTAAACCCGCAGGCTTAACACCTCTAACTGCGCTAGCGATGGCTGAGCTTGCGACGCGCGCAGGTGTTCCAGCAGGTGTTTTATCGGTTGTAACGGGTTCTGCTAGGGCTATTGGTGGTGAAATGACCAGCAACCCGATTGTGCGTAAACTCAGCTTTACTGGTTCGACAGAAGTGGGCGTTCAACTATTAAAAGAATGCGCGCCTACCGTTAAAAAAACATCGATGGAGCTTGGTGGTAATGCGCCGTTTATTGTGTTTGATGATGCCGATATTGATGCCGCTGTCGCAGGCGCAATGCTCAGTAAATTCAGAAATGCAGGTCAAACTTGTATTTGCGCCAATCGCATTTTGGTTCAAGATAGCGTTTATGATGTGTTTACCAAAAAACTGGTTGATGCCGTTGCAAAATTAAAAATTGGTAATGGCTTAGATGCCACCAGCACACAAGGCCCTTTAATTGATGGTAACGCAGTAGACAAGGTAGAAAGTTTTATTGCCGATGCCAAAAACAATGGCGCAAAAGTCGCTATTGGAGGCGAGCGCCATGCGCTAGGTGGCACTTTCTTTGAGCCTACAGTATTAACAGATGTAACACGCGACATGCTGATTTCGCGTGAAGAAATTTTTGGTCCAGTCGCACCACTGATTCGTTTTAAAACAGAAGAAGAAGCGATTGAGATAGCCAATAGTGTTGAATATGGGCTCGCCTCTTACTTCTATGCGCGTGATATAAAACGTGTATGGCGCGTAGGTGAGGCATTGGAATATGGGATGATTGGTATCAATACAGGTGCAATTTCCAGTGAAGTCGCGCCATTTGGCGGTATTAAATCTTCAGGTCTTGGTCGCGAAGGCTCTAAATACGGCATTGATGATTATCTCGAAATTAAATATATGTGTATGGATATTGGCTAAATGAAAGATACAGCATCAATTAAAACAAATGACGCCATTATGCAAAGACGTGCAGAAGCACTGCCACGTGGCATTAGTTATGCGCACAGCATTATTGCGGAACGTGCACTGAATGCCGAAATTTGGGATATAGAAGGCAAGCGCTATATTGATTTTTGTGCAGGTATTGCCGTGGTCAATACAGGCCATTGCCATCCAAAAGTAGTGGCAGCTGTTGAAGCGCAATTAAAGCAATTTAATCACACTTGCTTTCAGGTGGTTGGTTATGAAGGTTATGTCAGCCTAGCGGAACGTCTAAATCAATTAGCACCAGGTGACACGCCTAAAAAAACATTTTTTATGAATTCAGGTGCTGAAGCAATTGAAAACGCGGTCAAAGTGGCACGTGCAGCAACAGGTCGTTCTGGCATTATTGCCTTTAACGGTGCGTTCCATGGTCGCACCATGTTTTCAGTAGCAATGACGGGAAAAATTGATCCTTATAAAAAAGACTTTGGTCCTTTCCCTGCTGAGGTTTATCACGCGCCATTTCCTTATCCGCTACATGGCATTAGTGAAGATGATGCGATTGCTGGCTTACACCATTTATTTAAATATGACATAGAAGCTAGGCGCGTAGCCGCAATTTTTATTGAGCCTGTGCAAGGTGAAGGCGGCTATATACCAGCTACACCTTCATTTCTAAAACGCATTAGAGCCATTTGCGACGAGAATGGCATATTGATGGTAGCGGATGAAGTACAGACAGGCATCGGTCGATGCGGCAAGTTATTTGCAATTGAACATACCGATATTGAGCCAGACATCATTACATTGGCCAAAGGCTTAGGCGGCGGGTTCACCTTATCAGCCGTTATCGGCAAAGCGCACGTAATGGATGCCGCTCAACCTGGCGGACTTGGTAGCACCTATGCAGGCAACCCAATTACTGTTGCGGCTGCTCATGCGGTATTAGATGTGATGGCAGAAGAAAATCTGCTTGAACGCTCTATGCAAATAGGTGAGCAGCTCAATATGCGTTTTAAACAAATGCAAAATCAATTTAGTTTCATCAGTGAAATTAGACAGTTAGGCGCAATGACTGGCATTGAGTTCTGCCATGACAATGACCCTCACAAACCAGCGGCTGACATCGCCAATGCGTTAAAAACAGAAGCGGCAAAAAGAGGCTTGCTGCTATTAAACTGCGGTATTTATAGCAATGTTTTACGCATTATGGTGCCACTAACCGTCAGTGATGCGGTGCTGAACGAAGGTATTGACATCATAGAATCATCATTAAAAGCGATAACAAATACTCACTAATTCAATGACATTAAACCCACATTTACTTTAGTATCTGCTAATGTTATGTTAATCAATCTGCTCAATTATTGAGGTTATACAATGAAGGCTTTAGTCAAAAAGTATGCAAAAGAAGGATTGTGGTTAGAAGACATGCCCATGCCATTTGTGGGCAACAATGATGTCTTAATCAAAATTAAAAAAACAGCCATTTGTGGCACTGATATTCATATTTATAACTGGGACGAGTGGGCGCAAAAAACAATCCCCGTGCCAATGATTACTGGCCATGAATATGTTGGAGAAATTGCTGAGCTTGGTTCCAATGTGGACGGGCTTCAGATTGGTGACATTGTCTCTGGCGAAGGACATTTGACTTGTGGACATTGTCGTAACTGCTTAGGTGGTCGAACCCATTTGTGCCCTAATACCATTGGCGTTGGCGTTAATCGACATGGTGCTTTTGCGGAATATTTAGTCATTCCTGCCAAAAATGTATTCAAACCTAGCCGCCCAATTGATACCGATTTACTTTCATTTTTTGATGCTTACGGTAACGCAGTCCATACCGCATTATCATTTAATATGGTCGGTGAAGATGTGCTGATTACGGGTGCTGGCCCAATTGGCAGCATGGCTGCGTTAGTGGCTAATCACGCTGGCGCAAGAAATATAGTCATTACCGATATGAATCAATATCGCCTAGATTTGATTAAAAGTATTTTGCCACGGGTCATTACGGTCAATGTTTCTAAAGAAAGTATCACTAAAGAAATGATGGACGCTTTAGGGATTTTTGAAGGCTTTGATGTGGGTTTAGAAATGTCTGGCTCACCCAAAGCATTTGGCGATATGTTAAGTAAAATGATCAATGGCGGCCATATTGCTATGTTAGCGATTATGCCTGCAGGTTCTGGCATTGATTGGGATATGGTTGTGTTTAAAGGCCTAACGATTAAAGGCATATACGGCCGTGAGATTTTTGAGACTTGGTATAAAGGGTCGATGATGGTGCAAAGCGGATTGCCATTAGAGAAAATTGTAACGCATCGCTTTCATTACACCGATTTCCAACAAGGTTTTGATGTGATGCGCTCTGGCAATTCTGGCAAAGTCATCTTGAATTGGGAAGATTAATCATCAAAGGTAGAACATGAGTTTTAATAGTGCAAAAACCAGTATTGCAGCCGATTTAGCCGAAATTAAAGCCACTGGCTTATGGAAAACAGAGCGCCTTATCAGCTCTGATCAAAAGAACCTGATTACATTAGCCAACGGCAGCGAAGTGCTAAATATGTGTGCCAACAACTATCTTGGATTAGCCAATGATCCAGATGTGATTCAAGCAGCCAAAGATAGCTTAGATAGATGGGGTTTTGGTTTAGCTTCTGTGCGATTTATTTGCGGCACACAAACCTTGCACAAAACGTTAGAGCAAAAAGTCAGCGACTTTTTAGGCATGGAAGATACCATTCTTTATGCGGCTTGTTTTGATGCCAATGGCGGTTTATTTGAATCGATTTTAAGCGCTGAAGATGCAGTGATTTCAGACTCCCTCAATCATGCTTCCATTATTGATGGTGTGCGATTATGTAAGGCAGCACGATACCGTTATAACAATAATGACATGGCAGACTTACGAGCCAAGCTAGAAGAAGCTAAAGCCAATAATGCACGACGTATTTTAATTACCACTGATGGTGTTTTTTCAATGGATGGAACAGTGGCGCAATTAGATAAAATTTGCGACTTAGCTGATGAGTTTGATGCCATGGTGCATCATGATGATTGTCATGCCACAGGCTTTATGGGCAAAACGGGTCGCGGCGTGCATGAGTATTGCGGGGTGATGGATAGAGTCGATATAATCACCAGCACCTTTGGCAAAGCACTAGGTGGGGCATCTGGCGGTTTCACCTCAGGTCGCAAAGAAATCATTGACATGCTACGCCAACGGTCACGCCCTTACTTATTTTCCAACACGGTTGCACCGTCTATTTGCGCGGCTTCACTATCGGTATTAGAACGGCTTGAGCATTCGACAGAACTGCGCGACCAATTAGAAAAAAATACGCATTACTTTAGAAAAGGCATGCAAGCGGCTGGTTTTGCGGTTGATGATGGCGACCACCCGATTGTGCCAGTGATGCTAGGCGATGCGAATTTGGCTCAAGATATGAGCAAACGTCTACTTGAAAAAGGCATTTATGCCGTTGGCTTCTTTTTTCCTGTTGTGCCAAAAGGCAAAGCGCGCATTAGAACGCAGATTTCAGCTAAACATACGCTCGCAGATTTAGATAAAGCAATTAAAGCCTTTAGCGAAACACGGGATGAAATGGCAGCATAAGCAAAGCGATTCAGTCAGTTATGGAGTGAGAAGCAACTGCGCTAAATCGTTTGCATGCTGACAAATCAACCAATGTGGTCGCAATTCTGTCGCCGTCTTATCGGCATAACCCCAAGTGACCATCGCAAATGGCATTTGATTATGATCTGCCGCTAATCCATCTTCATAGCGGTCTCCAATATAAATCGCCTGTGCTGGATCAATTTGATAATCGGACATGATCTGCGCTACCATTAAAGGTTTAGACTTTAGTGCTGGCGTGTAACTATCTAAAGCAAAAATGCCTTTAAAGTAATGCGCCCAATCCAAATATTGCATAATCTTTTGCGTTGGATAATCGCGTTTATTGGTTGCAATATACAGCGTCACGTCTGTTTGTTTTAATCGCTCTAGCAGCGCTGCCATCCCTGCATAAACCGTCGCCTTCTTATAACCTTCACTGTCATAATGCATTTTAAACTGAGTGGCCAAATTTTGTAGCAAGTCCGCATCCTCTTTTCCTGCTAGACTTGCTAATGTTGGCATCAACGGCGGCCCAACGACATCAGGGGTAATCGCTTTGCATGGCGTAATCCCAAGAGCAGAGAACGCATAAGCAAAGCTTTCTAAAATACTGGGGGCTGAATCAATTAAGGTACCATCTAAATCAAAGAGAATATGTTTTTTAATTTGATGTTTCTTAGTGCTGTTTTCCATAACCTGCTTCTATCTTGTTAGTAGCCTCAAGAATAGCATCATCTTGATTTACACTGAATGCTAGACTAACTTTTTATTCGCGCTGCGCGAAACGTCTAAACAATTACGCAATCATCCATTTTTTATCCCACTTTATTTGGTATTGTTGTATTTGTTTAAGTGAAAATTGGTGCATGTCTTCTTTGTTTTGATAAGCAAGATACCAATCAGCAACATTCGCAACCGTCTCTTCAATGGTCCAAATCGGATACCAGCCTAGTTTGCTATGTGCTTTAGAGCAATCCAACCTAAGATACACGGCTTCGCGTTGCGCCTCATTATTCTCTTGAATCAGTGAGCGCGCGTCTTCTTTCCAATAAGAAGCCAACAGATTAATTATCCAACCTGTCGGTTTTGTATCAACCTCATTAGGGCCAAAATTCCATGCCTCTGCGTACCCCTTACCGTTATCAAACAAACGTTCTGCCAGTAAGATATATCCTCCCAATGGCTCTAATACATGTTGCCAAGGACGTGTTGATTGTGGATTCCTTAGCACGACAGCTTCACGATGCGTAAAGGCATTAATCACATCTGGAATTAATCGATCTTTTGCCCAGTCCCCACCGCCAATCACATTGCCCGCCCTCGCACTGGCAATCGCCACACCATGCTCCTCATATTGCTCAGGGTTGAAAAATGAATGTCGATAAGATTCCGTGACCAATTCTGCGCATCCTTTACTGCTGCTATATGGATCAAAACCACCCATGGCATCATTCTCACGATAGCCCCAATGCCAATTTTTATTGTCATAGCATTTATCACTGGTCACGACCACAACAGATTTAACAGAGTCACATTGGCGTATCGCTTCTAGCAAATTAACCGTACCCATTACATTAGTACGATAGGTATCAACTGGGCTTTCGTATGACTGAAAGACTAAAGACTGCGCGGCCAAGTGAAAAACAATCTCGGGCCTAGCTTCAAATAACGCCTTTTCTAAAGCGCTCACATCCGTGATGTCACCATGAATAGACTGCATGCCTTTTTCAACATTAGCAACTTCAAACAAATTAGTCTCGCTAAGCACACCTAATGCGTATCCCGTTACTTGCGCACCTAATGATTGCAACCACATTGAAAGCCAAGCACCTTTAAATCCTGTGTGTCCCGTTATAAAAACGCGTTTATCTTTCCAAAAATCAAGATTCATGGTACTTACCTCTACACTTTCCAAAGCGCGCTATGCTGAACGCTCTACATTAATTTGTAATCCCTCTATTAGACAAGATTGGCAAGTCACCTGATATAACAATAAGATGACTTATCACCCCTTATTTATGCGTTTGATTAATGGACAGAACTGATGGCTTTAATGCATCACTAAAATACCGCACAATCCTAAACTTTCATTTAATTGTGCCGTTATCTAGTATATACCAATCGTTAAAACATGACGTTTATACCTAATAACCAACTGATTATAAACGACATAAGATGAATATTTAGGACAACAATGGGCAATCTGGATTTAAATAAAATGAGTGAAATCAGCACTTTCGAGTGGCCTAAGCCGCCTTATTACAATTTCGTCAAGGATGATAAGAAGCCATTCCCTGAAAGTTGTATTATTGAAATGTTAGGTCAAAAATCGCCATTAGTGGGCCTACTTATTCGATTTTCGCCTGAACAATCCAAAGTTCTATTCCAACGCTTGGGTAGCGATGCGCAGCAAATGATTGAATTCAACCAAATTAGAAGTTTGCAATTACTTTGGAAAACGGCATTAGTACCTTCACCAAGCTTTTTAGAAACGCGTGCAGTAGAAGTATTTCCAGCCTCTGAGAAGCAAAGTTATCAAATCAATTTTACCGATGGAACAACCGTCAATGGTGAAACCATTAGCTATGTGAATAACGCATCTGGTTTGTACCTTTTTCATTTGTTAAATGATAACAAAGTAGAAAAACATTTCATTCCTAGCCAATCTATCCAACAGCATCAAATTGGTTCACAAATTGGCGACTTGTTGGTTGAGGATAACCTTGTCTCTACAGATGATATTGACGCCGCAGTTATTCACCAAAAAGCATTAAAGGCACAACGCATTGGTGATTATTTGAATGAGAATAAAATCATTTCAACAGAACAATTACATCAAGCAATTACGTTACAAAAAAGCCTGCCTGTATTAAAGTTAGGCGAAGCACTAAAACAATTAGACTTACTGACAGACCAGCAGCTAGAAACAGCCCTCAACAAACAAAAAGAGAATCGTGGTGTTCGCTTAGGAGAAATCCTTGTTGAAATGGGTATTGTCGACGAGCGCACTTTAAAAGGCACGTTAGCGAAAAAACTGGGCTTCCCTTACGTAAGCTTAGCTCAATTCAACTTCGATCCCAACGCGATCAGACTGATTGATGCGACACTCGTTAGAAAATATACCTTGATACCACTTTGTATTCATGATGGGATGTTAGTGGTTGCCTTTGAAGACCCTTTGAATATCAAAGCCATTGATGAAGTGCGCTTTGTGACGCAAATGAATGTATTGCCAGCAATGGCATCCAGTGAAGATATTCATCGCGCGATGGATGAGTTTTACTCACCTTCAATGAGTTGGGATAGAGATGATCTCAGTTCGTCAAATGGCAATGAAGATGACTCGCTTGATTTTAATCTGATGCAAAGCTCTGGCGATGATTTAGCAAACAGGTTGTTTGAAGAAGATAAAACCAGTGCTGCCGATACCGAAGATGAGCCAATTGCGGAGTCAGATAGCACATTGGTACAACTGGTGAATAAAATGATAATGGATGCGGTGAAAGGCAAAGTATCGGATATCCATATTGAAACGTATCCTGGCAAAAAGAATACCGTGGTGCGTTTCCGTAAAGATGGCGTGCTGATGCCTTATCTTAAAATTCCAGCCAACTTTTGTAGTGCGCTGATTTCTCGCATTAAGATTATGTGTCAGCTTGATATTTCTGAACGTCGAAAACCACAAGATGGCAAATTAGACTTTAAACAATTTGGTCCTCACAAAGTAGAGTTACGCGTAGCCACGATTCCAACCTCCAACGGGATGGAAGATATTGTGATGCGCGTGCTTTCTTCTAGCAAACCAATACCGTTGCAGAATCTTGGATTAGGCGATAAGGCGCTTGCTTCTTTAGAAAGCATGGTGAACAAGCCATACGGTTTAATCTTGACTTGCGGTCCTACAGGCTCAGGTAAAACCACAACATTACATTCCTTGCTCGGTCATATCAATACGCCCGAGCGTAAAATTTGGACGGCAGAAGATCCGATTGAAATTACCCAAGCGGGCTTAAGACAAGTGCAAGTCAATCCAAAAATTGGCTGGACATTTGCCAGTGCGATGCGCAGCTTTTTACGTGCCGATCCAGATGTGATTATGGTTGGTGAGATGCGTGATGAAGAGACGACCAAAACGGGGATTGAAGCTTCATTAACAGGCCACCTTGTATTATCAACGTTGCATACCAATAGTGCGCCAGAAAGTATTGTCAGGATGCTCGATATGGGTATGGATCCGTTTAACTTTGCTGATGCATTATTGGGTATTTTGGCACAGCGTTTGGCACGATCACTATGTCCGCATTGTAAAGAAGCGGATGAGGCAAAACAAGATGAACTTCAATCATTAGCTGATGAATACGTGTTGAATACAGATATTGATGCGCAGACTGTGCTAGCGGATTGGCACGCACAATATGCTCAAAACAAAAAGATTGTTATCTACCGAGCTAAAGGCTGTAAATCTTGCAACGATACTGGTTACAGTGGCCGCATTGGTTTATATGAGTTGATGACAATTTCACCTAACTTGAGACATTTAATTCAGAAGCGTGCGCCAGTACCTGAGTTAGTGCGGGAAGCATTATCAAATGGCATGGTGACATTGAAACAGGATGGTATTGCGAAAGTATTACAAGGCAAGACCGATATTGCGCAAGTACGTTCTGTATGTTCTTAGTCGACATCGGATAAAAATAGTTGAAGCTAATATCGAGACTAATTTAGTCTTGTGATTGATAAAACAATGATTGCGTAAGGATTGATTTATTGCATTATCATTAAGATGGATCAGCCTCTTCCGCAGTGGCTGTTGTGGCATTGACCCCATCGATGACACTTGCTGCATCTTGTTTATTCGATACAGGAATCATAGATTCATCCTCAATCACACGCTCTTCCGCTTTTTTGTTCATCACAATAATACTGATACGACGATTGATTGGATTAAAAGGATTTTCTTTATCGTATAAAGCCGATGAGGAAAGTCCAACCACACGTAATAGCTTAAATTCATCCATACCGCCCGCAATTAATTCACGGCGAGAAGCGTTCGCTCTATCTGCAGAAAGCTCCCAATTGCTATAAGCAGATTCACCTGTACTAAAAGGCGTTGCATCGGTATGTCCAGATAAGCCAATCCGATTTGGCACATCATTTAACATTTTACCCATTTCTTGTAAGATTTTTTTTGCATAGGGTTGCAATTCTGCTCTTGCAGAATTAAACATGGGCCGATTTTGCTCATCAACAATAATGATGCGCAAGCCTTCAGAAGTAATATCCAATAAAAGCTGTTTTTTAAACTGCTTCAAGGTCGCACTACTATCAATTGTGCTTTCAATTTTAGCTTTTAGATTTTCAAGCTTCTGTTTTTCCTGCGCTTCTAATGCTTTCTGTGCTTCTTTCAAATCAGGTGATTTTTCTTTCTCTTTCGAACCATCTTTTGGTTTAACTTGCAGCTGCTTTTTAGTCAAATCTTTACCACCGCCTTTAAGTAAAGAATCACTGGCGCCAACACTAGGGCCGCCTAATATCGCTACTTTTAAAGGTGTTTTAAAGTATGATTCAATCCCTTCCAACTGTCCTTTTGAGGCCGATCCAAGCAACCACATTAATAAGAAAAACGCCATCATCGCCGTCACAAAGTCCGCATAGGCAATCTTCCATGCACCACCGTGATGACCACCACTGACCTTCTTAATCTTTTTAACAATAATCGGTCTGACTGGCTGTTCAGCCATAATGTGCTCCGTGATGCCTATTAAAATTAATCATGTGCAATCTATTTATTTTTAGCTTGTTTAACATGCTCTTCTAACTCACTAAAGCCGGGTCTTTCAGTTGAGTATAAAACTTTACGTCCGAATTCAACTGCAATCGCTGGCGCATAGCCATTTAAGCTAGCGAGCAACGTGACTTTGACTGTTTGTAACATTTTGGAGCTTTCTTCTAGCTTTTGCTCCAATAAACCAGACAAAGGACCAACAAAACCATAAGCCAGTAAAATACCTAAGAAAGTACCGACTAACGCATGTGCAATCAAAATACCGAGTTCAGCAGGTGGCAAGGCCACGTTCTCCATCGTGTGCACCACGCCCATCACCGCAGCCACGATACCGAAAGCAGGTAATCCATCGCCTAATTTTGCAATACAATGCGCTGGTACATGGCCTTCCATGTGGTGCGTTTCAAGCTCGTTGTCCATTAGATTTTCTACTTGAAAAGCATCCATATTACCCGACACCATCAAGCGCAAATAGTCACAAATAAAATCAGCAACATGATGGTCGTGTAGAATTTTTGGATACTTACTAAATAAAGGACTCGACTCTGGATTCTCGATGTCATTTTCGATGGACATCATGCCATCTTTGCGGATTTTGGTTAAAATCTCATACATCAAAGAGAGTAAATCCAAATATAAGGCTTTATTGTACTTTGAACCTTTAAACAAAGTGGGCAATGACTTGACGGTTGCCTTGAGTGCTTTGGCATCATTGCCGACGATAAAAGCACCAATTGCACCACCAAAAATCATCAACACTTCTAATGGCTGCCACAGCCCACCCAAATGCCCACCTGCCATTGCATAACCACCAAAAATGGTGCCGCAAACAACGATGTATCCGATAATGACAAACATATTTAAACGCCTTAATTGAAAGTCTAACTTTCATGTTCAATTAGATATGTCGCTAGAATAACAACATTGACGCACAATCAATTGCTCGAATAAAGGGATTTTCCTCAATCTTTACGCTCTATTTGTTATGCAAACACCGCAGTTTAGAGGTAAGAAATAAGAGGAATTAACGGTTACATTTTCCAAACATAAATGGTCGGTGCGCGCGATCCATTGTCAATGGTAAAAGTTGGTGGAACATCTTCAATTTCAAACTCATAGCTAACTAATAAGCTACCACTTTGCATTTCTTGCTGTGCTTTTTGCCATAAGGCGGACATTGCTGCTGGGGATAAATAAGCAAAAACAAGATCATATTGTGCAAAGTCTAACTCATGATAATTACCCAAATGAAAATGGGCAGAGGACCGTCGCCACCAGGCACGAACCACACTGACTAACCAAGGTAAAGGCGCAATTTCAATGCCTTCTATTTTGCTATGGGTATTGGCTTTAGCTATATGCATAGATAAATCGCCTAAGCCACTGCCAACATCAATCATACGAATGGATTGGTTTGGTGGAATCAGCTCGGCAACTTTTTGCCAAACAATTGGACGAGAAGGAAAAAAAGGAACTTGGCTTCGAAAAGTCGTCCAAAACACACTGAGACTAATTAAAAAGCCAATTAAATAAACTTCATTTGGCACTGTCCAAAATGACATGCCATAGATTGCGAAGGGGAAAATAGCGTGAATCCAGCGCCACCAGATTGCCATACCGGCAAATTGACAGAGTGCTGTTGCAATGAGTGACTGCAACAACACCAATGTCCAGAGAGAGAATCTGACCGTTGAAACATGACTAACGATTATTACACTGAGCAATACAGCAATTAATGCAACCACTTGTATCACTATCGCCAATGTTGCTGGCGCTAACTTAACTTTTTTTACTTCAAACTGATGAGACTGCAGCATGGCTAATCAATGCTTTCAATACTTTTATATTACGCAGCCGCACTGACCAATTTGTATTGAAGTTCTTTTGCTTTTTTCGTTTTGCCTGCACGTGAAGGAATATGGCATAAATTACATAAATAATTATTATTTAAGTCATAAGCATTCACGACAAACTTACCTTCGCAACAGCTGCAGCTTTTAAGTTTCAGCATTTTGCTATCAACATAGCGAATCAATGTCCAAGCACGTGTTAAAGAAAGTACTGGTTCTTCTTCGGAATCATGCCCAACTTGCTGTAAATATAAGCTGTATGCTTTTAAAATTGCAGTGATATCACTAGCACCAGCATATTTTAATAAGTAATCATAAATATTCAAAAAGATTGAAGAGTGAATATTTGGCTGCCAAGTTAAGAACCAATCGGTAGAGAATGGCAACATACCTTTAGGTGGTGAAGCACCTTTTAATTCTTTATAAAGCTTAATCAAACGCTCGCGCGATAAAGTCGTTTGCGCTTCTAATAATTGCAATCTCGCACCTAAGTTAATCATTTCGGTGGCCAATTGAATTTGCTCACCTTCACTTACTACACTTTTCTTTACGTTCGCCTGTTTCATGATTCTCTCCAATCAAGTTTTACATCAATATTGAATTACGCAGGTTGTCCTGATAATAAAATCGCAGAATGCGCATTGGCAAGTGAACGATCTTTAGTGTAATCCGTTAACATACTTAGAATTGCGCTATCTTCAAAACGGAAGCGAGCTAGCAACATATTGCTACTGCTTAATTTAAGGATTTGAAAATTGCTTAGGCCTTCAAGCAAATCTGCAATATCTGCGCTAATACCTAAGCGAAAAATTGCAGTTACTTTATCAGCACGAATCATTTGTTGTGCTAACATTAAGTAGTTCAGATTAGCATCTTTAATTTCTGACATCATTTCAGCTTCACTCATTTTAATTCTCCCAAATTCTTAAATTAAACTGCTTTAAACGTTTTGTTTGCCGCATGAGTTGTACTTTGAACCTATCATCACGAAAGAGCCATTGGGGTTTGTCGGTTTTTTTTGTAAGACGCGCAGACAGCCCTATGTAGGTGTTTGTCTTACAAACACCTACATAGGGCTTCGGATACCTATATATAGGTAAAAAATTAAATGCTTTTAATTAATAAAGTTTTTATCAATTTTTAAACTAAATCACGGTTCTAAATAATAGTTACCTTTTTTACTTTGTAATAAGCGATATTCATATAACGTCACCTCTTTAGAAAACTTTAGGACTTTTTTTAAAAAAAGTTAAATTAATTGATAAGCTGTTGTTTTAATTATTAATATATTTTAAATAAATATTTAAAACCCTCAATAATCACATCACCAGCTGCATGATTAAATGGGTTTAATTAATAAAGCCTCAATCAATGCTTAATCTAACTCACAGTTTTAAATCACAGATCTAAATCTTGGTTCTAATTAATAGTTGCCTTTTTACTTTGCAATTACGGATATATACATAACGTCGTCTCTTTAGAAAACTTTAGGACTTTCTTTAAAAAAAGTTAAATTAATTTATAAGTAATTGTTTTAATTGTTAATTTAATTTAAATAAATGCTAAAAAACCCCTAAATAATCACTTAATCAGCTACATAGTTAATAGAAAAGAGCACTTTCACCCTCTTATTCCAACGATACCTTTTCAATTCGCCATCTGATAATGGCTTTAACTCAATGTAGTTCAATTAATAAAGCTTCATGCAATAAACAGGTCATTGAATAAGCGCAAAAGATTGACACTAAAAATTTACAAAGCAAATAGAAGGGTTATTGATTAGGAATAGGTATGGCTGAAGATAGCGATATGGAAAAAACAGAACAGGCCACTTCCAAACGTCTTGAAAAAGCGCGGGAAGATGGCGATGTGCCGCGCTCACGCGAGCTTGGTACTGTTACGCTACTATTAGCAGCTGGTTTAGGCATGGTCATGATGGGCGAACATTTGAGTACCGCATTGAAAAAAGCATTCAGCAATGGACTATCCTTTGACCGCTCCACCGCATTTGATCCAGCATACTTGCTCATTAACATGTCGCAAAATGTGATTGATTTATTAATTGCTTTTATTCCATTAGCACTTTTACTATTAATTGTTGCACTTGCAACTCCTGCTTTGATTGGTGGTTGGTTAATGAGTGGAAAAGCATTTATGCCAAAATTCAATCGCCTAAACCCAATCAAAGGCATTACTAATTTAGTGTCTAAAAACGCAGCAGTGGAACTGGTTAAATCGATTCTAAAAACACTTTTAGTAGGCATGGTTTCGTACAGCGTGATTTCGCATGATATTGATCCTATCTTGGCATTGTCTTCACTGCCAGTAAAAGAAGGCATCGCACAAGTAGCTGATTTGATGCAAAACGGTTTTCTATCGATTGTTAGTGCATTGATTCTGATTGCGGCAATTGATGTGCCTTATCAGTTATACCAATATGCGCACAAATTAAAAATGACAAAAGAAGAAGTCCGCCAAGAAATGAAAGAATCAGAAGGTAACCCTGAAATTAAAGCACGTATTCGTCAACAACAACGTGAGATGTCAAAACGTAGAATGATGTCGCAAATTCCTAATGCAGATGTGGTGATTACCAACCCAACACATTATGCTGTTGCGATTAAATACAAAGAAAGTGGTATGCGCGCACCTGTTGTAGTGGCAAAAGGTGCGGATGTATTAGCGCTCAAGATTCGTGAAATTGCAGCTGAGCATAAAATTATGACACTTGAAGCGCCTAAACTAGCACGTGCTTTATTTGCCCATGCCGAACTTGAACGTGAAATTCCAGAAGCACTCTACTCTGCTGTTGCTGAAATATTAGCCTATGTTTTTCAAATGCGCCTGTTCAAACAGCATGGCGGTCTTCAACCTGATGTACCAACAGCATCAACCTTGGTGCCTGAAGAGCTTGATCCATATAGCCTTTTACCTGTTGCTAACTCTGTCAATACGGAAGCGTTTGCATCATGAATAACTTCACATGGCTAAGTGGCTCCAATGGTCGTGCACTAGCTGGGCCAATCATTATCATCATGTTGCTATCCATGATGATATTGCCATTACCAGCTATCGCTTTAGATGTTTTTTTTAGCTTCAATATTGCTTTATCCATATTAGTCTTGCTCATTGGCTTACAAACTAAAAGAGCGCTCGACTTTATTGCATTCCCGACCGTGCTATTAGTTACCACCATGCTCCGTTTATCACTCAACGTTGCCTCTACTCGCGTGGTGTTAACAGAAGGTCATACTGGTCCTGCTGCCGCAGGTAAAGTGATTGAAGCTTTTGGTCACTTCTTAATTGGTGGCAATTATGCTGTGGGTCTTGTCGTGTTTATTATCTTAACCATCATCAACTTTATGGTAGTGACCAAAGGTGCTGGCCGTATTGCTGAAGTTGGCGCACGCTTTATGTTGGATTCGATGCCTGGTAAACAAATGGCGATTGATGCTGATTTGAATGCAGGCTTAATTGGCGAAGAAGATGCAAAAGCCAGACGTTTAGAAGTTAGTCAAGAATCAGAATTCTATGGCGCAATGGATGGTGCAAGTAAATATGTACGTGGTGATGCGATTGCTGGCATTTTAGTCATTATCATCAACGTGATTGGCGGACTAATTGTCGGCATGGCGCAACATGATTTGGCCTTTTCTGACTCCGTTAAAATTTACACCCTACTCGCGATTGGCGATGGCTTAGTTGCGCAAATTCCATCATTGATGATTTCTGTTGCCGCTGGTGTGGTCGTTTCCCGTGTTGCGAATGATGAAGATATTGGTGGTCAATTAATCAGCCAATTGTTCTCTAACCCAAAAGTCCTTTATGTGACAGCGGGCATCGTTGCTGCAATGGGTGCAATTCCAGGCATGCCTAATTTAGCCTTTTTAGCATTGGCTGCCGGTTTAGCAGGCTTTGCTTACTATCTTGAAAACCAACAGAAAAAAGCACCAGAAGAAGCCATCGAAGAGCAAGTACCTACAGCCTCAACAGAGACAGAAGAAGCAAGCTGGAATGATGTCACTCCAGTTGACATTATCGGCTTAGAAGTTGGCTATCGTTTAATTCCATTAGTCGATAAAACTCAAGGTGGAGATTTACTCAAACGTATTAAAGGCTTGCGCAAAAAATTTGCGCAAGAAGTCGGCTTTTTGGCACCAACTGTTCACATCCGTGACAATTTAGATTTAAAACCGAGTGCTTATCGCATCATGCTAAAAGGCGTCGAAATTGCACAAGGTGAGTCTAACTATGGACAATTTTTAGCGATTAATCCAGGTGGCGTAACTGAAGCATTAGCTGGACCAGCAACCAAAGATCCTGCATTTGGTTTACCTGCCGTATGGATTAATGAAGTTGAACGCGACCAAGCGCAAACCATGGGTTACACCGTGGTTGATGCGGGCACTGTGATAGCGACGCATTTGAATCATATTATCTCAATGAATGCAGCTGAATTATTAGGCCGCGAAGAGGTACAAATGCTACTTGATCATTTAACCAAAGAATCACCAAAACTAATTGAAGACCTCACACCTAAGCTATTACCTGTTTCTGTGATTCAAAAAGTATTACAAAACTTATTATCAGAAGGCGTGCATATTCGCGATATGCGTTCGATTGTGGAAACATTAGCGGAACATGGGCAAGCAACACAACTACCTAACGAACTGACTGCATTTGTCCGCATTCGATTAGGCCGTGCGATTGTGCAACAACTATTCCCTGTCGGCAACGAAGTATCAGTGGTGGCGTTGGATAATAATCTTGAAAGATTGTTGCTACAAGCCACACAAGCGAATAATGCAAATGGCACTGCTATCGAGCCTAGCTTAGCTGAAAATTTGGCTAATCAAGCGGAAGCAGCAGCCTATCAACAAGAACAGATGGGGTTGTCACCAGTGCTTTTAGTGGCAGCGCCTCTCAGGGAAGCACTTTCAAAATTTTTACGCCGCGCTATCCCGCGTCTTCGTGTGTTATCACATGAGGAACTCCCTGATACCAGAACGATTAAAGTAACTAACCTTATTGGAGGTCAATCATGAACGTCAAACGCTTTTTCGGTAAAAACTCAAAACTCGCACTCTCACAAGTGCGCGAAGCTTTGGGCGATGATGCCATTATCCTTTCTAATCGCGCAGTTCAAGGTGGCAATGAAATTATGGCCTTCAGCGCAGATGATATGGATGCAATCACGACTTCTGACGATACAGAAGTATCATTAAGCGCTCACGCGATGAGTAGCGAATTGATAGAAGATACTCGCATTTCATCATTGGAAGCCATGTTTCAGAAGCGCATTCAGTCCGATAGCGAAAGCAGTCAACCGCAACGCAATCAAGTCAGCCAGGTAAGTACAGCACCTGTGATCAGCAGCCAGCTTGAAATGGATGTACAGGCAACATTAGCGCAATCACAAGCGCAAGCGAAAGAAGTCAATGCGCAAATTACTGACATGATGAAAGAAATTCGCAATATGCGTAATGTGATTGAAGCACAATTGGCTGAGATTTCTTGGGGTGCAACACAACAACGAGAACCAATTAAATCGATGATTTTAGGCACAATGCTAACGGCTGGTTTCAGTTCAGGTTTGTCCAAACAATTAGCAGACAATCTACCAGAGAAACAAAATGAAGCTGATGCTAAAAAATGGGTAGAATCGGTACTAGTTAAAAACTTAAAAACCATGAGTGAAGAAGAAGAGCTGTTAGATAAAGGCGGCATTTTTGCTGTCATTGGCCCAACTGGTGTTGGTAAAACAACAACAACTGCTAAGCTTGCCGCACGATATGTGATGAAACATGGTACTGACAAAATTGGTTTAATTACCACGGATTCTTATCGTGTTGGCGGTCATGAGCAATTACGCATATACGGCAAAATTCTTGGTGTAATGGTACATAGCGTTAAAGACGAGGCCGATTTAAAAATCGCTTTAAATGAACTCAAAAATAAACACATGATTTTAATTGATACCGTTGGTGTTAGTCAGCGCGACAAGATGGTTTCTGAGCAAATTTCTATGTTATCTGATCAACGTTTAAACATTCAAAAATTACTTTGCTTAAATAGCACCAATACGGGCGACACGCTGATTGATGTCATCAGAGCATATAAAGGTCAAGGTCTTGCTGGCTGCATCATGACAAAAGTAGATGAAGCGATTACCGTCGGTAATGTATTAGATGTTATCGTGCGTGAAAAGTTAAAACTGTTTTATGTAACGAATGGTCAACGTGTGCCTGAAGATTTACATTTAGCGAATAAGCAGCAATTAATTAATCGTGCGTTTCAACGTGGTACGGCAAAAGACAGTCCGTTCCTGGTGCTCGAAGAAGATCAACCTTTAATCGTGGGCAATACTGTACGGTCATCAAGCAATAACAATGTGTTGGAGTTAGACAATGTCTAACATGCACAACGATCAAGCGGCTGGATTAAGACGGATAATGTCAGGTCATCAACCTAAAATTGTGAGTGTGCTTTCTGCCATACCACAACACCAGCCTAGCTTAATCACCAATCTTGCTGCCTCAATCAGTACGCAAGATTGTGATGTGCTTGTCATTCATACCGCGCAAACGGCCAAAGTGGATATGAGTCAATACGGCATTAAAGCCTTACCAACCTTAGCTGATGTTGCGCAAAAGAAACTGGAATTGGGGCAATCAGTCAAAGATTCTAAGCTAGGCTTTTTAGTTGCTAAGTTAAATGCTTCGCCACTTCATACGACAAAAAATTATGATGTTGCCAATATTGAACTGAATAAAACCGTTGAACGACTATCCAACTTATTTGAAGTGATTTTGGTGGATACCGTGCTGGATAAAGACCATCAGCTCCCTTTAGCCATGCTGAATCAGCACGATATTTTAATTCAACTCTCGTGCGATGCAGAGTCGATTAAAGAAGCGTACTCATTGATTAAAAGAATTTATAGCAATATTGGTCGCCGCTCGTTTGGCATCATCGTCAACGATGCAACCGATGCGCAAGCGGCCAAAGCCTTTCGCAATATCTCGCAAGTCGCAAGAAATCACATGCAAGTAGAGTTAGAGTTTTTTGGGGCGATTCCAAGTGATGAATATCTCAGTCGTTCTGCTAAATTAGGCCGTACAGTGATTGATGCTTTTCCGATGACGCAAGCGGCAAAAGCGTTCAAAAGTGTGGCTCAACGACTTAACTACAAACAGCATCATACGGCTGAATCAGCGCTTGTCTCATTGATATAGGAACCGACTATGTATACTGCAACCGGAAAAATAGATAATAAGGATGCTTTGCTGGATGAGCATGCTTCATTGGTGAAGAAGCTAGCCTACCAGCTTAAATCTAAACTCCCTGCCAGTGTAGAGCTGGACGACTTAATTCAGGCCGGCATGATGGGGTTATTGGATGCCGTTAATAAATATGAAGAAAGCCATGGCGCTCAGTTTGAAACCTATGCAAGTCAACGCATCCGCGGCTCTATGCTCGACGAACTGAGAAGTGCAGACTGGTTGCCACGCAGCATTAGAAAAAACATGCGTGAAGTGGAGACTTCTATTTCTCAATTAGAGCAAAAGCTTGGACGCTCCCCTAGCGAAACTGAAGTGGCAAAAAATTTATCACTTTCTTTGGATGACTATTACGAAAAGCTTAATTATTGCAGTGGTCATCAGTTGGTTTATTACGAAGATTTTCATGATGCAGAAAGTAAAGGTGAGCACTTTTTAGATCGCTTTGTAAAAGATGAAAGCAATCCGATGCAATCTTTGCTGGAGAGTGATTTTAAAGAAGCAGTGATTGACGCAATTGAGGGTCTACCCGAGCGTGAGAAAGTCCTCATGGGCTTATATTATGAGCAAGAGCTGAATCTCAAAGAAATAGGCGCCATCATGAATGTTTCGGAATCCAGGGTGTGCCAATTACACAGCCAAGCGGTCGGCCGTTTACGTGCAAGTCTTAAGGAGCAATCGTGGACTGGAGCAGTTTAGCTGGCATAGCACTTGCGCTCATTGGCATCTTATATGGGCAATCAATCGAAGGTGGCGAGATTGGCTCACTATTACAACCTGCTGCCTTTTTAATTGTCTTTTTTGGCACGGTTGGCGCTGTCTTACTGCAAACGAAACCTAAGTTATTTATCATGGGTTTAGCCATGTCTAAAATGATTTTCAAGCCGCCTTTAGATGACAGAAGCGCACTGGCGAGACGCACACAAGCATGGAGTATAGCGATGCGTAAAAAAGGTGCTTTTGGACTAGAAGCATTCATGGATCAAGAAGATGAGCCTTTTATTAGGAAAGGTTTGCAGATGATTATTGATGGCACTGCCCCAGAAAAAATCCGTGAAGTCTGTGCCATTGATATGCATTTTTATGAAGTGCAACAACGCAATGCGCTAAAAATATGGGATGCGGCAGGCGGTTATGCCCCAACTATTGGTATTTTAGGCGCAGTGATTGGCTTGATTCATGTGATGGAAAATTTATCCGATCCTGCTCTATTGGGCGGCGGTATTGCAGTCGCTTTTGTGGCCACAATTTATGGGGTGGCACTAGCCAATCTATTATTTTTACCGATTGCCAACAAACTAAAAGCCCATCTTCAACATGAAATGATGCGTCGAGAAATGTTACTTAATGCTTGGGTTTCTATCGTGAATGGTGACAACACCAAGTTAGTGGAAGAACGTTTAGAAGCATACCTTCGATAGCGCTAAAAAATAGAATCAGATAAAGCCGAATAAATGATTAGAAGAAAAATAGAAGAAGATGATGAAAATCCAGATCGCTGGTTAGTTTCTTATGCTGACTTTATCACGCTATTATTCGCTTTTTTTGTCGTGATGTATTCAGTCTCTTCTGTTAACGAAGGCAAATACAAAGAGCTCAGTTCTGCGATTAATACCGCTTTTGCGAGCAAAAAAACTAACCCAGAAAAGGCTGCTCAAGTTAACGAATCTTCGCAAGCCATTGATGATCATCCAACAGATCAACCTACTGAAACAGCAACATTGTTACCCTCAAGTGCAACAAAGGAAGCTGAACAAATAGAAGTAGATGCCATGACGGCACTGGGTAAACAAATGGCGCATAAACTCGCGCCGTTGATTAAGGTAGGCAATGCGCGCGTGATTCAGAATAATCATGGTTTGCGCATTGATATCAAAGACAGTGCTTTATTCACATCGGGCTCGGCTGATTTGACCGTTCCTGCAAAAACGACGTTAGGTCATATTAGCACTCTACTCTCAGCCAATACTAATCCTATTTTGGTCGAAGGTCATACAGACGATACGCCAATTTATATTCAAAACGCAGCATTCTTTTCTAACTGGGAACTCTCCGGCGTTCGCGCCAGCAGCATCGTCGGTCACTTAAATGATACGGGCATTGAGAATATTCGCTTAAGCGCACTCGGCTATGGCCCGTCCCAACCAATCAGTAGTAACGCCACCGAAGAAGGCCGCATGACCAATCGACATATTTCCATTGTGGTTTTGTATGATAGCCTCCGTATAGATGTTTCTGAAGGGGTTGAAATCAACCCTACTTAACAGAAAGATTCACGCCGTGTCACAAAAGGTTCACGGTAACGCTATAAAGTGAATATGAGCAAAGCCGTTATAGTTAATGTTATCTTTTTAAAGATTATTAAATGCCTGCATCTAGTCAAAACAAAGTTGTTCAAATTCAGAGCCACACAAGTAAGTCAACCATCTCTACCATCTTGAAAAGAATGGATATCAATCACTTTGACGAGGTTGTCGCCATCAATCATTTATTTGAACATGCAAATAATGCGCATAACGATAATCCAACCATCATCAATTTGATTAGAAAAGCACCGCCGATTAACGGTAGTGATACTTGCTTACACGTACTAGAGCTGTTTCAGAAAAACTTAACTCTTTTTGCTATTCCAGTGGTGAATCAACACAACAAACCAATAGGCATCGTTGAGCGTATTGCTTTTGTTGAGTTATTTGTTCAGCCCTATACAAAAGAACTGTTCGGCAAACAAGCGATTGCTGATTTTATGAACCATAAGCCGCTCATAGTCGATAAAAATATTGCTGTCGACGATGTTGCTAGAATTATTATTGATGCTGGTATGCAGCATATGGTGAATGGGTTTATTGCGACTGAAAACGAACAATATATTGGTATTGCTAATGGGCTTGATTTATTAAATGAAATTACCATTCGCAAACAAAACCATCTTTTTCATCTGGCTCATTTTGACCAACTAACCAAGCTACCAAACCGCACCTTATTCTTAGATCGTTTATCGATGTCGATTACCCAATCTGAACGCAGCCATTCACGCATTGGGCTACTCTTCATCGATTTAGATAATTTTAAACATTTTAATGACTCAATGGGACATAGTGTTGGCGATAAAATCCTTATCGAAGCGGCCCGCCGTTTATCTAGTTGCGCACGCGAAAGCGATACGGTTGCACGGCTATCAGGCGATGAATTTACAATCATTTTGAATAACATTGAAAGTGATAAAGACATCAAAGCACTCTGTCATCGTATTCTCAACACATTGAACTCACCTTTACAAATGATGGAACGCCAGATGTTTATGACAGCAAGTATTGGCTATGCTATTTATCCTGATGATGACAAAGAGCTAACAGGTTTACTAGTCAAAGCGGATGCTGCGATGTATGAAGCCAAACGAAGCGGTCGCAATGCTTATAGGCAATATATAAAAGGCATGCATCTTTACTCATTTGATCATATGGCGCTAGAAACAGATTTACGTTTAGCTTTAAAACGTGACGAATTTGAACTTTACTACCAGCCGCAAATACAGCTCTCGACTGGAAAAGTAGTTGGCAATGAAGCACTGATTAGATGGAATCACCCTGATCGTGGGTTATTAACTCCTATTCACTTTATAGAAATAACCGAAAAAACAGGATTAATCATCCCTATTGGCAATTGGGTTCTTAAAGAAGCTTGTATGCAACAAGTCTGTTGGATGAAAGAAGCGTTAAATCCTATGTCAGTCTCCGTTAATATCTCTGCCATACAATTTTATCAAGTTGGTTTTTGCGAGATTGTAGAGTCAATTATCATTGAGTCTGGCATTAAACCAGAGCATCTAATACTAGAATTGACCGAGAATCTATGCATGACCGATGTGGTCACAGTACTAGAAACCTTAGAGTCCCTGCATAATTTAGGTATTAAGCTTGCTGTTGATGACTTTGGCACAGGCTATTCAAACCTTAGTTACCTTAAGAAATTTCCAATTGATAGCTTAAAAATAGACCAGTCTTTTATTCGCAACATTGATAAAGAACCGGTCAATATTGAGATTGTAAAAGCCATTGCAGCGCTTGGCAAAAGTATGTCGCTGGAACTAATTGCCGAAGGTGTAGAAACAGTGGCGGAAATGGAACTCGCCAAATCTTGTGGCTGCGCCTTTGTGCAAGGGTATCTATACGCAAAACCTTTGCCTGCAGCTACGTTAATTGCATGGCTAAATGTTTATCCATAAATCTGCATTTGTATAATTGCATCATTTGAATATCAATTAAGTGCAAAAAACTCACATATAAACAGTGCCAAAATGATCAATATTTATACGTGTATCTGAACGTATTGCGACAGTTTAAAGCTGTGATGTATCTACAAGTATAGGCTTAAATGAAAGGGCTGTAGTAGATAAATACTAAACCAGCCCATTCCTTCAATAAAGTGGCTAAACTGACAAGCTAGCGCGTGAAATATGCGATCCAGCAGTTTGTCCGTTTGGTCCGTACACGCTAGTAGTATTAGCAGGTCTGCCTTGAAGCTGATTTAAGGTTTCTTGGTTGCGTCTAAAATGTTGATTAATCATTTGACCATTCACGCGATTCAACTCTTTAGCTTGTGCTAGTTGCTGTTGAAAAGTTTGCCATGTAGCGCGATCTTTTGCATGCGCATTACGATTAATCCAGCCTGTCATGCCATTTTCGTTTGCTTCAAAACTCGCTTGGCCTAATGCAAGGTGGCGCGCTTTAGTTGCCAATGTAATTTTTTGCAACAACACCGCTTTTTCATCCAATAGGCTTTCCATCACATCAATATCCATTTCAACCAATGACGATTGCTCTTTTAACAGCACGCTGACTAAGTTATTAAGTAGTAAAGCGTCTTGATGAAGTAATGTGGATATTGGCATATAGCAACCTATGGATTTTGTGTGTTGAGTAAATCTCGAACAGAGGCAATTAGACCATCAGCTACTTTTCCTGAGTCGACTTTGAATTGTCCACTTGAAATGGCTGACTTAATCGCGTCTACTTTTTCGGCATCAAACACTTCTGAGCTAGCTACTTTAGCTTCTAGCGATTTCATTTGAGAGGATAGCGTTGATAACGTTACACTATCGCCCGATGAAGCAGTCGCGCTACTCGTCGCTTTACCCGCTTTTTTACCTGAATTGTCACCCAGCTTATTGGCTGTTAAATCGACCGGTTGTTTGATTGAATCATTAATTTTCATGTTAGTTTCCTTTTTGCTTCTATTTAAACCGTTATTGATATGTACTGACTATCGGCATGGTTTAAAGGAACTTTAATCGTTATTGAAAATATTGTCATCTTAATCTGACACTATTAAATCTGACGCTACTAAAAACGTACTTCCACTTTACCGTCTGCACGCGCAATGCCACTCACCACTTGTCCACTTTGCACTTTTACTGACACCACTTCACCCTGATTGGCGTTTTTAAGTGCTTTGCCTTCTGAATTAATCGAAAATCCAACACCAGCAGTTGTTAATAATACCGTTTGTCCTTGTTGCACAGCCAATGCTTGCTTTAGCATATCTTGCCGAACTACGCTGCCCGCCATAATAGAAGAGCGCGCTGTTAAGCCAAGGACCTGACTCGCATCAGTCATCACGCCTGTTGGCAATTGGGTCAAATCACCTTCTGCAAAAGAAAGGTCTTGCTTGGTAATTATTTGTCCCATAGAAAGCGGATGCGATGCGACTAGATATTGCGCTTTAATACTCACATTACCTTGCACATAAATTTTCCATCTTACTGGCGCATCACACTGAATACCAACACTTGTTTTACCCCAAGCACGGCTGCCAGGTGGAAAAAATGCTTCTGGCGTTAAACAAGCGGCTATCTTTAAATTGGGGTCAATACCTCCCGCTGTAACATTAACCTCACCTGCATAGCCTGCGCTTTGTACTTTCAAGAACTCTTCTACTTTTTGTTTTAAAACGCCCACATCTTGGCGGATAAACTTCTCTTGCGTGTTTGCATAAGCGTCATCAAAAGAAATCATGCAAAGCACAAAAGCAAACATTCCGATTGCAATCTCTGCGAATCGCGTGATTGCAATCGGTTGTTCTGTTTTACTTAACTTGACATCTGATTCAAGTATTGTTGACTTAAACATATTGCACTCCCAAATAATCAAACATTAAAACTCAATGTGTATTTTACGGAGATTGATGCAATATTAATCTATGAAAAGGATAGGTTTTATCCCTTTACTTCTGCAATTGAACACTATTCATTCGTCTTAGAATAGGTCTCATCAATGTTAACGGCAGAAAATGTTATTTCTTTAATCGTTAGCATCTTACTCAGTAGTAAGGCAAATAGATTGTAAAGGAACGATGATGATTTTAAACAAATTAGATAGTGCTTTAGGCTTTCATCAAGACGCACTCAGAATTCGTGCTCAACGCCAAGAGGTGATTGCAGCCAATATCGCCAATGCCGATACACCACACTACAAAGCACGGGACTTTGACTTTAAAGCCACGATGCAACAAGCAACGAAACAAGCCTCTGGCGGTGGATTATCCACCATTAAAACATCAGACAATCATTTAGATGGTGTTGCTACCAACAATGCGAGCAGCGCTGGACCTGGCGAACCTTTGTTCCGTCCTGTCATTCAAGGTAATTTAGATGGCAATACGGTTGATATGGATGTGGAACGTAACGCGTTTACTGACAACGCCATTCGTTATGAAGCGAGTTTATTGATGATTAATGGCCAGATTAAAAAAATGCTCACCGCTATTCAAGGTCAGTAAGTAGCGAATTAGGAGAACAATATGTCTTTATTCAATGTGTTTAATATTTCTGGTTCTGCCATGAGCGCGCAATCTCAGCGCTTAAATACGGTTGCGAGTAATTTGGCCAATGCCGATAGCGCAACCAGTGCGAACGGCAAACCTTATAAAGCTAAACAAGTGGTTTTTAGCGCCATACCTACCCAATCGCCAACTGCGCAAGGGGTAAAAGTACAAGAGGTGATTGAAGATAATTCACCAGGAAAAGTGATTTATGACCCTAAGCATCCGCTAGCGGATGATAAAGGCTACGTCACCATGCCGAATGTGAATGTAACGGAAGAAATGGTCAATATGATTTCTGCTTCACGTGCGTATCAAAACAATGTGGAAACCATGAATGCAGCTAAATCCATGTTATTGAAAACATTAACGATTGGGCAAGGTTGATGATTTAAATGTATCAATTTAAACATTTCAACTTAAACCATCAACCAGTGCCAATGTAAAAGGAAACAACATGACAACCATACAATCAACAAATAACGTGGCTTCAGCAAGTTTATTAGCCAGTGTTAACGGTAGCAAAAACGCAAACACTGAAAGCATTAACAGTACGCAAGACCGCTTTCTTAAATTACTTGTCACGCAGATGAAAAATCAAGATCCATTGAATCCGCTTGATAACGCACAAGTGACCAGTCAGCTAGCACAACTGTCGACCGTAACTGGTATCGACAAGATGAATAACACTCTAGAGACATTTATGGCAAGTTTGCAAAGCAGCCAATCCTTACAAATGTCCAATTTAATTGGTCATGATGTATTGGTTGAAGGTAATCAATTAAGTTTTGATGGCACGGTAGGCTATTTTGGCGTTGAATTACCGACTAGCACCGATAACCTGAGTGTCACGATAAGCGATGCTGCTGGTAATCCAATTAGAAAAATCGCATTAGGCAACCAGCCAGATGGCATTGTACCGCTTAGTTGGGATGGCTATGGCGATGATGGTTCACAAGCTGCAAGCGGCAACTATACCTTTGCTGTCAGCGCAACCATTAATGGAGAGGCGGCAACAGCAACAGGCTTAAGCCTGACACAAATCAATAGCATTACGGCAAGTAGCACAGGAATCAAACTGAATTTAAATAATGCTGCTTCAGTGACTGGCGCAGATTTAAAACAAATTTTTTAAACATTACAACACAAGCGATTTGACAACGATCAATATTAATTAGGAGCACACCATGAGTTTTCAACAAGGTTTAAGTGGATTAAATGCAGCATCAAAAAATTTAGAAGTGATTGGTAATAACGTCGCTAACGCTAGTACGGTCGGCTTTAAACAGTCGCGTGCAGAATTTGCCGATGTTTATGCAAACTCAATCACTGGTAGCGGCGGATCCAACATTGGTATTGGTACCAAATTGGCATCTGTTGCACAGCAATTTACCCAAGGTAATATTTCTAGCACCAGCAACTCACTAGACATTGCCATCAATGGCAATGGCTTTTTTCGCATGAGTAATAACGGTGAAGTCACTTATTCTCGCAATGGTCAATTTCAAATGGATAAAGCTGGCTTTATCGTCAACGCGTCTAATAATCGTTTAACGGGTTACGCTGCAAATGCGAATGGCGTATTAGCAACTGGGGCAGCAACTGAGATTAATATTAATACTGCGGATCTTGCACCATTGACTACAACGCAAGTAGCAGCAACCCTTAATTTAGATTCAACCAAAACACCCTTAACAGCTGCTGGATTTAATCCAAACGACCCAACAACGTATCATAACTCAACAGCCATTACCGTTTTTGATAGCCTCGGCAACGAGCATGCATTACAAAGCTACTTTGTTAAAACAGCGCCCGGCGAATGGAATGTATTTAATACAGTTGATGGCATCTCAGCAACTACGCTACCAACACCAACATCCGTAATGACTTTTACTGGCACTGGCATTACGCCAAGTTCTGTGCCTACATCACCCTCTGTTAGCTTTACGCCTACAACCGGGGCATCTGGCCCACAAAGTGTGCTCTTAGATTATTCTAACAGCACACAATTCGGCTCAGCATTTAGTGTCACCACACCAACGCAAGATGGTTACACCTCTGGTTCATTGGCAGGCTTTAATATCGCTAATAACGGTCAAATTGTTGGTCGTTATACCAATGGTCAATCGCAAACCTTAGGTCAAGTCGTATTAGCTAGCTTTACTAATCCTAATGGATTACAGCAATTAGGCAATAACGCTTGGTCTGAAAGTGCTAGTTCAGGTCCGGCTGTCATTGGCGCGCCAACTAGTAGCGGCTTAGGTGTATTGCAATCTTCTGCTGTAGAGGATTCGAACTCAGATTTAACAGCAGAACTTGTCAATATGATTACGGCACAGCGTGTTTATCAAGCCAATGCACAAACCATTAAAACGCAAGATCAGGTATTACAAACCTTAGTCAACTTGCGTTAATCATTAAGCTAAAGACTGAATAAAAAACGCGATGATTTAGTACAGCATGAATAGGAGAACACAATGGACCGTTTGATTTATACCGCCATGTCAGGGGCAAAACAAATCCTCGAGCAACAGGCGACTAACTCACACAATTTAGCCAATGCAACGTCAACTGGTTTTAGAGCACAAGTTGACTCCTTTCGTGCTGTTCCTGTGGTGAGTCAAGGCTTACCCACGCGTGCTTATGTGATTGATGCAACGGTTGGTGCAGACTTCAATTCTGGCGCTATTCAGGCAACCGGTCGAGATTTAGACATCGCAGTACAAGGCGATGGCTGGTTAACGGTACAACGTGCGGATGGTACTGAGGGATTTACCCGCAATGGCGCACTCAAGCTCAGTGAAAACGGCGTGTTACAAACGGCTTCTGGGCAAACCATTATGGGAGATGGTGGGCCCATTAGTATTCCACCAGATGTAGCTATTAGTATTGCCAAAGACGGCACAATTTCATCCGTCAATAATGGCACCTTACCTGGGCCATCTAATATATTAGGTCGACTAAAACTGGTTAATCCTGATACGACCACTTTAGAAAGAAAGCCTGATGGCTTATTTGGCACCAAAGACAACAGCGTTGTGCAAGCTGATGCAAGTGTTAGCGTTGCCAATGGCGCGCTAGAAGGCAGCAATGTGAATGTGGTTGATGCCATGGTGAACATGATTAGCTTGGCTAGACAATTTGAGACGCAAATGAAGTTAATTCAGGATGCTGAGAATAACGCGGATAAAGCCAGTCAGCTCTTTAATTTAAATGCCTAATATTTGCGTTAACATGAACCTTAACGATTATATCGGCTAGCAATAGCCAAACTTGAGAGGAAAACAAAATGATTCGTTCATTATGGATTTCAAAAACAGGATTAGATGCACAGCAAACACAAATGGATGTGATTGCGAACAACTTAGCCAACGTCAGTACCAATGGCTTTAAGCGGACACGTGCCGTATTTGAAGATTTGCTTTATCAAAATATACGCCAACCAGGCGCACAATCATCTCAACAAACGCAATTGCCTTCTGGCTTGCAATTGGGTACTGGCGTACGTTCTGTTGCAACGGAACGTAATTTCAGTCAAGGTAACTTGCAAGAAACAGGCAATAACAAAGATGTGGCGATTCAAGGTGAAGGTTTTTTTCAAATATTACTACCAGATGGTGCAACCGCGTATACGCGTGATGGCTCATTCCAAGTAGACAACCAAGGTCAATTAGTGACAGCAAGCGGTTTTGCTGTTCAGCCTGCGATTACCATTCCCGCAGACGCAACCAGCATCACAGTGGGTCGTGATGGTACGGTATCGATTACGCAAGCAGGCAGTGCAACTGTTACTGAAGTTGGCGCTTTGCAATTGGCTACTTTTATTAATCCAGCCGGTTTAATGGCTAAGGGTGAGAATTTATACGTCGAAACTTCAGCTTCTGGCAATGCCAACACTAATACGCCTGGTACTAATGGGTCAGGTACATTAGCGCAAGGCTTTGTAGAAACATCCAACGTGAATGTGGTGGAGGAGTTGGTGAATATGATTCAAACACAACGTGCCTATGAAATTAATAGTAAATCGATTACTACCTCTGACCAAATGCTACAAAAACTAGCGCAAATGTAATAAGAGAGATTGATGATGTTAATAGTAAATAAACAAAATAAGCAGGCAATAGCAACCATGTCGCACATGACAACGTTGCTTGTTTTATTTGTGTTTACTAGCATCATCAGCGCTTGCGCAGTAACGCCGAGTTCCATTGTTAAACAACCGACAACCACAACACCTGTGGCGCAAGCTGCACCAGTGCCAAATGGTGCGATTTTTAATGTCGCGTCTTATAAACCTTTATTTGAAGATAGACGTGCTCGTTTTGCTGGCGATATTTTAACTATCAGCATCGTAGAAAATACATCAGCCAAAAAGGCTAACAGCAGTGCACAAAGCAAAACGGGGTCTGTTAATGCCTCAGCAGCAGTGCCAACAGGCTTACCATTTCGTCTAAATAAAGAACCCATCAGCATTGGCGCAAACTCAGCTGTCGATTTCGATGATAGTGCAGATGAAAATGCGAGCAACAACTTTACTGGCAATATAACCGTCACCGTTAATGAAGTGTTAGCTAATGGCAACCTCTCTGTTAGTGGCGAGAAGCAAATTGCCTTGGATAAAGGAACAGAGTTTGTTCGCTTCTCAGGTGTTGTAAACCCAGATGACATTATTCTCGGCAACTTTGTTTCTTCTGCAAAAGTGGCTGATGCACGCATAGAATATAGAACGAATAGCAAGTTAGACGCCGCACAAGTCGCTTCCATTTTAACCAGATTCTTCTTAAGCTTTATTCCGCTATAGTCAGGTAAAAAATGATGACACTTACACTACTTAAAAACCTGAAAGAAAACTTACATCAACATTGGGCAGCCATTGTTTGCGTTGTATTGCTTAATCTCATTGTTTTCATTGCGAGCATTACGTTTAGCCAAGTGGCGCATGCTGATCGCATTAAAGATTTAGCCACCATTCAAGGTGTGCGTGACAACCAGTTGGTTGGTTATGGCGTTGTAGTCGGTTTAGATGGCACTGGCGACCAAACCACACAAACCCCATTTACCGTCCAAAGTATGATTAGCATGTTGCGTCAAATGGGCGTTAGCTTGCCACCTGGAACTAATTTGCAATTAAAAAATGTCGCGGCAGTCATGATTACCAGCTCACTACCGCCTTTTGCACAACCAGGTCAAACCTTAGACGTAACGGTTTCATCTATCGGTAATGCAAAAAGCCTACGTGGTGGCACTTTAGTCATGACGCCTCTCAAAGGTGCTGATGGTCAAACTTATGCCATTGCCCAAGGCAATTTGGTTGTTGGCGGTGTAGGTGCATCTGCAAATGGTAGCCAAGCGCAAATTAATCATCTAAGTGTAGGCCGTATCTCTAGTGGTGCAACAGTTGAGCGCGCATTGCCAAGCCTAATTAATGTTGCGAATACCATCACATTAGAGTTGAAAGAGTCTGACTTTTCTACCGCAAGCAAAATGACCAATGCAATCAACCAATATTTTGGTCCAAGTACAGCAGTTGCTATGAACGGCCGTGTGGTTCAAGTTAGTCCGCCTGCCAGTCAAAGCCGCATTGGTTTTCTGGCTGAGCTTGAATCCATCACTATGGAGCCGGCACAGGCAAATGCAAAAATCATTCTTAATGCGCGTACAGGTTCGGTTGTGATGAATCAAGCCGTGCGTTTAGATAGTTGCGCGATTTCACATGGCAATTTGTCAGTCGTCATTAGTACCTCGCCGATTATTAGCCAGCCGCAACCATTCTCAACAGGTCAAACGGTGGTGGCAGAAATTTCTCAAATAGAAATTAATAAAGAGCCAGGCAAGGTAATACCGATTCCATCAGGTGCCTCATTATCTGATGTCGTAAAAGCGTTGAACGCAATTGGTACAACACCTCAAGATTTGTTAGCGATTCTACAAGCGATGAAAGCAGCCGGTTCATTACGGGCTGATTTAGAGGTGATCTAGCCATGATTGATTCAACCGAACTTTCTGGAAAATTAGCTTTTGATGCGAATAGTTTAAATAAGCTAAAAGCATCAGCAAAAGACAACTCGCCTGAATCCATTAAAGAAGTCGCCAAACAGTTTGAAGCAGTTTTTATCAATATGGTGATGAAAAGTATGCGGGCCGCTACACCACAAGACGGTGTTTTTGATAATGATCAAAGCCGCACGTTCACTGCCATGTTGGACCAACAACTCAGTAGTAATTTATCGAATAAAGGGCTTGGCTTAGCTGACGTATTAGCACGGCAACTGTCTAAAATAGGTCAGATGCCTAGTGCAATGGAACAAGCTGTATCTGCCGATGACGGCACACCAAAAGAAAAGGCAATGGGCATCAACCCCTTGATGCCTGCCTTATTAAAAGATGCTGGCTATACATCGCCGGCGGTGACAGCACCGGTTAATGCAACAACGCCCGTCAACAAAACCTCTAAAGCACCTGACCACCTAACAGGTCATGCGGCTGAATTTCATCAGCGCTTAGCGTCCCATGCGGAAAAAGCAAGTCGCGCAACGGGTATGCCAGCGAATTATATGTTGGGTCAAGCTGCACTTGAAACTGGTTGGGGCAGAAAAGAAATTACCGGTCGTGATGGTAGCAATAGTCACAATCTATTTGGCATTAAAGCGACAGGTGGCTGGAAGGGCAAAGTTGCCGAAATAGTGACCACTGAATATATTGACGGTGTTAAACAAAAACGGGTAGAAAAATTCCGTGCTTATGATAGCTATGCAGAATCATTTAAAGATTTTGCTAACCTCATTCAAAATAATCCACGTTATAAATCGGTCGTAGAGAACATCAATAGCATTGGTGGCTATGCACGTGCGATGCAAAATTCTGGTTATGCAACCGACCCACAATATGCCAACAAGCTAGCCAGTGTGATTAATAAAATAACGGCTTGATGAATAATGATTAAAGTTTATCTATCTAGCGTCGTTATGCTTACTATGAGACTAAAAAGAGTTTGTCATGAGTGATATTCTTAATATTGGAAGAACCGCTTTAAATGCTGCCCAAGTAGGGCTAAGTGTGACTGGGCATAATATTGCCAATGCCTCCACCCCAGGCTATTCACGCCAACAAATTGTGCAAACGGCAGCATTGGCTCAAAACTTTGGCTATGGTTTTCTTGGTCAAGGCACAGAAGTTTCACAAGTGAAGCGCAACTATAGTGATATTTTGGCTAAACAGCTAAACAATGCAGAAACTGCGAATAGTGCTAATAGCACTTATCTCAGCAATATTTCACAAATTGATAATATATTGGCTGATTCATCTGCTGGTCTATCACCTGCTTTTCAACAGTTTTTTGCTAGCGTACAAGGTTTAGCATCGAATCCAGGCAATGTAGCTAATAGACAAGCGGTTCTTTCTTCAGCTGAATCGCTGGTTAATAGATTTACCGATATTGGCTCACGGCTGGAAGAGCTTCGCACTTCAGTTAATAACCAACTGACAACGTATACTGAGCAAGTCACTTCTTATGCTTCACAAATTGGACAGCTTAATAATGTCATTAGTAAATCATTAGCCGTCGATTCAATTAATCCGCCTAATGATTTGATGGATCAACGCGATTTACTCATCTCTAACCTCAACAAACTGATTAAAGCTGATATTCAACCGCAAAGCGATGGCACTTACAACGTGTTTATTGGCAATGGTATTCCGCTGGTTGTTGGAAGCAAATCGTATGGATTAAAAGCTGTTAATTCAGCGGCTGACCCAACCCGTTTAGAAGTGGCTTATGCCAATAACATTACCACTGAGCTAGATGCCAAGTCTTTAACAGGTGGCGCGCTTGGTGGACTGCTACAGTTTAGAAGTAACTCATTAGACGGTATTCAAAATCAACTTGGACAAATTGCCACGGTGTTTGCTGCAACTTTTAATGAACAGCATCAAGCAGGTTATGATAAAGCAGGCGTTGCAGGCACCGCATTCTTTGCGCTACCGACGCCACAATCATATGGCGAAGTAAATAACAGTGTAGGCGCAACGTTAACGGCTAGCATCACCAATGCAAGCGCACTAACCGCCAGTGATTACCGCATTCAATACGATGGCAGCAATTACAATATCACGCGTTTAAATGACAATTCAGTGCAGACATTTGCTAGCCTGCCACAAACCGTTGATGGTGTTAGCATTAATGGCTCATTTGCCGCTGGCGACTCATTTTTATTACAACCAACCCGTAATAATGCAACCGGCTTATCGGTCTTAATCAACAATGTCGATAAAATTGCAGCGAGTGATATTAATGGCGGCAGTGCTAATAATATCAATGCCTTACTGTTGGCTGAATTACAAACTAAAGGCACACTGAATAATGGCAGTGTCAGTTACGAAAACGCTTTCGGCCAATTGGTCAGTAGTGTTGGTAATAAAACCAATGAGCTAAAAGTCAATAGCGCAGCAACGAAATCTTTATTGTTGCAGACACAAGCGGCGCAACAATCTGAATCTGGCGTGAATCTTGATGAAGAAGCTGCGAATCTTTTAAGGTATCAGCAAGCGTATCAAGCAGCAGGAAAAGTAATGCAAATTGCCAGCTCGTTATTTGAAACATTGCTAGCACTCGGTCGATAGGAATGAATAATGCGAATTAGTACAAACACAATGTATCAAACGGCGATTGGTAAAATCAGCGATTTGCAAGCGGCACAATCGAGATTGCAGCAACAAATTGCAAGTGAAAAACGGATACTAACACCTTCAGATGATCCTATTGCGGCCTCGCGCGTACTGGAAATTGCACAGTCAAAAAGCATGAATACGCAATTTGCGAATAATCGCCAAGTGGCGAATACCCATTTAACTGGTTTAGACAATTCATTAGGTAGTATTACCGAACAACTGACGGTGGCGCGTACTACTTTAGTGGGTAATGCAGGCACGTTAAGCGCCGATCAAAAAGCGGCATTATCAATTAATTTGAAGGCCTCATTAGGCACATTAGTCGGCTTTGCCAATGCAAAAGATGCACTAGGCAACTACATGTATGCAGGCTTCCAAAGTGATACCAAACCGTTTACCGAAACAGCATCCGGCGCTACTTATAACGGCGATAGCAACCAACTCTTTTTACAAGTCGCTGACCAAAGAAAAATAGCCGTCACAGTAGCTGGAGACAGCGTGTTTAAGGCTGGTGGCAATGATATCTTTCAAACCTACAGCGATCTAACTGCTGTGTTAGACAACCCAGCTTCCACTGATGCTGATGTCAGAAATGCTATTGCAACCGCACTTGCCAGTATGGACAGTGCCATCAGCACCGTTGCTAATACTCGTTCGGCAGTTGGTTCTAAATTAAATGAGCTAGGTGCACTAAATGAATCTGGCGATAGCCGTGAATTACAATATGCCCAAGCGATGTCTGAGTTGCAAGATTTAGATTATGCCCAAGCGCTTTCTGACTTGTCGCAACAACAAATTATTTTAGAAGCTGCGCAGAAGTCATTTATTCAAACATCAGGCCTATCGTTGTTTAAATTTATTGGCTAAAGATCAATTGGCTTAAGCGTGAGTTCTTTCACCCGCTGAATATCTTCTTTCAAAGTCATCACTTCGCTCGCTCTTTTTAGTACTAAGCGACTATGCGTGATAGCGGCTTTTTCCATCTCAACATGTTTATTTTTTGTGAGCGCTTGCAGTGCTTGTTGCAACATGGTTGCAACCTCTACTGAGCCAGCACCATCTCGCGCTATACTCGTAAATGCGTCATCAAACATATCGTCTAATTGTAATTCTGGCACTTCGATGCGGTTATAAATAATCGGACAGGCATCCTTCTTCTTCAATGGTTTTGCCCAATCAGTAAATAGGCGCGTCAGTGTAGCAATAATATTAATGGCCGTGCCAGGATCATTCACCGCAGGTGATAAAGCACGACAGGCAATTTCAGAAAGCACGATCAAACCAAACCGCGGGTCAAAATCAAATAGGCGTTCACGACCGATTTGAAAAGCGTCAATAATCGCTTGATGCGCTAATTGATTGAGCGCCGTATTCGCTGAGGTAACATAGGCTAAAGGCTCGCACGTTGTAACAAACTTTCCTGGTAAGGCAACAATAGTTACGCGCGCTTCGTTTTTTTCAGCCCACTCTTGAATTTTAGCCAAATCAATATATTGAATATAGCCAACCGTTGCAGCATAAACCTCTTGACCAATAATGGATACTTCGCTAATTGTTAACGCTTGTAATGTTGGCGCCTCTATCAGTTTCAGCATGGCTTTATTGGTTGCGTCTTCCACTTTTTTTATGGTTGAAGACATTCGGCCAAGTCGGGCAATACTATCTACCCATTTGACAAAAGTAGTAATGACTAAAATAAAAACGATGAGCGTCACAACAAAAAGCGTAAATAAGCCTTCTTTAAGAAAGTAATTATTCATCAGCGCAACCAATGCCACGATACTATAAATGAAAGCCCCGATAAACATCGATAAAGCATTTTGCGATTGATCATCGGCAATTACTAATGAAAATGCTCTAGGTGTTGCTGTTGATGCGGCGGAAGCATAAGCAGTCACCATGGATGAGACCGAAAAAGTAGCGATGACCAACATACTTGCTGACAAAACAGAGAGCAGCTTTTCTAAAGAGTCCTCCGTAATTGACGGTAGTGAAATATCGCTAAGCAGCGTTTCGGCAGCTTTAGCTAAAAAGACTGCACCTATAGAAAATAAACACGCGATGAGCGGCCTAACCCACAGACGCTCATTGAAGCGATTATATAAATACTCTAGATAAGTAAACGAAAAGAATGATTTCAAGCTTAGTTTCCATGAATCAAAACTGATTCTTTAATGCAGACTAAAACATAATAACTTGATTTTATTCAATGGGCAGACTTTTTTGCAGCTGGTCAAACGGCTTTATGATATGACAAAATCGTGATGATTAATTAGTGTTTTGAGTTAGATTTGGACTTTGGTTTGTGTTTAATTGTGCGCTGTTTGCCACTGCTGGCTCAGCAATATCTTGCATATACTCAATACTATCTTGCACCATTTGCTTCATCGGTAACAACATACTTTGCAATGCCAACGCTAGCACTAAGAAGCCAATCGACAAGGTGAGCGGGAAGCCGATACCAAACAAATTCAATTGCGGTGCTGTTCTGGTGAGGATACCTAAGGCCATATTGGTCACCAGCAATGCTGTCACAGCAGGCAAGGCTAATAATAAGCCTGTGCTAAAAATCGTCGCACCCCAGTCGACAATTTTCAAAGGGCTAATCCCTGGCCCATCAACCGCGATTGGCATGGTAACGAAACTATTTGCCAAGGCAGTGACCATCATCAAATGACCATCTAAACTTAAAAAAATCAACATTAATAACATGGTTAAAAACTGACTAATCGCCGTATTTTGTCCTTGTGTTTGTGGGTCAAAAAAAGTAGCGAAACCTAAGCCCATACTCATGCCAATCAGTTGCCCTCCAATACCGACGGAGACAAACACAAGTCGTACACAAAACCCCATTGCCAACCCAATAATCACTTGCTGGATGAGAATTAATAAGCCCTTTAAGGAGAAAATTTCGAAGGTAGGAATGGCTGGTATAGTTGGAATGATGACAAAGGTTAAGACTAAACCGATACCTAATTTAATGCGCATCGGGATGGATCTCTCGCCTAAAATAGGCGCGGTTGCCATTACGCCTAACACGCGGCTTAATGGCCAAAGCAAGCTGATAATCCAACTATTAATAAGCTCACTACTGATTGAAACCATGCTGCGCTAACCTATCGCAATCTTAATGTGCCATGGCGGGAATATTAGTGAATACCAGATGCATATAATCAACCAAGGTGGTGAGCATCCATGGCCCGGCAATCAATAAGACGCCAAACACACCTATTAATTTAGGGATAAAAGACAATGTGGCTTCATTAATTTGGGTAGCCGCTTGAAAAATACTGACTATCAAGCCAATCATCAACACCGTTAATAATATTGGTCCCGCCACTAATAAAGTGATTTCCATGGCATTTCTGCCGTAATCCATCACGCTTTCTGGTGTCATCATCTTGCTACCCTAATCTTTCATTTAAACTAAATAAAGGTCTAATAAAATTGTCGAATAAAACGATCAAATCTAAACTGACTAATAGAAACTTTGCACTAAAGAACCCATCATTAGCTGCCAACCGTCCACCAACACAAACAACATCAATTTAAAGGGCAGAGAGACAATCGCAGGTGAAACCATCATCATCCCCATCGCCATCAGCACGCTGGCAACCACCATGTCGATAATTAAGAAGGGGATAAAAATAGCAAAGCCAATTTGAAAAGCGGTTTTTAGTTCACTGGTAATAAAAGCTGGCACCAATACCCTTAGTGGCACTTCTTCTGGCGTTGAAATGGCTTTTAATTGCACCATGTTGGCAAACACCATTAAATCAGCCTCTCTAGTTTGTTTCATCATGAATTCTTTGAGCGGCCCCACGCCTTTATCTAGTGCCTCTTGCATGGTAATTTTATTTTCAGAAAGCGGCTGATAAGCCTCTGCATAGATTTTGTCGATGACTGGCGTCATGACAAACATGGTTAAAAATAAAGCTAAACCAATCATGACTTGATTCGGCGGTGCTGACTGTGTGCCTAACGCTTGCCTTAGCAAAGAAAGCACAATAATGATGCGCGTAAACCCCGTCATCATCAGCAATGCCGCAGGTAAAAATGTTAGGGATGTTAATAAAATTAACGTTTGCAAACTGAGAGAATAATCTTGCCCGCCCGTTGCTGACGGCGTGGTATTAATGAGCGGCAAACTATTCTCTGCCCATGCAGCGATCGGCAATAACCACAAGCCGATGAACAACAAGAGAATAGAAGTGAATTTAGACAATCTCATGGTTGCTCATTTCTTTTTAGCGAGTTTGGCTTTTGCATTGTCAGCCGATTTTTTCAACCACTCTGAAAATGGTTTTGCAATTGGATGCATGGCATATTCACTTGACGCTTTGGCTGTATGCATTGCAGCTGCAAGCGTATCCGCGTCAATGTCTAGATTAGCAATGGCACTAACTTGACCTTGGGCAACGCCAACAACCAACCAGCGATTAGCAACTTCAAGTACCACTACCCGCTCACGTGATCCAACGCTTACACCACCAATCATTTTCACTGCTGAGTTCTGCGTAATGGCATTAGGCAACATGCGCTTAGCCACCCAGCTAATCAACGCCATTACAACTAACACAACCCCTAAACCAAGCACCATTTTTAAGATACTGCCCGTTGATGAGGTCGTCGCTGCTTGCGCAGCCAACACATTGGCTTGATATAAAATCATCAATCCAAATGCGATTAAGCGGAGATTCATATTAATGATTCACTTTACTATTTATTGATTTTGCGAATACGCTCTGCAGGCGTAATAATGTCAGTTAGGCGAATACCAAACTTATCGTTCACTACTACCACTTCACCTTGTGCAATCAAGCATCCGTTCACCAGCACATCCATCGGCTCACCGGCCAATCCATCTAACTCAACCACTGAGCCTTGTGCTAATTGCAATAAATTTTTAATGGCAATTTTCGTACGACCGAGTTCAACCGTTAGCTGTACGGGAATATCCAAAATAAAATCAATATCATTTTCGGTATTGGTTTCGACATTTTTACCGTTCAGTTCCGCGAAGACTTGTGCTTCAGCTTTAGTTGCTGCGATCACATTCTCTGAAGCAGACTGCTCTGCCATCGCATCGCCCCAATCAGCTTCACCGCCTGCATTACTTTCTGCTGCCGCTTGTTCTGCCATTGCATCGCCCCAGTCCGCATCACCGCCTGCGGAACTAACGGCTTCTTCTGTATCAGTCGCCATATGCTTCTCCTTTAATATATTCAGTTGCGTTTGATCTCAGCAGCTTTTGCACACGCAAAGCATACTGCCCATTGAACAATCCATATTTACATCGCATCACAGGTACATTGTCGACCACTGCATCAACCTCTTCGTTAATCATCAGTGGAATCACATCGCCGACTTTAAGATCTAATATCTGATGCAACGTTAATTTTTGTTTTGCTAAGTCGGCAACAATCTCTACTTCTGCCGCCTGAATTTGCTGTGTCATCAATCTTACCCAGCGTTTATCAACGCCTAATACTTCACCTTGCATGCTTGACGTCAGCATGTCTTTAATAGGCTCTAACATAGAGTAAGGGAAACAAAAGTGCATTTCACCGCCCACATCGCCTAGCTCAATATTAAAGGTAATGGCAACCACCACTTCATTCGGTGTCGCGATATTGGCAAACTGAGTATTCATTTCAGAGCGGATATATTCAAACTCAATGGGATAGACTGGCTCCCATGACTTCTGATAGGTTTCAAACAAAATATCTAAAACTCGGCGAATAATGCGCTGCTCTGTTTGGGTAAATTCACGACCTTCAACACGGGTATGAAAACGACCATCACCGCCAAACATATTGTCAACCATCAAGAAAGCTAGTGATGGATCGAGCACTATTAAGCCCGTGCCGCGCAATGGCTTCATATGCACTAAGTTTAAATTTGTCGGCACAACTAGATTCCGCACAAAATCGCTGTATTTAGAAATGCGTACAGGGCCAACAGAAATCTCAACTGAACGTCTTAGAAAATTGAATAAGCCAATGCGTAATAAACGGGTAAAACGTTCATTAATAATTTCCAGCGTCGGCATGCGCCCACGCACGATGCGCTCTTGCGTCGCTAGATTATAAGGACGTACCTTAGATGGGTCATTATCCTCGACCTTAACTTCATCCTCATCGCCATTAACGCCTTTTAATAGGGCATCAACTTCGTCTTGAGATAAAAAACTATCTGACATAATTTATACCGTGATGTTAATTATTAGAGGAATGCATCATTGAATGACAAACGAAGTAAAAAACGTTTCTTTTACCGTCAAAGGTTGAGCGCCTTCGCTATATGGCTCATTAATGCTCTCAGTCAGCTCTTCACCTAAAGCTGTCTTGCCTTCCATATCTGAAATCTCGCTCGCTAACTTGCTGGTAAGTATCATCAATACACGGTTACGCACTTGTGGCATATATTGCGTTAACATCTCTTCATCGGCTTTTTCGCTAGCGCTTAAGGTAATATCGACCTGTAAATATTTGTCGCCTTCCTCTGGATTTAGGTTAACGGTAAACGTATCTAACTTGACAAAAACAGGCACTTTTGTCTCGGCAGCATGTTTCTCTTCTGCTGGATGCTCACCCTCTTCAGCATGACCGCCGCTGGTTAACAACCAAGCCGCTATGCCGCCGCCAAGCAGCAATACAACAGCTGCTATGATAATGATGAGTTTCTTTTTAGATTTCTTAGGTGCAGTACCTGCTTCTGCAACTTCTTCAATTTCAGCTTGTTGTGCCATGTTATTCCCTTTTAATAAAAACATTCATGCGATGAATAATTCATTATCTAGAAACTTGAGGCAAATAGATGCGTGGAATAGAGAGGGAAAATACGTCTTATTGTGAATATTTAATTAAAGCGGACGAAATAACGTAACGATGCCTCAATCATTGTTCATCTAACTGCTCAATCTAGCCAATAATGTAAAACGATTGGCTAGATTGGTTGGAAGCTTAGTCGGTTAGAAAACTAACTAATTTAAAAACCTAGACTATCAAGCAAATCATCCACTTGTGCCTGATTAGCAACGACATTTTCTGCTTTTTCTGGTGCAATTTGCGGGCCGTTTAATAAGCTATTGTTTTCAGGTGCAGCCACAGGCTTATTCGGTGCAAAATCAACCAGCGTTCTCACCAGCTCTTGTTCAATCATGTGCGCTAATTCAGTAATCTTTTTAATCACTTGCCCAGTCAGATCTTGGAAATCTTGCGCCATCATAATTTCCATTAACTGCGCTTTTGTGGCGTTTGAATTTTCTGTCGTTTGCTTTAAGAAAAGCAAAGTAGCTTCTGCCGCCTCGTTATATTCTGATTTCAAGGCTGGCGTTTTCATCACTTCTTTCCAGCGCGCTTCAAGCTCAGCCGCCTGACTAGTGATGCTATCTTGCAATGGATTGGCAATATCCGTTGCATTCAACACACGATCTGCTGCTTGCTCAGTCATGTTCGCCACGTATTTCAGTCGATCTCGCGCGTCAGGAATACCTTGCGCTACTTTTTCAACCATTTTATCAATACCAAGCTCACGTAAACTATCGTGCAAACCACGGGTCATTTGCCCGATACGATGCAACATTTCGGCTTCTTTATCTACTGTGTCGGTTGACATTACATTGTGCTCGTCATTAATCACTTTATTATTATCATCCTTCATTTGCGAGCCCTTTTATGATCCGATTTTTTCAAATATTTTTGATAGTTTTTCGTCCAACGTTGCTGCGGTAAACGGTTTCACCACATACCCATTAGCGCCAGCTTGGGCCGCTGCGATAATATTTTCTTTTTTCGCTTCCGCAGTCACCATTAATACAGGTATAGAGGCTAAATTACTGTCTTTACGGATGTTTTGTAGCATGGTTAAACCATCCATGTTGGGCATATTCCAATCAGAAACGACAAAATCAAAGCCGCCTCCTTTTAGTTTATTTAAGCCATCAACGCCATCTTCAGCCTCTTCTACATTACTGTATCCAAGCTCTTTTAGCAGGTTTCTAACAATTCTGCGCATGGTTGAAAAGTCATCAACCACTAAAAATTTTGTATTCGGATCTGCCATGCCTTGCTCCATTAAAATATCCCACCACACGCTATGCGGATGCAATAAAAGTACTACTTAAAATTACGTTCTCTCATAGTTATTATCGACCAATTTATTAAAAACTTTAATGCCGAATAAGCCACAAAATACCGCTTTACTCTCCATATAAAGTCCGGATATTTAAAGTCCTACATAACAATTAAAGACAATCGCTTTACACACGCAATGCTCTTGAACCACTGGCGGTTAATTGTGCGAATACTGCTTTTGGCAAATCATCAAGCGGCAATACTTCTTCCACGCCTCCATGCGCGATCGCCTCTTTTGGCATTCCAAATACCACACAACTAGCTTCATCTTGGGCAAAGTTATAAGCGCCAGCTTGTCTCATATTAGCCATGCCGGTTGCGCCATCTTTACCCATGCCAGTCATAATCACGCCAATTGCATTTTTACCTGCAAATTCAGCTGCCGAGTCAAATAACACATCAACAGAGGGTTTATGTCGACTCACTGGTGCGGCATCACTGAGTTGAGTGATATAGTTAGCGCCACTTCTAGCGAGGAGTAAGTGTTTATCGCCCGGTGCAATGTAAGCATGCCCTGGCAATATACGTTCACCGTCAATCGCTTCTTTGACAGAAATTTTACAAATAGAATTTAAGCGATCAGCGAACGATTTGGTAAATCCCGCTGGCATATGTTGGGTGATTAAAATACCTGGACAATCGGATGGCATTTGCAATAGAAAGGATTTGATCGCCTCTGTTCCGCCGGTCGATGCCCCAATAATCAGCAACTTTTCGCTACTAATCAATGGATTTTTAAGTGATGCTTGCATCGTGCTATTCGCCTGCGGTTTCGCAGAGCGTTGCAGGGTTGCAATGCGCGCTTTTGAAGCAATGCGGATTTTATCCGTAATCAGTTCGGTATACTCCAACATGCCCGAGGCAATCGACGTTTTTGGTTTGGTTACAAAATCAATGGCACCCAGTTCGAGTGCACGCATAGTAATTTCTGAGCCACGCTCCGTTAGTGTAGAAACCATCAACACTGGCATAGGTCGCAATCGCATTAACTTTTCTAAAAAGTCTAAACCATCCATTTTTGGCATTTCAACATCCAGTGTAAGCACATCTGGGTTTAGCTGCTTAATCATTTCTCTCGCCACAATCGGATCAGGGGCCGTGCCGACCACTTCCATATCTTTTTGCTCGTTAATCATTTCGGTTAACAAACTTCTAATTAAAGCCGAGTCGTCGACTACTAATACCTTAATTTTCATTTCTTCTGCTTTCTAATGATCAATCATCAAAACAAGTCAACTTCGCCACCAATATCATTGGTTTTAAGTTTGCTTGAATAAGCTTCTTCACGTTTAACCAATGTGTAGTTATTTAACTGTTTCAGTTTCTTAACTAACACTCTGCCTGTTTTAGGAAAAAAATAAACTTTTCGAGGATAGATATCCAATAAATCTTCACTAGTCACTGCAATGTTTTCGTCTTTAAGAAACTGCTTAACAAAAGCCGCATTGCGATCACCCACATTATTCGTAGTAAAGCTTCTTAATACATTGCCACCACCAAAAATCTTCGCTTCTAAATTCTCACGGCGGGCGCCATTTCTCAGCAACTCATTAATTAACACTTCCATCGCATACGTTCCGTAGCGCATAGACTCGGAAACAGGATTGTCTTTGTCGGCTTTGGCACTATCTGGCAACATAAAGTGATTCATCCCGCCGATGCCAGTTTTTTTGTCACGAATGCAAGCAGAAACGCAAGAGCCCAATACAGTGACAATCAACATATCTTGATCGGTAAAGTAATATTCACCTGGTGAAATCTTAGCGGCTTCAGCATTAAATGTACGGTCAAAATAGAGCGTAGTTGACATCTCTTCTTGTAACCTGCTCATCGCTATTGTCCTCTAGTCGTTTTTAGTGGAATCGTACCCGCACCTTTATCTTTTAATTCGTAAACAGTTTTGCCTAATAAACTCAGCTCTTTTGATACATACAAAAAATTCTCAGAATGCCCTGCAAATAACAAGCCATCAGACTTCATCAAAGGTACAAAACGACTTAATATGGTTGATTGGGTTGGTTTGTCAAAATAAATCATGACATTCCTACAAAAAATAGCATCAAACTGTCCACTTAACGGCCATTTCTCTGTTAATAAATTCAATTGTTTAAAGGTAATGAGTCGACGCAACTCGCTTTTTACGCGAACTGAACCTTCTTGTGCGCCGCTTCCTTTTTGAAAATAATTTTTTCTACGTTTCTCACTCAACTTACTCACTCGCTCATAAGGATAAATCCCTGCTGATGCGGTCGCCAACACATTGGTGTCAATATCCGTTGCGATAATTTCTACTGGTGGATTAAGGCTGCCAAATGCTTCGCACGCTGTCATCGCAATCGTGTAAGGCTCTTCACCGGTGGATGCCGCTGAGCACCAAATACGAATAGGCTGACGTGATTCACGAGAATGATTTGCTAAAAGAAGATCAGCCAAAATAGGAAAATGATGCTCTTCGCGAAAAAAAGACGTTAAATTAGTCGTTAACGCATTGGTAAAGGCTTCCCACTCGCTTGAATCATTCTTCTTTTCTAACGCATCTAAATACTGCTTAAAGGTATTAAATCCTTCTGAACGAAGCCGCCTACCGACACGGCTATAGACCATGTCGGTTTTAGCTTCAGAAAGCGAGATACCTGCATGCTGATAAATAAGTTTACGTATTCTTGAAAAATCTGTTGCTGTAAATTCAAACTCACGCTCATCTATTTTTTTTTCTGCAAGCATCACTGGCTTTCTCTGTCAAATTAATCTTGTTGTAAATACCAAGCTAGAGCTGGCTATGATTCGACTGGTAAATCTTTATGTAACTCGCGACCTCGCACCTTCATTTGCTCAATCGCTTTAGCAACTGCTAGATCATCTGAGCGACGGTTCATTTTATCTGGTGTTTTTGCTGCGAATGGATGCGCCGCTGCTCTAAAGGCTTTAACAACATCAGCTGCTTTTGGCTCACGCGCTACAGCGCTTTTGATTGCCATTTTTGTTGCGCGATAGTTCCAATCCTGGATACGCTCATCAATATCTGCTCTATGGTCAATAAACACACCTACACATATATAAATATCATCCGCTTCTTCTAAAGGAATAATGCCTTCTTCTACACATTCCATCACTGCCATCGCTACGCCACGTTGTGCAGGGCCAAACATTTGGACTGCTTGACGACCATTTTTAATCGTTACTTTGTTGAACATGACTGTGTTTGGTTTTACCATCATGTTAGGCGCCGCAATCGCCAATAAACCATTTACTCCTTGTTTTTGGTCGGTGAGCGTACGGCAAAATGCGTCTTCTGCTGCGCTACCGCGTGGTCCCATGACTAAGTCAATATGAGCGACATTTAAAAGATCTGGGCCTGAACCATCTGGACGATCTTCTAGCACTAAACCTTCACCAACTAATACTCTATCAATCACTGCCATTTTAATTTCTCCTAAATATTAAAAATGTAATTCCATTGCAAAATGCAAGGCATTACTGTTGCTACTTCAAGCGCCTACAACTGCCGTTGTTTCTGTAGACCTATGTATTAATAACGGCAATTTTTACAATAAATTGAATGAAATTTTCATTTATTTATCATAAAAATCAAAATAAATCATATAGTTAAAATTAAAGCCAAAATAAAAGGCGATGCAACTTCAAATGGTTGTTGTATCGCCTTAAATCGTATTTCTCAGCCTTCAATAGGACTTACTTGTGCTCTTAAAACTCTTCCCAATCACTATCGTTGGTGCCCGTTCTTTTAGCCTGTGTTGCAGGTTTTGGGATTGATTTAGTAGCTCTTGAAAAGTCTGATGGTTTCGCTGTCGCTCTTTGCTTCCCATTATCGATACTAAATACACTCATTGTATGCATCAGCTCATCAGCCTGCTCCATCAATGATTCTGCCGCTGCAGCCGCTTCTTCTACTAAAGCTGTGTTTTGCTGTGTACTTTCATCCATTTTGATTATGGCTTCATTAATTTGTGAAATTCCTGCACTCTGTTCACCGGATGCGGCGGCAATCTCACCAATAATATCGGACACGTGTTTCACTGAGTTCACGATCTCTTGCATCGTCTCACCAGCAGTTTCAACTTGTTTAGTGCCTTCAGTTGTTTTGCTGACAGAATCACCAATTAACTCTTTAATCTCTTTCGCCGCACCAGCAGAACGTTGCGCTAAATTACGCACCTCACCTGCTACCACAGCAAAACCACGTCCTTGCTCGCCAGCTCTTGCTGCCTCTACTGCCGCATTTAGCGCAAGAATATTAGTTTGGAAAGCAATGCCATCAATCACAGAAATAATGTCTTCAATCTTACGCGCACTTTTGTTAATAGCGCTCATAGTATTGACAACATCAGATACCATGCGACCACCCTTTTGTGCAACTTCAGAAGCACTTATCGCTAGTTGATTCGCTTGAATCGCATTATCCGCATTTTGTTTAACAGTCGTTGAAAGCTCGTCCATACTCGCAGTTGTTTTTTCAAGATTCGCCGCTTGATCTTCCGTGCGACGACTTAAATCGGAGTTACCTTGTGCAATCTCTTTGGCCGCGGTATTAATGGTTTCAGCTGCTATTTTTGCAGTACTAATCGGATCAACAATCATATCGAGTGTTTCATTCATACCCTCTACAATTTTACGATAATCGCCTAGATGGCGGCTCGCATCGGCACGGACGGACACACGGCCTTCTCTTGCTGCTCCAGCTAATATTTGCGCATCTTCATTTAGTGCTTTTAAGTTGCTACGCACTTGTTCAATAATCTCGTTAATCGCTACTTTTTGACCAGCAAATTGCTCTAGTGGTGCATCAAAATCACCCTCACCAAAAGCTTTTACACAAGCCATTGCCTTTTGGCTGAGGTCAATATGTCCACCAACAATTTTATTCACGCTTTCAGCTAATACCGCAAATTGTCCTTTAAACATATCAGACCGCAACGTCATATCAATATTGCCTTTTTCATGCTCGCCATTCACCCAGTTTACAGAATCAACAATGCCTTTTAGATTGCCGCGCATTCTATCAAAACTTTTGTTCATCACTTCTTTTTTACCTTGTAGTGGTGTGAATTCAACAGATAAATTACCGCGACCTAGCTCATCCATCGCTGCAACAAATGAGGCTGTTTCTTCTGTTTGTGTTTTGACAAGATGATTAATATTAACAACGACATTTTTAAAGCCACCAACCAATTGTTCAGTATCAATCAGGACTTCAATTTCACCTTTAGCATGTTCTTGCGCCATGTGATTGACTTGGGCATTGATATTATTGAGGTTGCTATGTAGTTGTTCAAAGTGCTGGCTCATCGTACTTAAGCCATCTGGCAATCGGCCAAGTGCTATATCAAAGTTGCCGTTTGATAACGCTTCAATTGAATGATCGATTTTTATGATTGTTTTCGCCTGCAAGTCCACAATATGATTAACGTGATGCGCTAATGTACGCTCATCATCTGTCAGGGCATCAGTATCAATCATTGCCGCTAACTCACCATTTTCAAGTTTCTTTTGCAAATTAGTCAGCGCTTCTTCAAGCCCATTTCCGCTTGATGCAGGATTCAGGGTTGCCAATACCGCACCAACCTCTTGACCTATCTTATCTCGCACTCTCGCTAGCACTAACCAACTAGCGCCTGCTGTATACGCCGAAAATAAGAGGAATATCAGCCATTGATTCATCACAAACGTCTGATTGATTGCAACGGCAAATCCGACGCTAAGGCTGACTATTAACAGCACCATTTGCTGATTAAACTGTAAACTTTCCAGCTTTTGTGCAACTGCTGCAACAACACTTTTAGAGTTAGAACTACTCATCATCATTCCTTTCGGGAACCTTATTTATATAACAATTATTTTCTTACTTTAATGCAATATTTAATTAGGGATTAAGAAGGCATAAACCAACTTTATTCTTTAAATTAATTATTTGCGCTTATTAAAACTCTTCCCAGTCATCATCCGTACCTGTTTTCACTGTCATTTTCGTGGGCGCCTTCTGATTGACTTTTACTTCAGTAGCAGGTTTAGTTGATGCTGTATTACGCATCGGACTAGCGCTTGCTCGTCTTTCGCTTT
>JBFJJN010000008.1:0-145903 GCA_041612255.1 Methylophilaceae bacterium | reverse complement strand
ATTTAAATAAATAAATTTATATGTACTAAATAATAATTAAATAAATAATATGGAAAAATTAAATAATAAAAATAAAGGAACGATGATATTCAGTCTTGGTGAAAAGAGAATGAGTAAGTTCAAAACTCAATGTGAGGATTTGGAATACAACTATTCAAGCATTATTCAAATGCTGATTGATGATTGGATGAAGAAGGTGAAGATTGAAAACAAAAAAAACCAGTAAGAACTGGTTTTCGTGAAGTAGTGTTTAAACTATTTAGTTTAATGTTCTTTAATTGCTATCAGTGTTCCTGTGCCGTTGGTGTTAATTCTAATCTTGCCTTTTAGGTGTGGTATTTCTTTTGCAATCATGTGTGTCTGATATATCCAAAGACCATGTAGAACCCTTATATCAGCATGATTCCTGAATCTTAATGTAAATTCCGTTGAACCATCAATAGCACCATAAGGTTTAGCTATTTCTTTTTTACGGTTAATTCTTGATTGAGCTATGCATTCAATATAGCTTTTGGGTTGTTTAGCTAAATCAACCAACTGTGTGAATGATTTAATTGCTGAGTTGCTTTCAATGCTATAAGCCAACTTAAATAATCTCTTGTGCTTGTTTGCAATTAGCACAGTTTTTGTTGTGCCATTTTCAAGATTTAATAGATACCAATTCTTTTTCATTAACCTGTCCGATATTGTCTTAAAATTAAATTTTAACATTAATTTTTTAATTTAAATTAATTATTAATTCAAGTAACAATTAATTTTATGTTTCATTTAATTAATTTAACTATCATTGTTGATATGTTATTCTTACATTTTACTTTATAAGAGAGTAGTAAAATGACTACAGACATACAGGAATTAGAAAAACAAATAGCTGAACTTCAACAAAAGAAAGAAGCTATATTGAATGAACAAAGAGAAACTAAATTAAATGAAGCTATTACTATCATTAAACAATTTGGTTTCACTGCTAATGATTTAGGATTGACCACAGGAAGCAATAAGAAGAGTTCAGGAGCGAATAAAACACAATTAGAACCTAAGTATCAACACCCAACAAATAACAGCTTAAAATGGGTTGGTCGTGGTGCTTACCCTAAATGGGTTAAAGACTTTCTTGCAGGTGGTGGTGGGTTAACAGATTTGGAAATTAAGAAGTAATATTTAGCTATCAATAATAAAAAGGATTGGCTTTGAAAACTAACTACATATTGATTGACCTTGAGAATGTGCAACCTAAGAATTTAGAAATTCTTAAAGGGCATGATTTTAAGGTTATTGTCTTTGTAGGTGCTAATCAAACCAAAATCTCGTTTGATTTAGCTATTGCAATGCAAAGTCTAGGTTCTACAGCAGATTATATAAAAATTGATGGTAATGGTCCAAATGCACTAGATTTTCATATTGCATTCTACATAGGGCAAATATCAGCAGTAGATAATAATTGCTACTTTCACATCATCTCTAAAGATTCTGGTTTTGATCCTTTGATAAGGCACTTAAAAACCAAGAGAATTTATGCTCAAAGAGAAAAAGATATTACTGAGATACCACTACTAAAAATATCTAATTCAAAATCACCAATAGAGCGAGTAGATGCAATTGTTGAATTTCTTCAATCTCGTGGCAATTCTAAACCAAGAACAATAACTACCTTATCTAATTCAATCAATTCACTCTTTATGAAAAAGCTTGAAGCTGAAGAATTAGCTGGTTTAGTTGAAGAGTTAATCAAAAGAAAAGTTGTTGTTAAAAATGGTAATAAGGTGAGCTATCACATTCCGACTGTATAAATAATCTCACATTCTTAATTTCTAATGTCATCCACTACTCACAATCTATGTGTTGATAACCCTCAAATCAAAGAGGTGTATGTAATTGAAGATGATGAGATTTACACAGCCCAACAAGCTATAGGTAATGACTATGACGAAGCAGTAAAGCTTCGTATGGAACTATCAGAAAGTATTTCACTAAAGAAGCCTAAATATATATGCCCTATATGTCTTGTAGGTGTTTATATCGCTTGTAGTCGGCATAATAATGATAAAAAGTTTTACTTCAAACATATCGTTGAAAATGGTAATTGCCCTGCTGAAACTCGCAGCACATTAACCAAGCCACAAATAGAAGCAATGAAATACAATGGGGTTAAAGAAAGCCAAGCCCATATTCGGATGAAAGAAATCATTTATGAAAGTCTTTCACAGGATCCAAACTTCTCAGATATAAAACTTGAAACTGTTATTAAAGGTGAAGATAGGAAATCTTGGAGAAAACCCGATATTCAAGCCGTATGGCAAGGTAAATTAAGAGTAGCTTTTGAAGTACAACTCTCAACTACATTTTTAAAAGTAATAGGTGAAAGAAGATTATTCTATAAAGCTCAAAACAGTTTAGTTTGTTGGGTATTTAAAAAATACGATAAAGAACATGCCTTGATGAAACAAGATGATATTTTCCATAATAACAATCAAAACTTATTCCTAGCGAGTGAAGATACTCTTAAATCTTCAAAACAAAACAAAACTCTAATGTTGAATTGTCATTGGTATGAGCCAAAAATAAACCATAACAACATAGTGAAAGAGTGGAATAGTAAATATGCGAAATTCAAAGAATTAGAATACGACATTGATAAACAAGCTATTTACTATTTTGACTATAAAAACGAACAAGAAAAATTAATTAACAAATTAGAGAACGGTGATTTAAAGGAAAGATTTGAAGAGTGGTGGATTAAACATAATCACTCACCTGAATATAAGGGTGAATGGAAAGCCTTTGTAGATGAATTTACAAACAAAGGAATTTACATTAATGAATATCCATATGACATACACCATTTAATTAGTGGGCTATATTCAGCTAAATATGGAAGAGTAATAGGTAGTGAATATACTAAACTCGTTCAAGCAGCTCATACGATAGCTGATTTAAAAGATAATAGTGTCTTGCAGATATTTAGAGTTGCCTTGCTTGTTTATAATCGTGGCAAACAAATAACAGAAGAAGATAAAAAAGGGTTATGGAAAAAGAAATCTGATAAATTTAGGAAACTTCTTTATATCTCTAACGATTATCAACGAAACAAAAATTTAGATAATTTAATGAAATTCTTATTTCCTGAATTGATGAAAAGAGAAGTATGGGCAAAACTTAAAGCATTTGACGATAAGCATAATCTCAAAAATCCATAAGGAAAAAGCCCTATCAAGTTAATGATAAAGCTTCATTTTACTACTTCAAAAACCACCCAAAAAATCAACACACTTTGAGAGAGGCTTGGGGTAAACCCACTTTTTTATTTAATTCATCATTACTTAATTAATCATTTAGTTTTGATAAATTTGTCCGCTCATCACTAATTTAGGATGCGCTCCTTTTGGACTTACAACATCTTCATGGGCAGCCACCTCATTTGCATGGTTGTATTCAATCCATTTACGAATACGATTAGCATCGCCAGTACGTTTATCTGTTCCTTTAGCATTTAAAAACACCATAATGACTGGCTCTCCATCCATCGTTGTTTGCATCACCAAACAACGGCCAGCCTCATTAGTAAAGCCCGTTTTTGACAGCCCAATATCCCATTCACCATCCCGTACTAAAACGTTAGTATTTTTAAACTCAACAGGATTTGCACGTCCTGCAATTGATAGATGATAAAAAGGCGTTGTCGTAGCATTTCGTATTTCTGGATATTGATAAGAAGCGGCAACTAATTTGTATAAGTCTTCTGCTGTTGATGTATTTTGATGCATTAAACCTGTTGGTTCAGCAAAGTTCGAGTTGGTCAGTCCAAGTGTAAGTGCTTTGACATTCATCGCTTTTATAAAAGTACTTTGCCCACCAGGATAATGACGCGCTAACGAAAATGCAGCTCTATTTTCAGATGACATCAGTGCCAATTTAAACATATCGGCACGACTTAATTGTGTTCCTAGACCTAGTCGTGAGCTTGTTCCTTTAATCTTATCAACATCTTCTTCAGCAATATCAATCATTTCATCAAACGACTGCCGTGCATCCAACACCACCATCGCTGTCATTAATTTTGTAATAGAGGCTATTGGACTGACCACGCTACTATTTTTAGCGTATTTAATCTCGCCAGTATTTTGACTAACAACTAATACCTTATCTGAGGCAAGCTGCGGTAACGTACTGCCATCATAATTTTCACCTAAATCTTTTGCACGTTGTTGGCTCCATGCTAGCTGATTAGCTTTATTCGTCTGCTTCTTCTGGTAACTAACTTTTTTAATATTTTTTGATTTAGTTCCGCTGTCTTTTGCATAGGCTTGTGTCACTAAAAACTCTATAGGTAAAGATACAAGCGAAATAGCAATCGCGAATAGCATGTATTTTTTCAAAGAATACTTCACAAAAATGCCCTTAGTTACAATCAAAACGAAAACTTATATTAGTTACAAAATACTTACAAGTCAATCAGTTATTTGGTATTTATAAAAATTTAATTAGGTTGTATGTTACATAATTATTATTAGCGTTGTCTCAGCATTCGCGATTTATGAGAGAATATCGGCATGTTGTTCCCAAACTAAACCCTTAAGTTAAATTTGAATAATGAAATTACCCTCACTTTTACATTACACAGCAGAACATTTATGGGTTCAAGAAGCGGATGACGGCAACTGGCTTGCTGGCATTACTGATTATGCGCAAGATTTGCTTGGTGACATTGTTTATCTTGAAATGCCTAAAGTTGGCGACACATTAACCGCCGAACAATCGTGCGGTTTAGTGGAATCAGTCAAAACAGGTTCTGACCTACACGCTCCCATGAACGGCGTTGCAACAGAAATAAATGAAGCGTTAACTAATATGCCTGAAGCGATTAATGACAATCCATATCAGTCATGGATTTTTAAATTTAAACCTGCTGACGTCAATGATGTCGAGCGTTTACTGAATGCTGAAGCTTACGCCAAGCTAGTAGATTAAGCCATTACTGAGGTAATACAAACTTCACTTTAAGCAATAGTTGCTGCAACTCAGCCACTAACTGCGCGCTCACACGGGCTTCCATTCCTGGTATCGCCTTATTTAAGGCGGCTTCTATATTCTCTTTTAACTGCACTTGCCCTTCCGACATTTGACTTGAGAATGCGGTCTTCACTTCCGCTGTTGCCGCATTTAGCATTGTGTCTTTTTCTACACTAAATTCTTGTTTGAGCTTAGTGAATGCTTCTTGTTGTAGGGTGCCGACGCGACTATGCATAATGCCAATTTGCTCTGTTGCACTTTCTTCAGCCCGTTTAGCAATCGCCGCTAATGTTTCATTGATTTGTTGCTGATATTCCCGAACTATACTCTCTTGAAAATCAACCATGTCTTTACGCGTTGCCATTAACACGTCATCTAATATTGATTTTTTCAATGCATCAACATCGCCCTGCGCTAATTTCACGCTTTCTTGATACATTTGCGGCAACTCTGTTTTAAGATCCGCTTTTGTTTTTTCAACAAAAGTTTGCGTCGATGCAATCACATCATGATGTGCTTTTTTAATTTCAGACTTCAGTTCATCTAACACAAAGCCTGTAATTTCAGACTCTAGCCGCGGCCTCACTTGCGCCGTCACTTTAGCAACCAAATCAGCCGTCACTTCAGAAATCTGATTGACTTCTACTTTTACAGCGGGTTTTGGTTTATAAATTTCTGTTAATACGGGTATTTTATCTTCTGCCAAAATGTGCTCTACCTATTCTAAAAAAACATCATTTAATGAATCAACTGCGCTTCATCAAAATGCTTAATTTCATATCCTCTATCACGATAAAATTTAAAACGCTCTCTTGCTAAAGCTTTATCTAACTCATCGGTTCCAACCAACTCTATAAGCTGCCTAAACCGACTAAAAACAGTTAATTGACGTTGCGTCAGGTTAACCAAAATATCATCCTGACACAACTGTTCATCTTGCCAATCGATCACTACGGGCGTTTCGTTTACTAAAACATCTGATGCCAATACATTAGGCAAAAAGCTCATCGCATCTTTTTGCCACAAGACATCACGATAGGCTTTTGCTGCTTGCTCGCTTTCAGTAAACAACGTCACCAAATGCCTTTTTGCTAGCGCTTTGCGCACTAATATCGTTAAAGCAGTTTGCTTATCACTGATGTTGGAGTAAAAAATTACCCGTGTCATTTGAGTACTAGCTTAATAGCTAGCAGCACGTTTAATTAAGAATGTTGTTAATAAGGGAACTGGTCGCCCTGTCCCGCCTTTTGCTTTTCCAGATTTCCAAGCGGTTCCTGCAATATCTAAATGCGCCCAATCATACTTTTTAGTGTAGCGAGATAAGAAACACGCCGCTGTAATACTACCGCCAGCACGGCCGCCAATATTGGCCATATCCGCAAAGTTACTATCGAGCTGAGGTTGATACTCATCCCATAATGGCATATGCCAAGCTCTATCATGAGCCGATTCTCCTGCAGCAATTAACTCCGCCGCCAGCGCATCTTGGCTACTATAAACGGCTGAAGCATGATGACCAAGGGCAATGACACAAGCACCCGTTAATGTCGCGACATCAATAACGGTGCTTGGCTCAAATCTTTCTGCATAGGTCAGCGCATCACATAACACTAAGCGGCCTTCTGCATCCGTATTCAGCACTTCAATTGTTTGGCCTGACATACTGGTGACAATATCACCTGGCTTCAATGCTTTGCCACTTGGCATATTGTCACAAGTTGGAATTATACAAACAGCATTGATTGGCAAATCCATTTCACCAATAGCTTTAAACGTACCTAAGACACTAGCAGCACCACACATGTCATACTTCATCTCATCCATCTCAGCGCCTGATTTGAGTGAAATTCCGCCAGTATCAAAGGTAATGCCTTTACCAACCAGCACAATTGGTTTCTGCTCTTTTTTACCTTTTTGATGCTGTAACACAATTAATCGCATTGGCTCATCACTACCTTGCGCAACGCCTAAGAAAGCACCCATTCCTAATTTTTCAATTTGTGATTTGTCTAATACTTCCACCTTAAAGCCATAGTCTTTTGCTAACTGCTTTGCTTGCTTGCCTAAATAAGTTGGCGTACAAACATTACCAGGCAAGTTGCCTAAATCTTTTGCCATGCGCACACCTTCTGCAATCGCTAAGCCTTGTGCTAAAGCCGTTTTCGCTTCTGATACTTGCGCACTTTCAACAAATATGGCTACTTTTTTTAACGCAATCGATTCAGCCTTTTTTGATTTCAATGCATTAATTTGATAAGTAGCATCTAAAAGAATCTCTGCTATTTGCGCCGTCTTTTCTTGTACCGTCATTGCGGCTACAGGCAACTCCGTCAAATAGAAACCAACTTCTTTCGCTACTTTTGGCAGCGCTTTAACGGCTGCCCGCGTTGCCTTCAAGTATTGCTTTACACCAAATTCATCTTGTTTACCAAGCCCCACTAATAGCACACGCTTAGCCATCACATTGGGCAGTTGATGCATGAGTAAAGTAGTCGCCAAGTCACCATTCATATCACCTATTTTAACCACTGCGCTAATTGCATGCTCAGAAGCAGCATCTAATAATTCAGCTGACGCTGACAATTTTTTATTCTCAAATACCCCAACAATCAAACAATCATTACGTTGTTTTTCAGGATTCCCATTTTTTATGCTAAATTCCATCTAATAAACCTTATACTGTTGTCTGAAAATATTAAGTTAATTATCCAGTGTTTTGATATGAAATAAAAGCGTAATCTCACAATTGAAAATTTTTAAAAAATCACTTTCGCACGAGCTCATCTTTACAGCGACTGCTCTGTTCTTCATTCTAATCGGCATTGTGGTTGCACAACGTGCGGGCTTTTTAGTTGGAAAAGCGGCAAAAGGATGGATTCCTAACGACGCCCTCACAACAATACTCGGGTTTAATTTAATTCGTTTTTTGCCCGCATTGTTGTCGTTAACCATTTTTTTAGCGGTACTACTCACTTTGACGCGCTGGTATCGAGACTCCGAAATGGTCATTTGGCTTACTTCTGGCTTAGGCATTACCAAATGGATTCGCCCTACGCTTAGCTTTGCGATACCCGTCATTATTATCATTACAGTGCTGAGTTTTTTTGTCATGCCTTGGGCCAACCAAAAGGTCGCAGATTATGAAAATCAACTAAAAGCCCGTGATGAATCCTCATCAATTAGCCCAGGGGTTTTTAAAGAGTCTAACAACGGAGAACGCGTTTATTTTGTTGAAGGGTTTGATGAACTCGGCAATGTGGTTAAAAACGTATTTATTCAATCAACCCAACATCAAAAAACAGGCATCATTGTATCAAGCAAAGGAAGTCGTTATACCGCTGAAAATGACGACCGTTTTATTTTGCTAGAGAACGGTAGACGCTATCAAGGTAAGCCTAATTCAGCAGAAATGTCATCTACTGAATTTGAACGCTATGCACTGCGTCTTGAGACAAAAGAGGTCGCCATTCCAACAGCAAAGACGGAAACGATTTCATCAATGAGTCTTATTTCGAGTGAAAATCCTAGCGATAAGGCGGAACTTCAATCACGGCTCGCGATTCCTGTATCCGCTTTTATTCTCGTCTTATTAGCCATTCCATTAAGTTTTGTTGACCCGCGTGCAGGCCGCTCTCTCAATTTGATGCTGGCTGTTTTTATTTTTATCATCTATAACAACATGCTCAATATTTTTGAAGCCTGGATAACGCAAAGCAAAATTCATCCGCTCATTGGCTTATGGCCGGTACATGGTTTATTTGCCTTATTGGCGATTTATTTGTTCTATCGTCGTAATTACTTACTGCCGATATTTCCGATAACAATGACTAGATTAATCCCAAGACGATCAGCACCTAAACAGAAAAAGCTGGGTTAATCATGCGCATCCTTCACCGTTATTTATGGAAAGAATCGACGCTAAGCATTTTAATGATTATGCTAGGTTTAATTGCGATGTTCTCATTCTTTGACTTTATTCAAGAACTAGAGAACCTTGGACGTGGCAACTACAATATTTCCAATATGCTCACTTTCGTTTTACTTAGCGTTCCAGGACACATTTATGAAGTAACGCCAGTTGCGGTACTAATTGGCATGATGGTCAGCTTAGGTGCACTAGGTCGCACCTCTGAGTTGATTGTGATGCGTGTGAGTGGCCTATCAATTGCAAACATCGGTATTACCTTAGCTAAAGTCGGATTGCTATTTACTATCGTCACCTTTCTCGTTGGCGAACTTATCACCCCAATCAGTGAAAAAGTTGCACAACGCATGCGCATTCAAGCAACAGATGCCGTCGTCGCGCAGGACTTTAAGTCTGGCTTATGGGTAAAAGATGGTAAAAGCTTTATTAATGTAGCGACCGTGCTACCAGATGCGACCTTGCTCGATGTGATCATTTATGAGTTTGATGAAACCTTCAAACTGACGTCCATTAGCAATGCAAAAAAAGCAGACTACTTAGATAGTCGTTGGAAATTAACCGAGGTCACGCAAACACAATTTAAAGCATCCAGCAAAACAGACCAAAATCAGATTAAAACGGAATTTTTCGATGAAGCAAATTGGGACTCTGCTATTCGCCCAGAATTGTTAAATGTATTGCTCGTAGCGCCAGAAAAAATGTCAGCGTGGAATTTATACGATTTTATTTCTCACCTAGCTAAGAATAATCAAAGAACGACGCGTTATGAAGTCGCACTATGGGCAAAACTCATCTATCCGCTGGCTTGTGTTGTGATGGTGATTTTGGCGTTGCCGTTTGGCTTTTTACAACAACGCGCCTCTAACACGAGCACTAAAATATTTATTGGCATATTACTTGGTGTCGTTTATCAAATTATGAATCGCGTCTTTAGCCACTTGGGTGTGCTTAACGATTGGCCGCCACTGATGAGTGCGATTAGCCCCACATTACTATTCCTGCTAGGCGGCTTAACGCTCATCTTAATGATTGAACGACGCTAACTAGAGGTCTCTATAGGCGGCCTAATTTGCTTAACTTTTATTTAGCTCGCTTTAATTAAGCGTGTTTTTAATAGTCTATCATGTAAAAACAATCGCTCTTTATCGACAAGCGCCCATAAAAAGCCAAGGCCAAATCCGAATAGCGAAAATGTCGCCAACACATATCTTGAGATTGCCTGATAAATCGTTACTGCCTCATTTTGCTGGTTAACCAGCCTTATCTTCCATGCTTGTGACGCCAGTGTTTGCCCTGTTGCAATCCAACAACGAATGAAATATGCGCCAGTTACCAACCATAACAATAGTTGTAAACAGAGACGCTTTAATACAGTATCAACAGGACCAAACAACATCATAAAAATCGCAGTGCACAGCAACCAAAGCGCAATCATTGACAATAGCTCATACAAGCAGGCGGCAAAACGATTGATTAAAGCAACATTATTCTTCATAATTTTTTGTCCAAAACAGCTATAAAAAAGCCCACCAAATTAATTAGCGGGCATTTCTATTAATTCTAATAAGAGCAAGACTAATCTAACTCAGGATCGTAATAAACCTCACCAGATTGTTTACGCATTTTTTCACGCTCTTGCTCTGGCAATTTCTGATGTTCAGCCCATTTATTGCGTAAATTCTGTTGCTCTTCTGGGCTCAAGCTATGAAATTTTTGGAAACGTTTGCGTGCATTTTCACGCTCATATGGTGTCATACGACTCCAAGTATTCAAGCGGTTTTGTACGCGCTTTTGTTTTTTTGCGTCCATCTTTGGATAGTCTTCAGCAATATCAAGCATCTTTTCACGTTGCCATGGTCTGAGTGTATTCCACTCAGCAGACAAGGGGGTCAAAACGTTACGTTGCTGCTCAGTCAGTTCAGCCCATTTTTTTGCAGGCGCGTCGTCACTCAAAGACGTTTTAATCGCACCAATATCAGCCATTGCCAACTGTTCTTGATTTGTTGCTGCATGCACATGCATGACAAATAACAAACTAGCTATCAACCAAAACTTTTTCATTCAACCTCGCTACCTAAAACTTAAAAAAATGTGGCCTAATTTCACGACCTAATTTCACGACCTAATTTTATAGGCTCGCCGATTGATTCAACGCTGGTTCAAATCCTTTATCTACAAAGGCTTCTGGTGGCAAATCCGCACCGAGCAAAAATGCATCACTTGTTTCGTTCGTACTCAAGCTTTGCATAATCAAAAAACCACTGACCAGAACTGCCAATGCTAATCCCGCCATCGCAACTCGATGATGATCAGCCCAACTAACCCAATGACTTAATGTACCATCCGCATTAACCGTTGAGCCTTGCTGTTTTTGGTGCCTGTCAACTGCATGATTTCTGCCATCTTCGAGTTGCTTTAAAACACGCATGCTTAAACGCTGCGCTTTTTCATCCAACAACGCAGCAATTTGCTTGCCTTGTTCATCTTTATTATATTCGTAATCTGTATTGTCTGTCTTCATGACGTTACCCCTAAGTATTTAATTCTTTAACTGTGCCTAAGCCTTGTTGCGCTAGCAATGCCGCCATTGTGTGCAATGCGCGTGAACAATGCGTTTTAACACTGCCCTCTGAACAGCCCATTGACTCAGCTGTTTCGGCAACACTCATCTCCTCCCAATAACGCAATACGAACGCTTCTCGTTGACGTGCTGGTAACTTTTGTAGCGCTGTTTCAATCACTTGTAGCGTTTGACTACCTTCTAATTGTGTTGCAGGGTTTTGAGAGCCATCATCAACATCCATAGTGTCGAGCGGATCTCTGTCTTCACCATCATCACTCTGCGTGCCGAAAGATGAAAGCAAGGTAGTCCAGAGTGAGCGCACCTTTTGACGACGCCAAAAATCACGCATGGTGTTTTGTAAAATACGTTGAAACAACATCGGATACTCATTCACTGGTTTATCAGGATATTTATCCGCTAATTTGAACATAGCATCTTGCACAATATCCATCGCCGCATGCTCATCGCGCACAGCATAAGCTGTTTGCTTGAAAGCACGTCGTTCTACATCGCGTAGAAAATCTGATAATTCTTGTGAGCTCGCCATGAATTTATTTTATTATCACCAACGTTAAGTATAACAGCATAAGGGCTTCTAGCCTTGACCAGGCTGCTTTATACTTCATTTTATTTGTTACACCAAAGCCATCTTTAAAGTTATTATTATTGATATGCTAAGAATTTTAATCTTAATTGTCTTAATTTGGATATTGTTTGTTGTGTTGAGACGCTTTATCGCTTCAATAACAGCCAATAGGACCAAAACACATCAATCATCACCTGAGAAAATAGTGGCCTGCAGCCAGTGCGGATTACATATTCCTGAAACTGAAACACATACAATTGACAGTATTGTTTACTGCAACAATCCCGATTGCCATCCCAAGTAAGTAATACATATGGCGCCGATATCCGTTTCAGAAACCAAGCAAATGAAAGCGCATTGGAATAGCTTCAAACTATATAATGGCTATCGCGTGCTCATTGCACTCACGCTGCTATTAAATAACGTCGCGGTCTTATCTTGGCAAACAATTAACGACAATACCTATGCCAAAATAGCGTTGGTCTATCTCACTTTCAGCCTTGTTTCAGCGATTGCCACTTGGTTTGAAAAACCAAAATTAGAATTAACCCTGCCATTTCAAATCATCTTAGATATTCTATTTATTTTGCTTTTAATACAAGTAAGCGCTGCTAATCATAGCGTTATGGGCTTATTGCTAGTCATTGCGATTGCCGCTGCCAGCTTGATTAGCGATGGGCGCTTATCTATCTTTTATGCCGCGCTTGCCACTATTGGTATTTTATTACAGCAATTTTTAGACTCGTTGATTCATCCAAATATTGAACATGATTACACCTCAGCCGTAATTCTAAGCATTGCCTGCTTCGCCATTGCCTGGCTTGCGCATAGCTTAGCGAGAAGAATGCAAGACAGTGAAGATTTGGCTTCGCAACGCGGTTTAGATTTAAAGTCACTAGCTCATGTCAATGCGCTTATTACCCATAGAATGAAAGATGGCGTCATTGTTGTGGATCGCAACCTCTTTATCAAACACCATAATTTACAAGCCGAGGCTTTTCTTAATTTAGAAAATAAAGACTGGGCAGAAAAAAGCCTTGATTCTATTGCGCCGGAAATCGCGACTTTACTAACAGATTGGTTTAGCAATACGGAAACAAGCGCTGAAAACGCAGCGCCACACACGTCAGCCGTGCATATTTTTTCTCGTGAATTACGTATTAGTTTTTTACCTGTTGCAGAAAATCGCAATCAAGGTGCGGTAGTGTTCATTGAAGATTGGTCACAAGTGCAAACACAATCACATCAAGTCAAGCTCGCCGCATTAGGTCGCTTAACCGCTAAGATTGCGCACGAAATTCGCAACCCGCTCAGCTCCATCAGTCATGCAAATCAGTTGTTGCAGGAAGAAGAGATGCCAGCGACGAATCAACGCATGCTACAAATTATTGCCGATAATGTAGAGCGGGTTGATCAGATTATTAAAGACATCCTTGAATTGAATCGTCGAGATCGTACTAATCAAGAAGTCATTAATCTCAAACAATTTGTTAGTGATTTTCATCAAGAGCTTTGTGCTGTTGAGAATCTTTCTAACGAACAATTCACCTTAACAACTGACAGTCATGATGATATTGTTTTTTTTGATCGTAGGCACTTAAATCAAATTTTATGGAATCTTTGTAAAAATGGCTGGCGGCATAGTTTACAGCAACAAAATAGCCTCAATTTACGTGTGTATACTGGTAAAGCGCCATTTATTACGACCATTGAAATTGCTGATGATGGTGAGGGCATTCCTGACAACATTAAGCACCACTTATTTGAACCGTTTTTTACCACAGAAAATACGGGGACTGGATTAGGACTTTATATTAGTCGAGAGTTAGCAGAAGCCAATGGCGCAAATTTACAATATAAACCAACAGAAATTGGGGCAAAGTTTGTGATTCACATTAAAAAGGCTACAATTTAATCATGTCAGAACAATTTAAATGTTTAGTGGTTGACGATGAAACCGATATTCGCGAACTAGTCGTGTTGACACTTGAGCGTATGGATATTTATGCGGACAGCGCGAGCAATATAAGCGATGCAAAACATTTGCTGGCTAGCAAGGAATACAATCTTTGTTTAACTGATATGCATTTACCTGATGGAATGGGATTAGAGTTAGTAACCCATATCTCAAATGAATACAGTGGCTTACCTGTTGCTGTGATTACCGCTTATGGCAGTGCAGAAAATGCTGTTTCTGCCCTTAAAGCGGGCGCTTTCGATTATCTTAGCAAACCAATATCACTCAAACAATTGCGCCCTTTGGTCGAGTCGGCACTCAAGCTTTCCAGCACAGATAGCAAGTCATCTAAAAACACAGCCGATTTAATTGGCAACTCTGCAGCGATTAATCAAATACGCGCCATGATAATTAAATTAGCGCGCAGCCAAGCACCAGTTTATATCAGCGGCGAATCGGGTAGTGGTAAAGAACTTGCTGCAAGATTAATTCATCAAAACAGTTCACGTAAAGACGAGGCCTTTGTTGCCGTTAACTGCGGCGCTATTCCAGAAACATTAATGGAAAGTGAGTTTTTTGGTTATAAAAAAGGTGCGTTTACCGGCGCAGCAAAAGATACTTCTGGTTTATTTCAAGCGGCAAATGGAGGTACGTTATTTTTAGATGAAGTAGCCGATTTACCATTGTTAATGCAGGTAAAGTTATTGCGTGCCATTCAAGAAAAGAAAGTGCGGGCGGTAGGCGATACCATAGAGGAGTCAGTTGACGTTCGCATCATTAGCGCCACTCATAAAAATCTAACAGAGATGATGGCGGCAGGTTTGTTTAGACAGGATTTGTATTATCGGTTGAATGTTATTCAGCTCAAAATGCCTTCTTTACGCGATCATCCTGAGGACATTCCAGAGCTAACTCAAAAGTTATTAGAGAAGTTATGTAAAGCTCAATCAATAGAGATCCCAACACTAGACCCAGAAGCAAATAAGTTGATTGCATCACGTCCGTTTACAGGGAATGTACGCGAGTTAGAGAACCTATTAGAGCGAGCACTCGCTTTATGTGATGGCGAAACCATCTGTATAGATGATTTACTAATTGATGACGCTGCTAGTATGATGCATGCGGATAGTGGACAGTTGAGTCCAAGCAAAGATGGAGATACGAGCCTACCCAACTATCTAGAAGATATTGAAAAACGTGAAATTCTAAAAGCATTAGAAAAAGCTAACAATAACAAAACCGCTGCCGCAAAATTACTCGGCGTGAGCTTTAGAACCTTACGCTATCGACTAACAAAACTAGGGTTAGCAAAAGATGATGCTCAAGACACTGACGATGAAATGTTAGAAGAGCGTTAATACTGTTTTTATGTTGTGAGTTAAATAATTATCTAGTTTAGTCGTGATTTAGTTCAATACAACACTAGCAATAGATACGCTAGGTAAAGTAGACAATTAGCGAGCAGATGCCAAACCAACAGCCCACCTTTTGCAATCCTTACACGCAACCAAATTGCGGCTATTAAAGTAGCTACCAAACCTAATACAACCTCACTCTGAGCCTGCCACGGTGTTAATAACACGCCGATAGCAGGCAACAAGGTGCCTTGAAAGACCATGGCACCGGTAATATTACCAAACGCCAAGGTATCTTTGCCTTTGCGTATCCATAAAATGCTGTTGACCTTTTCTGGTAACTCCGTCGCGATAGGAATGACCAATAAAGAAAGCAATAGGGTAGAAATGCCAATAATTTTTGCTGCATCTTCTACTTCATTAATAAAGCCTTTTGCCCCGTAAACCAGCAATATCAATCCCAGCAATAATTGAACAACAATTAATACCATATTATTGGGCAAACCAAGTTTACTTAAGAATAAATCACTTTCCGCTTCGGTGCCGTGCCCATCTTGCACCAATGCTTTTGATGCTTTAATCGTCATTAATACATACACAAAATAGATTAAAATCATAAAAAAACTAATGCCGTAGCGGACCGATGGAAGCGAGTGTGGGATAAACATTGAAATCGTTGCTAACGAGAAGGCACCCAAAAAGAAATTTAAATCTCTGATGAGCCCTGTACGCTCCGGTCGAAGATGTCCAGTCAATCCGCGGCGGCGCCAGACTGCCATCGCCATCAAACTAAGTGATAAGGTTGATAACATCAATGGCGCACCGATAATCGCGCCAACACCAATCTCATGACCAACACTAGCGTTGCCAGCATGTTCACTGTAAGAAAAAATAGCTAATAATGGCACCATCGTCTCTGGTAACGCCGTACCTATTGCTGCAAACAAAGAGCCTGTGACGCCTTCTGATATACCGAGCCTATCGCCCAAATGCTCTAGTGCATTGGTGAATATTTCTGCTGCGATCAGGATAACGAGCAGCATGGCTAACAATGCAATAAAGACCATATCAAAACCACTTAAAAAGAATTAAATTATTTTACATCAGCAACCGATTTTATACAGAAATAACCTAAAATAAACATAATGAAAATCCCACTTAATCAGCTGTACATCCTTGACAGTGAAGGCGTTCTCGCCAGTGCAAAACAAATAGCCTCGCCTAACTTTGATGATCGAGCAAATAATTGCACTATCGACATGGTGGTTATTCATAACATTAGCCTGCCGCCATCAGAATACAGCGGCAATGGCATCATTGCCTTATTTACCAATCAGCTTGATCCGAATGAACATCCTTATTATGCACAGATTCACACGGCTAAAGTATCCTCGCATTTTTTGATTAGACGAGATGGGGAACTGATTCAATTTGTGCCATGCAATAAACGCGCATGGCATGCTGGCGTATCAAATTGGCAAAACCGTGAACGATGTAATGATTTCTCGGTCGGAATAGAGCTTGAAGGGTCTGATTTTGAACCATTCGAATCTGCGCAATATCAAGTACTGAATAAATTGTTGGCATCTTTAAAGAAAACTTACTCTATTCAGTATGTTGTTGGTCATTCAGACATTGCACCAGGACGTAAAACTGATCCAGGTCCTTTTTTTGATTGGTCAGCAATTAATGGTCTATGATTCGTCAACTATAAAGATTCATCAATTATAAAAACGTTAACTAATTAAGATTGAACCGCTTAACTATGCCTCAATATACTGTCATTATTTCAGCTTTTTTCCTGACTGCTTTGCTTAGTGCGTGCGGGGCTGACGATGCTGCTGATAAGAAATCGGACGTACGAGCCACATTAGTGACCGTTTCATCGGTCAACAATCAGGCAATTGAAGTGACACAAACTTCCGTGGGTTCGCTTGAAGGTCTAATCAACCCAACGCTAGCCGCTGAGATGGCGGCGCGCGTGATCAAAGTATATGTCAACACAGGCGACACCGTTACTAAAGGCCAGCTTATTGCCACGCTAGATGCTACTGACTACATCATGCAACGCAATGAGGCGCAAGCGGAAGTTGCCAGAATTCAGGCGTTATTAGAGAACCAGACTAAAATCGTTTCGCGCAATCAAACATTGGTCGACAGAAAATTCATTTCTCAAAATGCGGTTGATAACGAAGTTGCTCAAAAAAATGTACTGAAGCAACAAATCGTCGCCGCCAAGGCACGTGTTGCTAGCATCAACCACGACAGCAGCAAATCGAAAATCATTGCTCCAGTCAGCGGAATTATTGAAAGTAAGCCTGTCGATACAGGCGACTATCTTCGCGTAGGCGACCCAATTGTGCAAATTGTGTCTAAACAAATATTACGCGCACATTTACCTTTTCCAGAACAGCTAGGAGCGCAACTCAAACCCGGTTTAATTGTGCGACTCAAAACACCAACCAGTGATCAAATGATTGAAACGGTTATTCGTGAACTAAAACCGCTCATTGCAGAAGGTACACGGACGATAGATGTCATTGCCGATATCAATAATGCGCAAGGATGGCAGCCTGGGGCGACCGTTACTGGTACCGTTGTGTTAAATGAGCGGCCTGCGACCACAATGATTCCAGAACAAAGTCTTGTACTACGTCCAGCAGGTGAAGTCGTTTATGTTGTTCGCAATAATATTGCGCATCAGGTGGTGGTTGAGTCAGGATTGCGCCAGAATGGATTGATAGAAATTCTATCTGGCTTAACTATCGATGACATAATTGTTGTTGATGGTGCTGGTTTTTTAACCGATAAAGCACCTGTAGAAATTGCCAAAAAGCGTAAAACTGCAGAAATTTAGATTGTAATACGACACTTTCCTAAGATGACCTTTCTCTAATATGACACTTCCTGAGTTCTCCATTAAAAGACACGTCCTAGCTTGGATGGTGTCGGGCATGATCATTTTATTTGGCTTCATTTCATATGACCGCATCGGTGTAGACCGTATTCCTTCGATCGATTTTCCAGTGATTACCGTTACCACTACATTGCGTGGTGCAAATGCAGAGGTAATTGACACTAGCATCACTAGCATCATTGAATCCGCCATCAATACCACGCCAGGCATTGATCATATTGGCTCAGCGTCATCTCCAGGCGTTTCCAGCATCAGCATTACTTTTAGCCTCGACAAAGATATTGACGTTGCATTTAATGAAGTGCAATCCAAAATTAGTCAAATCCTAAATCGCTTACCGACTGATACAGACCCACCGACTGTTAGAAAAGTAGACTCTGATGCCAATCCTATTATATGGCTATCATTAAATGGTGATCGCACTATTCAACAGTTAAATTTATATGCCACCAATGTATTGAAAAAGAAGTTTGAGACCATTAATGGCGTTGGTGAGATTCGATTTGGAGGTCAACGTGAACGCGTGATTCGTGTGACCGTCTCTCCTGAACGCATGGCCGCGTATAAATTAGGTGCTAATGATCTAATCGATGCTTTTCAGCGCGAGCACGTGCAATTACCGAGTGGGTTTTTAGTGAGCGATAGAGCTGAACAACTGATTAAATTAGATTTAGAGTTTCATGATATTCACGATTTAGAAAACATGGTTGTAAAACAAAAAATGGGCTCGCCCATTTATCTTAAAGACATTGCCAAAGTAGAAGATAGCATTACTGATAACCGGCAGATTGCACGTTTTAATGGCAAACCAGCTGTCGGAATAGGCATTGTTAAAATTGCGAATACCAATACAGTGCAAATTATTGATGCTGTGCAGAAAAAACTAGATGAAGATATTATTCCGAACTTGCCACCTGGTTTAAAGCTAGAAGTATCGTCAAATGACTCTATTTTTATTAATCAAATTGTTAACTCTCTAAAAGAACATTTAGTTGAAGGTACCTTGTTTGCTGCCTTAGTCGTACTTATTTTTATGCGGTCTTTTAGCTCAACTGTCATGATTTGTTTAGAGATCCCAGTGTCATTGTTAGGCGCTATTGCTGTGATGTATTTTGCAGGTTACACGTTTAACAGCATGACGCTACTCGCACTACTCTTACTGATTGGTGTTGTAGTAGACGATGCAATCGTAGTTCGCGAAAGTATTATGCGGCATATGTCAGGTGAATTAGGGAACAAACTCAGCGAAGAGGATTTTAAAAATCCAGCTGCCGTCGCCAGATTCCGCACACTCGCTACCATTAACGGTAGTAATGAAGTGGTGTTTGCGGTGCTAGCATCATCCGCCGCTTTAGTCTGTATCTTTGCACCGGTTATTTTTATGGATGGCATTGTTGGGATGTTCTTTGAATCGTTTGCCGTAGTCGTTACTTTCGGTGTACTTATTTCATTATTGGTGTCATTAACGCTAACCCCAATGCTTTGCTCGCGTTATTTAAATGTGGTGCAACAGGAAAATATTATCTATACCAAAATTGCTAATACCTTAGCAAAACTAGATAACGTTTATAAAAAACTTTTAGACGTTACGCTGCTTCACCGTGGTTTTATTCTTATTTTTACCGCACTATTTGTGGCGCTTACTGGTTTTTATACCCTTAAGCATGTCGATAAAGAGTTTGTACCTGAGTCTGATGAAAGTGCTTTTAGAATTAGTGCGAAAACGCCTTTAGGTTCTAACCTTGAGTATACCGACTCACGTCTTAAACTCATTGAAGAGGCTCTATCAAAATATCCAGAAATAGACAGTTATTATGCGTCTATCGGTACAGGCTCGCGTGGGCAAGTGAATTTAGGTAACATCAATGTGAGACTTAAACCGAAAGAAGAACGTGATCTTAGCCAAGGCGAATTAATTACGCTGGTAAAAGCAGATTTGGCACAAATCGCAGGTGTCAATGCGTTTGCATCTCCGCCTTCTATTTCATCTGGACAACGCTCAGAAAAATTACAATTTATTTTAACTGGCAACAACTTGGCTGAGCTAGGCGACGTTGCTAATCGGCTTAAAGATGCGCTTTCTAAAACCGAAGGCATGGGTAAAGTCGATGTGGATGTACAACTCGATTTACCTCAGCTGAGCGTTGATATCGATCGAACACGTGCGGCAAATTTAGGCTTAAATGCCAGAGAAATTGCTACTGCCATTTCGATGTATGCAGGTGGCATTAATGTTGCCAGCTATAACGATAATATTAGTGATGGACAACGCTACGATATTCGCTTAAAAGCGGATGAAACCTTGTTACAACAAGCAGCTGATTTAAATAAAATTTATCTAAGAAATACCAATGGAGAGTTAATAAGGCTTGATGCTGTGGCAAGTTTTAAATCAACTTTAGGCGCAGCCGTAATTGGTCGATATGATTTGCAATATGCGGTTAATTTCTATGCCAACCCGACCATGCCGCTAAATGAAGCATTAGATGTCGTCAACACAACCGCAGCAGAAATTGTGCCTGTAGACTATAAACTAATGCTTTCAGGTCAAGCTGAGGAAATGCGTAAAACAATCAAGAACATGTCATTTGTATTTATTTTGGCTTTTGTTTTGCTTTACATGGTGCTTGCAAGCCAATTCAATTCTTTTATACAACCCCTCATTGTGATGCTTGCACAGCCGTTGGCTATTATCGGCGGCTTAATCGGGTTGATGTTGTTTAATCAATCGTTAAATATTTACTCAATGATTGGCTTAGTGTTATTAATTGGCTTAGTCGCTAAAAATTCAATTTTGCTGATTGATTTAACTAATCAACTCAGAGAGAAAGGTGCTGGTATTGATGAAGCATTAACCGAGGCCTGTCCAGTACGGTTGCGCCCTGTCATCATGACATCACTGACGATTGTTTTGGCCTTGTTACCGGCTGCAATTGGATTAGGGGCAGGTAGTGAAACCAATCAACCACTATCCATCGCGATTATTGGCGGCATGCTTTCTTCAACGTTGCTGACATTAGTGGTGGTGCCTGCCGCCTACTCATTAGTCATGCATGCGCTGGAAAAATTACAGTCGGTGAGAATGCAAAAAAGCAATTAAGCTTAAGGTAAATTGATTTTGGTTCTGCCAACTAGTCATGCGTTAAAATTAAGCTAATTTAGCCAACACCTGTAAACTCAAACCATCGACTTTAGGCTGCCACAAGTTAGGATTCTGTGGAAACTCCTCAAATTCACCTGTACGCTGATAGCCAAGACGCTCATAAAATTCGATGAGCTCACTGCGTAAAGAAATGACGGTCATATGGAAACCTGCTACGCGCCACTCGCGCCTAGTAATGGTTTCAGCAGCATTAATCATGTCCTTGCCATGCCCTTTATTTTGCAAGCTTGGCTTCACCGCAATCATGCCAAAATGTACCGTATGTTTAAATGCAATCACTTGTAACTCACAACATATGGTCGCTACAATTTCATCGTTCTGCACTCCGATTAAAACAAATGCATCGCTGCGTTTAATCATCTTAGTCACTTCAGCGGTCGTAGTGCGTAGGCCATCTAAAATATCGGCTTCTGTCGTCCAGCCTTTGCGACTGGTTTCACCACGATAGGCAACATTAATGAGCTTTGCAATAGCCTCAGCATCAACCAAATCGGCTTTATAAAAATTTAGCATAGGAAGTTTGTAGCCTTAAGAAACGATTTTTTGAACAACTAAACTCGCCGTCATATCACCTTCGACATTAATCGTCGTGCGTAAAGTATCTAACAAACGATCGACTGGCAACAAAATTGCAATGGCTTCAGCAGGTAGTCCGACGGATTGCAATACCAACACCATGGTCACCATCCCTGCGCTTGGGATGCCAGGCGCGCCAACCGAAGCTAGCATTGCTGTCAGAAAGACTATGATTTGCTGGGTAAAACTTAAATCAACACCGACTAAGTTTGCAATAAATAAAGCCGCTGCCGCTTCATAAAGTGCTGTGCCATCCATATTCATGGTCGCCCCCAGCGGAAGCACAAAGCCTGCAATCTCTGGTTTTACGTCTAACTGTTCAGTGGCACAGCGCATCGTAATGGGTAAGGTAGCTGAACTTGAACTGGTAGCAAATGCGGTGATTAAAGCCTGTCGTGCGCCTTGCCAAAACCAAATAGGTGACTTCCCTGTAAACAAAAATAAGAGTAAGGGTAAAATAATAACGCCATGAAATAATAGCGTGCCTGCAACAATCGCAACGAATTGCGCAAGAGTGCCCAACATCGCAACATCTTGCGTCGCAACTAGCTTAATCAGTAGCGCTGCAATGCCATAAGGCGCTAACCACATAATCCAATTAACGATGCGCATGGTGACTTGTAAGCCCTCGTCCAACAGCACGAGAATGTTTTTATAGCGGTCACCACCCATCACCAGCGCAATACCTAGAAACAAAGCAAAAATAACCACGGCCAACACTTTGCCTTCGGCCAAGGCTTGAAATGGATTAACAAATAAGTTGTGTAGGAAGTGAGCAAAAAATTCAGGTAAGGGCATTTGATGTGATTGAAAGTTTTGCATCGCACCTTCAAACATACTCACCTCTAATCCAGACCCAGGCTTAAAATAGGTACTCGCAACCATGCCGACAATCATGGCAATCCCCATGGTAACTACAAAGAAGATAAGTGTAGTTACCCATACTTTATGCATTTGTTGATGTTGTCTCAAGTTGGCAATACCCACGACAATGCTACAAAACACCAGAGGAATTAAAATCATTTTAAGCAAATCGATAAATAATGTACCGATAATCGTGGCTGCATAAAGGCTAGAAGAAGCAGTTGTGCTTTCTACGCCCGTTTGCTGAAATAACAAGCCAATTAACACACCAAACACAGCACCAATTAATATCTGCACATTAAGACTAGGCAATTTCATTGGCAATCACTTTTGAGTAGTTTGATTTGAATACTCACTTTATCTATTTTTGCTTATTTAATAAAGAGTCTGTTTTGTAAGGTACTTTACCCGCAGGCACTAGTTTTGATGCGGTTTCTATATGTAAATCCTGGTCATCAAAAAAGATGTGTGGCTTGAATGCTTTTAAAATAGCAGCTTTATTCAGTCCTCCCAAAAAGAACACTTCGTTCACATAAACACCCCAATGGCGCAGTGTGTTAATCACCCGCATCTCGGCAGGCGCACTTCTTGCCGTCACAATCGCTAAACGAATCGGCGACATTTCCACGCCAAATGGCAAACGGCTCTGCAACTTGGCCAGTTTTTGCAAGAATGAAGCGTAAGGACCTTCTAACATCGGTACATGTTGTTGCAAATCTTCATTTTGCTGAAACTCATCTAAGCCTTTTGACTTAAAAATAAGCTCACTGCTTTCATCAAATAATACCGCATCACCATCAAATGCAATTCTGACTTGGTCGCTAGGCAATTGCTCGATATCTTTAGGTGGCTCCTTCAATAAAGCAACGGCGCATTTACCAGCGTCCATTACCTTTTGTGCATCTTTAAGATTGGTTGTTAAGAACAAATCCACATCAAATGCTTCAATATAATCGGCAACTGACTCGCCACCAGTGAACGCATGGCGGCTGATTTTTAATCCGAGTTTTCGTATATTATTAAAAACACGCACACCTGTTTCTGGACTGTTTCTCGACATGACGACCACTTCAACTAATGGCGCTTCGTCTTTCTGATGAAACTTATTGAGCTCTAATAGTGCCCTGATAAGCGGCATGCCAGTACCATCGAGCAAGGGCTCATTTTCTCTAGCCAGCATATACTGGCGATATTCGATAACGGCTTTCTCAACATCTACTTTCAAGCGTTCTTGAAACAAGCGATCCGCCTCACCTAAATCAAATAAAGCTGTTGCCGAAATACCAACAACCAAGGTGTTAGAAAGGTCAAGCGCCATGTTTAGGCGGCTTTCTTTAAAGACTTTTCAATAGGCTTACTTTCAGCCAATTTTTTTTCAAACACGGCCGCAAAGAAACCATCAGTACCATGTAAATGCGGCAACAAGTTTAAGTATTTTCCTGTGTCTAAGTTAATCTGTTGCTGAGCTAACACTTCATTTGCCGGTATTAACACAAAGTCTGGATGTGCATTTAAAAACGCTTCGGCAATCACTTCGTTTTCCTCTTTCAGCAAACTACAGGTTGCATAAACAACACGACCGCCTGCTTTAACTAATTTAGCAGCACGTGCCAAAATATTCGTTTGCTTTGCATTTAACTCAATCACATCTTGTTCTGTTTGACGCCACTTTAAATCAGGGTTGCGTCGCAAAGTACCCAAACCGCTGCATGGCGCATCGACTAACACGCGGTCAAACTTAGCATTCAAGCGTTTTAGTTTTAAATCATTTTCGTTATTAATGAGTTGTGCATTTAAGTTAGATAAACCTGAACGTTTTAACCGTTTACCTAAATTATTCAAACGTTTTTCTGAAACATCGAAAGCATATAAACGACCAGTATTTCGCATGAGCGCACCCAAAGCTAAGGTTTTACCACCTGCGCCTGCGCACAAATCTGCCACCATTTGACCGCGCTTAGGGGCAACCAAGTAACTTAAAATCTGGCTTCCTTCATCTTGCACTTCTATTTTGCCTTCGGTAAATAACACATGCTGGCTAATTCCAACACGATTAGGCATGCGAATACCAATCGGCGAAAAAGGCATAGCGGCGATAATATTTTCGTTATTAATATTCTCGGCAATCATTTTGGCAAGCACCTCTTCTGGTGTGCCTTTAATGGTATTCACTCGTAAATCTAATGTCGCCTGGTCAAACATACTACGGCAGATAGTGAGTGCTTGCTCTTCGCCATATTGTGAGACCAGCTTCTCCCATAACCAATCACGCACATCCGCTTGCACCGCAATTGGAAAATTTTCTGTTGATTTGGCTTTGATTGCGATAGCCCATTCTTTTTGCTGCTCAGTGAGCATGTCATCTAAGTCGCGCAAGCTACGACCTTGTACTCGCAACAACCACGCTAAAATTAGCTTACGTGCATCGTCAGGATCATTTTCATCATTTGCCGTTAGCGTACTTAAAAAACGAAAGCGCCTAATCACACCATAAACACTTTCGGCAATAAACGCGCGCTCCTTGTTGCCGAGGTCGCGATTATTGCGAAAAAATTCGCTCATCCTAGCGTCCGCTGGTTTATCAAAACTCAGCATATCGTTTAATAACATCGCTGCTTGACGGAGTAAATTTGGTGTCATGGTAGTGGTAATTCTTGAATAAGTTGAACTGGTTTCGTGTAAATCACTTTGGCAATTTGATTAATTACTTGCCCGTCTTTTTCAGTTTTGCTAATTTTAACGGGGATAAATTGATAATCAATGGCAAGCCATAATTCTGTTTTTTCATCCGAATCGGATTTTGCATGTTTGATATGGTAGGTTTTTAATTCACCAAAGTCGAGCTTTAATACTTCCTCTCCTTCAAAAGTATATTCATAGCTTGCCAACTGCTTACCATTAGTTAAGTTAATTTGCATGGTATTGAGTGGAGGTTTAAACATAAACTGGTACATAAAACTTAAATAATCTTGCGCATTCTCGGCTAACACCACTACTTTATCGCCTTTTGACGAATGTAAAAGCAACTCGCCTTTAGTCCTATCAAATACTGCTTGATAAGTCTTATTCGCTTTATCTCCAAACTGATAGTGATAATTAGCTGGCTGTAATCCCTGCTCAACATCAATCAAGCCTTGACTGGTTTGCACTAAATCAGGATAGAACAAGGCCAATAAGCCTGATGCCTCAATTGACCATGTTAGTTTATAGCGTCCAACTTGGCTTGTTGCATCATAAATAATCTTAGCTACGCCTGACCGAGTTTCGTCATCATTCAAATAAATATCAAATGTCGTATCGATATACTGATACGGTTCAGCTTTTGGTGATTCTACTGGCACAATTGGTAATGAATCAGGTGCTGTTTCAATCGGCTCACTCACCAATCCATCGTCATCTGTTGAAGAAAAGTCATCCTTACCTACTACCGCTTCATCCAGCATAGCCTCTGATTCAGGCATAGGCAATTCTAGCGTTTTCTCTGCTAATTCGGAGGGTATCGACTCAGGGTCTGGCTGCTGGACTATTTCTTTTTGAGCTTCTTTTTGCTGTGCTTTTGCTGGTTTAATTGCTACTAAACGTGCATCAATCAGTTGCAAATCAGTCGTATTTTTCGGCAAATCCAAACTGAACTCTGATAGCCAAAAAAAATGCAATAGTGCAGAAATAACTATTGCAATTAAAAGTCTCATTATCCCTCGATTAGGCAGGCCAACTTTATCAAAAAGATGCTTCATTTATTCAAGCAATATTTATTCAAGCTTCATTATTCAATGGTTAGCTTGATTAAATTCTGCTCAAATTTTGCACCATCATCATACATCACGACCTTAACTGGCAGATAATGACGGCCTTTTGCTAAATAAATTGTTTTCGGCTCATTGGTATTTCGCTCTGTTAATGTCACCACATTAAAGTTACCCGCTTTGGTTTTTTGCACTTGTGTTTTAGTCTTTACCGCATAATCAGTCACAGATAGCTTTTTGCCGATTGTTAGCGGTATAGCAACGACATCCTGAGTTGGCGGTTTAAACATAAACTGATACATAATACTCAACAAATCTTGAGTGCCATCCTGCAAAACTTGCTCTTGCTGACGCCCTTTAACTTGCATATTGAGGATGTGGTTTTCCCAATCGAAATCATTAATCAATGTTCGCTTCGCGCTAGTGCTTTGTAATGATTCAAAGTGTAAAGGTTTTAAGCCTTGCTTAGTAATCAAACCATTACTTTTCAGCTCGCGCTTACCTAATAACGCATACACACCAATTCCCTGCGTAACCGATGTAATCGTATATTGCTGGCCATCTTGCATGAAGTGCTCAGTCACATTAGCAAATAATTGACCATCACGTTCCAGCTCATATTCAAGCGTGATTTTTTTTGGGGCGGCAATCGCAACATTGACGGTCATCACGCACAACAAAATAACTGCTCTTTTCATCCACAACAAGGTCATCGCTTCTCCTTACTTAAATAACTAGTACGTAGTATAACGACTTGCCTTAAAGTTTCGTTGTCATGATATTTTGAGCTAGTCTTAATAACAACAACTACCTAAATAACAATGGTTGGTGCTTCACCAGCAACTTGCGTACGAATTCGACCAATTTGATAAACCACCTCGCCTTTAGCTTCTAATACTTTTTTTGCTTCTGCCGCATCCGCTTGCGCCACAATCACAACCATGCCAATGCCACAGTTGAATGTTTTATACATTTCTTTATCTGCAATATTGCCTTGTTTTTGTAGCCATTGAAATAATGGTGGTAGCGTCCAAGTATTAGCAGTAATTTCTGCTGTCAGTCCCTCTGGTAACACGCGTGGCACGTTTTCAGTGATGCCTCCGCCGGTAATATGCGCCATCCCTTTGACTTTTACTGTTTCTAGTAAGCTCAAAATTGATTTAACGTATAGCTTAGTCGGTGTCATCACAACATCTTTAAATTTGCGTCCGTGAAAATCTGATTCCATATCCACGCCAGACTTCTCAATCAATTTGCGAATCAATGAGTAACCGTTCGAATGTGCGCCACTAGAAGCTAAGCCTAATACCACATCACCTTCAACAATCGTTGAGCCATCGATAATATTGACTTTATCCACACAACCAACGACAAACCCAGCCAAATCATATTCACCTGCTGGATACATGCCTGGCATTTCAGCCGTTTCACCACCAACCAATGCACAACCAGATTCTTCACAGCCAGCCGCAATGCCTTTAATGACAGTAGCTGCGGTACCAACATCTAATTTGCCGCAAGCAAAATAATCTAAAAAGAATAATGGCTCAGCGCCTTGCACTAAAATGTCATTCACACTCATTGCGACTAAATCAATACCCACGGTATCGTGTTGATTTAATTCAAACGCAAGTTTTAACTTTGTACCAACGCCATCGGTACCAGACACTAATACAGGCTCTTTAAACTTTGTCGGCATGGCAAACATTGAGCCAAACCCTCCAATCGCACTCATCACTTCTGGACGCATCGTGCGTTTTGCAAAAGGTTTGATTTGATCCACCAATGCATCACCAGCTTCAATGTCAACACCAGCATCGCGGTAGGTTATAGGAGTATCGTTAGAATGTGCGCTCAAAATAGTCTCGTTTCGTCTTGTTTCAATAGTATCTTCAGGATGTTGTTGCTCAGCTTTTATTAATGTGCTTCTTAATAAATTACGGTAAGTCGTTTAACTTAAGTATAATTTTGCTTACAGCTTACTTTACAAGCGCACATTTTAACTCACTATGGCTAATCAACCAAAAAACAACACAACAATTACCCGTTTTTTTAGCGAGAATCGCTGGACAATTTTTGTCTTACTGCTGCTGTTCTTCCTTTATCAATTAGGACCGATTATTACGCCATTTTTAGCCGCGGCGATTTTGGCCTATATTTGCAATCCTTTAGTCGATAAGCTTAGTAAAGTTGGTTTCAAAAAATACCAATTCGGTAGAACAACTGCAACCGTCTTGGTCATTTTTGGCATCATCGCTTTTATGGTTGGGATGATATTAATATTAATTCCTTTGTTACAAAAACAATCCACCCTGATTGCAGAAAGACTGCCAACATTAGTCGATCATTTTCGTACACAAATAGAACCTTGGCTAGAATCTAATTTAGGCATTAATTTCGCTATCGATATTGCGCAAATTCAACAAATTGTGGCTGAGCATTGGCAGGAAACTGGCAACATTGTTAGCAACCTGTTGCAAATGGCGGGCAACAAAGGCTTAGCTTTTATTGGCATGCTGGCGAATCTTATCCTATTACCTGTCGTATTATTTTATGTGTTGCGCGATTGGCATAATCTTGTTGATAAAATTGCCGTTCTCATTCCTAGAAAATGGTTAACAAAAACCACAGAAATTGCCAAAGAAATTGACCAAGTGTTGGCACAATTTCTACGTGGGCAATTGTCCGTTATGGCCGCTTTATCTGCCTTCTATAGCTTAGGCTTATGGATTGCAGGTTTAGAGATGGCGTTAGCGATAGGACTGCTGGCTGGCTTGCTCAGCTTTGTGCCTTATTTAGGTTTTGCCATAGCGTTCATCATGGCGGTTTTGTTAGCTTTACTACAATTTAGTACATCAGCCGACATCGTGCCAGTGCTCTTTGTATTTGGTATTGGGCAAGTAGTTGAAAGTTATTTTTTAACGCCTTACTTAGTGGGTGAGCGTATTGGACTTCATCCTGTTATCGTGATTCTTGCTTTATTAGCTGGCGGACAGCTGTTTGGTTTTGCTGGCGTATTACTTGCTTTACCGGTCAGTGCGGCGCTAGCTGTCGGCTTACGCCACTCTAAGCAAAACTACTTAAAAAGTGATGCTTACTTAAAATAGGTATGAAGCAACTTTTACTTGATATTCAACCAGCGCCGCCACAGTCGCTCGATAACTTTATTGCTGGTCATAACGCGGAAGCAGTCGCTAGCATTTATTATTTATTAGAAGACGCTGCAGAGTCTTCTTTTATTTATTTATGGGGCGCAGCTGGTAGTGGCAAAAGTCATTTGCTCAATGCCGCTCATCACCTTGGTGTGTATATTGCCGATGATGTACACCTACTCAATCATGATGCGCAAATTGATTTATTTAACACGTATAACCAACTAAAAGCCGATGGTAGCAAACTCATTGCTGCAGGTTTACACGCGCCATCACAAATGCATCTGCGCGATGATTTAGCGACGCGTTTAGCGTGGGGGTTGGTCTATCATTTACAACCACTCACTGATTTGGAAAAAGCGGAAGCGCTTAAAAATCATGCGCAAGAGCGTGGTATGCGCTTACCGGATGAAGTGATTGCTTACTGCTTGCGTTATCTTCGTAGAGATTTACCCACATTAATGTCAATATTAAATGCATTGGATGAATGGTCATTGACCGAGAAAAAACCCATTACGGTACCAATGTTGAAGAGGCTATTACAGCTTGCATTAGACATAACATAAATCATATAACATTCATACCTAACATTTATTCCGTGACAAAACTCCACCTATTTTTGCCAGCCTCTTTTGCTTTATACATAGCTTGATCTGCAAGCGTAATTAATGAAAAGACGTCTTCAGCATCTTCAGGATAAGTGGCAATGCCAATACTCACACCCACTCGATCATGCTTATATTGACTTAACAATGGTTGGTCGATAATAGCAATCAAACGGTCGGCTAATTGAATTAACTCTTGTCTATTTTCATAACGATCAACAACCAAAACGAACTCATCACCACCGAGCCTAGCAATAAAATCATGTTCTCTAATTGCTTGAGAGAATAGTTGCGCGACTTTTATTAGCAACTTATCTCCTAATTTATGTCCATAAGTGTCATTGACGACTTTAAATCCATCCAAGTCCATATAAAAAACGGCACATCGATTTAATCGTCTTGCTGTTTTTACATAGGTACTCATAAAGTAATCTTCAAAACCGCGTCTATTGTTTAATCCAGTCAACGCGTCATGCGTGGCTAAGTAATTCAAGCTAGTTAGCTCTAGCTCTCCCTCTGAAACCTTTTCAAAAAGCAGGAGTGTTCTTTTGTACGAATGTGTGAAAATCCCGCAGATTAATAAAACTAAAACCACACCTCCATATAAAGTCGCTTTGATTTTACTTTTAATTTTTTGCTCATACCTCTGCCTTGTTTCATACAAGACCTTACTCACTTTAGATAACTCAAGCTTAATTTGAGTCGTCAGTAATTTAGTGTTGTCTTTTACGAGTGATAGATGAGAAGCATAAGACCCAGTTCGTAGCTGCACCTGGATGCCTTTATTCATTAAATTGAATTTTCTGCTGATCAAATCTTTGGCTATTGAGAAATGTGAAACAAGTTCAGGGAATTGCTTATTCAGCTTACTAATTTTTTCAAAGTTATTTTGAATAATGACTTTTTCGTTGTCGTAAGACTCAAGAAAAGTTGCATTATTGGTAAGCAAATATCCTCTTTGCCCATTTTCCGCATTAGAGAGCGCGTTGCTCAGCACAACGATGTTGTACCTCTGTTCATCCACATAATCTTTTTGTGTAGTCAACTTTATTATTTGGGACATTTCAAAGAAAACCCACATCATAGATGCGGTGAGCAGCAATGAGGCGACTAATAAAGGAAAGACAATGACTCTTTTATAGCTAAGCATAATTTAATAACGGCATTCAGCTATTTCTCTTTAAAAAGGTGAATCGTTTTGGGTTGCATATATTAATGCAATGTTTTACATCCTCTCACAGGAATGCATTTTTAAGTGAGCATTTGAAACAAGCTGTTATAAAATAACATTTTTGATAGATAGCTACTATCCACAAGGTCATTCATGTTACGTATTAATGAAATAAAACTGCCCATTGAGCAAGCAGATACGCTCAAACATCAAGACGATGAGATTAAAGCGGCAATCCTTAAGCGCTTAGCCATTCCTGAAATAGATTTGATTCATTTCACTATTTTTAAGCGCGGTGTTGATGCACGTAAATCACATGCCATTTTGTATGTGTATAGCTTGGATGTTGAAGTTAAAAATGAAGCGAGTGTGCTTGCTAAATTTAAGCGTGATCAACACATTAATCCAGCGCCAGATACCAGCTATCATTTTGTTGCGCAAAGTGAAAATGCCTCTAAACTACGACCTGTTATTGTTGGCTTTGGCCCCGCTGGTATTTTTGCCGCATTGATTTTGGCGCAATCAGGTTTTAAACCGATTGTATTAGAACGCGGCAAGGAGGTGCGAAAACGTACGCAAGACACTTGGGGCTTATGGCGTAAAAGTGTATTAAATCCAGAATCTAATGTGCAATTTGGTGAAGGTGGTGCGGGTACTTTTTCTGATGGAAAACTGTATAGCCAAATCAAAGATCCTAAACATTATGGTCGCAAAGTCATTCAAGAGTTTATAAAAGCAGGTGCGCCAGAAGAAATTCAATATGTAAGCCATCCGCATATTGGTACATTTAAATTAGTAGGCGTGGTAGAAAAAATGCGCCAAACGATTATTGAACTTGGCGGTGAAATTCGATTTGAAAGCCGTGTCGATAATATCCATATCCATCATGGTGAAGTACAAGGTGTAACTTTACAAACAGGTGAGCACATTGAGACTAACCACTTAGTATTAGCTGTCGGTCACAGCGCACGCGATACATTCGAAATGATTCACAAAAACGGTATATTTATTGAAGCGAAAGCGTTTTCTATCGGTTTCCGAATTGAACATCCGCAAGGCCTAATCGACCGCGCACGCTATGGCAAAAGCTACAGTGAAGACTTACTAACTAAAATCGGCGCGGCCGATTATAAGCTCGTGCATCATGCAAAGAATGGTCGCAGTGTGTATAGTTTTTGTATGTGCCCCGGCGGCACAGTGGTGGCAGCGGCCTCTGAGCCTGGGCGCGTCGTCACCAATGGCATGAGCCAATATAGTCGCAACGAGCGCAATGCCAACGCTGGTATCGTCGTTGGCATTACGCCTGAGGTAGATTTTCCACCTGAATCTAGTCCTTTTGGCCCACTCGCTGGCATGGAGCTACAACGTCAATTAGAAAGTAAAGCTTATCTCATGGGGGGTAGTAATTACAATGCGCCGGGGCAATTGATTGGTGACTTTTTAGCCAATAAGCCTTCAACGCAATTAGGCCAAGTAACGCCGTCTTACACACCTGGTGTCACACTCACTAACTTAGCAGATGCTTTACCTGAATTTGCTATTACCGCCATGCGTGAAGCGATTCCAGAGTTTGCCAAAAAAATTAACAGCTTTGATTTAGCAGATGCCGTGTTAACTGGTATTGAAACCCGCACTTCTGCACCGATTAAAATTAAACGAGATGATGAGACTTTGCAAAGCGTTAACACAAAAGGCTTATTCCCTTGTGGTGAAGGCGCAGGTTATGCAGGTGGCATTTTATCAGCGGGTGTAGATGGGATTAAAGTTGCTGAAGCGGTAGCGTTAAGCTTGTCAGCAAAACATTGATACTTCAGAACAGCTTATTTAATGTTCACTCTTTATAATTGATTGGTATTAAAACTTACAAAAAAAGGTAACAAGCGAGCACTTGTTACCCTTTTTCTAACCGTATTTTTACTGTCTAATCAAATAATCAAAAGCCCCTAATGCTGCTTTCGAACCCTCACCCATCGCAATAATAATTTGCTTGTAAGGGGTAGTCGTGACATCACCCGCGGCAAAAACACCTGGCAATGAAGTTGCGTTATGCACATTAATTTCCACTTCACCAAACTTGCTTAAGTTTAATGTGCCTTTTAACCAATCGCTATTAGGCAATAAACCAATTTGCACAAACACTGCATCTAACGCTAAGTGTTTCGCTTCACCCGTCACGCGGTCGGTATAATCCAAGCCATTCATTTTATGGCCATCGCCTGTAATAGCGGTCGTTTGTGCACTTGGAATGATGGTTACATTATCTAAAGAACGTAATTTTCTTTGCAATACTGCATCCGCTTTTAACTCCGTATCAAACTGTAGCAAACTGACATGCGCAACAAAACCTGCCAAATCAATTGCCGCCTCAACGCCAGAGTTACCACCTCCAACAACCGCTACTGGTTTACCCTTAAATAAAGGACCATCGCAATGCGGGCAGTAAGCAACGCCTTTACCGCGATACTCTTTTTCACCCGGCACATTCAATTCGCGCCAGCGTGCGCCAGTTGCTAGGATGACCGCTTTACTTTTTAAGGTGGCGCCGCTATCTAACTTCACTTCAATAAAGTCTTTATTTTTATTACCTTCTTTACCTGGCTCAGAAAGACTCACTGCACGCTGTAAATTCATGATGTCCACATCGTAGCTTTTTACATGCTCTTCCAATGCCATAACCAATTTAGGTCCATCGGTTTCTTTTACAGAGATAAAATTTTCAATCGCTAGCGTATCCATCACCTGTCCGCCAAAACGTTCAGCTACAATGCCTGTTCTGATTCCTTTACGCGCAGAGTAAACAGCGGATGATGCACCTGCTGGGCCACCGCCAATAATCAATACATCATAGGGTGCTTTTTCATCTAGCTTCTTCGCTTCGCGTGCAACTGCCCCTGTATCAACTTTGACCAAGATTTCCTCTAACTCCATGCGGCCTGCACCAAAGACTTCACCATTCAAATAAATAGTGGGAACGGACATAATCTCTTTTGCTTTTATTTCATCTTGATACAAACCGCCCTCTACCATCACATGGGTAATGTTGGGATTAATCACCGACATCATATTCAATGCCTGCACAACATCTGGGCAGTTATGGCAACTTAAAGAAACATAAGTCTCAAAATGAAATTGACCTTCTATAGCCGCGATTTGATCTATTTTCTCTTGCTCTAATTTCATTGGATGACCGCCTGTGTGCAACAAGGCCAATACCAATGAAGTAAATTCATGTCCTAGCGGAATGCCAGCAAATCGCACACCCACAGCCTTATTCGCTTGACTATGTGTTTCGCCACGTTTTACGGCAAAAGATGGCTTACGTGCATTCTCTTCTTGAACGAGACTAATTTTGTCCGACATCGCAGTAATTTCAACCAACAATTCATGCATCTCTTTTGCACCAGCGCTGTCATCTAATGACTCTGCCAATACAATAGGCTCACGTAACATCTGTAGATATGTTTGCAATTGTGTTTTGATATTTTCTTCTAGTGCCATGATTACTCTCTTTACATTATTTCAGGGTCAAAAAAAGCGTCATCTTTTGGACAACGCCAGTTTTTAATACTTGCTAGGGTTTTGCCCTAGCAATGATTACTCGTTTAATTTCTAAGAATTAAATCTTACCGACTAAATCTAGTGAAGGGGTTAATGTTGCAGAACCTTCATTCCATTTAGCTGGACAAACTTCATTTGGATGCTCAGCAACAAATTTTGCAGCTTTTAGTTTACGCAATGTTTCTTTCACATCACGTGCAATTGCATTGTCGTGAATTTCAAGTGTTTTAATCACACCTTCTGGATTAATGATGAAAGTGCCTCTTAATGCCAGACCTTCTTCAGGAATGTGCACACCAAACGCATTAGTCAATTGATGGGTTGGATCGCCAACCAATGGGAATTTTGCTTTACCCACAGCTGGTGAAGTTTCATGCCATACTTTGTGTGAGAACTGTGTATCTGTCGTCACGATATAGACTTCTGCACCAATTTTTTGGAACTCTGCATAATTATCAGCTGCATCTTCTACTTCAGTTGGACAGTTAAATGTAAACGCTGCTGGCATAAAAATTAAAACAGACCATTTACCTTTTAAACTAGCCTCAGTAACTTCAATGAATTTACCGTTATGAAAAGCCTGTGCTTTGAATGGTTGTACTTGGGTATTAATAAGTGACATATTTTTTCCTTTAGTTAGTTGTTGAAAACAGTGTATTTCTAAACCATGAATGCATTATAGAGGCATACTTAAAATTAGTAAATTTGATTGTTCTTATCAGTTAGATAAATATAATTAATCAATTAAGAGGCATATCAACTAATCATCACAGAAGTATTGTATGACATTTAGGCAATCACTAGCGTTTCAGCTTGCTCCGAATTGCCTAGATTATCGTGCCACTCAATCGTAATTTTATCGTCCAATTTCGCTTGATTAAGATGAAATGTTAGGTATGGATTTTTTGAAATTCCCGTGCCGAGCTGCATCTCAATCACCGGCTGTTGATTATGTTTAATCGTCACCAACTGAATAAAATGCGCAGGGATAAGTTGCCCCGCATCGTCTTTGCCATAACCCGTGTGCATGGGGTGCGTAATAATGGCTTTTATTTGCGTCATATCGTGATCAACTAGCTTGGCGCGAATTTTCATACTGGATTTAAATGGTTCTTGATTACTACTCGCTCCACCACAGCCATTCTCCAATACTTCTACTTGCTGCGTCGCAGTAAAATATTGATTACCAGATTTAACAATGACTTTAATATTTGATGTTTCCGCCATTTTTATACGCGTCACCATCCAAGGCACGGTGGTTTGATGAAACAAATAATTACCAATTAGCGCCGTCGGATTTTTGTCGACAAAAATAGCAATCGCCTCTGTATTAGCAATATGGCTATGCACAGCCACCTGCACAATCGCGCCATTCTCAGCACGGCTAGGGACTACAATTTCAATATCTTTACTCTCTATTTCACGCCCAATCGACAAACCTTTTTCTGCATCAACTATATTTTCCGCCTGAAAAGCCGCTTTATTCCAAACTGCCGCCAGCACATTAAATGGCATTAGCAGGAGTGAAACAGTACTAAAGCCTAAAAAATCTCTACGTTTCATGATGAAACTCCATCGCTGTATTGTCTTTGTTTAATCTGGCTTTTTCTGTTTTAGCAAACGCTGTAAATCTTTTAAACGCGCTTCTACAATCGATTTTTCATAAAAAGAACCATCGCTCTCTTTACTTGCAAAGGTCATCTGTTCAACGGCTTTATCAATATTATATTGTCGAAAATAAGCTTCACCTTGCGCCTGAAAGCGCAGTAAATCTTTCTGCTCAATAAAATAGGCTTTAGCTAGTAGCTCATATAAATGCGCATCGTTAGGATAAAGCGATTGTTTAGCTTTAACCAAAGCAATCATTTCTTTTGTTTGCTTAAGCGCTAAAAAATGATCGGCATAGCCGTATATTAACGCTCGGTTTTGTGGATATTGCTTAATCGCAGAAGCGTATTCCGCTGCTACTTTTTTCGGATCGTTTTGTGCTACTGCAATACGCGCTTTTACATTTTCGACAAAAGCACTTTGCACCTGATGATCATCCAACCATTTGACTTGCTGAGCAGCACCTGCAACATCGTTTTTTCGCAGCATTGCGACGGCTAAACCGTAGTGTTCAGCTGCCTCATTAGCATAGCGACCCCTCTGAATATTGTGTGAAAATTGATCAACCACTGTTTGTGCCAAACCTTCATTGGTGCGTAACTTTGCGCGCACAAAATAGTAATCTAAGCTGGATGCCACTTGCTTGTATGGCATCGTCGCAACCCGATTCTCCACGTCAGAAATACGTTCAGACGTTAATGGATGGGTACGTAAAAAACTAGGCGCACTGCCTTCTACAAAACGTGAGCCGCGCTGTAAAGTGGTAAAAAAAGCTGGCATACCTCTAGGGTCAAATCCTGCGTTCTGTAAAATACTTAAGCCAACCCTATCAGCCTCACGCTCATGTGCACGGGTGTAATCCAACTGTCGTTGAATACCTGCCGCAGATGAAGTTGCCAATGCGCCAGAAGCCAGTTGTGGATTGCTGCGCGCAACCAATAAAGCCACGGCAATACCTGCAATATTTTTGAAAGTGTCGGCTTTTTGCTTAGCTAACATCCGCGCCAAATGATGTTGTGTCACATGCCCAATCTCATGACCAAGCACACTCGCCAACTCCGACTCTGAGTTAGAAGATAAGAATAAACCCGTATGCACTCCAATCACGCCGCCAGGCATGGCAAAAGCATTAATTGAGTTATCTTTCACGACAAAGAAATTAAACGTTTGTTGTTTGTCGTCACTGGCTGCTGCTAGTCGGTTGCCCAATGCTTGTAGATAATCAACCACTTCAGCATCTTGCAATACTTCATCACTCGTCGCCACTTCAGCCAAAATCTGTTCAGCAATGTTTTGCTCATCTTGTGCTGATAACACCGTTTGAGAAACATCGCCTAATTCAGGCAGTTCTTCATGTAAATCAGGCGGCAAACTCGTATCGAGATTAATCGACTGATCATAAGGCTTGCCCGATATGACACCCTCTGCGAAACTGAGCATAGAACTAAACAAACTAACTGTTAATAATGTATATAATAAACGTGACATGCAAATGCGATTAAATATCCGATTGGTGTAAGTATTGCTATGATAATGTTTTTGCTGTGCAAGTTCAGATTTAATCGACAATAGAAAGTAAGCCATGGATAAATTAACGCATTTTGATCACCAAGGACAAGCGCATATGGTGGATGTTGGCGACAAAGCCATCACACGTCGTATTGCCATTGCCACTGGTCATATCAGCATGCTACCAAGCACCTTGTCACTCATTCAATCTGGCAATGCTAAAAAAGGTGACGTGCTGGGCATTGCCCGCATTGCAGCCATTCAAGCCAGTAAAAAAACAGCCGATTTAATTCCACTCTGCCATCCGATTGGCTTAAGTAAAGTTGCAGTTGATTTTAGTATTGATGCAGAAACGAACCGCATCAACTGCACCGTCACGACCGAAACAACTGGTCAAACAGGGGTTGAAATGGAAGCGCTAAGCGCAGTGAGTGTAGGCTTACTCACCATCTATGATATGTGCAAAGCTGTTGACAGAGGAATGGTCATGGGTGAGATTAAGCTATTAGAAAAACAAGGCGGAAAATCTGGTCACTGGCAAGTAGACCAAATTTAATCTTAATAGCATTAAATTAGCCATCAACTGCGCGCAGATTTAGCGGGTTTTGCCTGAAATCAAATACATCTCAGCTGCAGTCAAGCCTTGTTGCGGCCCCAACAATACCACGACATCACCTTCTGTTAACAGAATATCGGGGCGAGGTAAAATATCCGTTTGCATATTTTGGCGACGCAAATGTTGTATTTCTACACCAAACTCAGTCAAATCAAGATTTCGCAACAGTTTTCGATTGGCATAGGCGTTTTTATCAATTTCAACAGGATGTAACGTTAACTGTTTGGTATTACCAAACTCAGCGGTTTCATCTGACAGCCCTCTAAAATAACCTTTAAACATTTGATAACGCTCTTCCCTAAACAATCGGATACGTTTAACCACACGATTCAATGGCACGCCTAAGATCACTAACGCATGTGAAGCTAACATCAAGCTACCTTCTAACACTTCTGGCACCACTTCTGTTGCACCCGCTTCTCTAAATGCTTCCATGTGCGTTTCATCGTAGGTGCGCACAATTACGGGTAAGGCAGGATAATTTTCTTGCGTAATGTGCAATACTTTCATAGAAGATCGCATATCGGCATAGCTCACAATTAAAGCTTTAGCATGCGCGGCGCCTGCAGCTTCTAACACTGCGAATCGACTTGCATCGCCATACATCACATGTTCGCCCGCGGCCGTTGCTTCATGCACTCGGGTTGGGTCAATATCTAACGCAATAAAAGGAATGCTTTCTTCTTTTAAAAACCGGCCGAGATATTGCCCACTTCGGCCATAACCACACAGAATCACATGGCCATCCAGCGTTTTACCAACTGCCTGTAGTGCTTCATCTTTTTGCTTACTATTCATGATGTAGCTTTTTGCTAATTTCCGCGCGATTCGTCCATTGTATTGAATAATAAATGGCGCAGTAATCATGGATAATAAACAGGCAGACAACACCAATTGCAACTCAGTACCGCCAATCAAACCACGGCCTAAACCCAAAGTCAGAATAACAAAACCAAACTCACCTGCTTGCGCTAAAATCATGCCAGTGCGCATACCCACACCCCATTCAAACCCAAAAAAGCGAACTAACACCGTTATCACAACGGCTTTAAACAACACAAAAGCGGCTAGCAAGGCAGTCACTAAAGCAATATTGTGAATTAAATAGTTGAAATCGAGTAGCATGCCTACACTAATAAAAAAGATGCCCATTAAAATATCGCGGAATGAGGCAATGTCTGACTCAACTTGATAACGATAACGCGTTTCTGAAATCAACATGCCCGCAATAAAAGCGCCTAACGCGTAGGACAAACCAGCCAAATTGGTTGCAAAAGCCAATAGCAATGTCACCATCAATACGTTCATCACAAATAACTCGCGCGAGCGTTGACGAGCGACTAAGCCGAACCAAAAGCTAATCACGGTTTTGCCGAATTTAAACAAGATAAATAATAAGACTATCGTTTTTATAAAGGCCCAACCGAGTATGCTCACTAAATCTGGCGACTGTGAACTCAATGCAGGAATCAACACTAAAATTGGAATAACCGCTAAATCTTGGAATAGTAAAATACCGATACTAAGCCGGCCATGTCGTGAATTTAAATCAACCCGTTCCATCAGAATTTTCGACACAATGGCCGTAGACGACATGGTTAAAGCGGAAGCCACAATAAAGCTGACCGTTAGACTTAAACCGGCTAGCCAACAAGCGGACATCACACCCGCCATGGTAATAATCACTTGCGCACCACCCAGCCCAAATAGCGTTTTACGCATGGCGTATAACTTAGGCAAACTAAATTCTAAGCCAATACTAAACATCAAAAACACAATGCCAAACTCAGCTAAATGTCGACCTGATTCGGTATCGGGTAATAGCGCAAAAGCGTAAGGCCCAAATAAAACACCCACCACAAAATAAGCCAACATAGGTGGTAAACGCAGGGCACGAAAAAAGGCCACGAACAAAACCGAGCTTGTTAACACTAACAAAATACTGGCGAGCGAATTAAACAATGATTATCTTTCTTAATTTTTATTATTAATATTAAAGCATAAAACAAATACGCAAAAATTGTGCCTACTTGTCGCTATTTATGCAAAAACATCTGTTTTTACTTTATTCAGGAGCGATTCCCTTTTATACTGATTGTATATGAGTCCTACACTACTGCAAACTGAACAGCCACATGCGCCAAGACGAGACTCACTTGCACTTGCGCGCAAAGTGTTGCTCATTGAAGCAAAAGAAATTGAAGCGTTGGCTTCAAACTTAGATGCAAACTTTGAAGCTGCTGTTGACCTTATTTTACATTGCAAAGGCCGAGTTGTTGTAAGTGGCATGGGAAAATCTGGACATATTGGTGGAAAAATCGCCGCCACGCTAGCAAGCACAGGCACACCTGCTTTCTTTATGCACCCTGCAGAAGCCAGTCATGGTGACTTAGGTATGATTACCAATGGCGATGTTGTCATTGCATTATCTAACTCGGGCGAAAGCGACGAAATTCTGAATATCTTGCCCACTATCAAACGTCTAGGCGCTAAAGTGATTGGCATCACAGGGAAGTCAACTTCTACTCTAGCCAAGCAAGCTGATGTTCACCTTAGCGCGGAAGTTTCTCAAGAAGCTTGCCCGTTAGGATTGTCGCCAACTGCCAGCACTACCGCGACATTGGCGCTGGGCGATGCACTTGCGGTGTGCGTGTTAGACTGCAGAGATTTTTCGGCGGAAGATTTTGCAAAATCACATCCTGGCGGCAGTTTAGGCAGACGCTTAATCACCCGCGTGGAAGATATTATGCGATTGGGTGATGCTATTCCGTATGTGATGGAAATTGCGGCGTTATCAGATGCGCTGATTGAAATGACGCAAAAAGGCTTAGGATTTACCGCAGTCGTCAATCAGCAACATCAGCTGATTGGTATTTTTACCGATGGCGATTTACGCCGTGTGTTTGCAGCTGGCAATAATACGCAATCAACCATTATCACCGAAGTCATGCATCCTAATCCCACTACTATCACCGCAAAAAAATTAGCAGCTGAAGCGGTGGAAATAATGGAACATTATAAAATTAATGGTCTATTAGTCACAGATGAAAATGACAAGTTAGTTGGGGCGTTTAATATGCATGACTTATTAATGGCAAAAATCGTTTAATTGGAAAGAGGAAGAAATTGACTGAAGTAACAGAGGCAATCATCGCACGCGCTAAAAAAATTAAAGTGCTTGTTTTAGATGTTGATGGTGTGATGACTGACGGTAGCTTAATGATTGGTGACGACGGTCAGGAATATAAAGTATTCCATGCTCATGATGGTTTGGGCATGAAAATGCTGAATAAAACTGACGTTAAAATGGCGATTATTACTGGCCGCACTTCTAATGTGGTCAAGATACGTGCTGAGACCAATCATATTGAACATTGCTATCAAGGCGTTGAAGACAAAGGAATGGCGTTTGATAACTTAATTAGCAAATTAGGTATTAGGCCAGATGAAGCCGCTTTTATGGGGGATGATATTGTTGATATCCCTGCCATGCGAAAATGCGGCCTTGCAATTACGGTTCCAACAGCACAATTACCTGTGAATGCATATGCGCATTATGTAACCAATAGCCAAGCTGGCAAAGGCGCGGTTAGAGAGGTGTGTGAATTAATCATGAAAGCACAAAACACTTTTGACACAATCACTAGCAAGTACTTTAAGTAATTAAGCATCAAGTGAACTAATGTTTAATCGCTCAACCATTTTATTTCCAATCATTTTGGCTGCCTTTTTGGCATTCATCACTTTTTGGATTAATAAATCCGTTGAGCAACAAGGTCTTAAAACTGATGGTAGCAATCGTCACGATAGCGATTATATGATGGAAAATTTTGTCACCTCCCAAACAGATGCAGCTGGCAATTTAAGTTATACGCTAGCGGCAGAGAAAATGACGCATTACCCTGATGATGACAGCACGGTATTGAAGCAGCCCAAATATATCCAATACACAATCGATAAACCCTATACAAAAATTGAAGGAAAGCTGGCCAATGTTTCCAGCAACGGGGAAGAAATTGAAGTATTAGAAGATGTGGTTGTCGTACGTGAAGCATCCGCGGACAAAGGTGAGATGCAAGTTTTTACCGACAAATTAATCATTTTTCCTAAACTAGATTTAGCTAAAACAGATAGTCCAGTGGTGATTAAACAAGCGCCTAAAACCGTGATTCATGCCACTGGGATGATTTATGATAAACGCAAAAAAACCATTCAGCTCCTTAATAAAGTAAGAGCACATTATGAAAAACCAATCAAATAATGCTTTATTCAAATCAGCAGAAGCTTAATTTACAAAACATGTTTAAAAAGAACGGTGAAATAATGACAAATTTCTTACGCATCAGCATGCTACTCATTGGCTTTATGACCAGCTTAAACGCGCTAGCAGAAGCTGCTGATCGAGATAAGCCAATTGAACTGGAAGCTGACAGTGTCATTGTTGATGATGCTAAAAAAATCAGCACCTATCAAGGCACTGTCGTTTTAACCCAAGGTACTTTAGTGATTCATGCTGATAAATTGATTGTACGTGAGGGTGTAAATGGCTTTGAAAGCAGTACATCCACAGGCAATCCAACCACGTTTAGACAAAAACGTGAAGGCAAAAACGAGTATATGACAGGTAGTGGCAGACGAATTGAATATAATGGTCGAATGGATAAAGTTGAACTGTATACCAAGGCTTGGGTAAAGCGTGGTGAGGATATTGTTTACGGTGATTATATTAGTTACGATGCCAACGCTGAATATGCTGAAGTACTTGGCGGTCCAAAGTCTGAAAGTGAAGGCCCTTCAAGTGGTCGCGTTAAAGCCATTATTCAACCAAAAAAGAAAACCATCACAGACACGCCAACGCCAGCTAAAGCGCCTGACCTTAAATTAAGTGATGAGCTCACTAAAAAACCAGAATAGCCAATCATATGAGCCAACTTGTTGTAGAACATCTTCGTAAGTCTTACAAATCACGCACCGTCGTGCATGATATTTCTTTGCAAATTAAAAGCGGCGAAGTGGTTGGTTTGCTTGGTCCAAATGGTGCCGGCAAAACAACCAGCTTTTATATGATGGTTGGTTTGGTGCCGCTTGATGCGGGCAGCATTAGTTTAGATGGTGAAGACCTTAGTCACAGACCCATCCATTTGCGCGCTAATAAAGGACTTGCTTATTTACCGCAAGAACCTTCTATCTTTCGCAAATTATCAGTTACAGACAATATTATGGCAGTGCTTGAGTTGCAAAATTTGTCCGAACAAGCACGGCAGAATCGCCTAGAGTCACTTTTACAAGATCTCAATATTCTGCACATCCGTAGCAATCAAGCCGTCAGCTTATCTGGCGGCGAGCGGCGACGTGTAGAAATTGCACGTTGTTTAGCGGCTAATCCTAGCTTTATACTGCTTGATGAACCATTTGCTGGCATTGATCCAATTGCGGTGTTGGATATTCAAAAAATTATTCGCTTCCTATCATCACGCGATATTGGTGTACTGATTACAGACCACAATGTGCGCGAAACATTGGGCATCTGTGATCGCGCTTATATTGTTAACGAAGGCAAGGTATTCGCTTCTGGCAGTCCAGCAGAAATTGTCAGCAATGAGGCTGTGCGTGAAGTGTATTTAGGCAAAGACTTTAAACTGTGATTAAACAATAACAATGAAGCAAAGTTTACAATTAAAAATCTCTCAGAACTTGGCGTTAACGCCACAGTTACAACAGTCTATTCGCTTACTGCAACTTTCCACGCTTGAATTGAATCAAGAACTTGAAATTATTTTGCAAGAAAACCCGCTATTAGAACTAGTTGATGGCGATGATGATAATCAAGATGAAGACAGCGTAGAAACGCCAAAAAATGAAACAAATGACAATAATGGTGACAATGAGAGTGATAACGAAATCAATGTAGACCGTGAAACTGAAATCAGTAGCAAGGATACGCAAGACGCTTTAGCTGAAGCGCCCATCTCAGATGACGACTTCAAACAAAATGATTTTGATGAGGATTATGAAGAATATGGCAGCGCAAGCCAATGGGATGAAGGCGGGAAGCAGAACAACGAAGATGACAATGATGATAATTTTACACGTCAAGAAATGGTTTTCACCAGCTTACGCAATCACTTACTCGATCAAATAAAACTATTGCCGCTGTCCGATAGAGACCAGCGCTTAATGTTGTTACTGATTGATAGCATTAACGAAAATGGCTATCTAGAAACCTCACTAGCGGACATCATGGCATCTCTGCCTGAAGAGCTTGAAGTCGATTTTCTTGAACTTGAAACCGCGCTCAAACATGTGCAAAATTTAGATCCGATTGGCATTGGCGCAACCTGTTTACAAGAGTGTATTTTGTTACAACTGAATGTGCTGCCTGACAATATTCCTGATTTGGCACTGGCTAAGATAATTGTAAAAGAGCATTTACACGTACTCGCCAATAAAGACTTTAACAAATTACGTAAACTGGTGAATTGTAATGAAGATAATCTAAAAAGTGCGCAAGCACTGATTCAATTACAAAACCCAAGACCAGGCGCTGGTTTTGCCGAGTTTAGTCCCGATCACTTTATTCAGCATGAAGTCATTGTTAAAAAATTAAAAGGGATTTGGGTTGCTACACTGAATGATGGCGTAATGCCAAAATTACGTATTAACCAATTATATGCAGATATATTAAAACGCAATCGTGAAAATTCAGGCCAATATTTGCAAACCCAAATGCAAGAAGCGCGTTGGATGATTAAGAATATTCAGCAACGCTTTTCGACCATACTGCGCGTTTCTCAAGCGATTGTTGATAGACAGCGCAACTTTTTTGAGCATGGTGAAATTGCAATGCGCCCGTTGGTTCTCCGAGAAATTGCAGATGAGTTAGAACTACACGAATCGACCATTTCAAGAGTCACCACCCATAAATATATGCTAACGCCACGTGGTATTTTCGAACTGAAGTATTTCTTTGGCAGCCACGTTTCCACCGACTCTGGTGGCGAATGTTCTGCCACCGCCATTCGTGCATTAATCAAACAATTAGTCGCCGAAGAGAATACCAAAAAGCCACTTTCCGATAATCAAATTAGCGAAATACTATCTAAACAAGGCATTGTGGTGGCTAGACGCACGATTGCAAAGTATCGCGAGTCGCTCAATATACCACCAGCCAATTTACGCAAATCTTTATAAAAAAGATTCATAAAATCCTGAACTAGACTAGTTACATTGGCACTAAAAGGTGTACACTAAAATTGTTCTCAGCTTTACTTAGTTCGTTTTATTAAAGTAAAAACTTAGGAACAAACTTAAAAAAAGGATCATATTATGAATTTACAATTAACAGGACATCACCTAGAAGTTACACCTGCCTTAAGGGAGTACGTAGAAACAAAACTAGGACGAATTAGTAATCACTTTGATCATGTGATTGACGTTAAAGTAACCTTGCGCGTAGAAAAGCTTGCTCAAAAAGTTGAAGCAACCATACACGTTCCTGGCAATGATTTACATGCTGAAAGTAGCGATGAAAATATGTATAGCGCTATCGACATATTAACGGATAAGCTAGATCGCCAAGTACTTAAACACAAAGAAAAAAATAGCGATCATCACAAAGTGAACGGCGCGATCAAGCACCAACCACTTAACTAATCCAGCAATATTTTACTCACGCAATCATGCGTGATTTGGTCAAAGCCACCTCAAGTACTCTTTCTTCTAAATTGAATACATGAGGTGGTTCAAACTTTAATCTCAGACTTCACTTCACTCTTAAACGCCACAGACAATGGTAGACTATAATGGTTAGCAGTTCTCACCGTTATAAAGGCTCATTAGCGTGCATTTAATTATATTGACAGGTTTATCTGGCTCTGGGAAAAGTGTAGCTTTACGCGCATTAGAAGATAGCGGTTTTTACTGCATTGATAATTTACCTGCGACCATGTTGCCGTTGATCTCGCAACATGTTGAGACTAATCTGCATCAAAATATTGCCGTCAGTATTGATAGCCGAAGCGCCGCTATCGAAACTTTGCCAAACGCCATTACATTATTAAAAGACAGTGGTCACATCGTTGATTTAATCTTTCTAGAAGCCAGCACAGAAACGTTGGTAAAACGCTTTAGCGAAACCAGACGTAAACATCCATTAAGCGATAAAGAAACCACGCTGGCGGAAAGCATTTCACATGAACAGGATTTACTAGCCAACCTCAGCCAAATTGCGCACCGCGTTGATACTAGTAACAGCAACGCGAATGCTTTGCGTAAACATATCCGCGAATTGATTGCACAGCCAACCAATGAAATGGTGCTACTGTTTAGCTCATTCGGATTTAAAAATGGGTTGCCGCTCGATGCAGATTTTGTATTTGATGTACGCAGCCTGCCGAACCCTCATTACGATCATGCCTTGCGCCCATTAACAGGTAAAGATGAAGCCGTAGCCTCTTTTTTACAGAACACACCAATGGCACTAGAAATGTTAGCCGACATTAAGCAATTTGTGGAAAAATGGCTATTTAGTTTTGAACAAGATAACCGTAGCTATCTGTCAATTGGGATTGGATGTACTGGCGGACAACACCGCTCCGTTTTTTTTGTAGAGCAATTAAGCGCCTACTTTAAAACGTCCAAATATAAAGTCATAATTCGGCATCGAGAATTAGACTAAAATACACAAAATTGCACAACTACGCTGTTAAAGGTAAAAAGTAAATATGATTGGGATTTTAATTATTGCCCACGAAAGACTGGGTGAAAGTTTAATAGAGTGTGCTACACATATGTTGGGAGAAAGGCCTCAGCAACTACATGCGTTAGCGGTTAAAAGTAGTGATGAGCCTGACGCGCTATTGCTGCAAGCACAAACCATTGCCACTGAAATTGACTCAGGCGACGGCGTATTAGTGTTATCTGACATGTACGGCGGCACACCTTGTAATATTGCGACAAAACTCGTTGGCAGTAATCATTCTCAAGGCATTTCTGGTCTGAATCTACCCATGTTAATTGTTGCACTTAGCTATCGCCATTTACCATTCGACGACTGTTTGAATAAGGCAGTGAGTAGCGGCCAAGAAAGCGTTGTTCATTTTAATGAGAAGGGTTGCGTGCCTTTATGATTAAAGATAGTGTTGAAATCATTAACAAGCTAGGGCTGCATGCGCGGGCATCAACTAAATTTACCCAAGTCGCCAATCAGTTTTCGAGCGACATCTCAGTCACTCGCAATGAAAAGCGCGTCAATGCAAAAAGCATTATGGGCGTGATGATGTTAGCTGCAGCAAAAGGCTCTGTGATTGAAATAGAAGCCAATGGTGCAGATGAAGCAGAAGCGATTGCCGCACTAAAAACGCTGATTAATAATTACTTTGATGAGAGTGAATAATTGTCTAGCTTTAGCTTACATGGCGTGGCGGTTTCGAGTGGGATTACCATTGGTAAAGCCCATTTAGTTTCTAATGCACTATTAGAAGTGGCGCATTATCAACTGCCCAACCATCTCGTCGCCGATGAAGTTAATCGCTTTACTAGCGCTATTAAAACCGTTAAAGCAGATTTAGAAACGATACATCAAACATTACCCGAAACTTTGCTAGGTGATTTAGGCTCTTTTATTAATATCCATCTTGCCATTTTGTCCGACAAATCATTTTTGGACGCGACTACAAAAATGATTCGCGAAGAAAAATGCAATGCAGAATGGGCCATTAAATTACAGCTCGATACCATTATCGAACAGTTTGATGCGTTCACTGATGCTTATTTACGTGAGCGCAAACAAGACATTATCCAAGTGGTTGAGCGGATCATCAAAGCATTGCTAGGTCATCCAAGCTCACAATTTAACAATGACGTCAAAAAGAATAATGATAAAGATATTATTTTAGTCGCTCATGATATTTCACCTGCGGATGCCATCCAGTTTAAGCAGAATCAGTTTGCTGGATTTATTACCGATGTCGGCGGTGTCACGTCACATACCGCGATTTTAGCAAGAAGTCTCAATATTCCATCCATAGTTGCGCTACAAAAAGCACGTGATTTAATTAGCGAGGGTGAAGTCATTATTGTTGATGGCAGTCAAGGCGTCGTCATCGTCAATCCTAGCAAAGAAATTCTTAAGCAATATGTTTTGCGCCAGCGTCAATGGCAGCTCGAACAACAAAAACTCACATTAATTAAATCAACCGCTTCTAAAACCATTGATGGTACAGCAATCGCTTTATTAGCCAATATCGAAAGTCCGCAAGGCATTGAAGCTATCCAAGCATCAGGTGCAGCCGGCATAGGCTTATTCCGTACAGAATTTTTGTTTATGAACCGAACAGATGCGCCAGATGAAGAAGAGCAATTCTTAGCCTATAAAATCGTTGCGCAAGCCATGAAAAAAGCACCTATCATTATTCGTACACTCGATCTCGGTGCAGATAAACAAGCTAATCTAAGTAATATAGAAACCTCTAACACAGCTTTGGGCTTACGCGCAGTAAGACTGTGTTTAACAGAGCCCCATATTTTTCACACTCAATTTCGAGCGATTTTACGCGCTTCGCACTACGGCAATATCAAAATATTGATTCCCATGCTCACCTCATTAGCAGAGTTGCGGCAGACTAAACTATTATTGGCGCACGCTAAACAATCGCTCGCAAAAGAAAATATTCCTTTTAACGATAATATTCAGCTTGGTGGCATGATAGAAGTGCCAGCTGCAGCGATTAATGCTAAAGCCTTTGCACGTGAGCTAGATTTCCTCTCAATCGGTACCAACGATTTGACACAATACACGCTAGCTGTAGATCGCACCGATAGTACTGTTGCACACTTATACAATTCTCTTCATCCGTCGGTACTACAGTTAATTGCTAACACCATTGCAGCAGGTGCTAAATTTGGTAAAGCGGTTTCTGTCTGCGGCGAAATGGCTGGCGATGCTCAATTAACTAAGTTACTGCTTGGTATGGGTTTGCGACAGTTTTCGATGCATCCTAGCCAAATATTAAGTGTTAAACAAAAAATTTTACAGAGCAATCTCAGCAAAATAACCAAGTCGGTTAATAGAATCCTTAAAATTGAAGATATTGCGAATACCGAATTGCAAATCAAAAAACTCAACCATTAACAACAAGCTTAAGCAGGAGAACCGCATGTCAGAAGAAATCACCGTTCCCAATAGTGATGATAAAAATATTGCTACCGTTACCCATCTAGCTGGCACGGTATTTTCATTTATTCCAGCACTCATTGTTTGGATATTAAAAAAAGACGATAGCGTTTATATTGCAGACCAAGCCAAAGAAGCGCTTAACTTTCAAATTACTGTTGCGATTGCCATGTTTATTTGTGGTTCCATTCTTTCTTGGATTCTTATCGGCATCATGTTTATACCAATGATTTGGCTCGCTAATATTGTTTTTTGCATTATTGCCGCCATCTCTACTAGTAAGGGCGAAACCTATCGTTACCCACTTTGTCTACGTTTAATCAATTAAGCCATTAAATAAGGAACTACTTTGTCATCAAACCCATTACTACATTTTTCTGGTCTCCCTAAATTTAACGAAATCAAACCTGAGCATATCAGCCCAGCTATTGATAGTTTGATAGCTGAGGGACGCGCTTTAGTTGAAACATTAGCAACCAGCCAAGTAACGCCAACGTGGGATAACTTTGCGCTTAAGCTAGAAGACCAAAGTGAAAAACTAGGTCGCGCTTGGAGCCAAGTGGGTCATATTAATGCAGTGGTGAATAGCCCAGCACTACGGGAAGCTTATAATGACAATTTACAGAAGTTAACCGATTTTGGCAGCGACCTAGCGCAAGATGAACGCTTATATGCAAAATTCAAAGCCATTCAAGCGAGTGCAAATTTTAAAGAACTTAGTCCAACACAACAAACCATTATCAATCATGAAGTACGTGATTTTAAATTAGGCGGTGCAGAGCTGCCCGCCAACCAAAAAGCCCGCTTCAAAGCAATCAGCGAAGAGCTATCAAAACTAAGCAGTAAGTTTGAAGAAAACATCATGGACAACACCAGTGATTTTACGCACTTAGTTGTTGATGTTGATGTTGATGATTTAGCTGGATTACCAGATGATGCCATTGAAGCGGCGGCTGAAGCAGCAACTGCTGCTGACAAAACAGGTTATTTATTTAGCTTACATTTCCCTTCTTATTTACCAGTGATGCAATATGCAGAAAACCGTGCGTTACGTGAATTACTGTATCGCGCTTATGCCACGCGTGCATCTGAATTAAGCAAACCAGAATGGGATAACACCAGCTTAATCAGTGACATTCTTAAATTGAAAAAAGAAGAAGCCAATATGCTTGGCTTCAAGAACTTCGCTGAATTATCATTGGCCACTAAAATGGCCGATACGCCAACGCAAGTGGCTGAATTTTTAAATACGCTCGCCCAACGCGCTAAACCTTATGCAGAGCGCGATATGGAAGAATTATTAGCTTATGCAAAAAAATTAGAATTAGCGGATATGCAAGCTTGGGATGTTGGTTATGTCAGTGAAAAATTACGCCAAGAAAAATATGCTTTTTCCGACCAAGAAGTAAAACAATACTTTCCAGAAGAAAAGGTGCTAGCCGGTTTATTTAAAGTTACTGAAACTATTTTTGGCGTACAAGTACGCAAAGCAGAAGCACCTGTTTGGCATCAAGATGCTAGCTTTTATGAAATCAGTGACCATTCCAACAACCCAATCGCTTACTTCTATTTAGACTTATACGCACGCCAAAATAAACGCGGCGGCGCATGGATGGATGAGTGTATTACGCGCCGTAAAAAATCTACTGGTCTTGAATTGCCTGTCGCTTATCTCACTTGCAACTTCTCAGCGCCAGTTGGCAATAAACCTGCTTTATTCACCCATGATGAAGTCACCACCATGTTCCATGAATTTGGTCACGGGCTACATCATATGCTCACGCAAGTTGAAGAATACGGCGTATCTGGCATCAAAGGCGTCGAGTGGGATGCCGTTGAATTGCCTAGCCAGTTTATGGAAAACTTCTGCTGGGAATGGGAAGTACTGCGCAATATGACTGCACATGTAGAAACTGGCGCCCAATTGCCACGTGAATTGTTCGATAAAATGATAGCAGCCAAAAACTTTCAAGCTGGTATGCAAACTGTCCGTCAAATCGAGTTTTCATTATTCGATATGCGCCTACATGGCGATTTTGACCCGAATGGCAAATTAACAGCATTGGATGTGATTGATCAAGTGCGTGATGAAGTTGCAGTGCTACGCCCACCAAAATGGAATCGCTTCCCTAATAGCTTTAGCCATATTTTTGCAGGTGGTTACGCAGCTGGCTATTACAGCTACAAATGGGCAGAAGTATTATCTGCTGACGCTTACAGCTTATTTGAAGAGCTAGGCGTGCTTTCAGATGAAGCTGGTAGTCGCTTTAAAAATGAAGTATTAGCCAAAGGTGGCTCGCGTCCGGCAATGGAATCGTTTATCGCCTTCCGCGGCAGAGAGCCGAGCATGGATGCTTTGTTAAGGCATAATGGTATGGGTAATTAATTTACTTATGGTCGAATACTTGGTGGATTTATATTCTTAATAAACCTAAAATTAGATGCTGTAAAAAAGGTTAGGTGTTAATTTAACAATGATAATAATTTCTTTCAATACATTAGTCACCAGCCCAAATAAAAACTTAAGTTTTTATTTGGTGTCTACTTTACGTTAGGTATGTATGCTGCAGTTTATCATTCCACTCTTACTTGCTGCAATTTCTGGTATTGCCTACATTGCTGTTAAGCTTCCGCGTGTTTATGAGAAATCTTTGTTTGGAAAAATCTATATAGCCTCTGCAATAGTTTTCTTAATTCTTGTATCTTGGAGCGGTGCAGTCAGTCAGGCTCTAATCCCCTTATTGCCATTCATACCAACAGAACAAGTAACCTCTGCTAAAAATGCTATCGAGGCTATAGCACTCCCAGTCAATCTTGTACTTATCTATCAGTTTGTGGTTATGGGATATCTTTTTTTCCTTTTGTGGTTAGCTAAAAAACTTGATGAAGATATAAGCATCAATGATAAAAATACCTAACAGATCTATTAAGCTGGCTAGCTTAGCCACCCCTTATGTCAAATGTTAATAACAAGCTTAGATTGGTTAACTCTTGAATAAACTAATAATTTACGGGCTACTAGCATTCGTTGGCTGGAGCTACTACAAAAAAAATATTGCTACGCAAGATAGAGATAGCATCAAAACCTCAAGCATTCCGAACTCCCGCAAAGCAGCCAATTAGTAACTTTTCATGTGATGGTAGGGAACACTGTAGTCAAATGCGCTCAAGAGATGAAGCCGTGTATTTCATCAACAACTGCCCGAACACCAAAATGGATGGAGACCATGACGGAGTGCCTTGTGAAAATGACTCTCGTTTCTAAAGTGCTCTAACCCATAAAGAATGAAAGAAATCACATGCAGCGTCCAACTAAAGAAGAAATTAGAGCTTTCCCCTTGTATGTTGGGCTTAATCTGATTGATATTCATCTCATCGAAAATGAACAAGATGCGACTGACGCATTAGCGGTTTTAAACCATGAAACCAAGCTTGGTTTTGATACGGAAACGAAGCCGACTTTTCGTAAAGGTGAGGCGAGCTCTGGGCCAACCTTGATTCAACTAGCAACCACATCAAAAGCATTCTTATTCCCAGTGCGATTTCCTACCGCCGTTTCTTCAGCCAATGCCTTATTAAGCAATCCCAACATTACAAAAGTGGGGTTTGGCATTCGTGACGATATTAAGGAGCTACGTAACAAGCTCTCGATTGAGATTATCAATACACAAGACTTATCGATTGAATTAAAGCATTTAGTGGATGAGAAAAATAATATTGGCGCTAGGGCTGCCGTGGCGATGATGCTTAAACTGCGATTGACTAAAGGCGCGCAGACATCGAACTGGGGCGCTTATCCATTGCAAAAACATCAGATTCAATATGCGGCGAATGATGCGCATGCGGCTATTTGTGTGGCTAACGCACTGGATGCCATACAGAAAGATTAACCGCTTTAGTGACGTTTTAATTATATCGTCTCATTTTGACCATTAAAGAGGCGCATGCTAAAGTGAGCTCCATTCAAATTCAACTAGAAACACATTCATGAAATTAGCCACTTGGAACGTCAATTCTTTAACTGTTCGCTTACCACACGTGTTGGATTGGTTAGCAGAAAACCCAATTGACGTATTGTGTTTGCAAGAAACCAAGCAAGAAGATGCTAAATTTCCTTATGCCGATTTAAAAAACGCAGGTTACCATGCGATTCATAGTGGGCAAAAAACCTACAATGGCGTGGCGATTTTAAGCACGCATGCAATGACAGACGTGATGCAGGGCATTGGGGGCTTTGAGGATGAGCAAGCGCGTGTGATTTCGGCAACCATCAATGGCGTGCGCGTTATTTGTGTGTATGTGGTGAATGGTCAAGCGGTTGATTCAGAAAAGTATGATTATAAAATGCGTTGGTTAACGGCTTTAAATAGCTGGCTTACTGGTGAGCTTTTAAAATACCCAAAGTTAGTGATATTGGGCGATTACAATATTGCGCCTGATGATCGAGATTGTCATGATCCTGTTGCATGGGAAGGTAATATTCTGGTTAGCCCACGCGAGCGCGATGCATTTGAAGAGTTAATCGCATTAGGTCTGCATGACAGCTTTAGATTATTTGAATCGGGCGAAGGACATTTTAGCTGGTGGGATTATCGCATGATGGGGTTTAGACGTAATCACGGTATGCGCATTGACCATATTTTAGTGAGCGATGTACTCAAAGAAAAATGCATTTCTTGCATCATAGATAAAGCGCCAAGAAAGCTAGAACGGCCGAGCGACCATACGCCCGTTGTATTAGAAATTAGCGCCTAGCAAAAATACGTTAATTACCTTTAATATTAACGCCAAGCTGTTTTAATTTACGGTATAAATGGGTGCGCTCTAAACCTGAAATTTCCGCTAATTTACTCATATTATTATTAATCAACTTCATGTGATGTTTAAAATAATAGCGCTCAAACTCATCTCGTGCCGTTCGCAGCTCCTGCGTTAAATCAATCGGCAACACGATTTCGACCGCTTCTGTTACACCAGCAAATTGTTCTAATACACGTGACACGTCATCCAATGTAATTTTCTCGCCCAAGCTTGAGAGCATTAAATTTTGCACAACGGCTTCTAACTGCTTTAAATCACCTGTCCACTCAGCATTCCGTAAGGCATTGAGCGCGGCAACATCAAAATCTTTGTAAGTAATGCCTGAAGATTCCGTTAATAAGGCTGTCATCGACAAAACAAGATCAGGAATATCTTCGCGATGATCATTAAGACAAGGTACTTTTAGATTGGTATTAGAAAGCGCTTGCAACAAGGATTGATCAACTGTTGCTGTTTCTGCCAACTGTGCTAAACCATGGGTGGTTGCACAGATAATACGCGCTTGATACTTATGCGCGTTAGACAACAATAGGCTTAGCCCTTTTTGCTCTGCCTTACTCAACGCGGTTAACTCTTCAATAAAAACAATGCCGTCGCGTGCCTGCTCTAAAATTTCTAACGGCGCACTGGTTAACTTGTCATACTCATTTAACGCCACCCACGGTGTGCCTGTCACATGCAAAAAGTGCGCGCAAATCTCTATACTGCCGCCTTTTTTACCGATCAATAACAATGGTGTTTGTGTGCGTGAGATTTGTTCTAAGCGTTGTTTTAATTCATTAATCAATTGGCTTTTGCCCAAACTCACCAAATTCATTTCTGATTTTGGCAATGTATCTGAATGCAAAAGCGCTGAGTTAACCGTTTTTAATAATTTTTGTAAGGCGATTGGTTTTTCTAGAAAATCGAAAGCCCCCATTCTGGTTGCTTCTACCGCGGTATCAATCGTGCCATGTCCAGACATCATCACCACTGGCATATTTAATAGCCCAGCATTACCCCACTCTTTTAGCAGACTAATCCCATCACAGTCAGGCATCCAAATATCGAGCAACACTAAGTCAGGCCGAGCCGACAAGCGCATTTCACGTGCGACTTGCGCATTTTCGGCAGTCACGACGCGATGCCCTTCATCTTGCAAAATATCACTCAACAGCTCACGAATGCCGACTTCATCGTCTACCACCATGATGTTTCTAGATGCCATATTGATATTACCTTTTCTCTTTACTATTTTTTGCGCTTAACTTTGTTGGACTTATATTGACTCAATTAATATCTGTTGCATTTACCACTCGTACCATTTTACATAAATTACGCAAGTTAACGCATGACTGTGTTCACTTTGTCAGATTTTTTATGCCTACTTCGGCTTCTTTCATTAACGGTAGTTGAATACGAATACAAGCACCGCCAGTGATATTGTTGGTAATTGCAATTTGCCCAGAATGTTCATCTACCATTTTTTTTACAATCGCTAAGCCCAATCCAGTCCCTTGTGCTTTAGTTGTTACATAAGGCTCATAAGGATTCACCAGTACTTTCTCGGCAAAGCCTTGACCGTTGTCCGTCACTTCTAAGTAGGCGAACACTGCATCATAATGTGTTTTCACCGTCACCACTGGTGCAGCATGCCCATCTAATGCATCTTGTGCATTCTGCATTAAATTATGCAACACTTGCCTAAGCATCGTCGCATCGCCTAATAAATCAGGCATATTATTCGCTAAATCATAATGAATAGTCGCATGTGAATTTTCATATAAGCCAGACACGTCTTGAATTAATTTATTCAAATTAATTTTTGTCATATTCGCTGAAGGTGCTCGCGCATATTCACTGAACTCATTCACCATGGCTTTCATGGCATCTACTTGATTGACTATCGTACTGGTTGCACGCGCCAACATTGCAGCATCATCTTTATTTAACTTATCTGCTAATTTGTGTTGCATACGTTCAGCTGAAAGCTGAATGGGCGTTAAGGGGTTCTTTATCTCATGCGCCAGCCGTCTTGCAACCTCCCCCCAAGCAGCGTCGCGTTGAGCTTGTGCCATGGTTGTCACATCATCAAACACCACCACAAATCCACTATTGGCACTTTCTGGCAACCTTGTTGCACGTACAGAGAGTAACTGCTTACCTTTTAGTCCAACCACTTCTAATTGCCGACTCATCTCCGAACTTGTCTGACCTTCATTAAAAGTAACTTCAAAATGCGTTTGGATTACTTTAACAAACTCAGCCAAAAAATGATTCTCCACCGCTATTTGTGTGAACTGCTGACTTTCATACGCTGCTAGATTAAGCCCTAAAATATCAATCGCAGCCAAATTGTATGTCCGTAATTCACCGCCCCGATTAATAGCTAAAACGCCAGAAGATAAATGCGCCAAAATAGTTTCTAAATAACCACGCGCTGCTTCTAATCGATGCCGATTTCTTTCATTGGCTTTATTAGCATCACCTAATTGCCGCGTCATGCTGTTAAAAGATTTAACCAGCACGCCCAGCTCATCATTACCATACTCTGGTAACATTTTGCTGTAATTACCGTCTGCAATCGTTCGCGTTCCCTCAGCCAAAACAGTCAATGGCCTTGACAATCGCCGACTCAGAACAAAAGCAATCGCGAGTGCAGAAAGCATGGCTAACATTAACACCAAGGTCAAAGTCAGCTTAAACACATCTTTAATAGAGTCACGGCTATAAGATAGCTCTTGATAATCGCGGTAAACATCTTGCACCGCTTCAGCTGTATTCGATAAGGATTTAGGGACTGGCTGTAACAACTGCAAAATTAAGGTTTCGCCTGTGAGTTCTTGCGAATTAACGGGGATTAAAATGCGCAAATATAAACCTTTATCAGGAATAGGCTCTATCTTCCCAACCAATTGATATCTTGCTTGCCGTAATTGCGCTACGCTTGGAAGCTCTGGTAAAAAGCTAGAAGCATCAGCACTAGACACCGCCATAATACGTCCAGTAGGCGACAACAATGTTGCATCTTGTATGCCTGACCTTTCGCGTAAATCATGCAGCACCCGATATTGCGAAAGTCCAGGCTGCAACGACAAGGTTGTTGCCATACTCTGCGCTTGGTTTTCTAAATCAGTTAATAACGTATCTAAGGCGCGCTGACCTAAACTTAAACCACCATCCAATGCGGCTTCTACTTTGACATTGAACCAAGACTCGATAGAACGTGATAAGAAATTAACAGAGACAAGATAAACAATCAAACCTGGGATAATTGCCATCATGGCAAAAGCACTGACCATGCGTAAATTCAGACGGCTTCCAACCACATGATTTTTGATATTAATGTAGAGATTTTTTATCTGTACAATAACCAGCACCACCAATACCGTCGCCAGCGCAATATTGAAATAGAGCAGAATTTTATAATAATCACCTGAAACAGCTGTATTGGTACTTGCTGAGGAAAGCAAGTACAGCAAAATCAATCCTAAAGCTGCACTAAAAAATACAATGTATTTCATATTTAGTGATTTAAATCTTTTGGTATCCATTCAAACTGTTCAGAGGCTAAATTCCAATCCTCAGATCCAATTGCATCTACCTGTATCGCTTTAGGTAGTTTACTTTGATCTAGTCGCATGCTTAATTTAGCTTCGTAACGTTGTCGAGGCTCAATGACGGATTTATTGAATACTTTCCAATCATAGAGTTGCACCAACTCAATCATCGCTTCACTCAAAATATCATGAGAGGTTTGACGACCATCCTGAGTGACTAAATATTGTCGACTTAATGCATGATAGCTAAGCTTAATACGCATTTTTGTTTTGACCACTTCTGCGTCAAGCCAAAAAAGACGTGGCTTAACTAGCTCAAATTCATACAAAAATTCAACAGGTACACCTTTATTGATTGCTTCTTCAACTTTATCGCCAAGACTAATTTCCAAATCTGAGTTGAGTAGATAAGCCTCGCCCGATACTTTTAAATCTGCGTTTTTAACCACAATATACTGCTGCGCCGCCGACGCTAACAGGCAGGTCAATAGAAAGACAAAAAATAAACTAACTTTTTTGCAATAAGGCATAAAAGAAGCCGTCATGGGTATTGGTGGGAACGAGTTGACCATGCTGAATAGTCATGTTTTCAGTCCTGTCTTCGGTCAACGCAAGTGGTAATTGAATAGCATCTGCGTTTAATTGTAGAAAACGATCAATTTGCTGCTGATTTTCTTCAGCAAAAACTGAACACGTTGCGTAAAGCAATTTACCGCCTTTTGACAATAAATGCCACAAATTAGCCAAAATCACCGCTTGTTGTTGCGTAAATGAGACAATATCTGACTCACGGCGTAACCACTTAATATCCACATGACGTCGCACTATACCTGAAGCTGTGCATGGCACATCCGCTAGAATGCGATCAAACAGTTGTTCAGTCTGCCATTTACCTGCGTCACCCAGCTGCAAATCAGCTTGTAAATGTAAGCGCGTTAAATTACTAGCAACACGGTCTAAACGACTGGCATCATTATCTAAAGCGGTTAGTTTAACTTCAGCTAACTCTAACAAATGTCCTGTTTTACCACCTGGAGCACTACAAGCATCCAACACCTGCATACTCGGTTTAACATCGAGCAAATGGGCTGCCAACTGCGCACCGTAATCTTGCACAGACACAACACCATCCACAAACCCCGTTACCTGTTCAACTGGAATAGGCTTAGACAACATGACCGCCTCACCGCCTAAAACTGTCGCCGCTACATCTTGACGGCTTAATAACTTAACGTAAGCTTGCGCATTGGATTGTTTTGCATTAACGCGCAATGTCATCGGTGGATGCGCATTACCAGCTTGCAACATCGCTTGCCAAGCATCGGGATATTGCTGTTTAAGCTTATTAATCCACCACTGCGGATAAGAATAAAGCGCGACTTCATTTGTCTTTATTGAAACGGAAAGTGCCTCTTTTTTTCGTAAAAAATTACGAAGCACACCATTGACCAAGCTTTTTGCCCATCTCGGCTTGGCATTACCTGCCGCTTTAACTGCTTGATTAACGACAGTAAAATCATCTGCTTGATCATGCAACAACTGATAAAGCGCTACTAATAACAGTGCACTAATATCAGTATTACTCAATGGCTTTTCTAATAATTGCATTAAATAGGCATTGATCTGACCATAAAAGCGCAGCGTGCCATAACTTAAATCTGCAGCGCCCCCTTTTTGTTGTGGTGTGGCTTTAGGGAATACATCAAGGGCATCAGGTAATGCTAAAGTGAGGTTACGTCCAGATAAAACGTCGGCTACAGCCATCGCAGCGATTTGTTGAGAAATGTACAAAAAAATCTTTCAAGTTTGGGTTGATAGGATTTTACTGCATATCAACCCAAACAGGGAGACGCTAATACAAACAGCGTAATAAGCTAATAATTATTTGCCATTGCTAGCAATCTTCTTACCCGCTCTTCAGTCTGTGGATGCGTGCTAAAAAGCCCTTTCAAATTTTGACCTGATAATGGATTGATAATCATCATCTGTCCCGTTTCTGGATGCATTTCTGCAGTTTGATTAGGGATTTTATGTGCGTAGTTATGGATTTTTTCTAAAGCAGCTGCTAATGCTTTAGGATCTTTGCTAATTTCCGCACCACCTCTATCGGCTTCATATTCACGTGCGCGCGAGATAGCCATCTGAATCAAGCCAGCCGCCATTGGTGCTAAAAACATCATCAATAATCCAATGATAGGATTCGGTCTATTCTCTCCGCTACCGCCGAAGAACATGCCGAATTGGGCAATCGCAGAGATTGCACCAGCGACTGTTGCGGATATAGTAGAAATCAAGGTGTCACGATTTTTAACATGTGCCAGTTCATGCGCCATCACACCGCGTAATTCCCGTTCATTTAAAATGCGCATAATGCCTACCGTTGCCGCAACTGCCGCATGCTCTGGATTGCGACCAGTCGCAAACGCATTGGGTTGTTGTTCGTCTATCACATACACCTTAGGCATCGGCAGTTGCGCATTTTCTGCCAACTCTTTTACCATATTGTAATAACTGCGAAACTGCGTATTATCTGGCGTCACTTCTTGTGCGCCATACATTTTCAATACCGCTTTATCTGAGAACCAATAGGCATAAATATTCATGCCACCAGCAAAGATTAGGGCAATCATCATACCGCCTGCACCACCTAACGCTGCGCCTACACTGCCGAACAAAGCAGTAATGGCTGCCATTAGCACAAAGGTTTTAATCCAGTTACCTAGCATATTGACTTCCTTTTAACGAACAAATAAGTTGACATTTAATATCACTGATATGCAGACAGATGCTGCTATATTCAAGTTTTAGCGATTAAATAAATAGCGCGTTCTTTTGTAGGTGATGCCCTTGAATGAATTGTTGTGCCGTTTGTCTTTTAGACCCTGGCATTTGCAATTCAACTATCTCCAACAAGCCATCGCCGCAACCGACTTGTATGGTGTTACCCAATTCAACTACTTCTCCCGGAGTGGCTTGACCTTTGACCGCATTGGCAAACCAAATGCGACAGGTCTCGCCTTTAAATTGTGTTGTTGCAACAGGAAATGGATTGAATGCTCGAATTTGGCGTGACAGCTCAACAGCAGATTTTTGCCAATCTAAGACAGCCTCTGCCTTTTCTACTTTGTGCGCATAAGTGACTAAAGATTCATCTTGAATTTCAGCGGCTAAATGCCCTGACTCTTGCAATGTTTGCATCGCCTCAACCATCAACTTCGCCCCCATGCTACTAATTGCATCATGTAAAGTCTGCGTGGTATCTGACTCTAAAATAGGAATGCGACCTTTACTGACCATCGCGCCCGCATCTAGTTTTGGCACAACTTCCATAATGGTCACGCCCGTTTCTTTATCGCCCGCTAAAATAGCACGATGAATCGGCGCTGCGCCACGCCATCTTGGGAGTAATGAGCCGTGAATATTGTAACAACCTTTTTGCGGCATATTCAGTATTGCCGTCGGAATAATCAAACCATAAGCCGCCACAATCATGACATCGCATTGCACAGCTGCAATGACTGCTTGTACCGCTTCTGGCTTTAGAGATTCTGGTTGATAAACAATTAACTGATGTTGCAGTGCCAATTGCTTAACTGGGCTGGCACGTAGCTTCATCCCACGTCCAGCTGGCCTATCTGGCTGTGTGAGCACCATTACAATCTCATGCCCTGCGGCAATTAACGCTGCTAAAGCAGGAACGGCAAATTCTGGCGTACCAGCAAAAATAATCTTCATTTTAACTGCCGCTTAATAAGCATTTCTTTCAATCTCGCGCGCACTTTTCGCTAATCTTTTTTTAATACGATTGCGTTTGAGCGGTGATAAATATTCCACAAATACTTTACCAAGCAAGTGATCCATTTCATGTTGAATACATACCGCTAACAAACCTTCAGCCTGTAATTTAAATTTTTTGCCATCTTTATCCAACGCTTCAACCGTGACCGTCTCGGCGCGCGTAACGGTCTCATACACACCAGGAACGGATAAACAACCTTCCTCGTAATCTGTTAGTCCGCTTTTTGCAACAATTTTAGGATTGATAAATACCTGCAAATCATTTTGTTCTTTACTGGTATCAATCACAATGAGTTGAATATGCTGATCGACCTGAGTTGCCGCCAACCCTACGCCTGGCGCGGCATACATGGTTTCAGCCATGTCTTTAATAAGCTGTCGAATGTCATCGTTTACCGCCAAAATAGGCTTTGCCACCTGATGTAAACGCGGGTCTGGATAATTTAATATTGTTAAGGTCGCCATATCGTTACGTATTTTGCCAAAAAAGCTTGATTTCTTAATGAATTACATGATAAGTTTAATGCAACTTCGCGGATAGATTCCGTCATTTGACTGAGATTACTCAATGTATAACAAAAAGCTGCATCATGCCATTATAACGCTGCTTGCATTTACTTGCTTAAACGTTAACGTTTTTGCTGATGAAATTCAACTAAAAGCAGATCATCCTTATCGTCATGTTGTGGTTAAAGGTGACACACTTTGGGACATTTCAGGTAAATTTTTAAAAGACCCATGGTTGTGGCCAAAGCTTTGGGGGATGAACCGCGATGAAATTCGAAACCCACATTTAATTTATCCAGGTGATGTGGTTATTCTGGATTTGAATGGTGGCAATCCAAGGCTTCGTTTATTGCATGAAACCGTTAAGCTGGAACCCACTGCGCGAGTGGAAGCAATAGAGAAAAAAGCCATTGAAACGATTTCTCCTCATGTCATCACGCCATTTCTCACTCAACCATTATTGATTGAGAATGATGATTTAGCATCTGCGCCACGCATTATTGCAGGCCCTGATAATCGCGTGATTATGAGTCCAGGCACACGTGTTTATATCAACGGTATTGATGAAAAAGATGGTCCAAATTGGAATATTTACCGACCTGGCGAGGCATTGGTTGACCCTGATACAAAAGAAATATTGGGAACAGAAGCCATTCATTTAGGCGATTTAAATGTCGTTCGTTTTGGCGAGCCAGCATCGGCTGACATTCACGCAGCTAAAGAGGAAATATTTGTCAAAGATCGTCTTGTGATTGCCCCCGATGAGATTCGTGACAGCTTTGTTCCACATGCACCTGAGGAACAAGTTAAAGGGCGCATCATTCGGATTTATGGTGGCGTTTCTGGTGGGGTAGCCGAGGCTGGACCTCACTCAGTTGTCGCCATTAATCTTGGCCAACAAGATGGTTTAGAAGTTGGTCATGTATTGGCAATTAGTCGATATGGTCGCATTATTAACGATCCAGAATACAAGCCAACTGGCGTCTCTGAGCAGAAGCCAAAATTAAAAGAACTTAACTTTGATGTTTCAAAAGATAAGAATGGCGTACCCATTGTTAATTTTGCAAAGGAACCTTTACAAAAAGAACTGATACTAGAGCCAGGTCAAGTTAAATTGCCAGATGAACGCGTTGGCTTGCTCATGGTATTTAGAACATTTGATCGCGTTTCTTACGGCATGATTATGCGGTCATCCAATTCGATATTTACTTTAGACTCTGTACAAACACCGTAAAATTAAACACAAAAAATAATAATACAAACATACGTAACAATAATAAATGGAAACAAAAAAAACCGTGTCAGACGACGCGAGCGATGCTCAATCGTGGATTGCACTGAGCCAGATTCAAGGCCTTGGTAATGCGGCCTTTTGCCAATTATTAGCTCAATTTGGCTCACCAGATAATATATTCAACACAAGCTTCCATCAGCTTAAAGAGATTGTTGGCGATGCAAACGCCAGTAAAATCAAACAAGGAATAATGGCTGATGCAATTGAGCCGACGTTAGATTGGCTGCAACAAGTCAATAATCATCTCATTACGTTAGCTGATGAAACTTACCCGCAAGCGCTGTTACAGATTAACAATCCACCCGCTGTCTTATATGCGATTGGTCGGTTATCTTTGCTAAACCATCCTGCTATCGCAATGGTTGGCAGTCGCAACGCAACAGCACAAGGTGAAAGAAATGCAGAGAATTTTGCCGAGAATTTATGCAACCAAGGCCTGTGCATTGTCAGCGGCATGGCGTTAGGGATTGACGGCGCGGCACACAGAGGCGCGTTAAAAAGTAATGGCAGCACGATTGCCGTCGTGGGCACAGGATTAGACATCGTCTATCCAGCAAAGCATCGAGAGCTGGCACATCAAATTGCTGAACGCGGCCTTATTCTTTCCGAATTTCCGCTTAGCACACCATCTAAGGCGGGTAACTTTCCACGGCGCAATCGCTTAATTAGCGGCTTAAGCCTTGGTTGTTTAGTGGTCGAAGCGAATATTGACAGTGGCTCGATGATTACTGCGCGCTTAGCGACAGAACAAGGGCGTGAAGTGTTTGCGATTCCAGGCTCCATTCACTCCCCCGTTTCTAAGGGCTGTCATTCTTTAATCAAACAAGGTGCGAAACTCGTCGAAAGCTCTACAGATATTTTGGAGGAGTTACAGCACTTAATACCAAAAAAACAATCAGATGTAATAGTTGAGAAGAATAAAAAGCCATCAGAAGCCAATGTGCTGTTGAACGCGATGGGGTTTGAGACAATTAGTTTTGAATCATTACTTGAACAATCAGCATTGACGACAGAGGCGCTTTCGTCCATGCTAATGATACTGGAATTAGAAGGTAAGGTAACATCGTTAACTGGCGGCAATTATCAACGTTTAATTTAGTAAGGAAACGATATGTTTGAAGTCTTAGTGTTTATGTTCAAAAATTACTTTACTAACCAAGACATGTTAGATGATGTCACGATGGAACAAGAGCTCTCGGCGGCAGGATTCGAACAAGATGATATCTTAGATGCGTTTGGCTGGTTTCATGAGATGAAATCGATGTTCAATACACCAGCGTTTAATTACTCACATGAAAAAACAGCTATGCGCATTTTCACGCCAAACGAAACAAAAGTAATCAATACTGAAAGCCTCGGTTTTTTAATTTTCTTACAACAGGCTAAAGTAATCAATGACGTTGAGCGTGATTTGATTGTTGATCGAGCGATGGCACTCAATACCAGTAAATTGGGTATTGAGGAAATGCGCTGGATTACCATGATGGCATTGTGGAGCCAAGGCCGCGAGAAAGATTACTCTTTTGTCGAGGATGCTTTATTCAATCCGCGCGGTTCTACCTTACAATAATTATTCCTCAGCTTCCAAGCCGACATTATTAATAATTTTAGAAATGGTATCTGCTTGGTTCAAGGTGTAAAAGTGAAAGCTAGGCACGCCCGCTAACAAAAGCTTTTCGCAAAGCTCGCTAACAACATCGGCGCCAAAAGCACGCAATGAAGTCAAATCATCGCCATAAGCTTCTAGACGTAAACGCAACCAGCGTGGAATTTCTGCACCGCAAATACCTGAAAAGCGCGCCAACTGTGTGTAATTATAAATTGGCATAATGCCAGGAACAATCGCCGTGCGAATCCCCGCTTTATAACAGCTTTCTAAAAATTGAAAGTAGGCATCGACATTGTAAAAATATTGGGTAATTGCAGAATTAGCACCTGCATCAATTTTACGTTTAAAATTATCTATATCTTTTGCCGCAGAAAATGATTCTGGATGAAACTCTGGATAAGCCGCCACTTCGAGATGAAACCAATCACCCGTTTGTTGGCGGATAAAAGCCACCAAATCAACCGCGTATTTAAAGTCGCCTGTGCTGACTTCACCGGATGGCACATCACCGCGCAACACTACCAAACGCTTAATGCCTTTATCTTGATACGCTTTTAATAGCTCAGCAATTTCGGCTTTACTAGATGAAATACACGAAATATGTGGCGCGGCTTGAAAGCCATCATCTTGAATCTCAAACACCGTATCCATCGTGCGGTCGCGGGTAGAACCGCCAGCACCGAAGGTAACTGAAAAAAACTCAGGATTAAAAGTGGCTAATTTTTTACGTGTCTCACGTAAATTAGCAATACCATCTGCTGTTTTTGGTGGGAAAAATTCAAAACTTAAAGCGCTATTTTTCATATTTATGCTCAATCAAATATCTTCAAGAAGACTTATTGCCAAGGACCAGACTCGCCAGCAACCAAGAAATAAAACTATAAGCTAATGCACCAATAATACCTGCCATGATTGTATTGACCTCAAAACCTTGTAAGTAGCGTCCAACAGCCCAAAAAAGAACACCATTAATCACCAAGAGAAACAAACCAATGGTCAATACAGTAACTGGCAACGTCAATATAACCAATAGTGGTCGAATCAACATATTGACTAATCCAATCACAACCGCAGCAATCAATGCAGCGCCTAAACCAGTTACATGGATATCAGGAACAAGATAAGCAACGGCTAATAATGCCAATGCATTCAATAACCAACTCAGTAAAAATCTCATTCCCGACTCCAAATAGTTAACTTAAGCCAAACAAATTAATAACGATAAGTCTCAGGTTTGTATGGACCTTTTACATCAACACCAATGTAGTCTGCTTGTTTTGGTGTTAACTCAGTCAACTGAGCATTCAGTGTTTTTAATTGTAATCTAGCTACTTTTTCATCCAAGTGTTTAGGTAAAGTATAAACGCCTACAGGATAATCTTGAGTTTTGGTGAATAGCTCAATTTGCGCAATGGTTTGGTTAGCAAAACTAGAACTCATCACATAGCTTGGATGGCCAGTACCGCAACCTAAGTTAACCAAACGACCTTTTGCTAATAGCGTAATACGCTTACCATCTGGGAAAATCACATGATCAACCTGTGGCTTAATTTCATCCCACTCGTATTTTTCTAGTGAAACAACATCAATTTCATTATCAAAGTGACCGATATTACACACAATGGCTTCATTCTTCATTTGCACCATATGATCATGCGTAATCACGTGGTAATTACCGGTTGTTGTCACAAAAATATCGCCATGCGCACAGGCATAATCCATCTGTACAACACGATAACCTTCCATCGCTGCTTGCAATGCGCAAATTGGGTCGATTTCAGTTACCCAAACTTGGGCAGATAAAGCGCGTAATGCTTGAGCAGAACCTTTACCCACGTCACCATAACCAATAACGACAGCCACTTTACCTGCAATCATGACATCGGTTGCGCGTTTAATCGCATCAACTAATGACTCACGACAGCCGTATAAATTATCAAATTTTGATTTAGTGACTGAATCGTTGACGTTAATTGCTGGGAAAGCCAATTTACCTTCTTTGTGCATTTGGTATAAACGATGTACGCCAGTTGTCGTTTCTTCTGTCACACCAATAATTTTTGCCAAACGGGTTGAATACCAAGTTGGATCAACTTTTAGTTTTTCTTTAATCGCGGAATATAAACAAGTTTCTTCTTCAGAAGTTGGGTTTGCTACCACAGATAAATCTTTTTCTGCGCGTGTACCCAAATGTAATAGCAATGTAGCATCACCACCATCATCCAAAATCATGTTTGAATAGCCGCCATCGGTCCACTCAAAAATGCGATGGGTATAATCCCAATATTCAGTTAACGTTTCACCTTTGATGGCAAAAACTGGCGTACCGCCCGCAGCAATGGCAGCAGCCGCATGGTCTTGTGTTGAGTAAATATTGCAAGATGCCCAACGCACTTCTGCGCCTAAGTCTTTTAATGTTTCAATCAACACTGCCGTTTGAATAGTCATGTGAAGCGAGCCAGTAATGCGCGCACCTTTAAGCGGTTGCACCTTGGCAAACTCTTCACGAATCGCCATCAAACCAGGCATTTCATTTTCGGCTATAGAAATTTCTTTACGACCAAAAGCGGCTAAATTAATATCCGCAATTACATAGTCTTTAATATCAGCTACAGTATTCATATTCTTCCTTTAATAAATGAAAACTGAGCAAGGAAATAAATCTTTGGAAGCAACTGCTCACCTTTTATTTTCCGTGCTCGCACAGTAAAAAGTGAACGCAGTTAAAACATCTCTGAGCCTGGGAGTTTTAGAACAAACTCTCGCAACGTTCCTCAGAAGGTTAGCATTATATCGTTAAATCAATTTAATGCAAAAATCAGACACATGCTTCATGTTTAAAGTTCTGTCCATAATTCATCAATACTCTCAATTCCCCACGCTTGAGCAGTATCAGGCGCAGCAATCTCATCATTTACAGATGACTTGGACAAATCAAGTATTTCAACTGGAATGCGCTCTTTTGATTTCGTTGAAAAAAATATTTTAACGATAGGCTTTAGTAAACTTTTTTCCGACTGATCAATCACGACAGCCAAGCGCTTAGATTTGAGCAATACCACAGTACCAACAGGATAAATACCCACGCTTTTAACAAAGGCTTTGAAAACTGCCTCATCAAAATGTCCCTGCCATTGCGCCATTCTCTTCATGGAAACACTTGGTTCCCAACCCAATTTATAAGCCCGATTAGAGGTCAAAGCATCATACACATCGCAAACAGCACCCATCTTGGCAAACAAACTAATGCGCTCACCAGCTAAACCTTCAGGATAGCCACTACCATCCATTTTTTCATGATGATGCAAGCAAACATCTAAGGCTACCGCGTCTTCGATGCCCGCTAGGATTAATAGTTGACGGCCCTTTTCAGGATGGTGCTTGACTAGTACAAACTCTTGGTCAGTTAATGCGCCAGGCTTATTCAACAACATTAGTGGGATATCCGCTTTACCAATGTCATGTAGTAATCCAGCTAAACCAGCTTGCTTAACTTCCGTATCCGACAAGCCTAGCTCTTTTGATAATGCGGTCATTAGCGCACATACGGCCACACTATGCATATAGGTATAATCATCTTGCGTTTTTAAGCGTGCCAAACTGATTAATGCTGCTTTATTTCGATCAATCGAAGCAGCAATTTCCTCAACTAAAGGCATGACTGCTTCCGTATTAACTACTTTGCCCAAGCGCACATCATCAAACATGGCAGTTACTGCTTGCTTAGATGCATTGATTGTACGTTTAGCACCTTTCATTTCTGCAGCAGCACTTATTTTTTTTACTTTTACCGGAGTAACTGATGGCAATTCAGACCCAAGTAGCAAATCAACTGCGCCATCTGTGGGTGGCTGCAAGACTTCTTCATCTATTCCTTTTTCGGTATCAATCACTACCTCTTTAATCACGCTGGCACGCAATCCTTGCAAGTCCTTTGGATTATCTAGAATGAACTTTTTTTTCCAAAAAGGATGATCAATCCATGCGCCTTTTAGCTCATGAATATGCATGCCAAGCCTTACTTTATTGGTGGAGATTGTTTTAAGCATCAGACAGTCATTCTGGCTAATGATTACTGAAATTGAAGTCAAAAAAAGAGGGCATAAATGCCCTCTTTTAAATTCAATCAATATTTAAATATAATTGTTTTTTAAAACCCTGCTGCCGCTTTTAATGCAGCCGCTTTATCTGTTGCTTCCCAAGTAAATTCTGGCTCATCACGACCAAAATGACCATAAGCCGCTGTTTTAGTATAAATAGGACGTAACAAATCTAACATTTGCACGATGCCTTTAGGTCGCAAATCGAAATGCTCGCGAACTAACGCAGTTAATTGATCATCACCAATTTTACCTGTGCCATACGTATCAATCATGATAGAAGTTGGTTGAGCAACCCCAATGGCATAACTCATTTGCACCATACATTTATCCGCCAAACCTGCTGCAACAATATTCTTCGCTACATAACGCCCTGCATAAGCAGCAGAACGATCAACTTTAGATGGATCTTTACCTGAGAAAGCACCACCACCATGTGGGGCAGCGCCGCCGTAGGTGTCTACAATAATCTTACGGCCAGTTAAACCACAATCACCTTGCGGACCACCAACAACAAAGCGACCGGTTGGATTGACTAAGTATTTAATCTCGCCTTTAATTAACTCTTGCGGTAACAATGGTTTAATAATTTCTTCAATCGTCGCTTCACGAATCGCAGCTAACGTCATCTCTGGCGCATGCTGGGTTGACACTAATACCGTATCAATTTTATAAGGTTTGCCATCCACATATTGCAAAGTCACTTGCGCTTTTGCATCAGGACGTAACCATGGCAAACGACCGTCTTTACGCAATTGTGCTTGACGCTCCATGATGCGATGGCTCAACCAAATTGGCAAAGGCATAAGCTGTGGCGTTTCATTGACGGCATAACCAAACATCAATCCTTGGTCACCTGCACCTTGGTCTAATGGATCATCATTCGCGTTATCAACACCTTGTGCAATATCAGGTGATTGTTTATCATAAGCTACCATTACTGCACATGATTTATAGTCGATACCGTAATCACCGTTATCGTAGCCAATGCGCTTAATCGCTTCGCGTGCGACTTTAATGTAGTCAACGTTTGCTGTAGTTGTGATTTCGCCTGCTAATACTATCAAGCCTGTGTTAGCTAAGGTTTCAGCTGCCACGCGCGCGGTCGGATCTTGTTCTAAAATTGCATCTAAAATACTATCGGAAACCTGATCAGCTAACTTATCAGGATGGCCTTCAGAAACCGATTCTGAAGTAAAAAGGAATTCATTCATTGTACGCCTTGAAAATTTAAAAATTGAAAAAAGAAGAAATGACGCGCTAACTAAAGGCTAAAGCTAGTACATCAAAACAACGTGTTAGGCATTGTAGATGAAAATAAGTGCTATCCATACAGAAATTTTATTGCGGCGATACTAAAACGCCCTTCGATGCAGTATCATCATCATCATGAAAGTAAGCACGATGACAATAAAATTCACCAAAATGCAGGGCGCCGGCAATGATTTCGTCGTTATTGATGGCTATTCGGCGCCAATCCATTTGACCACAGCGCAAATCCAACACATCACTAATCGCTATTTTGGCGTGGGTTGTGATCAATTGCTCATGGTAGAAAAAACCAACACACCCAATGTTGATTTCCGTTATCGCATTTTTAATGCGGATGGCGGCGAAGTGGAACAATGCGGTAATGGTGCGCGGTGCTTTGTCCGCTTTGTGATTGATAAAGGCTTGACCAGAAAACGCACAATCGATGTAGAAACTGCTAGTGGCATCATTACCTTAACATTAGGGAATAATGGTGAGGTGACGGTCAATATGGGTCCACCAAATTTTCATCCGCTGGCGTTGCCTTTCCTTGCAGAAAAGCAACAATTACAATATTCGCTGGCATTAAAGAATATAACGCTGCCTATCTCGGCCGTTTCTATGGGTAATCCACACGCGGTTGTGGTCGTGGATGATGTACAAACTGCGCCAGTGCATGAACTAGGCCCGCAGATAGAATCCCACCAACAGTTCCCACAGCATGTGAATGCTGGTTTTATGCAAGTGGTCAATCCGCATGAAATTAATTTACGCGTGTTTGAACGTGGTAGCGGTGAAACCTTGGCCTGCGGAACTGGCGCATGTGCGGCGGTAGTCAGTGGCATACAATTAAATTTGTTACAATCTCCCGTGTTGGTTAACACACGCGGCGGCCAACTACAAATTGCTTGGGACGGTGAGTTATCACCAGTAATGATGACAGGCCCTGCAATAATTGTATTTGAAGGTGAAATTACGCTCTAATTTGAGCATTAACAACCTTAGAATACTAAGCGCTTTATAAATGAAAACTTTATAGATTAAAAACATTGATTATTAAGAACATTAGGATTAACGATGCAAGAAAATGAAATCGCAGACTACTTAAAAGCGCATCCAACCTTTTTTGAGAAAAATGCCAGTTTACTCGCCGATATTCACTTACCAAGCCCGCATGGTAGCGGCACAATTTCATTAGCGGAACGTCAACAACTTGCGCAAAGAGACAAAATTATGGCTTTGGAAGAGCGTTATGCCGAGCTAGTTAATAATGCGCAAGAAAATGACAAAATCACTAATAAAATGCATCAATTTTTTGTATTGCTACAACAAGCCAAAAATTTTGATGCTGTTGAGCAACTTATCAGCCACAATTTAGCTGAAGATTTCGACATTACTGACACTTGTCTACGCATTTGGGGCAGTCCTGCTAATAGTAAAGATGCTGGAAACTTGGTGTTTTCAGCCACACCTGAATCTATTCAAACTTGGGTAAACGACATCCATAATGTGTATTGCGGCGAAACGCCATCCAGCATTAACATTGATGATTGGTTTATGGTGCCAGCACGGTCGATTGCGGTATTACCACTCAGAAATACAAACGCTCTTGGAAAGTCAGGCGTTTATGGTTATTTAGCACTGGCCAGCGGTCAAGAAAAACGCTTTTATCTAGGCATGGGTACCGATTTTCTACAAAAGCTAGACAACCATATTAGTGCTGCACTTTCTCGCTATCTCGCCATATAGCGCGTTAAATAATAGCGCCATCTCAGTCTTAGTCGTGTGGATTTATTAACTGAATATCTCAAGTTTCTCCATTTTGAACGCGGCTTAAGCCCGCTTACTAGAGAAAACTATGCACGTGATATTAACCAACTACTCACATTGAGCGATGGTGCTGCCTTAGATTCATTGCAACTCAGCCACATTCGTCGTTATATCGCCAACCTGCATGGCAAAGGATTAGGTGGAAAAAGTATTGCGCGCATGTTGTCGAGCTGGCGCGGCTTTTTTGATTATTTAATGCAACGGCATGGTTACCCGAACAATCCTGCAAAAGGATTGCGCGCACCAAAATCAGCAAAAACATTACCGCAAGCGCTCTCGATAGAACAAGCCATTAAACTGGTTGATATCAAAGAAGATGACTTATTGAGTATCAGAGATCACGCGATTTTAGAGCTGTTTTACTCTTCTGGATTGCGTTTAAGTGAGCTTATCAATCTCAACACTGATGAGTTAGATTTCACTGAAGGCACGATTACGGTGACAGGTAAAGGCAATAAAACGCGCATTGTACCCTTAGGCAATCACGCGATATTGGCTATTCAGCAATGGCTCAAACTGAGAATAAGTTTACTGAATCAACATACACAAGAAAAAGCAGTGTTCATTGGCAAACTAGGCAAACGAATGACTGCGCGCAATGTTCAATATCGCCTTAAAAACTGGGCAGTTAAGCAAGGTTTAGATTCGTCCGTTCACCCCCATATGTTGCGACATAGTTTCGCCTCACACGTTTTACAATCAAGCGGTGATTTACGAGCGGTGCAAGAAATGTTAGGTCACGCCAACATCAGTACCACGCAGATTTATACTCATTTAGACTATCAACATTTAACCAAAGTGTATGACACCGCTCATCCTAGAGCGAAGAAAAAAGAATAACGCCTCTCTGACTTTTAACTTTGCATCACAATTTAACTGTAACTTAATCATGGTTTTCATGTCACACTATGTATGGCAAAATAATAACAACAAAATCATCACATCAATCGTTCACAAAATAAGGATCATTATGGAACATACATTACCAGCATTACCTTATGCACAAGATGCATTAGCACCACACCTTTCAGCTGAAACATTGGAGTTTCATTACGGCAAACATCACAATGCTTATGTCGGCAATTTAAATAAATTAATCATTGGCACTGAATTTGAAAATACAGCATTAGAAGACATCATCAAAAAATCTTCTGGTGGCGTTTATAACAATGCAGCGCAAATTTGGAACCATACTTTTTTCTGGAACTGCATGAAGCCAAACGGCGGCGCAGCACCAACTGGCGCATTAGCAGATGCTATTACTGCTAAATGGGGTTCATACGATGACTTTAAAGCGGCTTTCCAAGCATCAGCTGTTGGCAACTTTGGTTCTGGTTGGACATGGTTAGTGAAAAAAGCCGATGGTTCAGTTGATATTGTTAATATGGGCGCAGCTGGCACACCATTAACAACTGGCGACAAGGCTCTGCTTTGTATCGATGTTTGGGAACATGCTTATTACATTGATTATCGCAATGCGCGTCCTAAATTTGTTGAGACCTTCTTAGCAAGTTTAGTTAACTGGGATTTTGCTAGCGCAAACTTTGCCGCTTAATCGTTGCGTTGACTGATAAAAAGCCAAGTATTTTTACTTGGCTTTTTTATTATCTAACTTTAAAAACCATTAAAGACAATCATCTCAAATACGTTAGCTGATTAGGCATGCACCATAAGGATGATTAAACCTTTCAATATAATGATTGTCGTAGTTTTAACGCGCAATATTCTCATCAAGTAATTAACCGTATTACCATCAATACTATTGCATTGGTTAAGTAGACAAACATTCACACAAATCAAGTCAAGCACCCAAGAGAATCAACAGGAAGTTTAGCTATTTTATTTAAACTTTCGGCGCAATCTATTCATTATTTCGGAGGAAATTTATGCAAGATTTTTTAGTTTCTATTGGTTTAAACGATAGCAGCGAATTGTTAAATCTAACAAAAACAGGTTTACGTATTGCCATCATTATAGTGGTCACATTTGTCATTAAATTAGTTGCCAGTCGATTAATTAATAACCTTAAGAGTTACTTAAAACTCAAATCTGAAGAAAATCTAGAGGAATATAAACGGATTGACACATTAGGCCGAGTGTTTGGTTATATTGCAACGATAGTCATCACGGTCATTGCAGTGATTCAAATTTTGAATGAGCTGGGCATTTCTATCGCGCCTGTTTTAGCCGCTGCTGGTGTGGTGGGTGTTGCCATTGGTTTCGGCGCACAGAGTCTGGTTAAAGATTACTTTACTGGCTTCGTCCTGTTACTTGAAAATCAAGTCAGGCAAGGCGATGTGGTAGAAGTTGGCAGCAAAAGTGGTTTTGTAGAAGAAGTGACCCTGCGCTATATTAAAATGCGCGACTATGGCGGTAACGTCCATTATGTGCCAAACGGCACTATTACTACCGTGACCAATATGAGTAGAGAGTTTGCCTTTGCCGTCATCGACATCGGCGTCGCTTACCGCGAAAACATCGAAGAAGTGATGAAAGTAATGGAAAGTGTCGGGAAAACACTCAGAAATGACGAAGTATTTAAACTTAAAATATTAGATGACTTGGAAATGGCTGGCGTGGATCAATTGGCTGATTCGGCCGTCATGATTCGTTGCCGATTTAAAGTGATTCCACTGGCGCAATGGAGCATTAAACGCGAGTACTTCAAGCGTCTAAAAGTGGCTTTTGATGAAAAAGGTATTGAAATTCCATTCCCGCATGTCACGGTTTATCCGGGCGTTGATCAAAATGGATTAGCACCTGCTTTAAATATTAACAGCATCGATGTGACAACCGCTAACTCTTAAGTCTGCCATTAAAACTAAAGTAAACTTATGGTAACATGGCCGAATGTTGCAACGGTTAGTCATTCATTTAAGCTTAGTCCTCCTATTTGCATTTACGCAAATGGGGGTTGCTACGCATGAAATTAGCCACTTAACGGATAATAAACAGCACCAGCAAGACCAAAACAATCATGAAAATCAGTGCGGGCAATGTCTTAGTTACAGCCATACCGCTGTCGCCGACTTGGCGCCCACCTTTACTTTTCAAGTTGCACCAGCTGAACGCATATTTGTTGCTAGAGAATCGTCTAATAGCTTCTCAGCTACATCTACTTTTTATAGTGCGCGCGCACCGCCAACAACCTCACAAATTTAATACATTACGCTAATGCAACCTTGGTTGTATTAGCCTTTATTGATTTTTTTGTGAGGATTCATCATGCTGTCTAATAGACAATTGTCGCCTATAAACGCGACTAACCCTGCTGTTCAATATCACCCACTGTTCATTGCAATAACTGCTGCTTTCGCAGGTTGCTTAATGATAAGCGCGCCTAGTTTTGCCGCAGAAACCAGTTCTTCTGAAAATAAAAAAATCGACATCGCCCCTGTTGCCGTCACTGGCAATCCGTTAGGCGTCGACTCAGATGAGCTTGTTGTACCGATCTCTGTCCTCAATGGACGTGAGCTCAGCCTACGCCGAGAAAGTACTTTAGGTGAAACACTTAATGGTATTCCAGGAGTAACTGCAACACAATTTGGTCCTAATGCATCGCGGCCTGTTATCCGTGGATTAGATGGAGAACGCGTCAGAATTATGCAAAATGGTATTGGCGTCTTAGATGCTTCTAGCCTGAGTTTTGATCATGCTGTTGCCATAGACCCGCTCATTATTGAGCAAATTGATGTCGTGCGCGGACCTGCCGCTTTGTTATATGGTGGTAGCGCCGTTGGTGGCGTGGTGAACGCGATTGATCATCGCATTCCGACTGAAGCTGTTGAAGGAATCATTGGCCGTGCTGAAGCACGGTTTGGTGGCGCTAATGACCAACGCAATGGTGCCGCTGTGATTGATATTGGTAATGGTAAGTTCGCCATCCATGCGGATGCTTATAAACGTAAAACCAATGATTTAGATATCCCAGGCTTTGCTGTTTCTCGCCGTAAAAGTGAGGCCGATGGCACGCCGCGCACAGATAAAAATAAGCTAATTAATAGTAGCTCAGATAGTGATGGCGGTGCTTTAGGCGCATCACTCACTTTTGACAACGGCTATATTGGCACATCCTTTTCGACACTCAATAATAATTATGGTACGGTTGCCGAACCTGATGTACGCATTGATATGAAAAGCGACCGTTGGGATGTTGCCAGTGAGTTTACTGACTTAGGTAGTGTCATTCATCGTGTCAAATTCCGTTTAACCCATACGGATTATCAGCATCAAGAACTAGAAGGTGGAGAAGTTGGTACCACCTTTAAAAACCGGGGTCTTGAAGGCAGTTTTGAAGCAGGCCATGCGCCGATTGGCGCATTAAATGGTGTAATTGGTTATCAATTTAGCAATACTAATTTTGCTGCGCTAGGTGATGAAGCGTTTGTGCCTAATGTCAACACGCAAAATAAAGCGATCTATTTATACGAAGAATTGCCGATTACCGCTGATGGAAACAAACCGCATAAAATCACTTTTGGTAGCCGATTTGGTCATACTACGGTCGACTCGAAAGATAGTGCCAACCCTAACTTCGGCGCAGGCCAAAGCAATAGCTTCAATCCAAATAGCTTTGCACTAGGTGGCATATACAACATCAATGACCAGTGGTCGCTAGCCAGCAATCTCTCGCATAACGAGCGTGCGCCCAGTTATTTTGAGCTGTATGCCAATGGTGAGCACGTAGCGACTGGTCAATTTGAAGTGGGAAACAGCAACTTCGATAAAGAGCGCTCTAATGGCATTGATGCTCAAATCCGCTGGAATAATGGTAAACATAACTTTAGCGTTGGCACTTATTACACACGCTTCCAAAACTTTATTGGCTTATTTGACACTGGCGCAGTCATGGCTGGCTTACCTGTTGCTACCTTTCAAGCAGTGCCTGCGACGTTCAAAGGCCTAGAAGCTGAAGGTAAATTTGCACTATCTGACCAGTTCACGCTTTCTGTTCGTGGTGATTACGTGCATGCAAAAGATAATCGCAATAACGACTATTTACCGCGCATTTCACCATTACGTTTTGGCTCAGGATTGGAATATCAACATAGTCAATGGGGCGCTAAAGTCGATGTATTGCATGCCTTTAATCAAAACAATACGGCGCAAAATGAATTAGCAACGGATGGTTATACCAATGTTAGTGCATTGGTGACATACAAATTACCAACCAAAACGCATATTGAATTATTTGCTAAAGCAAATAATCTGTTGAATCAAGAAATAAGAGAGCATGCTTCTTTTTTAAAAGATATTTCAGTCGCTGGTGAGCGCTCACTATTAGTGGGAGCGAGAGCAGACTTTTAAGTAAGATTTAGATAGACATTAGAACAAGGTCGGCAATGCTGACCTTTTTTATGCAAGCAAAATTAAACCCCAAGTCATCACCACATTGGCTAATGCGACGAACACAGCTGCACTACCAATATCTTTGGCGCGTTTAGCTAACGCATGGCGCTCGATAGAGATACGATCGACTACAGCTTCCACTGCAGAATTTAGTAACTCAACGATCAAGACCAAAAACACGCTGCCAATCATCAAAATACGATGCAGCGCTTCAGCTTCTAAAAAGAAAGCCAACGGGATTAATATCAGCGATAAAAACACTTCTTGTCTAAATGCATCTTCATGTTTAAAAGCCGCTTTAAAGCCTTCTAATGAATAGCCAAAAGCATTCATTAAACGGCGCATGCCAGTTTTTCCCTTAAATGGGCTTTCTTCATGTGCTTGAGCGTTTGAGTCGAAGTCGTTCATCAATTTATCACCAAAAAATGTTCGTTGCATTTTAACATGCGTTATTATGTTGTTTTATTGAATATATAAATAGTAAAGGTTTTATGACATGGCACGCATGGTAAATTGCATCAAACTAGGTAAAGAAGCTGAAGGCATGGTTTATCCTCCCTATCCTGGTGAGTTAGGTAAACGGATTTATTTAGAGGTTTCTAAAGAAGCATGGGCAACATGGTTAAAACAACAAACCATGCTGGTGAATGAAAATCGTCTCAGCTTGGCTGATCCAGCCGCCCGTAAATACTTAACAGAACAAACAGAAAAATATTTCTTTGGCGAAGGTGCTGATGTGGCTGAAGGCTATGTGCCTGAAAACAAATAAAACTGCCTAATGCCAGTGAACAATCTGTGAAAACAATTATTTTCTTACTAGCTGCTTTCTTTTTGTTTCAGCAGTTTTACGAGCCAGAAACAATAGAAGTCAATGCTGTTAAACACGATAACGTTATTTTGTATGCGACAGACTGGTGTGGTTATTGCGAAAAAACGCGTCAGTTTTTAGATAACAATCAAATTAAATACACCGAATACAATATTGAAAAATCAGAACAAGCACGGCAACAGTACGCGGCACTAAATGCTAGAGGCGTTCCTGTGCTCGACATTAAAGGCACCATTATTTATGGTTACGATATAAAGAATACCAAGCATGTTCTCAGCGCATTGAGTTTGATGTAATTAATATAGGTATAGGCAATAAAAAACCCGCTATTAGCGGGTTTTTTATTGCCTCAAGTGCATTTCTTACTTGTATGTTTTCACACCTTCAGCTGTTGCCAACAATAATATATTTGCTGGACGTGCTGCAAACAAACCATTCGTGACTACACCAACGATTTGATTAATTTTGGCTTCCATTGCAACTGGATCGCTAATCGTTAAATTATGCACATCTAAGATTAAATTGCCGTTATCCGTTGTAAAATCGCGCAGTTTTGGCTGACCGCCTAATTTCACCAGCTCACGCGCTACTTGTGAACGTGCCATCGGCAACACTTCTACTGGCAATGGAAATTTGCCTAATACAGGCACATATTTTGTTTCATCACAAATACAGATAAACTGTTTTGCCACCGCCGCCACGATTTTCTCGCGCGTTAACGCACCGCCACCGCCTTTAAGCATATGCATGTGTTCAGTAATTTCATCTGCACCATCAACATAAATATCCATGCCATCAATGTTATTCAAATCAAACACTTCAATGCCGTGGCCTCGTAAACGCTGAGCTGTTGCTTCTGAACTTGCAACAGCACCCTCAATTTTGTGTTTTACTTTGGCTAATTCTTCAATAAAGAAGTTAGCGGTAGAGCCTGTACCAACGCCAATAATGCCCTCTTTAACATATTCAACCGCTGCTTTAGCCACTTGCTGTTTTAATTCATCTTGCGTATATGCCATTTTAGTAAATCCTTAACAAAGTCTTTATAATGTAACCAAAGCATAACTATACACTGCTCTACAACATTTACCCATGTCAAAAAAAACACAACAAGATTATGTAAGCAATATTGAAAACTCTCATGTTTATGATGTTGCGATTAATACACCGTTAGATTTTCAACCTATTTTATCTGAGCGCATTGCTAATCGCGTCTTGTTAAAGCGTGAAGATATGCAACCAGTGTTTTCATTTAAGCTTCGTGGTGCTTATAACAAAATGGCAAAACTATCTGCCGAACAACTGAGCCGCGGTGTCATTGCCGCCAGCGCAGGTAATCATGCGCAAGGTGTTGCATTGGCTGCACAAAAATTGAGTTGTCGTGCAGTAATCGTCATGCCAACAACGACACCGCAAATTAAAATTAATGCAGTCAAAAATCGTGGTGCAGAAGTCATCTTAATCGGCGATAGTTACTCAGATGCATATATTCATGCACTGACTTTAGAGCAATCTGAACAGCTAACCTTTGTGCATCCCTATGACGATCCTGATGTCATTGCGGGCCAAGGCACGATTGGGATGGAAATTTTGGACGCACATCCTGAGCCAATTGAAGCAATATTTTGCTGCGTTGGTGGCGGGGGTTTAATTGCAGGCATTGCGGCTTATGTCAAAGCAAAACGGCCAGAAATAAAAATCATTGGGGTAGAGGCAAAAGATGCCGAAGCAATGACACTGTCTTTAACAGCTAAGCATCGAATAACACTGGAACAAGTTGGTTTATTTGCTGACGGTGCTGCCGTTAAACAAGTTGGTGAACATACTTTTGAGCTATGCCAAGATTATGTGGACGACATGATTGTGGTTGATAACGATGCCATTTGTGCGGCGATTAAAGATGTTTATGAAGATACGCGCAGTATTTTAGAACCAGCTGGTGCACTTGCCGCGGCTGGGCTAAAAGCCTATGCCGAACAACACAACATTACAGGAAAAACACTGATTGGTATTGCCTCTGGCGCTAACGTCAATTTTGACCGACTACGCTTTATTGCAGAACGCGCAGAAATCGGCGAAAAAAGAGAAGCTGTTTTAGCTGTCACTATTCCTGAAAAGCCAGGCGCATTTAAAGTTTTTTGCGATTTATTGGGCAATCATAATATTACCGAATTTAACTACCGTTATGCTGATCCAGCCGCAGCACATATTTATGTTGGCCTTGCGGTGCATGACACCATGGAAACAAAAACATTAATCCAGCATCTTGAAGCAGAAAATTTAGCTACTTTAGACTTAACCGATAATGAACTCGCGAAATTGCATTTACGCCATTTGGTTGGCGGTAAAGCGCCGCAAGCAGAACATGAGGTGTTGTATAGATTTGAATTTCCCGAAAGACCAGGCGCGCTGAGAAATTTTCTCAACGCTATGCAACACGATTGGAATATCAGCCTATTTCATTATCGCAATCACGGCGCCGATTTTGGTCGAGTGTTAGTTGGCATGCAAGTGCCGCCTAATGAATTAAATCTATTTAATGACTTTTTAAAAAATTTAGGTTACCCCTATTGGAATGAATCTGAAAATCCAGCTTATGCTTTATTCCTGGGTTAAATTAAGGTTTTTACGTAGTCCCTTATCGCTCGTCATCAGCTAGGCTTAAACTCGATGGTGCGGGTTCTGTATAATACAATCAGAACTTTTACAGTATTTTTGCATCAGTATTAGTAACAATAATTGATATAAATAGATTTAAATAACGATAATGGAGAAGCGGGATGAAACAATACTTAGCGTTTAATAAAACGCCAACAAGCTTGATTTTAATGGTATTAGTAACGAGTCTAAGTGCTTGTAATCAACAGAAAGTTGAAGAAACGACAGAAGTAGTTCAGCCAGAAGCAACTGAAGTGGTCGCTAATACTGCTGGCGTGGCTTACGTGACCAGCCAAGATTCTGGGGTGAGTGTGATTGATTTAGGCACAATGGAAGTCATCAAAACCATTGATGTTAAAGCGGAAGGTCCACGTGGTTTAGGCGTGACTGATGACGGCAAAAAATTAATTGTTGCAACCCGTGAAAATGAAAGCATTTCAGTTATTGATACCGCTACAGGCGAAGTGATCCAACAAATCAATGTCGGTAAAAACCCAGAGTTTGTCCGTATTCGCGGCAATTTTGCTTTTGTATCATCAGAACCAAGTGCAGTTGGTGGCCCACCACCAAAACCAGGCTCAAAAGAAGCTGAAGAAGACGATGATGACGATGACAAAACACCAGCACGAATTGCCATTGTTGATCTTGCCAAAGGCGAGAAAATTAAAGACATTGTTGGTGGTCCGGAAACTGAAGGCATCGAATTTTCAGCTGATGGTAATAACATTGTGATTACCAATGAAGCTGACAATACAATCACTGTTCATAGTATTGAAACTGGTGAGTTAGTTAAAACCATCAGCACGCATGAATATGGTGATCGTCCTCGTGGCATTAAAGTGTCCCCAGATGGTCTAACCTATGTTGCCACGCTTGAGTATGGCAACAAATTTATGGTGCTTGATAAAGACTTTAATGTGCTACGTACTGTCGATACAGGCAATGTACCTTACGGCATTTCATTTGATGCAACTGGCAATCACATTTATGTAGCCGCCAATAAAGAAAAAGCATTGCAAGTATTTGATGCAAAAACCTATGAAAAAATTAAAGATATCCCAACTGGCGATCGTTGCTGGCACTTTAGTTTTACGCCAGATGACAAACAAATTTTGTTAGCTTGCGGTAAATCGCATGAGGTACTTGTTATCGACGCAGAAAAACAAGAAGTAACCAAGAAACTGCCAATGCCTGACCTGCCTTGGGGTGTTGTAACTTATCCTAAAGCAATGGGTAGTTTAGACACCAAGCTTTAATACTACAGTTTTAATACGATAGTTTTATTGAATTAGGCATCTTTTATAAGGTGCCTATTTTTTATCTACTTAATAAATAGCGTTTATTTCTCTTTTTTAGGTATGATAAATAACGTTTTATCTATTATGGGAAATCATGGCACGCAACGTTTTAGGAACACAATTACAAGTTTGTGGTTTAACACCACTCACGGGTTTTACCCGCAATGGATGTTGTGACACAGGAGCAGAAGACTTAGGTAGCCATACCATTTGCGTACAAGTCACCGATGAGTTTCTAGCCTTCTCCAAGTCGCAAGGCAATGACCTAAGCACACCTCGTCTTGAGTTTGGCTTTGAAGGATTACAAGAAGGTGATCGTTGGTGTGTTTGTGCCACTAGATGGCTGGATGCCAGTGAAGCAGGTTTCGCCCCGGCTGTTATCTTAGAAGCTTGCCATGAGCGCTGCTTAGATATTGTGAGCTTGGCAGATTTGAAATATCACGAATTACGTTAATCCATCAATTTGACTTTATTGATGCAGGTGCAAGGTATCGAACCGCAAAGAGCACACTTAGTACGACAAAGTGAGATATCGTAGTAATTGCGTTAATAAAATAAAAATTTGTTTTTTGTTTTTAATGCGAAAGTACAAAGCATTTGAGCGCGGACAGTACAATTGGTACGGCAAGTGAAAAACAACGCAGTAATTTCTCATTAAAAACAAAAAATGTTTGCTCTGGTGTTGCCTGGGCCGTTAATCCTGAACCAAAAAAGTTCAGGTGGTAACAGCCTAAAGCGCATTAGGTTCACTCGCCAAGAGTCACTTAAAAGTGAACTCAACTTAGAGCGATCGCACCGCAACTTGATGAGCCGAAACCTATAACAAAAGCTAGTTCAAGGAATATTAGACCCAAGCAACACCAGAGAAAACAAAAGGGATAATGAATCAGAAATAGGACAGGTTGTGTGTTTTGATAATTAAAGCAGTTTACCTTGTTCCGCAATCGCTTCATCTATTTGATTCTGCATTGTACTAATCCTACGCTTATAGTCGCCGATGTCAATATCGCCACTCTTAGTATTGAGCACTTCATGAGATAGATTTAACGCCGCCATCATGGCGATACGCTCGACACCAACAATCTTGCCAGAATCGCGAATATCGCGCATTTTTTTATCTAGGTATGCAACCGCATCCATCAACCCTTGACGCTCTTCATCGGTGCAAGAGACGGTAAACTCACGCCCCATAATTTTTACGTCTACTGATTTAGATATGCTCATGCAGCCTCTTCACCTTGCGGTAATTTATCTAACAAGCCTTCGAGCTTAATACTCGCTTGCGCCATTTTATTTTTTAGTTCGTCTGATTTCTCACGTAACTGTGTATTTTCTTCGCGCAAAGATGTGCACAAACCAACTAGCTTAGCTAGCTTCACTTCCAACTCTTTTATATCTGCATCCATATCCAAACTATAATTTAAAAAAATCATATCAGTCAATAGCTAACAAGCGGTATTCAAAGTAATTTAACCTATTTAAATATTCTGTTGTTTTCAAGTTTTAGTTGTTTTCGATAGCATATCGCTTATAATCCGCGTTGTTGTAAGGTGCCTTAGTTGCTTTTCAAGTAACAAGGTGAAACTGGGAAATAGGTGCATTAACATTGTTTTAATTAACACTGATTTAATAAATCCTATGCTGCCCCCGCAACGGTAAGTGAGTTTTAATGAATTGCAACCAGCCACTGAGCTCAATCGCTTGGGAAGGCGCAATATCAACGCTCACAAGCCCGGAGACCGGCCTCGCAACAATCTGCCTAATACTAGGCGCGCTAGGAAATACCGCGGGGTGTCGGTACAAAAGCTGACACTCGCTTACTTTTTAGAGTGCATTTTTTGTCTTTTACCTTTCTGTATCCCCTAGTTTTAATGAAATACATGCGGGGTCGCATGTTTTAGGGAAAAGATAATGAAAAAAACCATCATCGCTAGCCTTGTCGGGCTGGTACTGTCACCTACTGCTTATTCTGCAGAAAGTATTGAGTTAGACGACATCACAGTGAAGTCAAATCGATTTGAACGTAAAGAGTCTGAAACAACTTATGCCTCTGAAATCCATACCGCTAAACAAATAGAAGATTCTGGCGCGGCGACACTCTTAGAGTTCTTAGCTCAGCAAACTTCACTTAACGCTGTATCAACAAACAAAGCAACAGCGTCTATTAATCTGCGCGGCTATGGTAACGAAAATGGCAACCAAAACGTCGTCATTACCGTTGATGGTCAAAGGCTTAATAATATAGACTTATCTTCACAGCTATTTGCTGGCATTCCACTTTCTAATATTGAGCGTATTGAGATTAGTAAAGGTAGTGGTTCAGTTATATATGGTGATGGCGCTACAGCAGGTGCAATCCAAATTTATACCAAAGCAAAAACAGGCGTTACAGTCATGACATCACTTGGTAACTATGGCCAAAAAAACCATAGTGTTCAAGCAGGAATTTCAGAAGAGTATATCGACTTATCAGCCACATTGGCACATGATAGCCACGACGGCTTCAGCAAAAAAGATGAAACTGGTCATAAAGATCAATTTACAAGTAATAGCCAAAATGTAAAGTTGAAAATCAAACCAACAGACTATATAAGATTTTTTGCCGAAGGAACCAGTTCACGTAATGACACAAGATATGTGAATCCATTAACTAAAGCTGAATTTAAAGATAATCCTAGACAAGTCACCAATAGGCCTTTTAATCAAACCTACACGCACCAAGCACTCAATAGTGACAGATGGCAAGTTGGCGCAGAATACGATTTGACAAAGCAATTATCACTCAAAGCATCCCACTTCAGAGAAGACAAAACATCTGATTTTATTAACTTCTTCAACGCATCGACTTATGACTACGAAGGAAACGAGTTTAGCGCGCGTTTTACTGATGAAAAATTTAGTGTGATTGCCGGCTTACAAAATTTTGATGGTGATCGCAAAGCTAGCACTAACGTCACCACAAAAGATAATGAAGCCTATTTTATTAGTGCTGATCACCAAGCAGACTGGCTAGTCAACGGATTAACACTTTCTGCAGGTGCAAGAAAGGAAAAAGTAAGCTATGTTTATAAACCAAATATTGGACAAACATTAAAGCAGAGCGACAATCTAACTGCTTGGGATATCGGTGCAAATTATAAATTTACACCTGAGCTGTCTGCGTTTACCAACTATAACCAAGCTTTTCAAGCGCCAGATATAGATCGATTTTTCTTATTCGGCGGTGGTTTTAACAGCTTTATTAATCCTGCAAAAGTGAAGACATTTAATCTTGGTTTGAATCATACTGTTTCAAAGAATAGACTTAAATTGGTGGCTTTTTATGCAAAATTAAACGATGAGATTTATTTGGATCCAACAATCGGATTCTTCGGTACAAACAGTAATTTGGATAAAACCCATAAATATGGATTTGAGATACAAGACTACTTCACATTTAATAATTTGTTAAATGCATCTGTCATCTATAACTTCACTCGCGCTAAAATTGATAAAGAAAGTAGTGGTGCTGGTACATTTAATAGTAAAGATTTGCCCGGCGTACCAAAGCATAGTGTTGTTGCCAACTTAAACTATCAGTTTTATCAAAATGCCAGTTTTAATTTAAATCATACATGGCGCGCTAAAGCTTATGCCTACAACGACTTTGCAAATAACTTTGATCAAAAACAAGACAATTACAACTCAACTAATTTAGCAGTTCGGTATCGTTATAAAAATTTAGATTTCTTCGCTTCAATTAACAACCTATTTGAACAAGAAAATTCCATTCAAGTACAAGATGACGCAATTTTTCCCGTCGATTTTGTACGCACATGGCGCGTTGGCATGAAGGCAGATTTTTAAAAAAATGGTATGATACCCACACAAAAATGGAGACAGTTATGAATACATCAGAAATCAATAAACCGCTTATTATTGCAGCCGCATTGGCTTTTTTAATGTTACTCACCCGTGGCAGCCATGTCATGACGCATGTGTCAATGCCTGATGCCAGCTTGGCGTTATTACTCATTAGTGGGCTTTGTTTAAAAAGAGCGGTATGGTTTGCTTTTTTTGTTGCGTTAGCTACTGTCATTGACTTTGGTGCTGCAGCAATTGATAGCTTTCAGGCGTTTTGCTTAACGGATGGTTATTGGGGCATGTTGCCAACTTACGCGGTAATGTGGTTAGCAGGGGTTTGGTTAGGCAAACAAAGTGAACCTTATGATGTAATTAAGTATGTGTCAGCTGTTGTATTAGCAACATTTTTTGCCTTTGTGATTTCAACACAAACTTACTATCTATTCTCAGGCCGCTTTCCTGCAGAAGGGTTAATTGAATCACTGAAACATGGTTGGGAATATCTACCAAGTTATATGGGTTACACCTTGATGTATTTAGCCGCTTTTTGGGCTCTTGCTAAAGCATTACCAACGCTCAATCTGCGTGCGCCTTTAACGACTTCATAAACGAGTAACATTTAACAAATAAGCCGCGTTAGAAAGCATTTCTAACGCGGCTTTTTAACAAAAAACCATGATTAATCACAGCTATTCAGATTTGGAAAAAGAAGCGATTTATAAAGTAATTGCGGAACGCCGCGATATGCGGCATTTTTTACCAACAGTGATTGCACCTGAATTACTCAGCAAGTTATTACACGCCGCCCATCACGCGCCTAGCGTTGGGTTGATGCAACCTTGGCGCTTTATTCGTATTACTGATATTTTGCTGCGTAAAAAGATGCATCAGCAAGTAAATGATGAGCGCATTAAAACGGCAGAAGCGATTGGTGAATACGAAACGACTGCGCGTATGGCTGAGTTTATGCGCTTGAAAGTTGAGGGCATTTTAGACTGTGGCGAATTACTAGTTGCTACGCTATGCGACGACAGGGAGAAGCATGTTTTTGGCCGCAGGACTTTACCTGAAATGGATTTGGCTTCTGTTAGCTGTGCAATACAAAACATTTGGCTTGCGGCAAGAGCTGAAGGGATTGGAATGGGTTGGGTCAGCTTATTTGATCCCGACAAACTGGCTTCTTTATTACAGATGCCTAAAGGTGCAAAGCCAATTGCCATTCTATGTTTGGGTTATGTGAATAGCTTTTACAAAGAACCAATGTTGGTAGAAGAAGGTTGGGCAAAGGAAAAACCATTGGCAGAGATGTTGATGGATAATTGCTGGAAAAATGCAAATGAAAGTGATGCCAAGTCGAAATGAACACGCTACCACAACGCATCGTCTGTTTGACTACTGAAACAGTAGAAGTGCTTTATATGCTAGGCGAGCAAGATCGTATTGTTGGCATTTCTGGCTACACGACACGCCCCGCTGTTGCACGAAAAGAGAAGCCTAAAGTCTCTGCGTTCACTACCGCAAAAATCGATAAAATTATCGCCTTAAAGCCAGATTTAATTTTGGGGTTTTCTAACTTACAAGCTGATATTGCTGCTGAACTCATTAAAGCAGGGATTGAGGTACATGTTTTTAACCAGCGGTCAGTAGATGATATTTTGCGGATGATTATCACCACTGGCCGCTTAGTTGGCGCGACTGAAAAAGCTGAAAATATTGTAAAAGAATTACAAATACAAATTGCTGAGATGCGTAAAACGGCGAGTACATTACCGCGCAAACCTAAAGTTTATTTTGAAGAGTGGAATGAGCCGATGATGTGTAGTATCCGCTGGGCAGCTGAGCTGATTGATATCGCTGGCGGAGAGGATTGCTTTCCTGAGTTAACGCAATTTCACAGCGCGCGTGAACGCATCGTTACACCAGCCCAAGTATTGGAACGCATGCCAGATATTATTATTGGCTCTTGGTGTGGGAAAAAATTTCAGCCAGAAGAAGTAAAGTCTCGTGAAGGTTGGTCTGCCACGCCTGCAGTCTACAATAATATGTTGTTTGAAATTAAATCAGCAGATATTCTACAACCTGGTCCATCGGTGTTTACCCATGGTTTAAATCAATTAGTAGTCATTATGCAACAATGGGGAAAGACACAATAATATGGCAGTACATTTAGTATTAGGCGGCGCGCGTTCGGGCAAAAGTGCTTATGCAGAGCAACTGGCTTCAGCAAGTCAGTTAGCCGTTACTTATATTGCAACTGCGCAAGTGTATGACGATGAATTTGCACAGCGTATCGCGCACCATCAAGCGCGACGTCCAAAAAATTGGCAGCTGATTGAATCATCATTCAACCTTGCTGCGACTTTAGAAACACAGGCAAAAGAAAATACAGTGGTCATAGTCGACTGCCTTACATTATGGCTGGCACAATGTATCTGCCCAGATTGTGAGCGTCCTGAAAACGTTAGCTGGGAACAAGAGCGTGCTGAATTTTTAAACATACTACCAACCCTCAAAAGCTCAATCATCTTGGTCAGTAACGAGGTAGGCATGGGCATTGTGCCGCTGGGAGAAATTAATCGTCAGTTTCAAGATGAGCAAGGTCGACTCAATCAATCGGTTGCAACATTAGCCGATAAAGTCAGTTTTATCGCGGCAGGTTTACCACTAAGATTAAAAGGATAATCATGGTTGAATTTATACTGAAAAGTGAATATATAGCCTTATGCGATTTATTAAAGGCCGAAGGTATTGCTGACAGCGGCGGGCAAGGTAAGGCGATGGTTGCTGAGGGGATTGTGACGGTAGATGGTGAAACAGAGTTACGCAAATCAGCCAAAATTCGCGCTGGCCAAATCGTTGAATGTTTGGGGCAACAAGTCAAAGTGGTTGCCGCAAACAGCGATTAATGTAGAAGTCGATTGCTCACGACTGTTAAATACTACCAGCCCATTTAAGCAATGCACCACAAGCTTCTGTATGATCAAATAGTCCAGACACAAACGTTCCAACCACTTGATTATCTATTGAAATAGCGCCTTCTGCCCGCGCAGCGTCTTTATCGTCAAGCCACAATGCTGGCCGGCTAAAAGCATTGCCAATACTGACGCCCTTATACGCTTCATAGCCTGTAAAACTAGCATCAATAAAACTCAGTTTTCCACGGATATTCTTTGGCTGTTTACGCGCTTCTAGTCTGGTTTCCATTAATAACCAGCCAAATGCATCATCACTGCCAGCTAATGCCTCAAGACCATCAGGATCGTGAATAGCATTGCCGAGCATTTGAAATCCGGCACCAATGCCAAGTAATTTTCCACCGTGACGTAACTGACGTGTGAGCGCTCGCTCCCATTGAAAGTCTTTTAAATGCTGCAAGTCTTTTCGTACATTTTTACTATCCGGCAAAATCATTAAATCAGCTTTAGGAATATAATCGCCTAGTTGAATAAACTGAAAATCCACTTTAGGATGTAAATTCAATACGTCGAAATCTGATTGATTTGTTATATGCGGCAGTAGCGGCACAATGACTTTTAAAAGCTGTATATCTTTTTTTCCTGTTTCAATAGGCGACATCATCAACTATCGATTCACAAAATTAATTTTTGACACTTCCTCGCCAAACTCAAGTTGGGTCAGGCTGCCATAATCGATATTAATTCTAAACAATCCTTTGAGTTGCATACTCAACACATGCGCCACTAATGCGCGAATCATGCCACCGTGCGTAACGACTAATACATGCTGATTACGATACTGATGAAGCAGGTCATCAATAAATGAAATACCTCGTGTTTGCAATTCGCCAAATGTTTCACCGTTCGGCGGCGCCATATAGGCATAATTTTGCGCCCACTCATCAAAATAATCGCGCGGAATATCATCCCAAGCTTGCATTTCCCAATCGCCAAAATGCAGCTCTTTTAAACGCTCATCATGGATAATCTCATTAAAACCTAATGCATGGCTGAGTTTTACACACCGTTGTAACGGGCTGGTAAAAACTACATCAAATGCTAAATGTTGAATTTTATCTTTAGTCGCCGTCGCTTCTTGCATAAAGCTTACGGCCACATCGACATCTGTTTGCCCATAACAAACCCCGACTGGAATCTGCAAACTGGTATGACGTACCAAAGTCAATTTCATGCGTTAACACTCCATAGAACCAAGCCCAGATAAAAGCCCAACTCTGTGATTTGCTGCATAGCACCTAGAGCATCTCCCGTATAACCATTTAACCAACGGTTCATTTTTCTGCGCCACCATATCCAAGCCAATAACATTGGCGCTAATGTTAGCGCAACTAACTTAATCACCAAAAGCGCAGGATTGCTCATCAGCAATAAACCGAGGATACCAATATAAGGGAGCAGCCCTAATAAATTAGCTAGCCATAATGCGCGACCACTTATATGCGTTGCGAGCGGCTTTGCTTTGCCTGCGGGTTTTGCATAGGACAATGTTGCCATTACCCAAACTGCAGCCAAACGGCTAATTGCATGCGCGGCAATTAAAACCAGTGGAATAAAGTCTGCACTCAAGGTATTTAATAACTGAAATTTGCTAAATAATGCAAAAAAAAGTACGGCAGCCCCATAAGTGCCTAATCGTGAATCTTGCATAATAGTGAGTATTTTCTCTCGCTCCCAACCGCCGCCAAAACCGTCTGCACTATCGGCTAAACCATCTTCATGAAATGCGCCTGTTAAATAAATAGTCGTTGCCATGCTGATTAGCAACGCAATAGGTTGCGGCAAAACAGTTGCGCTGAGCATAAAAGCCGCCGCGCCACACAAACCAACAATTACTCCAACTAACGGAAAATATTTAGTTGAATAATTCAGCTCATCTTCATGGAAATCAGCATGTGGTGGCACCGGAATGCGAGTAAAAAACCCAAGTGCCAACAAAAAATAACGCCACTCTTTAACTAACATTGGATTGCTCGCTCACGCCAGCCTCTGCGAAGCTTGCCATTTCATTTAAAAAATGGACAGCCGATTGCACCAATGGATAAGCCAACACTGCACCTGTGCCTTCGCCTAAACGTAAACCTAAGTTTAATAATGGCTCTGCATGCAAGTAATTCAACATTAATCGATGCCCAGCTTCATCTGAGCAGTGGGAAAAAATACAATACTGCAAAATAGCTGGTTGCATTTTAGCGGCAACCAATAATGCGGAGGTTGCAATAAAACCATCAATTAACAATATGCAACTCCGCTGAGCAGCGCCTAACATCGCGCCAACCATCATCGCAATTTCAAAACCGCCTAGCGCCGCTAATACCTTTATTGGGTCGCTGTTATTTAATTTGTGATAGTCCAATGCCTTTTCTAAAATAGTCACTTTATGTTTAACGCCCGCATCATCTAGCCCTGTTCCACGGCCAACACATTTAGCAATAGCTACATCACATAACACACTCATCAAACAACTAGCTGATGACGTATTACCGATACCCATTTCACCAAAGCCAATAATATTGGTGCCCGCATCAACCTCTTGATAAGCTATATCAGCACCAGCAGTGAGCGCTTGCTCACATTGCGCCATTGTCATCGCAGTTGTCTGCAAAAAGTTATTTGTCCCGCGTGCAATCTTAACGTGTGTTAATTGTTCATTGGAGTAAAACTCTGCATTCACGCCACTATCAATCACGCGAAGCTTGATATTGTGTTGTCTCGCAAACACATTAATCGCCGCACCGCCCGCCAAAAAATTCATGACCATTTGTGCCGTAACCGCTTGCGGATAAGGACTAACACCCTCTTTCACAATGCCATGATCACCCGCAAACACTAGCATAGCGGGTCGATTTAATACTGGTTTTAAGGTATTTTGGATTTGCCCAATTTGTAAGGCAACTGACTCTAAAGCGCCTAAAGCACCAAGCGGCTTAGTTTTATTATTGATTATTTGCTGCAAAGTAGCTGCAATATCCGCATTAATTGCGTCAATTGGGGAGAGATAAGAATGGTTGGTTGTCATACGGCTAAACTATAACTGAACTGCCGCTTAACTGCATTAACTGCTACACAAACATCAATAAAAAAACCCGCACAGCATTCGCATGCTGGCGGGTTTGTAATATCAAAATTAACAATCTATGGCGCAGGCTTTGCCGCTTCTTTAGCCTCATCAATTGTATCAATAGCAGAATCTTTAGCCTCTTCCACATGGGCCTTAGCTACTTCGTCAGCGGCATCTTTTGCCGCATTAGCTGTCTCATCAACTGCGTCAGAAACAGCATCACCAAATCCATTAGACACATCTTCAGCATCTTCTGCGTTAGTGACTGCTGGTTCAGCCGATTCCGTCATGTTTTCTGCAGGCATTTCTTCTGTTTTTTGTGAGCAAGCAACAGTTAAAGTTGTTGCAATAAAGCCAATTAATAAAGCGCGTAAAAGTATATTCACTGGATATCCTAAAAATTAAAAATCGTTACCACTTAAGCTAAAATACGAAGCATTTGACCAGGATAAATTTTATCTGGATGGCTTAACATCGGTTTGTTTGCTTCAAAAATCCTCATGTAATCATTTGCATTACCATAAAATTGTTTTGCAATTTTAGATAATGTATCACCACTAACAACTGTGTAAAATTGTGCATCAGGCACTACATTCGTCACCGTCATATTATCTTCAACACTTTCAACGCCTTTAACATTACCGCAGCATAACAAAATCTTTTCTTTTGTTTCTTGTGTTTCAACGACACCCGCAACGCTCACCGCCGCCGTTTTGCCATCGAAGCCAATCTCTAAGTTTTCAGCGCTTAAACCCATCTTAGCCACATAACCCTTGATCGCATGCGCTGCCGCTTTATTCGCTGCCGTAACTTTTTCAGCTTTATCCGCAGAAGCCTGTGCATCTTCTGCCGCTTTTGCATCACCGATTCCTAATAGCTTCTCACCTGCATCTTTAATAAATGAAAACAAACCCATTTTCTTCTCCTTATTTGCATTATTTAATGTTGCCAACTTCACACTAGCGAGTTAAATCGACCCTTCAATCTTATGCCAAAACGTTTTTTTTTACTACTTTTCAAATATTAAATATCATTAAGTGTTCCCAGTCGAATAATATTTGCTATAATTCGCGACTTGCAATTAATTCATTAGTTCGCAATGGCCCGATAGCTCAGTTGGTAGAGCAGCGGATTGAAAATCCGCGTGTCACTGGTTCAATTCCAGTTCGGGCCACCAATAAAATCAACGGTTTACGGATAGTCTCCTTTAGGTTATTTTTATTTATGTAAGCATCATGTAAGCACGCGAAGAATCTTACATTGAATGATTAAATGAAATTTAGCACGTATCCCATGTCAGTTTTAGATGCCCACCACCCCTGCCCTATCCCCCATTGTCCAATTTGGTACCATCTAGCGATACTTACACTGTATTGAACTCAAACAATGAGCAGTTTTTATAAACGTTATGTATGCCGGTCCATTGGGTAGTGTAATTCGGGCTTTTGTTACCTTGCCCCATCTTTTGATTTATACGGTCAAGTACCCCCATCAGTTTATTTGACCCTGCATAAAATTTTTTATTAAAAAATTCAGATTGCACTTTGTTTGCAGATAACAGTTCTCCAAACATCACGCCTGCCTTTTCATACTTAAATCCAGCTCTATAAATACGCTTTAAGCTCCAAGTGCGACTTCCACTAGCTGCCTAGTGTCATCAGCTGGGATTGGCAGAGAAGTCGTTAGACCATTGCTGTATTCAGGCTCGTCAGGTTTGAAGGGACTCGTTCTGATATACACAAACACAAGCTTGAACCAGAGTTTTGTTAGCGTAGTTTCTCTGCGGCTCGACTCATATAGGTTTCAATAGATTCTGTAAGACTGTTATAGTCGGCGACATCATGCCCGAAGCTTTTCGAGCTTAAGATGCTTTATTATATGCGGTCGTCAGCCGGGCTTGCGAATCCAGCTCTTAGTGAGTTGAAAATAAGTGCGATAGGTTGATAGTAACTATTGTGCTTCGGATAATTTGAATGACATTGTTCACTCTTGCAATAATGAGCTTCTTCTGACTAGATATTTTAGTTCTTTCCTCTAGTTAAATGCATATCATCTAAAAACTCTGACCGCGGTTTTACAGCAGTAACTAAGAGATTATCCCTAGCTCTTGTACAAGCAACATAAAGAAGTTGTCTTTCAGTGTCGTAAACTTCTTGCAAATCAGCATCATCACCAACTTTTTCTATCCGTTCTTGCAATGGAATTACTTCATCGTCACAAGCCATCACAACAACTGCGCGAAATTCAAGACCTTTAGCGAGATGCATAGTACTGATTGAAACATTTCCTGTTTTCGTTTCAACGTGTTCATCCAAAATCTTATAGTTCAACCCGGCGTCTTTTACAGCATATTCAGCGCGGTCAATTTGTTCATTAGATCTTACGAAAACACCAATCTCATGTGGCAACAAACCAGAACTGAGCTGCTCTTTAATCCATGTAGAAACTGCAGTTATTTCCGCAGTATTATCTTTGAGTTCAAGAACAGTGGGCTGCGGGCCATTGAACACTGAAATCGTATCACTTCTATCTTCCACATTTCCATCAACATCTATAACACTTGGAGCTAATAACTTATCAGCTTGTAAGCGTATTTGATGTGATGTTCTATAGTTAACACGCAATGTACGCGACCTGCCTCGTATATCCACACCAACAGACTTCCAAGAAAAAGGTTGTTGAAAGATACGTTGACCAAGGTCACCAGCGAAAAATAATGCGTTATTTCTATCACCACCTAATGCTGAAAAAAACTTCAAGTGCGAAATACTAATATCTTGCGCTTCATCAACTACTGTAAAGTCGTAAACCAAACTTATCTTAGTGTTCAGATTGTTGGCTAATGAAGTGAATAGTTGGGCATAAGTTAACAGCCCTTGGTCTTTTAACGAAATTTTAACGCGTTCAAAAATAGTCCACAATGTAGAACGTTGTTGCTCAGGAAGTCTTGTCTTTCTTCCCAGCCTCGCAACGTCTCGATAGCCTTCCCAGTTAGCTAATTGCCAAGCGTCAACAACTTGATCCCATTCTGTAATCAAAAAATGCTGACTAAATTTTTGACTGTCTAGATCGTTAACAGCCTCCTTAATTAACTTAATTATAACTTCTCGGCTAGCTATAGCGGCTGGTCCGATATGTGACTTATAAAGTCGAACACCTATTGCATTAATTGAATAAACATCGATTCGTTCTGCAAGGCGCGGCTCACTCCCAAGGAGTCGTTTAAGTTTAGCATGAAGAGCACTAGCTAAAGTGTCAGAGAATGTTGTCAACAAAACACGTGAATCTGGATTAGTACGAGCAAGATATGCTGCTCTATGTAATGCTACAATCGTTTTACCAGTCCCAGCTGAACCTGAAACTCTAGCAGGACCAGAATAATCACGATCTACTAATTGTTTTTGCTCGGGATGAAGAAAAACTGTCCATTTTTCCCATGGATAATCTAGCGCTTGTTGCAACTCATCAACATTTGTCATGACCCTGAATCGGCGTTGAGCGTCAGGATGATCAAATGGACTCTCAGTTGCAACAGGAGGAGGTTGGACGCGAGGCTTGCCACCAGTGGCTAACTCCAACAAAGCCTCTGCAGCCTCTGCAGGAAGGTGGTCGCATAAAACTAGCAATGTATCTTCTGTTGCATTTTTTACATCAGCTAACCATTCAACAGGAACACCGTAACTGAGTAATTCATCATCTGTTCTGCTGGCAAATAAAGGTATTGATGATTTAACTGGAAGAGGTAAATCGATAACTACTTCTGGTGGCACGTAATTAGGAATTACAATGTCTTGCACCGTTTCACGTATTTCGACTAATTGGGCCGCCCCTGTCTTAGGGTGAGTTTCAAGTTTTCTCTTATTTGCCCAGTCATAGGCTCTATCATGATGATCAACATAACAGAGCAATAAACTCGCATTACTCTTATGAACGATCGCGCGAATATCACTATTAACCCTTATAGACCAAAAGTTTTTATCTTTTGCCTTATCTAGTCGATGAAAACTTAAACTTGGATGTTCAGGGTTAAGTTGCAAATCAAAGGCTGTTGTTTTGACTGCCTTCTGTTCATCCCCAGTAAGACGCGCCAAGCTATCAGTAAAAGTATCAGCTATACGAAATTCCATTTAACTAAACCTTGAATACCTTCATAACTTCATCACCAAGATGGTTAATAACTTTCACTGCAATTCGACCTGATTTTGGTTTTTCAAAGGGTCGGGAAGTGTCGCTATTTAATGTATCCCAAGCTTCACGATCAATTTCAGCTTTAAGTGTTGTTTTTAGAGAGTTATATGGGTCATTTGCACCTAAAAAATAAGCGTGACGTACAAAGAAGCTCTCTTCGTTGTAATCGGTGTCAATGAACCAGCAAGCAATCCCATCTGCACCATCACTAATTACTTCACCAGTCTGGGGTTTGAATACATCTACACCATTTACCTTAACTCTAATTTTGCCATCACTATGTGGCAGCAAGGTTATATCAGGTTCTCCAAAGATAACGAAAAGATTACCTTTGCCCGTGTTCTTGAGGTCTTCCGCCATGTGTAAGTCAGCGTTCATTCGTGCTTTTAGAACAGGAATTTTGCCAAGCTTATTAAAATCGGTGGCGTGGGCTTCGTAGTTGAATGCACAAGCGATTAGTACGTCAAATCCAGCGTCACCACATTCGCGGGCAGCTTCAACCAAATCACTACGTTGAACAGTTCCGAATTCCGGCCCAATGAAGATGCCTGCACGTTTTTTTAATTCACCTTCCATGAAAACGCCTTCAGCACAAACTAGACCTTCTCCAGCCCATGAATTAAGTCCTATAAAAGTAATTCGGTCATCTTTATGAGCCTGTTGCACACCTGATGTTTTTAGATTTTCTAAAACCATTTGAGGAAAAGATTGTTTAGCTTTTTGTCTTGAATCAAGCTTACTAAGTTTGGTTATCAGCTCGTCGTTTTCGTCTACACCTAAAATACGATGCGGACTAAGGCTTTCAACAGTAAAGGGACTGGCAACCCTTACACATTTTTTATCTTGATATGGCCTATCATATAAGTATTCATATTCGGCTTTTGCTGCAATAGAAGCTTCCATTTCATTATGACAATCTAGCCGAAGTTTCCACCACTCATTAAAAGTATCTTGAGTTGCTTTAGTCCAGCTGCCATCTACTTCCTTGGGAATTTCCCAATCTTTCCAATTTTTATTAAGTGATGAGTTTAGTTTTTGTCGAATTGGTTCTAATTTTGTTTGCCAATGCTCCCAAATGACATCTATCTCAGTATTGTTTGCTATGGCCCTTAGGGTTATATGAGGTACTCTCTCATAAACAAAACCATGAGAAATATTCCTATAAACAGGTTTTGAGCTAGGTGCTTGGCGCTGAATTTCAGCTTCTTTTAGTTGGCCTTCGATTGAATCCGCCAATAAGTAAAATGGATAACGAGCACCCATAATTCTAGTTCTGGCTAATGCTAATGCAACTCTAGAAGTGTCGATTGTAATCCAGCGCCGCCCCCATTGCTCAGCAACATAAGCCGTTGTTCCTGAACCACATGTAGGATCAAGAACCAGGTCTCCGGGGTCTGTCGTCATCATTATGCAGCGCTCAATAACGCTAGTTGATGTTTGTACTACATAAATATTTTTTTCATCTTTAAGAAACCCTGCTTTGGCTGTGTCATCCCAAATATTTCCAAGTGTTGACCCTCTATAATCCTTTTGGAAGTATTTATAAAATATGTTTTTGCCTTTTACCTGAAGTCGAGATGCTTTTATGAGTCTAGAAAGACCTTCTTGTCGAGTAGACCAACTTCTACCTGGGCGTGGAAAAAATTTACCATTTTCAAAATTTAACTCAAATCTTCCTGATTGGCTTTCCCCCTGGGAAGTTAGGTCTCGCAAGAAGTAACTAAAATTTTGATCTGAATCTTCTAGATTAGTAAATGCATCTATACCATTTGTAGTTTTCCAGTCGTAACGATCTGAGTCTAAATCAGCATCTAGTTTTAATGCTTTTCTAAATTTTAGATTTTCTTTAGATTTTGAAAACCAGACAATCGTGTCAAAAAGAGAGTCCAATGTTTTAGACTGTCTAGTCCAAGCAGTTCGGAACTTTATTTCAGAGACAAAATTTTCATCACCAAAAACTTCATCTAAAAGTGCTCTCACTCTGTGAGAGTTTTCATCCCCAATTTGAACAAATATTGATCCCGAATCGGTTAAAAGATCTCTTGCTAAAGTCAATCTGTCTCTTAGATAAGTTAGGTAACTATGAATTCCATCTCTCCAGGTATCTCTGAATGCTTTTACCTGTTCGGGTTCTCTAGTTATATGATCTGAACTTCCATCTTTGACATCCTTGGATGTTGTACTCCATTGAAAATTACTATTGAATTTTATTCCGTAGGGTGGATCAAAATAAATACTTTGCACCTTTCCACGCAAACCCTCCCGCTCAGCCAAACTGGCCATTGTCTGCAATGAGTCGCCAAGAATCATGCGATTAGTCCAGTTTTGGTCATGCTGATAAAACTCGGTTTTGTCTGCGCCTTTTGGAATGCCATTAAAATCCGAGAACAAGTCTGCAGTACTTTGCCCAGCATCGTGCTCGCGCTCCTTCGTTTCGCGAAGCAAGTCGTCAATTAACGCCTTAGGGTGCACCTTCTCTTGAATATAGATAGGAGGCGCATTAACAATGAGATCGCTCCAGTCCTGCTCATCTTTACCCCTCCACATGAGTTGCGGATCAAGATCGGTATTCCGTGGGTAACGAATCTGCTTGGTTTTCTGGTGCTCCGTGTCTAATATGGATTGAAACTCAGCGGTAGGGATGTTCTTGCGCTTATCCTCATGATTAAGCGTTTCGACAGTCTTAAATGTTGGTGATTTAGCCATATCTATTTCTTTCCGTTTGCCGACTGCACTTCAGCAGATTCGACCATTTTGTTAAATTCCGCTTCTATCTTAGTTGCAAAATCGGCTTCAATTTGATAGACCTCAGTAAATTCTGAGAAAGCCCAGCGACCATAAGTGCCTAGATGGTTTACGCCAGGCACCCAATAGGTATCCATGGTAGATTTTTTCTCGATAGCATCTTCTCTACGGTAACCTTTAATTTCAACGACTAGATGTAGCAAATCATCAGGGCCGTGTCCGTCATCCACCAGTACGATAAAGTCTGGTAAGTACCTACGTGTCTCTGAGCCAAATCGGTAAGGTACTTCCAAGCCGAGATTTTGATTCTTAACATAAGCTCGAACCTTGGGGTGTGATTCAGCAACTCGGCAGAACTCGCCTTCCCAGTCGCTATCTAGAACGGCCCAATTAACATGGCAGCGCTCCGCACTTGTTTCCCAGCGATTTGGTTTAGATGTATTAAATCGAACGTTATTGGTAGATCCTGTTGGATTATAAGGATCAAGTAGTGCTTTTATTGGTCGTTCGCCAAGAAACTGTCGCGTAATAGCAGCGGTGATCTTATTGCACGCCATATCTGCAAGCTCTTGGTACATCAGCAGCCCTGGATAAGTCTCACCTTTGCAGATAAGGTATGTATCTAACCACTCTTTAGTAATACGTTTTAATTGTCCAAAGAGATAAAGCTTAGGCTCTTCGCCAGGATCACGCCATTTTGTATATAGCAACCGCTGCGTGACTTGAAAAACAAGTGTAGAAGGTCTCATATCGCCTAGATGAGTTAGGCTCATGTCCGCACCTTCACCAATTATGCCGGAGTTACGAGTAATAGATGGGCCAACGAGATCTGGGCTAAGCGTTAGAATGGATTCGTCATTGAAGTCAGCAGTTAAGCGCTCTTCCGGCAACTCCACACGGTAGCCTTCTACACGCGGGAAGGTGATTTCAAGGGCATCGCGATCTGGGCGTACTGCTTTTACCTGAACAGTTTCGCGAGGTGGCTGCGGTGGTCCAATGACTGGCTTAGCTGTAAAATCAAATGGAATTCCAAAGACGTCAGCATATTCTACGTTGAAAAGTCCCTCTTCATTCAGCTCATAAGATTGGCGGCGAAGTGCCCGGCCAATTACTTGTTCGCATAAAAGTTGAGTGCCAAAGGCCCTTATACCAAGCACGTGAGTAACAGTATTGGCATCCCAACCTTCTGTAAGCATTGACACAGACACAACACAGCGGATAGAGCCTCCTAGCTGCCCCGACTTACCAACGGTATTCATTACCTCACGCAGTAACTCTTGATCGGTAATATTGTCACCTGATCGAGCATCGCCTGAACGCTCTACAATTTCACGGCGGAATCGCTCAATTTCATCTGCTGCCATTCCTCGGAAATTGTCGTCTAGCGCATCGCCAGCTTCAAGTTGCTCGCTGTCAATAAGTAGCGTATTTGGACGAGGTAGAGCATTTCCTGTTATTTCGTCAAAATTACGGAATAATGCAAGTCGACCATTTTCCAGTGTGCTAGTGCCGTCGTCGTTCTTACGGTGAAAGCCTGATACAAAATCGTAAACCAATTTAGATATAGCGGTATTTTGGCAGACAATAATAAAGCATGGGGGAACCTTGATACCGTGCTCGTCCCATAGGTTGAAAGTCTTTTCATAATGTCCGTATAGTGCCTGCAATGCAGTCTGTAGCCGCGTAGGAAGCTTAAGAGGGTCAAGGCCATCACTTTCTCCTCGACCTTTCTTAGGCATGTCTTTACGGATGTTTTCCCATAAGTTACGAAAGACCGGCATTTCGTCGCCAGGTATGTTTTCAGCAACAGGAACGCGTGGCAATTTAACAATGCCGCATTCAATAGCATCCATTAGCGAGAAGTCACTCATTGTCCATGGGAATAATGTACCTTCAGCATAACCTGATCCGCTTAAAAAGAACGGTGTGGCAGAGAGATCCATGACGCGAGCAACACCAAGCTTGCGATTTACTGCTTCAAGGCCAGAAATCCAGAGGCGTGCTGCTTCATTATTTTTTTCAGCCTCCTTTTTATCATCTCCTTTCAACTCGTCATCATCAATGTCGTTTGGTTTTTCTCGATAACAATGATGTGCTTCATCGTTAATGATGAGAATGTTTTTCATACCCATTAAATCAGGCATGACGCGCTGAATCATCTGTCCTTCCGTTTCAAGTGTAAGAGGCGACTCTCCGGTACGGCCTTGAAGTAACTTACGTCCACCTTTTGATAAAACAATACGCTCACGCATTTTAAAAGCGTGATAATTAGTAATAACAATCTTGGCTCGACTCATTTCATCTAGCATGTCACTAGGTAATAACTCTCGATCTTTGTAGTAGCTGTTCGGATCGTTAGGTTGCAATACTCTTAGTCGATCTTTAATGGTCAGGCCTGGAGCACAAATAAGAAAACCACGGGTAAAAGATTTACTAGAAGGATGACGCACAGCATTTATAGTTTGCCATGCAATGAGCATCGCCATCACTGTGGTTTTGCCTGCGCCGGTTGCGAGCTTTAAGGCTAACCGCATTAATTCAGGATTTGCATCCTTATTAGCAGCCGCTAGATGATCAAGAATGTGCTTGCACTGCTTAGATTGTGGCGCAACTTCAGTTAGCCAAATTGCTGTTTCAACAGCCTCTACTTGACAGAAAAATGGGCGAACACCGCCAAAGTCATGATGTCTCCAATGTTGGAGTAGCCTCGCTGTTTCGGAAGTGACTTGCCATTGATTTGGATTAGGAAGGGCTCGCCAAGTATCTACATATCCACGAACTTCATTAATTATTGAAGTGGGATCATATTGCTGTCCTTTTGAAGAAATCCCAGCACCTTCATCAAAAATAAACCCTTCCTGACGTTGTGCGCCTTTACGTTTTTTTGGTTTTGGTATTGGCGTGATGAATTTCGCATAGCGTCGAGATTCCACAATATTTTGTGTAGGCTGGCCCTCATCATCTAACTCCCAATGTTTTTTGGGAAGGGTGTATGGTGAATTTAGTATTGGATGATCAAAGAATAAGTTAGACATTTTTATGTTTGGTAAACTAAATCTTAAAAAGGATAGGAACATTCTAAATTAAATTTGAAAAGTTATGTTTTTAAATCTTAGAAAAACCTACTTACTAATTAATAGCGCCTCGTCGTGTTAATATAAACATATGATAAATAAAGAAAAAAATTTAGTTACAGCCGGTGGGCACATAACATGTGCACGATGCCAAGCTTCTTCATGTCGATCAAAAATGCAATGTAAAAAACCAGCCTTAAAAGGCAAGATTGTTTGCGGATTCCATGGAGGTAAATCTACAGGCCCAAGAACTGTTAATGGTAAGGATCGCTCACGTAAGGCCCATATCAAGTCAGGCGATTACACTCAGGAGTCTCGGTTGCGTCACAATCGCGCTTTGTTGAATCTGGCCTACATAGAAGACATGATTCATCTGCTGGGAATGACAAACGCAGATAGAACAAGGGGACCGAAACCATCAGGATATATCAGATTAACTTCGCTTACCGAGATCCAAAAGCAATCACAGTTAACGAAATTTACTAGGCTAGCGAGGCGAACTACCACTAAAAAATAATATTTGATTAAACCCTTGGACCGTCAAAAACATCGATGCTCTATTTGTTACCTTTGGACTTCTATCTACCGCTAAGTACCACTGATGAAAGTCTGATGAATACTAGCTCACAGGGGTTAGTGGCACATAAGTACTAAAAACACTATATATATTTAATGCTATATAGAACGAGCGACTATAAATAAATTAAGAAGTTAGAACTCAAGTCAAAAACTACCACTAGTACCACTCAGCAACTCAACATATTAATTTTATTGATAAAGTTAAGTGGTACCTGCATTGCATTATGCAGGGATATAGTGGTATTTTTTTCCATTAGACTCTCTTGGCTTTTGGTCCCCGTTATACTTTCTAATCGCTGATGCCAGTTTTTGAATCTCGCCTTTTGTTGCATATGGCATATCTATAGCAGTGCATATATCTGACATTAATGCTTGTTGCCATTTTACGCAGCTAGCAAAGTCATACTTCTTGAGCAACTTCTCTATTGCAGGCTCAGTGACAGTGAATTGCTCGCTATAGATGTTTAATTGCTGCATCTCTAATTTTGATAAATGCCAGGTTTCACCAGCGTCATAATTAAACTTCATTTCAGCCCATAGCTGCTGATAATCAATCGACGTATCTCGCGTTATTGCATCAACTGATAATGGCCAGAACCTTCTATTGCCGGTCGGATCGTGTAGAAACTGTAAATCATTAACCGTCCCTGCAAATACCGTGCGTCTTGGATATGTGGAGTCCTTTCTGGCATATGGCTTTCTAAGAGTATCAGTGTTCTTAGTGAGGAACGCTTTCAACTGTGCAATTTCAGACTTTTTAAATGTAGCATCAAGCTCTCCAAGCTCAACAATCCAATGACTGCATGCAGTAAAAACTGAATCTTTATCATCCGGATTAAGTGTTGCCCCTTCAAGCAATACATCAGGAATATCGGCAGTCAGATCTCTAAGAAGTCTAGTTTTACCAAGTCCCTGAGAACCAGTGAGTACTAACACCCCAGCACCACTTAAACCTTTTTTCTCATACGCTGCGGCTACTGCTTGAAGCATCCACTTAGCAATTAAAAAGTGGGCCATACTGACATGAGAGGTACAAATCTGATTACAAAATTGAGTGATTCTTGAATGGCCGTCCCAAGGCTTTGATTCAATATAGCTCTGAACTGGACAGTACGGATTTTGTGCGGCAATTGCAGATGTCATCTCATCAACCCTTGCTGCACTTAGCCCAGACTTAACCACCTCGTCTATTAGCAATGTGAGCGCCGTATTGTCATGCTCATCAAATACGCACCTCATGCCAGGAATTAAAATCTCAGTGTTCTTTTTAATCTGGTTATAGCGGGCAACAATACCTTTGTGCACTAATACAGCATTTATATTTTCTGTTACTTGAGCAGGCTTGTTTTGCTTATTGCGCATTGGGAATATAAGAGGAGGCTTGGACAGACTTCCCTCCGCACTACTAATGCCAGTACTATTCTGAAATTCTTCAGTTTCTAAATACCCAGGCAGTGACTGGAAAAAAGCACTTTGGATGGCTAATTTGTCTTCCGTAAACAGACTTTCTTCAAATTCCAGACTCGTTGGATCAACCCCTGCACGTTCACATATCCGCTTTATTCCCACGCCGTTTGGTCGCCTAGCTACTTCATCTAGCGCACGATCGAACCGCTGATTAACTTCACTGATATCAAATTTCGGATAGGAACTATTTGCGTAGCACCCTTCACTATATTTAATAAAATAATCACGTCCACCATCGCCGTATACGCGGGCTAATGCATTAGCTATGTCTGACCAAATCCCATTATGATTAAAATCAACTTTAGCTAATACCTTCTCCAGCGATTCGCGAGTAAGCCTGTTATTACTCTGTGAAGTTGAATCAACACGTTTTCTAGGTGAAGCATTAATCTGAGTTTGAGCTTTTATGAATTTTCTCAGAAGATCATCGACATCTAGGGCATCACCATTGAACTTATATATGTTTGCATTCAGTGGTGGTCCATACACGGGCTGTTCGGCGCGATATACACTCTCATCAAAAATGATTTTGCCTGCACCCACTTGCTGGCTTAATGAAGCTTCAATAGCTTCACCAAGCTTTATGCCTTCATTACGCGTGACCTCCCTATTCAACTCGAGCACAGCCCTGGCCCTTGGAGCATCAGGCTTATGGCTCCAAGTTGTATACCCAACGCCCTTGAATTCATTCAATGCAGTCATTGTTTTATTGAATGCATTCACATCACTGAATCCGTCAAAATCCAGGCAAACAAATCTCTTGGGTTCCACAAGTTCAGCACAACGATAGTGATCAACGTTTGGATATTTTAATTTCTCTTTGTGCGGACCGCTTTTAAATTGAGAACAAAAATAAATTTGTCCTTTTGATGGGCTGCGCTTATTAATTATTGCCTGAACAAACAAATCAAAGTTATCAGCCACATGTTGTTTGGGTAGGTTGTCGTATTTATCCTTCCCTAATGAATATCTAATTTGTTGGGAGTTCATTTAACCCCCCACATTTTTTCATGACTCATATCAGAAGGATGGTGGCCGGAGACAATCGCAGGCATAGCCCAAAATTTATTCTTTTCGCCCTCCTCCCCAACTAACATTAGATAAACTGGCATCGTATGAGCAATGTTTGCATATTGTGTAACAGTTCTAGCAAATTCATTATCTTCAGCGGTCATGTTCTGCTGAATATAGAAAGCTATATATCGTGTTTTTTCCATTTCCGAATCGGTGAGGTCGATCGTTTCCCAAAAAAAGTTGTTGCAAACATTCTTTTTGTAGCTGCTTGGGAACTCGTTGAAATAGTTACCCCCGATCATTCTCACCTTCCCGTTATGCTTACCCATAACTATTACTACAGCGTTACCAGAGCCCGATGGCGGAGGAGAAAACCAAGCCCCGATATTGTTGTAATATGAATCAAAAGGGAAGAGCGGTGCCAAATTTGCCAACCCATCTAATAGTATTGAATCTGCATTGTTATTACATAACCAGACAAACAACCGGTTTTGCTCGTAATAGCCAGTGCTTTGTCCTCGTGCGTAACTTATTTCATCTGTGACGTAATTTCTCAATGAAGAATCACGCCATGGCTCACCTGAAGGCTGTTTATAAATATGAAAGTTTTTCATATTAACCCCCCACTTTTCTTGATTTAACCCATGCGTCCAAGTCAGACTTTAGGTAAAAAACCTTGCGACCAACCTTTATATAAGGAATTTTATGGCGGTTCGAAACTACATCACCTTCAAGAAATTGCGATGATACACCGAGATATGAAGCAGCCTGAGCTCTTAACATGCGCTCATCAGGAAAGTTAAACTCTTTAAACGCTGGGAATTCAGCATTCGATTGATTATTGACGTACATATGTATGCTCCTTAAAATTTCAATTAACACCGAATGATTTCGGCTTATTAGAAATTCTAGAGAGATATTTCTTGGCTAAAAGACAGAAAAATAGCCGACTTTCATAATTTTTTATTTCGCTTGCTTATGTGCTGCCATCGCCTTATCAGCCCTGTGCTGTATGACCATAGCTTTAGCTTCACTGTATATCGAAGCTAGAGCTTTAATTTTCTTAGCATTTCCAAATTTCGCTTTATCATATTGTGTAAAACGCCAAAGTGCTTCAACAATGCTTTTTCTTAAGCCTTGTGCTTGCATCGACTTAAACTGATGCTCAACAGCAGCATATATGGATAGCTTAGCTTCCCCATTAGGCCCCCAAGCAGTCGCAGGACGCCCCATTTTTTCAGCAGGCTGCTTTGGCAGTCTAGCAATCGAACCGCGAACAGACAAACCACATATATAACCAATTAAGCTACGTGCCATAAGGTTTGGATCACCAAGATAACTCTTAGCCAGGACCTTTTCATATAAGTCATCTATGCTTTGCTGATAATCTTCAGCGTCTTTTAATAAATTTAATTCATCAATAAGCTTAAGCGCTAGTATTGGAGATATACCGTTTTGCTCAGCAGTATCAAAAGCGTTCATGAGCACTTCTAAATCTTTTTCAATGTCCATTAATCAGACTCCTTATCATTTAGAAAATCATCGATAAGCACATCATATCGATCTGCCCAAGGCCTTACACGTTCGACACTTATCTGCGTGTAATGGTTAGTTGTAACATCCCCCTTCATACTATGACCTAGCAGGGTTTTTAGCGGATAAGCAGGGCAATCTAGACTTTCTAATAGAGTTGCGTATGTTCGGCGCAGGCCGTGAACTGTTACATCACTTCCTATCAGCTGATTTACTTTAGTTATAGATTTATATGGTGAGTTTATATATGTGGGCTCCCCAACTTTAGAAACCGTTGAAAACACATAATCGCCCATTCTGGCGGTGTTTAATGCTTTCAATATCGTTAAAACTTTAGCTGTAATTGGCACAATACGGTTTGTATTATTTTTTGTATCGTTGAAAGTCAAAGTCATGGACTTCAAATCAATATCCTGCCACTTTATTGTTGCTGCTTCAGTTCGCCTTGCGCCAGTTAGTAAAACAAACTCAAGATAACTAGCCATAATTTTGTTATCTAGCTGCCTCAAACTAAGGATGAACTTTTTAATCTCATGCTGTTTTAAATGATCCGTTCTCGGAGAGCTCCTAACCCAAGCCTTCTTAGCAGTCAAACTTGAAACAGGATTGTCGATAAATACTGTTGAGCCATAAGTTGCTCTTGCAAAATTAATAAGCGACCTAAGAAAACGTAGAGCCACAGAAGCTTGAGCTGCGCCTGAGCTATCAATAATCTTACGATACCGAGACATGACCATATCAGCATCAATACTTGCAAGGGGCTTCAGTTTCCAATCACCGAAATACGTCTTAACGTAATAGTCATAATCAAACTTGGTGCGGGCCTTTAGTTGTCTTTGGGTAATGAATAAAGTGTAAACATCAACTAAAGTTACTAAAGCTTCAGAAGCCTTCTTAGCTTGCTGTAAAGGGTTAATTCCATCATCAACCAAAACTGCAAGCTTGCGGGCTCTTTCTCTCGCTTCATCTGCTGACATATCTGGCCAAGCTCCAATTGTAGCCCTAGGCGACTTTCCATTTACGCGCTGTTGAAATACAAATGATTTGCTACCGCTTGTTACGCGAAGGCCCAACCCACCTTGCTCACTATCCCAATAGATCTTTTGCTTGCCAGCCGAAGGCAGCTCAAGCTTTTCAATAAAACTTTTAGTTAATTTCGGCATGCGCCACCTCAATTCAAAAGCGTATTATAGCAAGCTATGCAAGCACTATGTAAGCACTATGTAAGCGTGAAAGGTAAATTTTAATAAAGGTCGGCGAGATTTAAAATGGAAATACGTCTATATGTTATTGTTTTTTATATTTTAAATAAAGTTAAGTAAAACTACGTACAACCATGAACGTCTTAAGAAATCGGATTGAAAATCCGCGTGTCACTGGTTCAATTCCAGTTCGGGCCACCAATCAAATCAAAGGCTTAGAAATTCTAGGCCTTTTTTGTTTCTGAAACGTGACAAAAACGTGACATTTCAATCACGTTATTTTCTCCGAAATGATCCAGCCGATTCGCAGCCTTTGCTAAATGTTCCGTTGCAAACTTTGCATACCGATCAACCATTGATCGCGTCTTCCAACCACCAAGCTCTTTCAATTCATCACAACTTGTTCCCGCTTGACGATGCCAAGAAGCCCAAGTGTGCCGCAAATCATGAAACCTAAAATCCTCTAGTCCAGCTTTATCTAATGCGTTACGCCAAGCATTATTCGATACGTTATAACGAATAGGCTCACCAGCATAAGTAAAACAAAATCGAGGGTGTTTCCCAACTTGCGATTGAAGAACAGATACTGCACTTACATTTAAAGGAACCCCTCTCGGTGTACCATTCTTAGTTTGATTAAGCCATGCAGTCTGACGGTTTAAATCCACCCGACTCCATTCCAAACCTAAAATTTCCCGAGCACGGCAACCCGTTGCTAAAGCAAACTGAACAAGGGCTGCCAAATGCGGAGGACAAACTGATATCAGATTGTCTGCCTCTTTTTTCGTCAACCACCGATCACGCTCTACTTCACCTGACAATAAACTAATCTTTGGAATGTGATCAATCCATTGCCATTCGTCTCGTGCTGTTCTTAACAGATTACGCATAATCGCTAAATAACGATTAACCGTTGCCGCTTTATTCCCTTTTTTAAGTTCACCTTGTACCACTGACCAAACAACGTCTCCGTTAATCTGATTCAATGTTAGCTTGCCTAAGTAAGGGTGTAAGTGAGCACAAATCCGTCTTACATCACGAAAACTTTTGAGCGATGCTTTTACTTCGAGATACCGAACAACAGCTTCTTGCCATGAGCGATGAGGCTTCACACCAAAATGCACTTCCCGATACGCATCTAGCTTAATTTTAGCTAGGAACGCTTCGGCTTCTGCACGGTTTGAAGTCCCAGAACTTTGGCGTACTCTTTTGCCGTTTGCAAGTGTTGCATTGATCCACCAATAGGGGGAGTCAACTCGCTTATAGATTCCGGTTTCTTGGGCCATATAAACTCCTTTCTGGCCCGCCCTCGCTGTTTATATTCCTCCAACCAATCATTTAAGTCAACAACGTCATAGACGATACGCCGACCCATCTTTAAAGAAGGAATATCAAGTTCAATTAAAAGCGTTACACCGATTCCTAAATATGAAGCAGCTTCATCTCTAGAAAGACAACGTCTAACTGGCAAGGGCAGGTCATTATCTTTCATAATTATTCACCGTCAGAGGCTCTGCGATAAGCTTCAGCATTGAAGGATAAGTCTTGCTCTTGAAGATTATTATTGATGGTATTAAACGCTCTCGCTTTGGGTAACACTTTGCTCAGAATGTATTCATCAACAGGTATATTAAACTTGTTGGCTTTTCCGAAAATATGATTAGCAAGTGCGTCACAAAATAATCGATATGCTTCGTCAGGATCATCATGTCCATTCGTTGCCATCCATGTAGTGTAGGAACTAAAGCCACGATCTAATGTTAACTCTTCATCTGGTACGCGTTCATTAGTAAATCGACTTTTAAGCGGTGAATTATTAGTATCCCAATCGATGGTAGCTAATTGCTGCCATAATTCATGTATGGGCCACCTCGCGCGTGTTTCATCGTCTTTATTAGGATGGGTTAGCTTTAACCATTCAGTCGTTGCATAAGACCAAAGACCATTCAAATAAAACAGCACTTCACTTAATGGAATGATGCCCTTCTGTTTTAAAAGATCACGCTTAAACTCGAACTCTAAACGCCATACAGGCTCACCTTCTAATCTCCCAGCCATTTCCCATAATGAGAGTAAATAGAGCTTATTACTTTTGGTAATCTCAAATAATTTATCGTACAACCTTGCAGCGATCACGCCACCCATGCCAATTGCCCAACCAGTGAAACGTTTATCTATGGCATAAGCACTCACAGAACCTGCTCTAGTCACCCATGCTTCACGTGTCCACGCCTCCATATCCTGATGCGATACAAAATCCACATAGAGATCAACACGACTCACATTAGCGGTTGATTGAATCACACCTAGCTCACCTAATATATTTTTGAGATGCTCTTCAGCTTGTGCAGGTGTTTTATAAGTCAGGTATTCACTAGAAATTTTAATATAAGCCATTGGAACAGCTTTATTAGGGCGTGATAGTTGAATGCGAAAAGCGTTATCTTCTAAGACATAAGCAAACATTGAAGTGCCTTTGTCCTTGACCTCAAATAAATGATCACCTATCTTTAATTGGGCTTTGGCTTGGTGCTGGGGATTATCTGAACGTGCTAGGATTTTAAGTTCTGATAATCTTTGATCTATACGATCATACAAATCACCTTGATAAGAAAGGTAAAGACTATCAATACCAAATCTTAAAACCTTAATCTTATTATCTATAGTATTGCTGTTATTAGTAGCTGTGTTACTAGGCACCGCTACCGCTTCGCGGTCATCTCGCTCACGCTGACGCTTGCGCGGTGATTCCCGCTCTTCGGTTTGCTCATTATTATCTGACATACATAAATCCTTTAATCATGACGGACATGCGATTTTGCTTTCCGTAACGATTAAGAAATTTATGCTTTAAAGGTTTGGGTGTATTCCACGCAAAAATGACGTTTTTAAGTGGTTGTGTTTTTCCTCATGTAGTCGTTTACATATTTGCGTAAAGATTTAGCGCTCCCTCCATCACGCTCATTCCATACATAAAGTTTTAATACATCAACGAATAAATATTTGAGTTGATCATCAGTTAAATTTATCGCTTTTGATTCGTGTAGAACCTCTACCACGAATCGCATCTTCTGAAAGTTTGCTTGCTCTAAACTACCAAACTTACCTGATATTGCTGCTTTTAATGACTTAAAAAAACCTTTGTCCTGAACTAAGGCGGCCTTACTAATTCTACGAATAGCTGTTGGACATCCAATAATAGTTGGATCAATTTTAATTGCATTAAAAAGTGCTTTATCATTTCCCTGACGCGCTTCGGCGATTAAGTCATTTAAGAAGCGACTATAATAAAAAAGGCTTTTAAGAGAGTTATATATAGAAAGGCTATAAACAAACATTCCTGTAATAATAGGCATCAGCTCTTCTTTTTCTTTTTTGGTGGGGGAATCCCAAGAGTCTATATATTCACTAGCACTTTTTAATGCAATTGGAATTTCAGCTATTTTATCTTGAGCAGTTTCTAACATCTTAAACAATTCAGAAAAAGTTTCATCGTCAGAAAAACCATCCCATAATTTTGTAACATGCTTATTAAATGGCAACTCATATAAATGACACCAAGAATAAGTAACTGATGGATCCCTACAATCATTAGCTATATCTTTTGCTAACATTTCTAAAGCTTCACCAAACTCACTTTGAAGATTAGGCCATATCTCAAGGAGAGCTCTTATGCTTTCTGCATTAGTTGTACCGTATTTAAGTTGAGGTTCTGACATAATGCTCCAAACTAATGAGCTCCTTAGTAGTCTCGCTTAAATAATGGGTTAATAATATCTTTAAATATACTAAAAAAAACTTCGTCTACCAACAAACTAACGATGGTCAATGAAATATGTTCTTTAAACGGCAATTCGTACAAATGGTCCCAACTAAAACCGAAAGATTCATCCTTGGAATTGACTGATGCGTGCCGAGCGGCTTCTGTCATAACATCTTCAAATTCAGCCTCTAACGTAGGCCAAAATTCGAGAAGTACCCTGATGTTTTCTGCAGTAGTAAATCCAAACATGTTAAATTTTTCCCCTATGAGCATAATCTTAGGTTATATATAATCATCAAATAATAAGATTAAAAAAATAAGGGCTTAAATAAATGAATATAAATGATTTACTTACAGACGAGGCCTTAGATTTTGCTCGAAGGCATCTTACTAAATACTATGATACTGATTTTTTTCCTAAGCCGATAGAATTCAAGGCTATTTGGTTTAAATGGGACGAGCTGAAAGGGTTGCCAAGAAATAGTTTAGCAATGAAAGCATCACCAATAGCAATACCATGGAAAAAAGCAAAAGGCGGGTTCCGAATAGTACACCAGCTTAACCCTCTCGATTCAATAGTCTACACTGCAATGACTTACTCAATTGCCCTAGATATTGAGAAAAAAAGAAGGGAAGGATATGGCAATGTTTGTTCTTATAGAATAAATATAGCCGATAGTGGCTTCTTTGCTCATGGCTCTGGATTTGACAACTATAGAATAAGCTGTGAAGAGTACGCAGAGCAATATAGCTACGTACTACTTACAGATATTACTGATTTTTACAATCAGATTTACTTGCATCGCCTTGAAAATGCAATATCCGATGCTATAGGAAATGCTAATGGGAAAATATTTGAACAATTCCTTTTAGCTTTAAATACAAAAAATTCTCAAGGCATACCAGTTGGTCCTCCAGCGAGCATCATACTTAGTGAAGCTGCTTTAATTGATGTAGATGAATTTATATATAGCAAAGGATTTACTCATGTAAGGTATGTGGATGACATAAGGATTTTTGGAAATTCCAATAAAGACTTAGACCTTTTTCTTCAGGAACTTACTTTATATCTCCACCAAACTCATAGACTGGGTTTAGTTGGTGATAAGACGAAAATTATAGATTCTTTAGATTTTTTAGAATTGGAATTAAATAATCAATACCAACTTGAAAAACTTGATATTTTTAACGAAATTGAATCAAGTGATCATTATTCACCAAACTTTGAAGATGAAGATGAAGATGAAGATGAAGATGAAGATGAAGATGAAGATGAAGATGAAGAGAACATTGGTGAAAAGCTGATTTCAGCTATAGAACGTGTTAGAGAATATGAGAATATAGACTTAGGATTAGTAAGAGCTATTTTGCGAAGGGCAAGATGGGGTAAGATTGAAGATTTAATAGACTTTGTAATGGACAATATTCAATGGCTTAGGCCCGTTCTCAATGATGCTATTTTGTATATAGAGTCGGTAACTAACGAAGATACAATTCAAAAAATCCAGCTAAAGCTTAGAGCTATAGTTAATCAGCAAGACTTAGACGATGTTTCATGCAAAGAATGGTTAAGTTGGTATATAGGGAATCATGAAATTCTAAGTAGAGATATGAGTCTAAAAAAGATTTTTACTAACTTATCAAGACTTACAAATGAAGCAAGGGCCAACATTAAAGCAAAAAAAACATCATGGGTTAGGCAAAGAAAAGAGACGTTACTGGCGGAAGGCTCATGGAACAGAAGATCTATTATTTATGCAGCACAAATCTTAACAAAGGATGAAAAAGAGTCTTGGCTAAAATCTATTAAATCAAACCCCACATTAGATATTTTGGATAAATGGATGATTGAGTGGGTTTTAGCTGGCACACCTGAAGTACCAGAATTGCCAGATCCTGAAGAGGATTTTGGTTTAATTTTCTAATAAAATAGGCTCTTAAAATACTCATTTGTCACGATTTATATTAAAAGTCAAACCCTCTAGCATAATGTGTTATCGGTTAATTTGTACAAGTATTTGAGTTGAAAGTTTCTCCATGCGATCAAGACCAATATCAGCTTTTTGTAAAAAATCTTTATCGTAATGGTTAGGGTTTGCCCAATGCATACCTTTTATTTGACATCGCTTTGCCAGTTTAGAAATTCCGATATCTTCAAGAGCAAAACTCAACTCTGTCCAAAGTACAGATAAATGAGCCTCAGTATTATGACTTCGATTGCCTGTCTCTTCTACACTTCGCATGTATACTGAAGTTTCTCTTGAGGCAGTAATTACACTCCTAAGAGCTCTTACAGATTGTTCTTTTCTCTCATCACTAGCTCTGTCCAAATTTGTGAGCCACGATTTAGCGTGCTTTAGAATTTCCCAAAGTATTTTTGAGGTTATGGTATCCATATGATGTAATAATCGCTAACGCTTAAGTTAATGGCCGCGCATTAGCACGTCCCAGTTGAATAATGGGTAGACATAAAATGTGCTCAACTTTTGAAGTAATTGTAAACCATAAAATAACAACGTGACAAAATTATCACGTTTTGGCGAGACTTAACGAGTGATGGCGGGCCTTAACACTTAATAAAATAGCTATTTTTACAGTTGAAAATCCGAAAAATAAACAATAATATCAATTAGTTATAATGCCACCGTGACAATGAGACCTTCAGACCAAAATCAGTCATTCAAACATTATTCTGATAGGTGACCTTGGATACAAAAAAGTAATTTGTCACAGGAGCTGATTCTGCTGCATATTATTTTTTAAATATAATACTTCAAATTCTTTCTCTGGTAATGGCTTACTAAAGTAATAGCCTTGTAACTCATCACAACCAATAGATTTTAAATATTCATACTGATAATTTGTCTCAACGCCTTCGGCAACCACTTTTTTACCAAGGCTTTTACCTAAGGTAACGATTGTTTTAAGGATTGCTTTATTGGCTGAGTCATTTTCAATATTTGAGACAAAGACTTTATCAATCTTTAATTGATCTACAGGAAAATCTTTTAAATAGGCAAGGCTGGAATAGCCAGTACCAAAATCATCAATTGCAAGTTTAACGCCAACCTTACTTAGTGCGTGTAATGTCTCAATAAATTTAGCCGCATCATCTGTTAGTGTATTTTCAGTGATTTCTAGCATTAAAGAGCTTGGATCCAGTTGAGTCTCATATAAAACTTGCTTGATTGTGTTCACGAAATTGGGCCTTCGGAATTGACATGGTGAAACGTTAACAGCAACGGGAATGCAGTGTCCCATTGTCTCTTTTAATTGTTTTGCTTTTTTACACGCAGTTCGCAATACCCACTCACCAATTTATTCAATCAAGCCTGTTTCTTCCGCTATTTGGATAAATTTGATAGGTGGAACTAGTTTTTCACCTGGAGGCTGCCAACGAATCAATGCCTCTATGCTAGTGATTAAGCCAGTACTAAAATCTACTTTAGGTTGGTAATGCAATAAGAACTCATTGTTTTCGATTGCATGGCGTAATTTGTATTCAGTTTTTACACGATCAAGCAAAATGGTATTTAGGATAGGGGTGTAGATGTGGAAGTTATTACGACCAGATTTCTTGGCTTGATACATTGCTGAGTCTGCATTTTTTAGTAGTTTCGTCTGATCCAAACCATCATCAGGGTATACACTAACACCAATACTACAAGTCACAAGGTAGTCTAGATTATTAATTAAACAGGGTTCTGAAACGGCGTCTAACACGCGCCTCATCGTTAGTGAAATGTCATTTATATCTTCGATATTTGAAATCAAGATGACAAACTCATCTCCACCAAGTCTAACGAGCGTATCTATGTCGCGAACACAATTGAGTAGACGTTTAGACATGAGCAACAACAACTGGTCGCCGACTTCATGCCCCATTGTGTCGTTGATGAGTTTAAACTGATCTAAATCTATAAATGCAACGGCAAGTTTTTTGCTATAGCGGTTGGCGTAATTAATGCTCTGCTGTAATCTGTCATTTAAAATATAACGATTAGGCAATCCTGTAAGGCTGTCATGGGTGGCTTTATGCTCAAGTTGAGAGTCATAATTTTTTCGCGCTGTAATATCTTCTACTGTACCTTCGTAATAGAGTAGCTCTCCATTTTCTCCATAGCCCATGCGTGCATTTTCTGAAATCCAAATAGTGCTGCCATCTTTTTTATAAACTAGTGATTCAAAGTTCTCAATATTTTTGTTATCTGCCATTGATTTAATAAAATCTGCACGTCGTTCTTTGCTTACATAAAGCTGATGTTGGATATTGTTGAGAGCACTGATTAGTTCATCAGGGTTATCGTAACCATAAATCTTCGCGAGTGCGGGATTTGCCATCATATACTTGCCATCAGGCGTCGTCTGAAAAATTCCTTCAATCGCATTCTCAAAAATTGATCGGTAACGTAACTCGGCATCGAATAATGATTCTTCTATCTTTTTTTGTTTATCAATATTCTGAATTAAGCCTTCAAGAGCAATCACCTTACCGCTCTGATCATAGACTGGATTTCCTTTTTCAGACACCCAAATAATGCTACCATTCTTGTGTTTTATTCGATATTCAATATCAAAACGGACACCTGATTTTATTGCTTCATAAATCTTGCTTCGCACCTCTGCACGGTCTTCGTTGAGAGTAATTTCTTCATATGAAACTAATCTATTCAACATGAGTTCGTTTGGCTTATGGCCAGTTAAGCCTTTACAGCCAGCACTAACAAAAGCCATCGTCCAAAATTCATCTATAAGGCAATAGTAGAATAAGCCATCTAAATCATCTACTAATCTAGATAACATGTTGTTATGGTCGGATAAATGCAAAGTTAATGACTGATTGTTTCCAGCTTGTGATTGAGGTAAGCCCATAATTAATTATTAAATTTGAAAAAACAAAGCCATATATCAGCTGTCAACTGTAAGCAGTATCTATGCCAGAATAATTCATATGATTTAAATGCTTTCCAATCTCATTATTAGGCTCAGGCATTTAAGGAATTTAGATAAAGGAAAATGGAACTTAAGACTTATAGCATCAACAAGGTGCATCATTGAGTGAGGGTGCACCAAACTCAATCATACTTTTTATACCGTATCTTGATATTAGGTAGTTTTTTGAGCCTTTATTAATAATCTATACTTCTTTAATCTAAATGCAAAAGCAGCAAATCTATAAAAATTAACTGAAAACTTTGGCGATTTTTGTTTCCATTCAAAATGAATATAGGAACTTAATATGATGAGCAGATTAGAGATATAAGAAACATGAACGTGACAAAATTGTCACGCTCTGACGAGTCTTAACGAGTGATGGCGGGCCTTAACGCTTAATAAAATAGCTATTTTTACAGTTGAAAATCCGAGTGTCACCGGTTCAGTTCTAGTTATAGATACCAATAAAATCAATTGCTTACATAACAATCGCTTATGTCCTTTTTTATTTGGGGCTACACTCGGGACTACAGATGCATTTATGTATCCCTGCAGCTCTCCATTCTTATTACCTCGTCCCAAATCTTAATTGACGCATAAATCAAACAGCACAATTCTGATCAGTCGCCTTTGTTGTACAATTTACAAGTGTATTTCATGCTATATGTTCAGTAAGTATCAACAAAGTTAATAATTTTAAGATAATATACATAAACTTTATCTATCTTGATAACGAAAAACCTAGGAAAAACCTAGATGTAAGTTATCCAAATTTGGATTGGTAACTCACTAGGCACCTAATAAAAAGTAAATCGGTTTACGAACTTATTATGGACACGCTGAGACCATTCACGAGAAACCAATAGAACAAAGTATGGAAGCAAAGAAGATATGGCCTAGCGCTCTTGGAGAGCTTCTATGAGTCCATTTATGAGGCTGTCAAGACTTTATCAGGTGGGGCAACATGAGAACCGACGCAAAACCAGTTGCTATGGCCTATAATTGGGAACAGTTTGCTGATCAGGGAGCAGGAGAGCTCTTTTTCTCGCTCTCGTTGTTGACCATTAATGCTGACTGTCAGGATGTTATGAAACATTTTAATAAATTGCTTAAAAAAATCGTTTCACAGTTTACGATACGCATTAAGTCCGCCAGCTATAAAACTAACATTAATGTAACCCATTTGTCTTAGGGTGTTTGCCGACAGTGCTCCACGATTAAAGGCATTGCAATAACATATAATTGAAGTCCCTATATCCGGGATGGCTTCCTCTACAAGCATCTCTAACTTACCACGACTAATGTTCAATGAACCTTTAATGTGACCTGCTTCATGCTCTTCCTTGTCACGAATATCCAATAAAATAGCACCTTCGGCTAATAAAATATCTACATCTTCAGGTCGCACTTCTTTTACAAACGCTCTTGCTTCATCTGCAAGATTTTGAAATTTTTGTGTATATGCCATGTTAGTCTTTCGTTTAAATTATTTAATATTAACCATTTTCATTTATGTGTAATGTTTCCTCGCCCCAAAACCATAACAATGCGCCTGATATAAGCATAGCAGTGGCAACAAATATAAATGCCATCTCAATCGATTGACTTAATTGTAAAATAATACCGATTAGGAATGCACCAATTGCATAACCTAAATCACGCCAAAATCGATATATCCCAATTGCAGAGCTACGCCAGCTTTTATCTGCTAAATCAGCGACTGATGCTGAAAGGTTCGGATAAAGCATTGCCATTCCAAAACCAGCAATACCTGCTGAAATCAAATACCAACTAATGTCACTTTTAATTAACATGGCAGCCACGCCTGCCCCTGAAATCCACATACCCCAAACACTTAAATAATGACGTCCAATACGATCAGACAACCATCCAGAGAATGGTTGTGAGAAACCCCAAACAATCCCGTAAACACCAACTACCCAACCGATATTTTGTAAGCTTATGCCTTTTTGCAACAGCATAATTGGATATAAAATCCAAACAAGCGCATCAACAAATTTTTCAATTAAACCCGCTTGGCAAATTGCCACTAATCTTTTATCTTGCCATGACATATGTTTTAGTATTTGTAAGGTTGTAAATTGAGGCCTTCTAGTCATTACGTCATTCATCAGAAGCCCTTCTAGCTTATTATTATCTTGTGCCCAAGGCAGGGTTTCTTCAATAAAAATAATAGTCATACCTATCGCAAGTAAACTAATAGTCATCCCAGTTAACAATATACTTAATCTAGCTCCTACCATTATGGCAAGTTGTGCTGTAGCAATTCCAGCAATAGCTAAACCCATGTACCCAAATGCTTCATTCAACCCTATGGCTAAACCACGCTTATTTTGATGAACAAAATCGAGTTTAGAGGCTTGCGTCATTGACCAACAAAGACCTTGGTTAATGCCCAGTAATACCGTAGCAGCTACAACATAATTCCAAGAGTTGCCGAAGTAAATTAATAAGGGTACGGGAATTGAAAATAACCATCCAGTGATAAGTATATTTTTTCGTCCAAATACTTCGGAGAGTCTACCCGAGATAAAATTAAGAATTGCTTTTACTAATCCAAATGCCACTACAAACAAGGTCAAAAGCATGTAAGAATTTTCAGGTAACCCGAACTCGGTTGTTGCTAATGCTGGAATAACCGTACGTAAAGTCCCAAGATTGATTCCAACAAACAATATTTGCAAAAGAAAATGTAAAAATTGGGCTAAGTTAGCATGAATGCCTTTACTAAGAAGTATACGATCAGTCATTAATAACTTAATTGGAATGCTTCTCTTTAAGTCACCTAATTTTAGTTTAATCTCGTCATACTTCGAGTACGAGAATCGCTTTATATAACTATTGGTGTTGTATGCGATGTTATGAGTCAAGCGACTTGCATACTTGACTCAATTACTTATCATTATTTTTTAGCGGCAGGTTCAGCAGTTAACGTTTTTGTTGTTAGATTGGAGTTCACAACATCTGGCCTTACTGACCAAAGAATTGCTAGGACTTCATTTTGCTCTTGCTGTCCGATTTTATTTTTGACAAGTGCTGCCATCACATCATCTACAACCGCATTAAATTCAGCTTCGTTTATATTCATAGTTGCATGTAGTGGCTTCATCGGCTTACCAGTATATTTAACGTCAGCACCTGTTGCCATCGCAAAAATTTCATATACTTTTTGTTTAACATACTCGCCGTCACTATTTGCAAAACGATTTCTTACAATTGGATTAGTTGTATGATTGTGCCATGTGTCAGCTACAATTTGTCTGGCTGCTTTTTCACCGCCCATGCGATCAAAAAGTGAAGGTCCTTTAGCCTCATCTGCAAACGAGCCGAGTGAGAAACATAGTAGACTTGCTGATAATATAGTGCTGAATAGTTTTTTCATAATTGCATCCCTTTGTAAGTTATATTCGTATCAATCAAGCACTTTGTTTACTTGATTCGAGCTACCACTCTATTAGTAAAATTTATTAGGGTAAATACGTATAACTACCTGATTTACTGGGTTGCGCACGCTTTATTTCACTCCTGTGCTGATGGGTAAAGGATTAATAAATTTGAGCGCCAACTTAAACAAAACTCAATCCATTTCATCTTATTCACAGACTGAATGAATTGTGTTTTTTTGTCCCTTTATGCAGCGTATTAGTTTTTTTATTATTAATAATATCTTCTAATATTTGCATTGTTAACTCACCATTAAACTCATAGACCAGTCTGCCTTCTGGATTATAAAAAAATGTTGCTGGCACCGTGTTAACAGCACGTCCAATCACTTTACTTGCTAGCTGGCCACTAACCAATAACAAAGGGTAATCTACAAGGTAGGTTGCTGCAAAAATGCTCACATGCTTTTTATCGGGAATCTCAAACGTCTCTAAATCGAGTGTTAGACCGATAACAATTGCGTCTTTTTCATGATGTTTATCGTAAAAGCTAGCAAGATCAAATAATTCACGTCGGCAGTGCGGACAAGCTGTTGCCCATACGTTAACCACAGCCCACTTTCCTTTGCCTACATACTCACTCAATGCATGATGCTTACCATCTAAACCTTCTAGTAAGAGATTATGATCTTTTGCATAGCTAATTTCACTTAGCATCAAAAGCATTAGCAAGATAAGAAGTCGTAAAGCTCTAACTATTCTCAGAAGCTTTATCTCAATAGTTTTCATCTGTATCCATAAGAACATATAAAAGACTTTATAGAAGTATCACCAAAATCATGTGGTATTTAAATTTGCTTGGCTACAATGCTTTTTGTTCAAAAAATGCATTTCTCGCTTCATCTTCTAATACTTTTATATTTTCACCAGTTAACGTTTTTAGAAAGGCCACTAACGAACTTTGCTCATCTAGCGTCATTGCTAGTGGAATCATTAAAGCATCTTTTTCAGGGTTGTCATCACCACCTCTATTGTAAAATTCGACAACTTCTTTCAACGTTGTTAATGAGCCATCATGCATGTAAGGGGCACTGACTGTTAAATTCCTTAAACTTGGGGTTTTGTATTTCCAACTATCTTTTGGATCTTCCGTGATCTCAAACCGACCGACATCATTTTCCGGCTTTTCTGAAGAATCCTCAATTAGTTCATGACTCACGTGAACAACCACCCCTGGTGCCAACTGTACTGGAAAGGTATCGCTTTTATATTCTTTTTTCATCACTTTGTTATTTCGCGCCCACCCAATTCCAGTATTATGAAAGGAGTGGTCAGTAAATAAAGCCGTTTTATCATTGATGGTATGGCATGCGATACAGCCACCTTTCCCGCTAAATACCTCAAAACCAGCCTGCTCTTCTTTGCTTAGCGCATTCGCATCTCCACCAAATCGCCACTGATCAAATCGAGAGTTCCCCGACACAACGGTCCGTTCGTATGCGGCAATTGCCTGACTGACTCTTTCCAAGCTTACTTCACCACCAAAAGCCTTCTCGAACATGCCAGAGTAGTCTTTAAAACTTCTTATTTTCTCAAGTACATGTCCAATTGATGGGTTACCCATCTCATTAAAGGCGAGTAAAGGTCCGACCACCTGATCTTCTAAGGTGAGCTCTCTACCATCATGAAATAGGAATTGATAAAACCCAACATTAAAAATAGTCGGTGAATTTCTACGATGTGATCTACCCTCAATACCGACCGCAGTTGCTAGTTCATTGGATGTAAATCCCTGTTCTGGCACGTGACACATCCCGCAAGAGATGGTGTTGTTATGTGACAACCTTCTATCCATGAATAATTTGCGACCTAAGATTATCTTAGCTGCTGATGGCAAGTTATCTTTCGGGTGCTCCATTGCAGGGAGTCCAAGCGGCGTTATTTGTTTATCTGGAGGTGTTAACAAATGACTTAAGGAGTAGTCTTCTTTATTGAATGCAATGCTTGTTACCAGCAGAACAAATAGAATGATGCTAATTAGTTTGAACATATCTTTACTTCATCCCTTTTTGAGTACTGTGCACTTAATCTGATTACTTGTTTAGAGATAAGGTTTGTATATCATTAAGTAACATTTCCTTACTAATATAGTTAGTGGAATAGATTTCTCTTACGTATCCTTCTTCATCTATTAAAAATGCTTTTAGCACGTGTGAGTAATTAAGCACTCTTTCATTCGTTAGTGTATTAACATCAATATCGACATTTTGTCCGAATGCATCAATGACTGGGAGTAGCGCATCAATTGATTTTGTTGTTAGGAAGTCCCACTCTATACTTTTTTTGCCCTTTGTTGTGCTAGCAATCTTTTTTTCAAGACCTGCCATCATCATCGGCGTGTCTCTATCAGGATCAAAACTGATATGAACAAATCGCATACGATCTCTTAAGTTCTCATCACGGTCAAGCTTACTTTTAACACGATGAAATAGCGCCATCGCATATGGACATCCGTCTGCATCTGTACATCGCTGATAGAAGAAAGTGAGTAGTGTTAATTTACCTTTAGTGTATTTACTAATTGGCTGTGTGTTTCCAGATGAATCTAAAACTTGCAGCTCTGGAACAGCAAATATTTTATGTAGCGTATAGGTGCCTGGCTCAGGCATCTTTGCCGTTAAATCTTGAGGCGGGATAGCCTCCTCTTCAGTTTGATCAAAAAAAGCTGTCTGACTCTTCATAATGCTTGTGGCATTAGTGAAGAAGAGCCAGACAGACAGGGAAGAAACTACTATCAACAACATAACGATACCCACAGTTTTATTCATAGCGTAAAGTTATAACCCTTAGTAGATAGAATTTCAGGAGAAAACTTAATTAATTGTTTGCTAATTTAAGACTTGATCCAATAGAAGCTCTTAGTGGCTGTAATGTTTTCAAATCACGCGCTTGGAACTTCATATGATGCGCTCTTCCAAGTTTCTCTTTTTCAAAGTCAATTTCAAATGCTAACTTAAGCTCTTTACCATCCCAGTTATACATTTTTAGGAACTGGTCATTCTGCTCGCCTTTTTTATCCCAGTTCGCGACTAATGAGGTTGTGAAGTAAACACGTTTACCATCCCAGCTTGGTGAAACCATATTGACTTGATTACCAATTTTCTTGGTATAAATCTCTTTACCATTTTTTGGATCAGTCATATCCCAAAGACGGGTAGTGCCATCCATAAAGGTATTAATCCACATTGATTTTCCATCTGTGTTCATTGCAATATCAACTGGCAATGGAATCTTTGATGGATCACCAATCGTACCTGCCTCATACTGCTGCCACTCACCTTTATCATCCTGCATATAAGTGTAAACTTTTGAGGTTAATGCTGTAGTGGTTACCGCCCAGTTGTCACTTTCTCCAAATGACCAACGTGCTTCTAATGGTGCGCCTGGTGTTACAAACTGTTTCATTGGCTTCATTGATTTGTAATCCCACATCACTGATGTGTTACCAAATTGCTTCATCGCTTCTGGATCTTTAATGAGTTTACCCAAATCCATCATGTAGTTATTCCAACCAGTAAATGAGGTGGTTAGCATTGCATTTTTGTTTGGATTAATTGCTAAATCATAGCCGAAGCCATCAGCACCATTATTTGTTGGCATCATCGTCGTAGTGACAAGCTCACCTGCATTTGTATAAGTGGCCATACCCGTACGACCGCCATGGTCTTCATTATTTGATAAAGCCCCAACGATCATTCTGCCTGGTGTTGCGTAGAATGTATGCGGCCCTACTAAACCAGTTGTTTTAGTAAAGTTTCTGATTGTTTTAACCCATTTTGGTTTTTCTGGATTGGTATGAACATCGAAGATAAAAATATTATTGCTGTCTAAAGCACCAGCCCACATATGTTTACGATCGTCCGTAAAGCCCATGTGATGTGCTTCACCACGACCGCCAACTGATACGGTGTTAACCACTTTACCGAAATTTTTTGAATCTGGATTTACATCGACTGTCACCAGTTTATCTGACTCATTACCAACGCCTTTCACTCCTAATGTCCAGACATAAACAAAGTCTTCTTGGCCTTTTAGTAGTGGCGTGAATGGTGAGCAGCTGGATTCATCCGCAAAAGCAGTTGTTGCTTGCACTGACATGCCTAGTGCCAAACCCAACAAAGCTGTTTGTGTTGCTCTCTTTATTGTCTTAATATTCATTTCAAAATCTCCTTATACTTATTAAACATATTTGCTATTTAAAATAATTAATACTATTGCTATCAATTAACGCTTAAAACTGCCATTTTTCTACTATATTACTTAGAATTAATTGGCAGCTTCGCTTCTTGCCAAGCAATGAACCCACCCGCCATTGACATGACCGCCGTGTAACCCATTTTAGAAAGCGAGTGCGCCGCAAGTGCACTTCTCGCCCCTGACCGGCAGTAGAGTACAATATTGGCACTCTTATCAGACAAGCTCTGCACTGCACCTGGGTAACTAGTATCGGTTCTAAACTCAAGAACTCCCCTTGGAATATTGATCGCATTACCTATATATCCAAGGGCAAACTCTTCTGGTTCTCTTACGTCAATGATTAAATGTGAACTGTTTTCAATTGCCTTTTCCACTGTAGATAAATTGCACTCTTCAATTTCGCTCTTTGCTTGAGCCACCATTACTGCAACTGTAAATTCTTCCACTTTTTTCTCCACAATTTTACTCATCAACGTTTAAGAAAGATTGACCTTTACTTAAATGCCCATGTAAAGCCTAAGCCTGCTTGCCAAGCTGATGCTTCAACTTTTGTATGTTCAGTCACCCCAATCTTGTCATCTTCTTTTAATGCTAGTGCCGCATGTGCATCAACTCTTAACATTGGTAATAATTGATACCCAATACCGGCTGTAACACTATGCTCCCATATAGCGGCAGCATTGGTTGCTTGGAAATACTCTACTATACCGCCAGTAACAGGAACTGGACCGACTGGCGAACCGATTACATAGTTATTACCGATGCCAATAACACCAGGATCGAGGTTTCTTTTCAAAGGGTCTCTCGCATAGCTATAACCCAAACGCCATTGCGCTTTACCAGTTGTTAATTGACCACCGAGTGCAAACACCGTTTGATCTCTATAAAAGTCCTTATAAAAATCAGAGCCTGAGTAATCTTTGTAGATAATATCTGCATTAATTAATAAATCACCACCCATTAAACTTTCGTTCGAAATCCCGACAGCAAATTCTTGTGGTTGCTGCCAAGCATCAGACCAAAAACCATCTGAGCCAGGTGACAATGGTCCACCAGCACCACCCTTCCAAATATAATCTTCATAAGTAATTTTCAATGGAGATCTATAGTAAGCACCGAGACTAGTTTCACCCATGTCGTAGGTGGCGCCAAATGTTCCTCGAATACCAAAATTATGTGCTGATGAACTATTGCCATTCAAACTGACTTGAGCATAACCATTACCAATTGTTGCCATTGCACCTAGAGATAATTTGTCAGTTAGCTGATAGGCTGCACCAACGTTTGCCATAAAGATAAGAAGCTCACCATTAGCGCCTAGACTGCCAGGCACATCTCGAAAGTCTGAGCCAGCACCCGTTGCTGACAAGCCTAGTCCAAGCACAATATTCTCAAAACCTAGTCCAGCCAGACCTTGAGTCACAGCAATTGTTGGGATTAAATATTTATCAGCATTAGAAGTTGCTGACCAAGCTGTACCAGTTTGTGTACCATCATGTTGTGCTTTAATTTTTGGATCAAAAAACGTTGCGCCAAAAGAGAAAGTAGTCCCTTCTTTATATTGGGTTAAATTTGCAGGATTACCAAATACTGCTGCCGCACCCTCAATCGTATGCGCTACGCTAGCGCCAGCCATACCGCCTGTTGCAGGTAATGCTGTGTTATTTACATCTGTTCCATAAGTAGTTGCTTGTGCTACTGGTATAATCAGTGTGGCAATAGCTGCCACTAAAATTTTTGTTTTCATGATCCTGCTCCCAATAAATATAATAATTAATATAATTACTTAATAAGCTATATAAAAGTCCTCTTTTAGATTCGGCTTATTTTTTACTACCTTTATATTTCATATTTCTACAAAAACATTTTGAATTTGGTTTTAATGTTTCATACACTTTAAACGTCAGCTATATAATTACTATCCGTATAATTACGGTCTATACAAAGAAACTACGCAAATTTGAAAAGATGGGCTTGGGGTTGTTGTGTTAAAAATCAAACTTAATTTAATACTTACCATCCATTCATCGAATAATTTATCAAACAAATATCGGAATATAATTTTTGGATATTTGCTAATTCTGTAATTTTTAACCCACAATTTTTTGTGGTTTTAACATCAAAATTTTTTCTACCTATATCCGTATAATTACAGTAGAAAATAGTTTTTTTATTCGTTAACTTAGACAAACTTCTTAAATAGAAACAAGAGAAAAAAGGTTTGCAAATGTTAATTAATATGAATTTTGACCAATCTATTAGTATCAATACCAATGAATGCAAATGGGTAAAAACGCTTCAGTTTGGCATCTTAAGAAAAAAACTAGAGCGAGAGCTTGATGAAATTGGTCATGCGACTAGCATTGTCCAATACAGTTCTGGGTCATCATTTAACTTCCATTCACATCCGAACGGTGAAGAAATATTTGTGTTGGAAGGTTCATTTTCAGATCAATTTGGCCACTATAAAAAAGGGACCTATTTAAGAAGCCCTCCTGGCTCTATGCACGCGCCATATAGCAAGACTGGATGTAAGCTTTTTGTGAAATTAAATCAGTTCTCTGATGGCGATCTATCAAGAGTATGCATCTTAACGTCACAGTCAGTCTGGCTTCAAGGACAAGGGAATTTACAGGTTATGCCTCTACACAGCTTCGAAAATGAACATACTGCTTTAGTAAAGTGGCCTGCCAACGAACGCTTCATGTCGCACACTCATATTGGCGGTGAAGAAATATTTGTAATTTCTGGCGAGTTTATTGATGAACATGGTCGATACCCGGCAGGCTCTTGGATACGGAATCCCCACTTAAGTAAACATGATCCATATGTTGAAGAGGAGACGATAATTTTAGTAAAAGTAGGTCATCTGTAGATGAGTTCAAGCTGTTCTGACAACTGCTAATTAAACTCCAAATCAACTGAAATAGCAGAGATTGCCGCTTGTGCACATTTGTCATCTTCTGCTCCATTAGGCGCACCTGAAACACCGATTGCTCCGTATAAAGTTCCGCCAATATCAATGGTTATACCACCTCCTATTGCTAATACTTTGGACACACTCCTTATACCACTTGATTCACTATCACCCTGTGTATTTTTAGCGAGCGCTGTAGTACTGGTTTTAAAGCTGACAGCTGTCCATGCTTTATTAGCAGCAGCTTCAATCGTATGCTCACCAGCAAACCGATCTCTTAACATGACTTGCGTTTGTCCTGATCTATCCACTACAACAATAGTAACTTGATAGCCAGCTGCTCTACATTGATTCAATCCTACTTGGGCAGCTTTTAACGCTGTTTCTGGTGTTAACTGTTTAACAGTAAAGCTTGGTTCAGCACTATTAGCTGAACCGTTTATTATCACCAAACACAATGCCGATATAAGCATATTAAAACGTTGTTTCATAGCACCGCTCCTTATTAGCTTATTAATCCTGGGTTGCCATCCATACCGATAATACGCGGTGTGTTAGGCTTAACAGATGGAATCGTTTTTTTATCTTTTATCCAAGTTGCAACCACATCCCACACTGGCTCTCCGCTTGCACCTTCGGCAACAGGTGCCCAACCAGCAACTTTATAGCTTTTATTGGCCTCTATTAACTTCCCATTGAGGCGCATATCTTGAATCCGAGAACCCATCTTTGCATTCGGTTCTATCGCATATTGCATCCCCCCTACACGCACCATATCACCACCTTGTTGGTAGTAAGGGTCTGGATTAAATAAGTTATCGGCAACATCTTCCATAATGGCTTTAATTTGGCTGCCTTTCATTTCTGTTACCGTACTGTGTGAATAAGTCGTTGCAGTTTGATCCATTAGATTTTCCATTAGAATTTCAGTGTTTGGCAATAAGGATGTGCCCCAACGAAAACCAGGAGAAAATGCCATTTCTGCTCCTTTTACATCCATCAATGCATCAACAATTACTTGGTCAAATGTACCGTTAAAATTTCCACGTCTGTATAACGTATCTGCTGTAGTGCCAAGCTTTTCATTTAACTTTGATTCATATGGTGCACGTATTTTTGTAATGAGCTTTTCCATCTCGGCATCAGGAGTTAGGAAATTAGAAAATACAGGTAATAATCTATATTTAAATCCTTGAACATTGCCTTTAACTACATCAAAATCAAGCACACCAAGAAACTTACTATTACTACCTGCATTGGTGACGATTGTTTTTCCACCGGCATTATCCACAATCACTGGAACAGGCATGCCGTCATGCGTATGACCACCCATAATGGCATCAATGCCTCTTACTCTTGATGCCATTTTTATATCAACATCCATGCCGTTATGAGACAGTACAACAACTACCTTAGCCCCTTTTGCTCTGGCTTCATCAACCCTTTTTTGCATACTCTCCTCTTGAATGCCAAATGTCCAATCTGAAACAAAGTGGCGTGGATGCGCAATTGGCGTGTAGGGGAAGGCTTGTCCAATAATAGCAACTGAAACACCATTCATTTCTTTCATAACATAAGGGTCGAACACTTGATCCTCAAAGTCTAGGGTTTTGATATTTTGTGCGACAAAGTTAATATGTCCTTTAAAGTCTTTCTCAATTACTTCCTGAACACGTTTATCACCATAAGTCATTTCCCAGTGTGCTGTCATGACATCAACACCAAGTTCTAAACACGCATCCACCATATCTTGACCGTTGGTCCACAATGCAGTCGCGGAACCTTGCCATGTATCGCCCCCATCTAATAGTAAAGCTCCTGGTCGACTTTCTTTCATTTGTTTTACGAGTGTAGAAAGATGCGAAAAGCCGCCTACTTTTCCGTAAGTGAGTGCTGCTTGTTCAAAGTTTAATGCTGTAAATGCATGCGCTTCTGGTGTATGTGGCTTAACTGCCAAATATTTTAATAGATTTTCTCCTACTAAATGTGGCGGCCTTCCCAGCGCTTCTCCAACACCCAGATTGACTGTTGGTTCACGAAAGTAAATTGGCTTGAGCTGAGCATGACAGTCTGTAAAGTGCAGAAAATGTACATTCCCAAATTTAGGTATATCATAAAGTTGATTAACTGAAGGCTGAGCTAACAAACTCTTCGAATTTAGTGCCATACCGCTAGCAGCAGCTACTCCCATCAATTGCAGAAATTCACGACGACTTAATGACATTTAATTTACATTCCATGTATATAGTTTATTAAAGTACGCAAGTTATTGCGCTTAGCAAACTAAGGTTTTATTGATTAACAGGAGAGTCAGTTGATAGCAGCAATGCCATTACATGTTTAATTTGCTGCTCGCTTAAGATACCTGCATGGCCAAATCTTGGCATATTTGAGCAAGCTACAAATGCTTGTGCATTGTAAATTTTTGCCCACGTATACTTGTAAATATCTTCACTGGAGCCACGCAACTTTCCATACTGATACAGAGATGGGCCGAGTGTGCCATAGGCGATCTCTTCTTTATTGAGTTGGTGACAACCATAGCAGTTACCCCCGTTTTCACTACCAATAGAATCAGAATACTGTCCACCTTTAGCGTTGCCAGCTATTTTAAGACCTTCTTTCCAGTCTCCTAAATATTCACCTTTCATTGGATATTTAACAGTCTTTAGTTGACCATCTCTAATTGCTGCAAATTCATCTAACGTACCTTCCCTATCTTCCAGAGCACTACAGTACTTTTGCACATCGTCTTGTTTTAATATACGCTCGACTGTTACTGGGCCTTTTGATTTAAAATCTGATTTAAGTAGATTAATCGCTTGAGCACTATAATCTTTATCTGTTGCTGAACTTGCGCACCCAACGCTAAGAGCTGCCGATATTAATACTAGTATAAATTTCTTCATCTTATAGTTCCTTATCGTTTAATCGCGGGTGCATTATAAATACCCCCTTCAGCATTTTTTGCCATAAACATAGTAAGCGCTGTAATTGAATCCGAGGCATACGTTACTTCTGGAAAACGTTGTTGTCGCAAGCAATCAATTATTCTATGTTGCATTGACCAAACTTCACCCTGAGATAGCCTGTATGCTGGCCATGTTGTATAGGTTGCTTGAGCATCATTAGGATTTAATAAATTCGCTAAACTTTGCAAACGTATTCTTTTATCATCATTAGAATGGCAAGTCACACATCCAAAGTCATGGGACCCGGCTCGATAAAAAAATAATTTTCTTCCTAGTTCATAAGCCTCTTTTTCCAAGGGATGATCAAGTTTAACGGCCATCTTCATCCCCTTGGAAGCTGCTGTTATGTAAGAAACCAAAGCTTCAACATCTGATGCGTGTCCAGCGATACTTAATGGAGAGCTAATAGCCTGTTCGTAAGTAAGTCCTTGAATGGTTGTCTTACAATAAATAAGTCTCTGTTCAAGATCCATTACTTTTTTAGCATCACTAAAATACTTTGGCAGCTCGACGTAAACACCTTTAATCACTCCAGGACCCTTACCAAGGTCGCACTGCTTTAGTGAAACGTTATTGGGCCCTGCTTTTTGTTGCCACACTTCTTTTCCGCGCATTTCTCTAAACTCTGCCGGATTGCCATCTTCTATCAGCTCTTTATATATATCACCTTGCTCAACAGGGGCACTTTCTGCAAACACCTGAACAGTCCACTGCAAAGCAATCATAAAAAATAATAGCTGCTTTAGATGTTTCATACTTCTCTCCTTTTAACGCAATTCATCTCTGGGCTAGTCAACTGTGACTGTATCTGTTCTTGTTTCACCCAAATTATCGGTCCAAGTTACACTTAACTTTCCATCTTTAGCGCCACCTTTAAATGAGAATGATATGAATGGATCTTTAGAGACTGCAATTCCCAATACAGACTCCAAAACCACTTTATCCTCATACTTTACGACTAGTGTTTTAATAAAATGCGCTGGTATTTTTTCCCCATCTACATTTTTACGTAATCCAGTTTCCATAGGGTGTTGAACTAGAATTTTCGCTTCTACTTCATCACCTTTTAATTTTGCGCGTATACGCATTGGTTGAGCCATATATTTCTCCTGTCATCTGATTCAATTATTTGTTTTAACCACCGCAGCCACCAAGTGTTACCTTAATTTCTTTGCTCGCTGCAAACCACTTTCCATTGACTTTAGCTAACGCTAATACATTTGAAGTTTCCCCCATTTTTATACGCGTTTTAACACTGGCTAATGTCCCTGTTGGAATAGTAAAAGCAGTTGCCAAAGGATTAGGGTTTTTTTCAACCAAAATGGCCATATACTCGGTATTAGGTATAGCACTAGAAACGCTTACTGGAACAACAGCGCCATTTTCTGCAATTTCAGCACTATCAACTGTAATGTCAGTAGACATTGTGTAGTCATCAACCCCTAACGATTTAAGGGTATCTTTAAGATTTTTTGCATTGAAATCTACATCTCTCCATTCAGCTGCACGCACCTCACCAACGCCATAAAAACCGACGATTGCTGCCATTCCAAACATTGCACTTAGTCGCAAAAAATCTCTCTTACCAAGATCTAAATTTAATGTAGCCTCTTTACTTTTAGTCATCTGCCTTATCATTTTCAATTACCTTTCAAAATCCAATTAACTAATTTCTTAGCATGATCATCACTTACAGTTGTCTGTGGTGGCATTGCAATATCACCCCAGGTACCGCTTGTTCCCTCTTTAACTTTTCGAACCAGCGATTCAGTAACATCCTTATTAGCTTTATATTTTGCGGCTATTTCGTTAAAGCTAGGACCAACCACTTTGTTTTTAATGCCATGACAACCTAAACAGTTATTTTGCTGCGCGAGTGCTGGCATATCTTCCTCAACTGATGCGACTTTCTCAGGTTTAGCTGATTCTATTTGCTTCTGTTTAGCAACCGACTGTTCTAGAGATGTTGAAGCTGGCTTGGTCGTGTCAATACCGCGGACTGCTCCAAAAGTACGGTTCTGCTGTTGAATGTTTCCGTGAGAGTTTCTAGCTGTCTCAGGATATGTTGATGTCACTTTATTTAATGTTTTGCAATTCTGCATACATGCAGTACTTTTGACATCAGGCTGTCCATCAACGGTTCGTAAACCATGCTTCAAACTCATTCCATTTCTGTTCGGCATTAGCTTTTGCACTTCGCTGATATTTTCATTACTTAACACAAAGTCATCTGGAATAATTCTTGCCAGATTTAATATGTAAGCCGTCACAGCAAACACTTCATCATGAGAAAGTGACTTGGGAGCGGTCCATGGCATGGCTCGATGAATATAATCCCAGAGCGTAGAGATGGTTGCCACTTTCATTATGGTGGTTTTTTGTGGCTGGCTACCACCGACTGAGGCTGCAACCTTACCATTAGCAATATCTGTTGTAGTTGTTCCACCAATAATTGGTGTAAAAACCTCATTCGACTCTCCAAAGGTTCCGTGACATGAGGAACATTTCGACTCCCAAATCACTTCTCCATCTTCAACACTACCCGACCCAACAGGTAAGCCTTTAAAGTCTGCGCGTACATCAATATCCCACGCTGAAATCTCTTGATTCGTAGCTGTGCGGCCTATATTAGTATAGTGACCTGCATTAGCGCTTGTTGTTATCAGAATGACAACCGCGCATAAATTAATACGTTTGAACATTAGACAACTCTCCAGATGTAGCCAAACTCCATGACTGGATAGCATTATTATGATAGATTGATCGAGTGCCTCGCACTTCTCTTAATTCATTAATTTTTGGCTGAACATACCCTGTTTCATCGATGGCTCTGGATTGCAATATTGCAGGTTTTCCGTCCCACACCCAGTCAATATTAAAGCGCGTTAAACACTTAGGTAAAATTGGCGACTCTAGTCGTGCAGTTTTCCAGTTTTTACCACCATCCATTGATACATCAACACGTTTTATTTTTCCGCGACCGGACCAAGCTAAACCGGTAATATTATAAAAACCTTTGTCTAGCAGCATTTGACCTGCTGATGGCGATGTAATTACAGACTTACATTCTTGTACTGAAGTGTACTGCCGATATTGTCCATCTGGCATTAGATCGATGTAGTGAATAGCTTCGTCTTTTGTTGCGTAAGGTTTATCACCCACTTCGATCCTGCGCAACCATTTCACCCAAGAAACACCCTGCACACCTGGCACAACTAAGCGGAGTGGATAACCATTTTCCGGCCTTAGCATTTCACCATTCATCGCCCAAGCAACAATCACATCATCCAATGCCTGATCGATTGGGATAGTTCGCGTCATACTTGATCCATCGCTACCTTCAGCCAGAACAAATTTAGCTTTTTGCTTATCATAGCCACAGTCCGCCAATAACACGGATAGTGGCACTCCCGTGAACTCGCTACAACTTAACATTCCATGAGTATATTGAACGGTTGGTACGGCGACATTCCCCCATTCCATAGCGGTATTAGCACCACACTCAATAAAATGCATACGTGATACAGAGGGCAATCGCATGATGTCATCCATGGTGTAAACCTTAGGATTTTTGACTAGACCATTAATCATGAACCGATGCGTACTTGGATCAATGTCATGCCAACCTTGATGATGCCGTTCGAAATGTAAGCCACTCGGCGTAATAATGCCGAATAAGCCTTGCAAAGGCGCGAAGGAAACTGACGCTGCCGAAACACGCGTAAGTCCAGGAGACTCTCTGCGTAATAAATTAGTTTCGTATTTTGACGGAACACCGTAAGGGTTTGCCGCAACTGGCTTTCCCAGTGTTGTTGAATGAGATGGAAGAGATAAAATATTGGGATCACCTGCATCTTTTGCGACAGCAGTAAATGCTTTTCCACCCGCTATCGCAGCGCTAGCGGTTAAAAAACTTTTTAGCAAAAAGCCACGTCTTGCTTCATTTAGGCCTTTTGTAGTGATGTCCTGTGTCAGCTCAGCATCCAAGAAGTTTTCTGGTGCCGGTAAAATACGTCCAACTTTTTTCATGTCATCTTTCATAAAACTTTACTAGATTCTTCACTCATCCAAAGTAATGCCAGATCCACCCATTTCTTTTGGTAGGTCTTTCATTTTAGGTAGGCCATCTTTGATACTGAGGGTAGACTCTTCATAGAAAACATGAACACCTGGCTCAAATGGGAAATCTTCAATGACGGCAGCATATACATCAATTAAGCCATCGCCTAAATGTGGATGGTCAGTAAACACGTGTCCTCCGCAAGTTTTGCACCATTTACGAGCGCTATTAGGTGTTTTGTTAAACGTGCCGATATTTCCATCGCCTTTAGTTACTTCGACCGCATCTGGCTTCCACAATGTAAAAGCATTAACTGGCCCAGCCGACCAGACCCTACATGATTCACAATGACAGTAACCCATTCCAACTGGATCCCCACTTACCTTTAGTTGAACTTCTCCACAAAAACAACTTGCTTTGTAAGATTTATTGCTACTCATCATCAATACCTTTTTTAAGTGATTAATAAAATTAACAGGTTAAAGATTAACGGTAATAGCAGTTGAGTTCTAGCGTAAAACTACCTGCAAAACATAATAATGAGGCCAGATATTTTTATATGTTCTTTTAACTAAATTAAGAAGGGTGGTTTTTTGGCATGCAATAGCAACGGCTATTCATGCCTACTTTTAAGCCTTGCCGTAAACTCTCAATGAGATTGATAAAGAAACGATTGTGAGTTATCACTCAAGCCAAGTTAGAACGCATTAATTGGGATTTTCAAATAGCTCGTGCCGTTGCTTTCAGCTTCAGGCAACTTACCTGCTTGTATATTAGTTTGAATTGATGGCAATATTAAAGTCGGCATTTCCAAGGTTGCATCCCTAGCAGTTCTTTTAGCAACAAACTCCGCCGCACTAATATTTTCATTTATTTGGATATTGTTTTTTCGCTCATGACCAATCGTCGTTTCCCAAATAGGTTCGCGCCCATTTGGCGGATAGTCGTGACATAGAAATAATCGTGTTTCAGATGGTAGGTTATACAACTTCTGAACGGACTGATAAAGAATATGCGCATCCCCCCCAGGAAAATCACACCGTGCAGTACCAACATCAGGCATAAATAATGTATCCCCAACAAAGACGGTGCTACCTTCAACAACATAGGCCATATCAGCAGGCGTATGCCCTGGAACGTGCATTGCTTTTACCTCAAGTTTACCAATGTAAAATACCTCTCCATCTTCAAAAAGATAATCAAATTGAGTTCCATCATCATTAAAGCCAGACTCTAAATTAAACACTTTTTTAAAAACACTTTGTACTGCTTTAATACTTTCTCCAATACCGATAACTCCGCCTAATTTATCACGCAAATATGGCGCTGCAGATATATGATCAGCATGTGCATGTGTTTCTAATAGCCATTGAACGCTTAACTCATGGCTGCGTACAAAATCAATCACTCGATCCGCAGATGTTGTTGTTAACCTACCCGACTTAGGCTCATAGTCCATCACCGAGTCTACAATCGCACACTCACTCCCTTTGGATTGATAAATCACATGGGTAATGGTTGATGTAGTTGCATCAAAAAACGATTTGACTATAGGTGTTTTTGTCTCTTTCATATTGCGATTTACCTTTCTATTTCAATTCGCAAGTTAATGTTGTCGTTAACTCGTTATATGCTTGGTGACCACTTAAAAAGCATTTCCCACTTAGTGACTTATAAAATTCAGTGTGTTTTAATGTATCCAAAACAGGGCCTTTTACTTCTGCAAGATGCAGTTTTTTATTTGAGTAATTTAAAGAGCGATTAATGTCACTCAGTACTAGCAATGCAGTAGAATCAATCCTATTCACCGCTGACATTATTAATAAAACATCCGTTAGATTAGGGTTATTAGTAATTTTTGAGTAAATGATCTCTTCTATTTCTTGGACGTTTCCAAAAAATAAACTTTCATCCACTCGTAGCGTTAACACCTTGGAATCAACTTCAACCTGATGCCTCTCGACATTCCTAAAATGCTCAGTACCAGGAATTCTTCCAACAATCGCAATATGTGGATGACTAGCACGCCAAAAATACGCTCCCAAAGAAAAAATAACGCCAATCAAAATACCAATTTCTACGCCAAATATTATTAGTCCAAAAAAAGTAAGAATAAAGGCTGTAAAATCTGCCTTATCAAATTTCCAAGTTTCTTTCAATATAGAAAAATCAATTAAACCAAGCACGGCTACTATAATTGTTCCGGAAAGAACTGCTTGAGGTAGATTTGAAAAACTCTCAGTAAACCCAATCAGGACAAGCATCATCAGTGCTGCAGAGATCACACCTGCTAGAGGCGTGTTTGCACCGGCACTAAAATTGACAACAGAACGAGAAAACCCACCCGTTACGGCATATCCACCAGAAAAAGCACTAGCAATGTTTGCCGCTCCTATGCCATACAGTTCACGATTAAGATTGATTTTTTGTTGCTTTTTAATCGCTAACGACTGACCAACAGAAACGCTCTCTACAAAACCGACAACAGTTATTAATAACGCGGGCAACCAAAGAGACTGCACCACACTCCAACTTGGCAGTGAATAATGAATATCGGGTATGCCGCTTGGTACATAACCAACAATATTCACACCATCTTTAATATGCAGATCAAGATAAGTGACTAGCGTAATTGAAATAATGACCACAAGCATTGGCGCTAACTTGCTAACCATATCTGATGCTTTCTTTTGAAGCCCAAACCCACATAAAAGTTGAGGAAGTATCGTTTTAGCAAAAAATAAAAACACAATGGTACTTACTCCAATTATTAAAGTCACTGTGTTGGCTTGCGGTAATGAGTTGCTTAAAGAAATCACTGTTTCAAAGACGCTTGAGTCGGTAACGTTTACACCGATAATATGCTTTAACTGGGCTACTGCTATCAAAATAGCCGATCCACTAATAAATCCACTAACGACGGGATGACTCATTAAATGTGCTAGAAACCCTAATCTTAAAAAACCTAAGGCTAAATAAATTAGTCCTGACAGAAATGCTAATTGGATAGCAAGCGTAACGTATAACGCTGTGCCGGCAACTGCCAACGGAACGAGTGCGCTAGCCGTCATTAATGAGATGACTGCTACGGGTCCGACTGCCAAAGTCATACTCGACCCAAATAACGCATATGCTACAAGTGGTAAAATACTTGCATATAGCCCGACTTCAGGAGGCAAGCCTGCAATTAAGGCATAAGCTAAACTTTGAGGAATAAGCATAATCGTTACGATAATGCCTGCTATAAAATCCCCGTAGAGCCACTCCTGATCGTAGCTCAGCATCCAATTAGGGAGTAGTTTTTTTAAATAACTATTTGTAGAAATCATATTATTCGAAGAGAGCGCACGGTCTTGTTAAATTGGCCAATCCAGCGCAGACACAATTGACTTATATGAAATATGCTTAAACTCTTTACCGCATTTAATTGCCAAGAAAAAATCAACATTACAGCTCCTGAATAAACACATCTCAATAGCTTTACTTTTAATATCCTGAGAAACTGTATAGCTTAAGATAATCCTCCTTAAACATCCTTTTCCCCAATAATCTATACGAAGAATATTCGAAATAGCCATGTCATCACAGAGTATTAGTACGTATATGTAAACCTTTTTAAATGTATATAGTAATAATGTTTTAGAAGCTATCTGATGGAAAATGACGACAATGTAAGCGTCAACTGGCTAGGCTAGTCTTAACTACCGCCTGTGGGAATACAAGCTGATGGAATTTAATTCTTAAAAGTAAAGCAGAGTTATGACTATAACTACTGTTAAGCAAACAATTACCCTTAGGCAGAAAAAACAAGGCCAGCTCTGAACTAGACAATTATCAATACAAGACAATTACCACAATTATTAACTTTAGTGAGAGGAACAGCTAATGGCCATCACACAATTAAAAACTAAACAGGATTCAATGAACCAACAGCGTGCTTGTGAAATATTAGTTATCGGGGGTGGCGCAGCAGGTATAGGCGTAGCCGCCAGTTTATTGAAGCGCCAATCATCTCTCAACATCATTATAGTAGAACCAAGCGATAAGCATTATTATCAACCAGCTTGGACATTAGTTGGTGGCGGAGCTTTTAACGCAAAAGATACAGAGCGTCCGATGAAATCGGTGATACCAAAAGATGTGACTTGGATACAAGCAAGTGCAGAGAAAATTGAACCTGAACAGAATCAAGTAACACTATCAGATGGACAAACAATAAATTATGAACAACTAATTGTTTGTCCAGGCTTAAGGCTGGCTTGGGAAAAAATAGAAGGCTTAACTGAAACGCTCGGAAAAAATGGAGTAACATCAAATTATCGTTATGATTTAGCCCCATATACCTGGAAACTAGTCTCTAGTTTAAAATCCGGAAAAGCACTTTTTACACAACCAGCAATGCCAATTAAATGTGCTGGCGCGCCACAAAAAGCAATGTATTTGTCATGTGACCATTGGTTTAGAAAAGGTAATTTAAGCCAAATAGAAGTTGAATTTAATCTGGCAACACCCGGTCTATTTGGTATTAAAGAATACGTTGAACCGCTGATGAAGTATGTGAATAAATATCGTGCCAAATTAGTATTCACTTCTAATTTAGTGAAAATTGATGGCCACAGAAAGATTGCATGGTTTGATATAAAAGATGCAGAAGGTAATATTTCAACAGTTGAGAAGTCCTTCGACATCATTCATGTAGTACCGCCACAAGTTCCACCAAATGTCATAAGCACTAGTCCGCTAGCGGATGCAGGAGGTTGGTGTGAAGTTGACCATCATAAATTACAACACCCAAAATATTCAAACGTTTTTGCAGTTGGTGACATCTGCGGCACACCCAATGCTAAAACAGCAGCTGCCGCACGTAAGCAAATTGTTGTTGTAGCAGAAAACTTACTTTCACTACGAGCTAACATCCCGCTTCTATCTACGTATGACGGTTATGGCTCATGTCCACTTACTGTAGAAAAAGGCAAAGTGATATTAGCTGAGTTTGGATATGGAGGAAAATTATTACCAACATTCCCTATAGACTCTACCGTACCGCGCAAATCAGCATGGTTTCTAAAAGCCACACTACTACCTTGGTTATATTGGAACTGCATGCTTAAAGGCCGAGAATGGTTAGCAAAATCAACATTTCTTTAATTCAAGTAATACTACGTATACCGCATTTAAATTTATGTTGCCATAATTTTAGTATTAAGAAACACCAACCGACAAGGAGAACTACATGAAAGTAAATTGGGACAGTAAAGCATGTTGTCATAGTGGCAACTGCGTCAAAACACTCCCAGAAGTGTTTAAAATTGAAAATGGTAACTTTTTAATTCAGCCAGAAAATGCAAGTGAAGCAGAAGTACTAAAAGTTGTAGCAGCTTGCCCAGCTAAGGCGTTCAGCGTTGAAAGTTAGGCAAGTAAAACATTAGCTATTTCTTCCTCCAAAATATAATAGCTAATTACAAAAAAGCAGACCAACTGGTCTGCTTTTTTGTATCTATTTCTATACAATTTACTTTCTAGTTAGGATTCTAATAATTTAAATAATATTGGGTCAATTTGTGTGTTTTCCCCATCACAGCAAAACATACCAAAATGCGCCCATAAAGTGTTTACTAAATGGTAGTCACTGTTTGGAATCATTGCTTGTTCGAGCTTAATATGCTCAGGTGGAAAAAACATATCATTTGAAAATGCAATTACACTAGTTTTAGCTTTAATTCTAGCGAGCGCTTTAACAAGGTCTCCATTCGCATGATGGCTGACATCTCCATGACGCCACTTTCTGCTCATACAAATTAGATTATTGGGATCCATTGGTAGGAAATAATTATCCCAGAAGCCTGTTTGAAAGTCTTCTAGCGAAGTAAATCCTAAATTACGCCATGTCTCTTGATAGTAAAACTCTTGACATAGGCCCATTACGCCCCATAACCGGGAGTGACGCCTGATACCTATATGACAGTCGCTTGACTGAGTATAAAAACCACTTTTGTATTCTGGATCGGACTTTAAAGCATCTTCGTGAGAGGCGACCCAAAGAGAGTTGTGAGGAGTATTTTTTGCTGTACCTGCAAATGGTGCTGCGCGTTTAACCATATCAGGGTATCGAACAGCCCACTCATACGTCTGTTGTGCACCCATTGACCACCCTAATACTAACTCCAGCTGTCTTATGCCGAAATGCTCAGTGAGGAGGCGATGTTGTGCTACAACATCATCTCCTATAGTCACATCAGGAAATGCGCCTCTATCGTGTGGTGGCGGGGTATTGCTTGGCGAGGAAGAAAACCCGTTGCCAAACATACCCGGTAGAATAATAAAGTATTTTTCGGGGTCTAGCGGCCTTCCTTTGCCTATGAAGCCTTCCATGGAGCTTGAGGTGCCCGACCACATATGTGGAAATAAAATTACGTTATCTTTTTTTTCATTTAGTTTGCCATGTGTTTTATATAACAGCTTAGCATTTCTAATTGTTTGACCTGCTTCTAGATGGAAGTTGCCAAGTTCAAATGTTTGATGAGGTCCATGAATTTTTTCTGAATAATATTCGTTAACAGCCATTCTATTCTCCAATAATTATTTATAAAGACTCTAAATTAACCCTTTCTCAGCAGTTGGTTTAGCGTTCATATTATTAAGCTCTTCCACCGTTCATAGTGGAAGCGTCTAAAAACTTATCATAAAAAATATGATCATTCGTTAGCCCATTTTTGTTAAGAATCTCTATAGCACTATCAATCATGCCTGGTGGGCCGCACAAGTATGCATTGGTCCCAGAACTAAAGTCATGCGATGTCATTATTTTATCCACACAGCGTCCTCTTAAGCCAGTCCAATCACTATCTTCTGGCTCTTGCGACAACACTGGGATGAAATTAAACCGACCTTTAGACATGATTTTGATGCTTTCAAGCTCATCTAAACAATACAAATCTTTTTGGGTTCGTGCGCCAAATAAATAGGTTACCTGTTGATTAATGCCTTGATCTGTTATTTGCTCTAATAGCGCTTTAATCGGGGCCATTCCACTACCGCCAGCGATACATAAAATCTGATTTGGTGAATCACGTAGCCAGAACGAACCAAATGGGCCAGTTACGTTAACTGATTGCCCCTCGCGATTATTGCTATGTAACCATGTAGTAAACTCACCTTCCGGTACGTGTCTAATAAAGAAACTAACGTGGTTTTTCTTCTCTTGGTGCTGTGCTTTTGCAAAAGAGTATGATCTTGGTTTTCCAATTAAACCTGGGACGACTATTTCAGCATACTGTCCTGCTAAATAGTTAGGGAATTCTCCGTCTAGTTTAACAGTCACTTCTAGAATATCGTGTGTTAATGATTTTGTTGCAACAATCTTACCTTCAAGTGTTTCCGGCTTTGAGATTGGCTGCGTAGGCGTGTCCATTTTTACTTCTATTTCTACATCACTTCTTAAGCTAGTTTGACAAGCTAAGATAATACCGGCATCCATTTCTTCAGCATTCAAAACATAGCTAAAATCACTTAGCGGTTTTATTTTACCGCTTACCAACCTGCACCTGCACTCTCCACAACTACCAACCCTACAATTATGCGGCCAAGCTAACTTATTATTTAGTGCGGCCTTAAGTAAATTATCGCCCTTCTCAACTGAAAACTCTTTATCAGTTGATGTCACTTTGACCTTAAAAGGCCCTTTTGAAGAAAAAAAACTAAACATAAATTGTATCCTGGTAATTGATTTGCATTAGCCTACCTATAAGATGGGCTATTTTATTTACAAGTGAACTATTTCCGCTTTCATCGAGTAGAGAATGCAGAGCACTTCATCCTTCTCGCGTTGTCCAGCTTTATTCTTATCTAACGCTTTTAACACATCATCGCAGACTGCAATAAACTCTGCCTCGTTGATATTCATTCCTTTATGGGATGAAATCATATCCATTCCGGTATATTTCTCTGGCCCACCAAAACCTGCACAACATAATTCGGTAACCAAGCGTTTCACTTTAACTGGATCGCTAGCTGCATAGCGATTATTAATAATAGGATTACTTATATGGTTGTCCCATATGTCAGAAGCTATCTGCTCGATTCCAGGTCTTTTGCCTAAGCGCATATATAGTGAATCATCTACTGTACTCATATTAATCTCCTTGAATTACTTAAAAGCACCAGCCTTTATGGCTGGTGCTTTTATATTTAGATATAGCTCACTTCTAGCTTCTTACCTTCTACTTTAGAAAGATCACACTCATATCCAACCATACGGTTGATTTTTGCCGCTATTTCACGTTCTTCTGCATTTGCAAAATCACGATCCCAAATGGCTAGTTTTCTTCTGTAAATTGAATGCCATAGTGGTGGAATTAGTGCGACTACAAACTCAGTGTAATAGCCCATCATTGCGTTTGGCGCACCGTTAGGTGTTGAAGGAACACCCACACTTGTTAATTCCCAGAAGTGCGTTTCACCACGGTCATGATGATCTGCTTGACGTCCAATTTCGATAAAAGCAAAACTTGTGAAAATACTGTCGTTATCCCATGAATGACGATACTCAATAGGCTCACCTTTTACGCGAATTAAACCGTAATGCTCCATATAGTTAAGTGCTTCTAACTCGAAAGTTGAGATCACCCAGATTACAGCCATACAACCCAAGCCTAATAACGCTCCATCTTGTCCACCGGCCATATAACCTACGTAGGTAAATGCAGCCACTGTCGGCACGCTTAATAAATAACCTTTAATCCAACGGTTGGCAAACACATTGAAGAATGATTTACCCATGCGTTTTAGACGTCTTTGCTCAGTTTTAAAACCAAAGTATGATTGACCAATCGTTGAGATTACCCAATGTTTATATAGACTTCGTCCGCGTGGTGATGTTGCTGGATCAGAATCATCTAACATTCCGTTATTTTGAGGGCCTAACCAAGCACGTCCTAGTTCTAAGTGATGGTTGTAAACGTGTGCGTAACAGAATGCTGCACAACCTGACAATCCCATCATCATGCGTGAAATCATGAAGCCAAAGCCTTTTGTATGCGCTAACTCATGGCCAAACATAATGCCCAGACCTTGATGTAAGCCTGCACCAACAACAACAGCTCCAAGTCCTAGCCCAGTAATACCGCTTTCATAGGCGATGGTGTTACCGAAAGCACTTATTGTCATTGCTTCAATTGGCGCTCCACCAACGTATTGGTAAATACGCCATAAAACAGCCGCTTGTAATGCGACAAAACTTACTAATTGGAAATACATCATTAAATTAAGAATTGGCCCTACTCCAGCTGCTTCTCCTTTTGAATTAACAGCAGCACCCTTAAGATGGATACCACTCGTTAACGTATCTGCCACAATATTAAAACCGAAAATTGCAATACCTACCCAAACCCAGTCCCCACCCATCAAAATACCTGCGATTGTTGCCAGTATTCCTAGTGGTGTGTATAAATAGACTAGATGCCCTAAAATGAGACTTCGCATAATATATACTCCTAAATTTTATAAAGTTTTTGTTTCATTGTGTTCATGGGCTAAGTTTATAAACGCCACCTTAGAGCTAATTAGGACTTAAGCCCACTTACACAACATGTAAACAATTCTACATATAAAAAATTTTAGAAATACCCGAAGAAATACGGTTAAATAACGAAAAATACGTGAAACTACCTGGTGTTGATTTGAATAACTTAAAAAAGTTAATTTATTTGATTTAACTTATTGGCTAAATAAGTCTTTACTTTCAATAAAAGCTAAAGTTTTCTAGAATTAAAATTCTAATAATTGATAATGCGTTTATTCAGATTTAATAACCATATCAATTAATACTCCCAAAGATTTAGCACCTAATTTGTCAGTAATGTTAGCGCGATAACCCTCAATGGTGCGAACAGATAGTGACAACTCTCTTGCAATCAATTTATTTGATTTTCCGCTTTTAAGTAACTCAAGCACTTCTCTCTCTCGCTTAGTAAGTACTGCTAAATTTTTAGCAGCCTCTGTTCTTTTATCTTCATCTTCCCAAATTGGATCATATTGTTTTAAGGCAGCTTGAATCGTATCTAAAAGAACTTGGTCATTAAATGGTTTTTGTAGAAATTCAAAAGCCCCAGACTTCATTGCACGCACTGTAATTGGTACATCTCCATGACCAGTAATGATAATAACTGGAATATGCGCACCCAAAAGTGTTAGCTGTTCTTGCAAATCCAAACCACTCATGCCTGGCATTCTTATATCCAGCACCAAACAACCTCGCATTTCAACTTTAAAAAAGTCTAAAAACTCTTGTGCTGAAGAAAACACCTTTGGCGTAAATCCAACTTGCTTTACTAAAAACCTAATCGCATCACGTACAGCAGGATTATCATCTACTATATATATGGCGTAATTTAAAAAAGCATCATTTTTCATATTACTCTCCTGTTTCTAGCTCTACAGACTTTTCAACCGTAAAACTAAAAGTAGCACCGCTTTTATTGTTTTTTTCTAACCATAAATTTCCACCATGCGTCACCACAATAGTTTGACTGATACCTAGCCCAATACCTAGTCCGTGTGGCTTTGTTGTGAAAAATGGCTCATACAATCGCTGCACAACATCCTCACTACATCCCATTCCAGTATCACTCACACTTATACAAATAAATTTTTTCTTATAAGACTTAACACTAATCATTATTTTTCGCCGGCTTTCTTCAACTTCGAGCAATGCGTCCATACTATTACGAACAAGATTAATTATCACTTGTTCAATCTGTATTGGGTCAACTCTTATTTGCGGAAGTTTTTGACTGATTTTTATTATAAATTGAATTTGATTTTGCAAACATTCAGCACGGGTAAAATCTCGCACTTCATAAATAATATCTCTGACGTCAGTAGGCGTTTGTGGCTTTTCTTCTTTTCGAGCAAAATCACGTAAATGTGATAACGAATGTTGTACTTTGTCCTGTTCCTTGCTCTCCTTTCCGTCTGGGT
>JBFJJN010000007.1:0-150149 GCA_041612255.1 Methylophilaceae bacterium | reverse complement strand
CATCATATTCGAAAATATAATGCTTATGACTCAGTCACAAACACCCACACTTATCAGTCATTCAATTTGTTAAAGAACAGTGCCTTTCGGCTTAATCGTTAAGCGCTTTGCGTTAACGAGGTGCGCATTGTACAGGGGTTTAAAACTCCGTCAATACTTATTTTCGGAAACTTTAAAACTTCTTAAAGTTGGTTGCGGGAACAGGATTTGAACCTGTGACCTTCGGGTTATGAGCCCGACGAGCTGCCAGACTGCTCCATCCCGCGTCCGATTCGGCCGTATGTAGCGCCGAGAGATGAGACTATAACAAGGATACAAGCCATCTGTCAATCTATGTTTGACATTTTTATTAGCAAAAGCAGTAAGGTTGATTGATGAAAAATAAAAAACCCTAAGCCATGAAGGACTTAGGGTTTAAATGCTTACTTAAATTAATTTAAAATTATTTTGCCACCGCGCCAAACACCTTTTTAAGGATGCTGCTCGCTTGTCCAATTGGATCTTTACGAATAGCAGCTTCTTCCTTTGCAATCATCAAATACATACCGTCTAATGCTTTGTTTGTCACGTATTGTTCAATATTGGCATCTTGTTTATTCACAACGCCAAACTGACTGCCTAGCTCGGCATACTTATTGTAAGTCTGCGCAAGCTGCACTTTAGAGGTTGCGTCTTTTACTATTGGTAAAAACTTCTCGCTCATTTTTGTTGAAGTTGTTCTTTTGAAGTATTGGGTTGCGGCGTCTTGTGGTCCAGTCAGTATTGCTTTTGCGTCAGCTAAGGTCATTTGCTTAATCGAATCAACTAACAATGCTTTTGCTTCTGGTGCTGCCGCTTCAGCTGCGCGATTCATTTTTAAGACTAACGCATCAGACTGCTCTCCCATGCCCATTAACTTCATGCCTTTTTCAATTTTTTTGAGAGAGTCTGGCAATGGAATCTTCACTTCAGGATTACCAAAAAAGCCATTTGCAATACCTAAGCTACTCACGGCTTTATCAACACCTTGGGTTAAAGCGGTTTTTAAACCGCTATTGACCTCCTTATCGCTTAACGAATCCACACTTACATTATTATTCGTTGTGCTGGGACTACTTTTCTTTGCTTCAGTCGCAATAGACTCTAAATCTTTTAAGCTCCACGCATTGGCCTGGCAACCCATTGTTGCCAAGGCCAAAACTAAAATTGTTTTTTTCATCTATTCCTCCTCAAGTGTTAATAACGATACATTTGCATCTGCCAAGTGTACCCTTTTTTATTTTACTTTGAGATGAAAGCAAGGTGAAAGTGCCTACATTTTAAAAGATTTTACATTCCATATATTGTTTGCATACTCGCCAATAGTTCTGTCACTGGAGAATTTAGCAATACGCGCTACATTCAGAATCGCACGACGAGACCATTCTTCTTGATCTTTATAGACTTCCGACACCTCATCTTGCTTGGCAATATAGCTAGCATAATCAGCTAATAGCAAATAATTATCGCCATTTTTCATTAAGTTATCAAAGATAGCTTGATAACGGCCAGACTCCTCAGCAGAGAAAAAGCCGCTAGCAATCATATCTAACACTTCTTTTAATTCTGGGTTCGCATGATAGAAATCCCATGGGTTATAGCCATTGGCTTTGGTTTCAGCCACTTCTGGCGTTGTTAATCCAAAGATAAAGATATTTTCATCACCCACTTCTTCTTTAATTTCCACGTTTGCGCCATCGAGCGTCCCTATAGTCAGTGCACCATTAAGCGCCATTTTCATATTACCAGTGCCGCTAGCTTCAGTGCCTGCTGTTGATATTTGCTCAGATAAATCACTGCCAGGGAATAAAAGTTCAGCGGCCGATACTTCATAATTTGGATAAAACACCACTTTAAGTTTATCCCCAACCATAGGATCGTTATTGACGACTTCAGCCACATCATTAATCAAACGAATAATGAGTTTAGCCATCCAGTAACCAGGCGCAGCCTTGCCGCCAAAAATAACGGCGCGTGGTGTCATATTATTCGCCTCACCTTTGCGAATCCGATTATAGATGGCAATAATATGCAAGACATTCAGCAATTGGCGTTTGTATTCATGTATGCGTTTAATCTGCACATCAAATAAAGCATCGGCATTCAGTTTAACGCCCGTGAGCGATTCAATCTTGTTGGCCAATCGTTGCTTATTTTGTTTTTTTACCGCTCGAAATGCTTTACGGAAATCTTTATCATCTGCCAATGGCGTTAATTTAACCAACTTACTCAAATCTTTTTGGAATCCTTTACCAATCGCCTTAGTGATGAGCGCTGTCAATTCAGGATTAGCTTGATTCAACCAGCGTCTTGGCGTAATACCATTGGTTACATTAGTTAACTTATTCGGATAAATTTTATGGAAATCAGCAAACAAAGTGGTTTTAAGCAATTCACTATGTAATGCCGCAACGCCATTAACGGTATGGCTACCAACCACTGCCAAATGCGCCATGCGAATGCGTTTACCATTTGACTCATCAATGATCGAAACACGTTGCAATAATGCATTATCACCTGGGAATTGATGGTTAACCATATGTAAAAATTCGTGATTGATGCGATAGATAATTTCTAAATGGCGTGGTAGCAAACGTCCAAACAATTCTAGCGACCATGTTTCAAGCGCTTCTGGCATCAAAGTATGGTTGGTATAAGCAAATACTTTTTGCACCAAACCCCATGCAAAATTCCAATCTAAACCATGCAAATCAACCAGTTGATACATCATTTCAGCAACACCAATAGACGGATGGGTATCGTTTAATTGAATAGCTACTTTATCTGGCAAAGCGCTCCAATCTTTTTTATTTTTAATTTCCCGAGTCGCCAAGAAACGACGCAAAATATCCTGAATAGAAGCGGAAACAAAGAAATATTGTTGTTTTAATCTTAACTCTCGACCAGAAGCTGAGGCATCGTTTGGGTATAGGACTTTAGAAATTGTTTCTGAGTCATTACGCGCCTCAACAGATTGCTCGTAATTACCTTGATTGAACTGACCCAAGTCAAACTCTTCGGTCGCTTTTGCTGACCACAGCCGCAGGTTATTGACGGTATCTGTTCCGTAACCTGGCACTGGCACATCGTAAGCCATGGCAACAACATGTTGCTCATCAACCCAATGACTCTGTGAGCCTTCTTCTGTATTCGTGTGAACCACTTTGCCATAAAACTTAATGGTATAAGCGGATTCTGGGCGTTGAAATTCCCATATATTGTCGTAACGCAACCAGTTATCTGGATTTTCTACTTGCTGACCATTCTCTAAGGTCTGCTTAAACATGCCATATTCATAACGAATACCGTAACCCGTTGCAGGAATGTCCATTGTTGCCATTGAATCTAAGAAGCAAGCAGCTAATCGCCCTAAACCGCCATTACCCAAAGCAGCATCATGTTCCATCTCAACAGCTTCTTCTAAACTATGGCCCAAAGATGTCAATCCCTTGCTAAGTTCATCATTAATGCCCAAATTCAGTGCAGCATTGCTCATCATGCGCCCAATTAGAAATTCTAATGAGAGATAGTAAATGCGCTTAGGATCTTCATCATTGTAAGCAGATGCCGTTTTCACCCAGCGATCTACTACATGGTCGCGCACCGTGTGCGCAGCAGTGTCATACCAGTCTCTAGGCGTTGCCGTTTCGTCGGTTTTAAAAGATGAAAAAACAAGATGATTACGTAATGCTTGTTTAATGGACGTTAATTTTGGCATGGGTTTCCTATTCAGCGATTAAGTAATAATAGTGAGTCAATGATAAAGTTTAGCAAGTATCACGCCAACTATTGGCACTCATCGTTTGTATGGTGTAAATCTAAAAGTAATCTACAGCACAAGTGTGTTGAAAATATGAAAAAGCCCTTGTATTTTAAAACAAGGGCTTTTGAGATAGCAATTAATTATACCAGCAGCGCATTCACTCTGCGCACAAAACTGGCAGGATCGTTAAGCTGACCGCCTTCTGCAAGCAATGCTTGGTCAAACAATACGCGCGTGTAATCATTAAATTTAGCTTCATCTTTTTCAACTTTTAGCTTTTCAACTAAACGATGCGCTGGATTGACTTCTAATACAGGTTTAGACTCAGGCGCATTTTGTCCAGCCGCTTTTAGCATACGCGCCAAATTGCCTGATAAATCATGCTCACCTGCCACTAAACACGCTGGCGAATCAGTTAAGCGATGGGTCACACGCACTTCTTTCACGTCTTCTCCTAACGCTTTTTGAATTCGCTCGATTAAATCCTTAGATTCTTCTTCTACTTTCTTTTGGGCTTCTTTTTCAGATTCATCTTCCAATTGACCTAAATCCAAATCACCTTTAGCAATCGATTGCAGTTTTTTACCATCAAATTCATTTAAGCCACCTAGCATCCATTCATCAACCTTGTCAGACATCAGTAAAACTTCAATGCCTTTTTTACGGAAGATTTCCAAATGTGGCGAATGCTGTGCCGCAGCAAAGCTATCCGCTGTGATGTAATAAATGGCTTCTTGGCCTTCTTTCATGCGAGCAATGTAGTCAGCAAAACCAACGTCTTGCGTTTCATTATCATGATGAGTAGAAGCAAATCTTAATAATGCTGCAATTTTGTCTTTATTGGCAAAATCTTCGCCTGGGCCTTCTTTCATCACACGGCCAAATTCAGTCCAAAATTGCGCATAATCTTCTGGTTTATTTTTCGCTAAATCTTCTAATAAGCCCAATACTTTATTAACAGAACCCTTTTTAATCGCATCCACATCACGGCTATCTTGTAGTAATTCACGCGAGACATTCAATGGCAAATCAGCACTATCAATGACACCACGAATAAAACGCAAATACTGCGGCATCAACTTTTCAGCATCTTCCATAATAAACACGCGTTTTACATATAATTTAATCCCATTGCTACGGTCGCGATCATATAAATCAAAAGGCGCTTTTGCAGGCACATAAAGTAATGAAATATATTCTTGATTACCTTCCACACGGTTGTGCGTATAGGTAAGCGGATTTTCCATATCGTGCGCTAAGTGTTTATAGAATTCTTGATATTCTTCTTCGGTAATGTCTTTTTTACCGCGTGCCCACAGTGCTGAAGCTTGGTTAACGATTTCATCTTCATCCGTTGTCACCATGTCGCCGCCAGCGCCATCTTCTCCATCTTTCCACTCTGATTTTTTCATCAAAATTGGCAAGGTAATATGGTCTGAGTATTTACGAAGAATGGATTTCAGTTTCCAATCGTTTAGAAACTCGTCTTCCTCTTTACGCAAATGTAAAATCACATCGGTTCCGCGACTAGCTTTTGTTACAGTATCTAAAGTGAAATCTCCCTCACCTGAAGACTCCCACTTAACCGCTTCTTTACTACCCGCGCGACGTGTTACTAATGTCACTTTGTCAGCAATAATAAAAGCAGAATAGAAACCAACACCAAACTGACCAATTAAATTAGCATCTTTCACTTGGTCGCCAGACAAAGCGCTCATAAAGTCTTTAGTACCTGATTTTGCAATGGTACCAATATTGTTAACTACTTCTTCGCGCGACATGCCAATGCCGTTATCTGAAATAGTCACCGTGCGCGCTTTTTTATCAAACGCCACGCGAATGTTCAAATCACTATTATCTTCATACAAGCTGCCATCAGCCAATGCTTCGAAACGTAACTTATCTGCCGCATCTGACGCGTTTGAGATGAGTTCGCGCAAGACAATTTCTTTGTTGGAATACAAAGAATGAATCATGAGGTGCAATAACTGTTTAACCTCTGCCTTAAACTCCATTTTTTCTGATTGATTTTTAGCCATTTTTTTCCTTTTATCCGTTTTGTTAATCCGTTAAACTTTAGTTTGCCTTTTGGGCTTTGCTTACATTTTGGGCTAAAAGTTAAAATTTCAAGTAATCAGACAATAAATTCTGGGATGAACATGGCTAATATAACGGTCAACGAAATTAATCAGCAAACCTTTAGGGTTACGGTCATCTCTAAAAGTACCACAGAGCATGATGTGAATGTCGAACAAGCTTATGCCAGTAAACTCTGTCATGGCAAATTGACAACTGCAAAGCTGGTTGAAAAATCTTTTGAGTTTTTATTGGCAAGAGAGTCAAATACCAGCATTTTAAGGCGGTTTGATTTAAGTGTGATTAATAACTACTTTCCAGAGTATGAGGCTGAAATTATGAAGCCTTAGCCACCAATCGATTTAACGCCTGCTGCGCCAAGACAAAACCAAAGGTTGCCGTGATGCTGACACTAGAACCATAACCCGCGCAGTTCAATCCTGATAGACTAGTAGAATCAACATCACAAACCTCAGCAGGTTTAATCACAGGTTCATCAGAATACACACATTGAATACCAAATTTTGCTGATTTTTTCGTATTGGCTGCTTTTGGAAAACCATGGTCACGACGCAATTGATTACGCACTTTAGCCAACAACTTATCGCCTGTCACATTCGCCATATCAGACAATTGAATCCGCGTTGGATCTAAACGCCCACCTGCACTACCTGACATGATTAACGGCATTACCTTGAGCTTGCAAAAACTAGCCAAGGCAATTTTTGCTTTCGCGTCGTCAATACAGTCTAGTATGACATCACACTGCATATTCAATAAAATTGCCACATTGTCTGGCGTAATAAAATCTTCAATTTCATTAACGATGCATTGTGGATTAATTTGCAAAATGCGTTCGCGCATTGCACTTATTTTTGCCTTGCCAAAGTTGCCATCTAAAGCGTGAATCTGACGATTCACATTAGACTCTGCGATATTGTCCAAATCAACCAAGGTCAGCTGCCCTATTCCATTACGTGCTAAAGCCTCAGCTGCCCAAGAACCAACGCCACCAATACCAATCACCACCATATGAGAGGATTGCAGCTTTTCTAAACCAGCTTTCCCATACAATCGTTGTACACCGCTAAAACGACGTTCTAAATCAACACTTTTATCCATGGGGCAATATAGCAAATTTGAATCATTAACGCCTACTCATTAGGCATAATAATGGTTATATAAGAGATGTATGTCTATTAAACCAGCCTGATAGTTGACTAAATCCCACGTTGCTGTTTAATCAAAGCATAAGCCACTTGAATCTCTTTTGCGGTTTCTGTAGCGACGGCAATCATATCTTCTGGCAAGCCTTGTCCCATGAGTTTATCGGGGTGATATTGGCTCATTAATTTGCGATAAGCGCGTTTTACTTCTTGGTCGCTACTACTTTCAGCCACCCCAAGCGCCTTGTAGGCATCAGCAATAGCTGTGGCTGATTGCGGCTGGCCTGCTGCAAAATGGGCTTGGTTAAGCACCATCTCTAGCATTTGCTTAAATGCTACTTGGCCATAACCTAAACGCAGTGCGATTTTCTCTAACAAGGATTGTTCAGCAGTGTCTATATTGCCGTCGGCTAATGACATAACAATAAGGTACATCATCAATACTTGCTTAAGGTTCGATGTTTGGCCACAAGCATCCATAAAGCGATTTAGCGTCGCCGTTATATCAAAATCTGGCGCTGAGCCTTGCTTGAACTGACTAATCGCTAGCGTTCTATGTTCTGCCGTCATGTTCATTTTTTGCATAAACATTTCGGTATGTTGAATTTCATCTTTGGTAATTTGCCCGTCGGCTTTGGCTAACCTCCCCATCAGCACAAACACGGTTTCTAAGAACACCGCCTCGCGCTGCCCTGCACTTAAAGGGTTGATACCGCCTATACCATAGCTTCTAGCCCGGTCTATACTACCGCCAACAAAATAGCCGATAATAGCGCCAAAGAACCCAAAGAAATAATAGCCAGAGATGGCAATGATAATTTTAAACACGTATTAACCTTAACTTTAGCTTAATCTAATTTAGCTTTCCAGCACAACAAATGCAGCAGCCAAATTCTTCTCGTCACTGATGCTAATATGCATGTGTTGGATATTTTTTGTATTTAGAAAGTCTTGCAGTATTTTCGCCAAGACAAGAATCGGCTTACCTAATGCGTCGTGTGATACCGCGATATTTTGGAAAGTGGCAGGCTCACGTAAGCCTGTTCCTAATGCTTTTGAAAAAGCTTCTTTTGCGGCAAAACGTTTAGCTAAAAATCTAGGCTTAATGTGGGAATCAAGATAACTCTGCATTTCACTTTCAGCCAAAATGCGTGCAGCAAAATCATCGCCAAACTTTTCGATTGAAGCTTCAATACGATTCACCTCAACTATATCAGTACCAATCCCGTAAATCATTTAATGGTTGCTTCTCTGATTAATGCCTTCATCTCACGCACGGCGTTATCCCAGCCAACGAATAAAGCATGCGCCACAATTGCATGACCAATGTTCAACTCATCAATACCTTTCAAAGCAGCGATTTTATGCACATTGTGATTATTCAATCCATGCCCAGCATTAACAATCAATCCCAAGCTTAGCGCATGATTAAGCGCTTCTTTAATCCGTGCTAGTTCAGCCGTTTGTGTTGCTTCATCGTGTGCATCAGCAAAAGTACCTGTATGCAATTCAATCACTGGCGCACCAGCTCGATGTGAAGCGTCAATTTGGGCAATATCAGGAGCAATAAACAAAGAAACGCGAATGCCCGCTTCGCTTAATTTTTTGGTGGCGGCTGCTACTTTATCAAAATGTGCAATCACATCTAAGCCGCCTTCTGTAGTACGTTCCTCACGTCGCTCTGGCACCAGGCACACATCTTGTGGCGCAACTTGCAAGGCAATTGATATCATCTCATCGGTGACTGCACACTCTAAATTCATTTTCGTTTGCAGCAGTGGTCTCAAAGCAAAAATATCCGCGTCTTGCATATGTCGACGGTCTTCTCGTAGATGCAAAGTAATGCTATCTGCACCAGATTGCTCAGCGCGCAATGCCGCTTGAATCACACTAGGATATTTGGTACCACGCGCTTGGCGCAAAGTCGCTACGTGATCAATATTGATACCTAATTTTTTCATTTTTACATCCTAATTTCTTTTTTATAAGCCTTGTAAATCAATTAATAACTGCCGCGTATGCAATGGTTTATCGCCCAAATAATGTGTTAATAAATAACGCATCAATTGTTTACTTTGCTGCTGCGTTTGCGGTCTATTATAATTATCTTGCGCCATATCAAGCAAAGTCTGCCCACTCATCAGGATACCGTTTTTAGTTGCTGCCAAAGCGCATGCGCCATGTTCAGCTTCATATCGATACTTGCTCTCAATCTCAATCGGCACATCATGCTCATCGACATGCAAAGGCACTGCATAACCCATTTCTTGTAACATTTTCAGTTCAAATCGGCGTAGGTGAGTAGCTAGCTGTTCGCCACTTGCTAATGCTTTTACGGTAGCTTGATAATAATCAAATAACTGTTCGTGTGCATCTTCTCTTGGCAATAAACGCAACAGCAACTCATTTAAATAAAACCCGCACATGAGCGCTTCACCTTGCAGTGAGACCAAACCATCAGCCCAATCTAAACTATGTAGTGTTTTTAGCTCGTTCTTACCGGACCACGTTGCAGACAGCATTTGAAAAGATTGCAACTGCCCACGCATGGCTGAACGCGGCCGACGGGCGCCTTTTGCAACGGTTGCCACTCGACCATGCGCTTTAGTAAACAACTCAGCTACTAAGCTGGTTTCTTTAAACGCATAAGTGTGTAATACATAAACGGGTTGATTGTCTTGCCGATATTGATTGGAAGCCAGCGCCATAATGTAGTTTTAGTTCGATCAAGCTTAGAAAGGCAATTAATAGCCTAAGCTTTTAAGCGCTCTTTCATTATCTGCCCAGCCGCCTTTTACTTTTACCCAAGTTTCTAGGTAAACTTTGCCACCAAACAACTTCTCCATGTCTTGCCTTGCTTCGGTAGAAATTTGTTTTAACTTATCGCCTTTTTTACCAATAATCATTGGTTTTTGGCTATCTTTATCCACAATAATGGCGGCAAAAATACGGCGGAGATTATTAATCGTTTCAAACTTCTCAATTTCTACTGCGATTGAATAAGGAATCTCATCGCCTAACAATCTAAAGATTTTTTCGCGTATCATTTCTGCTGCCAAAAAGCGTTCGTTTTTATCGGTTAATTCATCTTCGCCATAAATCGCTTCTTGCTCAGGCAAATGCGTTTTAATCGCAGAGAGTAAATCATCAATGTAGAGATTCTTTTTTGCACTGACTGGCACAATGCTGCTAAAAGGATGGAGCAAATCAAAATCTTGGATAAGGGGTAACAAGTTATTTTTATCACCCATCAAATCGGCTTTATTCACCACTAAAATCACAGGCTTATCTTTAGGTAATAGTTTTAAAACAATTTCATCTGCTTGGCCTAATTTCATTGGCTCAATGACAAATAGCACCACATCAACTTCATTTAAAACTTGTGTGACGGTTTTATTAAGTGATTTGTTGAGCGCATTTAAATGCTTTTGTTGAAAACCCGGTGTATCCACAAAAATAAATTGCGTATCGCTAGTGGTATGAATACCGAGCAGTCGATGGCGCGTTGTTTGTGCTTTACGCGAGGTAATTGCTAACTTTAAACCTAAAATATGATTGAGCAACGTTGACTTGCCAACGTTAGGTCGCCCTACAATAGCGACGGTACCGCATCTAAAATTTGTTGTCATTTTGCTTTATCTTCTAATATTTGTTTAAGGGCCAACTCTGCCGCCTCTTGTTCAGCATTGCGGCGGCTGGTACCTTCGCCCAAGGTATTGATATTACGTTTCGCTATGCTGCAGGAGACTTTGAATGTCTGCGCATGCGCCTCGCCTTCAATAGAGGTCACCTCATAGTCGGGCAAATCCATCTTTTTACTTTGCAAATACTCTTGCAACTTTGACTTAGCATCTTTATCAATCGATTTTGGATCTATATTGTCTAGCTTATCTTCATACAATTTAAGCACCAACGCTTCTGCACAAGGAAAGCCACCATCCAAATAAGTCGCGCCAATAATGGCTTCTAATGCATCCGACAAAATTGAAGGTCTGCGCCAACCTGCACTTTTTAACTCGCCTTCACCTAAATTAAGCAAATCGCCAATTTTTAATTCTTGTGCGATTTCAAACAAGGTTGCTTCTTTAACTAATTGTGCACGTAAGCGACTTAAATCACCTTCTGCTAACCTTTGAAATCGCTGATAAAGCTGATGTGCCACAATAAAATTGAGCACACCATCACCCAAAAACTCTAATCGCTCATTATTAAGGCTAGCGTAACTCCGGTGCGTTAACGCTTGTTTCAGCAAGGCAAGTTGATTAAATTGATAACCGATCCGCCTCTGTAGAGCATCCAACGCCATTAATCTCTATTCTGCCGATGAGGCTTTAAAATCCATTAAGGCGCTTAAGTTAAAGGCCAACGGCTCAACCACTTCATATTGAGCGGTAATGACTTTTTTGCCGTTAGCGCCAGACGAAATAATCAAATCTCGCCCATTAATGACAGTAATGTAATTAATATTTGCTTTCTTATCAAATGACTTAATAATTTCTGCGTTAGTCATGCTATTAAAATTAATGTCATTACTCACCGAAGCAAGTGTTTTTTTAACACTAAAAAATTCAATATAATTAGGCACAATTTTAATACCTGCCAATACTAATGATAGGCCAATCACCGCGATTAGAATAAACCCTAAAAACGTCATGCCTTTTTGCTTTGCTAACATTGCAGTCTCCTTAAGTTATTCCAATAAACATATTAATGAATCGAACGACCGATTCTTGAAAACTGATCAAAATTAAACCAGATTAAAAAAGCTTTACCGACTAAATTCTCATCTGGCACAAAACCCCACACACGGCCATCAGAACTATTATCACGATTATCACCCATCACGAAATAATGGCCTTCTGGCACGACGATAGTTTCACCATTTAAAAACTGATCGCCAATCGTATTCGGCGAGTAGCGATTAGGAATATCATGTATCAAAATTTGATGATTAACATCAAATAATTGTTCTTCTAACTGCTCTGCTTTAATAATACCATCGCCTAGCGCCGCATAATCAGGACCAACCAATGGCACAGCATTCATCACCTGATCATTAATAATCAACTGTTTATTTTGATACTGAATACGGTCGCCAGCCAAACCTACTACACGCTTAATATAATCTATTTTTGGATTAGGTGGAAAATGAAATACCATCACATCGCCATGCTTCGGTTCACCCGTATTTAAAAATACAGTATTCAATACTGGCACACGCAAGCCATATGAGAACTTGTTTACTAAAATATAATCACCCGCTAAAAGCGTAGGATTCATTGATCCTGATGGTATTTTAAAAGGCTCAGCAATAAACGAACGAATCACAAACACCAACAAAATAACTGGGAAAAAACTTTTGGCGTATTCAACTGCTGTTGGCTCTTCTTTGCCAATGCGTTTTTTTTCAAAAAACAAATAATCAACTAACCAAATAACACCAGTTAATAACAACATCAATAGCATGAAGAGCGGAAAACCGATCGTGCCAAAATAAACACCAGCCAAGCCTAAAACAATCAATCCAAAAAACAACACCGTCATTATTTGTCCTCTACTTTTAAAATCGCCAAAAAGGCTTCTTGCGGGATTTCTACATTACCCACTTGTTTCATGCGTTTTTTACCCGCTTTTTGTTTTTCTAATAGTTTGCGCTTACGTGAAACATCACCACCATAACATTTTGCTAATACGTTTTTACGCATCGCTTTAACGGTTTCTCGCGAAATAATATTAGCGCCAATCGCCGCTTGAATTGCAATATCAAACATCTGGCGCGGAATCAATTCGCGCATTTTAGCGGAGACTGCTCGCCCACGATGCACGCTGTTTTCACGATGGGTAATCATGCTTAACGAATCTACACGCTCCCCGTTAACCATAATATCCAGTTTTACTAAGTCTGCTGCACGGAATTCTAGGAAGGCATAATCCATTGAGGCATAACCGCGAGAAACGGACTTTAAGCGATCGAAAAAGTCTAATACCACTTCATTCAACGGCATTTCATAGCTCAACATGACTTGCCGACCCATATATTGCATATTGCGCTGAATGCCGCGTTTACCGTTACATAACGTCATGACTGGACCAACATAATCCTGAGGCATCAACAAATTAACCGCAATTACAGGCTCACGAATCTCTTCAATAAAAGACAGTTCTGGTAAGCGTGATGGGTTTTCTATTTGAACGACCTCACCACTTTTCAATAGCAGTTCATAAACTACCGTTGGCGCCGTGGTAATTAAGTCCATATCGTACTCACGCTCTAAGCGTTCTTGTACGATTTCCATGTGGAGCAATCCTAAAAATCCACACCTAAAACCAAAACCCAATGCGGTCGAATTTTCTGGCTCGAAGAGCAAACTCGCATCATTTAAGCTCAATTTTTCTAGCGCCGTTCTTAACGCTTCAAATTGATTCGACTCAACTGGATATAAGCCAGCAAACACTTGCGGCTGCACCTCTTTAAATCCAGCCAATGCTTTTGTTGCAGGATTATCGGCTGAGGTAACAGTATCGCCTACTTTGGCTGCTGATAGCTCTTTAATGCCTGCAATAATAAAGCCAACCTCACCTGCTTTAAGTGAAGGCATTGGCAGTGATTTTGGCGTAAACACACCAACCTGCTCACACAGATGCTGAGTGCCTGTTGCCATCATTTTAATTTTATCTTTGCGCTTGATTTCGCCATCAATAATACGCACCAACATAACAACACCAACATAATTATCAAACCAAGCATCAATCACTAGCGCTTTCAATGGCGCATTGAGATCACCTTGCGGTGCAGGCACTTTAGCAATTACCGCCTCAACCACTTCACGCACACCTAATCCAGTTTTAGCCGAGCATTGAACTGCATCCTGCGCATCAATCCCAATCACGTCTTCGATTTCTTGTATCACACGCTCTGGATCGGCGGAAGGTAAATCAATTTTATTCAGTACAGCGGTTACTTCTAAGCCTAAATCAAGTGCGGTGTAGCAGTTCGCCACACTTTGCGCTTCAACGCCTTGGCTGGCATCGACCACTAACAATGCACCTTCACAAGCAGAAAGCGAACGACTCACTTCATAGCTAAAGTCAACATGGCCTGGTGTGTCAATCAAGTTCAGTAGATAGGTTTCTCCGTTATCGGCTAGATATTGTAATGTAGCCGTTTGCGCTTTAATGGTAATGCCGCGCTCACGCTCAATATCCATACTATCAAGCACTTGCGCTTCCATTTCACGGTCTTCAAGACCACCACAGAGATGAATAATACGATCTGCCAAGGTTGATTTGCCGTGGTCAATGTGCGCGATAATGGAGAAGTTACGAATGTTTTTCATGTGTCTTTTTAAGCATTACAAATAAATAAAGCGCATAAAGCGCTCTTTTTCAATAGGCGTGATTTTACTACAAATGCTTGACTTAGTTTGCTAATTAATTAAAGCAATGTTTCATAATGGTCAAATGCACCTCATCAGCAACAAAAAGCCCGCACTAGGGTTGCTAGGCGGGCTTTCAATCTTAACGAATCTACTTCACTTTAATTGGTATATACAACGTGCTATCACCGCGCTGCACCAGTACGGCTACCATTTTGCCTGCGCGCACCGCGTTGATTTGCTTATTAAATTGGTCAACACTTTGGGTTTCATTATTATTTAAGCCCAAAATTACATCACCTCGACGAATACCTGATTCCGCCGCTGCGCCTACACTACCAATCACTAACAAGCCGTTTTTTCCGTTTAATTTTTTCTTTTGTTCTGGCGTTAGTGCATTAAGTGTTAAGCCGATTTTATTGCTTACGGCTTCTGTTGATGGCGTATTACTTTGGCTTATTTCGATGTCTTCTGATGGCATTTCACCCACTTTAATTCGCAATGTTTTTTTACTACCTTTACGTAATACATCAACATTCACCGATTTACCAGGATCCGTCATACCAACTACTCTTGGTAAATCACTCGACACTTCAATTGGCTTACCATCAAACTGAAGAATGACATCTCCTGCTTCTAAACCACCTTTTTCTGCTGGGCCTGCTTTTTCAACACCAGCAATTAATGCGCCTTTGGTATCTTTCATGCCAAATGATTCTGCCAAATCTTTCGTAAGTTCTTGAATCGCAACACCCAACCATCCACGTCTAATCTTACCCGACGTTTTTAATTGATTAGAAATACCAATTGCTACATCAATAGGAATACTGAAAGATAAACCCATTGATCCACCGCTACGGCTATAAATTTGTGAGTTAACGCCAACCACTTCGCCATCTAAATTAAACAGCGGTCCGCCAGAGTTACCTGGGTTAATCGCCACGTCTGTTTGGATAAAAGGTACATAATTTTCTTGCGGCAAAGCACGCCCAACCGCACTGACAATCCCTGCAGTCATGGTGTTTTCTAGACCAAAAGGGGATCCGATTGCAGCAACCCATTCACCAACTTTCAGTTTTGACGGGTCGCCAATCGTCACTTTAGGCAAATTCTTTGCCTCAATTTTAATTAAGGCAATATCAGTTCGTTTATCCGCACCGATAATTTTAGCTTTAAATTCGCGCTTATCAGATAACTTTACTAATACTTCATCTGCCGCATCAATCACGTGCGCATTGGTTAAAATATAACCATCTTGACTGATGATAAATCCAGAACCCAACGATTGAGACTTATACTCTTGCTCACCTTGACCAGGTGCGCCAGGCATGCCTGGCATTCCTGGAATACCAAACCGTTTAAAAAATTCTTGTAGGTTTTCATCATTCGGCATGCCTGGAAAAGGCATTTGATTACGACGCATTACTTGCGTAATACTAATATTAACCACTGCTGGACCTTGCTTTTCCGCAAGCACAGTGAAATCAGGTAGATTGGCGGCAAAAGTCGGCGCAGTAGCCAACATGACTGAACATACGATGACAACCGTTGATAATAACTTCTTCAACATGACACTTCCTTAACTAGATTAATATTAAATAATTGATTAAAACTGACTACTGAATTGAAATAGTATCGAAACCAGACGTCGCAGTATCTAAGCGCAAGATAGTAGGCTGATGATCCTGGTAATACGCTTGCCCAGCAATATGCGCTTTTACCCAGAAATAGCCAAGCACCAAACCTATTGCTGCGCCTATCATGGCACTTAAATCAGTATCGATAATTTGGGTTGCCAATATAGCACCCAACAACATAATAACCAGTGGTATAAGATACAAAATCAGTGCGCTTTTCATCACGGCAGCCTCATCAATACCAACAATTACACTCTGGCCCACTTTAGCATTGATCTGATTTTGTGCTTTAAAGCTGCTGGCTTTATGTGCAAATAGTTTACCCCAAAACGCATTGCCGCAACCAGTGGTTTGTCCGCATAAACCACAAGCGGATTTACGCACAACTTCTATTGTCGCCATTGGCGGACTGTCTGTTTTAGATTCTGTTGCGAGAACAACGGCGAACTGTTCAATCATAGAAAAACTGCTTTCCAACTATTTTTTAAAAGTAACAGCTTCTGCAATACTTTTAACCGTCTTTGCTGGCACTTCACCAACCACAATAATTTGATGCCCATCAGTTACATGCGCGCACATATTGGTTGAACCCATTGGCATATTGCCTGTTTTAGGTCGCTTGCCTTTAGTCATTGGCTCAATAAAGACCGATACCGAACCAATGCCATCCGAAAATACCAATTGGTCAACGGTGCTATTACCCTTTATACGTTGAATATGATCAATTTGCTGATAGCCTGCTGGCAGATTAGTCACAATCAAATCATTATCTACCCGCGTCATTGGCTTAGATTGCTCTGTCACATAGTCTTTACCCATTTCAAATTTAGGTTGAAACCAGTTTAAATTTTCTGAATTAAGCATACTCAGCTGATTAAAGTAAATCTGCTCTAAGGTTTTATTTTCGGCATTCAATAAAGTCATTTTAAGAATCAAACCAAACTTGATATCTGTCCAGATTTTGTAGCGATAACGATAAGCATCGCTAGGCACCAGTTCAACAACCTGCGCTTCACGATTGGCAACATATTCTGTGCCAGACAAACGCGCACTGTAATTGCCTTTTATGATACTTAAATCAGTTGGCAACATGGCTGGAAAAAGATTCTTGCCACGTCTTTTTTTGATCATGACATTATTCTGCGTAGGCTGAAGGATAACTATGTCATTGCCTTGGCTGTACACTTCTCGATGGCTATTGTCCAATACAATATTACGGGCAACTTCGCGCCCACCATAATTCATATGCTTAACATCAACGGTGCGTGCATTGTCGCCATTTACGTAACTAAACTGACCTTCATAGTTAAGCTCACGTGCTGCATGCGCTGATTTTTCTAATATTTTCCAAGCATCTGTTAAACGCGCATCAGGAGCAACTTCGTCTGCAATCAAACCACCAGCCAGTATATTAAGACTCAAGGTTGCTAAAAAGAGTCCAACAACCAATTGGCGCATTATTGATTAGACTCTGAATAGTTAACAGTTTGCATGTAATAAGCAGCACTGCTAGGGGCCATCGACTGATGCTCATGTAGATACTCCATCGGCACACTGCTTGCAAGTTCAACTGGCGTCATATTTTCTGATTCACCAAGTTGCATTTCAAATACCATTAATCCGACAAACATCACGGCTGCAACTGAGGCTGCAACAGACCAAATCATCGGCGTTTTAAGCGTACGTTTTTTAATTTCAGGCACAACCACTTTTGATTGTTTATTAACAGCCAACACTGTTGGCTCAGCATCTAAGGCTTGCAAGACTTTTGCACTAAAATCACGAGAACCTTGCAGATTCCCTCGCATTGCATCACCGATTAAATGATACTGCTTCCATGCTTCTTTCATCTCACCATCGGCTTTCAGTGCGGTGAGAATGTGTTCAGCCTCTTCAATATCGAATTCACCATCGATTAATGCTGATAATTGATTTTTCATACGTAACCTCTATTACAAACGCTTAAAAATATAAAAACAAAATTCACGACTACCAACGCTTATTTTCTGCTGAATTTAGCAGTGGGCGTAGCTTCGCCGCAATGGTTTCTCGTGCTCTAAAAATTCTTGATCTTACTGTGCCAATTGGGCACTGCATAATCTCGGCAATTTCTTCATAACTCATACCTTCTAACTCACGCAACGTAATTGCCGTGCGTAACTCTTCTGGCAAACTAGCAATAGTATCGTTCACAGTTTGTGCAATTTGCTTATTTGCCAACGCTGTTTCCGGCGTTTCCATTGTCCGCATATCAGTGACACCTTCGAAGTTTTCAGCATCTTCGATTTCGACATCATTGAGCACTTGCGGTTTACGGCCTAAAGAAACCAAATAGTTTTTTGCCGTGTTAATACCAATACGATACAGCCAAGTGTAAAAAGCACTATCGCCTCGAAAGTTGTGTAACGCCCGATACGCTTTAATAAACGCTTCTTGCACCACATCTTCTACTTCAGCTTGATCACGCACCATACGGCCAACTAAACGCCCTAGTTTGCGATGGTATTTTTCTACCAATAAACCAAACGCTTTTTTGTCACCCGCCTGCGCGCGCTCAACCAAAACGCGATCTAATTCGCGATTTGAATTGACTGGCATGTCGTTTAGCTTATTAGCCACCTCGGTAAGACTCCCATTTTTAGCTGTTACGTCTATTCTAACATCGCTCTTATGCGATGCGTTAGTATAACTAGACGGCACAGCCTCTAAGAAGGTCGTACGAGTTAATTTTTCTATTTCTTTAGTTTGTAGCATTTTCTCTCCCTACTTAAACCAAACAAGTACCTAGCATATCTTTGCTAGCCTAAGAATAAAGACACGGTTACACTATGATTAGTTCAAACACATTCACTATTTATGTCACAACAATACGATGTTTTAATTATTGGTAGCGGCCTTGCTGGCTTAACACTCGCTTTACAAGTCGCGGATCACAAAAAGGTTTGCATTGTTAGCAAGCGCACCATGCAAGATAGCGCCAGTAGCTGGGCACAAGGCGGCATTGCCACTGTGCTCAATAGTGATGACAGTATCGAAGAGCATGTTGAAGACACGCTCATTGCAGGCGCGGGGTTATGCGACCCAGACATTACCCGCATGGTGACAGAGCACGGTCGTGAAGCCATTGATTGGCTGATTGATTTAGGCGTAGAGTTTACTCGAGAAGAAAATAGTGAAACTGGCTACCATTTGACGCGAGAAGGCGGACACAGCCATCGCCGCATTATTCATGCGGCTGATGCCACAGGAAAGGCGGTACAAAAGACCTTATCGCAAAAAGTACGTGAACACGCTAATATTACTCTATTAGAAAACCATATAGCCGTCGATTTAATCACCTCAAAAAAGCTCAAACAAGACTCAACCAATAGCTGTTTAGGCGCGTATGTTTTAGATAATAGCACTGGCAAAGTCATGACCATCGCCGCCCAACAAACAGCTTTAGCAACAGGTGGCGCCGGCAAAGTATATTTATATACAACAAATCCAGATGTCAGCACAGGTGACGGCATCGCCATGGCGTGGCGTGCTGGATGCCGTGTATCTAATTTAGAGTTTATTCAATTTCATCCGACCTGCTTGTTTCATCCTCATGCCAAATCTTTTTTAATCACTGAAGCTGTTCGCGGTGAAGGCGGCTTATTAAAGCTACCTGACGGTACGCGCTTCATGCCTGGCCATGATGAGCGCGCTGAGCTTGCTCCAAGAGATGTGGTGGCGAGGGCGATTGACTTTGAGATGAAAAAACGTGGTCTTGAATTCGTTTATTTAGACATTTCACATCAACCTGCTGATTTTATTAAAGAGCACTTCCCAACGGTTTACAAACGTTGCTTAGAACTAGGCATTGATATAACAACCTCACCGATTCCAGTTGTGCCAGCCGCACATTACACTTGCGGTGGAGTGCTAGTTGATAGTCATAGTCTGACTGATATAGCTAATCTATACGCGATTGGTGAAACCTCTTGCACAGGCTTGCACGGCGCCAACCGTTTAGCCAGCAACTCACTATTAGAATGCATGGTATTCGGTCGCATCGCCGCTAAACAAATACTCGCCGCACCAATCCACAACGTGAACGACTTACCCGACTGGGATGAAAGCCGTGTAACAGATGCTGATGAAGAGGTGCTGATTACCCACACCTGGAACGAACTACGCCGCTTTATGTGGAACTACGTTGGAATTGTCCGAACTGATAAACGCCTTAGCCGCGCTATGCATCGTATTCATATGTTACGCGATGAAGTCCATGAATTTTATAGCAATTTTAGAGTCACTAATGATTTGATTGAGTTGCGGAATTTATTGCAAGTGTCTGAATTAATTGTCAAAAGCGCGATGGAAAGACGCGAAAGTCGCGGCTTACATTACAGCAAAGATTATCCAGACCTATTAGATGAAGCACTGCCAACCGTACTCACACCAGCAGAAAACTATAGCTTGCTAGACAATCAACACGGTCACTAAATGCGCTTTATTTATTGCATGCTGATTGCGTTAGTCATTTTGCTTTTTTGTAGTGTTAAAGCGCATTTATAAATTAGTGCGATAAAAAACCTAAATTTCACAAGCAAAAAGCCTGCAAAAACATACTAAAACCATTAAAATTCAATTTAATCATTTAATAAAACTAGGAAACAAACATGCAAATCTCCATGAATACCGTTGTCACCATGACTTATGAACTAAAAAATAGCAAAGGCGAAGTGCTAGAAGAAAGCAAAGAACCAGTCGCGTACCTACACGGCGGCTACGACAATATCTTCCCAAAAGTAGAAGAAATGATGCACGGCAAAACAGCTGGCGATGTGATTGAAGTCACGCTAGAACCAGTTGATGCTTTTGGCGACTACGATGAAGAACTAGTACAAATTGAACCAGAAAGCGCCTTCCCAGCTGACCAACTACATGAAGGCATGCAATTTGAAGGTGAAGATGACACTGGCGAAGTGATTTTATACACCATCACCAATATTGCAGACGGCAAAGTCGTTGTTGACGGCAATCATCCTTGGGCAGGTGAGCGTTTGCTGTTTAAAGCAACCGTGACGGATGTGCGTAAAGCAAGAACAGAAGAAGTAGATCATAAGCATGTGCATGGGGCTGGTGGGCATCATCACTAGCTTTTGATGTATTTAGCTTCAAATATTTAGGATGTCTATTTTACAATGGTTATGTCAAAACAAAAGGAGCCAATCCACCTTTACGCAGAGCAAATGCGTGAGATAAAAAGACGCACTGATGTAATTGATTATTTTCTAAAAGAAAAGGGACATGCTCTTTATAAACAAACTACAATCGAGTCTATTTGCTTACAGTTTCGCAAAATTTTAGAGCTCATTGCGTTTAGCTCACTTATAGCAAACAAGCCTCAATACTCTGCCATTCATAAAAATTTTGAAACTCATTGGAATGCCGAACTCCTGCTAAAAGACTTAAGTCGAGTCAATCCAGATTTTTATCCAAAGCCTTTAAAAGAAACTCCCTCAGCCATTGAGGGAGTTAAGAATGATCTTATTGATATAACCGATGGTTATTTAACGCAAAAAGATTTTATACACATATACAAAAAATGTGGGGGAATGCTTCACGCCTTGAACCCATATGGGTCAAAAACTGGACCTCACTATTTTGAAAAATCTTTTCCTGTATGGTTAAAAAAACTTATTAGCTTGCTAAATTGTCATAGAGTTCACTTAATTGGGCAAACGAATTTTTGGCTTTTCCATATGAAAGAAAGCGGTGATGATGATGTTCATTTCTATGAATTTGGTCTTGTCGAGCATTAGTTCGCAAGGTGCGATGAGCTTAGTATAATCCGCCATATGAAATACCAGCTCAACCTATCAAATAATCGTGTTAGCCAAATAGTTAATAACTTTACTTTCGCTTCCGCCAAAAAACTCAAGGTATCTTCACCCGCAAGGGGCGTCCCCAATCTCGCTAAGTACTAAAGCACTAAGTCGATTGTGAAACTTCCTTCAACTTATACAGTAATTCCAATGCCTGTTTAGGCGTCAAATCATCAGGCTGGATAGATTCCAATGCTTCTATAGCTGGATGCAATGGCACTTCTTCAGTCACTGCATTTGCAGCAAACATATCGGGCTGATGTTCACTTTGTTGTAATTGATTATTCTCTAACTGCGTCAGTTTTCTTTTTGCTGAGGCAACAACCGATTTTGGAATACCTGCTAACTGCGCTACTTGAATACCGTAGCTTTGATTGGCGGCGCCCTCTTCTACTTTATGCAAGAACACAATTCCTTTGCCATGTTCTGCGGCATCTAGATGCAAGTTGGCGGCTTGTTTAAATTCATCAATAATTCTAGTAAGTTCAAAATAGTGAGTTGCAAATAAAGTGAGCGATTTATTTTTTTCTAGTAACTGTTTAGCTACCGCCCATGCCAAACTTAAGCCATCAAATGTACTGGTGCCGCGACCAATCTCATCTAGCAACACTAAACTTTTTTCTGTCGCATTATGCAAAATATTGGCCGTTTCTGTCATTTCCACCATAAAAGTTGAACGTCCGCCAGCCAAATCATCCGACGCGCCAATTCTAGTAAAAATACGGTCAATTTCACCAATCTTGGCAACGTCGGCGGGCACGTAAGAACCACAATAAGCTAACAAAACAATGAGTGCTGTTTGGCGCATAAAGGTCGATTTACCGCCCATATTAGGGCCAGTAATTAGTAGCAACTGTCTATAAGGGTTTAAGGTCACATCGTTGGCAACAAAAGGCTGCGTAATTTCTTCCACCACAGGATGGCGTCCTGCTTCGATTTGCAAACTACTCTCTTGCACAAATTGTGGTTGAACATAATTAAGGCTCACAGCGCGTTCAGCAAAACAGCACAACACATCCAAACTAGCCGCGGCACCTGCATTAGTTTGTAATGCACTAATGTGTGGCGCAAGCTGGTTTAGCACTTGTTCATACAAGGCTTTTTCCCTGGCTAACGCAAGCTCATTCGCGCTCAGCACTTTGTCTTCAAACGCTTTTAACTCTGGCGTGATAAAACGTTCTACATTTTTAAGCGTTTGTCGGCGTCTATATTCTGTTGGTGCATTTTCAGCTTGCGCGCGGCTGATTTCAATATAAAACCCGTGCACGCTGTTGTATTCCACTTTTAGATTGGTTAAGCCTGTACGTTGTTTCTCTGCTATTTCATATTGCAATAAAAAATCACCGTGGTTGGTTTGCAATGCACGCAACTCATCCAACTCCACATCAAAACCATCGGCTATTACACCACCTTCACGTAACACAACTGAAGGCTCAGATTGAATTGCTTGCGTTAATAATTGCATTGCCTCTGGTGGTGCATGCAGATGCGTATTGAGCGTATCTAATAAACTGGCTTGACAGCCTTGCAAGCAAGTTTGCACCGCTGGCAAAGCATTCAAGCTATCACGCAATGCGGATAAATCTCGCGGGCGCGCAGTTCTTAACGCGACGCGCGCGGTAATGCGTTCTATGTCTGCAATAATTTTTAACAGTTGATGCAATTCAAGCTGTTTATCCGTTTGGATTAATTCAGCCACCGCTTGATGTCGTTTGGCAACCAATGTGCTATCACGTAAAGGGTGATGCAACCAATGGCGTAATAAACGCGCACCCATCGCCGTTTTAGTCGTATTGAGTAAGGAGTATAAAGTTGGTGATGCTTCGCCTCGAATCGTAGTATCAATTTCTAGATTGCGCCGTGCTGCTGCATCTAATTGAATATATTGGCTAGTTTGCTCAACACTTAATGCGACAATATGTGGCAAAGCGGTACGTTGTGTGTGTTTAACGTATTCCAATAAAGCACCTGCGGCAGAAACAGCAGCCGTTAATTCTGCACAACCAAAGCCATTTAAATCTTTTGTTTGTAACTGCTTGGTTAGCACATTGGTTGCGGTTTCGAAATCGAACTGCCAACTAGCAATGTGTTTTTTAGGCGCCTTATGTTGCTTAATCGCTTCGTTCTGTACATTGTCTGCACAGACAATTTCAGCAGGATTAATGCGTTCTAACTCTTGGGCTAAATGCCCAACCGCCACTTCACTTAATACAAAAATGCCTGAAGCTAAATTTAACCACGCCAGCCCCACCAAGCCTTCGCTAAAGCAAATGCCCAGCAGAGCGTTGTCGCGGGTTTCATCTAGCAAAGCAGCATCGGTCAATGTGCCAGGGGTGAGGATTCGTGTAACCGCACGCTCAACAGGTCCTTTATTTACGCCACCTTTTGGCACTTCTTCCACCTGCTCACAAATGGCAACCGCTTCACCTAATTTAGTCAGTTTAGCTAAATATTGCTCCGCGGCATGATATGGCACACCTGCCATCTTAATCGGCTCGCCATTGCTTTTGCCACGCTGTGTAAGCGAAATACCCAGCAAGCGTGAAGCTTTCTCCGCATCCTCAAAAAACAACTCGTAAAAATCGCCCATACGAAAAAAGAGTAACATATCAGGATGTTGCGATTTAAGCGCCAAATACTGACGCATCATGGGGGTATGATTTTCTATAGCCATAGCTTTTTTACTTAAATTATTGTTAACATTGATTTAAAATGGGAAATGGGGTCAACTGAACCCATTTAACCCCATGTAACACCGTTTGAATGTAACCCGTAAGTAGCTCAATTTAGTTTAAGTAAAGTTTGAATTTAATTTGGCTTATTAGATTAACAATTTTCATTAACTTTTACAGGTAATTTACAATATGGAAACAATCTTTAACCAAAATTTAGTATTTCGCCTTACTTTAAATGAAAAACCAAGTAGTCACAATAATGGGAAATTGACTTTCTAAATAAACTCATCACTTTACCCCTATATTGTGTTTCATGACCATAGAGAGTCTCCAATTGGTTTTGGGTTCAAAACTGCCAAAACTAAAAATAATTACATTATACAAAGATGACTTTTAAGCGAACAGTTCATTAAAGCAAAGGTTGGATATGTTTCTGATTTATCTAATATTGACGAAGCAAGAACTAAAGCACGCTTAAAAGCGGAAGTCGCAAACAACTCAAAACGTAAACCCAACACTATAACAAAAGAAAAACTGGCTAATGAAGTAACTTCGAATGTCAGCTTTGCTGAGTACCGATTATATTTAACAGGGAAGTCAAATCCTGCCAAACTTAACACATTGCTATATTAGATAAATCAATAAAAAAATTAGAATTATGGAAGAATAGACCCATCAAAATAAATTTCAAGTCAAGAAATAATTACATAGTTTGACAACATCGCAGTCAATTATCGAACATCAGCTGAGCAGGCTTTTAAATGGGCAATTGCAACAGTAAACTATGCGCTAAAAATTGAAAAATATAAGGCTGAGTAGCAGTACCAAAGACCTTACTTAAGTTACAACCCATCCTCATTATTAACTGCTAATAATAAATTTCGGGCTCTGACAAAGTAGAAGATTATTACAAATTTAAGGTTGTCAGAAAGCCACTTTCGATTTTTAATTAGATATCAAGCAAACATGTCATAAAGCATGGGCTGAGGGGTGTCATTATTATGGATAGATGAAAAACTAAATTACTTGTTTACTCTCGTATTACTTCGGCGTTCTCATATTATGGGTTAAATGTGGCGCTAACACTTGCAACATTTGTGAAAATACTTTCGGATTAGCAGCAACTATATTACCTGTTTTCAACCAACTTTCGTTACCTTCAAAATCACCAACAATGCCACCAGCTTCTTGAACTAAAAGCGCACCAGCAGCAATATCCCATGCGGATAAATTGAGTTCGAAAAAACCATCAGAAAAACCTGCAGCAACATAAGCTAAATCAAGCGCGGCTGAACCTGGGCGACGGATACCTGTGGTGCTTTTAATCATGTCTTTCAACATATCCATATACGTGTCTAAATAAGAAAAGTCACGGAACGGAAAGCCTGTTGAAATTAAGGCTTCTTGCAACTTAATTCGGCTGCCAACGCGAATACGTTTATCGTTTAAAAAAGCGCCGCGACCTTTAGTTGCGGTAAATAAATCGTTATGAACAGGGTCATAAATCACGGCTTGCGTAATGACGCCTTTTTGTTGCAGCGCGATAGAAACACAATATTGTGGAAAGCTATGCAAGAAGTTTGTTGTGCCGTCTAAGGGATCAATAATCCAAATATTTTCAGCTGTTTCATTAATGTCGCCGCCTTCTTCACCTAAAAATCCGTGGTCTGGGTAAGCGCTTTTTAACGTATCAATAATGGCTTTTTCTGCGGTTTGATCGACTTCACTCACGAAATCATTAAACGATTTGGTTTGGATTTTTAATTGACCTAAATCACGTGAGGCAAAATTAATAATATCGCCAGCTTGGCGAGCCGCTTTGACAGCGTTGGTTAACATGGGATGCATTTGGCTAATCTTTTTTATCTTGAACTAAAGGCGTATTTTAACATCATATTTTTAAGTTCATCGTATTAGGTTTTGGCGTTTCATCAATATTGATAACGATAACTAAAATATATACCAATCCGCCAAACCACATTACACTCAATTAAGGATAACCATTTTGAAATCATTACTGATCGCTTCAGCCGTTGCATCAACCTTAGCATTACTCCCTGCATGCTCGTTCGAGAATACTGCTTTATCAATTAAAGAAGGCATGGGGACTAATCCGCAGTTACCTGCTCCAAATTTAGAAAAAATTCCCACGGTTAGCATTGCTAAAGCGGTTGGCTGGGAAGAAAATGCTTCGCCAATCGTCAGCGAAGGGCTATCAATCAATGCTTTTTCTACTGATTTAGATCACCCAAGATGGCTTTATACGCTGCCAAATGGCGATGTGTTGGTTGCTGAAACCAATTCACCGGCCAATCCAGATGCGAGCTTTAGTGTACGCGGTTGGTTTATGGGCGTTTTTATGAAAAAAGCAGGCGCTGGCGTTGAAAGTCCAGATCGCATCACCCTGCTGCGTGATGCTAATAAAGATGGTGTAGCAGAGCTAAAAACCGTTTTTGCTGACAATCTCACCTCACCATTTGGTATGGCTTTGCTAGAAAACACCTTGTATATCGCAAATGCAGATGCATTAGTTAAATATGATTATCAAACTGGCATGACGCAGGTAGATGGCCAATATACTAAAGTAGTTGATTTGCCTGCTGGCATTAATCACCATTGGACAAAAAATGTGATTGCGCGCAGCGATGGCAAATTACTGGTGACGGTTGGCTCTAACAGTAATGTGGGCGAAAACGGCATGGATATTGAAGAAAACCGTGCGGCTATTTTAGAAATTGATCCAGTCAATAAAACGAGTAAAGTGTTTGCGTCTGGACTAAGAAATCCAAACGGCATGGTGATTGAACCGCAAACTGGCGCGTTATGGACTGTGGTGAATGAGAGAGATCAACTTGGTGGTGATTTAGTACCTGATTATCTGACCTCTGTTAAAGAAGGTGGCTTTTACGGCTGGCCATATTATTACTATGGGCAAAATATTGATTCACGTATCGCCAGTCCTGACCCAACGTTAATCAACCAATCAATCAAACCTGACTATGCACTAGGTTCACATACAGCATCTCTTGGCTTATTAAATGCTAGCGATACCAGTCTTGGAGAGTCGCTTTCTGAAGGTATGTTTATTGCACAACATGGTTCATGGAATCGCTCACCTAAAAGTGGTTATAAAGTGATTTACGTTCCGTTTAACAATGGAACGGCCAATGGCGAAAGTGTTGATGTCGTGACAGGTTTTCTTAATAACAAAGAAGAAGCGCAAGGTCGCCCTGTTGGGTTGGAGCACGACCAAACAGGTGCGCTTTTAGTTGCTGATGACGTTGGTAACAAGATATGGAGAGTGACAAAGCAATAGCGTCAGCGCATTCCTACAAAGCTTTCAGCCTTTGCCTGACTGCTCTTAATCATTGATAAAAGTATCATAGATTCACACGTTAACTTTCAATAAAGGAACAGCAATGGATACAACAAAAATGAAAGACGAATGGAATGATTTAAAAGCAAGCATCAAGCAAGAGTGGGACGAGATTACCGATAAAGATTTTAAAGAAGCTGAAGATAATTGGGACAAAATGGTTGATACCATTTCGCTGAAATATGCGCTAAGTAAAATGGAAGCGCGCGATCAACTTGATGCACTGAAAGCTAAATTAAAGCGTTAATTTAATCACGCAATTAATGACAAAAAACGCTCTATTGTTAGAGCGTTTTTTGTTTTATACATCTGTGCTATTTGCCCAAGACCATCTCGTGTAAAATAGTGTATTTCTCTTTTAACCTCTTCATTACACCATCCAACACTACACCATCTAACACTATAACATCCAACATGTCTGAATTAATTCAAGAACAAGCGCTTAATAACATTCGCATCGTGCTTTGCCACACTAGCCATCCAGGCAACATTGGCTCGACTGCGCGAGCGATGAAAACCATGGGGCTCAGTCGATTATATTTAGTTAATCCAAAACACTTTCCTGATGGTCAAGCCAAAGCATTAGCCGTCAGCGCAACGGATGTACTAGACAATGCGGTTGTAACCGCTTCATTAGAAGAAGCTATTGCAGACTGTCACTTTGTCATTGGCGTAAGCGGTAAGGAGCGTTCACTGTCTCAAGAAGTGATGTCTGTGCGCGAAGCTGCAATTAAAACAAGCCAGATAGCAAACGGCCAACAGGTCGCTTTGGTATTTGGCACAGAACAAAGCGGCTTAACGACTGCGGAAGCAAATTGTTGCCATGTATTAGCCACCATCCCTGCTAACCCTGAATACACGTCATTAAACTTAGCGCAAGCAGTGCAAATTATGTGTTATGAATGCCGCATAGCAGTCACGGGCGGACAGATTCATTACGATGAGAAACCCGTCGAACTAGCTACACAAGATGAGTTAGAGCGTTTTTATGCGCATTTAAAAGAAGTGCTAACTTTGATTGGCTATATCAATCCCAAAGCACCAAAGAAATTATTTGATCGGCTGCGTCGCCTTTATGCAAGATCGCGATTGGAAAAAGAAGAGGTCAATTTATTGCGTGGGATTTTGACCCTTACGCAAAAGCCAAAGAAACATACTAAATATTAAACATCATTTAGTTATTATTTTTTAACATCCAGCGTCATTGCCACTTTCACATCAGCGCCTTCTTTCGCTCCAGCTACATCTAGTATAGAAATACGATCCTGACTAATTGCATTCGCTAGCAACGCTACTTTAATGGCTTCAGCGCGGGCCAATGCTAACGCTTTTAGATCCGCCTCGGTCACTTCGATACCCTCAATCAAGCTAGCTTGTGCTTTCTCATAATGACCTTCTTCTGGCTTTTGCAATTTTGAAACCAAACTTTTGAGTAAACCTTTATTCATTAATTTATTGTACAAAGCATCAACCGCATCTTGCACCTCTTCATTTGCCAAATCAACTGGACCAGGTTTTTGACCTGGCTCTAACTGAACACCTATTTGTTCAACCACTTGCTGGCGATATCTATTTTGCTTAATCGCTTGCGTATCCAATGCAAGATTATAACTTGGCACAATACTTAACATCAGCGCGTCACGTTTGGCTAATGCTTTGCTCAAATTCACCAATTTTTCCAACTCAGGCGGCGATACTTCGCTCGCGCCAGCAGTAAATAGAATGCCGTCAAAGTTTTCACCATCGCCGCCAAATAGCTTGCCTAATACCCTAAATGGCGCGGTAACTATTTTGGTTAATACGTTTTTAAATGCCTTCCAAAAAATACCGCCATAACTAAATTTTGGATCGTCCAAACTACCAGCAATTGGCAAATCTAAATCAATCAATCCATCACTGTCTTCTAAGATGGCGATTGCTAAATCTAGAGGCAAATCAGCGGCATCACTACTCTCCACTTTTTCGCCTAATTTAATTTTATTAATCACAAACTTATTTGTACCTGCTAATTGTTGCTGTTTAATTTTATAGGCTAATTCAACGGACAATTTACCCGACTCGATACGCCGTCCTGCAAATTTGCCTGAATAAGGCGTTAATCGATTCATCTCCAAATTAGTAAATACTAATTTGATGTCCATAAACTCAGTTGCGTTAAACGGCTCCAAAGAACCACTGATACTCGCACTGCCATATTCATCCACTTTTCCGTCTAACTCAATTTGCGCGACGCGTGCCGCTTTAGTTGAAAAACCATTAATAACGCCATTCAAAGAATGAATATTGGTACCGAATTGTGGTGTTAAAGAAAGGTCAGCAAATTCTAATTTAGCATCACTAATTCTAATGGCATCAATATTGGCGGGAAAAGCATCACTAGAAGCTGTTTCTGTTACCGCGGGCTTGGCCTTAGGCCTAACAGCTGGCTTAACCTCTATTGTTGTTATGGTTGACTTAATGAGTGAGTCGCTAGCAATGGGCACTGGTGCTATAGATTTCTGAACTTTATTTTTCTGGACCACATTTTTCTGAACTTCAGTTTCCTGAACCGTTTTTTTAACAACGGGTTGTGGCGCACTTTCTGTTGAATTTCGCATCACGCGTTTAAGATTAATAGTTCTGTCTGGATTAATAATCAATTTTCCTGACGGTTTAATCACTTGCAACGTCGAGATATTCAGCTGATTCGGCATCAACGATACTTTTAACTTATCACTCCGCAAATGATCCCAGCTCAAAAATGGATCACCAGCTTCTTCAAGCACTGCCAATTTTTTAACATCAAACTTACCTTTAAAATCCAAGGCAAATGCTTGCTTCTGCTCGGCACGCAATTGACCCGAAACATCTGCCGCGCCACCATTCAACTTGAGGTAGGCAACTTGATTGAGATATGGCGCAAATGGTTTAAGCGAAAGATTGGATAAATTCAAATCAAGATCAGCTTTGAATGGTGACGGCCGTATCTGCCCTTTAGCACTCAATTTTCCACCTTGCTTGACATTAAACGCCGCTTTAATAGGCAACGACTTAGTCATATCCAGCGATGCATGTTGAATATCTAAATTCGCGTTTTCAATATCCAATACAATTGGCGTTGCCGCACTACCATCTTGAATATGAATATTGCCACCAACTAAAGCGACTTTCGATAAAGCAACTTGCCATGCAGGTGAATCAGCTTTAGCAGTTTTTTGCGTTACTGCCGTAGGTTTATTGTTGACTGCTACTGGTTTAGCTTCTAACGCCTTAACCCAATTTAATGTATTGTCCGCTCGCTTAATAACAGCAGTTTCAAGGCCAGAAAGCAAAATTGATTGTGCGCTAATTTTTTTCTCGGTTAATGCAATCGCAACGTCTTCGACGGTCGCTTCTCCTAACGTTGCTAATGGCTTAGCTTCTGCATTTTTTATTGATAATGCTGCTTTGTTGCCATCAAATTGAATACCTGACATTGCAATTTCTTTAATATCCAGCTGATTCTCTTGCAAATCAAAACTGAGCGCATTGATATTGGTTTGAGGCACAGCCAAAGTAAACTGCTGACCTTGATTAACTGTTAGTCCAGAAAACTGGAGATTTGCCGGCGCAAATACCAACTGCGCGGTTTCTTGCAATATGAAATCAAGTTGTGGCAAGCTCGCCGCACTATTCTTTAAGGTCAATTGCAAAGCACCTGGCTGAGCTAAGCTAAGGTCAGCTAATTTAAAATCTAGCGCATCAACATGCAAGGTTGGTTGTTTACTATTAACAAAGTGGATTGTTGGCGCACTTAATGCAGCATAGCCTAATGCAACATCGCTACCTTCTGCCAGCTTGCCTGCAACGTCTCGCACACTGAAAGTAAAGTGATCAATCGCTAATGTCGGCGTCGTATCAGGTAATGCAAAATCATAATTAAAACTCGTGTGCGCTTTGCCCTTATTGATTGCAATCGGCAAGGTTAATCCTTTGACTAATTGCAACATCTTACTAATATTCACCCCATCCAAAGCAACAACGCCTTTTGATGCAATGGGATTAACGCTCATATCACCTTTCCATTTCAGCGTTCCACCCTGCTTGGCAAATGCTGCTGAAACTAAGTAATCACCTCGATCTTTTGGCAGCGTTGAAAATCCTTCTAGCTCAAAATTTAACGGCGTTAATGTGGTTTTAAAAGGCTTAGCTCTATTGGCATCGGTATATAGCACTTGGCCTTGATTGATGATGATTTGCTCAATAATCACACTCGGGATGGTGTCGCTCGGTGGCGACTGTTCTTCATTGAGTTTAGCAATTAACTCATCCCAATTAAACTTGCCACTTGATTCAGTAGCGAACTCAAATTGTGGCGCAACCAGTGCAATTTGTTTAAATTGCCAAGCCAATTTAAACATACCGCTAAGCTCAAAATCGATTACCAATTTTTTAAAATTCGCCAATGGCTGGTCATGTTTTGTTGTCAGCATAAAATCACTAATGGTTGTTTTTAATCTGAGCGGATCAAACGTCACGCTAGCTACGCTGGCTTTACTGGCTAATGACTGCTCAGCGATAAGTGGAATCAGTTTTTTTGCAATAGGATTAACGGCAAAGTATGCAAAGAGCAAATAAAAAACGACAAGTCCAACAACAACCTTTGCCATTAATTTGAGCGAGACTCTTTGACGCAATAGATTGAGTTTATGACTAAACTGATTCAGTTTATTTTTTAGATTCATCATGATGTTTATTTATTTTGTTAGCTCTTTATCAATAGTACAATCAATAGCCTGCAATTAAGTTGATGCTTAATATAATTATAATCGTTTAGCCTATTGATGGCTTTTTTTGTAAGCGCACGCCTCGCTTACGCATTACTTTTCTAGTTTCAATATCCCATATGAAAATGCAATCATTTAACCTAGCGTTTTAGTCAACAATTAATTTTTATGGCATAATACACCTTTGAATTAATGACTCAATATCACACATGTTTGACCATTTAAAAGAAGATATTTCTATTGTGTTTGACCGCGACCCAGCGGCGCGTACACACTTTGAGGTGCTCACCACTTATCCCGGCGTGCATGCATTAATTTTGCATCGCTTTAGCCATTGGTTATGGAAAAAAGAATTATATTGGTTAGGTCGTTTTTTCTCACATATTGGACGCTTTTTAACGGGCATTGAAATTCATCCAGGCGCAACCATTGGTCATCGTGTATTTATTGATCACGGCATGGGCATTGTCATCGGCGAAACTGCCATTATTGGCGATGATTGCACTTTGTATCATGGCGTCACTTTGGGAGGCACTTCTTGGAATAAGGGTAAACGGCATCCAACCTTAGAAAATGGCGTTGTCATCGGCGCTGGTGCGAAAGTACTAGGGCCAATTACCATTGGTAAAAACGCAAAAATTGGCTCGAATGCGGTCGTTGTTAGAGATGTGCCAGAAAATGCGACAGCGGTTGGTATTCCTGCACGGATTTTAGAAGAAGAAAAAGCAAAAAAAGCCGCCGAAAAAGCCCAGTTCAGTGCTTATGCGATTGGTAATGATGAAAATGATCCGATTAATAAAGCGTTACAACCTTTATTAACAGAAATGAAAGCATTGAAAAAGCAGCTTGCCGCGTTAACAGACATGCCTTCTGAAAACAAAGTAGCCAAGGCGTTCTCAGTGGAAAAAGTAAAACGTACGCCTAAGAAAACAACTAAAAAAGAGAGTTGAACTTAAGTACATAATAATTGACTAAATTAGTAGGTTATTATAAAATGGACGACTAATTTAAGGATTAATTTAACACTAAGATGAGACTGACTACTAAAGGCAGATTTGCTGTGACCGCGATGCTAGACCTCGCGCTAAATGAGGTTGATGCTAATGGCGTATTAAAGCCAGTAACGCTCGCGGGAATTAGTGAGCGTCAAGAAATTTCGCTTTCTTATTTGGAACAATTATTCAGCCGCTTGCGTCGCCAAGGCTTAGTTAACAGCATACGTGGTCCAGGCGGCGGTTACAACTTAGCAAGAACAAAAGCAGACATTTCTGTTTCTGCCATTATTTCAGCGGTTGATGAAAATATTGACGCAACACAATGTGGTGGTAAAGAAAATTGTCACGGCACTGATGGTCGCGAAGGCCGTTGCATGACGCATGAACTATGGGCCACATTGAACACTAAAATTTTAGATTATTTATCGGATGTTAGCTTGGCTGATATGGTGAATGCGCAACAAGGAAAAGACATTGGAACTGTTGTGTTTTCTGCTCGAAAATCGTGCGAGACAAACAAGGCTGTTATAAATGGCTAATGTTTATTTTGATCATAACAGCACCACTGCTTTGAAGCCTCAAGTGCTTGAAGCAATGATGCCATATATGACCAATCAACATGGCAACCCTGCTAGCCAACATAGCTATGGTCGCAATGCGCATGAAGCGATTGAGCAAGCGCGCCGTCAAGTGGCAAAGGCCGTTGGCGCACAATCGAATCAGATTATTTTTACGGCAAGCGGTACTGAGGCTAACAATTTTGCCATTACTGGCATTGCTAGCAACCTAAATCAAGCGCAATTGTTAACGAGTAGTATTGAACATCCTTGCGTGTCTAATCCGGCTAAAGCCATGCAATTTCGCGGTTGGCAAGCGAATAAAATTAACGTGGATAACAACTGCGAGTTGGATATGCACAGCTTGCAAACACAGCTCGCCGTGCCAACGAATTTGGTATCCGTTATGTTTGCGAATAATGAAACGGGCGCGATCCAAAACATTGAAAAAGTGGTTGAATTAGCCGCGGCAAAAAAAGTACTGGTGCATACCGATGCTGTACAGGCGCTTGGAAAAATTAAGGTCGATTTTACGGCATTAGGCGTACATGCGATGACGATATCCAGCCATAAAATTGGTGGTCCCTTGGGTGCGGGTGCGTTAGTGCTGAATAAACGGGTTGATATTCAACCATTGCTTTATGGAGGCGGACAAGAAAAAGGTTTACGCAGTGGCACAGAAAATATTGCCGCGATTGTTGGTTTTGGCGCTGCTTGTGAATTAGCAACGCAATCCCTGAGTGATTTTGGCACACATACTGAAGACTTGCGCAATCAGTTAGAAGAAGGTTTGGCGAACATGAATGCCGTAATTTTTGGGCAAGAAGCAAAACGTTTACCGAATACCAGTTTTTTTGCTTTTGAAAACATTGATGGCGAAACTTTAGTAACCGCACTTGATAAATTAGGATTTGCCGTTGCTAGCGGCTCAGCCTGCTCAAGTGCAAGCGGTGAACCTAGCCATGTATTGTTAGCAATGGGCATTGATGCTGATACCGCTCGCGGTGCGATCAGGGTTAGTTTTAATGCTGATAATACAGCGAACCAAGTAAACAAATTTTTAATCGCATTAAAGCAAGCGCTACAAGACTTAAGGCAGATGACTGCCGTAGATGCTTAAAAAATATATTAATTTAAAAGTATTTAATTTAAAGGAAATGAAAACGTAATGGATAGAATGCCAATTTATTTAGATTACTCAGCCACCACGCCTGTTGATCCGCGTGTTGCTGAAAAAATGATTCCATACTTAACAGAACAGTATGGCAACCCTGCTTCACGTAGTCATCCTTATGGTTGGACTGCGGAAAAAGCGGTAGAAAATGCGCGTGAAGATGTCGCAAAGCTGGTCAATGCTGACCCTAGAGAAATCGTGTGGACTTCTGGTGCTACGGAATCTAATAACCTTGCGATTAAAGGCGCGGCTAATTTTTATAGCGGCAAAGGCAAACATATTATTACGGTCGCAACTGAGCATAAAGCGGTGATTGATCCGGTGCGTGAATTAGAGCGTCAAGGTTTTTCAGCCACGTTTTTAGAGCCAGAAGATAATGGCTTGGTTGATATTGAAAAATTTAAAGCGGCTATTCGACCTGATACAGTTTTGGCATCGGTCATGTTTGTTAACAATGAAATTGGCGTGATTCAAGACATTACAGCCATTGGCAATATCTGCCGTGAAAACGGCATTATTTTCCATGTTGATGCAGCGCAAGCAACAGGTAAAGTGGATATTGATTTAGAAAAATTGCCAGTTGATTTAATGAGCTTTTCAGCACATAAAACCTACGGTCCTAAAGGTATCGGAGCGTTATATGTGCGTCGTAAACCACGCATTCGTATTGAAGCGCAAATGCATGGCGGCGGTCATGAGCGCGGCATGCGTTCTGGCACATTAGCGCCGCATCAAATTGTAGGGATGGGCGAAGCGTTTAAAATTGCACGCGAAGAAATGCACACTGAGAATGAGCGCATTCGTATGCTACACGATCGATTATTAGCTGGATTAATTAGCATCGAAGAGTCTTACGTTAATGGTGATTTAGATCACCGCGTACCGCACAACTTAAATGTTAGCTTTAATTATGTTGAAGGTGAATCGTTGATTATGGCGATTAAAGGCATTGCCGTATCAAGTGGCTCGGCTTGTACTTCAGCGAGCTTAGAACCTAGTTATGTCTTGCGCGCACTTGGTCGCTCAGATGAATTGGCACATAGCTCGATTCGTTTCTCAATAGGTCGTTTCACCACAGAAGCGGATGTGGACTATACGATTAAATTGTTAAATGAAAAGATTGGCAAACTACGTGAGTTGTCACCATTGTGGGAAATGTTCCAAGACGGTGTTGATATCTCCAAAGTAGAATGGGCTGAACACTAAATCATTAATCTTTGCCTACCTGACGCTGTTGTCGGATGACTCGTTTAGCACACTAAACTTCACCATCCTCCATCTAGTCAGCTAAGCATACTTTAAATGATTGATAAGGAAAGCATTAGCGTTAAATTGAAATTTAAAATGCGATTGGAATAAGAAGCAAAATCACGGCAACTCGCAGCAGAAAGTACGATTAGTGCGGCAAGTGAGTTAATGAAGAGTTTGCGAAGTATTTCAATTGTACATAGGAGAAGTAAAAATGGCATATTCAGATAAAGTTTTAGACCACTATGAGAACCCGCGTAACGTTGGCTCTTTAGATAAAAACGACCCTAATGTTGGCACTGGCATGGTTGGCGCACCTGCTTGTGGTGACGTGATGAAATTGATGATTAAAGTCAATGACGCTGGCTTGATTGAAGACGCAAAATTTAAAACGTATGGTTGCGGTTCAGCAATTGCTTCTAGCTCACTAGTAACTGAGTGGTTAAAAGGCAAAACAGTGGATGAAGCTTACGCGATTAAAAATTCTGCGATTGCAGAAGAGTTGGCTTTGCCTCCAGTAAAAATTCATTGCTCGGTATTAGCGGAAGATGCAATTAAAGCAGCGGTTGCTGATATTAAAGCAAAACAAGCGGCTGCTAAAGAGGCAGTGTAATGGCGATTAGCTTAACTTCAGCCGCAGCGCAACGCGTAGAAAAATTCCTTGCCAACCGTGGCAAAGGCATTGGTCTACGTTTGGGCGTTAAAACCACAGGCTGCTCAGGTATGGCTTATACCTTAGAATTTGTTGATGAGTTGCATGATGAAGACATGACGTTTGAAAGTCATGGCGTTAAAGTCATTGTCGATCCGAAAAGCTTGGTTTACATTGATGGCACCGAGCTAGACTTTACTAAAGAAGGCTTGAACGAAGGCTTTAAATTCAACAATCCGAACGTTGCTGATGAATGCGGCTGTGGTGAAAGCTTTACTGTTTGAGCGAGCGTAGTTTGAGAGAAAGTGGTTTGAATGAAAATTACTTTGAGCTGTTTGCGCTTAAGCAATGTTTTGCCATTGATACAACTGCATTAGAAGGTCAATATCGTCAGATTCAGTCTAAGGCTCATCCTGATCGCTTTGTGACGGCGTCATCGACTGAAAAACTACAATCCATGCAACTGGCAACGCTGGCGAATGAAGCTTATCAAACGCTCAAAAAACCAGCATCGCGGGCAAAGTATTTACTCACGCTCAATAAGATTGACGCTATAGAAGAAACAAACACTAGCATGCCTGCTGATTTTTTAATGCAGCAAATGGAATGGCGTGAAGCGTTAGAAGATTACAAAGCGGCAAAAGACATAGATGGCTTAGAAAACCTAATGAAAGAGATGCGACAAGTGGCTAGCGCATTAACTAATGAGTTAAACCATCTCTTTGATGAAAAAAACGACTTAACCAGCGCAACGGCAACAACGCGCAAACTGATATTTATAGATAAAGTGTGTGAAGACATTAATAAAGCCATCACACAAATAGAAGACTAATGGCATTACTACAAATCTCCGAACCTGGCATGAGCGCCGAGCCACACCAGCATAAACTGGCTGTTGGCATTGACCTTGGTACGACCAACTCTTTAGTAGCAACTGTTCGCAGTGGCATGAGCACCGTGTTACAAGATGAGCACGGCCGCTCACTATTACCCTCCGTCGTACGTTATACCGCCGACAATGGCGTGATTGTAGGTCACCAAGCGCAAGCTAAACAAAGCGAAGATCCAATTAATACCATTGTATCGGTCAAACGTTTTATGGGTCGCGGCATGAAAGATATTGCCGATAAAGCGCATATTCCTTATCGTTTTGTCAGTAACAATACGGCAGAAAGTGCCTCACAAGGCATGTTGCAAATCGATACGCGCGCTGGATTAAAAAGCCCTGTTGAGATTTCTGCCGAGATCCTGAAAACACTCAAAGCACGCGCTGAGAAAGCTTTGGGTGGCGAATTAATAGGCGCGGTGATTACCGTACCTGCATACTTTGATGATGCGCAACGCCAAGCGACCAAAGATGCCGCGCGGCTTGCTGGATTGCATGTGCTACGTTTATTAAACGAACCGACCGCCGCCGCTGTTGCTTATGGCTTAGACAATGCGGCTGAAGGCGTTTATGTTATTTACGATTTAGGTGGTGGTACATTTGACGTAAGCATTCTGCATTTATCTAAAGGCGTGTTTGAAGTGTTGGCAACCAATGGCGATTCTGCATTGGGTGGTGATGATTTTGATCATCGCATTTACTGTTGGATATTAGATCAAACCCGTGAACAAAATCCTAATAAAAATCCATTAAACGAAGAAGATACGCGATTATTGTTAACTAAAGCGCGTCAAGCAAAAGAGTGGCTGACGGATAATGATGAAGCGCAAATCATAGCTAAATTGAGTGATGGCTTCGCTATTGATCTGGCTTTATCAGCTGAAACATTCATCGAACTAACGCAAAACTTAGTCAATAAAACCCTAAGCCCAATGCGCAAAGCCATGCGCGACGCCGGTTTAGAGTTAACTGAAATCAAAGGTGTTGTGATGGTCGGCGGCGCTACGCGCATGCCCCATGTGCGCCATGCCGTAGAAGATTTTTTCCAACAAGAACCATTGACCAATTTAGACCCAGATAAAGTGGTTGCACTCGGTGCGGCGATTCAAGCTAATGTTTTAGCTGGCAACCGCAGTGATGAAGACTTATTGTTACTGGATGTCACCCCACTTTCGCTTGGATTAGAAACCATGGGTGGTTTAGTAGAAAAAATTATTCCGCGTAATTCAATGTTGCCTGTGGCACGTGCGCAAGACTTTACCACTTTTAAAGATGGCCAAACTGCAATGAGTATTCATGTGCTACAAGGCGAGCGTGATTTAGTTAGCGCGTGTCGCTCATTAGCGCGATTTGAATTACGTGGCATACCGCCAATGGTCGCAGGTGCTGCGCGAATTCGCGTAACCTTTCAAGTGGATGCAGATGGATTATTATCAGTTGGTGCACGCGAAGAAACTAAAGGCATAGAGGCAAGCATTACGGTTAAACCTTCCTATGGGTTGAGCGAAGAGCAAATCACTGACATGTTAAAGTCATCATTCGGCGCAGCTGAAACAGATAAGCAAGCCCGTGCTTTAGCAGAAGCTAAAGTGGATGCGATGAGCATTATCAGTGCGATTAATATCGCATTAGCACAAGATGGACATTTACTGTCTGAATTAGAAAAAAATGAAATCAATGCGTCGATTCAATCACTAGAGCAAACACTCACTACTGAAGATAGCCATGCAGTGCATGCCGCGACAGAAGCGCTAAATGAGACAACTGGAGCCTTTGCCGCAAAACGCATGGATGCTAGTGTTAGTCGCGCTTTGGCTGGTAAAAATATCGATGAAGTAGACTTAAAATAAAGCACGCTAAATAATGCAACTTATCATTAAAAAACCTATAACTAAAAAGCTGGGAAGAGAGTCATGCCGCAAATAATCGTATTACCACATGAAGAACTTTGTCCTGAAGGCGCTGTATTCGAAGCCAAAAAAGGCGAATCGATTTGTCAAAATCTTTTAGATAATGACATCGATATTGATCATGCCTGCGATCAAGTCTGTGCTTGTACTACCTGCCATGTCATCGTGCGTGAAGGTTATGCAACGTTGAATGCAGCAGAAGATGCAGAAGATGACTTGCTGGATAAAGCGTGGGGCTTAGAACCACAATCACGTTTATCTTGCCAAGCGATTGTAGATGAAACGAATCTAGTAGTTGAAATTCCTAAATACTCTATCAATATGGCAAAAGAAGGGCATCGGTAGTTAGTGCATAACGGATAAAAAAAGGTGGAATATCCATCTTTTTTTACTTCATCATTTGGATACCATTTCTTTTATAGACCGACAAAAGTATCTTCTAGAAATCTAACTTTACCAGTCGCAATATCATAAACTGCACCGACAATACCGATATCCTTTGCTTGCGTCATATCCTCTAGAATATCACTGCAACGCAAAATACTTTCGATTTGATATTTTACATTCAGCTCACAAACCTTCTGTACAAAGTCAGCATTTTTTGAACAACGATCTTCTGCAGCGCTAATTGTTTTTTCGTGTCGAATAGATGGTTTAATCATATTAATAATTTCACCAATGTGTCCATCTTTAAAATCATCACAAGCCGCTTTTACAGCGCCACAACTGGTATGGCCCATCACAACAATCAGTTTTGCACCTAAATATTTGCTGCCAAACTCAAGACTACCAATCGCTTTATCTGAAGCAATATTACCAGCCAAACGCACACTAAAGATATCGCCTAAAGCTTGATCAAATAACAATTCCACTGGCGCACGTGAGTCACTACAACTCAACACTGAGGCAAATGGGTGCTGTTCATTTTGGGTGAGATGAATCAATGATTTGAAGTCTTTATCATCTTCATTTTGATCAACAAATCGCGCATTACCTTCCGTCAGAATATTGAGCGCTTCTGTTGGAGTCATTTTGTCACGGTTAATTAGGGGATGCTTATACATTGAAACCTTTCTATTAATAAAAAAACAAATGCGCTAATTACTTAAGATTGTGGTGTCACGAAACCAATTGTTTCAACGTCAATATTTTTAAGTTTTGCATGTAAATGATAGTCACGTATAAATTCAGCAACATCATAAGAAATAGACTTGCTATTAGAACAGTCAATCACAACTTTGCTATTTCTTGGAATTGCTTCTAAAGTTTCAATAATGCTCGGTTTATTAAAGAAAGAAACCTCTTGCGCCAACTCAATATAGTGTACAACTCGGCCATCCTCAGTTGTCTGCCTATCTTGCATATAATGCGAATTACGATAACTATGATGCAATGTAAATAAGACACCAACAGCTAGCCCCAAGCCAATGCCAGTCAATAGATCAGTTAACAAAATCGCGATGACAGTCGTTACAAATGGCGCAAATTGCTCCCATCCTAATTTATACATATTGGCAAATAATGAAGGCTTCGCTAGTTTGTAGCCAACCATAATCAAAATGGTTGCTAAGCTAGCTAATGGAATCATGTTTAATAAGCTTGCAATCGTTATTGCACTTAATAATAACCAAAAACCATGCAATATTGCCGACAACTTACTCTGAGCGCCAAAGGTAATATTAGCAGAACTGCGTACGATGACTTGTGTGAGTGGCAAGCCACCAATCAAGCCAGAAATAATATTACCAATCCCTTGTGCCTTTAACTCTAGATTAGTTGGCGTTACACGTTTAATTGGATCTAATTTATCTGTTGCTTCAACACATAACAATGTTTCTAAGCTTGCAACAATTGCCATCACAAGGGCAATTTTATAAATTTCAATATTGGATAACTGTGAAAAATCTGGGAAAGTAAACTGATTAACAAACTCGCCAAGCCCATTTGAAACTGGTAAGTCAACAATTTGCGAAGGCAACAAACTAAAATTCAGCATTTTAGTTTCGAAAAGGTAGTTGAATAAAATACCAACAAACACCACCACAATTGGTCCTTGCAATATTTGAAACAATTTATGCTTTTTAGTTAATAGCGTATCCCATAAAATTAATATGGTCATGGAGACCGCCGATATTAGTAAAGCACCTGGTGTTAGAAGATTCCATGCATCGATTAATGAAGAAAAGGTATTACTACCATCCGTTTGAAAAAAAGACTCACTACCCTCAAAAGCGGAGTCGTAGCCTAAGGCATGCGGAATTTGCTTAAGAATAATCAGAAGTCCAATACCCGTTAACATGCCTTTGATTACTGAAGATGGAACAAAGTAGGCGATAAAACCTGCTTTAAAGAAACCTAATAAAAATTGAATAATGCCGGCAATCACAACTGAAAGTAAAAAAGCATCGAATGATCCCAGCGAAGATATCGCTGCAAGTACAATCACTGCAAGACCAGCAGCGGGACCGCTTACACCTAGTTGAGAGCCGCTGATTACACCTACTACAATTCCACCAACAATACCTGCAATAACGCCAGAGAATAAAGGTGCTCCGGATGCTAATGCAATACCTAAACAGAGCGGTAGTGCGACAAAGAATACGACAATACTAGCAGGCAAATCACTTTTAAAATCTTTAAAAAGATTTAAATTCATTTTGTTACCCTTGTTTTTGAAATTTTGAAAAATACTTGAACGGATTATGTGATTGATTATAAAAAAACGCAATAACTAACATTATTGCCTACTGTATTTTTTTATGATGACAAAATGATGACGAAAGTTCAAAAAAAAGCGAGTCAATACTCGCTTTTTTAGTTTACTAAACATTACTCAAAATTATAGTTGATATATGGCCTTTTGCTTTTAAACTGTCTATTCAATCTTTTAGACGCATCAGATTCTTTTTCATCAACATATGTAGCACCTTGCCAATCAGCATCTGCCGAATTTGCATCTTTATTGTTGACAGCTGGATTGTGAGCAGCTCTACGGCTAATAAATTTTAGTCTTAATGCATTATTCACATCTTGATCAGCTTGTGAAGCTTCTGCTAGATATAATGGTTCAACAGATTGGTTGTTTTGCGCATTACTGTCTGCATTTGCGTTCACAGAGAAACCCAAGATTAAAGCGCTTAATAGTGTTAATTTTTTCATTTCATACTCCTCAGTAATTAAGATTAGTGCATAAAGCTCTTGTTTCTGTAACGCTTTATGATGAAACGTATTTTGCGCTTCTCACACAATAAAAAATCCACCAGCATACCTATATCGGTATATACTGTTCGGCATATGCGAAACGATACAGACATTCAAAAGAACCAAGAAATAACGCTTAGCGCAAGAGAGTTAAGACAGTCCGTCAAAAAAGACCATGAAGAAAATGCTAAGCTAAAGCTCTTTTATTTGACTGGCCAAACGATATACGACAAAGGTTGGTCACCGGTGATTGCGCAAAATATATTAATGGCTTTTTGCACACAAATTGGAGCAAAGCACGGTTTAATTGCCATACAAGATAAAAGCACATTAAACGTGATTGCCCATCTTGGACAAACTTATCCAGTCGGTGCGCGCATTCCTGTAATGGGCATATTAGGTAAATTATTAAAAATTCCCTGCGAATTTCAGATTAGTCATGAATTAACGCCATTATGGTCTTATCCTGATACTGACGCACTTACTCAGTCAATCATCCCCATCGCCTATGCGCAACAATCTTTAGGCATTTTGGCGTTTTCAGGCAATCAAATAGCGTTATCAGATGACGACAAGCAGACGATTCAAAGTTTAGCTGGCATTCTTGGCATGGCAATGATGCGCGCTAGTAAACAAACGGTTTCTGCTGAAGACTTGCAAATTTTAGATCGATTAACACCAAGAGAACGTGAAGTTTTTGCTTTATTGCCTTACGGTCATAGCAATGCAGAGTTAGGCAAATTGTTAGAAATTGCGCCTGGAACAGTTAAAATTCATGTTGAGCGTGTGCTGAGCAAGCTTGGCCTTAAAGATAGAACGCAAGCGGCTGTAAAAGCTGTTGAGTTTGGCTTCAAAACCTAATTTAACTGATAATCCAAAACAGCTAATGAACATTATAAAATATCAAGATGATTGCACTTTCTAATCTTAAAAACAGCATTGCACAATTTTGGCAAGATTTACCTTTGGCCTCCAAAGGCATTATTGTCATTATGTTACCACTTGGGGTTTTACTGACCTCGCTCTACTCGCTTTACAATCTAGAGCAGCAATTATCTAGCCTAGAAAACCAGCTAAAACTCGCTTTACAAAATCAACGTGATATTGAAACGGTCCATACTAATCTGTTGCAAGCTTCTACTGGCGTTCGGGATTACTTACTGACTGGCGACAAGCTATTTTTAAAAAACTTCTATATCGCAAAAAAACAACTACCCGAACTGCTGCTTAGTTTAGATGCGCAAATAGAAAGCAAACAGCAACAAGTGCTGATTAATAGCATTACTGCTTTAGTTAAAGACAATCTCGAAAGGCTAGATTTTTTATCTAAAAATGAATCTGATATTGCATCTGAAAATCTGATTGAGCAATTCAAGTTGCAAGTAAGCAATATGGAAGAATTAAGAGCTGAAATTGAGCAGTTAAAAAAACAAGAGGCATTGCTGGTTTCTGAAGACCAAAACAAAATTAAATTACAACGCCAAAGAAATATCAAAATCACTTTACTCGCTGCCATCTGCGGCATTTTAGGTTCTATTGTTGCCGTCTGGATATTCTCAGGCACGATTGTGAAAAGAGTGAAATTGCTACGAGATAGCGCAGCGCATTTAGCTAGAGCCGAGGCGCTACAACTGCCATCCCGAAGCAAAGATGAATTAGGTCAGCTATCAAATGAGCTTGATCATGCATCAAAGTTATTGGCAAAAAATATTTATGATACGACGCAAGCTAGAAATGAAGCGGAAGAGGCAAGTAAAGAAAAAAGTCTCTTTTTATCACGCACCAGCCATGAACTGCGTACGCCACTCAATGCGATTTTAGGCTTTGCCCAACTGTTGCAAGTAGAGCTTGAAGACGGTAAACATAAAGACAACGTCAATATGATTAAGCGTGCTGGCGACCATCTGCTTAAGCTGATTGATGAAGTGCTGGATATTGCCAGAATAGAATCAGGTCAAATTAAACTAACGCTCGAGCCAACGCACATTAATGACTTGCTGGCTGAGGCCATCCAATATATTGCGCCTTTAGGCAAAATACGTGATATTCAAATCAATCAGCAAATACAACCGCATTTGGTGGCGTTAGCTGAGCGTCAAAAGCTATTACAAGTGATCTTAAATTTATTATCCAATGCCCTTAAATACGGTCCATTTAACTCAACTGTATTAGTGTCTGCTTATAAAAAGCATCCCAACATTATCATTGAGGTATTTGATGAGGGTGCGGGCATTCCAGAATTATTAAAAGAAAGGCTATTTACTGCTTTTGATCGACTAGGAGCAGAGCAATCTAAAACAGAAGGCACAGGGCTAGGCTTAGCGCTAAGTAAACAAATTATGCTTGCCATGCAAGGTAGTATTCATGTCGCCAAAAACAAAAGCTTATTTTGGATAGAGCTAAAAGCGACAGATGGCTTGCCAGTAGACATGCAAGCGGCGCAACCAGCTATTCTCACAAAACAAAAATCAACCAATCCGCATAAAAAGCAAATTATTTATGTAGAAGATAATATCAGTAACCGTGCTTTGGTAGAGGCTGTGCTAAAACGATTACCAAATTTAAAGATGCATTGCACAGAAACTGTCAAAGAAAGTAAAAATTTACTCAATGAAATCAAAGCTGATTTGATTATTATCGATTTAAATCTACCCGATGAATCAGGCGAAGCGTTAGTCAACTATATTAAATCTCATCCAACTTTACAGCATTTGCCTATCATTATTTTAAGTGCTGACGCTATGCCAGACACCATTGATAGACTCAAGAAAAAAGGCATAGCAGAATATATGACTAAGCCACTGAATATTGCTTTGTTTACAAAAACAGTTTTAACCCTTACTCAAGATAATTGGATTGATCATGACCGATAATGAAATCTTAAACGCCAAAATACTTATCGTCGATGATGCGGACGCGAACCTAAGATTACTGGAAGCATTATTGGCTAAAGAAGGTTTTACCCAAGTTATTAGTACGGCCGACTCTACTAAGACCATTGATTTATTTACTGCATTCCAGCCTGATTTAATTCTATTAGATTTGATGATGCCTGAGTTAGATGGTTATGCCGTACTAGACTTGCTAGCTAAACATATTCCAGAAGATACTTATTTACCCGTACTTGTACTAACAGCAGATGCTACCATCGCCGCCCGCAGAAAAGCATTAGCATTAGGTGCAAAAGACTTTTTAACCAAGCCTTTTGACAATATAGAAGCCATGCTGCGTGTTTGGAATTTGATTGAAACGCGACTACTCTATCGCAAACTAAAAGCATATCAACCCGCCATTAGCCCATTTAAACATCAATAATTTTCGACATAAAAAAACCGCAGATTAGTCTGCGGTTTTTTTGTAAAACTCAGCTTATTTTAGAATGCCCATTGTGTACGCAACGAAATAACATCAATGTCATCCGCAAATGAACCATCTGCATTTTTCAACGCACCACCGCTTAAATCAAATGATTTAGAATAACCCGCTAAAATACGTACATCTTCATTCAAGTACCAGTTAAGGGATAAAGTCATACGTTTAGCCTCTCCACCAGCAATATTACCATCTTCCAAATCGATTTCATCGTAACGTGCTGCCACTTCCCAAGCACCCCAAGTACCATTTTTAAGACTAAAAGCTTCTCTTGGTGAAAGACGTTTAAACTCACCATCAGAACCTTTATAGGTACGTGCCTCGCCCGTTAAGGTATAACCAACTTGTGCGTACCATGCTGTAAAGTCAACATCAGAACCTACTTCTCGAGAGACATTAGATTTAGCAAATTCACTTTGGAAAGATAATGGGCCGTACATACCAGACAACTCAAAAATAGCCATTTGAACCTCATCCATAAGCCCTGTTATATTTCCAGTGTTTACTACAGCTAAGCCAGATATAGCCGTTGTATTGTATGAAAAACTTGGTGCTTTAGTATTTGCTCGCACATCATCACTTGTTTTACGGTAACCATAGTTAGCACCGATATGTAATACTTTATCTTTTTCATTGATTGGCGCCCAAGTTCCACGTATACCAAACCCACTACCTTCGTCATTAGCTGTAGGAGTGACAGTAGCAGCATTACTACCAGCCATAGAATCGCCATAAATACCTGACTGTACGTTCCAATCTTCACCATGGGCTTTTAAGTTAATACCAATTGCTCGATCAAAATAGGGTGTACTCAATGCACTGACAAAGGAGCGCTCTGTAAACATAATGTCGTTTGAGCTTTCTTGAATTTCCATACTCATCGCATGTTTTTGATGTCCAATGGTTAATTCTAGAGGTGTTGCAAGATTAAAGCCATGATAAACCATGAACAAATCCTTAACTCTTACTTCGTCATTACCAAAATCAGCTTCTATCAAATAATCATAATCATTATAAACCGTGCCACTTAAAGCCAAACGACCACGACGAATTTGCGTGCCATTAACTGGCTTGCTATTAGTCGCCAAATCTGAATCGCCATAATGATTAGAATAATCAGCATGCATACGGCCACCCAATTTAATACTAAAGTCACCATCTGGATTTTTAATGACTAAGCCTTTTTTACCCACTTCTAATGTTGGATTACTTTTTTCTTTTTTAGTTTGTCTTTCTTCATCGTTTGCACGACTTTTCATTAATGGCAGCGCTTCTTCTTCAGTTAACACGCCTTTGTCTACTAAAGCTTGAACCAAATCAAAAGTCGCATCCGCCATCGCGTTAGCGCCATATCCGAATAGTGCAGTCCCTGTTATCGCCGCCATGACAGCGCGCTTTAATGTAATACTCATTAGTTAATCCCCTAAAGTTAAATAATTAATACAATGTTTTTCAACGAGGGCGATTTTGCGACTGCAATGTGACAATTTGATGACGAATATTGAATCGAAGGGGTTTGTTGGTAATTTACAACAAATAAAAACGCCAGTTAATTTGCATTAACTGGCGTTTTATTAAACGAGAAATTAAGATGAAATTGCTTAAGACTCTGCGCGCATGTGCGGAAATAAAATCACGTCACGAATACTTGGGCTGTCGGTAATGAGCATAACTAATCGATCAAGGCCAATACCACAGCCTCCGGTTGGCGGCATACCGTATTCTAACGCGCGAATAAAATCAGCGTCGTAATACATGGCCTCATGATCGCCCGCTTCTTTTGCTTTCATTTGCGCATGGAAGCGTGCCGCTTGATCTTCTGCATCATTCAATTCGCTAAAGCCATTTGCCATTTCGCGGCCTGTAATAAACAATTCAAAGCGCTCGGTAATTTCAGCATTATCGTCAGAAGCACGCGCCAATGGAGAAACTTCAACAGGGTAATCAATAATATAGGTTGGGTTCCACAACTGGCTTTCCGCTGTTTCTTCAAACAAGGTTAATTGCAAAGCGCCTAATCCTGCATGATCAAATGGTTTTACACCATGTTTCAATATTTCAGAACGTAAAAACGTTACATCATTTAATTGCTCAAGCGTATATTCCGGTGCATATTTTTGAATCGCGCCAACAATGGTTAAGCGCTCAAAGGGTTTGCTTAAATCAACTTCTTTGCCGTCATAACTAATCACCGCAGTGCCATGCGCAGCGGTGACTGCGGCACGAATACATTGCTCAGTAAAATCCATCAGCCACTGATAGTCAGTATATGCCGCATAAAATTCCATCATGGTAAATTCAGGATTATGACGTACGCTCAAGCCTTCATTGCGGAAGCTGCGGTTAATTTCAAACACACGATCAAACCCACCAACAATGAGTCGCTTCAAATATAACTCAGGTGCGATGCGCAAAAACATTTGCATGTCTAAGGCATTGTGATGCGTCATAAATGGTTTAGCTGAAGCACCGCCTGGAATCGGGTGCAACATCGGTGTTTCGACTTCTAAAAATTCATTTTCTGTCATGAATTGACGCACAGCCGACATTACTTTTGAACGCGTTTTAAATGTCTCACGGGTTTCTTCTGAGGTAATTAAATCGACATAACGTTGACGGTATTTTATTTCTTGATCTTGCAAGCCATGATATTTTTCAGGCAATGGTCGTAATGATTTTGTTAATAAACGTAATTCGCTAACCTTGATAGAAAGCTCACCCGTTTTGGTTTTAAATAAAGCGCCGGTTGCACCAACAATATCGCCTAAATCCCAATGTTTAAAAGCTTCATAAATGGCTTCACTGTTTTCATCAGCGAGGTTTTCTTTATTGACAAACAATTGAATACGGCCTGTTGCATCTTGCACGGTGGCAAAGCTCGCTTTACCCATCACACGTTTAAGCACCATGCGCCCTGCGATTGAGACAGGAATAGCTTTAGGGTCTAACGTTTCTTTATCCAATCCATCATATTCAGCATGCAAAGGCGCCGCTTTATGTAATGGCTTGAAATCATTTGGAAATGTTGCGCTATTAGTCGCCTTTGCCTGCTCACGCAATGCTTTTAATTTATCACGTCGCTCTGCGATGACATGGTTTTCATTAATAGGTGGCGCATCAACTGCGGCAACTTCTTGCTTTACCTGTTCTGTCATTTGGTACTCGAATAGTTAAAATGAATGGGCAATATTTTTTCTAGCGCGCATTTTAGCATTATATGCTTCTGTGTCATACGACTCTCAATCTAATGTCGCTGCTTGTAACAAAGACAACGAACATAAAAAAAGTTCGCATTAGGTGCATGTTTGATGCATAAAGCTTTACTATTGTGCGGATTAGAATAACAATTAAATTAAGTCATTGTAAATAAAAGGAATTTACATTGGTGCAGTTGTTGCTTATGTTTTAATCAACTATTAAAACAATTGAGCAACAGCATGCGCGAAACAGAAAAATCCCTAGCCAAAGATTTACATGAAAACATTCGTTACTTAGGCAGAGTGCTGGGGGAGACCATTCGTAATAAAGAAGGTCAAACTACTTTTGATACCATAGAAAACATTCGTCAAACAGCGGTTAAGTTTCGTCGTCACAATGATAAAGAAGCCGCTATTACGCTTGAAAATACGCTTAAAAGCTTAAGCCCAGAACAAGCAGTACCGATTATTCGCGCCTTTAGTCACTTCAAACATTTAGTTAATATTGCCGAAGATTTATATGCGCATCAACGTACCAGAATCAATGAAGATAAGCTTGGCGATGGCATGTTAGCGCATACGATTAATAAATTCAAAAAGCCTGAAGTGAATTATGAAACGATTGCAAATTTCTTTAGTGAGGCGCTGGTTTCACCTGTACTAACCGCGCACCCAACGGAAGTACAACGTAAAAGCGTATTAGAGTTGCAAGATGCATTGGCACGTTATTTAGCAGAACGTGATGGCCTAATTTCTGAAAAAGAGATTGAGCGTAATCAACTGCTGATTGAAGGGACAATTTGCGCCATTTGGCAAACGAGGGTTGTACGGCTATCGAAAATTTCCGTTATTAATGAAATTGAAAATGCCATTAGTTATTACGAAACCACTTTTTTGCATGCGATACCTGAAATTCTTCAAGATTTAGAACGTGATATTAATCGTATTTTCAGTGAAGAATTTTATGGGCTTTATCAATTACCCAGCTTTTTGCATATGGGCAGTTGGATTGGAGGTGACCGCGACGGGAACCCTTTTGTGAATGGCGAAACCTTAGAGCAAGCGGTCCGTTTACAATCTGCCGCCGCTTTTAAATTTTATCTGGGTGAAGTGGAATTGTTAAGGCAAGAGTTAGCCGTCTCAACTCGCTTAGCAGACGTGACGCCAGAATTAAAAGCATTAGCTGAACGCTCACGCGATCAATCGCCACACCGTGTTGATGAAGCTTATCGTCTAGCGTTAAATGGCATTCATGATCGTTTGATGGCCACGGCAGCCTTAATGCAACCTGCATCGGATTTAACATCAATCACTATTGATGCCCAACCCTATGAGAAAGCGGAAACTTTTCTAGCCGAAATTACCATCATGATTCACTCATTAATGGTGAATAAAGGCGAATATTTGGTGTATCCGCGCATAGGAAAATTAGCAAAAGCAATTGAAACCTTTGGCTTTCATTTAGCAACGATTGATATTCGCCAATCATCAGATGTACACGAAGCGGTGATTACGGAGCTATTTAATAAAGCGGGATATGAGTTTGATTATGATGCGTTAAACGAAACCGAAAAAGTCAAAACCTTATTAGAAGAATTGCAACAACCACGCCTACTCTTCTCGCCATTTCATCAGTACTCTGAGCTGTTACATAAAGAAATTGGCGTATTAACAAAAGTGCGCGCCATGCGTCAATTGTTTGGCCCCCGCGCCGTGCGTCAGTACATTATTTCGCATACTGAAACCTTGTCTGACTTGCTTGAATTAGCTTTATTGCAAAAAGAAACTGGCTTGCTGCGTGGCGTTTGGGGTTCTGCCAACATTCAACTCGATTTAAATATTGTGCCTTTATTTGAAACCATTGCTGATTTACGCAATTCCCCTATGATTATGGGTAATTGGCTTGGATTATTAGGCACTAAAGATGTATTACGCTATCAAGGGAATGAGCAAGAAATCATGTTGGGCTATTCTGACAGTAATAAAGATGGCGGCTTTTTAACTTCTAGCTGGGAGCTTTATAAAGCAGAAGTTGAACTACTCAACTTATTCAACCAAGCCAATATTAAGCTGCGCTTATTTCATGGTCGTGGCGGTGCAGTTGGACGTGGCGGCGGACCAACTTATGATGCGATTGTTGCGCAACCGCTTGGTACCGTCAATGGTCAAATACGCTTAACCGAGCAAGGGGAAACTATTGCATTTAAATATTCAGATGCAAAAGTGGGTAAACAAAGTTTAGAAACATTAATTGCCGCCACACTCGATGCCAGTCTGTTTCCGCATACCGACTTAAGCAATCAAGATGAGCGCGCTTTTGAAGGGATTATGGAAACGTTATCTGGTACAGCGATGACCGCCTATCGCAGTTTGATTTACGAAACACCAGGTTTTGAAGAGTACTTTTTTAATACTACACCGATTTCAGAAATTGCAGAGTTGAATATCGGTAGTCGCCCTTCTGCGCGTAAAACCAATCGAAAAATTGAAGATTTACGCGCAATTCCTTGGGGGTTTTCATGGGCGCAGTGTCGTTTATTATTGCCAGGCTGGTATGGGCTAGGTAGTGCCATTCATCAATATTTGCATGCAGATGACAAAAAAACAAAAGCACGTACTCAGCAGTTAAAACAGATGCTCAAGTCATGGCCATTATTTAAAACATTGATTGCGAATGTGGATATGGTCATTGCTAAAACAGATTTAACTGTCGCCAAACGTTACTCTCAAATGTTGTCGGATGTTGCATTACGTGAAACGATATTTGCACGCATAGAGGCAGAATATGACTTAACTGTCGCTGCGCTTAATTTATTACAAGACTCTGATGAGCGACTAAGCACCAACCCAGTCTTGGCAGATTCGATTAAAAATAGACTACCTTATTTAGATCCGATGAATTATTTACAAGTCGAAATGATTCAACGTTATCGCGCTGGAGATACTAACGATAAGCTTAAATTAGCTATTTTACTGACCATTAACGGCGTTGCTGCAGGCTTGAGAAACACAGGCTAGCTGGGCTTAGGCGCGAAATAGGTTCGTCAGTCATGACTGATTTTTTGCGTCATGCCTGTCTGCTGGTCGGCCAATGTGGCATAAAGCGGCTTGCTAAATACTTTTGAAATAATAGAGGCGATAAAGGTAATCGCCATTAAGCTAATCACCATTTCATGACCATCAATCATTTCCATCACAATAATAAATGAGGTGAGCGGTGCTTGTGTAACCGCCGATAGAAAACCTGCCATACATAAAGCAATAATGGCGCTGTTGTAATAATCATGCCCAAACAGCGGCACCAAGTCATGGCCGATTCCCGCACCAATCGAAAGTGACGGTGCGAATATGCCGCCAGGTACGCCGCTTAAATAAGTAAAGATAGTCGCTAAATATTTAACAGGCGCATAAAACCAAGCAGTGTGCACATTGCCTGACAAGATATCTTGCGTCGTTGCATAGCCAGATCCGTGTGCGGCACCGTGACTCACGACCCCGAGTAAAGCGACTAACAATCCACAAAAGCCAGCCCACCATAATGGGTGCAATTGTTTAAGCCAACCCAGCCGACCTTTCATTTGACCTGAGGCACTAATAAGGGTGCGGCTAAAGATGCCACCTAATATGCCGCAAATCAGCCCACAAAACAGCACAGGCAAAATAATTTTTCTATCCACTATCCCAACGGACAATTGCCCAAAATAGGTGTAGTTGCCCTGTAAAGAAATTGCGACCAACCCAGAAAGTACAATCGCTGTAATAATCACGCCATTGGTTTTTTGTTCAAAGCGGCGGCCTAACTCTTCTATTGCAAATACAATACCCGCCAGTGGCGTATTAAAAGCCGCAGAAATACCAGCAGCGCCACCTGCTAAAATTAGATGTTTAGGTTGCACGGAAAATCCACGCGGCAGGAAGTGTCGGAAGGCATGCATAATACTAGCGGCCACTTGTACGGAAGGGCCTTCCCGCCCAGCAGAAAAACCAGCTAACAAGGTAGCCATGCCTAAAAATACTTTTCCTATTGCTAACTTAAGGCTAACGAGTGTTGGATATTTATTTTCTGTATTCTCTTGATGCAAAGCCGCCATCACTTGCGGGATGCCGCTACCACCTGCGCCTTTAAACCATGTCCGCGTTATCCATACAATCAACATCCCGCCTAAAGGTGTCACAATCAGCGGTGCCCACCAATGCAGTCGTTGCATGTGAAAGAATAGGTCAATTGCATATTCCGTGCCTTTAGCAAACAGCACTATAACCAAACCAGCGGTTGCCGCTGCCAGCCACACAATAATGCGGCCATGCCAAGCATCAACGTCAGTTAGTTTTGCTGTTTTAATGGAGGAAGAGAGTTCGTTTAAAGGTTGCATGGGCTGAGTTTGAGACTAAAGCATTACCTTAGCAGGATAAGATTGGAAGGGCTATAGTTGTATTTTTATACTTTCATATGAATATTACTTAGTCTCTTTGTATTCAATGATTTAACAGTCTTTTTTTGTCTTGTTCAACACAATAGATTTTTTCCTATTCGTTTATGCTTAAGCTACCCAAGGAGAATGTTGAATGAATGATGAGCTTAACGATGCTGTTGCATGGTTAAAAAATTTACGTAAGATTCATATTCCTGTGCTTAAACAGACGGCTAGGGAGTTGGCTAAACTCAAAGAAGATGAAGATAATCTAAGCGCACGCGCCATCTCGTCAGTAGTGCTGAATGATCCTTTTATGGTGTTTAACGTGCTGAGCTATACTAATAGTCATCCTGGTAAACATCAATTGCAAGATATTCTCGAAGTAGAACAAGCTATTATTATGTTGGGAACCAGTAATTTTTTCGGCAACTTATCGCCAGATTTATTGGTTGATGATCGACTTAAATCGAATATCCCAGCCTTAACCCATTTATTAAAGCTGATTAAAAGAGCACATCGCGCTGCTTATTACGCGGCAGATTGGGCAGCGTTACGAAAAGATTTACACTCAGAAGAAATTTGGATTGCTGCCTTGTTACACGATTTTGCAGAAATGTTGATGTGGTGTTTTGCACCTGAAAAAATGAATATCATTTTTGATATGCAACACAAAGATAAATTACTACGAACCAAAGAGGTACAACAAGAGATTCTCGGATTTCACACCAGTGATTTGCAAAAAGAACTCATTAAGCTATATGCAATGCCACCATTATTGGTTCAACTGATGAACGATGACGGCGAAACGGAACAAGACAATCGCGTCAAAAACGTATCATTAGCTGTTAATCTGGCAAGACATTCCGTAAACGGTTGGGATGATGCAGCACTGCCAGATGATTTTGAAGCGATTGCCGCGTTTTTACATGTGGATGTCGCACGTGTGCTTTATATTATTAAGCATCCAAATGCCCAGCAACTGAATTAAGCAAACTGAATTGAAACTATTTAAATTGAATCTAATTAAAATTAAATCTAATTAAATTAGACGCCCTGCTTTAAACTCACTTGAATAAACGGATCTAAATCACCATCCAACACACCTTGCGTATTGCCAATTTCGACATTGGTACGCAAATCCTTGATACGGCCTTGATCGAGCACATAACTGCGAATCTGATGTCCCCAGCCAATATCGGTTTTGGCATCTTCTAGCGCTTGTTTTTCTTCGTTACGTTTATTCAACTCTAAATTATACAAAGCACCTTTTAACATATTCATCGCTTCTTCTTTATTACGATGCTGCGAGCGGTCATTTTGGCATTGCACTACAACGCCAGTTGGAAGATGGGTTAAACGCACAGCCGAATCGGTCTTATTAATATGTTGCCCACCCGCACCGCTGGCACGATAGGTATCAAGACGAATATCCGCAGGATTAATATCAATTTCGATTGAATCATCGACCTCTGGGAAAATCTGCACGCTGGCAAAACTGGTGTGACGTTTAGCATTACTATCAAAAGGCGATTTTCGCACCAATCGATGTACGCCATTTTCTGTGCGCAAAGTACCAAAAGCATAGTCGCCAGTCACTTTGAGTGAAGCGCCTTTAATCCCCGCCACGTCACCATCTGACATTTCTAATACTTCCACTTTAAAACCTTTGCGTTCGCAATAACGCAAATACATGCGTAAAAGCATATTGGCCCAATCTTGCGCCTCCGTGCCACCGCTACCAGATTGAAACTCAATAAAGCAATTATTCTCATCCATCGGTTGTGAGAACATACGTCTGAATTCCATTTCTTCAATGGTCTTTTCTAGCGATTCTGAATCTTTAGCAATACTCAACAGCGAGTCATCATCACCTTCTTCGCGCGCCATTTCAAATAACTCTTTACTATCGTTTATGCCTTGTTCAACACCAGTTAGCGTATTCACAACGCCTTCGAGCATGCGTTTTTCTTTACCTAATTTTTGCGCATTTTCTTGATCATTCCAAACATTCGGATCTTCAAGCAATCCATCCACTTCAGCTAAGCGTTGCGACTTAGTCTCGTAGTCAAAGATACCCCCGAAGGTCTTGGTTACGCACGCTTAAATCAGTCAGTCGATTAGCGATAATATTAAGTTGTTCTGCTTCCATGCTTTTTTGTCTTTAAAGAGATTTTTGAATCAAACGAAGACCGCATTATACAACAAAGCCTTTCACAACCAATTAAGCGCATTCTGACTAACAATTGCCCTAGCCAGCCACCTACATAACGCTTGTGTCGTAAAAATAAAAATATAACTAACGTCTTTTTCAAAACGAATATTTGACATATTTCTATAATTATGGAAATATAGAAATATGAACAATCAATCGGCAGTAAACCTACTCTCATCTATCGCAAATGAAGCGCGGTTAGCCATTTTTAGGCGGCTAGTCCAGGCAGGAAAAGATGGCTTAGCTGCAGGCGCTATTTCAGAGGAGTTGAGCATTCCCAATAGCACCCTGTCGTTTCACTTAAAAGAGTTAAGCCACACAGGCTTAATTAATGCAAAACAAGAAAGTAGATTTATTTATTACTCAGCGAATTATGATGCCATGAATGATTTACTTGCCTACTTAACCGAAAATTGTTGTGCAGGCGAGCAAGCTTGCTGTCCAGATACATCATGCGATACTCAACCTAAGGATTCCAACTAATGAAAAGAATACATCTACATATTTCAGTCGATGACTTAACGAAAAGCATCACTTTCTACAACACCCTTTTTGGTGCAACACCAACTGTGCAAAAAACTGATTATGCAAAATGGATGTTAGACGATCCTTTAGTGAATTTTGCAATCAGTGCTAGAGGTGCAAAAGCAGGTCTTAATCATATTGGTATCCAAGTAGAAAAAAGTGATGAACTAACTGAAATTAAAAACCGATTAGAACAAGCAGACATGGCGATGCTTTCTCAAGAAGGCACAACTTGCTGTTATGCCAAATCAGATAAGCATTGGGTACAAGACCCTTCTGGTATCGCATGGGAAACCTATCAAACACTAGAAAGCTCACTAACTTTTAATAATACCGCTACCGATATTGTCGAAAACACCGCCTGTTGCGTACCAATGCAAACGATTCAATTAACACCATCTAAAGGAAAAACTGAGCATGACAAAAAATCAAGCTGCTGTTGATTCAACACCCAATCATTCAAAGCTAGATAATATAAAGCCTAAAATTAGTAGCTTTGAACGCAATCTCACATGGTGGGTATTAGGCTGTATAGTGGTCGGCATTGCGCTAGGTAAATTAGCACCAGATATGTTTCAAGCATTGGCAACTATTAAAGTAGCAGAAGTGAACCTGCCTGTTGCCGTCTTAATCTGGTTAATGATAATCCCCATGCTGCTTAAAATTGACTTTGCTGCCATGGGTGAAGTGCTAGAACACACAAAAGGCATTGGCGTAACGCTATTCATCAATTGGATGGTAAAGCCCTTTTCAATGGCATTATTGGCTTGGTTTTTTATTCGCCATCTGTTTGCCGACATACTACCAGCCGACCAAATCGATAGTTATATTGCTGGCTTAATCTTATTGGCAGCCGCTCCATGTACAGCAATGGTCTTTGTCTGGAGTAATTTATGTGGTGGCGATGCGAAGTTCACGCTCTCACAAGTAGCAATCAACGATGCCATTATGCTATTTGCTTTTGCCCCTATTGTCGCTTTGCTTTTAGGCTTATCTAGCATCGTCGTACCGTGGGATACGCTACTGATTTCAGTCTTATTATTTGTTGTCGTCCCCATCGTCATCAGTCAAATGTTAAGAAAAGTGCTAATGCGTAAAGGTAACGATTTAGCATTGAATGCAACGCTAAAAAAACTGCAACCTATCTCATTAAGTGCACTATTAATCACACTGGTTTTATTGTTCGCCTTCCAAGGTGAGCAAATACTTGACCAACCATTGATTATTCTTTTATTAGCCGTCCCAATTTTGATTCAAGTGTACTTCAACTCTCTATTGGCTTATTGGCTCAATAAAAAATTTAAAGTCGCTTATTGTGTCGCAGGACCATCTGCACTCATTGGCGCGTCTAACTTCTTTGAGCTTGCCGTTGCAACCGCAATCGCTTTATTTGGATTCAACTCAGGTGCAGCATTAGCAACCGTTGTTGGTGTGTTAATCGAAGTGCCAGTCATGCTTTCGATTGTCGCGATTGTTAACCGTAGCAAGCATTGGTATGAACATTAATTAATAGAGAAAGCGTTAATCGGATGAATATTTTATTTTTATGTACTGGCAATTCTTGTCGCTCTATTTTAGCTGAAGCAACCTTTAATGCCTTAGCGCCTGCAGGCATGCGCGCCATGAGCGCAGGTAGCGATCCCACTGGCGAAGTGCATCCACGTTCAATTGCTTTGCTAAAGCAAAAAGGCATATCAACAGAAGGTTATTACAGCAAATCATGGAATGATTTACCTCTTGTGCCCGATATTGTCATTACTGTTTGCGGTAATGCAGCAGGTGAAACTTGCCCCGCATACTTGATTTCTAATCATGGGGCAAAAGTGATTCGCGCACACTGGGGTGTGGACGACCCTGCTAAAGCAACTGGGACTGACGCTCAAATTAATGCTATTTTCGAACATGCTTATACGACTTTACGCAGACGTATTGAAGCGTTTTTAGCAATAGACTTTAATAAAACAGTTCTTAACAAAGTAGAAAGTAACGAAGACCTCACCAATCAATTAAAACGCATTGGTGAACTGCAGTAACATCATCTGCAATCGGACAACGCTGCTATAAAGGAGAAAACAATGTCAAATAAAGTTTATAACGTATTATTTTTATGTACTGGCAATTCAGCACGAAGCATCATCGCTGAGAAGTTATTAGAGTATTGGGGTAAAGGTAATTTTAAGACATTTAGTGCTGGCAGTTATCCAAATGGTACAGTAAACCCATACGCAATCAAGACCCTAGAAAAATTAAAATTACCTATTGATGGCTTGCGTAGCAAAAGTTGGAATGAGTTTGCAGCTGCAGACGCACCCCATTTAGATTTTGTTTTTACAGTCTGTGACAATGCAGCTGGTGAAGTTTGCCCTGTCTGGCCCGGGCAACCGATGACTGCCCATTGGGGAGTTGAAGACCCCGCTTCAGTTGATGGTAGTGATGATGAAAAAATGGCGGCATTTAATAAAGTAACCAATATGCTTCAAAATCGTATTAAACTTTTCACGGCTATTCCAATTGCCCGTCTTGACAGCATGAGAATTAAAAAAGAAATTGATGAAATCGGCAAATTACAGGACTAATAATTTGACTTAAAACGAAATTAGTTTAAACCAACCAAAACGAATGGCAACGTCAAGGTTATAGTAGACCATTACGCTCTAGAATTAGCATAAAAAAATTCGCCAAACTCTTGGCTGCGTCCATGCCACCCACTTTCCACTTTTCTGCAAACATCGTAAAGATTGCAACTTAAATGGTCATGAGTAGAGATAATTTTGTTATCTCTACCCAACATCTGTGTCATAATTTTGTCACAATTAGAACTCCACTTAAAAGTGAGCTAAATAAATGATGCGCTTTATCTAACGATCAATTCAACAAACAGATTAGGGAATATAACAATGGCGACCAGTATTTTTAGTCGGATAATGTCTATTATCACTCCACATAATGATAATTATTTCACATTATTCAATAAGTTAGCCGACTGCTCAGTAAAGGCTTCCAAAGAATTAGCCATGATGGCCGCGGTTAATGACCCTGATAAGTTTGATACACACTTTGCAGAAATAAGAAGAATTGAATCGGAAGCAGATTTATATACGCAAGAAATTTTACTTTCCCTCCATAAAACGTTTATCACGCCTTTCGATCGTCGCGAGATTCGCGAGTTAGCGATGGCATTGGACGATATTATCGATTTTATGGAAGCGATTCCACAAAATGCGACCATTCATGGACAAATTAACTTCACGCCAGAAATGGTCGCAATGGGCCAAATCTTACTGCGTGCATCAGAAAAAGTACGTGATGTGGTGGCGATGTTAAGTGATATGAAAAACGCGCATCTTATTTTACGTACGTGTGAAGAGATTAGTATTATTGAAGGCGAAGCAGATCATATTGTTCGCGCAGGCATACGCCGTCTATTCCAAGAAAATTCTGACGCGCGCACTTTAATTAGCTCAAAAGCGCTTTATGACTTATTTGAAGAGGCCGTCGATAGTTGTGAGGATGTGGCTGATGTCATTCATGGTGTCGTTTTAGAACGCATTTAAGGATAGCTCATGGATCACGCATTACTCATCATGGCATTGTTGGTGGTGGTAGCCCTTATATTCGATTTTATGAATGGTTTCCACGATGCAGCAAACTCAATTGCGCTAATGGTCTCAACTAGGTTGCTCACTCCTCAAGCAGCGGTTATTTGGGCTGCATTCTTTAATTTCATTGCTTTTATGTTCTTTGGCTTACATGTTGCTGACACTATTGGAAAAGGGATTATTGATCCTAATATCGTGAATAATGCAGTTATCTTTGGCGCATTAAGTGGCGCCATTGTTTGGAACGTCGTTACTTGGTGGTTTGGTATTCCTTCGTCATCATCTCATGCGCTAATTGGCGGTTTGCTGGGTGCTGGGCTCGCACATGCAGGGACAAATGGCGTTATTTTTGGCGCCAAATTAATTACGACTGCGCTTGGAATTATTTTCTCGCCTATGTTCGGCATGCTGCTTGCCCTATTGTTATCCATTAGCATTTTATGGCTTTTTAGAAAATCCGCACCGTACAAAACAGAAAGTCGTTTTAACAAATTGCAATTCATTTCCTCTTCGTTATTTAGCTTAGGGCATGGCGCAAACGATGCTCAAAAAACGATGGGCATTATCACTATCTTATTATTTGCTAACGGTTATCTTGAAGGTGACTTTCATGTGCCTTTTTGGGTAGTGATGTCTTGTCACCTAGCCATGGCCTTTGGTACTTTACTTGGCGGTTGGCGAATTGTGCGCACCATGGGCATGGGCATAACTAAAGTGCGCCCAACTGGTGGATTTTCTGCACAAACCTCTGGCTCAATCGCGTTATTTTTAGCGACAACTTTGGGCATTCCAGTTTCAACCACCCATACCATTACAGGCGCTATCGTTGGTGTTGGTCTATCGAGAAGGGTTTCTGCTGTGCGCTGGGGATTAGCATCACGTATTGTATGGGCATGGGTACTTACCATTCCATGCTCTGGAATCGTTGCTGCGATTGCTTACTATATTGGACGTTCATTTTTATAATACTTTTCAAATACCATTTAAATACACCTCAACGCTGACAATGTCATAATTTTGTCATAATTAATTTATACAATGCTTCAACTCATCGCAAATAGTATTATTTGTGATTATTTTTGAAGTCCTTTTTGGTATAGATTTTTTTAATTATGGAGATTTTAATGCAAACTAAGTTTGTTAAATTATTTGGAGCAGCGTCGATATTTGCAGCAAGCTTGACGATTGCAACCACAACATTTGCAGCGGCAGAAATTACAGGTGCCGGCGCTTCTTTTCCTCACCCAATTTATGCCAAATGGGCAGAATCTTACCAAGCAAAAACTGGCGTTAAGATGAATTACCAAGCCAGCGGCTCTGGTGCAGGCATTAAACAAATCAGCAACAAGGTAGTTGATTTTGGCGCTACAGACAAACCATTAGAACCGGCAGAACTAGATAAGCTAGGCTTGCTACAGTTTCCAACTGTTGTGGGCGGCGTCGTGCCAGTTGTGAATATTCCAGGTGTAGATGCAGGTAAATTAGCGTTAGATGGTGAAACTTTAGCGAACATTTACTTGAAAAAAATCACGAAATGGGATGACCCAGCCATTGCAAAATTAAATCCAAGCGTAAAATTACCAAGCGCAGCTATTACGGTTGTTCACCGCTCTGATGGTTCTGGCACTACCTTCATCTTTACTAATTATTTAGGTAAAGTAAGTAAAGAGTGGGCTGATAAAGTCGGTGCAAACACAGCGGTAAAATGGCCAACAGGTATTGCTGGTGCTAAAAATGCAGGTGTTGCTTCTTATGTTAAAACGATCAAGCATTCAATTGGTTATGTTGAGTTAGCATATGCGACACAAAACAATCTAGCTTATACGTCAATGATTAACAAAGAAGGCGCTACTGTTGAGCCATCAATTGAATCTTTCCAAGCAGCAGCTAAATATGCAAAATGGGAAGAAGCACCAGGCTTCTACGAAATTTTAACAAACGAGCCTGGTAAAGAATCATGGCCGATTGCTGGTGCAACATTTATTTTAATGTACAAAGAACAAGCCAGCGCCGCAAAAGCGAAAGAAGTTTTAAACTTCTTTGATTTTGCCTACAAAAGTGGTGATTTAAGTGCTAAAGCGTTGGACTATGTACCATTACCTGACAACGTTGTTGATTTGATTCAAAAAAGCTGGAAGACAAACATGAAAGCTAAAGACGGTTCTGCAGTTTGGAACTAGGCTTAAGTTAGCTAATTTAGAAACCTAGTTAGACTAGAAACATAGGTAACCTAGAAAATGTCATCCCATCATAGTAATATGGCAAATGCAGGAGGAGCTTCGGCTCTTTCTGCTAATTCAACCTTTGATACACAAACCAATACTAAAGGGTCTACATTGTCCTCTCCTCAAAAACCCAACCAAAACATGGGCGCTTTGCTAGATAAGCTGTTCAAAGGTACCACCATGTTTTTTGCCTCTTTAGTGTTACTACTATTAGTCGGCATTATTATCACTTTATTCATCGGCAGTTTGCCCGCATTTAAAACTTTCGGGCTGCCATTTTTCACCAGTGCCGAATGGAACCCTGTCACAGAAGAGTTTGGTGCATTAGTGCCTATTTATGGCACCATCATTACCTCCATCATCGCGATGTGTATTGCTGTTCCGTTAAGTTTTGGTATTGCTTTATTTATTACAGAAATTGCCCCCGTCTGGTTAAAACGACCAATCGGCGTAGCGGTAGAATTATTAGCCGGTATCCCTAGTATTATTTATGGCATGTGGGGGCTATTTGTATTTGCCCCGATGTTTGCAGAACACGTACAACCTTGGATAAACGATAATCTTGGCGAGTTGCCATTTGTTGGTTTACTTTTTCAAGGCCCTCCAATGGGCATCGGCATGTTAACTGCCGGTTTTATCTTAGCCATTATGGTCATTCCGTTTACTGCCTCTGTTATGCGCGATGTGTTTCAAGTGGTGCCGCCTATGCTCAAAGAGTCTGCGTACAGCCTCGGCTCAACAAAATGGGAAGTGGTTTGGAATGTCGTCTTGCCTTACACCAAAACAGGGGTGATTGGCGGCATTATGCTAGGCCTTGGCCGCGCATTAGGTGAAACAATGGCGGTTACTTTTGTGATTGGTAACTCACATGAAATTTTTGCTTCGCTGATGATGCCAGGCAATACCATTTCATCCGCCATTGCAAACGAATTCGCGGAATCGGTTGGCGAGCTATATACCTCATCACTCACGGCACTAGGCTTAACCTTATTTATCATCACATTCATTGTGTTGGCTCTTTCAAAATTACTCTTGCTTCGTCTTGCCAAGCAGGAAGGTAAACAATCATGATGGAATTTAATAACACCCGTTATAAAAAACGTAAGCTGTTTAATCAAATAGCAATGTCACTTTCAATGGCAACTGTTGTCATTGCATTATTTTTCTTATCTTGGATACTATTTACTTTATTTAGTAACGGTTTTGAGTACTTGAGCACTGCGGTGTTTACAGAAAGCACACCTCCACCAGGCGGTAATGGTGGCTTGTCCAATGCAATCTTCGGCAGTTTGTTGATGGTTTTATTTGCCACACTAATTGGTACGCCAATTGGCATTTTGGCTGGCACTTATTTAGCTGAATATGGCAAATCTGGCTGGCTAGCGCCATCCACACGCTTCATCAATGACATTTTGCTATCAGCACCGTCTATTGTAATTGGCTTATTTGTTTACGAGATTGCTGTACATCAAGTTGGTCACTTTTCTGGCTGGGCAGGTTCAATTGCATTATCACTGATCGTCATTCCAGTAGTGGTTAGAACCACTGAAAATATGATGCTGTTAGTACCAAATACATTACGTGAGGCGGCTGCAGCACTTGGTGCACCTTATTGGAAAGTGACGACTATCGTCGTTTATCGCTCAGCTAAAGCCGGTATTTTGACTGGATTGTTGTTAGCCGTTGCGCGCATTAGTGGTGAAACAGCACCACTATTGTTTACTGCGCTTAACAACCAATTCTGGAATACAGATATGGGCAAACCGATGGCCAGCCTCGCCGTTGTGATTTACCAGTTCGCATTAAGTCCATACGACGACTGGCAGCATCTTGCATGGGCAGGCGCATTGATTATTACTTTATTTGTTCTAGGCTTAAATATTTTAGCTCGAACAGTTTTCCGTCAAGAACAAGTACAACGTTAAGTTAGGATTAAGACTAATGACTACAGAAACCTTACAGTCGAAAATTAAAACCAATCATTTAGACTTTTATTATGGCAAATTTCATGCCTTAAAAAATGTGAATTTAGATATTCCCGCCAGCAAAGTGACTGCTTTTATCGGTCCATCTGGTTGCGGAAAATCAACCTTGCTCCGCACATTCAACCGCATGTATGAGCTTTACCCTAAACAGCGTGTAGAAGGAGAAATTCTGCTTGATGGCAAAGACATTCATGATAAAGGGCAAGATATCAATCTGCTTCGTGCAAAAGTAGGCATGGTGTTTCAAAAACCAACGCCATTCCCAATGTCAATTTACGACAATATTGCGTTTGGTGTTAAGTTGTATGAAAGTTTATCTAAACGCGAGATGGATGATCGTGTTGAATGGGCGCTGAAAAAGGCGGCGATATGGAGTGAAGTAAAAGACAAACTTAACCAAAGTGGCAGTAGTCTATCTGGCGGTCAACAACAACGCTTATGTATTGCACGCTGTGTTGCCGTTAAACCAAATGTATTACTGTTAGATGAGCCATGCTCTGCGCTTGATCCTATTTCTACAGCAAGAGTTGAAGAGTTGATTCATGAGCTGAAAAAAGATTATACAATTGTTATTGTGACGCACAATATGCAACAAGCCGCACGTGTTTCTGATTACACCGCATATATGTATTTAGGCGAGTTAATTGAGTTCAACAATACAAACGATATCTTCATCAAGCCAAACGATAAGCGTACTGAAGATTACATTACTGGCAGAATTAGTTAAATTAACAAATTGCCACATTAAATAACTATGAATTAGTTAGGATTAATAATGAATGAAAATATACACCTCTCGACCCAGTTTGATGCAGACTTAGAGCGCCTACGCAGCAAGGTGCTTGAAATGGGTGGCTTGGTTGAAACGCAAATCAACATGGTGACTAAGGCCTATGCCGACAACAATATTGCGGCGGTATTAGATGTATTAGAAAATGATTCTGAAGTTAATGCATTTGAAAAATCTATTGATGATGATTGTATTCATATCATCGCCAAGCGCCAGCCAACAGCTTCTGATTTACGTTTGGTCATGTCGATTAGCAAAATGGTGACAGACCTTGAACGATCTGGTGACGAAGTAAAAAAAATGGCCAAAAGCATTCGCCGTATTCAAGAACGCGATGTCACTGTGCTCAAAGCAACGACGGATGTCAGGCATTTGGCGCAAGCAGCTAGTGCTCAAATTAGAAGCGCATTAGATACGTTTGCCAGATTAGATGCGGATGAAGCGAGAGTAGTCATTGAAACCGATGATGCGCTGGATACAGAATTTAAATCGATTATTAGACAGCTGATTACCTTTATGATGGAAGATCCGCGCACGATTACAACAGCGCTGGATATCATCACGATGGCACGTGCAATCGAACGCGTAGGCGACCACGCAAAAAACATTGCTGAGCAGGTGATTTATATTGTTGAAGGTCGCGATATCCGCCACTTAGCTGACGGAAGTTAGTGCTAAGATTGACCTAAACCCAAGCCTTGGTTGTGAATAACGTCCAAGGCTTATTTTATTGATTAGCCATCGCTACATTCAATCTAGTCATAAACCTGATGTAAACCCATTATTGAATATATTGACGCAACCATGAAAAAATCAGTTTCAACCCTACTAAACCGAGACTTGAGTATTTTAAGTTTTAATGAGCGTGTTTTATCGTTAGCACAACGAGAAGACTATCCATTATTGGAACGGTTACGCTTTTTATGCATTGTTGCTTCCAACTTGGATGAGTTTTTTGAAGTGCGCATGGCCGCGCAATTAGAAGCGTTACAGAATGGGTTAGCCAATGAAAACCTAAATGCAGAAACTTACGAAGCGATTGCACTAAAAGCACATGCTTTAGTCGAAAAGCAATATTATTTGTTCGAAAACGAATTAATGCCTGCTTTAGAAAAGCAAGGTGTCGCCTTGGTTTCTAGCCACTTGCGGACAGTTGAACAAAAGAAATGGGTTGCGCAATATTTTCAAGCAGAGGTTAAACCGCTGTTGTTGCCAATTGCATTAGATCCTTCGCATCCTTTTCCACAGGTAGCCAATAAAGCATTGCACTTTATCGTTCAGCTTGAGAATAAATCAACTAAAAAAACACCATCGATTGCCATTGTTCGTGTGCCACGAGTTTTACCGAGAATTGTCAAAATGCCTGATCGCATCAGCAAAAAACAACAATGCTTTGTTTCGCTCACCAGTATTATTCGCGCGCATTTGCCTGATTTGTTTGATGGCGCAAAAATCGTTAATTTTTCTCAATTTAGGGTGACAAGAAACTCTGATTTGGATGTTGAAGATGACGTCAGTAATTTACGCAAAGCTTTACGTAAAGAGCTCGCTTTTCGTGCTTATGGAGAACCAGTACGTTTAGAAGTCACAATTGATTGTGATGAGTCACTATCAACCTTTTTACTAGAGCAATTCGCTTTGCCCGCTTCTGCTTTGTATAAAGTAAATGGGCCTGTCAACCTTGGCCGACTCATTCAATTACCTGATTTGGCAGGTGATGCAAAATTAGTATTTCCGACCTTTACGCCAGCGTGGCCTAAAGCCCTGGCAGCCAATAAGTCGATGTTCTCACAACTCAGAAAACGTGACGTATTGATTCATCAACCGTTTGAGAGTTTTGAAGCAGTTATCCAACTGCTACAAGAAGCTGTACATGACCCAGACGTACTGGCTATTCATCAAACCATTTATCGCGCCGGTTCAGATCCACGTATCCTCAACTTATTGCAAACTGCGGTGCAACGTGGCAAAGAAGTGTTAGTGGTGGTTGAATTAAAAGCGCGTTTTGATGAAGAAGCGAATATTAACTGGGCGGAAGCACTTGAGTCGATTGGTGCGCAAGTGGTCTATGGCATTGTCGGATTAAAAACACATGCAAAAATGTTGCTTATCATGCGCCGAGAAGGTCGCTCAATTACACGGTATGCGCATGTGTCTACTGGTAATTACAACCCTAAAACAGCCAAACTTTATACCGACTTTAGCATGCTCACTAGCGATCTCACCATCACTAGAGAAATAGAACAGTTATTTAGACATTTAACCAGCGAACTGCCGCTGCCTAAAATGCGCAAATTACTTGTTTCTCCCTTTACATTGCATAGCACAATGTTGCGCTATATTAATGCGGCAGGCAATGCAGCTGCAAAAGGCAAAACAGCCCGAATTATTATTAAAACCAACTCATTAACAGATGAAGCACTCGTGTTAGCTCTCATGAGAGCTGCAAAAAAAGGTGCATCCATCGATTTGATTGTGCGTAGTGCCTGCATATTGCCACCTGGGGCAAAGGATTTGCATGATCGTATCCGCATTCGCTCGATAGTCGGACGCTTTCTGGAGCACTCTCGCGCGTTTTATTTCAACATTGATGACAAAGTGAAGCTTTGGCTAGCAAGTGCGGACTGGATGTCGCGTAACATGCTTAAACGGGTAGAAATCGCATGGCCAATTTTAGATGAAGATATGCAAAAACGCGTGATGGATGAGTGTTTCACGCCTTATTTAAAAGATAATATTGACGCATGGACATTGACCAAGGATGGCATCTACCAACTTGTCCGCCAGGCAGAGGGTAGCGATTCAGCAACCCCGCTTTCAGCTCAGACGATGCTTTTACAAAAGAATGGTTAGCGCATCACAATGCTGTTTTTTGCATTAAATGCTTTAACCTTTATTCCTTTTTCTTTATTTCTTTTTTTTAGGTCTGCCGGTTTTTATAACAGGCACATCAGCCATTGCTTTCTTTAAACGCAAATCAGTCATTGCAACTAACTGTTTAATACCAGCACGTAATAACTCACTTTTCTTTATTGGTTTCCCTAGCGTCAACAAACGTGCTTTTAATGCTGCTAATTGCGCATACTCATCTTTTGGCATTGTAAAACTATCACGCTTCATTTTTACTTTGTCTTGTTTAACCGACTTATCTGCATTCATTATTCTTTTTTCAATGACTTGTTTTCCTGGCGCTGTTGCAATAGGTGTTTTTATTGTTGCTACGGATTTAACTGGCGGCTTTTTTGCCACTGTTGTTCGTTTTGCTGTCGGATTAGCTATTTTTGATGGAATTACTTTAGGCGTTACCTTTTGTTCAATCGTCATTACTAGACTCCTTCTCAATTATTAAACAACATTATCCAATACTAATTATTCTTTATTAATACCGTTAAACTCCAGTTAACCTTCTTCCATGCAATCACTTCTTCTTCTAATAAATAAGCGGATTGTGGATGTGATTCTAGCCAACTATCTGATACTGTTAGCGCCATTTTATTAGCATTAAACTGTAAATGATCAATCCCGCTAAGCGTTGGTTTATTACGCGAATGACAAAGAATAATGGCTAAGCGTAAGCAAGCTAAAGAAATCATTAATCGTTCATCTACTAACGTCAAATCTAACTTTTTAAGTTTACCGCGCTGGGCTAATAACAGCAAACTCAAGTGATGCAAATCACTCTGAGAAAATCCCATTAATTCAGTATGATCCAAAATATAAGCGCCGTGCACATGAGAAGCGCTATGTGAAATCACTGCTCCAATTTCATGACACTGCGCTGCCCAACTTAACAATCTTCTTTGCTCTAAAATTTTGTCTTTTTTAGCATTCAGGTTGTTAGTAACGTAATCAAACAAATAAAGAGCAGCTTCGTTCACATGCTCTGCATGTTTAGTATCGACTGGAAACCGCTTCAGCAACAAGTTGACTGAAGCCTCTTTGGTATAGACCAAGCCATCACTCGCCTCTGCTGCCATGTCATAAAATAAGCCATGCCGTAGCGCCCCGCGTGCTACATGCAAAGTTTCTATTTTTAAAATATCAAACACAGCACGCAATACACTTAAGCCGCCCCCAATGACGGCATTACGTTCTTCTTTCAAGCCCTCTATTTTTAAACGGCTAGTACTTTTAGCTTTGATTAATTCTTTACGTAACCAATCTAAACCTTCTCTTGTGATGACGCCTTCTTTGAACCCATTCACAGCCAACACATCACCTACAGCACCAACAGTGCCAGATGCACCATAAGCCACATCCCAATACTTAGGTGCATAAGCACGCGTAATCACATCCAAAAATGACTTGGCTGCAACTTCTGCACGTTTTAAATTCTTTTCGGAAAGCTCTCCATCTGGAAAATATTTTAATGACCAGGCAACAGAACCAACGCGTAATGATTCTGTTGTTAATGCATCAAAATGTTGTCCTAGTACAAACTCAGTCGAACGCCCACCAATATCAATCACCAAACGGCGCTCATCTGACTGTGGCAAAAAGTGACTGACGCCTTGATAAATCAATCTAGCTTCTTCGACACCCGAAATCACTTCAATATCATAGCCAAGCGCTTTCTGCGCCATCTCAATAAACAAGTCTCTATTGCGCGCTTCTCTGAGCGTTTGTGTCGCGACTGCTCGCACATTTTGAGCAGGGAACCCTTTTAATGCTTCACCAAATCGCTCTAAACACTTCACACCACGTTCTAGTGCTGCGGCATTCAAATTGCGATTTTCATCCAAATCGCCACCCTGCCTAACCGCTTCTTTAATATAGTCAACGCGTTGGATTTGCCCGCCAACATAATGGGCGATTTCCAACCTAAAGCTATTCGAGCCTAAATCAACCGCTGCCAGTAACGTTTCTGCGCTTATCGTATTATTTTCCATTCTGCATTTATAGCATATTAGAAATAAATCTGATGGGTCAAAATCAAAAAATCACTAAATAAGTAAGCCCTGCATTAGTCAGTCAATGTGACATAAGGTAGCGATGACCTTTTAAATTGGTATTGCTCTATTGTTTTTTGATAGAAATTAACCATCCGCTGTGCTTGCACATCTGCTGACCACACACAAAAAGCATACTCTTTTGCTTTTTGACTTAGCAAATCACGTTTGGTGTGGTCCTCAATCAAAGAGGCGACTTTATCCGAAAATTCAACCGCATTCTCAGTTGCAATTAATGCGCCTTGCCCTTCATGCAAAATAGAAGCTGTCCCTAATTCAGCAATCCCAACCACTGGGGTGCCTTGTGCCATGGCTTCTAGTAACACCAAGCCTTGTGTTTCACTTTTTGACGAAAACACAAAAACATCGGCTGATTTATAACAGGCATTTAACTCAGTATCACGATCTAAATAACCAATAAACTTAACATTGTCTTCAATTTTTAAAGTAACTGCTAGCTGATGTAATGACTTTTCAGCTGGACCTTCCCCTGCGACTACTAGCAGTACGTTGGGATGCCGTTCAGCAAGCACCTTGGTCATTTCAAATAAAAAGGGAATATTCTTCTCAAAAGCAACGCGTCCCACATACAGCAACATGGGTCGTTTATTCTCTATGCCATGTTTTTCCTTAAAAGCCAAGCCATCCGATTCAGCAAAGCTAGCTGGTTGCAAGCCAGTAGGAATCACATTGGCGCTACTACTTACCCCATACACTCTCAGCACATCTAACATAGGTTGCGATGGCACAACAATGGCATTAACCGCATTACATTGTTTTTTGGAAATCGCCCGAGCGAGGCTTCTTGCTAAGCTTTGCGGAATCCATGGTAAGTAATGATGCAGATAATCTTCAAAAAAGGTGTGGTAGGTTTCAACGCAGGGAATATGCAACAGCTTCGCTAACTTAATCCCTAAATAATGCGCAACAAAAGGCGTATTAATATGAATAATGTCATAGTTTTGTTTTTTTAGCTCTGGCAATAACTTTAAAGCCGCACCATATTTCATTAATCGATCTTCAGGGTCAAAATAAATACTTCTCGCAGCAATACGTTTAATATTAGATGTATCTGTATGGTGCCCATCACCATAATCAGGTGCGATTAAATCCACATGGTGACCCAGTAGTTGCAATTGATTAATAAACGTTTTGATTGAAGTCGAAACGCCATTCACACGTGGGAAGTAAACATCTGAGATGAACAATATTTTCATGTATAGGCCGAAGTAATTTAAATGTTATTAGCGATGTTATCGTTGCATTGTGACAATTTAATGAAGATGACAATTGTTTGTTAATAACATCAAGTTCTGTCATTTAAGTTTCACAAAACCATGTCAAATTAGCGCCATGAACAATCGAAAATTGTTGAACGGCTTTTGGTGGTGCCTACCGCTCACGCTTTATTCACTCGATGCTAACGCTTGGGGTTTATACACCCACGTTTATTTTGCGCAGTCACTGTTAATTGCCTCGCCTTTGCTAGACAATCGGTTTAGGGAAGCGATTAAGCGCTTCCCTGAGCTAGTCATGGCCGGCGCTTGCTTGCCCGATTTAGCGGTTATTTCTAAAAAATTCAAAACCACGCACCAATGGCAAAAAGCAGCATATTTAATTAATCATGCAAACACTGATGAAGAAACGGCAATTGCCATCGGCTACGCCAGTCATCTTTATGTTGACGTCATTGCGCATAATCATTTTGTGCCAGCGCATGAAGCACTTTGGGAACATGAAAGCATCTTCACCCACATCGCCGCAGAGTGGGCGATGGATGTACATATTCAACAATCGCTTCTTAAAACACCAGGACAATTACTGTCTAAGCATGCGCTATTGATTAGTCACTTTATTGCACCTTGTTTTGAACAACCACAAAAATTAGTTAATAAAAAACTACGTACGTTAGCTTATGCTGACCGCCTGTTGAGAGCCGTTAAACTGCCCAATGTGATTCATCAATGCATCCATTTTAATAACAATCAAAAACATAAACATTTTGATTACTACATTAATGAAACAGAAGAGGCGCTTAAAAATTTCCATAAAATTATGAATGGTCAACTACCAAATTGGCAGCCTGAGCGCACAGCGATTGATGACTTATCACGTGTGCTCATGTGGCGCGAACACTGTTTAGCAACGCTACAGATGGATCATGCTGAACCGATTCGGTATTACAGTATTTAACATATATCGCCATTTGTAAGCTACAAAAAAGGTGATGCAACTGCATCACCTTTTTAATTGACTGCTTAGACTTTTACAAAATAATATTCATGGAAACTAATGATAGTGCTATGCCGATTACAGCACCCGCTAACACATCACTCGGATAGTGCAGCCCAAGCACAACGCGCGACATGGCAACCATGATGCTAAACGGAATTGCCAGTAAAGCCAAAGAAGGAAAGTAAGCTAACGTCATGCAAGTAAATGTGACCGCGTGTAACGTATGACCAGAAGGAAAGCTGAAATAATCTAATGGTTTTCCCGTTAGCCAAACATCTTGTAAGACTTGATAGGGTCTTGGGCGCAAGGTTTTACCTTTTAACCATTTATAAACCAAAGTACCACATAAGCCAGTCGCAACAATATGCAATACTGGCATCCATGCCGATTCGCCTTGTATCAATACGATGCCGAGTAACATCGTGTACCAAAATACACCATCGCCTAAGCGACTCATCAATCTAAACCAGTCGCGGACGATTCTATATTGACTGGCATGACTCACTTTAATGCATAAAGCGTTATCAAAATGATTCATGCGTGTGAGATATAAACGCATTTTGTTTGTCATTACATTCTCCATTTAGCATTGTTATTGCTGGCAGAATGCGCTTTTGATATGACAATTTGATGAAACTAGAATGAATGTTTTATTTTTAAGATTGAAATTTAATCCTATAAAAACAATAATTTATATCGTTTATTATTTACTCTGCGCCTCAACAACACTGGCAATTTTCTCTGCTAATTGTTGCACTAGTTGGACATCTTGACCTTCAACCATTACCCGAATTTTTGGCTCTGTTCCAGATGCGCGTAGGAGCACGCGACCGGCATCTTTCAACGCATCTTCAGCTTGCTTAACCACAGCTTGAATGGCAGGCAGTTGTAAATCTAGTTTTTGCTTAGTCGTGACATTAATCAACACTTGTGGATATAACGGCAATGCAGCGCCCATCTGCGCCAAAGTTTTGCCACTTTGTTTAAGCGCATGCAACACTTGCAATGCTGCAATAATCGCGTCGCCACTGGTATGTTTATCTAAAGTGAGAATATGACCTGAGTTTTCACCACCCAGCTGCCAATTTTTCTCTTTCAATAATTCCAACACATAGCGATCACCTACGTTAGCACGACCAAATGGAATTTGATGTTGTTGCAAAGCATGCTCTAGGGCAAGGTTGGTCATCAACGTACCTGCTACACCGCCTTTTAGTTTGCCTTTTGCATATAAACCTAAAGCAATGATATATAGTAATTGATCACCATCTAATATTTGTCCATTCGCATCAACCATTAATACGCGGTCGCCATCTCCATCAAAAGCAATGCCCATATCGGCTTCATGCTCAACAACTGCTTTTTGTAAGGCTTGCGGATGAGTAGAGCCGACGTTTAAATTAATATTCAAACCGTCTGGCTTATTACCAATCGCAATCACTTCAGCACCAAGCTCATGAAATACTGGCGGCGCTACGTGATAAGTCGCACCATGCGCGCAATCTAGCACAATTTTTAAGCCACGCAAATCCATGTTATTAGGAAATGTACTTTTACAAAACTCAATGTAACGACCAGCCGCATCATCAATTCGTTTTGCTTTACCCAATTTAGCCGATTCCATTACTTGCATGGGCTTCTCGAGTTCAGCCTCAATCGCATGTTCAATCTCATCGCCTAACTTTTCGCCCTCACTGGAAAAGAATTTAATGCCATTATCATCATAAGGATTGTGTGATGCGGAAATGACAATCCCTGCCTGCGCCCGTAAAGCGCGCGTTAGATAGGCAATAGCAGGCGTCGGCATTGGTCCGGTCAACATGGCATTCACGCCAGCAGCCGTCAACCCTGCTTCTAATGCGGCTTCTAACATATAGCCTGAAATACGTGAATCTTTACCAATCAATACGGTTGGATGAGCACCCTTAGCTAAGCTACCTTGTTGCAGACCAACAAATACGCGGCCAGCCGCATAACCTAAGCGCATCACAAATTCTGGTGTAATTGGGTGCTCTCCTACTTTTCCTCGTATACCATCCGTCCCAAAATATTTTTTTGCCATGGATAACACTTTCTCGTTTTTTAGTTTATTTTACTGGTTTATGTTTACACTAGTTTATAGTTTACTGGCTTTATCATACAATCAAAACAGCACCGCTTTATCAGAGGTACTAAGCCTTTTTCTTGCAAAAAAAACCTATGATGGTGCAATGGCAGCAACCACTTTCAGTGCCTCAACCGTTGCTTTCACATCATGTACGCGCACTATTTGAGCGCCCTTCATCACCGAAATAACGGCCGCAGCAACACTGGCATACAATCGCGCATCCACATCACTTCCTGTTACTTGACCTAAGACGGATTTTCGTGACAAGCCAACTAGAATTGGCAAACCCAATTGAGTTAATGCATTCAGTTGTTGTATCAACGTAATATTATGGGCGCGGGTTTTTCCAAATCCGAAACCAGGATCAATTAATAATCGGTTGCTTGCAATCCCCGCTTGTTGACAGACCGTCACTCGCTCAGATAAAAAACCGCTAACCTCTTTGACAACATCACCATAATTCGGATTGTCCTGCATGGTTTGTGGTGTGCCTTGCATATGCATTAAGCAAACACCAACATGCGTATCTGCTACTGCCTCTATCGCATCCTCTTCTTGCAAAGCTCTAACATCATTCACTATGCTAGCACCAGCTGCAATCGCGGCGCGCATCACTGCTGGCTTATATGTATCAATCGAGATAGGAATATTAATTTGATGTGCAACGAGCGCTTCTATCACAGGAATCACTCGATTTAACTCTTGAGTTAACGTGACTGGCGTTGCATTAGGTCGTGTCGATTCACCACCAATATCTAAAATATCGACACCTTCATCAATTAAAGTAAGCGCATGTTGTACCGCGGCATCTATCTGTGAATAGTGACCACCATCTGAGAAAGAATCAGGGGTCACGTTAAGAATACCCATGACATGAGGTCTGGCTAAATCTAACTTAAATTGTCCGCAATGTAGCATCATAAAAGGATAAGGGGCTGACTAATTAAGTTAGTCAACCCCTTATTTTAACCTAAGCTTGATATGGTAACTAAGCTTATTCTTTTTTTGCAGTTGGTTGCGGCTTAGGACTAACCGCAGCGCTTCCACCTCCACTATCCTTCGGTTTTACCGTTGGTTGCTTAGGCTTAGGATGACGCACTGGTATGCCCGCCATAATATCGTTAATTTGATCAGCATCAATCGTTTCAAACTCCATCAAAGCTGCAGTCATCGCTTCAACCTTGTCACGATTATCTTCAATTAACTTACGCGCTATCGCGTACTGTTCATCAAGAATACGACGAATTTCTCCATCAACTTTTTGCTGCGTTGCTTCTGAAATTGTTTTAGAACTCATACTACCAAAGAAAGAGTCTTGCTCACTGCCCGCGTAGACCATGGTACCCAATGCATCACTCATGCCGTATTTGGTCACCATATCACGCGCTAATTTGGTTGCACGTTCAAAGTCGTTAGATGCACCAGTCGACATTTGGTTAACAAAAACTTCTTCAGCTATTCGCCCACCAAACAAGATGGAAATTTCTTCTAACATTTTATCTTTGTAGTTACTAATGCGATCAAACTCTGGCAATTGCCAAGTTAAACCCAATGCCCAACCACGCGGCATAATCGTTACTTTGTGCACAGGATCCGCCTTAGGTAATAACTTAGCCACTACCGCATGGCCTGATTCATGATAAGCCGTGTTGCGACGCTCTTCTTCGCGCATAACCATCGATTTACGCTCTGGACCCATGAAGATTTTATCTTTGGCATCTTCAAAGTCTTGCATATCGACTGTGCGTTTGTTACGACGCGCAGCAAATAAAGCAGCCTCATTCACAAGATTAGCTAAATCTGCTCCACTCATGCCTGGCGTACCACGCGCTAAAATATCAGCCTTCACGTCAGGATCAATCGGCACTTTACGCATATGCACCAATAAGATTTGCTCACGGCCTTTAATGTCAGGCAAACCAACCATAACTTGACGGTCAAAGCGGCCTGGACGAAGCAAGGCTTTATCTAATACATCAGCGCGGTTGGTTGCAGCAATCACAATCACACCTGAGCTCGCTTCAAAACCATCCATCTCAACCAACAATTGGTTAAGCGTTTGCTCACGCTCATCGTTACCGCCACCAGTACCAGATCCACGACTACGTCCAACAGCATCAATCTCATCAATAAAGATAATGCATGGTGAGTTTTTCTTCGCCGTTTCAAACATATCACGTACTCTAGACGCACCAACACCAACAAACATTTCCACAAAATCTGAGCCAGAAATGGTGAAGAATGGAACCTTAGCTTCACCAGCAATGGCTCGTGCCAATAAGGTTTTACCTGTGCCTGGAGGGCCAACCATTAATACACCACGCGGAATTCGACCACCTAATTTTTGGAATTTGGTTGGATCTCTTAAGAATTCAACTAATTCAGTCACTTCTTCTTTTGCTTCATCACAACCAGCCACATCGGCAAATGTAGTTTGATTATTGCTTTCATCTAATTGACGCGCTTTACTTTTACCAAAAGAGAATGGTCCTCCACCTTTACCGCCGCCTTGCATTTGACGCATAAAGAAAATCCACACGCCAATCAACAATATCATTGGGAACCATGACATTAAAATCTCTAACAGCAATGAGCGCTTTTCTTCCGCTTTGGCTTCGACTTCTACATTATATTTAAGTAGATCGCTTACCATCCATAAGTCATTTGGTGCATAAGTGCTAAAAGCGTTGTTATCTCTGGTCGTGCCTGTAATGACTCGCCCATCAATTTGTACTTTTTGGACTTGGCCTTTTTTCACATTTTCCATGAATTGTGAATAGACAATCTGCGAGCTCGCTTTGTTTGGGCTGCCAAATTGCTGAAAAACCGTCATGAGGATTAATGCAACAGCAATCCAAATGGCAATATTTTTTGCGATATTATTCACTAGCTTTTTCCTTTTTAAACTTAGTCATTATTTGTATTTGCACAAATACACACCAATTTACTATATCTAAACATCTTACTTACGGCCCAATCCGAGCAAATAAGTTTCATTACTACGCCCTCTAGAAGCTTTTGGCTTTCTTGTCACTACTTTATCAAACTCTGAGCGCATGCGTTTAATAATATCGTCAAATCCTGCACCAATAAAAACTTTGACTAGAAAATTCCCATGAGGTTTCAGCCATTGCTGACTAAATTCCAATGCAAGCTCAGTCAAATACAGCGCGCCCGCTTGGTCGGCATCTTTTACTCCACTGATATTGGGTGCCATATCAGCGATTACAAGGTCAACCGGTTTATTATTTAACTTTTCTTCAAGCAACCTCAACACCTGCTCCTCGCGAAAATCACCTTGGATAAACTCTACACCTACAATAGGGTGCATGTCCAATAAATCCAAACCAATAATGCGCCCTTGTCCTTTTAGTCGTTGCTGAACAACTTGGCACCAGCTACCAGGCGCTGAACCTAAGTCAACAACCGTCATACCAGGCTTAATCAGTTTATCTTTATCATCAATCTCAATTAACTTATAAGCTGCACGTGCGCGATAGCCTTCCTTTTGCGCACGTTTAACATATTCGTCATTCAAATGCTCGTGCATCCAAGCTTTACTGCGACTCGTTAGCTTCATGTCTTATTATATGAATTCATGATAAAATTCATCCCTTCTTAAAGTTCCGAAAAAGCATGCCAATTCATGAAATTAAATCCTAAACAAATTAGCCATCTTCGTGGTATTGCCCACAACATTAGCCCAGTTGTGATGATTGGTAATCAAGGTTTAACTGACAATATTCTTAAAGAGATTGAAATTAATCTTAATGCGCATGAACTGATTAAAATAAAAGTATCGGGTGATGACCGCGAAGCGCGTAAAGCTATATATTTATCAATCTGTGAAACCAGCAATGCAATCGCCGTTCACCATATTGGTAAACAATTAGTCATTTACCGCGCTAGTGAAAACATCAAAGAAAAAAACAAAATCCATATTCCAAAGCTATAACGTGTTAATCGTGGAAGCTAGTCACTTTTAGTCATCACTAGCGCTGCGCCCAACAAGCATTCCACCAGATAAATCACACCAGATACGCCATGCCAAATAGCAAACTGTTTGGCATAACCACTTTGCATGACTTCAACTGGAAAAGCCTCTGCTTTCAACTGTGCAAGATGTGATTGAATACCAAAGTAGCCGACTAAAATCAGTAGCAACATCGCACCAATTATCCACACATATCGTTGTTTAACGCTTGGCAGCCCGAACTCAATGAAGCGCTGCATTAGTAAAAGTAAACCACTGGCAAGGCCAATATAACTTACCATCTCAAATAACTGACCTGCAACACTTCCTGCTAACTGTCTATCACTTATCGTATCAAATAAAATACTTGCACTCAGTCCAGTTATCCACAGACCACCAACCCAAAACGTAATGACCAGTCCTGTAAGTTTACGCAACATTGGTTAGACGTATAACACTTCAATTATTTCGTACTCTTTAATTCCACCTGGCGCTGTTACTTCTGCAATATCACCTTCATGTTTACCGATGAGTGCTCGCGCAATAGGTGAGGCGATAGAAAGTCTTCCGGCCTTAATATCAGCCTCATCTTCGCCGACGATTTGATAGATTTTTATATCACTGGTATCCAAATCTTCAAAACGTACGGTTGCACCAAAAACAACGCGTCCTTCTGCATTCAAAGAAGTTGGATCGATTACCTGCATGTTAGAAAGTTTACTTTCCACTTCTGCAATGCGGCCCTCAATAAAACTTTGTTTTTCTTTCGCCGCTTCGTACTCAGCATTTTCAGACAAGTCGCCTTGCGCTCTAGCCTCTGCAATCGCCTGAATAACATTCGGTCTATCTTCAGATCTTAACCGTAGCAACTCTTCTTTGAGCAAGCCTGCACCACGCACTGTAACTGGAATTTGATTAACTGCCATACAACGAATCCTTCTCAATATAACGCTTATAAAAAATAAACCACACTCGCCTGAGCGTGGTTTTTTTAATCCAACTTAATAAACTAGTTTATTTTACACAAGCTTTTTGTGCAAGTCTTGAATAGACTCGACTTGCAACTCTTGCAAATGCGCCATACCAATACAAGCTGCTTTTGCACCAGCCAATGTTGTGTAATAAGTTACTTTATTTTGCAAAGCACTATGACGAATCTCATAGGAGTCTGCCACTGCTTTTTTATCTTCAGTCACATTGACAATAAAATCAATTTCATGATTTTTAATCATATCAACTACATGCGGACGACCTTCGGCAACTTTATTGACAGCCTTAACTGTTAAACCATGATCAGTCAACGCTCTGGCCGTCCCTTTTGTTGCCACTAATTCAAAGCCAAGTTTTTGTAAATCTTGCGCAATATCAACTACATTTTGATGATCTTCATTACGCACACTAATAAAAGCTTTACCGCCTTGTGGCAATTTAATCGAAGCGCCTAATTGTGACTTAACAAAAGCTTCAGCAAACGTGCTACCGACACCCATCACTTCTCCTGTCGACTTCATTTCTGGGCCCAAGATTGTATCTACGCCTGGAAATTTAATAAACGGAAAAACGGCTTCTTTCACTGAGAAATATGGGGGTATCACTTCTTTGGTAACGCCTTGTGATTTCAAACTTTGTCCCGCCATACAACGGGCTGCAATTTTAGCTAACTGCAAACCACACGCTTTAGAAACAAACGGCACTGTACGTGAAGCACGCGGATTGACTTCTAACACATAAACGGTTGTGCCCTGAATGGCAAATTGCACATTCATTAACCCTTTCACGCCAAGTTCTTTGGCCATCATCACGGTTTGCGCTCGCAATTCATCTTGCAAATCTGCACTTAAACTATATGGTGGCAATGAGCATGCAGAGTCACCCGAGTGCACACCCGCTTGTTCAACGTGCTGCATAATACCGCCAATCAACACATCTTCACCGTCACAAATGGCATCAACATCAATTTCTAATGCATTATTTAAGAAGCGATCAAGCAGTACTGGCGAATCATTAGATACTTTCACCGCTTCACGCATATAACGCTCTAGCTGGCTTTTTTCATGCACGACTTCCATTGCACGTCCGCCAAGCACATAGCTTGGGCGAACAACCAATGGATAACCAATTTCTTCTGCCAAACGAATCGCCTCTTCTGGCGCACGTGCAGTTCGATTAGGTGGCTGCTTAAGACCTAATTCGCTTAACATTTTTTGAAAACGCTCGCGATCTTCTGCACGATCAATCGCATCTGGTGTTGTTCCAATAATCGGCACACCAGCTTTTTCTAAAGCACGGGCCAGCTTCAATGGTGTTTGACCACCATATTGTACGATGACGCCTTCTGGCTTTTCAAGATGTACAATTTCAAGCACATCTTCTAGCGTAACTGGCTCAAAATATAAACGATCAGAAGTATCATAATCGGTCGATACCGTTTCAGGATTACAGTTAACCATAATCGTTTCATAACCATCTTCACGCATGGCAAACGCCGCATGTACACAGCAGTAATCAAACTCAATGCCTTGACCAATTCGATTCGGACCACCGCCAAGTACCATGATTTTTTTATTATCGCTCGGCTTTGATTCACACTCTTCAGCGTAAGTTGAATACATGTAAGCAGTATTGGTGGCAAACTCAGCCGCACAAGTATCAACGCGTTTATACACTGGACGCACATTCAGCGCTTGACGATAAGCACGTACCGCATGCTGATCAGTATCTAATAACGCAGCTAGTCGTTTGTCTGAGAAACCCGCACGTTTGAGTTGGTACAAAGCATCTTTATCTAAATCGGCAATGTGTTTGCTCTTTAATTCTTTTTCTTGCTTAATTAAATCTTCGATCTGCGCCAAGAACCAAGGGTCAATTTTACTAATATTGAACACTTCTTCCGCGCTCATGCCCATTCTAAAGGCATCGCCTACATACCAAATACGCTCAGATCTTGGCGTTCCAAGCTCTTTAACAATCACATCTAAATCAGTGGTTAATGGGTCTAAACCATCAACGCCCACCTCTAAACCACGCAATGCTTTTTGGAAAGACTCTTGAAAACAACCGCCAATCGCCATCACCTCACCCACAGATTTCATCTGTGTGGTTAAGCGACTATCGGCTTGTGGAAATTTCTCAAAAGCAAAACGTGGAATTTTCGTGACTACATAATCAATTGAAGGCTCAAAAGAAGCTGGCGTTTGACCGCCTGTAATATCGTTTCTCAACTCATCTAAGGTAAACCCAACAGCTAATTTTGCCGCTACCTTAGCAATAGGAAAGCCGGTTGCTTTTGAAGCAAGCGCAGATGAACGCGACACTCGCGGATTCATTTCAATCACAATCATGCGTCCATCTTCTGGGTTGATCGCGAACTGTACGTTAGAGCCGCCGGTATCGACACCAATTTCACGCAAAACCGCCAAGGAGGCATTACGCATAATTTGATATTCTTTATCAGTTAATGTCTGTGCTGGTGCAACGGTAATAGAGTCACCAGTATGTACACCCATCGGATCTAAGTTCTCAATTGAACAAATGATGATGCAGTTATCAGCAGAGTCGCGAACAACTTCCATTTCATACTCTTTCCAACCGAGCATAGATTCTTCAATCAACAACTCTTTAGTCGGTGAAGCCTCTAAACCACGCTCACAAATCTCTACAAACTCTTCACGATTGTAAGCAATACCGCCGCCACTACCACCCATGGTAAAAGATGGACGAATAATGGCTGGAAAGCCAATATTGGCTTGCACTTGCAAGGCCTCTTCCATGCTGTGTGCGATAGCTGAACGCGCTGAGCCTAGACCAATTTTAGTCATCGCTTCTTTAAACTTTTGACGGTCTTCTGCTTTATCAATCGCCTCTTTAGAAGCACCAATTAACTCAACATTATATTTTTTGAGCACGCCATGCTTATCTAAATCTAAAGCACAATTCAATGCTGTTTGACCACCCATGGTAGGCAATAATGCATCAGGCTTTTCTTTGGCAATAATTTTCTCTACCACGCGCCAACTGATTGGCTCGATATAAGTCGCATCTGCCATTTCGGGGTCCGTCATAATCGTCGCCGGATTAGAGTTCACCAAAATTACACGATAGCCTTCTTCACGCAGCGCTTTACATGCTTGTGCACCTGAATAGTCAAATTCACAAGCTTGTCCTATGACAATTGGACCTGCACCAATAATTAAAATCGATTTAATATCTGTACGCTTAGCCATTAGCCAGCCTTCCTTTCTTGCATCATGCTAATGAAGCGGTCAAACAAATAAGACATTTCTGTTGGTCCTGGACTTGCCTCAGGATGCCCTTGAAAACTAAACGCAGGTTTATCTGTTAGCGCAATCCCTTGTAAACTACCATCAAATAAAGAGTTATGGGTCACTTTTACATTAGCAGGCAAGCTGCTTTGATCGACAGCAAAACCGTGGTTTTGACTCGTAATATAGACACGTTTATTTTCAACATCTTGCACTGGATGATTGGCACCGTGATGACCAAATTTCATTTTGACTGTTTTTGCACCACTTGCTAATGCTAGTAATTGATGACCCAAACAAATACCAAAAATTGGTAATGCTTTATCCAGTAACGTTTTAATGGTATTAATTGCATAATCACACGGCTCAGGATCGCCAGGCCCATTTGATAAAAAGATACCATCTGGTTGATAACTTAACGCCTCTTCTGCTGTCGCTTGCGCAGGCAATACCGTTACTTTACAACCACGTGAAACGAGCATGCGTAAAATATTCCGTTTTACACCATAGTCAAACGCAACAACGTGATAGGGTTTGTTTTCTGGCGCATCAAAACCTTCACCTAACGCCCACTCGCCTTCTGTGTATTCATAAGCAGACTGACAAGAAACTACTTTTGCCAAATCCATACCCGTTAAACCTGGGAATGCTTGTGCTAATGACAATGCTTTATCTGTATCTTCACCAACTAAAATACAGCCAGCTTGTGCACCTTTTTCTCTCAACACGCGAGTCAATTTACGCGTATCAATATCAGCAATAGCAACAATATTGTTTTGTGCTAAATAAGCCGAAAGTGTTTGTTCACTACGGAAATTGCTAGCTAGTAATGGCAAGTCTCGAATCACTAGTCCAGACGCACAAATTTTACCTGATTCAACATCTTCAGTATTAACGCCAGTGTTGCCAATATGCGGGTAAGTGAGCGTAACAATTTGTTCGGTATATGAAGGATCTGTGAGGATTTCTTGGTAACCCGTCATTGAGGTATTAAAAACCACCTCGCCAACGGTATGGCCTGAAGCGCCAATTGAAGTGCCTCGAAACACTGTTCCATCTGCCAACACCAAAATCGCTTGTGTCTTTTTTACAGGGCGTGTCTGCGACAATTGTAACTCCTTAAATATTCAGTTTCGTTTTTTCGCGCGTTTTGCAGCACTGAATAATCAATGCTGGCGCCGGACATGCAAAACGGGAAAAGTGGTGTACTCTTCCCGTTTCAAGAATTGCCGAATTATAGCGGGATTAGACTTTTCTTTCAAGCTTAGCAAGCTGTTGATTATGACTTTCATTGAGAAGTATTTGCGCACAAGCTGCGCCAATCAAAGCAGTAAACATGTCCCACTGTGTATCCCACACATCGCCTTGCGTACCAAGAAAAGCCTCAGCAGCTTCTCCTGTGGCAACGGCAACCCACCATTCGATAAATTCGTAACACGCGCTAATACTCAAGCAAATGCAACAAACAATAAAAAACAACCAGCCACCTTGCTTAACGACTTGCTTACGCAATAACACCTCACGCGCAATCATCGCAGGGATAAATCCTTGCGCAAAATGACCCAGCCTATCGTAATAATTACGACTCAAATCAAACGTATCACGCAACCAATTAAACCAAGGCACTTCGGCATAAGTGTAATGTCCGCCAATCAGCAGAATAATCGCATGCATTAATATCAATAGATAAAGCAGTGACGTGAGCGGAAAATTTTTGTAAGTCAGAATAAGGATAGGTAAGGCCATCAGCGTTGGCGCCACCTCTAACAACCAAGTCAGGCGGTCATACGGATGAATGGCAGACCAAATAAATACAATTAAAAACAACGCAAATAGCGTTAAGAAGAAGCGGAAATTTTTCTTTGTAGCAGTCGACAAAGGAATAAAAGCCTTAAGATTTATTGCAAACCGAGCACGTCGCGCATATCAAACAGGCCTGCTTGCTTATCAGCCAAAAACTTAGCTGCCCTTAGCGCGCCCAATGCAAATGTGGCACGACTACTTGCCTTATGCGTAATTTCCACCCGCTCACCAGTGCCAGCATAAATCACGGTATGGTCACCAACAACATCGCCGCCACGTAAAGTAGCAAATCCAATCTTGCCAACTTCACGTTCGCCCGTTACACCTTCACGCGCATAAACGGCGCAATCTTTTAAATTTTGACCCAATCCTTGTGCAGCCGCCTCGCCTAAACGCAAAGCAGTACCAGACGGTGCATCGATTTTATGGCGATGATGCATCTCCACCACCTCAATGTCATAACCTTCATTGAGCACTTTTGCTGCTTGCTCAACCAGATTAATTAACAATGTCACGCCAACACTCATATTAGGCGCAAACACAACTGCATTTTTATTGGCAGCGGCGGCGATTACCGTCTTTTCTTGTTCGCTAAAACCTGTGGTGCCAATCACCATTTTCACACCAGACTGTTGACAGGCCGCCAAGTATTGCATGGCCGCTTCAGGACGAGTGAAGTCGATTAAGACATCTGCACCTTGTAACGCGTTAGCCAAATCGCAGCTAACTTTTACACCCGTTTCTACACCAAACTGTGCGCCGGCATCTTGCCCTATTATGGTACTACCTTCACGGTCAATTGCAGCATGCAAGGTTAGTGCATCGTCTGCAAAAATTCCTTCTAACAAAGCAACACCCATGCGGCCAGAAACGCCCGTAATCACGACCTTCGTTTTCATACCAGACTAAAAACCGATCATTTCTAATGTACGCTCAAAAAAGCCTGGATCTTCTTCATTTCGTAACGCACCATCAACAGCCTTCTGTCTAACTGGTACCGCTTGTATAGATCCAGATTTTGCACTTGAGCCCATTGAAGGGGGTGCTGCAATTTTAGTTTGTGTTGGTTTAGCGCTTGATTTTGACCAAGACTCAACGACCGGCGGTGGTGGAATTTTAGCTCTTGTCGGTTTAACTACTTTTGAATCAGCCTTTACTACTGGAGGCGCTATGGCTTGAACCTCTTCAGCACTTACTGTTGATTCTGTTGGCGCCTTAACAGGCTCGAGCATCTCTTCTGTTGATTGAACAGCAGCAGTCTCCGTCACAACTGGCTCCTGTAATTGAACAGCCTCAGCTTTTGGTACAGCAACAATAGGCGCAGCTTCTACTGGTGCCGGCTTCATTTCAAATACTGGCGGCGCTGATACTTCGGCTTCTTCTATTACTGGCGCTACTTCTTTTTTTACAGGCGCTTCGACAGTCGGTTCTGGTTTAACTATTTTTTGAGCTGTCATTGGCGGCTCTGACACGATTGGCATCTCTGGCACTGCGGTAGCTTCAACAGGCGCAACCTCTACAGGCTTAGACTCCATCGGCTCAGATTTTACCGCTGCTGATTCAATTTCAGGCGTTTCTATTGGCGTAGCAATTAGATCCGCTTTGTCTGCAATTGCTGCTGGCGTTGAAACTTGATCATCTGCCTTATTCTCTGCTCCCGCTTGTTGCATCAACGCATCAATATCAGTTCCTTGAGGCACAACATCGCCGCGCACTCGAGCCAATGCATCGCCATCAAAATCTAAAATAACACGACGTTGATTGACAATTTTTCCTTGCTTGCTCAACTGATAAAAGTAATCCCATCGATTGGTGTGAAAACTATCCACCAATAACGGCGTCCCCATAATAAATTGCACTTGCGACTTAGTCATGCCAGGCCGTAATTTAAGCAACATTTCCGATGTCACCACATTGCCTTGCTGAATATCCATTTTATAAGGCTTAATTGTTCGCTCTCCACTACCACAGCCAACAAGAGTAATCGTTAACAACAATGTGAAAAATCCGAGAGTTTTATGCATAGTTTTCATCGTTTTATAGGTTAAAGAAGACAGATGTCCTAATTCTCGTTAATATACCACGATGGGCAAAAGCCTAAAACTAAAAAGTTTGAGAAATGAGTAAAACAATGCATGATCAAAAAGATTTAAAAAACGCAGGGTTAAAAGCAACATTACCTAGATTAAAAATACTAGAACTCTTTGAAAAAAGCGATGAGCGCCATTTATCAGCAGAAGATGTTTATAAAGTATTGCTTAATGCAGGTGATGACGTTGGATTAGCAACTGTTTATCGCGTGCTAACGCAATTTGAAGACGCAGGCCTATTGGTACGTCACCACTTTGAAAGTGGTAAAGCTGTATTTGAATTGAATGAAGGCGATCATCACGATCATATCGTTTGCGTCAAATGTGGGGTCGTAGAAGAGTTTTATGATGCGGAGATTGAGCGTAGACAAAAAGAAGCGGCGGAATCGCGTGGATTTACCATGCAAGAGCACTCTCTGATGATTTACGGTATTTGCGATAAATGTAAATAGCGCAAATAAGCTCATCCAACCCAAAAATAATGGCTGACTGAGGAGCATTTTAGATGGTTTTATCTATCAAAAAACAAAGCGTTTATCGTTTTCATAATCTAACAATAGCCCTTGCTTTGTCTCTTATAGTCACAGCATGCGGCACCAATCCTGTTACAAAAAAAACAGAGTTTCAATTTGTTTCGCAAGAAAAAGAAATTGCCATTGGTGCGCAAAACTACTCGCCAGCACGCCAATCGCAAGGTGGTGATTATGACATTGATCCAGAGCTAACGGCCTATGTGCAAAGCATAGGCAAGCGCTTGGCTGCCGTTTCTGACAGGCCCGATTTACCTTATGAATTCACTGTATTAAATGATTCCATACCGAATGCGTGGGCGATGCCAGGCGGGAAAATAGCCTTTAATCGTGGTTTGCTTTACGAGTTGAATAGTGAAGCTGAACTAGCCGCAGTGATGGGGCATGAGATTGTACATGCGGCCGCTCGTCACGGCGCAAAAAGCATGGAGCGTGGCATCTTTTTACAGGGCGCAATGATTGCAGTTGGCATCGGCGCGCAAAACTCTGACTATGGCAACCTCATTGTTGGCGGCTCACAGCTTGGCGCACAATTAGTCTCCAGCAAGTATGGTCGTGATGCTGAAAGCGAGTCAGACTTTTACGGCATGCAATATATGAAAAAAGCAGGCTATGACCCAGCCGCAGCTGTGACATTACAAGAAACGTTTGTTCGCCTTAGCAAAGACCGTCAAAGCGACTTTATTTCTGGCTTATTCGCTAGTCATCCGCCTTCACCAGAGCGCGTCGCAGCTAATAAAGTGACTTTGGTTGAAATTGGCGCCGGCGGCGACATGGGCAAAGAAGTCTACGCCAAAAAAGTAGCGCATTTAAAAGCAACGCAAGCGGCTTATAAAGCTTATGACGACGGCGTAGCGGCGCTCAAAAAAGGTGACACGGCTGCCGCTACTCAATTAGCGAAAAAAGCCATCGCGGGTGAGCCCCGAGAGGCTCGCTTTCAAGAGTTATTAGGCGATATTGAGTTTACAAAAAAACAGCCGCAATCCGCTTTAGGCTATTATGCAAAAGCCATTAAAATGCAACCAGATTACTTTAAACCGCATATTCAAAGTGGTATTGCACTGTTTAATATGGGTAAAAAGAAAGAAGCAGAGCCTTATTTAAAACGGGCCAATGAGTTATTACCAACCGCGCCTGGGCATGCTTTGCTTGGACAACTTGCTGAAGAACGTGGTGATACCAATCTTGCGCTCCAACATTATCAAGTGGCGGCTAGTTCAAACTCGGATATTGGCAAAGATGCAACAGCACGCGCCATGCGCCTTGATTTCCCACGCAATCCTGGCAAATACTTACAATCTGGTATAGTTGCTGACAATCAAGGTAATCTATTTGCCGTGGTGCAGAATAATGCCGCAGTGGCGATTCAAAATGTGCAAGTACGTGTAATTCGATACGATGCACAGACTGGGCGTGCTTTATCGCAAAGTAATCCAATGTTAATTAGAGGAACAATTGAAGCAGGCAGACGCGGTGAAGTTGGCGTTGGTGTTCGCATTAATAACGCTCAAGAAGCAAAACTTTATAAGGTAGCGATTGAAGCTGCTAATTTAGTCCAATAGAACTATTGAAAAAAGGTAGGTAAAGATGAAATTTTTAAACGTTGTATTATTGATTATTCTTGTTACATTGGTTATTTTTGCCGCGCTTAATTGGAGCGCTATTGTCACGCCAATTCCGCTTTCACTTTTGTTCACCAACACGGATGCGCCGCTTGGCCTTATCTTATTATCGGTTACAGGCATTCTGGTATTGCTATTTTTAAGCTTCGTCGTTTATATGCAATCTTCAACTATTCTGTTAAGAAAACGCTTAAACAGCGAGTTGGCGGCACAGCGTGAATTAGCAGATAAAGCTGAAGCATCACGCTTTACTGAATTACGTACGTATTTGGCAACAGAATTGCAAAGCTTGAAAACGCAAAACACTGAAGTCCATCAACAAGTTGAAGCGCGTTTGGCTCAAACAGAAGCCGCTGTCAAAGTAGTTGTAGAAGAAACGGGCAGAACGCTATCGGCTTACATTGGTGAGCTTGAGGATAGGCTGGAGAAGAAGTAGGGTTGAAACTGAACTCCATATTAATGCGTTAGCCATCCCATCTATGCACTTTAAAGAAGCTGACTATCGCTCAACACCTTTAAGGATTCTTTGCACAACCGTAACGAATGCAATTAATGAGTTAATAGCGTTTGTAAAAGCAGGTGTTCTTGATAGAATTACTGCAAAAGAATATGCCGAGTATTTTTATGGGGCCGTTTTAGTCGCTTGCCAAGCTTATACTCTAGGAACAGTAAGTGATGTAAATGACATCAAAAAGTCTAGTCACAAAAAACTAGAGCTCTACAAAAATAAAGAATCTGAATATCAACAATATTCATCTGTAGAACTAATTTACGCGCTTGCTAACTATTTCAAACATAATGAAGAGTGGGACAACTGGCCGATTAACATCACGACTAAGACTTTGCATTCTTACGGCATAACCGAAAACACAGAGTTTCCATTAGGATTTGGTATTGATATACTTACTGGAGAATCACAAGACCTACGCAAGCTATGTTCTATTTTGGAAAACTGGCGCTTTTCTTTACTAAATATAAGAAGCCAAGACTCCTAACAGTCTCATTGCTATAAACTTAACATTTCTTTAGCATGCCTTCTAGTAGCATCAGTAATTTCCAAACCACCAGACATCCTAGCAATTTCCTCAACTCGCTCTGCCTCACTTAAACGTTGAATATGACTTATCGTTTTGCCATCGATTTGTGTTTTACTGACTTGCAAATGTTGTGCTGCCTGGGCGGCAACTTGGGCTAAGTGGGTAATCACCAACACTTGTCGATTTTCACCCAATTGTTTGAGCAACTTACCAACAACTTCTGCTACGCCGCCGCCAATACCCACATCGACTTCATCGAATATCATGCAAGGCACACTGCCTTGCGAGGCTGTTGTCACGTGCAGCGCCAAGCTGATACGTGACAGTTCGCCGCCTGATGTGACTTTACTCAATGGGCGTGGCTCTACACCTGCGTGACCTGCGACTAAAAACGCGATTTGTTCTAGGCCGTTAGCCGATGGCTCACATGGCTCAAGTGCCACTTGGAATTGACCACCACTTAATGATAAACGCTGCATTTCTACACTGATTTTTGCGCTTAAATCTTGCGCTGATTGTTGTCGTGCAACGCTTAACGTTTTAGCTGAATGCATATAGCTTTCCAATGCAGCAGCAACTTGTTTTGCCAGCTCACCATCATTGGCAAACGACGCCAATTCTGTCATCCGTAATTGCCAAGTAGCAAGTAGCTCAGGTAATTCATCAGGTCGTACGCGATATTTCCGAGAGATGCCATGCACGGCTTGAATACGATTTTCTACTTCTGCCAACTTTTCAGGATCTAGGTCATCACGTTGCAAATAGCGGTTTAAACTACGCGCTACTTCTTGCAGCTGGATAAGGGCAGAATCAATGGTTTCAGCTGCTTCGGTTAATTGATTATCCAACTCAACTAAAGGTAATAACTTCTGTTGCGCATGCGTCAGTATAGACAAAGCATCCACATCACCCTCACTGACCAAATGCAAACTTTCTTCAACGCCAGCAATCAATTCCGCACTATTGCTTAAACGGCTATGCTCTAGCTGTAACTCTTCCCACTCTTCCGCCACAAAATTGAGTTGAGTTAACTCACGTAACTTATCGCGTAACTCAGCTAATTCATCCGCATAAGCAGCTGCATTTTTTTCAACTTCAGTTTGTTGTAAATGTAATTTATGCCACGCTTTATATTCATCAGCAACCTGTTTCACCTGCGCCGTACTGCCGGAAAACGCATCTAAAATTTGTCGTTGCGTGTTTACATTTAATAGAGAGTGATGCGCGTTTTGGCTATAAATATCAACTAAATACTCACCAAGTGCTTTTAATTGACCAACCGTTGCCGCCGCACCATTAATAAATCCACGACTGCGTCCATCGCTATAAATTACACGGCGCAAGATTAAATCATCCGCCGCTTCTAACTCATTCTCGCTCAACCACAATTGCGCGGCTTGATTGTGTTGAATGCCAACCGTCACGCTAATATCCGCTTTATCACAACCAGTACGCACCACTTCACCTTCATTGCGCGCGCCTAGCGCCAATGATAATGCATCAATTAAAATAGACTTTCCTGCACCAGTTTCGCCAGTGAGCGTAGTAAAGCCATGGCTAAACTCCAAGTCTAGCTGCTCGACAATCACAAAATTTTGGATGGATAATGCTTGTAACATAAGTTAATTATTCAATTCTTTAGTTGCTCTATTTTTGAATCAGCATTCAACATTTAGTGCTTACAAGTACAAGGCGGTAAGGCGCAGCCAATACATTAGTGTGGCAAGCCGCGACCGACGCCGTAATTGTGAGTAATAAATGTTGAATGTTAGCCCCAGTGAAGTTTGTTGCGCAACATCTCATAATAACAATACTCACTAGGATGTAGCAATGTCACGCTCTCTTGCGCTCTTTCCACTTTCACACAATCACCTAATGCAAGCTCCAACTGCGATTGACCATCAAAGCTAATGTGCGCATGATCCACCTGCATCACGGTAATTTCAATTTTCGCAGCACTATTGACTGCCAATGGGCGATTACTTAAGGTGTGTGGGCAAATTGGCACTAACGCAATCGCTTCTAAGCCTGGATGTAAAATGGGGCCGCCGGCTGATAGCGAATAAGCAGTAGTGCCTGTAGGCGTACTCACAATCAAGCCATCTGCACGTTGCTTATGGATAAACTTGCCATCAATTGTCACTTCCAACTCAATTAAACGCAAACCGCTTTTTAACACAATGTCGTTAAACGCATGGTTTTGCAAAATCGTCTCGCCATCTCTTATCAAGCTTGCATTTAATATCATGCGCGATTCCGTTTGATGCTCTCCTGCCAAAATAGCATCAATGGCTTGCAACATGTCTTCGGCGCGTAAATCGGTTAAAAAACCAAAGTGCCCACGATTAATGCCGACTAATGGCACTGCGCTACTTTTCAATGCACGCGCGGCGCTTAGCATGGTGCCGTCACCACCCATCACAATGACTAAATCTGCTTTTTTGCCAATGTCATTTAGCGACAGCGTTGTAAAGCCATCAATTTCTGCGTGTTGAGCCGTATTAACCTCAAATAAAACAGTTATGTTTTTTGCTTGCAAATGCTGCGCTAAATCAAGTAAATCTTTACGCATGAGTTGCACAGCCGACTCGCGCATAAATTTGCCAATAATCGCGATGGTATTGAATTGTGTTTGCATGTCGGAATTTAATCACAGATACGGCATTACAACCAGTGGCAACTGTCCACTAAATGAGGCAGAATGGCAACTTAAGTTTAATTAAAGAATAATCACGTTGGACGAACGCGCACAAATATTATTAAAAACCTTAGTTGAACATTACGTGAGTGATGGCCAGCCAATGGGTTCAAACGCGCTATTACAACATTCCGGCTTAGCCTTAAGCCCAGCGACCATACGCAACATCATGAGTGATTTAGAGGCGCATGGCTTTGTTGCCAGCCCTCATACCTCTTCAGGTCGCATTCCCACGCAACAAGGCTATCGCTTTTTTGTTGACTCGTTAATCAGCGTTAAGCCATTAGCATTACAACAAGTAAAACAGCTGGAGAGCACTTTACAATCAACCGATCAAAAAGAGCTGATTACCACAGCGGCTGACATGCTTTCTCAGTTAACTCAGTTTGCCGGCGTGATATTGATTCCAAAACGTAAAGCCTTAATCTTTAAACAGTTAGAGTTTATGCCTTTATCTGATAAACGTATTTTGGTGATTATCGTTGCGACCGATGGCAGTGTACAGAATCGCATTATTTTTAGCGACGCTCCGTATACAGCATCCGAACTCACGCAAGCTAGCAATTATTTTAATGTCCACTATGCAGGCCAAACGTTTGAACAAGCGAGGCAAAAACTACATAATGAGCTTAAAGAAATGCAGGCGGATATTAGCCGCTTAATGGCCGCCGCGCTGGATACCAATGATCAAAAAGATAGTAAAAATAAAGAAGATGTGATTATCGCTGGTGAGCGCAACTTGCTAAATGTGGATGAGTTAGCTTCGAATGTCACCACCTTACGGAAACTATTTGATGTGTTCGAACGTCGAACTTCTCTTATGCAATTATTAGATAACAGTCAAAAGGCGGAAGGTGTACAAATATTTATCGGTGGTGAGAGTGGTTACAGCCCATTGGATGAATGTAGTATGGTCACCTCACCTTACAAAGTCGATGACCAAGTCGTCGGCACGTTAGGAGTGATTGGGCCAACTCGTATGGCTTACGAACGCGTGATACCGATTGTCGACATTACGGCTAAACTTTTATCGAATGCGCTGTCCAACCATTAATTTTACAACTGACTGAAATACTATGACCTATTACAATCCTGAATCCGAATACAAACACGGCGATCAACTAAAAGTAGGTATTCTGCTTGCTAATTTAGGTACTCCAAATGCGCCAACTGCAAAAGCGTTACGCCCTTATCTCAAACAATTTTTAATGGATAAACGCGTCGTAGAGATTCCGCGCTTGATTTGGTGGTGCATACTCAACTGCATTATATTGGTGATTCGTCCAAAGAAATCCGCTGAAAAATACGCGCAAGTTTGGATGCAAGAAGGCTCGCCATTATTAGTCCATGCCAAAAAGCAAACACAACTGTTGCGTGGTTATCTTGGACAGAAAATCAATTCGCCATTTGCTGTTGAATTAGGCATGAGCTATGGCAACCCAAGCATGCAAAGTGCGATTGAAAAATTAAAAGCGCAACATTGCAATAAAATATTGGTGTTTCCTTTATACCCACAATACGCGGCTAGCAGCACCGCGGCGAGTTTAGATGCAGTTTGGAAAACACTGCTCAAGATGCGTAATGTACCTGCAATCAGAACCATCAAACACTATCATGACCATCCTGCTTATATTCAAGCACTAGCTACTAGCATTAACAAATTTTGGCAAATAAATGGTAAGCCAGAAAAGCTCGTTATGAGCTTTCACGGGGTGCCAAAATTTCACCTAACAAAAGGTGATATGTACCATTGTGAATGTCATAAAACAGGTCGCTTATTAGCAGAGGCTTTGGGTTTAGAACAAGACCAATATCAAATCGCTTTTCAATCTCGTTTTGGTAAACAAGAGTGGTTAAAGCCTTATTTAGCGAGCACTTTAGAAGCGCTGGGCAAACAAAAAATTAAACGGATTGATGTAGTATGTCCGGGCTTCAGCAGTGATTGTCTTGAAACGCTAGAAGAAATTGCAATGGAGGGTAAACATATTTTCCAAAGCAATGGCGGCGGTGAATACAATTACATTCCTGCGTTGAATGAAAACGAAGCGTGGATTCATGCCATGACAACCATTGCGTTAGAAAATTTACAAGGCTGGATATCAACTGAATGGGATGCCAATGCTGCGCAACAAATATCCAAAGACACTGCTGCTCGTGCAAAAGCTTTAGGTGCAAAACAATAAACGGTATAATCATCTATTGATGCATTCATTTATTGTTGAGGGTTTGATATGGTTGTGATTACTGGCGGTGCTGGCATGATAGGTTCAATGATTGCTTGGCACCTCAACACACAATGCAATCAACAAGAACTTGTGATTGTTGATGACATTACCCATGAATCGCAATGGCAAAATCTAGTTCACCGCCAATACAATACTTATCTAGATAAAGAGCAATTATTTGATTGGCTATATGACAATGAAGGTGTAACCGCCGTTATTCATATGGGTGCTATTAGCGCGACAACAGAGCGCGATTTCAACAAACTGGTCGACTCTAATATTCATTACTCTCAAGATTTGTGGGAATGGTGTGCGATCAACCAAGTGCCTTTTTTCTACGCTAGCTCGGCTGCTACTTATGGTGATGGCAATCACGGTTATGATGATGCTTCTATTGAAAAGTTACGTCCGTTAAATGGATATGGTTATTCCAAACACTTTTTTGACCAATGGGTGTTAAAGCAATTAGCAGACAATAAACCTTGCCCGCCAAGCTGGGCAGGTTTTAAATTCTTTAATGTCTATGGCCCTAATGAATATCATAAAGAGCGCATGGCTAGTGTTGCTTTTCATACCTTCAATCAATTCAGCGAAACTGGCACTATGAAGCTGTTCAAAGGAACAAAGGCTGACATTGAAGATGGCATGCAAATGCGTGATTTTGTGTATGTCAAAGATGCTGCTGCGGTACTTGCGCACTTTTACACCACGGCGTTGAGCAGCAAACCAACCGCTAATGGCATTTATAACATCGGCACTGGTGAAGCGCGCAGCTTTAAAGACTTAGCAACCAACGTCATGAAAAGCATGGGGCGTGAGCCTGATATTACTTATATTGATATGCCGCAAGATTTGCAAGGCAAGTATCAATACTTTACCGAAGCAACCATGCAAAAATTACGCACAGCTGGATATACCACGCCATTTCATAGCTTAGAAGAAGGTGTTAAAGACTATGTACAAAACTATTTAATGCAAGAGGATCAATACTGCTAATGGATTATATCGATTACCTTAAAGGTGAGCATGCTGCGCATAACGCCATGTTTAATGCACTTGAACCGCTTTTTCCACTCATTAGCGATATTGGCATTGCCTTGCAAAATTGCATTAAAGCAGGCGGAAAAATCTTAATCATGGGTAACGGTGGCAGCGCTGCCGATAGTCAGCATATTGCGGCTGAGATTGTCGGACGATTTAAAAAAGAGCGTAAAGGCATGCCAGCGATTGCGCTGACGACAGACACTTCTATTTTAACTTCAGTTGGCAATGATTATGGTTATGACTATATTTTTGCACGCCAAGTAGAAGCGCTTTGCCGCCCAGAAGATTTAGTCATTGGTATGACGACTTCTGGCAATAGTGCCAATGTAGTGAATGCCATGCAGGCGGCTAAAACAATTGGTGCATTGACCGTTGGCTTAACGGGTGGCACAGGCGGTAAACTGAACGCTATTTGCGACCACAACTTAATTATGCCCTCTGCTGTTACAGCACGGATTCAAGAAGCCCATATTTTTGTTGGCCATTGTTTGTGTGAAATTTTAGAATCAGATTAGTCAATCAATGTTCCAGCATCTTTTAAAGACCGTTAAATCCTTTGGTAGTCAAACAAGACATGCGCTTGTGATTGGCGATGTCATGCTAGACCGCTACTTGATAGGCAACGTTGCACGCATTTCCCCAGAGGCACCTGTGCCCGTTGTGCTATTAAATGAACAGAATGACCGCGCAGGCGGCGCTGCTAATGTTGCCGCCAACCTAGCCTTGCTTGGTATTAAAACGAATATCATCGGCTGCGTGGGCAATGATACGGAAGGTGACCTTCTTAAAAAACGTATCTCAGCGATTGATATCAATACCAATGGCATTATTAGTTCTCAATATCGCCCTACGATTGCCAAAACGCGTATCCTCGGTGGTCATCAACAAATGTTACGCTTAGACCAAGAAAGTACGGCAGTATTTAATAGTAAAGAAAATGCTCAGCTTATGTCAGCTATTGATACTGAACTTGCCTTGAAGCCCAACATTGTCATCTTATCTGACTATGCAAAAGGTTTGTTAAGTGAGTCTATTTGCCAGCACATTATCAACAGCTGTAATGCGCAAAAAACGCCAGTATTAGTGGATCCAAAAGGTCTTGACTACTCCAAATACAGAGGCGCAACCGCGCTAACGCCAAACAAGAAAGAAACGGCGGAAGCCTGTGGAACACAGATAGAAGATGCTAGTTTAATTAGTAAAGCTACTGCATTAAAAACTAGTTTGAATCTAGCTTTTTTAGCCGTAACTCGTGGCGAAGAAGGCATTACGCTAATTGACAATGACACTTATCAAATTGCCGCTACCGCGCAAAAAGTATTTGATGTTTCTGGCGCGGGTGACACGGTCATCGCTACATTGGCTGCAGGCTTGACTTATGGCCTCTCACCATTAGAAAGTTTACAACTTGCTAATGTCGCCGCAGGAATTGTCGTTGGAAAAGTTGGGACTATTCCGATTACTCGAGAAGAACTGATAGAAACACTTTCTCATCAACAAAATAGTACGCAAGCACAAAAGGTTTGTGATTTAACACAACTGATTGAAAAAGTAGATGTGTGGAAAAAAACAAATCAAAAAATTGTGTTTACCAATGGTTGCTTTGATTTACTGCATGCAGGACATGTTACCTATTTAGAAGCTGCAAAAAAACGAGGAGATAAGCTTATTTTAGGCTTAAATACCGATCGTTCTGTTAGCGCGATCAAAGGCCCGACAAGACCCGTCGTGAACGAAAATGACCGTGCACGTGTATTGGCTGCGTTAGAGTCTGTCGATGCAGTTATTTTATTTGACGAAGATACGCCGCTCAACCTCATCAACCAAATCAAACCACATGTCATTGCCAAAGGCAGTGACTACACGGCAAGCCAAGTCGTTGGGGGTAAAGAGGTCGAATCTTGGGGTGGCAAGATTGCATTGATTGATTTAGTTGAAGGTCGCAGCACCACCAACATTATCAAAAAACTTAATAGTTAATGGTTTATGTCATCTAAAAAAATCCTAGTGATGGGACCATCTTGGGTCGGAGACATGGTGATGGCGCATAGCTTGTTTCAAGTGCTTAAACAGCAAGACCACGATGTGCAAATTGATGTGGCTGCACCCGCATGGACACTGCCATTATTAGATCGTATGCCAGAAGTTTCTAAAAAAATTGCGTTACCATTTAAGCATGGCCAACTAGGCTTAATGGATAGATTTAGATTTGGTCGCCAATTGAAAAGCAACGGTTACACACAATCAATTTCTCTCGTCAATTCTTTAAAGTCTGCTATTTTACCTTTCGCCGCTAGCATTCCTCAACGAACCGGTTTCTTAGGTGAAATGCGTTATGGTCTTTTGAATGATATTCGTCCACTAGATAAAAAAATGCTTTCAAAAACAGTAGAACGTTTTGTCGCATTGGGCTTAGCTCAAAATCAAGCTTTACCCGTTATGCCGCAACCAACTCTACTTGCGAATAAAGCCAATGCGATTGAGGCATTAAAAAAATTAAACCTATCAATTAAAAATAACAAAATCCTTGGCTTATGTCCAGGCGCTGAGTACGGTGAAGCTAAACGCTGGCCTATCCAACACTTTGCCGAAGTTGCTAATGCAGCGCTCCAACATGGTTGGCAAGTATTGCTATTTGGCTCAGACAAAGATATTCCTGTCACGCAAGCCATTAATCAACTGACGCAACAGCAATGTATTGATTTAGGCGGTAAAACAAAGTTGGGCGATGCCATTGATATTATGTCGCTATGCAACACTGTTATTAGCAATGATTCTGGCTTAATGCATGTGGCAGCGGCATTAGATAAAAAGCTCATCGCTATTTATGGCTCCAGCGATCCACACCATACGCCGCCAATGCAACCCGATGCCGTGATTGAATATCTAGCTCTGCCTTGTAGCCCTTGTTTTAAGCGAACATGTCCTTTACAAGGTGACGACCACCTAGCATGCTTAAATAACATTCTCCCGACCACTGTTTTTAGTAAGGTTGGCTCATGAGAAAGTTAATCAACGCTATTGAGCAGACCAACCCAACCCATTTGTTTTGGCTAATTGTTGGAGCGTCTATTGTCCTTGCAGCGCAGATACAAGCGATTCAACACGGTTGGATTAACCCTGATAGTGTGCTTTATTTAGAAGCAGCTAAACTAGTTGCCATAGGCGATTTTCGAGGCGCTTATCAAATATTTAACTGGCCATTTTATGCTTTGTGCATAGGAGCGGTCAGCAAACTCACGGGCTTTGGTGTTCATTTTTCTGCACAATTTTTAAACATGGTTTTTTTTGGTTTAGCAACGGCGTCATTTTTGAAAATAATACAGCTTGCAGGTGGTAAAAATTTAGCTTTATTTGCTGGTGCATTACTGCTATTTAGCAATTTGTATATCGTAGGCGACGTTCTTGAGATGCTCATGCGTGATGAAGGTTTTTGGGCGTTCTATCTTGCTAGCTTGGTATTTTTTATTCTCTTCTACCAACAGAACAAATTATCCGATGCATTGCTGTGGCAAGTGACAGCCATCTTGGCTGTGCTATTTAGAATTGAGGCTATCACCTTCCTCCTATTTTTACCACTCGTTTTCATTTTTGATAAACAGCATAGCGCGCAACAACGCGTGATTAAGTTAGTGAAAGCATATTCCATAAGCCTGCTGGCTTTATCGGTTATTTTTGTTGCTATTCTTATCGTTGATTCACTCAGTATAAAAAACTTTGGCCGTTTACAAGAAGTGTTTAGCCTTAATTTATGGTCTGTTTTTTCACAAAACCTGATGGACAGGTCATCTATTATGTCTACTCAGGTATTAGGTTCCTACCTTGAAGAGTATGCAATTTCTGGATTGCTACTGACATTTTTATCCGTGATTGCAGTCAAAAACATCACTACATTAGGCTTTGTCGGTGTTATTTCAGTTGGCCTATTTTTTAAGAACAACCTTAATCAAATGAATAGCGTTGTAAAGCGTGTGCTAGTAGCTGTTTCAATTATCAGCCTACTTAACATGGCACTCATTATCACCAAAGTATTCGTTCTGTCTAGTCGCTACGTAGTCGCTCTTACCTTTATATTACTGATTGTATCTGCGTTGTATTTAGGTCATTTATTTGAACAAGCCAAAGATAAGAATCAGAGGCGAACAAGCTTAATGGTTTCAATTGCTATCCTATTAATGTGTTTGTCTCTGATAAAAAATATATTGCCGAAGCAGGCTGGATACAATTACTCACAAGAAGCAACTACATGGGTTAAAAAACACGATCAAAACGCAACCGTTTTTTACGAAGATTCTAGAATGCGTTACTATGCAGGAGAAGCGTTTATTGGTAGTGGGGAGTTTAAATGGCAAACGCTAGCATCGAATGCTAATAACATGCATCAATATGATTATCTCATTATTAATTTTGCAAAAGATGGCCAAAATAAAAATGAAATGCTATTGCAATCACTGCCTGAATATAAAGAAATTAAACGTTTTTACGCAGTGAAAAATAAAAAGTACTGTGCCATTTATCAAAAAAATTGACGCAATAAAGTAGAAAGAAAGCCATGAGCCATCAATCAACTCCATGCCCTGTCTGTAATCACGCTACGCATTTTAGCTTTAGCGGAAGAGATTTGATGTTTAATCACTTTGAACGATTTGACTACAACCAGTGTACAAATTGTGAGCTAGTTTTTCTATCACCGCTGCCATCAGCAGAGCGCATTAGCGCTTTCTATCCAGATGATTACGGCGTGTATGAAGAGCAAAGTAGATTAAAGAAAATTAGTGTGCTGAGATTAGCTACACTAAAAAGAAAGTTTGGATATGCTCATTTAAAAAGCAATCCAATGACTGACTTAGCCTCTCGTTTACTCGATTTATTTAAATGCAACGCTTTTGAAATCCCTTATATCAAAAATGGATTGCTACTCGACATTGGTTGCGGGAATGGTCGGTTTCTCCATGGCATGCAACAACTAGGCTGGCAGACTAAAGGCGTAGAATTTAATGCAGGTGCTGTTGAAGTCTGTAAAAAATCAAATTTAGATGTTTTTCATGGTGATTTATTTTCGGCTAATTTAGCAGATGCAAGTTTCGATGTTGTTAACTTAAGCCATGTGATTGAACATGTTCCAGATCCAAAAGCCTTATTTATAGAAGTCGCTAGGATACTCAAACCCAATGGGATTTTTATTGTTAAAACACCCAATAGCAATGCCTTAGGACGGCCGCTGTTTGATACTAATTGGTATGCAAATGACGTACCAAGGCATCTTTATTTATTTTCTCAGAAGAATCTATTAGAAATGGGCAAGGTTTGCCATCTTGCAATGATAAGAATGGTGACAAACTCCACCCCAAAGATTGTCTTAAATAGTGTGGACTATGTATTAAAAAACACAAATAAACCTTCCAAACGCGTCTGGTGGAAAAGATTATTAGCTAAGTCCTATGTGTTGCTTTCTAAATATAAGAAACAAGGGGATGAAATACACATCGTATTTAAAAAATAACTATGCATAAACGCATCTTATTTTTATCTAAAGGGGAAAATGCATCGTCTACACGCTATCGTGCATTACAATACTTTCCACTTTACAAACAATCAGGTTATGAACCGACTCACCTAACCATCTCTGGCGGTGTATTTCCTTTTCTAAAGGCACTATTACAAGCATCTCAATCGGACATTGTCATATTGCTGCGCAAGACGTTACCTGCGCCTTTTTTTTGGTTATTACGCAAGGTTTCCAAAAAATTGATTTTTGAATTGGATGATGCTATTTTTAGCAATACCGATGGTAGTTATTCAGAAACTAGAATGTCTCGCTTTATTGCCACAGTTCGCCAATGTGATCGTGTCTTTGCTGGTAATCAATATTTAGCCAAAACAGCGGAAGCTTACCAGGCTAATACGAGCATTATTCCAACTGCACTAAACACACAAAAATACAAGTTACCTGCTGCACACCAGTCAAATGATTTTGTACTGGTTTGGATAGGAAGCCGCTCTACAAAAAAATATATTGCCGGCATATTACCTGCTATCGAAGCTGCGGCTGAAATCGTGCCCAATCTTAAGCTTAAGATTATTGCCGACTTCCAATTACAAAGTGATTACTTAGCTATTATCAATACTCCATGGACAGAAGCAACAGAAGCAACAGAGGTCAGCAATGCTGATGTTGGCCTAGCGCCATTGCCTGCTGATAATTGGACTAAAGGAAAATGTGCTTTAAAAGTATTGCAATATCTATCGTCTAGCCTGCCTGTCATCTCCTCCACAACGAGCACCAATGGCTATGTGGTTGAGCATTTAAGAAGCGGCTACCTCGCAGAAACAGAGAGCGAGTGGGTTGAATCTATTATCAACGCTTACCAACAAAGAGAACAATTAAAAGCAATGGGCGAATATGGCCAAAAAAGGGTGTCTAACGAGTTTGATATCGATATTGTGTTTAAGCAAATTCTTGCTCAATTAGAAAGCCTATAAAACACAATTATGCACTAACTCAAAACGGCTTAAATCTAGATAATCTCTCTCTACAAATAACATTGATCTGTCCTGCATCTAAATAAGCAGACAACATATCCTGCCAGTAAGCTAAACCTAATATACTAAAATCTCCTTGATACTTACACAATCTTTTAAAACTTCTTAACCGAGTAGAACAAGTCAGCGCCCAAGGGTAAATCGTCATATCTGAGACATCAATCAATCCGAAGCTGTTGTCGGGTAATAACAAAATATTGCCAGTGTGCAAAGAGTGAAAATGAATACCTTTTGCATGTAAGCTCGACAGAAACACACCAAAACTCTTTGCCGTTTGTTGCATTCTATTTTGATCGTGCTTCACCATATCCCTAATCGATTCACCCTCAAGCGGCTTGTACAAAACAGCCGTATGTCCTCTTTTTTCTAGATGAAACAAAGATTTAATTTGAACAGTGGGAATTGCCAATTCATTAAGTCTAGCCGCATTACGACAAAATCTTCTAGCATGTGAATAAACTCGAGTCCCGCTAAATAAATTTCTTGCACGAAATATCTTGAGAATATTGCCATTTTTTAATAAAACAACCTTGATCCCCCGTGGATCTTTCTCAAGCACTTTTCCACCAGCACACAATACATCCAAGTCTTGGTCTAACAATAATTGACTTGATTGAAACAAGTTTTTAAAAGGTTGCATGATTACTTTATAAAAGAATGAATGTTACGCAAGACTTGAATTTGATGTTCGTTGGTAAAGGCTTCCCAATCTGGCATATCAGTCCAATTACTCAGAAAAACAAAATCTAAGCCGGCTCGTGTCGAGGACTTGTAATCATACTTACTGTCTCCAATGAACAGTGCTGGAAATTCAATATTGCCATTTTCTTTTTCACGCATCAGTATCGTATCTTTATTATCAGGACTACCAAATAGTCCGCCATCAAATAAACTGGCTAACTCTCGCTTTTCAAACAAATTTTGAATTTCTTGTTGATCGCCACCTGAGACGATCATCCATTTTATATTAGGATTTGCTGCACGTAACTCATGCAAACCGTCCGCAACTTTACACCGTAATAAACCCTTGCTTACGGCTAAGCTAAATGCTTCTAAATACTCTTGTACAAGCGCTGTTGTAGATTCTTGTTTAAGCACTTTTTCTATGTACCAAACAAATTTTGGGTAGCGGGAAATACCGCCAAACTCCACATGATGATCAACCAAAGCTTGCGCTTGTGCATCGGTGGCACCTAGTTTTTTTGCGGTTCGAAAATAAGAATCTATTTTTGTAATATTAGAATCAAGAACAACACCATCGCAATCAAACACGATGGTTTTGTATTTTGTTACGTCTAAGTCCAAGGTTTTATCCTTAAATACAATCCGTTAATCTTTATTCTTGATTATTATTAGTTAAACAAAAAAAGTTTTGCACCCTAAAGTACAAAACTTTTATTGGTACTGCTTACCACTTAAGCTGGTTTAATTGCACTAGCTTCTTTAGCCAATTTTGTAATATGGGCCCAATCTTTATTAGCTACGGCCTCTGCTGGCGTTAACCAAGTTCCGCCGCAAACCACAACATTTGGTAGGGCTAAAAAGTCTGGTGCTGTGTCTACTTTTACGCCTCCAGTAGGACAGAACATCACATCGGCAAATGGGCCAGCAAAACCTTTCAGCAAGTTAATGCCTCCGACCGCCACAGCTGGAAATAGCTTTAGGAAGTAATAATCATCAGTATTTGCTATCATGATTTCTGAGCCAGTTGAAACGCCTGGCAATAATGGCAAACCAATTTGACGTGCATATTGACCAAGTTCAGATGTATAACCTGGACTTACCGCAAATTTACAACCAACGTCTAATGAGTTTTTTGCATCTTGCAAATTACGCACTGTACCAGAACCCAAAATCGCATCAGGCACATGCTTAGCGATTTGCTCCATCGCTTGTAAAGCTACTGGTGAACGCAGCGTCACCTCAAGCACTCTAATTCCACCTTCAAGCAAAGCCTCTGCCATCGGCACAGCATCTTCTACTTTGTTAATCACAATCACTGGAATGACTGGGCCTTCTTTTGCTAAATCTAATGTATTCATTTTTCTCTCAATTTTAATCAAATAATTTTTTTGTACTTTATTTAGTCAGTTAGCTTCAAAATCAATTGATACAAGACACTTGAGCGGTGGCAGTACATTTAATACGACAAGCGAAAGTAACGTGGTATCAATTACATTTTCAAGTTAATTAAAGCCAGGTGATTGCGCCTTCTTCGGCCGACAATACGTTCCTACGCATACCCCCAAACAATTCACGACCCATGCCGTGTTCATTGATATGTCGCTTCTCATCAGAAAGCGTTTCAACCTCGCGCTCAGCCCACTCATCCTCATTGACGAGCACATTAACCATGCCCACTTTTGCATTTAAACGAATAATATCGCCTGTGCGTACTTTGGCCAATGCACCACCAGCAGATGCTTCTGGGGTTAGATGAATCGCAGCAGGAATCTTACCTGATGCACCACTCATACGACCATCAGTTACAATCGCAACCATAAAGCCTTTGTTTTGTAGCACTGCAAGCGGTGGTGTCAATTTATGCAGCTCTGGCATTCCATTCGCTTTTGGACCTTGAAAACGTACCACAGCAATAAAATCTTTCTCTAACTCACCGCGATCAAATGCATCCAACAGTTCTTCTTGCGCATCAAACACAATGGCAGGCGCTTCAATAATATGTCTATCTTCTGGTACGGCTGAAATCTTAATCACACTGCGACCTAGGTTACCTTTAAGCAAACGTAAGCCACCAGATTCATCAAACGGATGATCTGCTGTACGCACAATCAACTCATCTTTACTTTCTTTCGGCAGATCTTTCCACACTAATTTATCGTTCTCTTTTACTGGTAATTTACCGTAATCACGCAAGCCACCGTAAGAAACGGTAAATACATCTGGATACATATAACCCGCATCAATCAACTCACGAATCACAAAAGCAGGTCCGCCTGCATCTTGGAATTGATTAACATCAGCTTTACCATTTGGATAGACACTGGCTAATAACGGTGTTGTTTTTGCTAAGTGATAGAAGTCAGTCCAGTCAATAATAATGCCAGCTGCACGCGCAATCGCAACCCAGTGAATCAAGTGATTCGTAGAACCGCCAGTGGCTAACAATGCTACCATCGCATTGACAATCACATGCTCATCCACTAATCGACCAATAGGGGTGTAATGATCTTTTTTGGTATTTTCTAACACCATTTTAACGGCTTCACGCGTCAACAGCTCGCGCATGCCATCATGCGGATGAATGAAAGCTGAACCTGGTACATGCAAGCCCATGGCTTCCATTAGCATTTGGTTACTGTTGGCCGTTCCGTAAAAAGTACAAGTGCCCGCACCATGATAGGCTGCAGACTCTGACTCTAATAGCTCTTCACGCCCAATTAAACCTTGCGCATATTGCTCACGTACCTTTGATTTTGCGGTGTTGTCGATACCTGTACTCATTGGTCCTGCAGGAACGAATACGCAAGGTAAATGACCGAATTGCAATGCGCCAATTAACAAGCCTGGTACGATTTTATCGCAAACACCTAATAACAAAGCAGCATCAAACACGTCGTGTGATAAAGCAATCGCTGTACTCATGGCAATTGTATCGCGACTAAATAAGGACAATTCCATGCCCGGCTCGCCTTGAGTGATACCATCACACATCGCTGGCACACCACCCGCAACTTGTGCAGTAGCGCCTAACTTATTGGCTTCATCTTTAATAATATTCGGGTAATTTGCATAAGGTTGGTGGGCAGAAAGCATTTCATTGTAGGCAGTCACAATGCCAATATTAGGCGCTTTTTCTACAACAATCTTCAATTTGTCGTTGGCTGGCATTGCAGCAAAAGCATGCGCTACATTCGCACAACCTAATCTATCAGCACCACGTTCACGGTTAGCAATTTGCTCCATGCGCTTCAAGTAAGCAGTCCGAGTAGGACGACTTACTTCGATAATACGTTCTGTTACTTCTATATGGGATTGTTTCATACTTGATTCAACTCACTTGTTTGATACTGCAAACGACGCAGGATTTAAATTAACTAACGCTTGATTATCGCCTAAAACAGGGATTTCCGTCAAACTGCAAAAATTGTTGCGAATGATTTTTATTTAAAAATTAATCACTTACCACAAAAATCAATTATTTTTTTGTAACCAATATATCTTCCAGCATTAAATACTCTAAATCGCAGCCATAGAACATATCTAATGCATCCTTTGGACTACAAATCATTGGTTCACCGCGGCGATTGAGCGATGTATTTAATACGACCGCATTGCCGCGCAATTTTTCCAAGTGCTCAATTAAAGCGTAATAACGTGGATTCGTATCGCGCGTCACGACTTGCGCACGCGCAGTACCATCTTCATGCACCACTTCTGGAATGCGATCATTCCAGGCTGGATTCACATCAAAAGTAAACGTCATATAAGGTGCTGGATGCTTGGTTTGTAATAAATCTTCTGCCACAGTATCTAACATGCTAGGACAAAACGGACGCCAGCGTTCACGGTATTTAATTTGCGCATTGATCCGATCGGCGACGCCATGATAGCTAGGGTCGCCCAAAATACTACGACAACCAAGTGAACGTGGTCCAAACTCCATACGCCCTTGAAACCAAGCTAACGGATTGCCTGCTGCTAATAATTCTGCTGCTTTTTTTGGACCATCTTCAACATGTGTAAAAATAGGTTTTTCTGGATGCACTTCACAAGCAGCAATACATTCTTCATTGGTAAATGAGGGGCCTAAATAAGCATGCTCCATTTTATGAATCGTTTCACCAGCTAAATGTGCGGCATAAGTGGCAGCACCAAGTGAGGTGCCGCTATCACCAGAAGCTGGCTGTACAAATAACTCTTTCACATATGGCAAACTAATAATTCGTTGATTCAACTTCACATTGAGCGCGACGCCGCCTGCCATCACAATCTTGCCTGTTTCACGAATAATATCGCCTAGATAATATTCAATCATTTCCAGCGCCAGCTTTTCTAATAAAGCTTGAATAGATGCCGCATAATGAATATACGGATCATCAATTTCATCGCCTTCGCGCTTAGGGCCTAAGCGCTTAATTAATTCTGGCGTGAAATAATAGCCTTTGCCATTTTCTTTATAGCGACGTAAACCAACCACATTCACCAGCTTAGTGTTAACAATCAGTTCACCATTTTCAAACTTGGCTAAATCCGAAAAATCATATTTAGTTGGATCGCCAAAAGGCGCCATGCCCATGACTTTAAATTCGCCATCGAGCATGTCAAAACCTAAATACTCCGTCATCGCGCCATAAAGACCGCCAAGAGAGTCAGGGTCATAAAACTCTTTAATTTTGTGGATATTGCCATTTTCGCCATAGCCAAAAAAAGTAGTGGCATACTCACCTTTACCATCAATACCAATAATGGCTGTTTTTTCTTTGAAACCACTGAGATGATAAGCACTTGAGGCGTGTGATAAATGATGCTCGACTGGTACGAACTTAGCGATGGTTAAACCCAATTCTTCCATTAAAGCTAATGATTTATCTCGATTGCGTCTAAAACGGCGATTACCATTAAAAATTGCATCCAAAGCACGGTCTGGCGCATACCAATGACGCTTAGCAAAATGCCAACGCGCATTGCTGCTTAAAGGAATTTCTGCATAAGGAAAAGCAACAATATCCACATCCTCAGGCTTAACGCCCGCTTGTTTTAGACAGAATTTTGCCGCTTCGTAAGGAAACTTATTTTTAGCGTGTTTATCACGAATAAAACGCTCTTCTTCTGCTGCTGCAATTATTTTCCCATCCACCAAAATGGCGGCTGATGCGTCATGGCTTAAAGCGCCTGATAAACCCAATACAATCATGTCATTAAACTCTGTGTAATTATTCTAAAATTTGTGCCGCCTGCAATGGTGCATGATCGACATAAACAACTTTAAATACGTTAACAAACGCATTATACAGGGAAGGCGTGCCTTTCCAATTTTGCATAAAGCGCTTAATGTCGCGTACGTGATTTTTTTGCGCAATAAAATCGTAACGATGTTGCCGCATACTATCTAAATCAATCAGTAAAGGCTTGCCCTCTGGCAATACTTTAATATTACTTGCCTTCATATCACCATGCGATATTTTTAATAAATATAAGCGATAAAACAATTGAACAGCCTGCTTAATCGCTTCCGAGCGAAGCTTTTTATCGTTGGTTGCTGCGAAAAAATCCACCATTTCTGGTGCATTAACATATTCGGTTAAAAAATAAGTTTTATTTTTTAGGCAAAATTTTCTGGTTTCGATAAGCGCCACAGGTCTAGCTGTTGGCAATCCAAGTAATTGCAAACGATGCGCGTTTGCCCACGAGATAGATGCGCGCGACCGCTTAAATACCCGTCCGATCCAATGCCAAAAACCCTTAATGTTATAACGTTTAATCACTGCTTCTAGTGACCCTATTTGCGCAGAATAGACCGTGCAGGTATTCCCATTCTTAATCAAACTCTCACCTGTTAAATAGCCATCTAGCAACACCGCTGATTGTGGAAAGTCAATCATGGCATCCTGCGCACTCATTGCAACAAATACCTTTTTTGTTTTGATAATATCGACATCTGTACATTGCCTAAATACTTTTTTATCCGCATAAGCAGTGCTTGCTTTTTGCCTAGCGACTTCAATTATTGATTTAACTTTATTGATATCAAGCTGTGGTTGCCATGGTCTCGCATTCGCATAAGTCTCTAGCAAAGACGGGAGTTGGCTGTCGATTGTCAACACATCCAATTTTGACAACAATTGGCAAAGATTAGCCTGCGATTTTTTAATGGATAGTTTCTCAACAAAAAGCATGCCATCACCATCAATGGTGTAAATGGCATCGTATTGAATTAAAAAGTTTTTTAAATACATATCCGTTTGCAGCAAACCAGCCTCATGATGCTGCGCAACGACTTGCACCAATTGATGCGCAAGTTCAACACGCACAAATTCATTAGCACTATTCCAAACAGCTTCTGCACTTTCTGATGGCGTAATAGCTTCAAAAATAACCACAAAGGCTTTATGTTGAGGCACTTTACTTTGCTTTAGTATTTTCGGCGTTAATAATTTTGCTTGCTGCAAAGCCTCAACACCGCGTACGTCACGCAATGCATATTGCGCGGCTTTCTCGCCAAAAAACAGTTTGGCATAAACAGCTTTACCTTGCCAAAATGCTTTACAAACACAACGTCGCTTGGGCACGTAACGCACAACATCCAGCCCAGTTAAAGCGCTTGTGTCATCTAAATTGAGGTTAGGAGTATTAATGCCAAAACTGGCTAACAAACTACCATTATCCTTTTTGTTGATGGTCTGCATGTTTTTAACGCCGCGCTGAGCGTTTTACTATCTGCCGGCCAATAATGCTTAGCATCTTATTTAACGTGGGCGCTTGAAAGTATTGCAAGAAAAAGTAGAGTCGATCGCTAGCTGTCCAATATTCTGCATGGCGATTTAGTGCAGCCAAGTCGAAATAGGCGCGATATAAAAATAAGTAGCTAAACCGTGCTTTTTCTAAATCAATAAACGCAATCTCAGGTTGCGTCTCTGCATTTTTTACAAAAAGATGTTTGGGATATAAGGCTCGATGTACCAAGCCTGCTTCATGAAAACCGCGCACGGCTGCCGCAACGGTTTTAATTAAATTCCTTTTTTGTTGAAGCGTCTTTTGCTCATTAGAAAACAAACGCTGAGTCACCGCATCTAATGGTTCAAAACCAAGCAATGTTTCTGTAGCTAAAATGGCGCAAGTTTGATTGTCGATTGTTTGTTCAGCATAAAACACCACTTTAGGTGCTTTAATCTGCTGAGATTCTAAAAACATTAATCGTTCGAATTCACGTCGAAAAGTTGGCTCGCCTTTGATGGGATGCAACAATGTGCGTCGCCCATGATTTTGCTGCTTTTTTACAAACACATTCAGCTCATCATTATCCGAAGGTAAGACTAGCTGCCCTACACCGCTCCAACCACCGCGCCGATGATTTGGCTCTTCAAACCAAGCTATTTGTTTGTGCCACAATGGCTCAAATCCATCTAATTGATGTTGTGCAAATAGTTGTTGGTAATGTTGAGATTGAAACAATGAAGAGTTCGCATCAGTGATTGAATATCTGCATTATATCAGCCATTAAACTGTAAATGATGCGTTAATCATGTTTACGTTTATAATGACATGACTATGTTAAGACTGATTTTAAAACCATTATCTTTATTACCTTTACCTCTATTACACGCGCTCGGCAGCGTTTTAGGACGCATTTTGTTTCTGTTTTCACGCAAAGCAAAAGCGCGCACGATTGCCAATATTACGCAAAGTCAGTTATTTCCCAAGCAAATACCATCGGCAGTAAAACAAAGCTTTATTGCCATCGGTAAAGCTATTTTAGAAACACCTTACATTTGGAATAGTGATAATCAAAAAATAGCGAAACTCATGCAAAACGTAGAGGGATGGGCGCATGTAGAAGCTGCGATGAAACGTAATAAAGGAATTATTATTCTCACCCCACACATGGGCTGTTTTGAGATTACGTCTTTGTATTATGCCCTGCATCATCCAGTCACCATACTGTATCGTCCGCCAAAAAAGAAATGGCTAGCACCGCTGCTTAGTGGCCGAAAACGTGACAATATCACCATGGCAGAAGCCAATACTAATGGGGTAAGAAAACTTCTAAAAGCCTTAAATAAAGGTGAGTCTATTGGCATATTGCCAGATCAAATTCCAGCAACAGGCGAAGGTGATTGGGCAGATTTTTTCAATAAACCAGCTTACACAATGACACTTGCAAGCAAATTAGCAGTGAAGACAGGTGCAACGATTCTCATGGCATTCGGCGAGCGCCTGTCAAACGGTAAAGGCTATATCTTACATTTTACCAGTGTTGACTCTATTTCGACGCTATCGCAACTCAATCAAGCCATTGAAACGCAAATTGCAAAAAATCCAAGCCAATATTATTGGAATTACAATCGCTATAAAATTAGCAGAAAATCGAAAGAAAAGCTGCAAATGCGAGATGATTAATTTGTCAATAATTTACAATAAAAAAGCCGAACAATTGTTCGGCTTTTTTGTTTATTTCGACTTCAACTAATTGGTTGTAGCGGCTGCTGGCGCAGGCTCTGCAACATAAATTTCAACACGACGATTTTTTGCCATGTTGGCTTTTGTATCATTTGCTACTAATGGCTCACGTGAACCACGGCCTTCCGTTGAAATACGGCCAGAAGCAACGCCTTTAGTGCCTAGATAATCACGCACACTGTTTGCACGTTTTAACGATAGCGGATTGTTAACAGCATCAGAACCAGAGCTATCAGTATGCCCAATAATCGTTACCGTTGAAACTGGGTTTTGCACTAGACCTGTTGAAAAGGTGTCTAACACTCTTTTAAAATTAGCATCAACATTTGCACTGCCAACTGCAAAAGAAATATCACTTGGAATTTCAAGTTTTAATTGATTGTCAGCTGTTTGCGTTACTTCTACGCCAGTGCCTTGGGTTGCGGCTTCCATCTCTTTTTTCTGTGCTTCCATTTTTTTAGACCACACATTACCTGCAACCGCACCAACGCCAGCACCGACAGCTGCGCCAATCGCTGCGCCTTTACCTTTACCAGCAACCGCGCCAACTACAGCACCGACGCCAGCGCCAATCGCAGCACCTTTCGCTGTGCCTTTTTGTGTCTCTGACATATTGGCACAACCACTTAATGTAAATGCTGAAATAACAGCACCGATGATTATTTTTTTAACCATTTAATTCTCCTCTTTTAAGTTAGACTCATTTTTATCATATGAGCAAAATGAATAAATCACATATCGTTTCGAATAACGCATCAGTTCTCAATAGGACTACTTACCATTCAATTTAGCGCGTTCCTCTGTCAATTTATTTTGAAACTTATCACTTTTAAATTTGGCATAAAGCTTATTAGCCCTTTTAACTACAATACACCAAAAATCATTAGTCTGCTTTTGGTAATACATTTTAAAGCGAAGATAATCTCTTTGCGTTAAATTAACATCCATGCTCGAAAAATATAAGGCAGCAATGTCTTTCATATTCGCTGTTGTAGATGGCTTGTTGTGAATAAGCACACGATGCAAATCAATTAAATAGAGGTTAATCTTTGTTAGATCACTATTATTAACATCTTGAGTATCTAGGCAAAGATGACATAAATAAAAATCACGGTGATTAACGCCATTTTCATGAATTGTCTTTGCTAGTTCAGCTGTAACAGTAATCAACTTGCGTTTAAATTTCGCATCTGGCGGATTATTTTTCCAGTCAGCACATAAGTCTTCTAAAGAAACAATATCGCCCAAATCCTCCGTCATCACAAATGATTGTAAATTGGCGGGATTATTACCTCGCTGTCCATAAGCGACTAAGGGCGTTGTTGCGATACCAAGCGATTCAATTTTCTGAATCGCCTGAACCTCAGTCATCGCACTTAAAATAGGCTTCTTAAATGAGAAGATATTTTTAAAAATCTCGCGCCAACCCACACCAAAATGCTGCTTAATAAAATAGTATTTGCCTAACAAGTTCACTTGACTGGTTTTTCGTCCAGGCACATCACGAAATGCTTTACCTTCTAATGCCATTGCCTTTTGAAAGGTATCGCACTTTTGACCATTTCCGAGCGCTTTACGCAAATCAGCTGGCATTTCAAAAACTGTTTTTTGCTGACAATGCATTATTTTACTCATTCACCTTATTTGTCTTTTTTACCTCAGCCAACTCAATCAAAATCTGCGCCTCAGCACTTCCGTCATTCGCTGACATGATATCTTTGATATAAGCCAATCCATTTTTTCCCCATTTTGGTTTGACTTTAACGCCGCGCGCTAACGCTTCGCGCATGGCTAACCACTCCGCATTAAATTGATCTTGATTAAAAGGCATCGCCGAAACAATCCCCGCATCTGCCGCTTTCACATGATTAGCATAACCACAGCTCTCAGTCACCAACATAGGTGCGCCACAAGCCATGCCCTCTAAAATCACTAAGCCCGTATTCTCACGATAAGCGGGATGCACACACACATCTGCACCTTGCATTAATTGCGGAATATCTGTTCGTCCTTTTGAAATAATGACGTGCGATTGTAAACCCAGTTTTTTTGCCATATTATCAAATTGCTTTGGGTTGTCTTGCCCCACTGCCACGAGCCTTGCGTTAGCACGTAATTGTTCTGGCATTGCCGCCAGGGCAAGAATAGCGCGATCTAAGCCTTTCATTGAAAAGCCAGAACCGGTTAATAAATAGACAAAATCGGTCGCACCAAAACCAAACGTTTGCCGAAGATGCTGTCGCATCTGTGTTTTGTTTTCTAGCGCAAAACGTTCAGGTGATAAATAAGGTGGAATATAGTGAAACCGCTCATCTTGCAAACCATACCATTTTTGGAAATTCGGCTTTTCTGTTAAGGCAACCGCTAAAATATGGGTAGCTGAGGCTGCTGAAAAGACTGCTTTTTCGCAAGCCATAAACCATCGCGTTCTTGGCACTATTCTATAAAAGATACTACGTTGTGTATTGGCTCGCTCAATAAAACATGGATCGGCAGCGAAATGCGCATCCAAACCTGCCATGCGGTTATAGCCAAATACATAATCAAAATTGCTTTTTTTAATTGCCTCAAAAGTGGATGCAATAAACTTTTTATAGCGCTGATAATTAAACCAACCTTTTTGTGGCAACACGTGCACTGCCATTTTTTCGGGCACTTCGCCCTGCCAACTTAAGGTAAATACTTCGACTTCGTGTCCGCGCTTAATTAATTCATTAGCAGTACGCAACATATCGCGTTGCATACCGCCAAAAGGAAAGTACTTAAAAATAATGAATGCAAATTTCAATGGCGCATTATTCCAGCTAGAAAAGTATTGATTGTATGCGAAAATAGCGCTATGAAACGAATTTTACTGGTTAAAACATCTTCGTTAGGCGATGTAATTCATAATTTACCTGTTGTAATGGACATTTTAAAACAGCATCCAGACGCTCATATTGATTGGGTGGTTGAAGAAGCTTTTGCTGATATTCCAAAGCTACATCCTGCAGTAAAACGAGTGTTTACTGTTGCCGTCCGTCGATGGCGGAAACACCTCTTAAACAAAAAAACATGGTGCGAAATTGCTGCCTTTAGAAAACTAGTTTCGCAACAGCCATATGATTTAATTATTGATACACAAGGGCTGATTAAAAGCGGGGTGATGACTGCTTTTGCCCAAGGTAGCAAATGCGGCATGGATAAAAACACTGCCCGTGAGCCGCTTGCTAGTTATTTTTATAATAAAAAATACGCTATTGCACGCAATCAACATGCCGTTACCCGCAATCGAGCGCTTGCCGCACAAGCTTGCGGTTATGAATTACTTGATCAATCACCTACCTATGGTATCGCTGCTGAAAAAATAGCGTTAGATATCAGCTTGCCACAATCATTTGTGATTGGGTTACACGGCACCAGCAAAGATAGCAAGCTATGGCCGACTTCGCATTGGATTGATTTAGCTAAGGAACTTGCAACTCAACATCAGTCTTTAGTTTTACCTTGGGCTAGCAAAGCTGAAGAGCAACGTGCACAAGCGATTGCTGCAGAAGCTGACAATGTGATTGTGTTACCAAAACTCAGCATTGAGCAGTTAGCCTACATCATTAAGCAAGCATGGATGGCGGTTGGTGTTGATACTGGCTTGTCACATTTAAGTGTCGCACTCAATATTCCAACTGTAGCGATTTATACCGACACCAACCCAGCACTTACTGGTGTTATGGCATCTGCCAATAGTGCAATTGTTAATTTAGGTGGTGTCAAACAAACGCCTTCTGTTGCATCCGTGCTTGATGCCATACACACAGTGACGACCAGCTAAAAAATAACATTGCTAATTACTTACGTAAGTGCTTAACAACGTAATAAGCAAAGCCAATCATTGCAACAACCATTATCATAATCACAATCAAACTCATCAAGCCGTAGTCGGTTGAAATTAAATCTAGCCACACTTTCATTTGATTTACCTTTAGTCAAAAACAATGCATGACTAAATATCCCACTTTTAGACTTAGTGCTTTTTGACTTAAAACAAATACACGTGAAATAGCTAACTGAATCAATTGGCCTAGAAAACCGTCATGCAGTCTTGAAATTAATCATGGCATCTCCATATAAGTGACAGGATTATTTAAAAGATAGGAAAATCAATGTCAGATGAATTAAACACACAAGAAGAAAACGCAGAAGCGCAAATCGAAGCGACTGAAACTGAAGAGCCGGAATTAACGCCAGAAGCGCAAATTGAAGCACTAAAAGTGGAGCTTGAAGAAGCAAAAGCACAAGTGCTTTATGTTAAAGCTGAAGGTGAAAATATTCGCCGCCGTTCGTTTGAAGATGTGGATAAAGCACGTAAATTTGCACTTGAAAAATTCAGTGGTGAATTGCTAGCAGTTAAAGACAGCCTAGACGCAGCGCTTACAGTCGATAATGCAACGCTAGAAAGCTATAAAAATGGTGTTGATTTAACGGCAAAACAATTATTAAGCGTGTTTGAGAAGTTCAATATCGCCGAAGTCAATCCAATCGAAGAAAAGTTTGACCCGAATAAACATCAAGCGATTAGTACGATTGAATCGGAAGGAGAGCCTAATACCGTCTTATCGGTGTTACAAAAAGGCTACTCCTTGAATGACCGTGTATTGCGCCCTGCTTTAGTCGTGGTTTCTAAAGCAAAATAGCCCTTTTATGATTCAGGTTATAGGCTGGGACTTGAAAAGTAACAATTAGTCCCAATCATTGAATCAAGGCAGCAAAACGAACACATATTTAACGAATAAACATTATTAAATACAGCATTTTAGAAAGATAAGGAATATAACATGGGTAAAATTATTGGTATTGATTTAGGCACAACGAACTCTTGTGTGTCAGTAATGGAAGGCGGCAAACCGCGTGTCATTGAAAACTCTGAAGGTGCACGCACAACACCATCAATTATCGCTTATCAAGCAGATGGCGAAATCTTAGCGGGCGCGCCAGCTAAACGTCAGGCAGTGACAAATCCAGAAAACACGCTTTATGCTGTTAAACGGTTAATTGGGCGTCGCTTTGATGAAGCTGCGGTACAAAAAGACATTAAATTAATGCCTTTTAAAATTGTAAAAGCAGACAATGGCGATGCATGGGTTGAAGTGCGTGGCGAAAAAATGGCGCCACCACAAATTTCAGCTGAAGTATTGCGCAAGATGAAAAAAACAGCAGAAGACTATCTTGGTGAAGAAGTAACAGAAGCGGTGATTACCGTGCCTGCTTACTTTAACGATAGTCAACGTCAAGCAACTAAAGATGCTGGCCGTATTGCTGGTTTAGATGTTAAACGCATCATCAATGAGCCTACAGCGGCTGCGCTAGCATTTGGTTTAGACAAACAAGAAGGCGATCGTAAGATTGCGGTGTATGACTTAGGTGGTGGTACATTTGACGTGTCTATCATTGAAATTTCCAGCATTGATGGCGAACATCAATTTGAAGTGCTTTCAACTAATGGCGATACCTTTTTAGGTGGCGAAGACTTTGATAACCGCATTATTGACTTTTTGGCGGATGAGTTCAAAAAAGATAACGGCGGTTTAGATTTACGCAATGATTTATTGGCAAAACAGCGCTTAAAAGAAGCTTCTGAGAAGGCAAAAATTGAGCTTTCTTCTAGCGCGCAAACAGAAGTGAACTTGCCTTATATCACTGCAGATGCAACAGGCCCTAAACATTTAGTGGTCAAGATCACACGTACTAAATTTGAGAGCATGGTTGAAGATTTGATTGAGCGCACAACTGGTCCTTGCCAAACAGCGATTAAAGATGCTGGTGTTTCAATTGCTGACATCACTGATGTTATTTTAGTTGGCGGTCAAAGCCGTATGCCTAAAGTACAAGCGAAAGTGCAAGAGATTTTTGGTAAAGAGCCACGTAAAGATGTTAACCCTGATGAAGCGGTTGCAGTGGGTGCTTCTATTCAAGGTGGCGTATTACAAGGTGATGTAAAAGACGTCTTATTGCTAGATGTAACACCATTATCATTAGGCATTGAAACGCTAGGCGGCGTGATGACTAAACTCATCAAAAAGAATACAACGATTCCGACTAAGGCATCACAAGTGTTCTCAACCGCTGATGACAATCAAAACGCAGTGACGATTCAAGTGTTGCAAGGTGAACGTGAAATGGCAACTGCCAATAAATCACTTGGTCAATTCAACTTAAGCGATATTCCACCTGCACCACGCGGTCAACCGCAAATTGAAGTGACTTTTGATATTGATGCGAACGGTATTTTGCATGTTTCAGCTAAAGATAAAGCGACAGGTAAAGAAAATAAAATTACCATTAAAGCCAACTCTGGCTTAAGCGAAGAAGAAATTCAACGCATGGAAGAAGATGCAGAAACGCATGCAGAAGAAGATAAAGCGCTACGCGAGTTAGTTGATGCACGTAATAATGCTGACGGCATGGTTCACAGTGTGAAAAAATCATTGGGTGAGTATGGCGATAAACTAGAAGCCGATGAAAAAGCTAAGATTGAAGAAGCAATTAAAGACCTAGAAGCCATTATCAAAGAGGGCGATAAAGACACCATTGAAGCAAAAACAAATGCTTTAATGGAAGCTTCACAAAAGCTTGGTGAAAAAATTAATGCTGATGCGCAAGCGGAAGCAAACACTGAAAGTGCCAACCCTAACCAAGGTGGTGAAAAAACAGTGGATGCTGAAGTGGTAGATGCTGAGTTTGAAGAAGTGAAAAAAGACTAAGCTAGTGTTTACTGAAACTAGTATTTAGTCAGAATAGTCGTTAGCATCTATCTGGTGCTAACGACTTTTCTACTTCAATCAATTCCAATTAAATCGATTAAATTTTAACTAGTAAAATTTAATTATTAAAATTTAAATCATGCAAAAAAAGTAGATATTACATATGGCTGATAAAAAAGATTTTTATGATGTGTTAGGCGTTAATAAAGACGCATCGGCAGAGGATATAAAAAAATCCTATCGCAAACTAGCGATGAAATATCATCCTGACCGCAACCCAGATAACGCAAAAGCAGAAGAACAATTTAAAGAAGCAAAAGAAGCTTACGAAATATTAACTGACGACCAAAAACGCGCAGCATATGATCAATATGGCCATGCTGGCGTTGATCCTAGCATGGGTGGCGGTGGTGGATTTAGCGGTGCAGGCGGATTTAATGATGCTTTTGGTGATATTTTTGGCGATATTTTTGGTGGTCGTGGCGGTCAGCAACGCTCCAATGTGTATCGTGGCGCTGACTTGCGCTACAACATGGAAATCTCTTTAGAGCAAGCAGCTAAAGGCACTGAAACTAAAATTCGCATTCCAGTTATGTCAACGTGTGAGCCTTGTAAAGGCACTGGTGCGAAAGCTGGAAAATCAGCAACCACCTGCGGCACTTGCGGTGGGCATGGTCAAGTGCGCATGCAACAAGGCTTTTTCTCTGTACAACAAACTTGTCCTAAATGTCACGGCACAGGTAAAACGATTGCTAAAGCAGATGAGTGTCCAACTTGTAACGGTGATGGGCGAACTAAGCAACATAAAACACTGTCCGTTAAGATTCCAGCAGGTGTAGACGAAGGCGATCGCATTCGCTTATCAGGCGAAGGCGAAGCAGGTGTAAACGGCGGTCCTACTGGTGATTTATATGTTGTTGTACACATGAAAAAACATGACATCTTTGAAAGAGATGGCGGCAATTTACATTGTGAAATGCCAGTCAGCTTTAGCACAGCCGCGTTAGGTGGCGAAATTGAAGTGCCAACATTAGGCGGTTCTGCCAAAATGAAAGTGCCTGCCGAAACGCAAACGGGCGCAGTATTTAGATTGCGTGGTAAGGGCATCAAACCATTGCGCGCAAGTGAGTCAGGTGATTTAATGGTGCATGTTGTGGTAGAAACGCCGGTTAAACTAACTGACAAACAAAAAGAGTTGCTACGTGAATTTGAAGTCAGCACGCAAGCAGATGCGGGTAAGCATAGTCCTAGAAATAAGAGTTGGTTAGATAAAGCAAAGTCTTTTTTTGATTAATGAACGATTAATCAATTAAAAAATGGGACGTATATTACGTCCCTTTTTTTATCTTTACAATCAGTTACATCGTCGTCATTAAACTGAAACAGCTTGTTGTTATAGTGCTATCTCTTTCAACAAAAGAGGAAACTAAAAATGAATCAAAAGTTCATTCAACAGAAGTTACAAAGTAGTTTAATGATTGGCTTACTTGCCTTTAGCAGTTTAAGTGCAAATGCAATGGGGTTCCAAAAGAACATTAATGAAAATGGAACAGTCAACAATAATGGTCTTGTTGTATCAGATGTAGCATTTTATAAAATGCTGGATAAAACAAACCCGAATAAAGTATCACTGAAATTTGGTATGCCCGATACGATTACCACATTAAAAAATGCTGATGGCAAAAAACAAGGTGTGGTTTGGACATATAAAAATGCAGTGAAAAAAGACACTGCTAATCTAGATGCGAACTTTGTATTTGTAGCGGGTCAGTTTAAATATGTGACTTTATCTGACAGCTAACTTAACATTAGCTAATCAATAAAAAAGCCTGTCCCTGCAGGCTTTTTTATTGTCCAATATTATTGAATATTTAATGGTTAATACGTTCGGTAATGGCTTTTAACTCAGCGGTCGTATCTGAAAAATCCTCATACCGTTTACCATTTGTCCTTTCATACCAATATTTGCTATTCAACTCGTCACCTTCAATTTTGTGCAATACCGCATGTATCCAATTAGCGATAACGTCTGAATAATCTTGAGCGATTTGATGAGAGGCATCCCATTCGCCTGCTAACGCCAATTGCACAGCGCGCCTTAATGGTTCTTTATTGTCACTCATCTTTACTTAGTAAGCTTGTTTAATGCAGATACTCACCGTGGATACTCAATCGTACCTGCTTGAATAAACTCAATTTTATAGCCATCTGGATCTTCAACAAAAGCAATCACAATAGTGCCATGCTTCATCGGCCCTGCCTCACGAATCACTTTACCGCCTTTGGCTTTAACTAACTCACAAGCTTTATAGGCATCGTCAACTTCAATAGCGATGTGCCCATAAGCATTACCCATATCATATTCAGTTTTGCCATAGTTATAAGTCAACTCTAATACCGTGTTGTCATACTCATTACCATAACCAACAAACGCTAATGTAAACTCGCCATCAGGATAATCGTGCTGGCGGATGAGCTTCATCCCAACCACATTGGTGTAAAAATCGATAGACCGTTGCAAATCTCCGACTCGCAGCATCGTATGTAACATTCTCATCCGTTTTCCCACTTTCCTGTAATTTGTTTAAATTTGACTAACAACTGCTCTTTTGTTTCAACAACATTTGGATTCAAAGGAATGCAATCAATCGGACAAACGGAAACGCATTGCGGTTCATCATAATGCCCAACACATTCTGTACACAAATGAGAATCAATCTCATAAATCTCTTGTCCCTGATAAATCGCCTCATTTGGGCACGCAGGCTCACAAACATCGCAATTAATACATTCATCCGTAATCATTAAAGCCATTAGTCACTTATCCTAATTTCTTTTTAATCGCATTTTCTACATTTTGCGAAACAAACTGATGCACATTGCCACCTAACTTAGCAACCTCACGCACCAAGCTAGAGGACACAAACATATACTGTTCTGATGGCGTTAAAAACAACGTTTCTAATTTAGGATATAGCTTACGATTCATTCCCGCTAATTGAAACTCATACTCAAAATCACTCGCCGCACGCAAACCGCGAATCACCATTTGCGCACCTTGCTCTTGCACAAACTGCATTAACAACCCATCAAACCCCATTACTTTGACGTTAGGTATATTAAATCCTGCTGTTGCTAGAGCTACACGCTCCTCTAAACTAAACAGCGTTTGCTTACTAGTACTGCCTGCCACGGCGACAATCACCTCATCAAACAAATTAGCCGCACGACGCACGATATCTTCATGCCCCAATGTAATAGGGTCAAACGTACCAGGATAAACTGCGATGCATTTTTTAGTCATATTTATACCTTAAATCGTACCCCATTTTAACAAATGATAATGCACATTACCCGCTTTACCATGCTTAATCACCTGCCAATGCCCACTCGATTCTATTTCATATTCAGCTTCTGCATACAACAGACCCTTTTCAGTCAAGTGGTCGCTTATTAATGGTAACAGCTTATCCATCCACTGTTTTTGATAAGGTGGGTCACAGAAAATCACATCAAATTTCTGTTGATTACTGGATAAAAACTGTAAAGCATCTTGTTGAACAATCTTTGCTAGTGATGCTTTTAACATTAATTGATTTTGCAACAAAGCTTGATAAGGCGCTTTAGCTAACTCCACCAGCGCTACCGATTTAGCGTTGCGTGACAACGCTTCAAATCCCATCACACCAGTGCCCGCAAATAAATCTAAACAAACTTTACCAGTTAAATCCTGCCCCAGCCAATTAAACACGGTCTGCCGCACTCGGTCTGGTGTAGGACGCAAACCTTCAGTATCAGGAAACTGAAGTAAACGACTCCGCCACTCACCCGCACCAATACGCACGATATTTTGCTTATGTTTTTTTGATTGTTTGGCTTGGTTTAACAAAGTATAGCTGTTCGTAGCAAATTAACATTTTAGCGCAATATTGAATGCGCTGTTAGCTAACACACTAGACACATACTCTATTGTGTCGACAAATGATAACAATTAAATAATTGTTAAACATTATTAATAGACTGTAAAAACAGTTTATTTCAGCGCATACTAAAGCTATTAGTACCAGTAGACTTAACCTTGATTAAGATAGAAAGACATTAATCTAACTATTGATAAAAGAGTAAAGTGATGACAGTACCAGCAAATAAACCAAAGAATGAAGCGCAACGCCTCCAATATCTCCAAGATTTATTGGTACTTGACTCAGCTTCTGAGAGCCTTTTTGACGAAATTGCAAAGCTTGCTTCTACTATTTGTGATTCACCTATTGCATTGATTAGCTTAATTGATGAAAATCGCCAATGGTTTAAAGCGAATGTAGGCCTAGAAGGTACGACAGAAACTGCACGTGATATTGCTTTTTGCTCACACACTATCCTACAAGATGCGGTATTTGAAGTACCTGATACTTCATTAGATGACCGGTTTAAAAATAACCCATTAGTTACACAATCTCCTAACATCGCCTCTTATGCAGGCGCAGCTATCTCAATGCCAACCGGTGAAAACATTGGTTCATTGTGCGTATTAAATCAAAAGGCCCAGTCATTAACTGACTTTCAAAAGGTAATACTGACTGGTTTAGCTACAGTAGTATCAAAAGCATTATTAAGTCGTCAAGCTGCAATTAACAGCACCCGTGAGAATGCAGGTCAATTAGCGACTATTGTGGAATCTTCAAGCGATGCCATTCTTAGTAAAAGCCTAGACGGGGTGGTAACAAGTTGGAATAAAGGCGCTGAAATGATTTTTGGTTTCACTGCAAAAGAAATAACTGGTCAATCAATCAGCTGTTTATTCCCAAAAGCATTAGTACAAGAGGAACAACAACTTGCTAATAGAATTAAAAACGGGGAGTCTATTCGTCATTTTGAAACACAGCGACTCACAAAGTCAGGCGAACTAATTGATCTTTCCGTCAATTTATCGCCAATCAAAAATGCAAAAGGTGACATTGTTGGTATTGCAAAAATTGCGCGCGATATTACGGAAAAGAAAAAGTTAGAGAAAGCTTTTGCTAATCAGCATGAACGGCTTCGCGTCACTATGCAATCCATTGGCGATGCAGTCATTACAACCAATACGGAATGTGAAATTGAATACCTAAATCCAATTGCGGAATTAATGACGGGCTGGAAGCTGGCTGATGCTCAAGGTAAGTTTATCACAGAAGTGTTTCATATTATTGATGAGACTAACCGAGATCGCGCCATCGACCCTATTCATATTTGCTTGAGCGAAAACAGAACTGTCGGACTTGCCACTGACACCCTATTAATTAGCAAAGATGGTACAGAGTATGGCATTGAAGATTCAGCAGCGCCAATCCGTGATGAAAATCAAAATGTACTAGGCGCCGTGTTAGTTTTTCATGACGTCACTGAGCAGCGCAAAATGGCATCCGAAATGACCTATCGCGCAACGCATGACGCATTAACAGGTCTCTTTAATCGTAGAGAGTTTGAACACAAGCTCGATTACTCACTGGTCACCGCTCGCAAAAACAATTGTGAGCACGCTTTACTGTTTATTGATCTCGACCAATTTAAAATCATTAATGACACCTGCGGGCATGGAGTTGGCGATAAACTACTCAAATCAATTTCTCATATTATGCTCTCACACCTGCGCAACTCTGACACACTGGGCAGATTGGGCGGAGATGAATTTGGTATTTTGTTAGAAAAATGTGGCTTAGAACCTGCTTTGCGTATTGCGGAAAATATCTGCAAAGATATCGATAACTATCGTTTTACTCATAAAAACCAACGTTTTTCTGTCAGTGCCAGCGTCGGCTTACTCATTTTCAATGAAAAATGGAAATCGATTGAACATCTGATGCAATCTGCCGACACCGCTTGTTACACCGCGAAAGAATCTGGCCGTAACCGCGTTCATATTTACTACGATTCTGACTACAGTCTAGAATCAAGAAAAGGCAGTGCTTATTGGGCAAGTCGCATTACCCAAGCATTGGAAGAGAATCGTTTTATTTTATATAACCAACTGATTATTCCAGTTACTAAAGGCTTAGGCGTAAAAAGTGAGATTTTATTAAGAATGCTGGATGAAAAAGGAGAGTTAGTTTCTCCTGCCACTTTCTTGCCAGCTGCTGAAAAATTCCACCTCATATCTCGCATTGATAAATGGGTGGTTAACGCAGTCTTTACTTGGCTAAAAGAACATCAACATGCACTGTCACATATTGGTTCAATCGCCATCAATCTCTCTGGACAGTCCATTAGTGATCTTGTGTTTCATGCATTCGTCTTAGAGCGTATCGAATCATTAAAGCTTGATTGCGCTAAAATTTGTTTTGAAATCACAGAAACAGCCGCAATCACTAATCTAAGTGCTGCCAATGCATTTATTACTAGCATGCAAAAACAGCATATTCGCTTTTCATTAGATGACTTTGGTAGTGGCGTTTCATCATTTGGGCATCTTAAATCTCTGTCGATTGATTTTTTAAAAATTGATGGGCAATTTATTAAAGATTTGGTCAATAATGACATTGACCGCGCTACAGTACGCTGTATTTTAGAAGTAGCAAAGGCCACCGGAAAACTCACCATAGCCGAATGGGTTGAGACAGAAGAAGTTGAGACGCTGCTGCATGAAATGGGCGTTGATTACGTGCAAGGATTTTTAAGGCACCAACCCGTTCCTTTAGCTGATTTACTCAGTAAAGAAACGGTTTCTGCCGTCATCGATTAATTTCAGTTAACTGTTACTGCGCACCAACAATAACAGAAACAAAATGATCTAACTTTAATCGACGATTAAAAGCTTCTTTGATTTGCGCTGCGGTTACTTTATTGACTTGTTGATTAAAATCATCTAAATAAGTTAACGGCAACTGGTAAAAACCAATCATCGATAAATAGCCCAAGATCTTACTATTACTATCTAGACGCATAGGGAATCCGCCCGTAATATTAGATTTAGCCGCTTGCAACTCTGCCTCTGTCACGCCATTTTTCATATAATTAGCCAACGTTTCGTTCACCACTTTTAATGCTTCGCCTGCTTGCTCTTTCTTGGTTTGTAAACCAACTTGAAATGGCCCTTGCTGTGACATTGGAATAAAATAACTATAAACGCTATAAACCAAACCACGTTTTTCACGCACCTCTTCAGTCAATCTTGAAACAAAGCCGCCACCACCTAAAATATAGTTTCCGACATAGAGTGAAAAGTAATCTTCATCGCCACGCGTGATGCCTGGATAGCCTAATAAAATATGCGCTTGGCTGGCTGGGTGGGCAATCTCTTGCTTACTTGCAGCAGTTGGCAAGTTAACTTTAGGTAAAACACCAACTGCTGGTGTTTGTGGCAAACCTGCGGATACTTTTTCAGCTATTTCATGCGCTTCTGCTTTGCTTACATCACCAATCAAGGCAATTACTGTACCTTTAGCGCTGTAATACTGCTGATAAAAAGCCTGTAAATCTTCACGCTTTATGCTTTCAATGGTCTTAACCTCACCGCTATCAGGCAAGCCATAAGGATGTTTGTCATACAAAGCCTGCATAAAAGCTTTATTCACAATACTCTCTGGTTGTGTTTCGTCTTCTTGCAAACCTGCAATAATCCGTGCTTTTTCTCGGGCCAATACCGCTTGTGGAAAATCAGGTTGATGCAATATTTTATTAAATACGGTTAATGCTTTATCTTTCTCACTGGTTAACGTACGTAAAGTAAATGAAGCTTGATCAGCATCGAGTGAACCACCTTTTTCAGCACCAATATCAGCAAAAGCGTTAGTAATTTCTTCCTCATTCATGCCTGCCGCGCCCAAGCTCATCATATGCAGCGTCACGCCAGCTAAACCAGCAGTTTCACTGGTGTTACGTGCACTGCCAGCAGGAAAGCCAACGCTCATGTCCAAAATGGGCAAGTCGTGATTTTCAACAAAATAAACGCGGCTGCCAGAACTAGTTTGCCAATGCTCAATGTTGACTGCCGCATGGCTGCTAAGTGTTGCTATGCCAGTCATTAACAGGATTAAAAATTGAAATTTCTTCATACTTAACCTTAAAAAAATAAATCTTAAAAATGAACCTTAAACATCACCTTAAACATCTAAGTACGGCAATGAATCTAGGGACACAATGTAACAAGCATTGAATTAGTGTGTATGCGGTTGGCCAACCGGCTTCGCATCAGGATCAATCGGCTGTGGATCTAATGTCGCGACAGTCATATTATCTTCAATCAAATACTTCTTAGCCACAGCTTGAATTTGCTCTGATGTAATCGCTTTTAACTTTTCAGGATACTCTTTTGACAACTGCCAATCGTAACCCATCGTTTCAAGCTGTCCAATTTGCATACCTTGATAAAACATAGAATCTCTTTGATAAACATCCGCTGCAATCACGGCTGCTTTCACGCGATCTAATTCTTTTTGCGTAACGCCCTCTTTTTTGATTTTATCAATTTCTGCTAACATCGCTTTTTCAAGCTCTTGCACTGTTTTACCTTGTGATGGTGCGCCAACCAACTCAAACAATGCTGTGCGACCACGCGTTGTGCTGTCGTAACCTGCACCAACATCAACAGCCAGCTCGGTTTCTCTTACCAACTTCTGATTCAATCGTGCAGAAGCATTACCACTTAAAACGCCCGCAAGCACATCTAATGCATATGGCTCCCACTCATTTTCTGGCGTGGCTTCACTTTTTAACGTTGGCGCATGAAAACCCATCGCTAAATAAGGCAAATTACCAGGGGCTTTTACCACTGCGCGTCTTACGCCAATTTGTGCTGGCTCAACCTGCGGTTTACGTACGGGCAACGCCTTTGGCTTTAATTTTCCAAAATGTTGCTTAGCTAATGCCAATACTTCTTGCGCTTTCACGTCTCCTACCACCACTAGCGTTGCATTATTAGGTGCATACCAATTGTCATACCACTCTTGCGCATCCGCCGCCGTCATATTTTCCAAGTCATCCATAAAGCCAACCACAGGTCGTCCATAAGGATGTGCTCTGTAAGTTAAGGCTTGGAATTGCTCATTCACTTTCGATTGTGGCTTATCTTCCGTGCGCCATCTGCGCTCTTCCATCACGACTTTGATCTCTTTTGCAAATTCTTCTTTGCTAATAACTAAATTAGCCATTCTGTCGGCTTCTAGTTTAAAAGAAAGTGGCAAATGTGATTTTTCCAACTGTTGAAAATAGCAAGTGTAATCCATGCCTGTAAATGCATTTTCTTTACCGCCAGCTGCTGCTATCATTCTGGAGAATTGTCCTGCTGGCACTTTTTTTGTGCCTTTAAACATCATGTGCTCTAGTACATGCGCCACACCTGTTTTACCATTCACCTCATCTAATGCGCCTGCACGATACCAAACTTGCGAAACGACAACTGGCGAACGATGATCCTCTTTAACAATGAGTTTTAATCCATTTTCTAACTCATACTCTTGCGTTGGTGTTTCTGCTGAGGCAACTACAGGGCTGATTAACAGCAATACAAACAAAGCTCTTATTAACAATTTATTTTTCTCCAAAACATACTTTAAATAAAGCAAGCCAATCTCTAAATTAAAACTGTAAATCTAATATTCAACACATCGAATAACTGATTGTGACATGTGACCTACAACATCACTAGCAAGTTCACAGCAAAAAGACATTGTATGCCGTGTTTACCCAACTTTAGGTAAATAATCTATAATTACAGCATCCGTATCATCAACTCAGCTTAACAATTAAGCGCTCATTTAAGTATTTCTATAAGACAGTAACTATGTTTGATTTTTTCAAAAAAGACAAAAACCAAGAGGCTAAAACTGCAGAAAAAGCAGTTGTAACTGAACAAGAGATTGTTGCCGAACAAGCCATTACTCCTGTTGAGCCAAAAGTCAGCTTTACAGAGCGCCTTAAAAGAGGCTTAAGCAAAACACGCCAACAATTAGGCGGTCAGCTGAGCAGCTTATTTAGTGGTGGGAAAATTGATGAAGAAACTTATGATGAGCTAGAATCTATTTTACTTACGTCTGATATTGGTGTTGCCGCAACACAAAAGCTACTAGACAGACTAAAAGCGCGGGTTAAAAAAGACCGCTTAGAAGACACCTCCACACTAAAAGGTGCACTGAAATCAGAACTACTTACAATGCTAGCACCACTAGAAATACCGTTAGAAACCAATAGGCATAAACCTTTTGTCATTATGTTAGCTGGTGTCAATGGCGCAGGTAAAACAACATCGATTGGCAAGCTCGCCAAGCTCTATCAAACACAAGGCAAATCTGTTCTGATTGCCGCAGGCGATACCTTTAGAGCCGCAGCTAGAGAGCAATTGCAAGTGTGGGGCGAGCGTAATAATGTGCATGTTATTGCATCGGAAGGTGCTGACCCTGCTGCGGTTATTTATGATGCGGTCACTTCTGCTATCGCTAAAAAAATTGATATTGTGATTGCGGATACCGCAGGTCGTTTGCCGACACAAATGCATTTAATGGATGAAATTGCTAAGGTAAAACGCGTGATTGATAAAGCCCATCCTGGCGCGCCTCATGAAGTGATGTTAGTGTTGGATGCGAATACGGGTCAAAATGCAGTGAGCCAAGTTAAAGCGTTTGATGATGCGCTTGGTGTAACTGGATTAATCTTAAGTAAATTAGATGGCACAGCGAAAGGTGGCGTGATTGCAGCGATTGCCGAAGCACGCCCGATTCCGATTCGCTACATCGGCGTTGGTGAATCGATTGATGATTTACGCCCTTTCAGTGCTAATGAATTTGTCGATGCACTATTTGATGAATAACCTATACTTAATGAATAAACTATAATAGCGATTACTATCATAATGAATTTTATAACAAAGTGAATTTGATAACACGATGATTGTTTTAGACAATGTAACCAAGCGCTATCCAGGCAGCCAAGATGCCTTGAGTAATGCGAGCTTTAGCATAGACCAAGGTGAAATGGTTTATGTCACAGGCCATTCTGGTGCAGGCAAAAGCACTTTGCTAAAACTGGTTGCTGCAATTGAACGTCCAAGTAATGGAACGGTGCTGATTAACAATCAAAACGTCAGCAAACTGCGTGATTCTGCATTGCCCTATATTCGCAGAAAATTTGGCCTCGTTTTTCAAGATCATAAATTATTGTATAACCGCAATTGCTATCACAACGTAGCATTGCCGCTGGCCATTAACGGCATTACTGGTGCAGATGCGGCAAAACGTATTCGTGCAGCATTAGATAAAGTTGGCTTATTGCATAAAGAAAAAGCCATGCCGATTACCTTATCAGGCGGCGAGCAACAACGTTTAGCCATTGCGCGCGCAGTGGTTTCTAGGCCATCGATTCTCATTGCAGATGAACCAACTGGGAATTTAGATAAAAATTATGCAGGTGATATTCTCAAGTTATTTGGCGCCTTTCAACAAGTTGGCGTCACGGTAATTATTGCGACACATGACACTTTAGGCTCGGCAAACCAAACACATAAAATTCTGCATTTGGATCACGGCAGACTAACTTGCCAACAGGTGACTGCGGATGAATAGCTGGTTAACGCATCACGCACAAGCGCTCAAGCTGGTGATCACACGGTTTCAAAATAATATATTTAGCAATTTATTTATCGCGCTAACCATTGCGGTAAGCCTTGCTTTACCCATGATTGTTTATCTTGTACTCAGCAGCTTTAGTGGGCTTGTTAGCACGATTAAAAGCGATTCACATCTTAGCTTGTTCTTAAAATCAGATGTAACGCCAACCATGATTGATACTATCCATAACACATTGGCTACTCGTGAAAGCATCAAACAATTTCACTTCATCTCAAAAGAAGATGCGCTCAAACAATTAATGGCCGATAAAAATAATCAAGACATCATCAGCTCGTTGACGGAAAACCCGCTTCCTGATGCTTTTTTTATTGAGCCAGCCGCATTAGACTCGGCCGCAATACAGCAATTAAAAGGCGATCTCAGCCAACTAGATGGTATTGAGAATGTGCAAGTTGATGATGCGTGGCTAAAACGATTAGGCTATTTGCTTACACTTGGCAAAAAAGCATTATTTGTACTCGCCATGTTGCTGGGTTTTGCTTTATTTACCGTCATTGGTAATACCATTCGCATGCAAATTTTAACCCAACAAGAAGAAATTGAAGTCAGTCAACTCATTGGTGCGACCCGCAGCTTTATTAGGCGTCCGTTTTTATACTCGGGCGCGATTTATGGCTTAATTGGCGCACTCTTTGCTCTGATGATTACGAGCATCGTCATATGGCTATTTAACTCATCTGTTTCCACTCTAGCTGCAGAATATCAAACAGACTTTAGTTTAAGTTTGCCTAATGTTGATGTATTTCTGATTACTTGCATCACTGCAATTACGATAGGTCTTGTTTCTGCCTATATCGCTGTTTCCAAATCCCTTATCAAATCGATTAATTAAGCATTATTTGCAACTTTACTCAAAGCTAGCACTCTCATGCTATGAGTGCTAAAATAACGCACATATTAACTTGTTTAATAAGGAGTAAGATCATTAACGCTTTAACACTACCTTCGATTTCTTCACTTGATAGCTACGATCAATACATGCGTACAATCAAAACTTTTCCGATGCTAACGGCAGAGGAAGAACATGAATATGCGACACGTTTAAAAGAGTTTAATGATTTAGACGCTGCACAACAATTGATTGTTTCGCACTTGCGACTCGTTGCAAAAATTGCGCGTGGTTATATGGGTTATGGTTTACCGCAAAATGACTTGATTCAAGAAGGCAATATTGGCTTGATGAAAGCGGTTAAACGTTTTGATCCAGACCATGGCGTGCGCTTGGTTTCGTTTGCCATCCATTGGATTAAAGCAGAAATTCATGAATATGTGATTCGTAATTGGCGCTTGGTTAAAACAGCGACTACTAAGGCGCAACGTAAATTGTTCTTTAATTTACGTAGTATGAAAGATGGCATCAACACCTTAAATCCTGAAGAAATTAACAAGATTGCAGCAAAGCTGAATGTTAAGCCTGAAGAAGTCATGGAAATGGAATACCGCTTAAACGGTCAAGAAATTTCCTTAGATACACCAGTGGATGCCGATGAAGATGACTCGTATAATCCGCTGGCTTATTTAGAGGCGAATACGCTAGAGCCATCAGAATTTTTAGAGCAAGAACAAAATGAACGCATCCAATCGTCTGCATTAAGTAATGCATTAGAGAGTCTAGATGACAGAAGCAGACGGATACTAGAAGCGCGTTGGTTAAACGAAAAGAATAGTAGCACCTTGCATGATTTAGCTGGCGAGTTTGGCGTTTCTGCTGAGCGTATTCGCCAAATTGAGCAAAAAGCAATGCAGAATGTTAAAAAAGCAATGCTAGCTGCTTAACTGATTCAAGTTTAGCTGATTTAAACTTAATTGATTCAAACAATAAAAATAGCCGCTTAAAGCGGCTATTTTTATAACTAAGAGTTGATTAAGCCGCTTTTGCCGCTAACCCCATATCATCAAACGTTAACGCATTCCCGATATGTTGTTTTAATATTTGCAAATCATCAATTTGCGTACTAATACTTTTTTCAATATTTTCAAGCTCTAAAATACGATCCTCTAACGTATCTGTTGCTTTATAAATACGCTTAATACTATCTAAACGACGGCGCAATTGTAATTGATGCTCACGTACCTGCGACTCCATTGGCGAGATTACCGCTTTAAGCCATGTTTCAACATCTCGATTAGCTACTTCATAGACGTGTACGACGCGATTTGCCAGCGTGCCAAAAAACATGGTCGTTAAATTGAGTTTCTCATGACGAATCATATTAAAAGTCGTATTAAACTGCTCTTTATAGGCTAGCTCAAGTGTCTCCAACTCCTTTTGATAGCGTAAGGTTGAAAGTACTGGCGGCTCTGATTTGCGCAATCCATGCTCTTTAGAAAACTTTTCATACATGACGTCCATCATGGTTTTAATTTCACCAATCTGCTCATTAGAAGAAATCATGCGTGTTTTTAAATCATCAAAAAAGCTATCGGTTGCATCGCGCATGGTTTTAGTAAATTTGGCAGAAACCATGGCTTCACGCGTATCTTGTACTTTAACCTTCAACGCATCCATCCCAAGTAGCGTGTATAACTTGTTTGTTTGCTGAGAAAATACACTGCGTAATGCTTGAAAACGTTGCAAGCCTTTTTCAAAATTCTCCTTGTCTTGCTTCACTTTATTCATCATGTGTTCAACAACGTCTTCATTTTTTCCGCGCAAACCACGCAGTTCTTCGAGTTGCTCAAGAATACCTGCTAACCGTGCTTCCAAAATCATCTTGGCATTATTTACAATGTCTTCTACTTCACGCTCTACATTGTCGTGCACAATGGCTTTTTTAGAGGGGATTAATTCTTCTGACAATGCTTTTTCAAGCGTCATTAATCGACTACGCGCTAATAAAGCTTCGTCATGATTTATCTTACCTTGCAGTCCTTTTTGCGCCGAGGTAGGGAAAATATATTGCTCATCTAAGCCTAATAATTCAGCAGTTGTTTTAACTTGCTTAATCAGTTCCTTTTCAACTTCCTCTTCAGTTTTAAGCGCATCCCATAATCCGTCAATTTTATTTAATACCGCCATGCGGCCTTTTTGTTTCCAGCGGCTATCACTGACGAATTGACGCCAAACATCAATTTCTGACTTAGTCACCCCCGTATCTGCCGCCAAAACAAACAAGACAGCATGCGCGCTCGGTAACATATTCAGCGTTAATTCTGGTTCTGTACCAATCGCATTTAAGCCAGGCGTATCAAAAATGACCAAGCCTTTTTCTAATAAAGGATGAGGCAGATTAATAACGGCATAACGCCAACAAGGAATATCAATTAAACCGTCTTTATCGATATTTAATGCATCGTCACGACTATTCGGATCAAACAGATGCAGTTTTTCAGCTTCATCAAGGGTCACCCGTTTTGTCTGGCTGACGTGCTCAAACGCAGCAGCCATACTTTCGTTTGAATTGATGTCAAATTCAATCGTCGTCCATTCCTCTGGATAGCGCTTATATTCTGTCGTACTACCATCAAATGCTCGTGTGTTGATAGGGAGCAACTGAAGTGCGTGGGGCTTAGATGGGTCGTATAACAACTCGGTTGGGCACATCGTGGTGCGACCGGCACTGGAAGGCAATAAGCGCTGACCGTACTCAGCAAAGAAAATAGCGTTAATTAGTTCTGATTTACCACGCGAAAATTCAGCGACAAAAGCCACATTCAGCTTATCTTCGCTCAGCCGTTCTAACAACCCACTAATTCGTTGATCAATTTGCGCATCATTAAGCTCTTGCTCATTCAGCCAATTACGATAGTCACAGACACTATCAATCAGGCCCTCTCTCCATGCAGAATAGGAGGTAAGATGACTACCTAAATTGGTACTTGCCATATTAATGTCCTCAACAGACTTATTTTATTATTTCTACACTCTATCATGACCAATAATAAATTCAATCAATAGGCCATGTTTTGCGCGCTATCCAAACCAGATTCTGACCAGCGGTGGGTTTTGTACGACAAATGGCATTAAAGCGTCAGGATTGCGTATAAAAATGATCAATACAATCGTGCATTACAATGTTCTGCTATCATTCTAATTTACACAATCCTTTACGGTAAAATACATGAGCGGACTCGATGCAAACACGCCCAAACCGATAGACATTAAATTGCACCAAGCTTCTGGACTATTAGAAATCAAGTTTGACAACAACACGGAGTGCCAATTATCTTGTGAATTTTTGCGTGTTTATTCACCTTCAGCAGAAGTACGTGGCCATGGCGTAGGGCAAGAGGTGTTACAAATCGGCAAAGAGGATGTCAATATTAGTGGCATCGAGCCAGTAGGTAATTATGCGATTAAGCTGATCTTCACTGATGGGCATGATACCGGTTTGTATTCATGGGATTATTTGTATTATTTGGCTGAACATTATCAAGCGCTTTGGCTAGAATATATTGGACGATTAGATGCTGCTGGGCATAAAAGAAAGTCTACGGTTTAAAAGGAATTGAGATGAGTAATAAAGAAACACACTTTGGTTTTAAATCGGTCAAAGAAGAAGAAAAACAGAAAAAAGTAGGTGAAGTCTTTCATTCTGTAGCCCAAAAATACGACATTATGAACGATGTGATGTCTGCTGGTATGCATCGATTGTGGAAGCGCTTTACTGTTAATACGAGCGGCGTAAAAGCAGGCGATAGTGTCTTGGATATCGCCGGCGGTAGCGGCGATTTATCTAAACTATTTAGCCAAAAGGTGGGGCCAACCGGCCAAGTTGTTCTTACTGATATTAATGCATCCATGCTGGCGGTTGGTCGAGACAATATGATCGATGCTGGCCTGCAAGTGCCTACTGCACAATGTAATGCGGAGTTCTTACCTTTTGCGGATAATTCTTTTGATTGCGTTATCGTGGCTTTTGGTCTGCGTAATATGACGCATAAAGACCATGCGTTAAAAGAAATGCAACGTGTACTCAAAGTCGGTGGTCGATTATTAGTGCTTGAATTCTCAAAAGTATGGGATCCATTAAGTAAAGTTTACGATGCTTATTCATTTAAATTTTTACCTTTTATGGGCAAGCTTATAGCCAATGATGCTGAGAGCTATGAATACTTAGCCGAGTCTATTCGCATGCATCCTGACCAAGAAACACTTAAACAAATGATGACAGATGCTGGGTTAAGCAAAGTGGATTACTACAATCTAAGCGCTGGTATTGTGGCTTTGCATAAGGGATTTAAAGTTTAATTAATCGCTTATGTTCAAACCGTTAGCCTCTGAATTTTTACAACATATCACCAATCAAAATAATTGGTCGCGCCAGCATTTGATTGCGTTTACAGGCAAAGTTGTGCAATTTAATATCGCATTGATTAAAACTAAGGTATTGATTTTAGAAGATGGTAGCCTGGGCATTGCTACTAGTCATGCAGAGGCAGATGCGACTATTCATATTCCGCCAAGTTTAGCTTTGCGTCTTTTAGCAAAAGATGAAGCCGCGAAGATGTTAATAAAAATTAAAGGTGATACGCATTTAGCCTCTGAACTAGGCAAAATATTGCAACACATGCGTTGGGATATAACAGAAGATTTAAGTAAAGTGGTTGGTGATATTCCTGCCGAAAAAATAGCTACCATCAGCAAAAAAACGTTAGCGGCCACAAAAAAACAAGCAATTAATATAACAGAAATGTTGACTGAATTCTGGCAAGAAGAAAAGCCTGTCTTAGCCAAAAAATGGCAGGTTGAACAATTTAATACTGATGTCGATACCTTACGCAGTGACTTTACGCGGTTAGAAAAAAGAGTGACGAAATTAAAACAATCGATTCAAGAAAGCAATACAAACTAAGATGCATTACCTTCGTCTCATTTATATTATATGGATTGCGCTTTGGTTCAGACTTGATGATTTCATCGTACAAAAATCTGGCATTCATCCTTTACAAGCCTTAATCAAATTCTGCTTCTTCTGGCGTAGTAAAAAACAGGTACGTGGGGTTAGGTTACGTTTAGCCTTGGAAAAATTAGGGCCTATTTTCGTTAAATTCGGCCAAATGCTTTCTACTCGCCGCGACTTATTACCCGAAGATGTTGCTAGTGAGTTAGCAAAATTGCAAGATCAAGTGCCGCCAATTGACTATGCATTCATTGAACAAACCATCACAACCGCATTTGATCAGCCGCTTAATACTATTTATGCAGAGTTTGATCAGGTATGTATTGCCAGCGCATCCGTTGCACAAGTGCATTTTGCGCGCTTAATCAGTGGTGAAGAGGTGGCGGTAAAAGTATTGCGCCCCAATATTAGTAAAGTAATCGAGCAAGATCTCGCTATCTTGAAATCATTAGCATGGCTAGTTCAGCTACTTTCTAGCGAAGGAAAACGTTTAAAACCGTTAGAAATTGTCGATGAATTTGCACGGCATACCAAACATGAGCTCGATCTCACTTTGGAAGCAGCTAATTGCTCTCAACTTAAGCGCAACTTTAGTCTTCATCATGGTGATCAACAGCTGTTAATTCCTGATGTGTATTGGGATTACTGTCGAAAATCGGTCATGACCATGGAACGTATGCATGGCACTTCAGTACGCGACACCACCGCATTAATTGCGAAAAATATCAATTTATCTCAGCTTGCACATGATGGCGTGCAAATATTTTTCACCCAAGTATTTCGCGATGGCTTTTTCCATGCCGATATGCACCCAGGCAACATTCAAGTGACCGATGATGGCCGTTTTATTGCTTTAGATTTTGGCATTATGGGTAGCTTGAATGATGCAGATAAATATTATCTTGCACGTAACTTTTTAGCTTTTTTTAACCGTGATTATAAAGATGTTGCGCAGGCTCATATTGATTCTGGATGGGTACCAAAAGAGACGAATCGCGAAGAGTTAGAAATTGCGATTCGTGCTATTTGCGAACCTATTTTTAATAAACCGCTAAAAGCCATTTCATTCGGTCGCACTTTATTGAGCTTGTTCCAAATGTCACGCCGCTTTGGTGTAGTCATACAACCGCAACTGATCATGCTACAAAAAACACTACTTAATATTGAAGGTCTTGGTCGAGATTTAGATTCTAATATTGATTTATGGCAGAGTGCTAGACCATTTCTAAAACGATGGATGAGTGAACAATTAGGTTTACGCAAAATAGTAAAATCGATGAAAGACGAGTTGCCTTTTATTCTTAAAACTGCGCCTGAAATGCCGCGCCTACTTCACCGTTTTCTTAGCCAACAAACGGATCATGAGCAAACATCTCCTTTACGAGCCGAGATTAACACATTGATAAAAGTACAGCAACAACAGGTAAAATGGCAAAAAATATTCACCGCCTGCCTAATCTTTTTAGCACTTATGCAAGTTCTTTTTATTACCATAACGTTGTTACCTTAACTCGACACACCACGATATTTACATATGATTTACAGATAGGGTTAGTTATCCACACTATTAGTGTGGTAAATTAATTAACTAACATGTTGCACTTGCTCTGGACGAATCAAAAGAACAAATATAGTGGACGCAAAAGAACAATACATTCTCACAAAAAAGATATATTTACTTTATCTTAATAGCTTCACACCTGCCATCGTGAGTGGCATTATTGGATTATCACTTGCCGCAACACTATGGAATACCGTCAGCCATCAGCCACTAGTGATATGGTTGAGCATTACATTGTTAATGGCAATTATTCGCGTTTCTTTGTTTTTCTCTTTTAAAAAACATCGCCCAAAAGGTGAGCAAATATTCAAGTGGGAAATCCCTTATGCCATTTCACTTTTTACGGCAGTTCTCAATTGGAGTATTGGCCTTTTAATTATTATCCCTATAGAGAATTTGAACGTCGTGTTTATCATCAGTATTTTTTCTATTAGCCTAGCAACAGGAGCAACATCTTGGTATGGACCAATCCGCTATATGCAAATTGGTACTGTTTGTTTGTTTTTTATTCCAACCATTATTGCGCTATTGACACATGGCGAATATGAGACATTATGGCTAGGCATTACGGCCTGCTTTATCTTTATTGGTTGCCTATTTACCTGTCACCTCTCTCAAAAAACACTTAACGATCATTTTGAGCTCGCATATGAGCTAAAAAAAGCTATTAAAAAAGCCAAACTACTCGCCAATACTGATGTACTCACGGGTTTAAATAACCGACGCGCTTTCTTTGAAATGGCTCCAAAAATACTATCTAAATGCCAACTCGGCACCTTGCCTGTGTGTCTAATTACATTTGATGTCGATTATTTTAAAAAAATAAATGATGCTTTTGGTCATGCTGCTGGTGATATTGCACTACAGCGGTTAGCGTCAATCCTTATCAGAAACTTGAGAACATCAGATATTTGTTGCAGATTGGGTGGAGAAGAGTTTGCAGTACTATTACCCAATATAAACCTTAAAAAAGGAATGCGGGTCGCTGAAAAATTTAGGAAGGCCATTATGGCAATGCCAATTGTGCTTTCACAGCAAAAAAATATTTCTATCACCGCTAGCTTTGGTGTATCAGATATTGGCGATAATATAGACGAAATGCTCAATCATGCCGATCAAGCGATGTATAAAGCAAAAAATAATGGGCGAAATTTAGTCGTTGCTTACGAGGCGGATTATCTTAATCCAGCTAATCAAATAAAAACCAGAAAAAATCTACGTGCTGGATAACTGGCAATGCTTACAATAAAAGGTCGAGCGTTGCCCTAACTTAATATTTTTTATAAAATTGCCGCAAACTCTACATGGCTGATTAGTGCGCCCATATACAAAATAACTTTGCTGAAAATAGCCTGATTGCCCATTAACCGCCGCAAAATCGCGCAAACTGCTACCACCCGCTTTTAAAGCATCTTCGAGTGTTGATTTAATTTCAACAACGAGATTTTCGCACTGCGTTAAACTAAGTTTGTTCGCTGGATATTCAGGATGAATACGCGCTCGAAAGAGCGATTCATTTGCATAGATATTGCCAATACCAACAACTAAATGTGCATCCATAATAGTATTTTTAATTGCCGCTTTACGTGATTGCATCTGTTGATACAAATACTGTGCATTAAACGATGCGTCTAGTGGCTCAGGCCCTAATGTGCTTAATAACACATGTTGCTCAGGATCAGGGCCAGCCCATAAAACAGCACCAAAACGCCTGGGGTCGTTTAACCGCAATACATAATCATTTTGAAACTGAATATCAAAATGGTCATGCTTTTCTGGTGGATAGTTTCTATCTAGTAAACTGATACGACCAGACATACCTAGATGGATAAGTAATGTGCCACTTTCGAATGTTGCGAGTATATATTTGGCGCGGCGCGTTAAATTTAATAACTGCTGATTGTTCAAAGTACTGCTTAAATGGTCAGGAATCGTCCAACGCATTGATGCATTGCGTATCACCACTGACTTAACCGTTTGATTAATAAGAGGCAGCAAACCCTGCCGTGTTATTTCAACTTCAGGAAGTTCTGGCATTTTAACAAATGATTATTTTATGTTGAGTGGCGGGTTTAACATAGAAAACCCCACATCATTATTAAAATGATAAATAATGCCTTCGTCAGGACGGCCTAGCAGCATCTCTGGTGATTCCATCATTTTATCAATTCGCACCTTCTTCCCATTACTCAATTTGAGCATAAAGTAAGGATAGTTAGCATTGCGGTCTGGCGTGTACGTTTCTACTGCTTTGGCTGGGTTTTGTTTCCAGCTAAATTCTAGCCATTCGTTCAAATCATTTTGTGTGGGTTTTGCTTGCGCAACATTGGCTTTCCACTGTCCCTTTTCAATATCAACATTCAAACTGCTTTCTTCCCATTGCTCTAAATGAGAAAAGTCGAAACCTGCAATTTGCTTAGTCTCAGCAGGTGACAAAATGTTTTTATCAACCATTTCGATTGGCTGTGTGCTAGCCGCCTCAGAGTAAGCCGCCGTGAGTAAATAAACGCTCTCTTTATAAGCCATATACTGCTCATCGGTAACAGTATTATAGCCACCGTAGCTAAACACTTCTTGGTCATTGCCATTACTGATTGTTACTCTCACTAATGGGTTATCTAGGCCATATTTAGCTAAGTCTGTCGCTGGGAATTGATGCTCACTTTTTGCTGCAATCACAGACAAAATGCGTTGCACGGAAAGCTGATCAGCGCGCTGTTTATACGGCGCTTTCATTAGCCAATAATCTTCTATCTTCTCAAAAATGACTGGTGATTTTGCAGGAAAATCAACCTTAACACTCTTAATGTCACCCAATTTTAATTGAGAAACTTCATAAGTCGGTATTTCTTCAAGCGCTTGTTTAGGCCTTAAGTAAAGAAAAGAAACCAAGCCAGCCACTAAAGCTAGCATGATTACATTCAGTATCCATCTTTTTTTCATTGTCTATATCTATGTTTAATTTTTAATTATATTCAAACCAACATTACGCTTTTCTACGTCTCCACCACAACCAAAAACCCGCGATAACGAAACCGAGTGGAATAATAAACTGGAATGCATGAAAAACCGTCCAAGCAACCATACGCCCTGCATCGGTACTAGGGATTGTAATATTGGCATCTTTTAACGGCATTGGTTGTATGGTAATCAGCTCATCATCACCTGCTAACCAATTGATAATGTTGATACCAAAATCAAGGTTGCCACCGTTTGTTACAAAGGTATTAGATAAAAAGTTTGCGTTTCCCATCACTACAACGCGTTGCCCTTTTTTACCATAGGTACGTTCTAAAGAAACAGCAACGTTAATTGGTCCACGTTTGTCGGTCTCAGCATCAAAACTGACTTTTTTATTCTGAACGCCCGCTTCTATTTTCTCAGATTCTAACCAGCCATTCGGAGCAACATCAACCAAACGTCCTACTTTCCAGCCAAAGTCATATGAAGCTTTTGCATCAATTTCATGTGCCTCAGGAAATAAAGTACGAAGTTGGAAGTTGCGAGTAATTACATGATCGCCGTAGACACTATTGAAAGCGACTTTTGGATCAGCACCATATTGCGTAGCAGACATATCGACCACAATACCAGGAGATACTTTAATTCCTAAATAATCAGCGACTTCATCTAAGCCACGTAAATTGTTATCATCAAGCAACCACAGCACGTTTCCGCCGGATTCAATATAAGCCTTAATTTTCTTGGCTTCAATTTCACTCACATCCACTTGTGGGCTTGCGATAATGAGCATTGCACCATTTCTTGGCACATCTTGCGCAATAGTCAAATCAGGATTAGCAAATTTAAATCCTTTTGCTTCTAACTGTTTACCAAACGCACCAAGATCGTGATTTTTAATACCTTGCAGATGACGCTCACCATGACCATCCAAAAACATGACTGGCTTGGTATTCGTGCGTGATAAACGCACCAATAAATTGGTCATATCTTGTTCAACGATAGGCGGAAAAATATGTTCAGTTCGTTTATTGTATTCAACAACAACTTCACCATCTTGCTTAATATTCGCTTCTTGAACAAGCTTAGGCTCTTCTGTTGGATTAATAAAAGTCAGCTTAATATCTGTTTTTTCACGTTGATAACGTGCAATAAAATCCAACATCCCTTTGCGGAAAGTATCGCCGCGGCTTGGGTCATCATTGGTCGCAAACACAGTAATATTGACTGGGTCTTTCATTTGCGCCAGCACCTCTACACTGCCTTGCGTTAATAGGTTGCGATTAGCTTGCGTAATATCTTTAGCGTAGCGATATTGATGCGCGAGGTAGCCCAAAATAACCACTAATGCTAAAAACAAAATAACAAAAAACCAACTTTGCGCCAATATCTGGAGCTTCAAACTACGATTCATTTTCATACTGGAACCTGATTAGCCTCTTAAACGGTCTGCGTCTAGACGACGAATCGTTAAAATTAAAAAAGTAAGAATAAACAACAAGAAATAAACAATATCTGCGGAATCAATCAATCCACCTGCGAATGATTGAAAATGCTTCATAAATGATAGTTGCGCCATCGTACTGCTAGGATCACCTGCAAAAAAGCGGTCTAAAATCATTAGCACGAATAAGGCGATAAAGCTAAAAATAGCGGCGACGACTGGTTGTGAAGTCAAGCTAGAGAAGTACAAACCCAAAGCCGAAAAGCTGGCGAGCAATAAAAATAAACCTACTGAATTAGCTAAAATATAACCAAAATCAATCTCTGACCAAAGGTTTAGCGTGGAAAGCATAATCGCAATATAAACAATCAAGATGCTTAAGAAAGTGACTAAACCAACAAACTTACCAACCACAATTTCAATAATTGACAATGGCGCACTGAACAAAAATGGTAGGGTTTGATTACGGCGCTCTTCTGAAATGAGACGCATAGAAAGCAATGGCACCGCAAACAGCATAATAAAAGAAGCTAAGCCATACACATTTTGACCGACAAACTGTGTCACCCCATAGCGTTCGGCAGGCCGAATAGAGCCAGACATGACTTCAAAGTAATTATTAACGCCGTTCAAATAATAGGTACCAAATGCAAACATCAGTAAGGCCAAAATAATCCAGCCCATCGGCGAAGCAAACATGCTTTTTAATTCTTTCCTTGCAATACTGAATATCATTCTAAAATCCCTATAAAACCTGCGACTTAAGCCGCTTGCTCTTGAACACTATCTTGGTAAGTCAGCTGAATAAACACATCTTCTAAACTGGTTTGATCAGGCGCAATTTGATATAAACCCCAACCATTTTTGACAGCTGCTTTTACAATCGCTTCATGTGGCTCGGCGCCCTCTTGTATGCGAATACGCATCATATTATTGTCAGCTAACTCAACCTCAGCTACACCTTTAATTTTTGCCACGTCAGCAAGCGTTGGTAATTGATTAAAACCGACTAATAATTTATTACCCATACGTTGTTTTTTCAACACCTCAATATCACCATTAAAAACGAGCTTACCTTGGTCAATAATTTGCACATGGTCACACACCATTTCAACTTCTGGCAAAATATGGGTAGAAACGATCACGCTATGCTCTTGACCGATTTCTTTAATCAATGCACGAATATCACGAATTTGTACAGGGTCTAAACCGACTGTTGGTTCATCTAAAATAACTACCATTGGATTATGAATAATCGCTTGCGCAATGCCAACACGTTGTTGATAACCATTCGATAGGTTTTCAATTAAGCGTTTACTCATATGGCCAAGACCACAACGTTCTTTAGCAATCTCAACTGCATTTTTAATTTGCTTACGTTCAACATTGTGCAAACGTGCTGCAATTGTTAAGTACTCATCAACTGTAAATTCTTTATAAAGTGGTCGCATTTCTGGCAAATATCCAATCAGCTTTTTCGCTTCTTTAGGATTTTCCATCATGTCGATACCACAAATTTTCACACTACCAAGACTAGGCGCCAAATTGCCCGTCAGCATTTTCATTGTGGTTGACTTGCCCGCGCCATTTGGTCCTAAAAAGCCTAGGACCTGGCCTTTAGCGAGCGTAAAACTAACATCACTGACTGCTGCTCGGCCACCATAAAGTCGCGTTAATTCAATTGCTTCAACTGTAAAATTATCCATAAACCCTAATCCATTACACTTTATAAATGACTGATTGCCATATCAACAAAACACAGAGCCTAAATCGCTGGATAAGTTTCATGCAAAAAGCTATAGTACGATTAATGGGCCTTCATTTCAGGCCAAAAACTCAACAACTCTTAATTATGGATGAACTTGTACAAACTGTCACGGACTAAACAAGACTTTATCTTACATGTGTTGAACATACTGGCAAATTTAAAAAATGAAAAAACTATATATAATCGCGTGCTTAAGCATCGCTTGTATCAACAATGCCTTCGCAGACACCAAGGCTAACGTTACTCATGTCAAACCAAGTATAACTACAGCTAATGCAGAGTTTGTCTATAAGTATCTACTAGGTGAGATTGCCGGTCAACGTGGCGATTTGCCATTATCTAGTCAGCTTTTTTTAGATTTAGCAAAGAAAACACGAGACCCACGCTTAGCTGAACGCGCTGCCAAAGTAGCTGCTTATGGGCGCTATCAACAATTAGCATTAGATGCGGCTACTTTGTGGGCAGAACTTGACCCTAGTTCATTAGAAGCACAACAGGCATCTAGTCAAATGTTGATTTCTACTGGCAACATTGAAAGCGCCCTACCACACATCAAAAGTCTATTAGCAAAAGAAGAAATGCGTGCAACTACTTTTCTGTATCTGAATGATTTGCTAGGCAATCAAGCGGATAAAAAACAAACGCTAACGATTATTAAAGACTTGGCTTCACCCTATCCAAAATCAGCTGAAGCGCACCTTGCTATTGCAAAAGCGGCATGGGCAGCTGAAGAAATGGATATCGCCAAAAGTGAGATTACAACAGCCAATCAATTGCGTCCTGATTGGGAAATTGCCGCACAAATGCGAGGTCAGTTATTAGCTACGGAATCTCCGGATAATGCTGTTGCATTTTACAAATATTTTTTAAATAACAATCCTAAAGCCAATAATGTGCGTATGGATTACGCCAAGCTGCTTGTTGGTTTAAAACGCTACCAAGAGGCTAAACCAGAATTCGTTAAGCTTACTGAAATCGATAAGGACAATGCTGACACCAATGCGGTTGTTGGATTGCTGTCATTGGAAGCGAATGAATTTGGCATGGCGGAGAAATACCTTCAGCAAGCATTGGATAATGGATTTAAAGATCCAGAGCAAATCTATATTTATTTGGGGCTAACTGCTGAACGCAACCAAAATAATACAAAAGCTTTAGAGTGGTACTATCAAGTGCCAAAAAATAATGAACATCACTTAGACGCAAGATTAGCTGCAGCCAGCTTAATTGCACGTACAGAAGGAACTGATGCAGCCATTAACATGCTGAATAAGCTAACTGAACTTACACCAATCCAACAAATTACGGTGGTACAGGCGCAGGCAAGTTTATTAGCGCAAGAAGAGCGACATAAAGAGGCTTTTGCACTGATTGAAAAAACGATCAATACTGTACCTAATACACCACAGCTTATTTACGATTATGCAATGGCGGCAGAGCGCGTTGGGAAAATTGACTTAATGGAAAAAGAGTTAAGAAAAGTGATCCAGTTACAGCCAGACTTTTCAGCAGCTTACAATGCATTAGGATACTCAATGGCAGACAGAAATATTAATTTGAGCGAAGCTAAAACCTTAATTCAAACCGCATACAAACTGTCGCCAAACGACCATTACATTTTAGATAGCTTAGGCTGGGTAGAATATCGCTTAGGCAATTATGATGTCGCCATTGAACATTTGCGTAAAGCGCATAGCATTCAAAAAGATCCAGAAATATCCGCTCACTTAGGCGAGGTTTTATGGAAGCATGGACGACAAGAAGAAGCAAATAAAATTTGGAGTGATGCATTAAAAGAGTTCCCAAAAAACAATGTTTTAGTGAGCACAACCAAAAAATTCAAGTCTTAATCGATTGCTGCTATGACGACTTTAATTAGCCGCACATTTGCTTTGTGCTTGTTGGCGTTTTTTTTAAACGGTTGTTCTGTGCTTAAAACAAAAGAACAGCCGAATACAGACACCTCTGTTGAAGCCTCCATGTTGCACGACCATCATATGGTGCTAATTAACAGTATTGACCAGTTTTCATTAACTGGTCGTTTGGGTGTGATGACTAATCCAAAAGGATTTTCTGGCAGAGTGTCTTGGCAACACGCCTCCGATAAGGACAATATTGACGTGTTCTCACCACTAGGTGGGAAAGTCGCAAACATTATTAAAACCAACGAAGAAGTTGTTCTTACCAACAGTAAAGATGAGCACATCTCTTCACCCGATGCAGAAACACTAACCGAAAAGACATTAGGGTTTCGCTTGCCATTAAGCGGCTTGAGTTATTGGGCGATCGGCCGTCCTAGCGATACGGGCTTAGTTGAATATGTGACTTGGGATGAGAATGGCAGAATTAATCACCTAAAACAAAACGGTTGGGATATTCAGTACCAAGACTATGAAGCCAATGAAGGTTATTTTTTGCCAAAAAAAATAACCTTAAGAACGGATGAGCTCATCATTAAGCTAATCGTTGAAAAGTGGTCTGATTTACAAACTCGATAAGCCATGTCTGATTTTCAAGATTTTTTAGCACCAGCAAAAGTTAATGTGTTTTTACACATTACTGGACAACGCCCAGATGGCTACCATACGTTGCAAAGCGCTTTTCAACTCCTAGCGTTTTATGACACCCTATCTTTAAAACCAACCAGTGATAATAAGATTACACGCATCACAAAAATTGATGCTATTCCAGAGCATGAAGATTTGTGTGTTCGCGCTGCAAAAGCGTTGCAACAAGCAGCAAATTGTAACCAAGGTGTAGCTATTAAACTGGAAAAGCGTATTCCAATGGGCGGCGGTCTTGGCGGTGGTAGCTCAGATGCGGCTACCGTATTGCTCGCGCTTAATCAATTGTGGGGACTTAATTTTTCACGCTCTGCTTTGATGGAAATTGGCTTATCGCTAGGTGCAGATGTACCGTTTTTTATTTTTGGAGAAAGCGCTTGGGTCGAAGGAATTGGCGAACTGCTAACGCCGTTAACATTACCCACATCCTATTATGTTGTTTTAACACCAACAATACAGGTGTCTACTGCTAAAATATTTGCACATTCTGGATTGACAAAAGACACGAAACCATTGAAAATAGCGGACTTTTCAAACAGAGCAAATTCTAACTTGTTTAGAAATGATCTTGAAAAAGTGGTTTGTGAAGAATTTACAGCGGTTGCATCTACCCTAGAGTGGCTTAATCAATATGGTCAAGCCCGCATGAGCGGATCAGGTGCATCTGTCTTTGTAGCAGTTGATTCATTAGCAAAGGCAAAGGCAATTTTTGCAAAAAAGCCAGTCGAGATTCAAGGCTTTGTAGCAAACGGCTTAAGTCAACATCCTTTGTATGAGTTAGCAAAGTAAAGTTTTTTGGGGAGTCGCCAAGTTGGTTAAGGCTCAGGGTTTTGATCCCTGCATGCGAAGGTTCGAATCCTTCCTCCTCAGCCAAATATAATCAGTCAAAAGCGTGTATATTCATAAGATTTACACGCTTTTTAAATTTTTAAGGATGCATGTGTCAACAAATAGCAACTTGATGGTATTTACAGGGAATGCGAACCCAGTTCTAGCCGAAGAGGTTGCTCTAAATCTTGGTATTGAACTAGGTCGCGCAGACGTTGGACGATTTTCAGATGGCGAAATTATGTTGGAAATCCTTGAAAATGTCCGTGGTCGTGATGTATTCATCCTGCAATCGACTAGCCATCCCAATAATGACACCTTAATGGAAGTCATGGTCATGGTTGATGCGTTGCGCCGCTCATCAGCTGGTCGCATTACAGCAGCTATTCCTTATTTAGGCTATTCAAGACAAGATCGTCGTCCACGCTCGGCACGGGTAGCCATTACGGCAAAAGTAGTGGCGAACATGCTAACCAGTGTTGGCGTGAATCGATTACTGACAATGGATTTGCATTCGGACCAAATACAAGGTTTCTTTGATATTCCGGTTGATAATATCTATGCGACCTCTATCTTGTTAGATGATTTAAAAAAGCATTCGCATAAGGATTTAGTGGTCGTTTCACCTGATATTGGCGGCGTAGTTCGTGCTCGTGCAGCAGCTAAACAATTAGGTGCAGATTTAGCCATTATTGATAAACGCCGTCCGAAACCGAATGTGGCCAAGGTCATGAATATTATTGGTGAAGTGGCTGGGCGTACTTGTGTGATTATGGATGACATGGTCGACACAGCTAATACGCTATGTGAGGCAGCAGCAGCACTAAAAGAGCAAGGTGCTCTAAAAGTATTAGCTTATGCAACGCATCCCGTTTTATCAGGCAAAGCTGCTGAGCGTATTGCCAACTCAGACTTAGATGAATTAGTTGTAACGAATACGATTCCATTGAGTGAAGCATCAAAAAATTGTAAGAAAATACGTCAACTTAGCGCTGCCGTATTATTAGCGGAAACCATTCGCAGAATTAGTAAAGAAGACTCTGTTTCTTCTTTATTTATGGAGTAATCAGTATCGTTTTCCTGTTATCTGGTCGCGGATAACAGATTTTTAAGTAGTAAATTGAGGAGCAATACAATGAGTATTAATATTAAAGCAACTAAACGTGACGTAAAAGGTACGAGTGCGAGCCGCCGCCTACGTCGCGCTGGCAGTGTCCCGGGTGTAATATACGGTGGTGAGAGCCCAGCTATCCCATTATTATTCGATCACAAAGCATTATTCTTGGAGTTTCGTCATGAAGCTTTTCATGCGTCTATCTTAAACCTAGAAATTGATGGTAAAAAAGAAGATGTTTTGTTACGTGATTATCAATTACATCCAGTACGCAACACGATTCAACATGTTGATTTTCAACGTGTTTCTGCAACTGAAACTATTCACGTTAAGGTGCCATTCCACTTTATTAATGAAGAAACTTGCCCAGGCGTTAAAACGGGCGGCGGCAACGTTGCTCACATCTTAAACGAAGCAGAAGTTAGCTGTTTAGCTAAAAATCTACCTGAGTTTATTGAAGTAGATTTAGGTGCGTTAAAAGTTGGCGAATCAATTCACTTATCTGAAATCAAATTGCCTAAAGGTGTTGAGTTTGTTCAACTAGCGCATGGTTCAGATTCTGCAGTAAGTTCAGTGAACTTACCACGTGGCGCTATTGCCGAAGCTGATGATACTGCAGTAGAAGCTCCAGTGACATTAGTAGATGGCGAAACAGCTGAAGGTGACAAACCTGCAGATGACGCTGAGTAAACAATAAGTAGTAAAATAACGCGTGCTCTAGCAATGGGGCGCGCGTTTTTTATTTAATAGGTTACTGATTATTATCATGAAAGCAGCAATTAAATTATTTGTAGGCTTAGGCAATCCTGGCGATAAATATGTGGCTACGCGTCATAATGCGGGATTCTGGTGGATTGATCTTATTGCGGCGCAAACCAATAGCAATTTAACGGTTGATTCCAAAATGTTTGGCATCGTGGCTAAATTGAATGGCGATAAATGGTTGCTTAAACCAACAACTTTCATGAATGCAAGTGGCAAATCAGTTGCCGCACTAGCAAACTATTACAAACTACAGCCAGAAGAAATTCTTATTATTCATGATGAACTTGATTTACCCGCAGGGCAAAGCAAGCTTAAGTTTGGCGGCAGTCATGGCGGGCACAATGGTTTACGTGATATTCATGCTGCGCTCGATACGCCCGACTACTGGCGTTTGCGCATTGGCATTGGCCATCCAGGGCAAAAAAATGAAGTGATTAATTATGTGCTAAAAGCGCCAAACAAAGATGAGCAAAAAGCGATTGACGAAAGCATTGATGATAGCAGTAAAGTGCTTAACCACTTGCTGGATGGCGACTTTGACCAAGCCATGTTAAAGCTGCATACAAAAAAAGTTTAATTCTTTTCCGTACCCAAATATAGCTCAAAATCAAGCGGTGATAATGATTTAGAAAAATAGTAACCTTGCCCATAATCACAGCCTGCCTGCAATAGAATATCTTTCTGCACTTTTGTTTCAATTCCCTCAGCAATGACAGTCATGCCTAAATTATGCGCCATATCAATAATTGTGCGGCACAATACTCTGTTATCCAATGTCGTTTCTAGATTGGCCACAAAAGATTTATCAATTTTAAGGTAATCAATATCAAATTTTTGCAAGTAAGCTAAAGAAGAATACCCTGTACCAAAGTCATCTAAGGCAACTTCTATTCCATTTTGTCTAAATACTTCTAATCTTGCTTTTACTTGGTCTGTTGTATCCAGCAATAATCCTTCTGTAATCTCAATTACAATTGCATTTTCTAATTGCGGATCTTCAGCTAGGATTTGAATCCAGTCCTTATGCTCTGGCCTTCTATCGTAAAATTGAACAGGCGATTTATTCACGCTTATT
>JBFJJN010000006.1:0-163999 GCA_041612255.1 Methylophilaceae bacterium | reverse complement strand
TTAATAAATCAATTACTAATCTAAATAATATAATAGGCGTAACTTTAGGTATTTTGACAATAGCTAATGAGTCTCGTAGAAGTCACCTTTAAGAACGCAATAAATGAAGTCTGGCGGTTAATATTTCGCATAGCTGAGATACAATCGCTTAAAGCAAGAAATTTTCTATTTAATTAAAAATTACTAAAATAAGGTTTATATATGACTGAATTACAATCCATAGGCACTTGGTGGATGTGGGTTGGCTTTGTTATTTTTGTGGTCGCCATGTTAGCAATTGATATGGTTGCATTAGGACGTAAAGGCGCTCACAGGGTGGGCACTAAAGAAGCTCTTATTTGGTCATTGGTATGGTTTACACTTGCTCTACTATTCGGTGCTGCGTTATGGGGTTGGCTTGATCATACGATTGGGCGTGAAGTTGCCAACACTAAGCTGATGGAGTATTTGACAGGTTATTTGCTTGAAAAAACGTTGGCCATGGATAACATTTTTGTTTTTGTAATGATTTTTACTTATTTTGCAGTTCCATTAGAGTTTCAGAAGCGAATACTAGTCTATGGCGTATTGGGCGCAATCGTGCTGAGAGTATTAATGATATTGCTTGGTGCATGGCTGATTGCTCAATTTCATTGGATATTATATATTTTTGGAGCTTTCTTACTAATTACAGGCATTAAAATGTTTGTTTTTGCTGAACATGATACTAACTTGGCTGAAAATCCAATTTTAAAGTGGTTGGGGAATCATTTGCGTGTCACCAACGAGTATCACGGAGATAAATTTTTCATAGTCGTACAAGGAGTGCGTTGGTTCACTCCCATGTTTTTAGTTTTGATACTGATTGAGTTTTCAGATGTAATATTTGCAATGGATAGCATTCCCGCAATCTTCGCAATTACTAAAGATCCATTTATCGTTTTTACTTCAAACATATTTGCAATACTTGGTTTGCGTGCTTTATATTTTTTACTTGCAGACATGAGCGAGCGTTTTCACTTGCTCAAATTTGGATTAGCATTAGTATTAATCTTCGTTGGCACAAAAATGTTGATTGTTGATTGGTTCAAAATCCCTGTAGCCGTTTCTCTTGGCGTAGTTATTGCAGTTCTGGGCACAAGTGTTTTATTAAGCTTGATGGCAAGTAGAAAAACTATCACTAAATAATAAGTTCATGCTGGCTATAATAGGAAAGTTTAGAACCGTATTGCGGCAGCCAATTTCGCTGTTTTAATTCACTATAGGAATATTACAAATCCAGTTCTCTTTTTCGTCTGAAGTGGTGAGATAAATAAAACAAAGAGCTACAGATATATAGCCCTTTTTTCGTTTCTGCGACTTTGTTTAAAATGAATAATTAGGTTTTTAGATAGACTTAAAAAATTAAATTGTGCTTCAAGAAACTAGTGCTGATTAATTTATCAATCTAGCTGTCTATCTTGATCTTTCATTTTTTCATGAACACTTTGCTCATTATTTTTTGGGGTAAAACAACCTACCATTAAAAATGAAGAAGTTAATATCAAAGTTATAAAAACCTTATTATATTTATTCATTAAACATCCTTTTTCCTGTTTACTTTAATAAATTCTATCATGGTTAAAAAAGATGCTTAATAGCATCTACACCCAAGCTTTTATTGAGCAACCTATAAATATATGAAAATCTAGTTCTCAGTTTTGGCTGTATTGTAAGCCAGTTGAGAAAGCTCTCAGCCGATGATTATAGTAATTCTTCTACATGCTTTTTGATATTGGCAGCTATTTTTTTAGTGGGTAAGTCGTTATCATCATTGCCAAAAGGATCTTCAATTTCTTCGGCGATTAGTTCTAAGCTAGCTAGCACATAGAAAATAAAAACCACGACAGGAATGACGTAGTAACCAAGGCTAAATACGTAGCCAAACGGCAAGGTCATGACGTAAAAGAAGATGAATTTTTTGATAAAAGAGCTGTATGAATAAGGGATTGGTGTGTTTTTAATGCGTTCGCAAGCGCCGCAAATATCGGTGAACGATTGTAGTTCGGCGTTAATAATATAAAACTGATCGCCAGTTATTTTACCTGATGTGTAGAGGTCGTTTGCTTTTTGAAATAGTAGTTTAGCCACTTGGTTAGGCTGGTGTTTTTGATGGTCGATTGATAAATCTAAGCCTTCAAATAGCATTTGGCTGACTTCTTCATTCATTAAATGTTTGGAAAGTACTTCGGCATAAGTCGGAATGACTTGTTTGAATAAATTGCGGTCACTTTCATCTGCACAATAAGCGGAAAGCTTAAGTGCTAAGTTGCGGCTATTGTTGACTAAAGCGCCCCATAGTTTTCTGCCTTCCCACCAGCGCTCGTAAGCAGTATTGGTTCGATAAGCCAATAATAGTGATAAGACAAAACCAACGGTAGTGTGCATTAATGGAATATTTTTAACATGGCTATTATTTGAAAGTTGCCAATATTCTAATTCTAAATAGGCAATGCCACCCGAGTAGCAGCCAATCAAAATCATCATGGGAATAAGTTGGCGAAAGGTATCCGATTCGTGGAAGCGGAAGATAAACGTTAACCAGTCTTTTGGATTGTATTGAACCATGTTGAGTTGTTTGCTGTGTATTGAGAAGTTGAAGCGAGTTTATCACGACAAACTCGCGCAGAGCCATCCGATGAAATGCTCTTTGCTGATTGATAGTCTAGTTTAGGGTGCTCAGCTGTTAGAGCTTGTGTTTTTAGCTTCTAACAGGCGTAGTTGTCGTTTGGCTTCTTCATCGCGCACCGTATCGATCTCTGTCATCACGCTTTTTAAATCGACAGCTTTGTAATTTTCTTTGACGCGGCCAGTTAGTTCAACTTCAAGTGACAGTGCGCCTTTTGCATAAAGTGCCCAAATCTCTTTGCCATATTGTGTCTTAAGTAATTCTGGTGCAAATTGACCGAAAAAAGCAGCTAAATTATTGACGTCTCTTTCTAACATGTCTTTTGCGTGATTATTGCCTGAAGCATCAACCGCTTGCGGTAGATCAATAATTACTGGCCCATCGCTACCCAGTAAAATATTGAACTCGGATAAATCGCCATGCACGATGCCGGCGCATAACATGCGCACGACTTCTTTAATGAGCGTGTGATGGTGTTTGCGTGCATCTTCAGCCGTAAAGGTGACATCATTCAATCTAGGTGCTGCGTTACCGTCATCATCGGTAACCAGCTCCATGATCAATACGCCTTCGTAAAAGTTATAGGGTTTTGGTACTTTGACGCCAGCGTCGGCTAGTCGATATAAAGCATCCACTTCTGCACTTTGCCAAGCTTCTTCTTGTGCTTTTTTACCGTATTTTGAGCCTTTTTCCATCGCGCGTGCTTGGCGACTATTTTTAACTTTACGACCTTCGGTGTAATCCACACTTTGACGGAAGCTACGTTTATTCGCTTCTTTATACACTTTGGCACAAAGCACATCATCACCGCTATGCACTACATACACCGTCGCTTCTTTGCCGCTCATGAGTTGACGTGAGACATGATCAATTAAGCCGTCTTCTATTAGCGGTTCTAATCTGTGTGGTGTTTTCATAAAGTGGATAATACTTGTTTACGCTGCTACTCGCAAAACAAAATAATGCGCTGGCTTGTATCTGATTAGCCATGAATAGACTTTACTATGTCAGTGATATCTGACAGATAAATCAGCGTTTACCTAATTAACTGCATCATTTAATCTTGATATGATTACTTGCAATTATTAATCAAGCAGCAATCGAAAGGTATTCATGAATATTTACGAAGCGTTAAGAGAAAGTCACGATGAACAAAGAGCAATCTGCGCACAATTACTAAATACAGAACCAAATAGTAGTGAGCGTATTAAAGTCTTTAAATCCTTACGTGTTGAGCTAGAGGCGCATGCAGCAGCAGAGGAGCGATTTTTATACTGCGTAATGATGATGGATGATTCTGGATTGACGAGCTCACGACATGCCTTAGCTGAGCATCATGAAATGGAGGAGATGTTGGAGGATTTAACCACCAATGATCCTACCGTAGCAGGCTGGATGACGAGAGCAAAAACGTTGTGTGAGAAGGTGCATCATCATTTGAAAGAGGAAGAAACAAAATTCTTTCAATTATCTGGAAAAATTTTAACTGAAGCGCAAAAAGTTTCTTTGGCAAAAGAATATAAAGAAGATTATTTAAGATTAAAAGAAAAGTATGCAAGCCAATAAGGCGGAGTCACCTGAAGCTGTAATTCCAAAGTTTAATTAAAGTGAAAAGATAAGCAGTCAGAAAGAAAATTTCTGACTGCTTTTTAGCGTTATAAAAGAAATTCACCTGCTCTTTCAGGTTGATAAACAATTTCTTTTATCGTCACTTTGAGTAAGCCGCCGCCAGGCTTTGGCCACTCTATTTCATCTCCTTGAGATAGGCCAAGTAATGCGCTACCTACAGGTGCTAATATGGAGATTGTCTTTCCACTAGTATCCATATCCTTAGGATAAACAAGCGTTAATTCAAACTCAGTTTGTTTAGCGGCGAGTTGTTTAGATGCGATGGCAAATTTCACCGTGGAATTCATGGTGACGATTGTCGGTGGAATAGCGGCAGGCGGCACTACATTTGCTCGCGCAAGTTCAGTCTCGAGTTTATCTTCTCCATTAAAAAAGCGCGCAGGCAGGGAATCAATCAAGTGATATAACCTATCTGCATCTAATGAAGAAACAGTGATTGCTGGGTTTGTCATTTCTTACCTCATTTGTGTAAAAAGGCTAGTTATTAAAAAAACCGCACATTACGTAGCGGTTTGGGCTGATCATTAAAATTCTGTTTAACTTATTCTTAGGATGAACAAGACAAAGAAATAGCAAGCAACGGCCTGCTATTTCTTATTGCATCGACACTCATTCAATTATGCCTATAGCATCTATGCAGACTCGCGGCGATGATTATTACTGCTAATTCGACTTGGCTTCAAGTCTTGAAATAATCGGACATGCAGCGCCAATCACAATCGCTAATAAGTGATAAATAGAAGGCACAACTGGAATGCTGCTTAGCTTCGGGATGAAGTTAAACGCAAATGCCACCATTGGCAGCAACACAATCCACTCTTTATCGATTAACATGCCGCGCACTAAGCTTATCCATAATAGCGCTACGATTGCGCAAATATGAAGAATAAGTGGCATCAAAGAAATGGATGTCTCAGGTGTAGCAACGCCATCAAGGCTTTGAGCAAGCAAGTCTGCCGAGCCTAAGCTTGATAAAAAGTAGGTTAACGCCAACAATATTAGGTAAGCGCCAACGAATATGGATGTATTTTCAAATGCTTTATTCATGATAAACCTCCAGTAACTTGCTTTTCAGCAGACATCATTTCAATTGTTATTAAAATCTCTAAAGCTTGAGCAATAAGTAATTGTCGTTTTTTGGCACTAATAGAAAAGCGCTTTAGATGAGAAAATCATATTTTATATATGCAAGAAAACTAGTTTAGTTATAATAAAAATCCTATTAAAATGATTGGCATTAATTGTAATTTAAACTAATATAAACAATATTTTAATTAATTTTTTTGTTTTATTGTTTCTGCAATAAACAAGCCAAATTAATTATCTTAAGAAGCATTTTAATCTTTGTTATTAGATTAAATAAGTCCATTAAGTTGAACATCATTGTTTCCATAAAGGCGACAATAGAGCTCAGTTGGAGGTTACAATGTGCCATGTATGATTTAAATTTAATGATTATTTTTGCTCAGGTGGTTAACGAACAAAGCTTTTCTGGCGCCGCTAGAAAGCTGGGCGTATCTCGATCATCGGTTAGCAAAGCGGTGGCAAAGTTAGAGTCTGCTTTGGGTGCTAGTTTGCTCAATCGAAGTACGCGCCATTTAAGTTTGACTGAAGTTGGCACGGCATTTTTTGATTACTGTACGCGCATTAGTAATGAGGCAGATGAAGCGCATCAGATGATAGATAGCCTAAATGCGCAGCCACGCGGCGTGCTGAAAGTAGCGGTATCCGTTGCGTTCGGCACTTTGCATATTGCGCCAGCTATTGGCGAATTCATGCGCCGCTATCCGGAACTGAATATTGATTTAACGGTGACTGATAGAGTCGTTGATTTGGCTGAAGAAGGTTATGACGTTGTCATTACTGTTACGCAGGATTTACCACAGGCTTTAGTGGCAAGAAGGTTGGCGCCTATTCGCAGAAAACTGTGTGCTACCCCTAAATATTTTGAGGAGTTTGGCACGCCCTTATTGCCGCAAGATTTAGCGACGCATAATTGTTTAGATTATATTCATTCTGGGGATAAGGGTTTATGGCGCTTTAATGGGCCGGGAGGCGAAGTTGCGGTGCCTGTTTCTGGGAGGTTACGGATTAATGATGATGAAGCATTGTCGCAAGTGGTGCTGGGCGGGTTTGGGCTGGCATTAATACCAACGTTTATCATTGGTAAAGACATTCAGGCGAAACGACTTAAATCGGTCTTATCTGAGTATATTCCTATGTACCAACACGTTTATGCACTCTATTTACCTAAGCGGAATTTGCCATTAAAAATACGGGTATTAATTGATTTTTTAATCGAACGTTTTGGTGAGGAGCCGTATTGGGATATTGAATAAATCAATTTTTACTTGCTCAGTTGCATGAATCTCATTAAGCTAAACTGGTATCAATACCGGTACAAGCAATCAGTTTGGAGGATATAAAATGGGGATTTTTTCATGGATTATCATGGGATTAATTGTTGGTATATTGGCTAAATGGATTATGCCTGGCCGTGATCCTGGCGGTGCAATTGTCACTATTTTAATTGGTATTGCAGGTGCATTTGTGGGTGGTTTTATTAGCACTGCGCTGGGTCTTGGTTCTGTTACAGGCATTAACTTTATCAGTATCGCGATTGCGGTTGGAGGTGCTTTATTGCTTTTGTTTGCGTATCGAAAATTTAAGCAATAATTTTTCTGGTGTATTCTCAACAGGGCTGGATGAACAAGTGCTAATCCGCCCAATTTTGCTTTATTGATTATAAATATGACTAACCCATCATCTGCACAACCAAATAACCCTTTGCATGGCATAACGCTTAAGGTCATTGTCACCGAGTTGGTGGCGAATTATGGCTGGGCGAATTTGGCACAAGCGGTTCCCATCAATTGTTTTAGTCATGACCCTAGTATTCAATCAAGCTTAACCTTTTTACGTAAAACACCATGGGCGCGCGATAGAGTTGAAGCGCTTTATTTACAAATGCTGAGTAAAACTTGACTCATATTGCGATAAGTCAATCTGTAAGGTGCCTATCGGCTTTACAGTCACCTCGTTAAAATGGTCAATTAAATAAAATGAACAATACATGTTTACAGAGGAGTAATGCAGATGAATGAAGCTTCAAACCGTTATAGGCCAATATCGATTGCTATGCATTGGGTGATGTTTTTATTAATGGTGGCTGTTTATGCCTGCATTGAGTTGAGAGAGATTTATCCGAAAGGCAGCGATCCGCGCGAAGCATTAAAAATGTGGCATTTTATGTTGGGGCTTTGCGTTGGCATATTAGTTTGGGTGCGCATATTTTTTATGGTCACTGGCACAAAGCCACCAATTATCCCTACGCCGCCAAGATGGCAACACTTGTTATCAAAAGCCGTGCATGGCGCGCTTTATTTGTTGATGATCGGTTTACCCATCCTTGGTTGGAGCATGCTCAGTGCGGCAGGCAAACCGATTCCATTTTTTGGTTTAGAACTACCAGCATTGATTAATGAGAATAAAGAACTCAGCAAATCAATGAAGGAAATTCATGCAACTGCAGGTACAGTTGGCTACTACTTAATTGGTTTACATGCAGTGGCTGGTTTATTTCATCATTATGTTATGCGCGATAACACGTTGGTTCGAATGTTGCCGAACTGTAAAAAATGATGCACTAAATTGACTTGCTGTTAAAGGCTAGTTTTGAAGAAGAGTTTACGTTGATAATTTAAGCTACAAAACAGCGTCTTATTGCCTATTTAAAGATTATTTACTTAGTGTACGATATGTTTTGTTTGTGAAATTATTAACAACTAAATTACTTTAATACGAATGGATTAGCATATGTCAATTAATCAATTAATTTATATCAGCCAGGCAACACGTAAGATGTCAAAAACTGAATTATTAGAAATACATCAGACAGCACAACAAAACAATGGAAAAGTGGATGTTACTGGTAGTTTGTTTTATAACGGTGGTTGGTTTTTGCAAGTGTTAGAAGGCCCAATAGACACGCTAAAAGCCCTTTACAACAAAATTGAAAAAGACCCGCGCCACAAAAACTCACGCGTTTTATACAACGAGCCAGCAACATTTCGCACGTTTTCACGTTGGACAATGAACATGACCAATTTAGATGATCGTCAATCTGATAAGTACGATGAGTTGGTAGACGTGATTGATGCAGCTAAATCAGACAGAAAAGTAGGTTCCGTATCGCCGGCAGTTGCTTTATTAAGAATCTTTAAAGAATAACTTTATAGGCTGGCCAACTTCTTCTTTTTTGAAGAAAAAATAATAATAAAACCAAAATAGAGTAATGTTGTAAAGCATATTGCAGTGCGTTTAATGCGTTAAATAGCTCATCTAAAAGAGATAACAACCTATTCTTTTTAATTGGTTAAATTGAATTAATTTAATGGTCTTTTTTAAGGAATGATTCATTTTTTTTAGTATTAAAATAAAATCTATTATTTAGGTCTGTAATTTAAAAGTAGGTGGCATATGAATAAATCAATGCAAAAAATAGAAATTCACTCTGAAGTCAATCGCAATGCTTGTGGGGCTTGTCATACAGACACAGAGCTGGGTTTTGATTTTGAGTTTGCTTTTCAACCGATTGTTGATATTAGAAGCAAAACCATCTTTGCTCATGAGGCTTTAGTAAGGGGGCCAAACGGCGAGGGAGCGTTGAGTGTATTAAATCAAGTAACTAATAGCTATCAATTTGATCAGGCCTGTCGTGTTAAAGCAGTCAAAACGGCCAGTGAAATCAACTTAGAAGGTTATTTGTCTATTAACTTTATGCCTAATGCTGTTTACAACCCAGAGCGCTGTATTCAAACGACTTTTGAAGCTGCAGAAAAGTATAATTTTGATACTAAAAAAATTATATTTGAGTTTACTGAGCAAGAGTTAATGGAAGATATTAAACATATTTCTAATATCATGGAAGCTTACAGCAAGATGGGATTTAAAACGGCATTAGATGATTTTGGTGCAGGTTATGCAGGTTTGAATTTTATTGCTGATTGCGAAGTCGATATCATCAAAATTGATATGGGGCTGATTAGAGATATCGATCAATCCAAATCTAGGCAAGCCATTGTTAAAGCGGTAACAAGGATGTGTGAAGAGTTAAATATTCAGATTATTGCTGAAGGCATTGAAACAGTAGGTGAAAGAGACGTGCTTGCAAGTTACGGCATTAATTTATTTCAGGGATATTTGTTTTGTAAGCCGAGCTTTAAATCTGCAGGTATAGTCAATGCTGACGCCTTAATCCTATCTTAACGCTACTTTCTATATAGGAAAATGAGTGAGTGTGTACTCACTGCATTGCTGAATCCAGTCAAATTAAATGATCTTGTATTTTACAAAAGTCATTTGAGTCTTATCTACTTCTTATAATTACTGCATTTTTTCACAAAGTGAATCGTCTTAACATGGTTGATTATCTGCCTAAAAAAATTGATCACATTAATTAGTTTTCTTGAACTTAAATTTTATTTTTAAGACTAATTTTATTAAGTGTAAATGACCGGCAAGTATGACAAAAAAAGCTAAAGTTGAAATCAATCTAGCGCTAATTGAACAAGACCAATCCAGAATAATTGAAATGGCCTGGGAAGACAAAACAACCTTTGATGCGATTGAACGTTTATATGGTTTAGATGAAAACGCGTTAATGAAGCTGATGAGAAAATGGTTAACTTTCGGTAGTTATAAACTTTGGCGCAAGCGCGTGCGCACAATCTCTTGCAAACACATGCAATTAAGAAGCGTAACCATCACACGCGCCTATAGCCCCACGCAATATAAGTTGCGAAATTAATTAGCACATTGCTATGATTAAAAAGAGTGACCTGCCTGTCAAAATTTGCGCAGTTTGTCGGCGTGAGTTTAGTTGGCGAAAAAAGTGGGCAAAAGTTTGGGATGAAGTTAAATATTGCTCGAATGCATGCAGAAATAATAAAAATATGATTCCCAAATGAAAAAATTAAGACTGATATTAGGCGACCAGCTAAATCCGCAACACACTTGGTTTAAGCGAGTAGATTCGGATGTGCTGTATGTCATGATGGAAATTAAGCAAGAAACTGATTATGTTGTGCATCATGCGCAAAAGGTGATTGCTATTTTTGCTGCTATGCGCGCTTTTAGCGACAAGTTAAAAAGTGGCGGTCACCACGTTATTTATTTAACTATTTCTGATGCCAATAATGGTCACGATTTTGACCAGAACCTCAATCAAATAATCACGCAACATCAAATCGAGCACTTTGCTTATCAAGCCCCAGATGAATATAGAGTAGATAGCTTGCTTAAAGTATTTGCCAGTAAATTGACGATTCCACATACCATGGTTTCTACTGAGCATTTTTTGACAGAACGCGATGAAGCAAGTCGTTTTTTTGGTAACGGTAACTGGTTGATGGAGCGCTTTTATCGGCATATGCGCATGAAACATCAAGTGTTGCTAGATGCTAAACAAAAGCCAGTAGGCGGACAGTGGAATTACGATAAAGAAAATCGCCAATATTGGCAGCAAAATCCAGCAGCGCCAGCAGATAGCAGACCAACTCATGACCACAGCGCCATTTGGGCAGCAATAAAAAGTTTTGATATTGTGACCATGGGCAAGCCAAATGAAACTACATTTCGGTGGCCGCTTAATCGTGAAGAATCTTTACAAATATTAGATGATTTTATTGAAAATAAACTGGTTTATTTTGGCGCTTATCAAGATGCCATGCATACAGAGGAGTTTCGATTATTTCATTCATTTATTTCTTTTTCTCTCAATACCAAAATGCTTTCTCCGGCAGAGGTCATCACAAAAGCTGAGCAAGCTTATATAGAAAAAGCGTATCCACTCGCTGCCGTTGAAGGTTTTATACGACAAATTTTAGGTTGGCGTGAATTTGTCAGAGGCTTTTATTGGGCCAATATGCCAGCTATGCAAGCAGCCAATTTTTTTGACCATCAACAACCACTACCAAGCTGGTTTTGGACAGGTGAGACTAAAATGAATTGCTTGAAGCACTGTATTACGCAATCGTTGGATCAAGCTTATGCCCACCATATTCAACGATTAATGGTCATTGGTAATTTTGCCTTATTGATGGGGTTCAAACCAAGTGAAATACATGCATGGTATTTGGGCATTTATATTGATGCTTTTGAATGGGTGGAAATGCCCAATACCATCGGCATGAGCCAATATGCGGATGGTGGATTATTAGCGACGAAGCCTTATGTTTCGTCGGCTGCCTATATCAATAAAATGAGTAATTACTGTGGTGATTGCACGTATTCGCATAAAGTGAGAATAGGCGAAAATGCTTGTCCATTTAATAGTCTTTATTGGGACTTCTTTCAACGCCATCAAACGCAATTAGCTAATAATCCCAGATTAGGTATTGTGAATATGCAATTACAAAAGATGAGTGAATCGGATAAAAAAGACATTGCTGAGCAAGCCGCTTTTATTAGGAATGATGTAGAAAACTTGTGATGAAGGACGCATAAAATCACTTTTTTGTTTTCATTTGGTATAAATGACAGAACGCTTTTAATGTTGAATGGTCAGACTGCAAACTTTTAAATCGGAGTAATGATAGATGGTAAGACTATTTATTTTTTTATTTAGTATATTAAATGGCAGTGTAGTGCTGGCGGCATGCTTATCCAGCAGTCAGCTTAATGAGCTAACGGCAAAAGAAACCGACTATTTAAGTCTAAAAATCCCCCCTGCTTTTAAGCATGCTTTAGCCGCTAATAAGGTGGGCATTGCTGTAGAGGCAGTTGATAGTGATAACTGCTTTGCGAAATTGGTGGTGAAATTACCGCAAGCTGATCTAGATGAAGCGAATGCGGTGTTAGATGCAGAACCAGCGAAAAAAATTATGTTAGGTGGACAAGGGTATGAGTTGCCGCAAAATACAGAGAATGAAGCTACTTTTAAGGTGGATGCATCTAGCTTAGCCATTGCTAATCCTGACACTTTACAGTCTGCACCATTAGGTAAGCTAAGGGCTAGTTTGGAGCTAATGTATGCGTTTATTACACAAAAACGCGCAGTAGTTGACGGTGACCAAACGAATGACACGCCTTGGCCGAGTACGTTAACTGCACAGGTAGTGGAGGGTTGTAAGCTATCCGCAGCGACCTGTACTTGTATAGCAGGACAATATGCCGAAAAATTGACGGCGCACCAAATGGAATATATTCAGTACATTCGAGAAAATCCCTATGCTTTAGCAACAGGTGCTAATAATGGATTTGAGATATTAAAGCGGAATGCTGAAGCGGCGTGTAAGGTATAGGCTAAGCGCCAGTTTTTAAGAGTTGCCGCGTTAATCATGATTAAAACAGCGAATGAGAAAAGCGAATGAGAAAAGCTAATGAAAAAGGCTGAAATCGATAGTAAGGTATATGAATTGTACGATGAGTACGCGCACTCTGGCATGTCACGCCGTGACTTTCTTACCAGAGCGTCAGCGTTGTCTATCGTGGGTGGTTCTGGTCTTGTGATGGCGAATATGTTATTGCCACAATATGCAGAAGCGCAAGTGGTTAGTTTTACTGATGAGCGCATTATGCCGCAATACGTTGAGTATGATTCACCCAAGGGGACGTCTGGCAAGATGAATGGTTATATGGTCACACCAAAAGGTAACGGCCCTTTTCCTGTAGTGATTGTGATTCATGAAAACAGAGGGTTAAATCCGTATATTGAAGATGTTGCTCGTCAATTAGCGGTTGAGGGCTTTCTTGCCTTGGCTCCTGATGGTTTGTTTCCAGTAGGCGGTTATCCTGGCAACGATGACGATGGTAAAAAAATGCAAAGTGCATTAGACGCAGATAAGCTTTATCAAGATATGCTCAATAGTGCTAAATTCTTAAAAGCGCATGCAAAATCAACGGGTAAGCTTGGCGCTGTAGGCTTTTGTTATGGTGGAGCTGTAGTGAATCAATTGGCCGTGAGCTTAGGCGATGATTTGCATGCGGGCGTGCCCTTTTATGGCGTTGCGCCAGATTTGGCAGAAGTCAACAAAATTAAAGCGCCGCTGATGCTGCAATATGCGGAAAAAGATGATCGGGTGAATGCGACTTTGGCGCCTTATAGAGCGGCGCTTGAGCAACAGCATAAATCATTTCAAGTGTATACGTATTTGGGAACACAACACGGTTTTCACAATATCTCGACACCGCGCTATGACGAAAAACAAGCCAATCTTGCTTGGGAACGCACCATTGGGTTTTTCAAAAAACAGCTGGCTTAATAGCTTATCGGTTACTGCGCCAGAATCGAGTCATGAATGGTTTGACAGTAATGCCATGCATAATAATGGATAAAGTCACGACGATTAGCGTAATTTGCATTAGTTCTAATGCTAGATCTTCTGATAGACCGTGTTGAATGGCATACATTAAATAATACAGAGAGCCGATGCCTCTCACCCCAAACCAAGCAGCCATGCCACTGATGCGCCAATTTTGAGTAGTGCCTAGCAGTCCAATCAGCACACTTACTGGGCGCGCAATCATGAATAGGAAAAGGGCAATGCCAACAGCTTTCCAACTCCATGAGTTGAGGAATAGTGACCCGCCAATCAGTAGAATTAATAAGACTTCTGAGAGTCGCTCTAAATGCTCTTTAAATAGTAAAGAGCCTTCGCTAATGGTTGGCTCAATATGTGTCTCAGTATCTGCGTTGGTAAAATTTGGTACTTCACTAAGTGACGCTCTTGCTAATTTTGATTCTGTTTGACGCAATGCCAATGCTGCAAAAAACACAGCTAAAAAACCCCAAGTGTGTGCCATGATACTAACACCATAGACAATACCAATCAAACCAAGACCAAGAAAATCATCCAATAAATCATGTTTGTATGGAAATCTGCGTAATTTCCAACCGATATGTGCGAGTCCTATACCGCCAGCCACACCAATACCAACACCAGCAATAGTCGCCCAAAGTACGTCAATGAGTAACCAATTTAATCCAAAGTCGCCCACCTGATGTAAACCGAGTAAGGCTAAACCAAGCATAACAAATGGGAATGCACTGCCGTCATTCATGCCCGCTTCACTGGTTAGAGTAAAGCGAAGCGAATCACGATCACCGTGATGACGGGTTTGAATATCGGTGGCTAATACTGGATCGGTTGGCGCTAAGATTGCACCGAGTAACACACAAGCGCCAATGGGTAGGCCAAGTAAAAAATAAGCAAATGCAGCAACTAGCATGACGGTGATTGCCATGGATGAGGTTGCTAATAGAATAGGCCGTTGCCAACGAGAAAGTTTAAATGGCGTTGGCATTTTAACGCCAGCAGAAAACAAAGAAATTAACACAACAACTTCAGTTAATATTTCTAATAAGGCTGATTGTTTTAGCGGATTAAAATGAAATAAATTTAAAACCGTTGGCCCAACAATAATGCCAACCGCTAAATAAATAATAGATGAGGTGACGGGCGAACGCTTGAGCAGCGTATGAGTCAGGCCCATTAGCAGCAGGAGCCCACCAACCAATATAAACCACTGTGGATTTGTCATAAAATGCTTATAAAATAGACTAAATAATAGCGAGAGAATAGCATATAACATCAAGCTGATTTTTAATATCTTGGGCACTAATAAAACGGTTGTTTTAAGTGAAATTGCATTATTATTGGTATAGGTAGTCAGTCAAGCTAACATCAGTAACATCGATTGATTTATAAATAGATTTGTAAAAAAACAAGGTGAGTATGAGTAAACTTTTTTCTGCTTTTAACATTGGTTCGCTGCCATTAAAAAACCGTATTGTGATTGCGCCCATGTGCCAATATTCGAGTATTAATGGTCAATCAACTGATTGGCACATCATGCATTTGGGTCAACTTGCATTATCTGGTGCGGGATTGTTGATTATAGAAGCGACCGCAGTTGAGCCAGAAGGTAGAATTACTTATGGTGATTTAGGTTTATGGTCGAATGAAACAGAGCAAGCACTAAGTAAAACGTTAACAGCGGTTAGGCAATATTCTACGATGCCAATTGGCATTCAACTAGCACATGCTGGGCGAAAAGCTTCATGTGATTTGCCTTGGCATGGCGGAAAATGTCTTAAAATGGGTGAGCATAGCTGGCAAACGATTGCGCCATCGGCAGTGCCTTTTTCAGAGGATGATACCGTGCCAACAGCCATGAGTTTGGATAGAATTGAAGCGCTTAAAAATGCGTTTGTTGCTTCTGCCAAACGTGCAGAGAAGTTGGGTTTTGACTTAATCGAGCTGCATGCGGCGCATGGTTATTTGCTTCATCAGTTTTTATCGCCGATTGCTAACCAGCGTGATGATGCTTATGGCGGTTCACTTGAAAATCGTATGCGATTAGTGTTAGAAATATTTAGTGCAATGAGATCGGCCGTAAATAAGTCTATTCCAGTTGGTATTCGCATTTCGGGCACTGATTGGGTTGAAGGCGGTTGGGATATTGAGCAGAGCGTTTCGCTGAGTAAAAAATTAGCAGCATTGGGTTGTGCTTATATTCACGTTTCAAGTGGCGGATTGTCTCCAAAACAAGCAATACCCGCGCATCCTAATTATCAAGTGGGTCTTGCGGACAAAGTGGGTTCAGCTGTTAGCTTGCCTGTAATCGCCGTTGGTTTGATTACGGAGCCAGAACAAGCTGAAGCGATTGTTGCAGAAGGACGCGCCGACTTGGTCGCATTAGCGCGCGCCATGTTATATAACCCAAGGTGGCCTTGGCATGCGGCTGCCAAATTAGGTGCTAAAGTAGATGCGCCACCACAATATTTACGCTGCCCCCCACATAGTGTAAAGGACTTATTTAATAGTAATTAAAGGCAATTTGCATGACGCAATTGACTTGGCGGCAAACCTGTCCAGCGTTTAAATGCACGTCTAAAATTATTAATATCATTAAAGCGGAGATATTCAGCCACTTCTTGATGTTGATAACCTTTAATTTGATATAAATACAGTGCCACGTGTTTACGTGCAAAATCTGATTGTTCTTGAAAATGTGTGTTGTGTTTAAGTAATTTACGTTTTAAAGACGCGGCACTCATGCCAAATGCCATTGCCACGGATTCTAATTGTAAATTTTGTTGAATATTCTGTCTCAGGTAATCATAAAGCGTATCTAAAAAGCTACCATTCCAGCCCATATCAGCTAGCTGTACTTTACTACCCAAAGTGGCTAATTGAAGGCTGATTGGCGCACTTTGCAGCCAAGTCTTATTGGCATAGCTTAGCGGAATGCTCATCATATTAAGTTGCTGGTTAAAGGCGACATTTTCACTTAAATGTACCCAATATTGCTCAATATAACGTGGTTCAGCATGGGTGAAATTAAATCGCCATGGCAGTCTATCATGCGACATTGTCGCCGACATCCTTGTGACGGCTGTCATATAGGCCTCAATTAGAAATGACTGTTGCTTGCCAGCGCCACAGTTGTCTAACCAATAAATAAAAAAATGGCTATCGCTTTCAAAATAGCGTGGTGTAAAAAGCGGAGTTAGTAGCGCGTGATATTCGCAAAGGTGTATTAATGCATGTCGCAAATGATGAGCGTGGTTTAATACTTGGCTCGCTGGACCATAAAATCCTGGCAACAAGCGTTGACCGAACAAGAAACTAGTATCATCTGCCTTTAATAATTGCTGCCCGTTGGCTAGGATAGTGAAAAATTGTGCGGGACTAATTAGTTTATGCCCAGTGAGCATGTCTTCTATAAAAAGTTGTGTACCACGTAAAAGCGCATGACTATTGACATCGCGCGACATGGCTAAATCAAGCATGATGGCAGGCTGATGATGGGCCGCGATAAAGCTTGTATCGCGTTCATAACTATTGCTTTGAATACGCATGAATATTAAATTGGAGCGGTCACTAAGTTATTCTTAATCAATCCAAGCTTGCTATTAAGCGTTTTAATAAGCGTGTTTGCTTCTTCTTGCAACCCTACTGTCACTGCGGTGCTTGCTGATAACTGAATGCGTTTGCCTAGTTGCGTAGTTTTATAAGCAAAATTGGTTATCGCATTTTGTAATTCAAGCGCGATGATTTCGGCTTCACGCTCATCGGTATGATGAAGTACAGCAATAAAACGATCACCTGCTAAGCGACAAAGTAAATCTTGGTCGCGTAAGTTGAGCAATAATAATTGGGTTATTGATTGCAATACGTGGTCACCTTCTTGATGTCCAAATAACTGGTTTATTTCGCTAAAGTTATCAATATCAATAGCAACTAAAGAGAGTGGCTTTTCCTCCGTACGTGCTTCTTTAAGCGCCAGTTTCAATTGCTCTCGTAAATAATCTGCACCACCAAGCGGTATTAGCGCATCAAATAAGCGGTGCTCACGGAATACGCGCTCACGTTTGACCATTTGTACACTAATGGCAAGTTCTTCTTTATGCCAATTAAATATGCCAAAGGTGAGTAAAACTAATCCGATTGGAATCGGTAGACTTTCTATCCAGTTATCCCAAAATATATAGGCAGGAATCTTAATAAACTCATCTAAAAAATCCATCCACCATGAAAAAATAAAGCAAGCTAAGCCTAATGCCAATAATGAAGTCACACGTCCAGCAGGACGGCTACGCAGCAGTAAAACAAGCCATAATAAGGCCAGTAATGCGGTACCACCTTCTGCAAGTACATCTAACCATTTGATGGTTATCCAAGGCTTAATGTCGCCAACTAAGCAATATAAATACAAGCCACTGAGCGAAAAGATGGATAAGTTGCTTAATACTGCAGTGGATAAAGAAATTTTTTTCATGGTGGTGATGTCGCTTAAAAATCAATTAATTTTAGAAAAATAGAACTTAAATGTAGCGTTGTATTGTTGCAAATTGATGACACTCCAATGAATTGCATACAGTCAATTTAGCGCATGGCAATTTTGAAAATACTGATCAATATTCACTTATCTTTTCAAATTACTTAATGTGCGATGTAAAGAAAAGTGCCTTTCAAACACCTTTTATGTTTGCCAGTGCCATGTGCTGTCAAATCTATTCACATTCTGCTTCGCCTATTCATGCAGTCAAAAAGGCTCAAACATACTTCAAAACGCTCTAAAAAAGCATTAAAACAGCGCATTTAAAAATCACTGTCACAAAAAGGTCATACAGGATGCCTAGTATTCGCAAATTAGATGTAAATCAAACATGCACATCACAGGATGTGTGCGAATTATTTTTATTAGGCAATAAGGGGATGGTGATGCGTGTAAGAAAAGTTGGTATGGCAACGAAACCTGTATATAAATTAAGTGTATTGATGTTGGCAATGGCGAGTGTGCCGTTCAGTTTTGCAGCAGAAATTGAAGAGACTAAACAAAAAACAGCACCTGCAACCAAAGCTGAGAATCTTGGCGGTATTGGTGAAACAGAGTTTTTAGAAGTCATTGGTCAGGCGGCTCAAATAGATAAAGCGTTGAAAGAACAACGCGTATCAGACTCAATAGAAAGTGTGGTACATGCCGACGCGATTGGTCAATTGCCAGATGATAATGCAGCTGAAGCTTTACAGCGAGTACCAGGTGTTTCAATTGAGCGCGACCAAGGCGAAGGACGTTTTGTGACTATTCGCGGCTTAGCGCCAGATTTAAACAGCGTGAATATTAACGGTGTAAATATTCCATCTTCAGAACCTGGAAGTCGTGCAGTGGCACTCGATGTATTGCCTTCTGAATTAATACAATCACTTTCAGTGGTAAAAACCCTCACGCCAGATATGGATGCTAACTCTTTAGGCGGTACGATTAATGTCAAAAGTTTGTCAGGTTTTGACCATGATGGTCTCTTTTATACGATTTCTGGTGAAGCTGGCTATAACCCACTCGTGAGTAAAACTAGTCCTAAAGTATCAGGTGCAATCAGTAATCTATTTAGCATTGGTGATGGCACAGACAATTTCGCCGTAGCCCTTGCATTAAGCTTTCAACAACGCAAATTTGGTTCTGATAACGTTGAAACTGGCGGTGCTTGGGATTTTGGAGGCGGACCACGTTTGGAAGAGTTGCAAGCGCGAGACTACCAAATTCAACGTGATCGGTTAGGCGTTGGTTTAAACTTTGATTACAAACCAGATGATTTATCAAGCTACTATTTGCGCACGATTTACAGCAAGTTTAAAGATAACGAGCAACGCCATATTGCAGGTCTTTCATTTGATAATGCCCAATTATCGGGCGAACTCGGCGATGCTGAAGGCGCCAGAGAGTTAAAAGACCGTGTTGATACACAAGAAATTAAATCAGTTACATTTGGTGGTGAAAAGAATATTGGTTTGTGGACAATCGATGGTCAAGTATCTTACAGTGAATCAAGTGAAAAAGGTCCATTGGGGATTGCAGCTGCTGTATTTGAAGGCGACTTTGCTAACGCAGGCTTCAGCAATACAAGAAAACCGAGCATCCTAGCAGGCGCAGATTATTTTGATCCAAACTCATTTGAATTAGACGAAGTTGAAGAGGAAGAAACACTAAGTATTACTAAACAAAAAGACATCAAAATGGATTTTGCCCGTCTATATGATTTTAAGGGTTACGACGCTCAAGTAAAATTTGGCGCTAAGACGATTCGTCGCGATATTAGCAATGATGTTTCAACGTTTATTTATGATGACTTTGGTGTGTTACCAACGAATTTAAGCCAATACAGTGGCGGCAATTTAAATTACAAACCAGGACCATTTGGCCAATCCATTAGTGGTAGCGCAATTCGTGACCTTATCGGGCAATTAGACCGCAATGCAGCGTTTGATGAAGAGGAATCACGCATTAATGATTTTAAAATGACTGAAGATATTAACGCGGCCTATGTGATGAACACCATTGATATTGATCAATTGCGTTTGATTGCAGGTTTGCGTTATGAGGGAACTAAATTTACGGCCAAAGGCACCAGTATTGTCGATGGTGCGTTTGGTGCCGTGTCAGAAAAAAATAATTATCATCACTTCTTACCTGGCTTACATGGCAAATATAAGTTAGGTGAAAACACGCAATTAAGAGCGGCTTATACCAATACAGTTGTACGCCCAACATTTGACGCACTTGCACCTGGTATTGCCATTGATGGCGACGAGGCTGAGTTTGGCAACCCAAACCTAGAGGCCTTAGAAGCTAAAAACTTAGATATTGGTATTGAGCATTACTTGGGACGCGCGGGTGTCATTTCAGCGTTTGCTTTTTATAAAGACATCAAAAACTTTGTCTATCAAACTGATGTGGCAGGTACGGGTGCTTTTGCTGCTTTTGATGAAGCGCTTACATTTGAAAACGGCGATGCAGCGAAAGTCTATGGTCTGGAATTAGCGTATTCACAAAAATTGGATTGGTTGTCTTATCCATGGAATAAAGTGATTTTAGGAGCAAATGCAACCTTTAGTGATTCCACTGCAGAAATTTCATCACTAGGCCAAACACGAGATATTGTGTTGCCAAGTCAATCAAAACAAGTTGGCAATATGTCTATCGGTTGGCAAGATTCTAAATTTAGTGTGCGCTTGTCTGGCAACTATAAATCACGATTTTTAGCCGAGGTGGGGGCAATTGACACTACGCAAAATGATTTGTATGCCGATGCGCAATTATATGTTGATCTAAGCGCGAGTTATTTTATTACCCCAAAAATGCAAGTTACTTTCGATGCGCAAAATATCACCGATGAAAAATTCTATGTCTATCAAAACCGTCGTAACTTCAACGCACAGTATGAAGAGTACGGACCAACGTATCGCGTGAGCTTAACACTGACTGACTTTTAATCCAGTTGACAATAATAAACGTGTGGTGCAATAGCAGGAGATTGCACCACGTCAATTATAAAAAATCATTAAACTAATTTAGAGAGAAGTATGCAATTTTTAACCTTTAACCGTGCAATCACAGTTGGCATAACTTGCCTATGTGTGATGTTATTGTCAGCTTGCCAAACAACTAAAACAGCGGATCAAGCTGAAATATTAAACTTTAACAAATTACCACTTAAACAAAAGGTTGAAGCAGCTGAGTTACTTAATAAAGGTGCATTTTCATCAAATGTCGCTTTATCAAATGCAGATGCCATCATTGCAACCAAGAAAGATGGCTTGTTAATCATTGATGAACAGGGTGAAACTCTGAGTCGCTTAAAGGGTTACTTCAAAACAGTCGATTATCGATTAACGGCACAAGGGTTATTGGTAGCGAGTGTCGAAGGTGATTTGCAGCAAGCAGTTGTGACAACATTTAATCAAGACAGCGGTGCTTGGACTGAGTCATTAGTTTTGCCAAAGCCTAATTTTAAAATTGAAGATGTGTGTTTGTATCAAGATAACGCAAAGAACACGTTTGTTTTTTTAGTTGGTGAAGAAGGCTTAGGTGAACAATGGTTGGTTGCGGGACAAGATACATTATTGCAACAAGCGTTACGCGTCAGACGATTAAGTTTGCCGCCAGCTAGTAAGTTTTGCCAAGTAGATGATGAAACGCACCAACTATATGTGAATGAAGAAAACGTAGGGCTATGGGCGTATGCCGCGGAAGCAGAAGCAGAGCTTTCGCGTCAACCTGTAGCGATGCTAATGCCGTTTGGTGATATTGAAAAAAATGTATCCGGTATGGCAATTGAAAATCAGCAAGTATTCCTATTAGATGCTGAGAGCAAGCGTTTACATCGCTATCAGCATACTCATTATCAACAGACTGAGGATGCGCTTAGTCCTACATACAAATCATTGTTGCCAATTGAATTGACGACTCTGAATTCCCCAGAAAATATGAGTGTTCGTGCTAATGGAAATACATTTGATGTATTAATGCATGATGAAAACGGGCTACACATGGCGACTATTGCAGGCGCAGCAGTTCAATTGCCAACAGCAGCAATAAAAAAAATTACGCAGATAATTGATGTTAAGCCATTAATCCAGACTGACGTAATGCCAAGCTTGGGCGACGCAGCCGATGACCCAGCGATTTGGGTGCATCCAACGGATGCCACAAAAAGTGTGGTATTAGCGACCGATAAGCAAGGTGGTTTAGCGGTATACAACTTACAAGGTAAAACGCAGCAATATTTGCCTGTAGGGCGTTTAAATAATGTGGATATTCGCACAGGTTTTAATCTAAATGGCTCACTCATTGATCTAGCCGTGGCGAGCAATCGCGACAATAACAGTTTGCATCTATTTAGCATAGATCGCCAAAATGGGCAATTAACCGAACTGGGTGAGCAAGCCACGACGATTCAGGACATGTATGGTATTTGCATGTATAAGGATATGCAGGATAACTTTTATGCGATTGTGAATGACAAAGATGGCACGTTTGAACAATATAAGTTTACGGTTTTGGACAATCAGATTACCACACAAAAAGTACGTACTTTTAAAGTGGAAACACAACCAGAAGCTTGTGTGGTAGATGACCAAAGCGAACAATTATTCGTTGGCGAAGAAAATGTGGCCCTCTGGGCATTAAGTGCTCGCGAGGATGCGCCAACTAAGATGACAACAGTAATCACGACCAATGATATTGTGCATGCAGACATAGAGGGTGTTGCTTATTATCGCGGTGCCAAGCAAAACTATTTGATTATTTCTAGCCAAGGCAATGACAGTTATATCGTGCTAGATGCTGCGCCACCATATCAAGTGCGCGGTAGTTTTACGATTGGTATTAATGCTTCGATAGGCATTGATGGCGCTTCGGAGACGGATGGTCTTGAAGTCACATCAGCAGATTTAAGTGGCAACAATACCGGACCATGGCGACTTGGTATGTTGGTAGTGCAAGATGGACGTAAACGCATGCCAGAAGATAAACAAAATTTTAAATATGTGCCATGGACAGCCATTGCCGAGGCACTAAAGCTTGAATAGTCTGTGATTGTCATCAAACAGTCACGTGAATGTCATTTAATAATAAGAGTTGGCAATAGTCGCATTGATGCGGTTTAAATGCCAATTTTAAAGTAGAACAAAGGAGTTATAAGATGGAAACAGGATTAGAAGAAATGTCCATTTGGAGTTTAATAGCTGGCGCCAGTGTGTTGGTGCAAACAGTCATGCTGATTTTGGTATTAGCATCCGTCATTAGTTGGTATTTGATTGTATTACGCGCCAAAAATTTAGCGCGCACAGAGAAAGAGAATGCACAGTTTATTGGACGCTTTCGACAAACAGATGACTTACATCATTTATATGATGAAGCCAATAGCAACAAAAAGTCTGCGACGCATTTACAACGTGTATTTAATGCGGGCTATCGTGAATTTTCCGCACTTAAAAACCTGCCAAATATAGAGAATAATCAAGTAACAGAGGGAACAGAACGTGCCATGTTAGTTGCGATTGGCGAAGAAGAAGCGCAGTTAGAAAAGGGGCTGTCATTTTTAGCTACAGTTGGTTCTGTGAGTCCATATATTGGATTATTTGGTACTGTTTGGGGCATTATGAACGCATTTATTGGCTTGTCCCAAGTGCAACAAGCAACACTCTCTACAGTGGCACCTGGTATTGCCGAGGCACTCATTGCCACAGCAATCGGCTTATTTGCAGCTATTCCAGCAGTCATTGCTTATAACCGATTTAGCGCACGCGCTGCGACCATTACGGCACGTTATTACACGTTTGGCAATGAGCTGCAAATGCGCTTGCACCGCGCCTTGCACTCACCATTAAAGCCAGTCGCGCTAGTGGCAGGAGGTAAGTAATGTTACGCAAGCCGCCAAGCCAATATGGCCCCAAAGCAGAAATGAATGTGGTGCCTTATATTGATGTGATGCTGGTTTTGCTTGTGATTTTTATGGTGACTGCGCCGCTATTGGTGCAGGGCGTGAAACTTGAGTTGCCAAAAATAGAAAGTGAAGCGTTACCTACGGACTCAAAGTTGCAAATTCTCACACTGTCGGTAAAAAGTGATGGAAGCTATTTCTGGAACGTTGGTGAAGAAGTTAACACGACTGCGCAAACAGATACAGCTATTGATGTAAATGAGATGACGCAGAAAGTGAAACAAGTGATTGCATTACGTGGTGATACCCAAGTGTTTATTCGTGCAGATCAGGCTGCTAATTACGCAACTGTTATCGCAGGGATTGCAGCCTTGCAAAAAGGTGGTGTAACCAATCTAGGTCTAATTACGGAAGCGCCAGAATGAGTCGAGTTTTAGCACCTTCACCGGAGTTTGATTTCCAAGCATTTACGCATTTTCTGCGTTCAGATAAACCTTTTGCGATTGGTGTAGCTGTACTAATGCATGTCATGGTGATGGCATTGCTTTTGGCGGGTTGGCAGGAAAACAAACCTGTTGCAGCCGAGGTAAACACTATTAAAGTACAAATGATTCAGGCGCCAGTTCTTGCGGCTATTGCCGAGAAAGTACCAGTACAACCGCCAGCTCAAACGCAGCCAGAACCTCCTGTGATAGAAAAAACACCCATCAAAAAAGAACCACCTAAACAAGCAGTCCAAGAAGCAAAGTTTGCTAAAAAACGGATAGATGAGCCTAAAATTGCGGCTGTAGATAGCACGCCAGAAATCATTGAAAAAACTGAAGTGCCGCCAACTGATACGGTGGTTCCGCTAGCGGCTGCGAAGCAAACCAGTCAATCGTCTGCTAATTTTGAATCAGCTCCGCGTGCGGTAAATGAAACGCCGCCTGATCAGCCTTTTGATAGTAGCCAGTATTTCCCAGTTCAGAAAGATGCCCCAGCATATCCATCGCGCGCACTTGATAAAGGCGTAGAAGGTATCTGCACAGTGCGTTATACCGTCAATACTGAAGGGCGAGTAGAAAATCCAGAGGTATTAGACGATTGCCATGCTTTTTTTATCAAGCCTTCCTTAGCCGCTACAAAAAGTTTTAGGTATACGCCCCGCGTGTTGAATGGGATAGCCGTTAGCGTCCCAAATGTTAAAAACACTTTTCAATATCGTATTGAGTAACGCATGAAATTTAAAATTAAAAAAACGTATTTATTATTAATCAGCGCTGTTTTGACTAGTACATTAGCTATAAATGTCGCTCATGCGGAAGATGCAACGACTTGGATTAAAAAAGGCGAGGCAGCATTATTAGCTACGCAACAGATTCAACCCAATAATAAGCAGGCAAAAAATGTGATTTTGTTTGTGGGTGATGGAATGGGCATTTCAACCATTACCGCTGGGCGTATTTTTGAAGGACAGCAAAAAGGAATTGATGGTGAGGGTAACCAGCTCGCATTTGAAAAACTGCCCTATTTAGCGCTATCTAAAACCTACTCCACCAATCAACAAACGCCAGATTCTGCACCAACAATGACGGCGATGGTGACTGGCGTGAAGACCAATGATAGATTGATCTCTGTGTCGCAAAGTATTACCCGTGGTGAAAAAGATATCAACAAATTAAAAGCAGCCCAATTAACCACGATTTTAGAGCGTGCGGAATTAAAAGGACTCTCAACGGGTATTGTTTCTACAGCAAGATTAACCCATGCGACGCCTGCAGCTACCTATGCGCATACCTCAAATCGAGATTGGGAAGCAAACTCTGAATTACCAGACGATACAAAAGTGAAAGATATTGCAGCACAACTGATTGATCATTTTGGTCTTGGTGGGATTGGTAATGGACTTGAAGTGGCGTTAGGCGGTGGCCGTACGAAATTTATGCCAAACACAATGACAGACCCAGAGTATGCAGATAAAAAAGGTGAGCGTACGGATGGTCGAGATTTAATTGACGAATATCAACAAAAATTTAACGTTCAATATGTATGGAACAAAGCGCAATTTGATGCATTAGATGTGAAAAAAACACGGCGTTTATTAGGATTATTTGAACCATCACATATGCAATATGAGCATGACAGAATAAATAGCGAAAAAACTAACGAGCCTTCTTTGAGTGAGATGACGAGTAAAGCGATTGATATTTTAGCGCAGAATAAAAAGGGCTATTTTTTAATGGTAGAAGCTGGGCGCATTGATCATGCACACCATGCTGGAAACGCCTATCGCGCATTAGGTGAAACGGTTGCGTTATCCGATGCTGTCAAAACAGCATTAGCAAAAGTCGATTTAAATAATACCCTAGTGATAGTCACTGCAGATCATAGTCATACATTTACCATTGCTGGCTATCCTGCACGTGGCAATCCGATTTTAGGAAAAGTCGTCTCGCCGGGTGAAAAAAGCACGACTAAAGCGGCAGACGGCAAGCCTTACACCACATTGAACTATGCTACCGGCGTAGGCTTTCATTTAGACGAGGGTGATGAGCATGCATTGGAAGAAGAAAATATGAACCTACAACCAGGTCGGTTTACAGACTTGGAAATCGTCGATACGTTAAAACCTAATTACCGACAAGAGTCGAACATTCCTTTAAAGTCAGGAACCCATGCTGGTGAAGATGTGGCGATTTTTGCTGGCGGACCAATGTCACATTTATTTGTAGGCATCCAAGAACAAACACATATTTTCTATGTCATGAAACATGCGCTAGGGTTTTAAGTCGGAATTAATTGCATGGTTTATGAAATGGATGCCTGATTTTATAAAGATGAGCATTAATTTTAATGCTTACACTTGTACAAATAAATGACCTATCGGTCGTGCCATTTTCACAAAGTAATACGACGCTAGATTGTTGTTCCCATCAATAAATAATTCACTTTTATTTTGCCATAAGCTTATGATTAACGCTTATTTATTAAGGAGAGCATGATGGCTAAAGGTCAGCAAAAAAGTAAGAAAGAAGTTAAAAAGCCAAAGCAGCCAAAAAACCGATGGCTTAATTTAATCGTTAGTTAACGCTAGCACCCGATGGAAATTGATTGATGCAATTTGATATATTCAGTATAAAAAAATGGCTTTGGACGAAGCTAATCGGCTTGATGGGTTCAGAGCGCGCTTATGCAAAATATTTGGCGCATTTTAATCATCATCAAGCCAACGTGGTTAACGCTGAATTACAACAAGAATTAAATGTAAAAGTCATGACTAAAGCAGAATTTCTAAAAGTATGGCAGCCTGTTAAAAAGCGTAAAAAAGGCTGTTGCTCTTAAGTCTTTATGATTAGGCGGCTGCGCTGTATTAATCGGTTAAGCTCAACTTTTGCACGCAGTTCTTGCGCTCAACTCTAAATAATCCCTATTGATTGTCGTCTATGCGGTATTCCTCATCTCAAATCAAACATGTAAAAGTTCTTATTGCGGGCATTTGTAGTCTAATATTATCCATGGGCATTGCCCGTTTCGCATATACGCCGATGTTGCCAGTGATGATGCAGCAAGCGCATTTGTCTCATGAAGGTGGTGGGTGGTTAGCTGCGATTAATTACGCGGGTTATTTGACGGGTGTATTTATCGCTTCATGGGTAAGCGATGCGGTGATTAAAAATCAGTTATATCGTTGGGGTATGATTGCAGCCGTGATGAGTACTGCAATGATGGCGGTGAGCACAGATTTTACGATATGGGCAATTTCGCGCTATATCGCTGGGCTAACCAGTGCCGCAGGTTTGATGTTAGGTAGCGGATTAATTTTAAATTGGTTAGTACGCCATAACCATAGACGTGAATTAGGGATTCATTTTTCTGGCATAGGCTTTGGCATTGCGTTACCTTCTGCAGCCGCGATTTTTATGGTGCAAAAGCTGTCGTGGGATACACAATGGTGGTTGTTAGCAGGGCTGGGCTGTTTGCTACTATTACCTGCTTTGTTGTGGTTTCCAGCTGCGCCTAGTCGTGATGAAGCATTATTAAACGAACATCCTTCTATGCAACATGCGCCACCCAATGCCAAATTTATGCGCTTATTTACCGCCGCTTATTTTTGCGCGGGCTTTGGTTATGTCGTGACCGCGACCTTTATTGTGGCGATTGTTAATGCGATTCCTGCCTTAGCCAATAAAGGCGGTTGGGTATTTTTAGTCATCGGCCTAGTGGCTGCGCCTTCCTGTTTGTTGTGGGATTTAATTGCCCGTAAGGTGGGCGATGTGAATGCATTAACGATGGCAGGGGCGGTAGAGGTGATTGGGATTATTACACCTACATTCGGTTGGGGCTTAGCCGGCGCCATGATCAGCGCTGTTTTATATGGCACGACAGCAATTGCGATTGTTAGCCTAACGCTCACCATGGCGGGACGCTATTATCCTGCGCAACCTGCAAAAATGATGGGCAAAATGACGATTGCCTATGGGGTTGCACAAATGGTTGCGCCTGCGATTACAGGGTGGTTTGCAGGGTCGCAGCAGAGTTATGAGGTTGGCCTTTATTTGGCAGCAGGCATAATGGCGATAGGGACGGTATTGTTTTATTTAATGCGAAAAGCACAGTCATATTAAACGTTTTTAGCGATGGCTTGTCAGAATAGCTAACGATTAATTAGGGCATTAAGGATTTTAAATGAAAAGATTACTAGTTTCTGTTCTGAGTTTATTGTATGTGCCCACTTTATTGGCTCGCCCTAGCTTTGCTGAAACCTTAGCTTTGAGCAATTCTATTGTGATGATTACAACGCAATTGCCAAATGGTCAAAATGGTCGCGGATCTGGTGTTGTGGTGAGCAAGAACTATGTGGCAACCAATTGCCATGTGATTGCGAACGCATTAGGCGCAAACGTGGCTAAATTTCGTGATGGCTATCAGCCTATAGCGATAAAAGCAGATTGGAAACATGATTTATGTTTGCTTAAATTTGATGACTTGCCGTTTAAACCAGTCGAGATGCGTGATAGTAAAACCTTGCAATATGAAGAACCTGTATTTAGCTTAGGATTTCCAGTCGGTCAGAATGTACCGCAGTCTTCTTATGGCAATATTAAGGCAGCGTATCCATTTGACGATAGTTTGATTATTCGCTCTGATGCTGCTTTTGCCATGGGTTCGAGTGGTGGCGCATTGTTTGATGAGCAATTTAATTTAATTGGGATTACCACGTTTAAAAGTCCGGGGACAAAAGGCTATTTCTATCATCTGCCTGTTGAGTGGATTAAAGCATTGATGCAAGCGCCAGAAACACAAAGTTTAGCAACGAATGAAATTCCATTTTGGGCAGTGCCTTTAGAAGATAGGCCTGCTTTTATGCAGGTGGTTATCCCGTATCAGAATGAAGAGTGGGATTCGTTAAAAGCAATCGCGCAGAAATGGACAATTGACGAGCCAAAGTCGCCTGATGCATGGTATTACTTAGGAGTGGCAGAAGAAGGCAAAGGTCAACTAATTGACGCAAAAACGCATTTAAGTAAAGCTGTGTCATTAAATGCACGTGAGTTAGATGCAATGAATGCCTTAGCGCGCGTGGCGTTTATGGAAAATGATAGCAAGTCGCTAACGCAGTTGGAAGCGCCTGTGAGATCGCTAAATGAAGATGATGCGAATATCATTGCTGAGCAACTAAAACAATTAGGCCAAAGTGAGTAGTATTATTATGCGATTGATCATCCCATTATTTACCATGTTATTTTTAATAGGAACAGCAATGGCGACTGAAGAACCAAGCTATACCGTGATTAAAAAATCAGCATCATTTGAACTACGTACCTATGCGCCTAAAATTATTGCTGAAACAACTGTTTCGGGTGATTTAGATGACGCCTCTAGTGCAGGCTTTAAGTTAATTGCTGATTATATTTTTGGTAACAATACCGCGCCTGCAGGTGGTAACGAAAAAATCAGTATGACGGCACCCGTAACGATGGAAGCGACTTCCAACAGTCAGTCAAAAAAGATTAGCATGACAGCGCCAGTTACGATGGAACAAGCGGATGGCAAATGGCGTATGCACTTTGTTATGCCGAGTGAATATACGATGAATACTTTACCAAAACCTAATAATTCAGCCGTCACTTTGCGCGAGATACCTAAGAGCAATTATGCGGTCAATCGATTTTCTTGGTTAGCTGGTGAGGAGAAAGTTGCACAAAAAACGAAAGAGTTACTGGCGTGGATGAAAAGTAATAACATCACACCAACAGGTAAGCCTGAATTAGCACGTTACGACCCGCCGTGGACGTTGCCGTTTTTACGTCGTAACGAAATCATGATTGCTTATTAGCCTTACTGTTGATTTAATTGTCGAGCAAGAGTGCCGGTAATGCGCAGCATATTTTTGACTTATGTGATTTTTAATACAGCATCTTATATAGTTTTTATATAGTGCTATAAAATGCCATAGTCCTATAAATTTTCATTTACTATTTTTAAGCAATCATGACACCTATCACCGATATTCAACTTGTTTCATCAGCTATCCGCGATGCCGTGGCGCCTGTTTTTTTATTAACAGGTGTTGGTTCAATTCTGGCGGTATTAGTGAACCGCTTGGGCCGTGCGATAGACCGCGCTAGGGTGATTAATGATTGGGTGCCTGAAAAACGTAAACAACACAAAGTTGAGTTGCTGATTACGGTCAGTCGTATTAAATGGTTGCGCCGTGCAATTTGGTTTGCGACACTAGGCGCGTTGTTGGTGTGTGTTTCGATTACTAGTTTATTTTTATCCACTGAATCTGGTTTTAGTATGCCGCATATGGTCTTGCTAAGTTTTATCTCGTCAATGGGCGCCATTATTATGGCATTGCTGTGTTTTTTACGCGAAATATTACTAACCGCTAAAGAAGTGATTATCTCGAGTTATCTAGATTAACTTGATGAGTCTAGCAATGCGTTTAGCTTAATCAAATAATACATACCCTCTCTTTGAGTTCATCAATCAGTACTTTATTGTTTTCTGAGTAATCAACTGGTAATTCGATTAGGTGTACGCCACCTTGTTCAAAGCATTGATTGACCAGAGGGATAAAGCTTTCTGCATTTTCAACGCGATGACCAGTCGCGCCATAACTATTGGCATACATGACAAAGTCAGGGTTGTTAAATTGCAAGCCAAAATCTTCATAATGCATGGCGTACTGTTTCCAGCGAATCATGCCGAATGCATTGTCGTTTAAGATTAGCACTACTAAATTGAGTTTTAAGCGAACAGCGGTTTCCATTTCTTGGCTGTTCATCATAAAGCCACCATCACCACAAATCGCCATCACTCTGCGGTCAGGATATAAACGCGATGCTTCCATAGCAGACGGTAAACCTGCTCCCATGGTTGCTAGTGCATTATCAAGTAATACTGTATTGGCTAATTCAGCAAAATAATTACGCGCAAACCAGACTTTATAAATACCATTATCGAGTGCAATAATGCCATCTGCTGGCATCACTTTTCGCACATCAGCGACAAATCGTTGCGGTTTCATTGGGAAGCTATCATCTTGACTACCTTCACTTACGTGCTGCATCACATGGCTACGCACTTTCATAAAGTAATCAAAATCATGCGTTTCTGTCATGCCGACGCGATTGGCGATACGCTGAATAGAAGTCGCAATGTCGCCGACGACTTCCAACTGTGGAAAGTAAACATTGTCCACTTGGGCCGATTTGAAGTTAACGTGAATAACTTTCGCGCCACCATAAACCATGAAAAAGGGCGGTTTTTCAACGACATCATGACCAACATTAATAATAAGATCGGCACGGTCGATGGCACAGTGAATATAATCACCATCCGATAATGCTGCAGTGCCTAGGTATTTTTGTTGACGTCCCCAAATAACACCTTTGCCCATTTGGGTGTTGGCAAAGGGAATGCCTGTTTGGTCGACAAAGTTATGTAATGCTTGCCAAATGCGTGCGCGATTTGCGCCAGCACCAATCATTAATAAGGGATGTTTTGCCCCTTTAATCAGTGTAGCTGCGGCATCCAGAATCTCCCGATCGGCATGGGGATAGCGACATCGACTAATATCGAAAATATGAATAGTATCGTCCACGGGCTCTCTTGCCACATCTTCTGGCAACTCTAATAATGCTGCACCTGGACGCTCCTCAGTCGCTAATCGAAATGCGTCGCGTACCATCGAAGGAATCATGTGTACGTTCACAATTTGTTTAGCATATTTAGTGATGGGTTTCATCATGCTGACCACATCAATAATTTGGAATTGACCTTGCTTGCTATGTTTAATGGGTTTTTGCCCTGTAATCATCACTAGCGGAAAACCACCTAATTGGGCATAAGCTGCACCAGTAACCAAGTTAGTTGCGCCAGGGCCTAAGGTGGCAAGACAAACGCCAGGCTTGCCTGTCAAGCGTCCATAGGTGGCCGCCATAAAAGCAGCACCTTGTTCATGCCGCGTCAAAATTAGCTTGATGCTGGACTTGCGCATGGCCTCTAAAAAATCCAGATTCTCCTCACCTGGCACGCCATAAATACGTTCAACGCCTTCGTTTTCTAAAGCTTTAACAAATAAATCGGAAGCATTCATTTTAGGTTCAGGGGTATTAGCTAATTGAGTCATGTTTCATTTCTTTCCATTTTTAACTACACTTTTCTTAAGCATTTAGTTACAGATTAGATCTACTTTGCAGCTTAAGAATACTTTCTAATGTTTTTTTCTTAAGACTGTTGGACACTAGTTCAGGATGTAGTTCTATCATACTGACAGATTTTCCATTCGCTTGCACGATGCGCGCATGCTCACGCTTTAGCTGACGTGGTGCAGAAACGCCACAAGCATGCGCGAGTACACCAATTTCTTTTTGCATGTTTTTTGCATACTGCATCACACGTATCGCCTTATCTTCAGGGTCTAATCCATACTGTAATTTTTTATTATGCGTGGTAATGCCCGTCGGACAAGTATTTTTATTGCATTGCAACGATTGAATACAGCCTAAAGCAAACATAAATCCACGTGCTGAATTAACAAAATCTGCGCCTGCACAAAACGCCCAAGTTGCTTCTGCTGGTGTAATTAGCTTGCCACTGGCACAAATTTTAATGCGTTCGCGCAAGTCATATTCAACTAACTTATCAACAACTAGGGGCAAACTTTCTTTGATTGGCAAACCCATGTTATCAATTAAACTCATGGGTGCCGCGCCAGTGCCACCATCAGAACTATCAATAGTGATAAAGTCTGGCGCACTTTCAACGCCGCGATGATTAATCTCTTCAAATAGACTTTCAAAAAAACTGATGGCGCCAACAACGGTTTTAAAGCCAACGGGTTTGCCAGTTGTGGTGCGAACATAATCAATCACGTCTAATAAATCATGCACGCTATTAATATCGGTGTGGCGATTCGGACTGATAGCATCTTGCCCAATATCTAAACCGCGAATCGCTGCAATTTCTGCATTCACTTTTGCACCAGGTAAAATGCCGCCTTTACCGGGTTTAGCACCTTGACTGAGTTTAATTTCAAACATTTTAACTTGTGCATGCGCCCCGACTTCTTTGAGTTTTTGTTCGTCAAAGCCACCTTCTTTTTTACGCACACCAAATTTGGCTGTACCAATTTGGAAAACAAGGTCTGCACCGCCTTCTAAATGGTATGGCGACAGACCACCTTCTCCCGTATTCATCCATATGCCAGCCATTTTCGCGCCTTTAGATAAAGCGCGAATGGCGGGAATGGAAATGGCGCCATAACTCATGCCAGATATATTAAATAAAGAAGCCGTTGTATATGGCTGCTGACAGTATGGCCCTACGGTAACAGGCTTTGGTGCTACGTTATCTTCGGATAGACTAGGAAAAGGGCAGTTCACAAAAAACACGGTGCCAGGGTCGGTTAAAACGCGAGAAGAGCCAAATGCAACGGTACTATCGACATTTTTTGCTGCACGATAGACCCATGAACGTTCGGCGCGATTAAAGGGCATTTCTTCTCGGTCCTGGGCGAAGAAATATTGTCTAAAAAACTCACCCATGTGTTCAAATATATAGCGAAAACGCGCTAGAACAGGGTAGTTGCGTCTTAACGTGCTTTTGGTTTGGAATCGATCGAGCAGATACAGCACGATAATGCTAGAGAAAGTGAGTCCTATCAAGAAAATGAATAGGTAGACCAATATTTCAATGGCATTAAATACAAACGATGATAAATGTCCCATCAAGAACCTCCCAGCTCATGATTGATTGTATGCCTATTCAGTCGTGATGGTAAAACGTAACTTACAAAAGCATTGAATTCATGTTGGTTTTGCTGGCAACTAAACAACTTCCAACGCCAATTCTTCAGCGCTATATTGACGACGCTCTTCAGCATCTAAAATAGCAAAAGGCTCATTAATGACATACTGATTGTTTAAGTAGTCAAAATAAAGTTGAAGCTCATCATCTGATATGGGTGATTCTGTCATCACATCGTCCTTCCTTCTGTTATTTAACACTTTTATTGTTTAAATTGAGTATGGCATAAAAAGAAAATGGTCTATCTTGAGAAGAGTAAGGCTTTTGTTATGCAATCATCGTGATTAATAATTGATACGTGATTTTAATCAAAGGACTTAATTAATCATTTTAATGAAACCCATTAATTGAGCGCTTTATCAATAACAGGCTTTGGCGCTCCTATATTCATTCGCATCAATTCGCTGCCAGCTTCGCCAAAGAGCATGTCAGGGCTCAAGCGCGGCATAGCCAAATTCATATTGGCAACCCACATTGGATTCACATCGGCGCGACCAAACAGCGATTATCTCGCATCATGTTTAAGACTATGTGTTTTAACGATTGATGATTTGGTCAAAGTTGAACTGGTCGGTCAAATGAGCTTCTTCGTTGGCGATGTGCATTTAGATATTAAAAAAGAAGGATGGTTGGAGGTTCACTGATGATTTAGAGATGTGTTTAATTTGTGGGTCTTGATCTTGAAGTATCGTACACCCGCAAGGGGTGTTCCCAAACTCGCTAAATGCTAAAGCATTAAGTCGGTTGTAAAAAAGAGCCTACAACTTCGTAGGCTCTGAGAGAGAGGAGAAAAAATGTTAATTCCTAAAACATCACGGGGTATCGTGGCTTCACTTAGTATCATCAGTTTACAATCGACAATACTATTTTAAATAGTAGATATAAGAGCAAAAATAGCTCAATCTACTCAATAAAACTGTTAAATACTTAAGTTATTTCTACATCAAGCTCTAAATCAATTTCTAGATCGAGCTCTTCCATTTGATAAAAAAGCGAATCATCCCAGCTGGCAATATCCCGCGTTGCCATTAGCCGCTCGTAGATATTCATGTACTCGCTGTAGAGTTGATCTTCCTCATCGATTAGTAATTCATTTGTCGCTGTCATTACACACCATCCAATGCATTTGTCGTTGTGTTAACTATTACATCGGCAGATATAAAACAATCTTTAGATTAAGTACGCGAATCAGTGCTTCATTAAATTGCTTATTACTGCAAAATTTGTATGAATATTGGATATTGCAACATTTTTTGCGTGATTAATTTCTTCATCTCATATTTATGATATTGATTTATATGGAAATTTAAAAAATTAATTAACTGGTATAAGTTTTGCATCTAATGGATATCAGTTAATTTATTTTATTACTTACTAGGAGGCATTTATGTCCATTGTCGTATCGTTTGCAAGATTTTTATTATTACCAATCATCACTATGACTTTATTGAGTGCCCAAATGAGTGTGGCAGCAGCAGCAGCACCAGTTGGCCTTTGGCAAAGCGTAGACGATAAAACCAATAAGCCACGTTCATTAATACGAATTAGTCAACATGATGGAAAATTGAGTGGAGTAATTGAGAAGGGTTTATTAGAAACCGATACTCCAGATGCTGTATGTGAAAAATGCACTGACGAGCGCAAAGGGCAGAAAATCATTGGAATGACGATTGTGAATAATTTAACAAAGGAAGGCGACCAGTATGATGGGGGCACTATTTTAGATCCTGAGAATGGCAAAACGTATCAATGTAAAATGAAGCTAAATGCAGCCGGTGATACATTAGAAGTGCGGGGCTATATTGGCATTTCTTTAATTGGACGCTCACAAATTTGGAAGCGTATCGAATAGTTTCCATAAGGAATCTTAATAAATCATATTTAATGGTGAATTATTACTTGGAAAATTTATAAAATGACTGTATCATGCGCGGCTTGTTGTTGATTTCGGGTGCTTAGCTCAGTTGGTAGAGCGTCGCCCTTACAAGGCGAATGTCAGCGGTTCGACCCCGTTAGCACCCACCATTCAACAATAAAACTAAATCGTCATCTTGTTCGCAAAATGACTTTTAGGAGCGGTAGTTCAGTTGGTTAGAATACCGGCCTGTCACGCCGGGGGTCGCGGGTTCGAGTCCCGTCCGCTCCGCCAACATTCAAAGGGTTATAGCTTTCGAGCTATGACCCTTTATCATTTCTAACACTAATGTGTCGGCTCGGTTGCAGCCGCTTCTACAAAGAAATAGTGATCTTCAAAAGAAAGATTCAGTAGTTCGGCTTCTTGTTGTGCTAATAAGAAGCTATCCGCCTCAAACACTGGATGGTTTTGTTCATCTAATACTTGATAAATCGTCATGTTGCACTCCTTGGCGTTAGGTCGTTAAATGCAGCTCTTACATAAATGTTAGAGCAAGAACTGCACCAAAAGTTTAATAAAAATAACAGCTTATCTTTTATTCAACTATTTCATTTAGCTATGGTTAATACTTAAAGTTAAGTCTTAATCTCTTTTCAAATTTTGCGGCGTCATTGGATTAAATCATGCTCCAATACTGTGACAATATAATGAACTCATGGCGAGTTTGATCACTTTGTAACTTTGCAAAAGGGCCTTCTATTTGTCGTTTTGCTATCATTATTTATAAGGCTTCTATTTCATCAACGATATAGTTTTCATGCATTTGAGTGATTTTAGCGGCTGATATATTCGGATTAATCACTTCTAACGCTAGAAAATCCCAAAATTGTTGGTTTTCTTCTTTAAGTAATGCGTGAATGTCGATACCATCGATTTTCATATCGGCTACCGTTATGAATAGTATCGACAGATTATTGTTCAGCTTAAGGGTTGGGGATAATTTAATTAATTTTAAACAGCAAGATTGAGCTAGTAAAAAAATGAACGCAGAAGATTTACAAAAACTAGTCGAGATGGAAATGCCTTACGGCAAACATAAGGGTAGGATTTTGGCTGACTTACCAGGCAATTATCTCAATTGGTTCGCCCGGGAAGGCTTTCCTAACACTGAGCTAGGACGCTTATTGCAGTTGATGCAGGAGATAGACCATAACGGACTATCTGCCTTATTAACGCCCTTGCGCAAAAAGTTATGATAGTAGTCATTACAAGGGTTGATTAGTTATTAATGTACTGGTCTGTTATCTACATCTAATCCTAATGGTTTTTTCAATACAAATGAAGGTAGGATAGTAGTAAAAGCGGCATAGACGAGTAAACCGCCGAAAAATGTATCGGAGATACCAAACTTTTCGTACAAAATGCTGGCAATCACTAACGTGAAAATCAACGTTGGCGTTAAGGCGATGGCAATATCGAAGCTACTTCTGGTGCTGTCTTTATTCACAAAAATTCTTTGTACAGCGACGGAGCCAATCCTAAAGGGTAGTAACGCTGCGGTGAGGGCTAAGCCAATCCATAGTGATTCCCATTGTAATGCGCCGCTAGGCACAGACATGCCGCCGTGAAAAAAGTAAAAAGGCACAAAGAATGAAGCAAATAATTGCACCGCATGTAAGTTAGTGTCTGAAGCCAATGTTGGCATTCTTTGTTGTAATTGTCTTGCCGCAAAGCCAGTAAAGAATGCGCCTACGAGGTAGTAAACGCCAATTTCTTTGGTGAGATAAGCTGCGATCATACCAACCATGATCAACAGTGAAAACTCGGAACCTGGCGCAAATGGAATGACAATACGGCCAAGAAACATAAAGAGTAATGGTAGGCCAAAAGCAATCGCAAGCAATGCCGCTGAAGAGCTGCCTAAATCGCTAGGTGAGTCTGATTTTAAAAACACAAACAGTAATAATAAGGCAAGTAGCTCACCTGCAATCGCCTTGCTTTTAACCCAAAAGCGTTCATTTTCGTCTAAGTCTAATCCTGATAGCGATTCAAGAATAAAGCCAGTTGAAGGGGTCAGTAATGCTAACGCAACCAGTCCAGATACTTGCAATGAGAATTCGAAAAACGTCATACCTATCCACGTAAACACAGCAATACCAATGCATCGTAAAAAGAGGTGGTTGATTAATGGCCAAAAGCCTTTTTTAAGCTCTTGTATATTAACTTCTAAGCCTGCAAACAAAAATAATGACGAGATGCCAAGCGCAGATAGAAAGTCTAACGTAGTGTCATTACTGTAATCGGCAACGCCAAAAATAACGACCATACCCAATGCAAAGCAACTAAGTGGCGCAGGAATGTTGTATTTTTGTAATGCTCTAGGAAAGACAAGCAATATAAAAACGATTGATAAGTAGAGCACTTGGGAAGAAATTGCCGAAAGAGAGAAGTCTGCCATATCATGCTTTTAAAATTAAGTTGTTATATTATTGCACAAAATGTTAACAATATTGAGCAATTGGGGCGTAACTGCAATTGCAGGCTTCGATGCTATAATCTTACGTTTAATCAAAGAATTATTCTCACATGAATCGCTTCACAATCGCCCGCATGCTTAATACGATTAAACATGTCTTTAGCTTGTCAGATGACATATCAGAAGCAGATGCAATTGACGCCGAGATTCGCTCTAACGTCAGTTTGCGCGGCACAAATTTATGGGTGTTGATTCTTGCGATTTTAATTGCTTCGGTTGGCCTGGATGTGAACTCGACTGCTGTCGTAATTGGCGCCATGTTGATTTCACCATTAATGGGGCCAATTATGGGGATTGGTTACGGAATTGGTGTTTATGACTTTCCATTGATTCGTAAAGCGGTGATGAGTTTATTAGTTGCAACGCTAATCGCTTTCTTAACTTCTACCTTATATTTTCTAATTAGCCCGTTATCCGAAGCACATTCTGAATTGCTAGCTAGAACATCACCGACGATTTGGGATGTGCTCATCGCATTCTTTGGCGGTTTAGCCGGTATTATTGCGGCCACGCGAAAAATTAAAACCAATGTTATTCCAGGTGTGGCGATTGCGACTGCGTTGATGCCGCCATTGTGTACAGCTGGTTATGGACTTGCTAACGGCCAGTGGAACTTTTTCTTTGGTGCGTTTTATCTGTATATTATTAATTCGGTTTTTATTGCTTTTGCTGCCGTTATTATTATCTCAGCAATGAAGTTACCGCATCGCAATTATGTAGATGCAAAGACAGAAAGCCGCGTCAAAAAATATTTGACGGTGATGGTTTTTATTACCTTCGTACCAAGTTTATATTTAGCTTATAACTTGGTGAAAGAAGAGGTTTTTACGCAAAAAGCAAAATCATTTGTCGCACAAGAGTTTAAGTTTGACGAGACTTACTACAACAATCTTCAAATTGACCCGAAATCTAAGAAAATTGAGCTGTCACTTATCGGCAAACCTATCTCCAAACTGACATTAGAAGCGATACAAAATAGGCTCATTAAAAACGAATTAGACGCAACGTCTTTGATTGTGCATCAAGCTGGTGAGCAACAAATTGATACACTATCTTTGAAGTCCAGCATTGTTGCCGATTTGTATAAAGAAAGTCAGATTGCGATTGACTCTCGTGATCAGCAAATTACTAAGTTAAATGCTCAGTTGCAGTCATATAAAACAACAGAGCAATTAATGGAAACCGTAACACCAGAGTTACATACTTTATTTCCTGAAATTAATAGCATTGTGATTGCAAACGGCATCAGTTCAGCATCGCGTTACGACCTCTACCATCAAAAAGTGACGATTCTATTGGTTAGCGCTACTAAAAAGCTGTCTGAGCAAGATTCGGAGCGATTAACAGCTTGGTTAAACGAGCGGTTAAAAACACAGAATATTAAATTAATTTACGAATAATTTTTTCACCAAACTGTTTTATGCACTATTCCAGTGCATAAAATTGACTTGCCCAAGTGCTTTTCGCACGGTTCAACCCACCCCAATCTAATAAATAACTAATTGATAATATTAGTTATTTATTAGATTTTCTCGCGTAAAAATCTGTGCCAAATCCATTGGCACGTCAATTGCTTTAAACAAAATAAGATTGTTAGTTTGTGATATTCGCCAACAGTTAATCGTTTGCTAGGAGCACACCATGAAAAAGCTTATTTTTGTTTTATTGTATTTGAGTGTCGTAACTTCGGTACAAGCATTACCAACGGATATGCTGTTACATCAAGCCACTCAACATGTGGTGAAAATAAATGTGGCGCTGGCTAATGGCAACGATGGCTCTGGCTCTGGCGTTGTCATAGCAAAAGACCGGGTGGTAACCAATTGCCATGTAGTTGCAAATGCAACCAGTATCAGTGTGACAGCAAACGGAAAGTTATATCCCGTTAGCGGTATTGTGCCTGATTGGCACCATGATATTTGTCTTGTTCAAGTCGACAATATAGAAGCGCCGATTGCAACGATTGGTTCAAGTAAAAATCTGCAATATGAGCAAGCCGTATTTGCGATTGGCTATCCTAATTTCTCTAAGGTACCATCTAGTACCTTCGGCCATGTAAAAGGTTTGTTTGTAATGGATGATAGTGTCATTATTCGCGCAACTAGCACATTTAAATTGGGAGCAAGTGGCGGTGGTGTGTTTGATGACGGGGGTAATTTAGTGGGTGTGATTACATTAAAAAGCCCTGGCAAGCATGCGTATTATTACAATATGCCTGTTGAATGGGTACAAGCTTTATTGAATAAGCCTGTGCTAGCAGTTAATACTGAATCGACTCCAGCATTTTGGGCGGGACCTGCCGATCAATGGCCATTTTTTATGCAAGTAGTACATCCTTATTTGAACAAAAATTGGACTTCATTATTATCCGTTGCAACCAATTGGACGATAGCAGAGCCCAATAATAACGAAGCTTGGTTTTATTTAGCAGCTGCTGAATATGCTATCCATGATAGAGTTAATGCCGAAGCACATTTACGATTAGTAACAACGGTCAATAGACAGCATAGCCAAGCGATTTATTATCTTGCATTAATTGCAGAGGAAGGCGGTAAACATATGGAAGCATTAACCAATATTGCCTTGCTGACTCAATTGGATGCAGATGCAGCAACTAAATTAAAATCGACTATCTATACTAAATAGGCCTTATGACAACTTCAAAAAAAACATTACTTTTCATTGCGGTAATTGCAGTCTTGAGTGGTGTTTTTTGGGGTTATATACAACAGACGGGTGTTGAGTCTGATTCTGATAATCCCAAGCTAATCGAGAATACAGCGCTAAAAGAAGTGATTGATCAGTGTAATGACATTACAGAGCGAGCAGCTGCGCATCTGGTTGCGGTAGTTGAGTTTCAAAAATTAGAAATCATTGGTCGTAAAGCTCGCGTGTTTAAAATGTGTTTACAAGATCATGATTATATTGAAAACAAACAATGGCTAACTTACAGTCAACCTGTTGCAGAAAAAGCGGCAATGGAAAAAAATACTTCTGTAAATGAAGCATTAGAAAACCTAAGGCGCGCTGATATGGTGATTTCTACAGCTAATAGCGATAAGCCAATTTACTGGATAAAAGAAGAAAAAGTTAAGCTGAACAGTGAATGAATGCGTCTAGCTGTTTAATGTCTGGCTTATGCGAAATTCTTGCTATGTTGTTGTACTAATCTTTTAAGTTGTGGTACGCATGAACCACACTCTGTACCGCATTTGAGTTTGGCTTGTAAGGTTTGCAAATCAGCACCCATTTCACAAGTCTCAATAATTTCGTTTTCAGAAACATCATAGCAATTGCAAATAATCTTACCGCGACTTTTTTGACCACTCGGCGGTGCGCTAAGTGGAGCAAGTGCCCACTTACGTAATTCGTCAGTAAACGCGCCTTGTTGCATGACTTGCTTCAGCCAATCGGCAGCGAGTGTTTCTCCAATTAAACGGACGCCAGTCACTTGATGATGTTCAACTAAAATGCGTTTGCTCACGCTGCGTTTGGCATCATCATATTGCAGCATGGGGGCGCCTTCTACCATGCCAAGCAAACTATCGAGTTGCGCAACGATATCTGCATCAGGTGCTTCATGATGCGATGCCCGTAAAACAACCATGCTATTTTCTCTGCCATGCAAGCCACAAGTGGCGTAATCAAAATGGGAGAGTAATGGGCGGATTTGGCTAATTAACGATAAATCACGACAGCTGCGCATCACGGTCATTTGCCATGGCAAGCTGAGTTTTTCTATTTTAACGGTTGTATGTTTAAGCTCTGGTTGCTTTGAGACTTTATCAACGTCTGCTGGCATCAATGCATTGGCGCCTAAGCCATTCATAAACTGGCGGCCCCAATGCATGGGTAAAAAAGTTTGCGCAGGTTTAACTTCGTTGGAAGTCTGAATGCGAATGTTCAACTCACCCCGTTTATTGCTTAGTTTGACAATATCACCATCTTTAAGCTGACGTCGTTGCATGTCGCTTTCATTCATCGATAATAATGGTTCATCTACATGGTTATAAAGCTGGGCAATGGTGCCTGTGCGACTCATGCCATGCCATTGGTCGCGCAAACGTCCCGTTAATAGGTGTAGCGGCTGGCGCGCGCTAGTCGTGTCAGCGGTCGATTTATATATCACATTGGCAAACTTTGCCTTACCATTTTCGGTTTGAAATACGCCATCGCTATATAAACGCGCCTGACCTTGATGATCACCTACTTTAAACGGCCATTGTTGCGGTCCTTGTGTTTCTAATAAGAGATAACTCAAGCCTGTGATATCTAAATCACGACCGCGGGTCGTTTCGCGATGTTCGTTGAATATTTGCTCAGTGGTTGTATATGGAAATAAGGAAGGTTTCAATCCTAGCTTTTTCTCTAAGCGTTGCGCAAAATCAACGGCAATTTCCCAATCATGGCGTGCATCACCCGACTTGGGTGCGGCTGCTTGCAAACGGGTAATTCTTCGCTCTGAGTTGGTGACCGTACCTTCTTTCTCTCCCCACGTGGTTGCAGGAAACACCACGTCGGCATATTGATTGGTGTCCGTATTGTTAAACGCATCTTGTAATACCACTAATTCAGCATTGTTTAGTGCGGCTAATACATTATTTAAATCAGGCATGGAATGCGCAGGATTGGTGCAAGCAATCCATATGGCTTTAATTTCACCATTTTTAACGGCATCAAACATTTCAACCGCAGTTTTGCCTGCAATTGCTGGAACATCATCAATGTTCCAAAGTTTAGCCACTTCTGCACGGTGTTCTGCGTTATTAATATCTCGATGTCCGGACAATAAGTTAGCCATGCCGCCAACTTCACGACCGCCCATTGCATTGGGCTGACCCGTTAATGAAAACGGCCCTGCGCCAGGTTTGCCAATTTGCCCAGTAGCAAGGTGCAAATTAATCAGCGTTGCATTCTTATCGGTGCCGTGAATAGATTGGTTTAGTCCCATGCAATACATAGACAGTGTTGGCCCAGCGCCAAACCATTTAGCTGCTTGCACAATATCTTTTTCGTTAATGCCGCAAATATCCGCTACCATTTTTGGCGTATATTCGCGCACGGTATCTTTTAATGCATCAAACCCTTCGGTATGGGCACGGATGTAATCCATATCCAGTAAGCCTTCCCACAGCATCACATGCAGCAATCCATTGAATAATGCAACGTCAGTACCTGGCAGAATCGCTAAATGCAAATCGGCGAATTGCGCGGTATCGGTACGGCGTGGATCAACCACGACGATTTTCATATCAGGATTTTTGGCTTTTGCATCTTCAATACGACGGAACACAATTGGGTGCGCAAAAGCAGTGTTGCTGCCTGCAATAAATAAACACTTAGTATGGTCAATGTCTTCATAGCAAGTAGGCGGTGAATCGGCACCTAGCGTCGTTTTGTAACCTGCCACAGCGGAACTCATGCATAAGCGTGAGTTAGTGTCTACATTATTAGTGCGGATAAGCGCTTTTGATAGCTTATTGAAAACATAATAATCTTCAGTGAGGAGTTGTCCAGATAGATAAAAAGCAACAGAGTCAGGGCCGTGTTTCTCAATCGTTTCGGCAAATCGATCAACGACATAATCAAGCGACTCATCCCAGCTTGCTTGTTCGCGAGACTCATGACGAGATTTACGTAATTCAGGATACAACTGTCGTGCATCTAACTTTGCCGTTAAGTGAAGCGTAGCGCCTTTAGTGCATAAGCGACCGAAATTAGCAGGATGATCGGGGTCACCTTTAACATCGATAATTTTTTTATCTTCAGTCGTAATAATGACACCGCAACCCACGCCACAGTAACAACAAGTACTTTTAGTTTTTTGTTGACGCGGGTGTATGGCGATGGGATGTGTATTGTTCAAATCAGTAGGTGCTTGATATCGTTGCTATTATGTTTTTAAAAGACTTTAGAGACCTATTCTATCTCTAAAAACACAATACCATTTTCAATTTTAGTTGGGTAGCAAGTCGTTTCACCTTCATCTGGATCTTCCGCTTTACCAGTGACTAGACTGATACGCCAATTATGCAATGGACATTGCACGGTTTCGCCAAAGACAATCCCCTGTGATAGAGGCCCTTTTTTATGCGGGCATAGGTTGTTAATCGCGAACACGCCATCAGTTTCGGTGCGAAATACGCCTATTTCTTTTGTTGATGTGCGAACCACGCGTGATCCAAGTCTAGGGATATCCACTAGCGGACAAATTTCTTTCCAAGCCATATTATTTTCCAATGATGATGAATGGTGTGAACAATCACACCATTCAATACAGATTTAAATTTCTATTGTTTCAAATTCTTTATGCTCATCGCGTTTTGCTACACGCTCTGCCCAAGGATCAACCGCGCCTTGCAATGCATATAGTAAACGCTCATAAGCGGCTTTTCTACCTTCTGCATCTTCTAGAACGCGCTGTTTAACGTATTCTAAACCGACTCGCTCAATCCAATGCACAGTACGGTCTAAATAACGGGCTTCTTCACGGTAAATTTGGATAAAAGCACCTGAATATTCAAGCACTTCTTCTGCCGTTTTCACTTTGCATAAAAATTGACCCGCTTCTGTTTTAATGCCGCCATTGCCGCCAACGTACATTTCCCAACCAGAATCCACGCCAATAATGCCAACATCTTTAATGCCTGATTCTGCACAGTTACGCGGACAAGCGGATACCGCAAATTTAACTTTATGCGGTGCCCACATGTGGTCAAAGGCTTTTTCAATATCAATACCAAGTTGGGTAGAGTTTTGCGTGCCAAAGCGACAGAACTCAGAGCCAACACAGGTTTTAACGGTACGGATAGACTTACCATAAGCGTAGCCTGAAGGCATGTCTAAGTCTGCCCACATATTGGTTAAATCTTCTTTTTTAACGCCCAATAAATCAATGCGTTGGCCGCCTGTTAGTTTCACCATTGGTACTTTGTATTTGTCGGCAACATCGGCAATTTTGCGTAATTGATCTGGATTAGTCACGCCGCCGTACATGCGAGGAATGACAGAATAAGTGCCATCTTTTTGAATATTGGCATGCACACGTTCGTTAATAAAACGTGATTGCGGGTCATCTGTTGCTTCATGCGACCAGCTAGAAATTAAGTAATAATTTAATGCTGGTCGGCAAGTGGCACAGCCATTTGGCGTTTTCCATTCCATGCCTTTCATGGCATCTGGAATCGTTAAAAATTTATGCTTACGCACGGATTCGCGCACTTCTTCATGGCTGTGATCAGTGCAAGCACAGATTGATTTGGCGGTTGAAGGAGGTGCATAGCCGCCGCCTAAAGTGGAAGCTAAAATTTGCTCAACCAAACCAGTACAGCTACCGCAACTAGAGCCTGCTTTGGTTTTCTTTTTCACATCATCTAAGGTGAATAAACCATCGGCTTGAATCGCTTTAACAATGGTGCCTTTGCACACGCCATTACAACCGCAAACTTCCATTTCATCGGTCATGGCTGCTGCAAGGTCCTGGCCTTGGTGGCCAGTATTGCCGATTGAGCCTTGACCAAACATCAGGTGGTCGCGAATTTCATGAATGGGTTTGCCGTCACGGAGCATCTGGAAATACCAGGCTCCGTCGGCAGTATCGCCATAGAGCACGCCGCCGATGATTTTGTCATCTCTGATGACGAGTTTTTTGTATACCCCGCCAACTGCGTCGTGCAACACAATTTCTTCCGTATCGTCTCCACCGGTAAAATCACCAGCAGAAAACAAATCAATACCTGTCACTTTTAATTTTGTTGAGGTGACAGAGCCTTTGTATGAACCGATACCAAAGTTGGCTAAGTGTGTGGCGCACACCTTAGCCATTTCAAATAAGGGAGCAACCAAGCCGTAAGAAATACCACGGTGGTTGACGCATTCGCCCACAGCATACACGCGCGGGTCAAATGTTTGCATGGTATCGTTAACGACAATGCCTTTATCGCAATGAATACCAGCAGATTCTGCTAATGCATAATTCGGTCTGATACCAACAGTCAATACCACTAAGTCAGCTGGAATTTCAAAGCCTTCCTTAAAGCGGATGGCAGAAACACGACCCTCTGTATTGCCAACAATGGTGTCAGTATTGGTATTAAGGTGAAATTTTAGACCCTTAGTTTCTAACGATTTTTGCAGCATAATGCCCGCTGCTTTATCCAATTGTTTTTCTAGCAACCATTCATTACGATGAATAACGGTTACATCCATGCCTTGTATTTTTAGCCCATTAGCCGCTTCTAAACCGAGCAAGCCTCCTCCAACCACAACCGCATGTTTATACTTCGTTGCGGCTTCTATCATATCGTTGGTATCTTTAATATCTCGATAACCCAATACGCCTTCGAGATCTTTGCCTGGAATCGGTGGTATAAATGGCTTAGAACCAGTGGCAATTAAAAGACGATCATATTCTGCGCTTGTGCCATCTTCAGCAATCGCAACACGTTTTACGCGGTCAATTTTATTGACACGTGCGTTGGTGTGTAGCGTAATGTTGTTTTCTGCGTACCATTCACGCGTATTAAGAATGATGTCGTCAATGGTCTGCTCATTGGCAAGTACAGGCGATAACATGATCCTGTTGTAGTTTGGATATGGCTCATCACCAAAAACAGTGATGTCATATAAATCAGGGGTTATTTTTAATAACTCCTCCACAACGCGCATGCCAGCCATGCCGTTACCAATTACTACTAATTTCATTTTTTGCATATATTTTCCAGCCGCTGATTAAATTGTTTTTATGGTGCATAATTAAGCAAATAATATGCCTAAAATATTATTAATATAAATCAATAAGATAATGCTAATTTTCTATATTAATAGCACTCTAATAGTGCTAATGCACCAAGCTGATGCGTTCAACTTGGTGCATGCTTTTTTGATATTATTTCGATTTAAAAGCTGTACATAGCTGTTAGCCAGAATCTTTCAATATCACGTTTGCGTCCACCCGCATACTGGGTGCCTTCTTGGAAGTTGGCGTATTCTACAGAGCCAGAAACTTGTTTGTTAAACTTGTAATAAGCACCTAAATCAAACTCTGTACCTAGACTATCTCCAGTGCCACCGCCAACTTTATTGAAATCACGATCAGAATTAATCAGATGGTATTCAGATTTAATCACTGCGCCAAATAAGTCGCCTTGCAAAACTAGCATCGTATCCTCAATGCCTTGATTTGGTGTGGTCAAGAACACATCGGCCCAACCTTGAAACAAGTGGTTAGTGCCTAACGGCGTTTGGAAAGCTCTGCCCTCACTGTTGCCAGAGAGTTTCTCTTGATCGAGACGCAATGACCATTTACCATAACCTAGGCCCGCGCCTACACGATAATAATAGTTGTCGATTGCGCTATTGCCATCATCATAATCATCCTGTTTGGCATATTCTGCGGTATACAACACTTGCCAATCTTCATTCAGCTTCTCTTTGCCGTCTAAGCGCGCGCCAAACGTTTTGGTAGAAAGTGCTTTGCGTGCAGTATCATTAAAATCAACAAAATAGCCATAGCCGCTAACACTGGTCGTTGGCGTAATTTTATAATTTGCATTAATGATTTCAACATCTGTATTCCAAAGTTTAGTAGTAATGTCTTTAACTTGTTCGAAATGGGCGGCTGAGACTGTAGTTTTTGGTAAGCTATTATTGATATAAGAAAGACCATTCATCACCTGCCAGTTTTGGCGGAAACGCACATCGCCGATAAAGCGCCAGTTATCTAACACAAAACTTTGACGACCCAAACGAACTTGATGTTCTTTGTTTTTAAACTGTACATATAACTGATGGAAATCATAATCTTCTGGATCAGCAATCACTGGATACGCTCTTCTGCTGGTAATTGAATCTGTTTTTTTAATATCGTTATAGTCATCATTCAATGGGCTTAAACCATACACTTCTGTATTAACACTAAAGCCATTGAGCGGTTTAGTTTCGTAGCCAAGTAATGTGCGAAGCGTAAAAGCTTGCGCTGTTTCTCTAAATCCAGCTTGGTCTGCATGTTCAAAGCGAAATTTAAAATTGCCTGAAAATTTACCTCCAGTAATTGCATCGCCCAATGATGTGGCTTCTACCACGTCATCCGCCATCGCCATGGTCGGCATAGCTATAAGCAGTGCAATCATCAGTATTTTTTTATTTAATTTCATGTTGTATTTCTCCCATTTTTATTTAAGTTAAGTAATCTGTTTTCAATACGTTTTAAGTTGTCTTTTTCGTTAAATCTGTCAGTGCAATCTGCCGATTATGGATAGGGAAATTAGATAGATATTGCACAGGCTCATGCGGGTCAAATTGAATGCCATCAAAGAACTGGTCTGCCCCCATATCAATCGGTTTAGTGGCATCCTTTAACGTCCATGCGCTTGCATGAATGCCTTCGACTTTAAAGTTTGTTGTTGGTGCAGCAATGTCGAGTTCTGCCGCTGCTTCACGGTAAACATCGGCCAAGTAAACGGAAGCCGCTACTTTTTTAAAGTCGATTGCTTGATCGATTTGTCCCCAGCGCACCATCTGCGTCAGCGTCCAAATCGCATGGGAATGCCAAGGGTAATTGGCAGCATAACGATGAAAAACATTAAAGTCAGTCATGCTAACTGCCGCTTCTTGTTTGCTATAAGTCCAAGTGCCTGTCATTGATTGTTCGATCACTGATTCAGCAACCCCAATATATTTTTGGGCAGCGATAATGCGCACAATTTCTTGGCGATTATCTGGACTATCCATCCATTGAGAAGCTTCAATAAGTGCTTTAATGACTGCCTTGTGGGTGCTTGGATTTTGCTCTGCCCATTCTCTTGTGACACCAAATACTTTTTCTGGACTGTTATTCCAAATTTCATAACCAGTAATGATCGATTTCCCGATACCTAACGCGACCGCTTGTTGGTTCCACGGTTCGCCTACACAGTAGCCATCAATATGTTTGGCGTTGAGGTTGGTCACCATTTTTGAAGGAGGGATCACAATTAAACGTACATCATGATCAGGGTCTATGCCTGCAGAAGCCATCCAATAGCGAATTTCATAATTATGTGAAGAGACTGGATAAACCATGGCAAACGCCATCGGTTCTTTGCCAGCTTCTTTATCTGCATCAATCACTTTTTTAAGCGCAACAGCCGTCAATGGGCGTGTTTTCATTGATTCAGGATCAGCCGCCAGCATGCGTTCGTAAAGTGCATTAGAAACGGTAATGCCGTTGCCATTCAAATCCATGGAGAAAGCCGTTACCGTATCTTTTTGCACTGAGCCAACGCCAAGCGTGGTGGAGAGTGGCATACCCGCTAACATGTGCGCGCCATCTAACAAACCGGATGACACTTTATCTCTGATATTGGCCCAAGAAGCCTCTTTAGAAATGGTCACGTCTAAGCCGTACTTCTCGAAAAAGCCTTTTTCTTTAGCAATGACAATTGGCGCACAGTCAGTCAGTGGAATAATGCCAATAGTCAGTTTGTTTTTTTCTAAGTCGTTAGTTTTTGAATGATTAGTTTCTAAATCATTGGCTTCTTTAGCCCAAGCAGCATTGCGAGCACTTGCTGATATGCTAGAAATGATGGCGGCAGCTGACATCGCCGTTGCTTTAAAAAAACCTCTGCGACTTGATGAAGTTTGCATCAGATGGTCTTCACTGTTATTGGTGTCATTCATTGCCATATTTATTTCCTTATCATGCTAAAAATAAAAAAGGCGTCCTTGTATGACGTTATTAATTAACGTGATACAAGGACGCCTGTGTCCGCATAACCGATTAACTGCTACTGGTTATTGAAGCACTTACCAACATTAGCAAGTGCTTTTAAAATTTGTTAAATCAACTCCATCATTGGAGCTTTTTACATCACGATTATTAAATCGTTAGCATTTTTGCTGCATCAATCAACTGCGCTGATAAATCAGCTAATTTCATATTCCTCTTCATTGCCATGCTACGTAGCATGCTATAAGCTTCATCTTCGTCGAGGTTGCGTTGACGCATTAAAATACCTTTTGCACGTTCAACTACTTTTCGCTCATCCAACTTCTCATTCGCCTGTTTTAACTCATGTCTCAGTTGTTTTGTTTCTTCAAATCTTGCAATCGCTGCTTCTATCACTGGGGTCAACCTTTCACTCGAAATAGTTCCTACTACATACGCACACACCCCCGCTTTAGTGGCCGCTTTAACCACTTCTTTATCACCATCTTGTGAAAACATCACAACTGGTTTTATATTATGTTGCGTAATCATGCAAACGTTATCCAATACATCGCGGCTAGGAGAGTCAGTATCAATAATCACGATATCAGGCGCTAACTCGCAACATTTCGTTTGCAAATGCACGTCATCCTCAAGATGCGCAATCACATCAAAACCGTTCTCAATTAAGGATTGTTTTAATGTTTTGCTTCTTTTCACATCATTATCGACAATCATGACACGCAACATATTACGCTTCTCTATTACTATTGGACTTCAATAAAGCAAATGGTGTGCCAGAACTAAAATAATTATTTTAACTCTATGAAGGGTAAGTAATTTTATTCAATATTACGGAATAAAAGAATAACAGGCGATGCGCATCGCGCACAATGTCGGTGCATACGCACCAGTGCAATAAAGCAAAGGCGCTGACTGTTAATGTTCTGTGAGCTCAATTTCTTGGACGTGATAATAATGATCGGTATGCCAAAAAGTCAGTTCTTCTGCATTGTGTAAGGCGGCGTCTAAACGACTATATTCAGTAATCCGATTGTTTTGTTCATCTAATACTTGGTAGACTTGCATAGTGCTCTCCTTAAATGCAATCAATGAATACGACGGATGCATTAAGGATGGCATATCAATGGACATTTTTAATGTTGTAAAAAGAAGCAGACTAATCCATCAATTTACTATTCAATCAATTCACTATGATAGACTGCATTTTTATTAATCGTTGGCTTCAGACTATAACGATTAATTCTTGGTATCAATATTCAGGTGGGAAAAGCGCTTAGGTAAGATGGTGAATATGAGCATGAAACAAATACCCTCTCAATCTAACGATATTTGGTCATTGCCCGTTCGTAGTGATCGCGTTTTTACGCTGAAATTTAATCGCAACATTGTATTAACGTTTTTGCTATCTATCTTGCTGCATCTTTCTTTGTTGTTGATATTTGCACCTAAGCTATTTGATAATGGCACACCAGTACTAGACGCACCACCATTGGAAATCTCATTAGGGCCACCGCAAAAAGAGCAGGTGGCGCCGAGTGAAGCTGTGCCGCCTTCACCAGAAGTTGTGCAGCAGCCACAAACAAAACCAATCCCCAAGCAGCCAACTAAACCGCGTCTGCCTAAACAAGTTCAACCAAAAGCACCGCCAGTTGAAGTGGTCGATCAGTCTGAATTTTTCGTGCCAAAAGACAAAAAACTCAATAAAACGATTCCTCAACCGGAGCAACCAGAAACGTCAGTGAGCCCTTTGCCGGGCGAAGATATGCAAGCTTATGTTAAAAGACAGCAGCAGGCAAAACTAGCTAAACAAGGACTTTCAAAGCAAGATGTAGAAGCTGTCATTGCCAGTAACAATCCACAAAGCGAAGGCGATAAAAGGGATGCCAAAATTAAAGAAAATCTTAATCTTAATGGAACAAATGGTATTTTTGAAATTCGCTATTTAGGTGTTCGTACGGCGCAATTTAGCTTTAAAGGTTGGAAAAGCAACATCAATACCGCGCGGTTAGAAGTGATCGATGTTACCGCGCAAGATGGAATGGATATTAAGCGCGTGGTGATTCAAAAAATGATTGAGATTATTCGCCGTGATTATCAAGGAGATTTTAAGTGGGACTCTCGTCGCTTAGGTAGCGTTATGACACTTTCTGCACGATTAGAGGATACCGAAGCACTAGAAAGCTTTATGATGCAAGAGTTTTTTGGCGCAGGAACCCGCGTACGTTAATGACTTAAGATTCCTGCAATGTGTTTATTGTGGGCCTAAAAAATCACGTTTGCCTAACTCAACACCAAGGTGACGCAAAATGTTATAGGTGGTCGTGACATGAAAATAAACATTAGGCTGTACCCAGCGTAATAAGTAATCCAACCCTACAAACTCTCGTTTAGAATCCCGCACCATTAATTCGATATGGCGCGTTTCTGCACCTTCTAATTGCTGTGGCTGAATGCTTTCTAAAAAAGTAATGATGTTGACTAAGCGCTGTTCTAACTGCTCAAACGTCGTTTCATTATCGTCATATTGAGGCACGGCCATATTCGCTAAACGCGCACCCGCCCCTTTGCTCATATCCGTTGCAATTTGCACTTGTCTAATCAGTGGATACATATCAGGCGCTAACCTTGCATTTAGCATCACGGCATGTTCAATCTTGCGCGCATCGGCAGAACGTCTACCCGTTTTGAGAATATGCAAACAATTGTTTAATGCAAGGATGAGCGGAGGAATGCTGATGTCATACATATTAGCCATTTGAATCTGCCTTAAAGAGAGTTTTATTTCTTACAGAATTTTGCTTTGATACGCAAAAATGTTTGAGTAAATACATTGCCATCTAACTTGTAATGTTTATGCAATGGCTTTTTCACTTCCCATTTCGCCGATAATCCAGCTGGAAAAGTCACCAAATCACCAGCGCCAAAATAAACAGGTGTTCCGCTATTTCCTTGGCTATCAAGCGGAGTAATCACACACTCACCTGCAATAATGTAAGCAATTTCTTGCTCTGGAAAGTACCAATCGAATAGAGAAACTTCTTTTTCCCATGTTGGCCATTTGTTAACATTAAGTTGGTCTAGTTCTGATTGCGCAGGTTTGTTTTTAACAATGATTTGAGACATATTTTCCCAGTAAAGTTTGGAGTAATAAAGACGACTATTTTAGCGTACTTAATGCAGTTGCTGTAAGTCTAGTTCACGTAGTTTAGGTGCTTTTTTAGCCGCAATCCCAACCACACCTAAGGTCATCAACCCACCAAAAATGACAGAAGGGACCAAGCCTATCAATCGCGCTGTAACGCCAGATTCAAAAGCGCCAAGCTCATTGGATGAGCCGATGAAAATACCATTGATGGCAGAGACTCTACCGCGCATTGCATCTGGTGTGGCGAGTTGCATAATGGTGCTGCGCAAGATAACGGAAACGCCATCTAGCGAGCCTGCTACTATTAAAATAGCCGCAGAAAACCAAAAGGAAGTACTCAATGCAAAGGCAATCATACAGATGCCAAAGCCAGCTACAGCAGATAATAGCCATCGTCCTGCGTGTAAATTGATCGGATTTTTAGTTAACCACACGCCCATTAAGATGGCGCCAACTGCGGGCGATGCGCGCAAAATACCTAAACCTTCTGGCCCCATTTGATAAATATCATGGACAAAGGCGGGTAGTAAAGCAACCGCGCCACCAAACAGAACAGCAAACATATCTAACAGCTGTGCACCTAATAGTATTTGGTTGCCCCAAACAAAGCGTAGACCTTCCTTAATACTTTTAAAAACTGGCCGCCCATGTTGTGCTGGCGGCTCTGTGACTTTTAGTTTGATTAGGGCAATCATAGCGCCTGCACATAAAATACAAGCTAAAGAATAAGCTGCGGTTTTACTCACAAAGCCAACTAGTAAACCGCCAATGGCAGGACCAACAATCAAACCTATTTGGAATATTGAACTGCCAATACTGGCAGCACGTGCGAACGTGGCACGCGGCACGATGATGGCAAATAAAGTGTTATAACTTGGCGCAATAAAGGCGCGGGCAAAACCAGTCAATGCGATAGAGGCATAAATCCAAATAGTGATATCACCGCTAAGAATACCTTCTGAAACAAAGGCAAGTGTCAGTGCGCTTAAGCACAAAAATGCTGCTGATAATAGGGCAAATAGTCGGCGTGAGTAATAGTGGTCTACTGCATGTCCAGCGAATAAGGCGCTAGAGAAATAAGGAATGACTTCAGCTAAGCCAATTAATCCTAATGCGAGTGGATCATGCGTAATTTCGTAAATATGCCAACCTGCAACTACAGCCATTATTTGATAAGCCAACACCATTTGTACCCGAAAAGCGAGCAACTTGGGGAACGCATATTGATGATTGATAAACAGTTGATTGATAGAAAGAAGCATGCGCAGATTATAAATTTAAATCAAAAAAGCGAGTGTAACCAATTGTAGATAAGCTAATTGTATAGTTAAGCTGATTATTAAGAGGGTGATTGTGTACAATGACTAAGTTAGCACAGTGAATAAGGTAGTAAGTATGCGCTAAGCATATGGATGAGCCGTCGTTGACCTAGTGTGACTCTGCCGATATAGATTAGGCGTGCTAACCCCTATTGAAAATGACTTCTACTCCTCTAATTTTAGAATCATGACCGCTAATTTATTCTCTGACCAAATAGAATCCAAAGTTGCGCTTGCTGATGGCGCCTATTGGATGCAAGGTTTTGCATTGCCAGAAGCAGACGCACTCTGTGCGATACTAATCGAGCATTTTAAAAATCACCCACCGCAACAGATGATGACGCCAATGGGTTACCTCATGTCAGTCCGAACGACTAGTTTTGGTGATTTTGGTTGGGTCAGTACAAAGCAAGGCTATGGTTATGCGCTGATAAACAGCTTTACCAATCTGCCTTGGCCTACAATGCCAGAACTTTTTTTAGATTTAGCGCAACGCGCAGCGCGCCAAGCAGGTTATTTACACTTTAAGCCCGATACTTGTTTAATCAATGTATACGAAATAGGCGACAAAATGGGTTTGCATCAAGATAAAGATGAAGCTGATTTTAGTCAGCCAATTGTCTCGGTTTCATTAGGGATGCCAGTCGTATTTCAATTCGGCGGATTAACGCGCGCAGCCAAAACGTTGAAAGTCCCACTTAGTCATGGCGATGTCGTTGTTTGGGGCGCTGATAGTCGATTGTATTTTCATGGCGTATTGCCACTCAAGGCAGATTCTCATCCATTGATCGGGCAAAGGCGGATTAACTTAACTTTTCGTAAAGCGGGTAAAATATGATTTTATTTAATCGCAATAAAACACATGCAAGTTAATTTAGCAGAGGCCGTTGCTTTACTCATACAGGGAAAAGTAGTCGCTATTCCAACCGAGACGGTTTATGGTCTCGCTGCCGATGCACGTAATGAAGACGCTTTGCGTGAGATTTATGCCATTAAACAACGGCCTGCTGATAATCCACTAATTGTACATATTGCTTCAAGTGAGCAAGTGCTTGATTGGGCGGAAACGTTTTCACCTTTAGCACAAAAGTTGGCTAATGCGTTTTGGCCAGGGCCTTTTACCTTAGTGTTGCCTGCAAAGTTTACTGTTTCAACCATCGTGCGCGCTGGTGAGCCAACGGTTGCTTTACGCGTACCTGCGCATCCCATCGCACAACTGTTATTAGAACAGACAGGCTTGGGTTTGGCCGCGCCTTCAGCTAATAAATACACACAGTTAAGTCCAACAACCGCTCAGCATGTAGAAGATGGCTTAGGCGCGGGCATCTCCGTATTGGATGGTGGTGCATGTCAAGTTGGCATAGAATCCACTATCGTTGCAGTGGATGGGGATCAGTGGCAATTGCTGCGATTAGGCATGATTTTAGAAGCTGTGATAGAAAGTGTGGCTGGTGTGCCCGCAACGACTAAAGAAAAAACATTACCAAAAGCGCCTGGGCAACATTTATTACATTATTCGCCAAACACACCTGTGCAATTATTTGCTTCAAGAGAAGCCTTGTTAAAAGCAGCAGCATTAGAAACCACTTGCGCAGCATTGCTAATTGGCAATGGTGAAATCGCCAACGGTCCAACATTTAATTTGCCTAACAACCCTGCGGGTATGGCTGAAAAGTTGTACGATACTTTGCATCAAATGGATGCATTAAAAGTAGCGAAGCTATTGATTGAAACGCCACCTAAATCGTCAGCATGGTCAGCTATTTATGATCGTCTGAGTCGCGCTGCATATAAAATTCAATAAAAACTGCTTGTCATCAACGACAAAAGCGAGTAATTTTGATAGTAATCAGACGTTGCGCTTGGAGTTCCTCATGGATAATAAGTATGGTTTAGGTAGCACAAAAGTCGCACAAGTGCATCATGAGGCGCATCATAAAGAGACGTCTGTTCACCCGACAAATTGTAAATTTTGTGGCAGTAATGAGCTGGCGTTAAGCCCTACCATGCATGATCATCTGTGCAATGCTTGTGGCAAATGGCAGAATGATGTGCCGCAAGGCTATTCCACAGGTCGCAGTAGCGATTACTAGAAGTTATCGTTGCAGACTAACGTTGTTTTTTCTGTACAGCCTAGTCCAATCATTGCCGCAGGATGTTGAGGGTGTATAACTAACGCTTGTTCGAAATATTGTTTAGCTTCTTCTAAGTGATTCTTCTTTTCTTCTGCAACCCCTGCATAATATAAAGCCTCTGCTGATTCTGGTTCACTTTTCAGCCACAGATGTGCGATTTGCTGCAACTCATCCCACTTTTCGTTTTTAAATAGTTGGACAACGCGCATGAAAAAAGGACGTTGTTCTTCAGGGGCGTCCCAAAACGGCAATATACTGGTTTCCATCGAGGTGATTTCTGGCTGTTGTAATAAGGCTTTTACCCATTTGACCGGAGCATTGTAGTAGTAAGCATTTTTACCTGGGCTTTTAAACGTGCTAATCCCGATTAATTTTCCATCAGTATCAAACACAGGACTACCACTTGCACCCATAACAAAAGAAGCGTCGGTGCGAATAATGTGGCTATCATCAAATGCGTAAAGCGCTTTAATTTTACCTTCAGTATATTGTGGTTTTGGCGGGCCACCAGGAAAACCAATAGAGAAAATAGCTTGCTCATATTGTAAATGCTCAGAGTCCCTGAGTTCCACCGGCGTTAATTCTGCATATTGAAAACGTAAGATGCATAAGTCATGTTTCCAGTCGGCCTTTAGTGCAACAGGTGTGTGGGTGTTGCCAAATTTAGTAATGCTAACCCCTGTACTATTGGCTAATACATGACAGTTGGTTACGACTAAGTCTGGACTGATAGCCACGCCAGTGCCAACGCCATGACCACCTTTCTTGGTGCCAACATGCACTTTAACGACAGAGGCTTTTAGTCTAAAACTGAGTGCTTCGCGCGTCTCAGCGAATAGGTGATGATGGAAGAAAATCAGCACGACAAAAGTAACAATATTACGCATAGTGATGGTCTCGAATTAGCAAAAACAAAAGTAATCATTGCAAGTTAAAGTAACAGCTAGACAGTGTAAAGTAACTAAGGTTACAAATAATTTAACAAAAAATATGCCGATTGTGATGAAACCAAGATTAAAGCCTTGTAGAATAGAGCATTATGGATAAAAAATAAGTTAAAAAACGATGTTAATACAATCAGAAGTTGTTGATTTAAATGCCGAAACTGGACTAATGCGCACCTATATTCATCGGCCTGCGCATAATAGAAAAGTCCCTGCTATTTTGTTTTATTCAGAAATTTTTCACCAAACTGGCCCAATTGAGCGTGCTGCAAAAATGATGGCGGGTCAAGGTTATGCTGTATTAGTATCTGAAGTATTTCATGAATTAAACCCGATTGGTACTGTCCTAGGTTACGACGATGCTGGTCGTGATAAAGGCAATGCCGATAAATCAGCTAAAGATGTGCAAGGTTACGATAGTGATAACCGCGCAATGATTGAATTTTTAAAAGCGCAAGATTGGTATAGCGGTAACTTAGGCGCAATGGGCTTCTGTATCGGCGGCCACTTAGCTTTCCGTGCAGCGTTGCAACCAGAAGTGCAAGCCACCGCTTGTTTTTATGCGACTGACTTACACACTAATATTATCCCGAATCAACCGAACCAACATAGTATGGAGCGCCTAAGTGATATTAAAGGTGAGTTGATGATGATTTGGGGTAAGCAAGATAACCATATTCCGACTGCGGGACGGTTAGCGGTTTATCAAAAATTAACGGACGCCAATTTGTCTTTTTCATGGCATGAGTTTAATGGCCAACATGCGTTTATGCGCGATGAAGGCGAACGTTATGATCCACAACTAGCAGCAACTGGTTATCAATTAGCCACACAACTGTTTAGTAACACCCTTAAGTAGTAAACATCGCAAGCTTGCGCCAAAAGCAATAGCTTTATTATTAATTTAAATTATCAATTTAAAGAAAGAGTATTGAAAAAATGACTGCAAAAAATGCTGATATTGGCCTGATTGGCCTAGCCGTAATGGGGCAAAACCTCGTGTTAAATATAGCAGATCATGGCTATAACGTAGCTGTGTACAACCGTAGTACAGATAAGATGAAAGATTTCATCGAGTACTGCAAAAAAAGTGAGCCTTCTCATGAACGCGTGATTGGTCACGCTGACTTAGCTACTTTTGTGCTAAGCATCAAGCGCCCACGTAAAATTGTTTTGCTTGTTAAAGCAGGTACAGCAACAGATTTAACGATTAATGCACTATTACCTTTCTTAGAAAAAGGTGACATCATCATTGATGGTGGTAATGCGTTATGGACAGACACGATTCGTCGCGAAAAAGAATTAAGAGCAAAAGACATTGAGTTTATTGGTTCTGGTGTTTCTGGTGGTGAAACTGGCGCACGTTTTGGCCCTTCATTAATGCCATCTGGTACACGTCAAGCTTGGGCTTCATTAGAGCCAATCTGGACAGATATTGCGGCTAAAGTCGATCCAGAAACTGGCCAGCCATTAGAAGGCGGAACGCCAGGTAAACCAGTGGTTGGTGGATTCTCATGTGCTGAATACATTGGTCCTGATGGCGCTGGTCACTATGTAAAAATGGTGCACAACGGTATTGAGTACATTGATATGCAATTAATTTGTGAAGCTTACTGGCTCATGAAAACATTGCTAGGCATGAAATCGGATGAGATTGGTAAAATCTTTGAAGAGTGGAACAAAGGTGAACTATCAAGTTTCTTAATTGAAATTACTGCTGATATCTTGCAACAAAAAGATCCAATGTCTAAAGAGTTCTTAGTGGACATGATTTTAGATGCGGCAGAACAAAAAGGTACAGGCCAATGGACGGCTGCAAATGCGCTTGAATTAGGCGCACCTGCTAATGCAATCGCAGCAGCAGTTTATGCACGTGGACTTTCTAGTGTTAAGGAAGAGCGTGTTGCGGCAAGTAAGATTCTAAAAGGTCCTAAAGTAACAGCGATCCCTGAGTCTGAGAAGAAAGCAACAATCGAAGCGATTAAAAATGCGCTTTATTGTTCTAAAATCTGCGCTTATGCTCAAGGTTTCCAATTGATTGATAAAGCACAAGTGGCTTATAACTGGAAATTAAACTTTGGGGAAATTTCTCAAATCTGGCGCGGTGGTTGTATTATCCGCGCACGTTTCTTGCAAAAAATTACAGATGCGTATTCACTAAATTCACGTTTGAAAAACTTGATGTTAGATCCATATTTCACAGAAGAAATCAACGTGGGCCAAACTGGTTGGCGTAAAGTGATTTCATTAGCTGTGACTAATGGTGTGCCTGTACAAGGCTTTGCGGCGGCATTGGCATACTATGATGGTTATAGAAGTGCTGATTTGCCAGCTAACTTGTTACAAGCTCAACGTGATTACTTTGGTGCGCATACTTATGAGCGTAAAGACAAACCACGTGGTGAATATTTCCACTTGGATTGGCCAGAACCAGGACGTCCTCAAATTGCGATTTAATGGCTTTTTGAAGTAAATAAAAGAGAGAGGGTGATAAACGTCATCCTCTTTTTTTTGACTATTTTTCTAGTGCGAAAGTGCTAAACGCAATCGCAATTTGCTTCTAAATAGCGATGAAACAGGTTTGTTTCTTTCAGTTTTAGTAAGCGATTCACTTCTGTTTTGCTTGACTCTTGTGCTTTCGTTTCAAAAATAACGCTTTCTAACGAATTTTTTTTGACCACTTCTGCTTGGTTAACAGTTTGATTCATGATGCTTTTTCCTTTTGGGAGTTAAATGCATTGAAATTTTGTTTCATTGCATGGATTAATTCTCTTTTTTACTACGAAAAGATTGAGTGCAATCTAACAAGATAGTTCGCATTTGTGAACCGAAATGGTGAATAAATCATTAAAATCACTAGTTTTAACGCTTGATATTTAGATTTGTTGCGTAATTAGCAAAAATTATCTTTGCATAACATGATTGATCAGCGCTAATGTTTATTGCTAAATATGAGTTAACGCTAGCTATCATCAATCAGATGCACGATAGATAGTTGCAGAAAAGTCTATGTTCAAGCTATTAATAGGTAAAGATAAGTAAAATACTTTTTTAGAAACGCGCGCTTTGCAGTTATCAATACGATGAATTAATTAGGTTCTACTATGGATATTTTAGCTCTTTTGGAATCTAAAAATTGCGATTGAACATACATTCCACTCATTCTGTGTTGATTGCATTTATAATGAAATAAGGGATGAAACAGGCCGTGAAGCCTATTTGACTGGTCGGGTAGTTAACAATTTTAAAGGGCAAGCTCAAGTTCAAAACAACAGGTATGATAGCTTAATGACAACAGATTATCGATTTTCGGTTCAAGTAGTAACGACGTATTTAGAAGACCAATCTAGTGAAGAAGATGAGCGCTATGTTTTTTCTTATACGGTGACCATTACCAATACTGGCAGCATTGCCGCGCAATTAGTCAGTCGTCATTGGGTGATTACTGATGCGAATAATAGTATTAATGAAGTAAAAGGCTTGGGCGTGATTGGCGAACAACCTTTACTCCAGCCAGATGAGACGTTTACTTATACCAGCGGCACGGTCATCAGTACCGCTGTCGGCCAGATGCATGGTAGTTATCAAATGGTTGCGGTTGACGGCAACACATTCGAAGTGCCAATCTCGCCTTTCACCCTTGCGGCACCTAGAGTGCTGCATTAAAGCGTACTTAATTTAGAGTGCTTGATTAAAAAATGCTTTATTAATAAAGTGCCTCACTCAAGAATATTTCAAAAATGAATGCTACAACCAATATGCAAAAAATAACTTTGTTTTTATGTGTTTTATTCATGACAGTCGCCTGTTCAAAACAAGCCGTTAAACCAGCGCCATTTCCAACAAACAAACCGCCTGTTGAAAAGCCCATTACTGATAAACCTGCAACTGAGAAACCGATAACTGAAAAGCCTACAGAGGTTACGCCATCAACACAGATCCAACCTTACGCAACACTAAAACCGGCCAATTGGCAGGATTTAGATGGTTTGTTGCAAGATGATGTAGTCGCTGCATGGCCTGCATGGCTACAAAGCTGTACGCGCTTAGTTAAAAAAGACCAGTGGAAAACAGCGTGTGACGCCGCACAAGCGATGAAGCAACCGAATGATGCGGCGATTATTGATTATCTGTCTAATTATTTTGATGTGTATCGAGCACATAACGAAGATGGCACAACAAGTGGCATGGTCACGGGATACTACCAACCATTATTAAACGGCAGTAGAAAGCAATCAAAACAATATCCATTTCCTCTTTACCAAGAGCCAAAAGATTTAATTACCGTTGAGTTGGCCGAACTATATCCAGAGTTGAAATACAAACGCATCAGAGGCAAGTTAGAAGATAAAAAATTAGTGCCATATCGCACGCGTGCAGAAATTGATGCTAATCCATCGCCATTAGCTGGCAATGAATTATTTTGGATAGATGATCATATCGATGTATTCTTTTTGCAGATACAAGGTTCAGGCGTGGTGCAATTAGAAAATGGAGAGCAAGTACAAGTTGGCTATGCTAATCAAAATGGCCATCCGTATAAATCGATAGGAAAATTGCTGGTCGATCAAGGTGAAATCACTTTAGATAAAGCTTCCATGCAAGGTATTAAAAACTGGGCGAGTAATAATCCAGATAAGTTGCAGGCCTTGCTGAATAGTAATCCTAGTTATGTATTTTTTAGAGAGTTGCCAGTCGGTTTGCCAGGTCCTTTGGGTGCGCTCAATGTGCCGATTACCGCAGAACGCAGTGTTGCCATTGATCCAAAATTCATTCCATTAGGTGCGCCTATTTTCTTGTCTACCACTGAGCCTAATAGCAGTAAACCGCTTAAGCGATTAATGTTAGCACAAGATACCGGCGGCGCGATTCGTGGTGGAGTTAGAGCAGATTTCTTTTGGGGCGTCGGGGATGCGGCTGGCGCTAGGGCAGGCTCAATGAAGCAGCAAGGGGAGATTTGGGTGTTGTTACCGAAGGGGTTTGTGTTTCCGTGAGTATTGGATGATTTACTTAGCTAGTATGTTTATATTACGTTAGTGTTAAGGGGAACATGATGCCAGATATGGACTTTTTTACCAAAAGCGATATCGAAAGCGCAATTACTCGAATTAACGAACTTCTTAGTTGTGGAATTTTCGAGCCGCAAAGTTCCCAAAGCGTTCTTTTTCGCGCTGCATTTATTGAGCTATTAATAACTCTGCGCGATCTTATGTATAAAACAGAGAAGTACTCATCTCGTATTTCCTTCGATAATGACATTAAAAAAACAGAAAAAATAAAAGATGTCTCTGATCTCATTAAATACGTCCGAGATGCGCTCTGCCACCCTGATTCTGAGAACCACTATATAGAAGTAGGCAATATTAAATCGACATTTAATGTTGCCTTTGGTAAGGCGAATTTGTTAAGAATAGGCGACTTTGAACAGTCTTCAGAATATGACGATGACATTTGTTTTTTCTTTGGTTCACAAGGGGTCTACCTTAAACGCCATATCCTGAGAGCATTTGAGGAGGCTAAGAGCAAGCTCAAGAATGTGACCATCTTGCCCTAAAAAGCGCAAAGTTTTATAGTTGGTAAAGGGGGTAAACCCCTTGGTAGGTAGAAATGAATAAAGGCGCTATTAGCGCCTTTAATTTAATACATAAAAACAAAAATTACTTGTTCATTACGTACATTGTAACTTCAAAACCGAAACGCATTTCAGTAGCTGCTGGTGTTGTCCACATAGTAATTCTCCTCTTGTTTAAATTCGTAAGCTATTGCATTACGTGAAATAGATATTACTGCTTGGTTAGAAAAACACTGTGTCAAATCTACTTAAAAGCAAGTCATGATTTTCATTAGATTGCCGTGCTCTTAGCTAATACCTTTAATACGCTTGATTAGTTTTTTAATGCCTTTGCGGCCGATGGTACGTTTTAGTTTGACTTTGCAATCGTATAAGAAAAAAGCAAGTTTGGCTTGGCGGCCAAATTGTTTACCATTTAAACCAAGGTAAATTTGCATAAAGCGTTCGCGTCCTGCTTTATGCAGTTTGTGGCAAGCGCGTACAAGGTCGGCCATGCGGTGTTGCATGGGGAAAGGTGGTGCATCAATCGTGCGGAGGCGTGCAGTGTCGATTAAAGAAAAAGTGAGTTGTTTATGCGCATCTTGCTTAACGAGAATATTGCCGCCAGAAAAGTCTCTGAAGAAAATTAAACGTCCGTGCATATTTTGGCAAAACTGAGCAAATTGTTTATACACTTCTTCAGGTGCTAATCCTTGAAAAGACGGCTCTCCGCGTGCAAAGGCAGCAAATATTTCACCAATGCTAAAGTCGGCTTTAACGTGTTCACATATATAAAAATTTTGTTTTAAAGTTTTATCCCCCACTTTTTCAAAGTAGGCGATTGGCTGTGCCGTGCCGACGCCGCGCCTTAACAATTCGATGGCGCCATTCCAACTTCGTTTGGCTTTACTTGGCTTAAAGCGATCTAAAAAGGCTTTGTGTGGATACATTTTAATTGGTTGTTTAACCGTTAGTTTCGCGTCTGCATTTTCAGAATCTTGAGTTCTAGGGTCTTCTATTGCCCAAATCGCATTACGGGCATGGCGTAATGCATGCGCTTTATCTGGTGCATTGAGCTTGTCTGGATGCAACGCATACATTAACTGCTCAGCTTCATTCGCATCTTTTGCAAGCACTAATCCAAGCCAGCCTTTTTCATTAAATCTAAAGTATTGAAAATTTGGTATATGCGCGTGGATAACAACATTGTCTGCTACGCTAGGTTGCGCTAATACAGCAATGTTTGCGTCCGATTCCCAGCATAAATAGATGGGAGATTCGTTAATCAATTCGACATTTCTTTCTAAAGGCTTGCCATCACGATTAAGTATTTTTGCAGATTTTAGAGATTCTTTAGTGTATATATCCGCAAGATAAGCAACTTTACCGTTTGTGGTCCAGGCGATATGACATTGGCCATTGGCATAAGTAAAGTGATGAATTTCTAGATGCTTACCACTAGCGATGGTAGTTTGATAACGCCCACCACTAATGTATTTTAGTAGCGCCTGCATCGCTGCAAAACTAGGATAATGGGAGTAATCAGCTAACGCACCATCTGCTGATTGATAATGAGCAATCCGCTCTAAATCAGGATAGTCGGCATTGGATAACCCGTCGTTAATCAATCCTTCACGGTTACAAATGAATGCACCCCAATTAGCTTGTTGCAGTGCGCCTGAGGCGGCTAACAAGGTGAAATAACGAACTAAGTAGTCAGCTTGCTTTTGTTCACCATCTGGCAAAATGCGTTTAATGCGGTAAATAGCCCAAAAAGCCGCTGATGAAGCGGTCTGTTGCACACCAAAGTCGTGGCCAATTTTTTGTAATAAATGCGCTTTTTTAATTAGGTTATATTTGAATATGCGCGTCCATTGAAATTTAAAAATACGATGATCATATTGCTCTGGTTCCATCACTCTTTCTACAAACAGATTATCAGTATGTACGTCAGGCAATTGGTTTTTTGCTTGTAAAGTTTTCAATAAGCTAATATTGTACATCGGCTCAAAATCCTGAATATTAGGACCTAATAGCGTCACGTTACGCTCTTTTAATGTTTTATAGGCTATTTCCCATGCGATTAAAAAGCCCTTTATATTGTAACCTGACCAACGTTTTCGGTTAATTGTATTGCCAATTTCTACTTGTTGAATGGATGCACCAAAACGATCCACTACAGTAACTAAAAATTGCTGCCATCGCATTTGCTCGTGTTGGCTATGCATATTGTTAGCCGCTTCAAATGGGGCGATTAAATGCAAGGTAATCCCAAAGTTTTCTAACATGAGTCTTTGCAAAAATCGGGTATTAAAACTGTTTAAATCATCATAACTAAAATCTAAGCGTACACGCTTAATACCTAATGTGTTCAGTTGATTGATGACATAGGTATCTGTTTCTGGATTTAAGTTGGAGGCAATACACACGCCTAAAAAATCATTAGGGATAACTTGCCCGCTGGCAGACAACGAATGCGCTTTTGGATGGTAGAAGCCACCTTTTATGAAATACAAAAAGGTATCCAGTAGCATTTTTTTTATGAATGACGCATGCTGTTTTTTCTTCATTTGACTAGCCTTTTAAGCTGTTTAAAATCTAAGGCAATGAACAAAATGGAGGTTAATTTCATGAAAGGGCAAAGCAATTAAATAGGTATTATAAATGTGAATCGTTAAAACGTGGAATCAACGCCTATTTGGCTTATTAATGGATGACCAAATTAAGAAGCGTGATAAAAAGTCTGGCTGACGGATCGATAAATAAGCAATGACAATTGCACTTAAGATGGCAGTAGCTAAAAATAACTGTGGAATATTGTAGCCTAAGTCAAAAATCCAAAGTGAAAATAAAGCAGAAACGACCATAAATAAGGCATTCATAATATTGTTTGCCGCAATGATTCTAGATTGGTAGCTTTTTTCTCTTGGACTTTGGATAAATGCGTATAAAGGCACAATATAGAAGCCGCCAAAGATACCAATCAATAAGATGTCCGCGAGTAAATGTAGATGCGGAAAGCTCGATAAAAAGTGCATATAGTCATACGCTAAAGCAGGCGGGGTCAAGGCCGTCTTAATAGCCGTGCTGGTGGCGTAGAGATCGGCGCCAAATAGGGTGATGCCGATCCCGCCGAACAGTACTAAGCCCAGTTCAATCTTATAGTTTGATAGTTTTTCGCATAATAATGAGCCGATACCAATGCCAAGAGAAAAAATAGAGAGCATTAAAATAAATACGGTTTCGTCACCATGTAGCGTGAATTTTGCAAAATTAGGAAACTGCGCTAGCAACGTAGCGCCAAAAAACCAAAACCATGAGATGCCAATAATGGCTAACCAAAGTGGTTGATGTTGCCAAATGAATTTTAAATTATAGAAAGTTTCCGTAAACGGATTCCAGTTAATCGCCAACTCTGGTGCGCCAGCAGCAGTATTGGGCACGCTACGACTGGTCCAATAACCCATAAAAGCGAGTGTGATGACGCAAAAGCTAATCAGCCATTCGCTATTGGCTTGTATGGCCAGCCAAGCACCTAATATTTGCCCAAGCAAAATAGCGACAAAGCTGCCCATTTCAAACATGCCATTACCACCCACTAACTCGTCTTCACGTAATTGTTGTGGTAGGTATGCGTATTTAACTGGGCCAAATAAAGTGGAATGGACGCCCATCATAAAAAGTGCGGACGCTAACAAGATGATGTTATGCATAAAAAACCCGACACTGGCAAACAGCATGATGATGATTTCAAACACTTTAACAAAACGGATGATTTGCGACTTTTCAAATTTATCGGCAATTTGTCCAGCAGTGGCTGAAAATAAAAAGAAGGGCAGAATAAATAAGCCAGGCAACACAGTTGCCATGGTGGCGGCATCAAAATTGGTGAGTTGGCTAGTGCGGAAAACAACCAAGGTAATCAAGGCTGTTTTGAATACATTGTCGTTGAATGCGCCCAAAAACTGGGTAAAGAATAATGGTCTAAAACGTTGTTCTTTTAAGAGTTGGAATTGATTGCTCATGTTGTTAACTGCTTATCTCAATCGATTCATTACGTGCCGATTCTGCGATTTGTTTCAGCGTGACGTAATCCGTTTTACCTGTGCCTAATAGTGGAATTTCTTCAATCACAATAATCTTTCTGGCAATGGCAATTTCTGGGCTACCGAGATTTTTTGCCACTATTGTTAAATCTTCACGTTTTAAAGCTTTATCCGTTGTATAGAGAATAATATTTTCGCCACGTTGCACATCTGTTAGTGACGTAGCTGCATGTTGATGTTCAGGTGCAGCAGTTTGCGCAATTTTTTCTACTGTTTCTAGCGAAACCATTTCGCCAGCCACTTTGGCAAATCGTTTAACGCGACCTTTGATAAAAATAAACCCTTGTGCATCAATATCCACAATATCGCCCGTGTTATACCAGCCTTCTTCTGGGGGCACTAATACACCAGGATTGTCATATAAGTTGTAGCCTAACATGATGTTATCGCCTTTAACGTATAACAACCCACCTTCATCAATACCAGGTACGGGTTCTAATTTGTACGACATGCCAGGAAAGACTTGGCCAACACTGCCATTGACATTAGCCATCAAGGTGTTCGCTGAAATGCCCGGCGCGCACTCGGTTGCACCATAGGCTTCTAAGATGCGGATGCCAAATTTCTCTGAGTAGATTTTACGTACTTCTTCATTTAATTTTTCTGCGCCAGCAAGCACCAGCCTTAGTTTATAAAAATCATAGGGATGCGCAAACTTGGCATAGTTACTTAAGAAAGTGCTAGTAGAAAATAATACTGTACAGCCACGGTCATAAATGACTTCTGGAATCACTTTGTATTGGAGTGGTGATGGAAAAATGAGTATTTTGACGCCATTTAAAATAGCGACTAAGGACCCAGTTAAGCCAAAAGCATGGAATAGCGGTAGCGCCATCATAAATTTATCTTCTGGCACTAAATCATAAATCGCCATCACTTGTGCGCTGTTGGCTAAAATACTTTTATGTGAGTGCACAACGCCTTTAGGTTTACCTTCAGAGCCTGAAGTAAACAAGATAACGGCAGGGCTTTCAGGCTCAATGGATTTGATTGCAAGCCTTGGAAAATGGAGTGCGTAGCCCATTAACCATAATTTATCCAAAAGGTTAAAACGTGGACGTAAATCTTCTAGGTAAAGGATATTTAGATTTTTTAAGCCTGAAATGACTTCTGCTAACTTCGCCGCCTCAATAAATTTGTGCGAGCTAATAATCGTTTTAATATTGGCGGCAATGCACGCATTTTGGATACCAGCCGTCCCAGCGGTATAGTTTAATAATGCTGGGATACGATTAAACGCGGTCATGCCTAAAATCAGCGCAACGGTATTTGTCACATTCGGCATTAAAACCCCGACTGCCTCTTGCGAATGGCTTACTTTGCAAGCAATTCGCCCAAGTGCCAAACTCTTTTTTAACAGTGCTTGATAGGTTTCTTCTTCTGCATTCATGTCTTCAATTAACGGCGTTTTAGCGCCAAATTGATCGATAGTCGCTAAAAAAGCTTCAAAAATAGTATGGTTTTTTTGAGAGAGAAATTGCATCTTCTGCATAATGACGCGCATATGTTCACCTGCGATTTTGCGTCGTTCTCTCGCTGATAAGCGTTTGTCCTCTGATGGGTTTTCAACAGAAATATTCGCTGACGGAAATACGGTCAGTGTCACTTTAGGCAGTAATTTTCGAGGATGTTTATCCGATAATCGACCGAAATAAGATTGTGCAGCGCCCTCTACATGCACAGGTAAAATACGTGCATTTGTTTTAGCGGCGACAAAACCAGGTCCGTCATAGACTTTCATCAGGGCGCCAGTGAGCGTAATTCTACCTTCAGGAAAAATTACCACATTTTCATCCATATCTAATCGCTTGATGACTTTTTTCATGGCGTAAGGGCTGGATGGGTCAACTGCTAAATGGGGCGTTAAACTTAAGAATAGTCTAAATAAGCGATTTTTTAATACATTGGTGTGCACCACAAAAGTGGTTTTTTTTGGTAAGAATAATCCTAATAACAGACCATCTAGAAATGACTCATGATTAGCAATAATCAATAAGCCATTTTCTGTTGGTACATTTTCTAAACCATGCACATCAACTCTAAAGAGTATTTTGCAGATAAAGCGCAAAACGCTAGCCATCATTTGCTATTCCTCCTCAGTTTTATTTTTTATTGTTATAGATTAATACAGTTTAAATCATCTGTTGGATGTCATTTTGGTCATCCTGCTCGACTTGACTAGTATGGTTATTCAGTAAAATCTAATTTACTATAACCCAACAAGGTGCCTGTTGCATATGCCGTATCAACTAACGAGACTTGATAGTCACCAATTGCTTTTACTTCTTTAATTTGCGCCTCGCCCAACCGCGTTAATGTCTCTAACACCTCGGTCATTGTCCTAAGTCCTTCGTTAAATTGCTTTAATTCGGCCTCATAATTAATCCCAGCAATCAACACTTGTTGCCTAGCCGCTAAAATGCGCTGCCAATTTTGGTCTACTTGATCAACCGCATCATAAATTTCTTTTTTAATCGTCAGCGTTTGTAGCGTTTTTGTTGTCAGACGCTGGCCTCTTTGTTGCACCGCACGTGCTAATTGCGCTTTGCTGGCTTCATTACTTAACGGCATTTCAAATTTAAAACCAACAGCCCAGTCATTAAAATCGCCATCCGCGATACTTTGATAGCTTTTGCCTAAGCTATCAAACGTATTGGATAGCGCGCCATATTGATAATCAATCGAAAATAAAGGCAGCGTTTGGTTTTCTAAATAATCAATTTTCGCTAAATCAGCCGATAAGTTCAGCTCTTGCGTCAACAACTCAATACGCCCTTCTAAGGCATCCTGCATGAGTTTTTTTCGATCAATGTCATACTTCACCAAATTAGGTGCCGTGCTTGGCAAAAAGATAGCGTTTAATGAAGTGTCATCGGCAATATCATTGAGTAAAAATTGCAGCTGTCTATTTGCTAGTTTTAAATCAGTTTCTGCAATGATCAGTGCCTCAAGGCGATCAGCTACACCAATCTCTGACCGACTAATTTCAACGCGGGCTGTTAGTCCTTCTGCAACCCTCGTTTTGACCATTTGCAAATTCTGTTGAGCATATTCATATTGCTGTCTTCTCACATCTAGCGCGCCCCAACTTTCATAAAGCTGCCAATAAGCTTTATCCACCATGGCGATAATGCGAATAGTTTGTAACCTTGTATTAAGTGTTGCTGCTTGTTGCTCAAAGTTGGCGATACGAATGCTGGCCTCATTGACATCAATACCAGCGTTTCTAAGTAGCGGCTGGCTAAAAGAAAAGCGCAGTGCGCTTTGATATTCTTTGCTGTCAAATTGCGCATCTTGACGAGATGTTCTTTTATTGGCAATCGGCGTGCTTAAGGTCACAGTGCCACCCGTTCTTAATGGAACGCGAATGCCAGCTTCAATATCCAGTATTTTTTTATTTTGCTCTAATAAGCTTAATTTAACTTCTTGCTGATCGATAATCGGATTTTCTGATTTAAATTCCACATAATCAGAAGACTGCTTTGGATAAGCAGCTTCTTTATAGTTGGCGTAAATATAAAAAATCTGATCAAATTTCGCCTGTTCTTTTCTAACATCACTTGCCGCAATGTCAGGGTTAACTTTAGCAACTTGAATATTTAAGTTGTTTTTTAATGCCTTTATCCGTAAATCAGCCAAAGTAAATTGGGTGGACTGATCCTTATCCATTAACGTTAACGCGAGCATGCCAGCTTGATCTGGCTGGTCATATCGTTTGAGTACGGTATTAAGATCCAAATTGAGCAATGGTTTATTTTTTTGGTTCAGCGCATTGTTTTCTTCTATAGCTTGTTTTAATGACTGAGCGGGTTTAGATGAGTATCGCTCTAGTTGGAGTGACTCCTCTCTCTGTAAGCGCAAAGTTACTTCATCAGCATTTGCTATTGTTCCAATTGAAACAAAGCTTAAGCAATAAGCAATGACTAATAAGCGCATTGTGATTAAATGATTGCTCACTATTTTCCTACTTGAGAAGATTGCATGTTATCTGCAGATGCTTGAGGCAACCGAGCGGGGAATCCGTTAACCAGTCTCCACAGTTCATAACCAATGGAAACTTCCTGCAGTAAAATCCACGCTCTCGCACTGACGCCTTGTCGAAGATAAAGTGGTGAAGGCCAATTGCTATCATCTGCAGGTAATACCATTACTCTAAAATTGCCAACGCCATTATCGGTTGGATCAACAAAAGCGACCTTGCCTTTAAACGTCCCAATATTGGCTTTTGGCCAGCCAGATACTTGAATAGCCGGCCAACCTTCAAACTCTAATCGTACTTCACTGTCTTTAACTACCAACATTGCATCGCGGCCATCTACCCAAAGCTCGACTGCGCGCGAATCGGTATCAGGCACAATCACCAATAGAGGCTGACCCTTTGTAATGACTTGAGACTGTGAGTTAATTGGTAGCCGATGAATGACGCCGTCTCTTGGTGCAACGACTTTTTGCATGTTTTGTCTAGATAGATCGATTTCAGAGCTGGTTAAGCTGTTTTCACTATCGGCTAGCTCGCCTTTGATTTTATTGATAAGCGCGTTACTTGCATCTAAGCTGGCTTGCGTGTCAGCTCGAATTTGTAAAATCTCTGCCGAAGCCGATTTCGCTTCTGCTTTCGCCGAGTTTAGATTTGCTTGTGCACTATTCAAACTTCTTTTGGCTAAAATAAAATCACGTTCCGCAACCTCTACATCACGCTTAGACACTAAACCATCTGTCAATAAGCGTTGCATGCGCGTAATTTGAAATTCAGCTGTTTCTAATATGGCTTGCGCAGCACTGACTGATTCGGCAGAGGATAAGATTTTTTGTTGCGCTACATCAAACTTGAACTGTGCCGCTGAAATTTTTGCATCTCTAGAAGAAATGAGATTTTGTTGCTGAATTTGATAAGCCTTCAGTTCATCTGCTTTGGCTTCTAACTTAGTGACTTGGTTATCGCGTTGTGAAACAAGCCTGTCTTTAAATTGTGGGTCAATATCACTAATCTCAAGCAATAAATCGCCTTTTTTAACTTTTGATCCTTCTTGTACATTCCAATTGCTAATGACACCACTGACAGGCGCATCAATACTTTGTATACGCTCTGAAGCTGAAAATGCTGTCATTTGACCCTCTGCATTGACGTTTTGCCTCCACGGCAAAAGCATGGAGAGAAGAGGAAATAAAAAAAAGGCAATGCCTAAAATTCGTGCATAACGTTTAACGTAGACAGGCGTTTTAGCAGCAATTAATACATCGTTTTTATGTTTATTCAGTGGGCTCATTGCGTATTACCCGCTAAATCAGTAAGGATAAGTTGTTGGTCAAATTGAGCGGCTATCTCTTTAGATCGCGTTGTCACTAATAACATCCAGTCTTTTTTCCGTTTGATGAAATAATCAATCACAATTTTGGTTTGCTCTTTACTTAAGTTATCAATAATGCCATCAATAATCAGTAATTCAGGATTGGTCACAATGGCTCTTACCAGCATCAATCTCTGAAGTTGTGTCGTCGATAAGGGAGCACCAAAACCAGTCAAAATGGTATCAAGACCATGCTCTAATTTTGCAAAATCATCAACTAAGTTCAATTCCATTAATACCGCATTAATCTGATGCAGACTAATATCAGTATTATTCAGTTGTATATTATCTAAAATGCTACCTTCAATTATTTCTACCTTGGTCGCAATGCCAATTTGATTCCTTAACATTCCGTGATTAATTTGGCGCAAATCAACACCGTTATATTCAATTTGACCTTTTTTAGGTTCACGTAATCCAGTAATTAAATCAACAATAGTCGATTTTCCACAGCCTGATACCCCAAGAATTGCAAGGCTATTCCCTTTTTCTAACCGAAAATTAATATTTTGGATTGGATGAATACGATCAGAATAAGTAAAGCTGATGCTATTTGCTGTCAGCAGACTAAGCTGTTCTAAAACAGTTTGATTGGCTTTAATTTCTTCTTGTGGCAAATCGTCTAACATACCAATTTTATCTAAAGCCGCCAAGATGTCATAGTAATCACCAAGCTTACTCACTAGTCGAACAAAGGCGCCTAACACACCAAAAAAGATTAACTCAGCTGCAACGAACTGACCTAAGTTTATTTGGCTATTGACAACCAGTATGCCGGCAGTTGCTAGCATCACAGCTCCAATAAAAGCATAAAACATGACGGCACTAAATATTTGACGAAGTAAGTATGAAAAATGGTGAGTACGTTTTGCTAAATATCGACTAGCAAGTGCGTTAGTAAAAGACTCCGCTCTGTGCAAGCCATTGTAAAATTTGAACAAATAGAAGTTCCCCGCTATTGATTCTAACCAAGCGGCGGTTGCATATTTTGCTTCTGATTCTTCTATTGCCGTTTTAGTCGCATTTTTGCCTAGCACACTCAAAATGAACCAAAAGAACAGGAGGACCATGAATACAATAATGGCAAAGTAAAAACTGTAGAAAATTAAAATGATGCTACCAATAATGACTTGAATGGATGCAATAAAACCCACAGTTAATAAGACTGCTGCTGATTTTTGGATAGTTGTGACATCAAAAAAGCGATTGACCAATTCAACAGGGTTGGTTTTATCATAAATGCTGATCACTGCGCCTTGTGTTTTATTTGCCACATGGATAGCAGTGCTGACAAATAATCGACGCTGAATGAGCTCAACCACATAGGTTTCTAGAACAAACAACAAGCCAGACAAAACCAATAAGCCAAATAAAATAACTGAAATCACAATCAATGGCTGTATAACACCGCCCATGGTGATGTTGTTGACTAGTGCTTGCACTGCAACTGGTGTTGCAATGCTGAGAAGGCTATAACCTAGTGTGAGATAAGTAAGGATAAGCAAATCATCTTTTTCATTTAAGATGTGCTTTGACAATCTTTCGACTGGCGAATATTTACTATTTTTTTTCATAATATTTCTTTAGTTTACAGGGTTTAATGTCAATATTAATATCCGTTGACTTTCAACTGAAAAAATAGCTATTTTACTAAGCTTTCAGGCTCTGCATCATTCATTTATACTTTTGTTTTAGCATTAAAAAGCGCTCGTAGTGATTATCCCATATCACCTTAATCTGTCAGTAAACTAATATTCGCTTCTTCAATTTGAAAGGTTCTTTTTATTACCTTTTTGGACTAATATTTTATATTCATAAGTGATCGCAATATTGCCATTAATTTCAATTGCTTTTGGTAGTACTTCTATTTTTCTTTCATAGATTTCAATGAATTTATGATTAGCGTTCATCTGTTTTTCCTTAGTTTCTAAGTCTGAAAATTGTTCATTTTGTTCATTTTTTTCATTTAATTCGGACATATTAGTTCTGGCAAGCTCCCAGCCACCATTTTGATACCTCCAAATTGTTTTACTTTCATCATCCCATTGAAACAAAAATAGCCAATTGTTCACAATTAAGTCTTTAATCATTGTATGTTTTTGAATGATGATATTTATCTCATTTCTGGGGGCATTGATATAAACATTCAACCTAACAGGATCATGTCGCCATTTTGATCCATCATGTAATGATTGTTCAGGCAGTCCAATTCTTAAATCACCACCATTGCCTTCAAATACACCAAAATTCCCGCCAACTACGTTATGTAACATTTTATTGCCGCTACCATAGTGCTGATTATCAGTCACGCTGGCATAATATTGAAGGTTAATCCAGTTGGTTACAATCATTGGCGCAGTCATGATTTGCTCTAGTAATTCAAAATGGTTATCGTTTTGCCATGTATAGTCGTGTAAAAAACTTCTACCTTCAAAATCAATGCCTTTTGTAAGCGCTCTTGGTGCAACAACAAATGCTGCATTATTTGCCAATCCCCATTCAGGTCTAAGTTGTGCCCAGTCATGACTTTTCTTACTTAGTGCTTTTTGTATGTGTTTCTGGTCTTTAAATAAATGGGAATCTTTAGCGGCACGTTGCTGTTGGCAAGCAGTGGTTGCAGAATTCAGCCATGACATCCATATACCTTCCTGCTTATTCAGTACAATCACCTCATCAGTGACCGTGTTGTGAAGGCAGGGAACAAAAGTTGTCGTTTCTGGAATGAACATACATTCACGCTCTAATTCCGCTCTGATGTCCTTGCGGTTAAGCAGGTAGCATAGTACCGAAGCATTGACTTCACCAGATTGGCCGCCGCACGCGCCACAGTCTAGGCCTGACGCGTGAGGATTGTTGCTTGAAAGACTGCCATGACCAACAATTAATACGGTGGGTGCATAAGGTTTTTTTATGCCCATACTGTTTAAAACCGCTTTTGCTAATGTGGCAAGATATTGTGTGCTTAAACCACCTCCCTCAGTATGAATAAACCATTCATGATGATTTTCATTTAATACATTTGCTTGCGCTCTTGACCCGAAAATAGACTGTTTGAGTAAGTCAAAAATTTTAAGTAAACCCTGAGATTCTATAATCCCAAAAGTGGCAGGCGCAGAATCAGCAGCCGTTTTCCAACTCATTTTTTTTTGTAATTTAGCGCGTGTTTTATTTGATTGTGCCGCCGAGACTACTTGTTGTGCAACTAGTCTTGGCTTAAGCAGACCAGGTAATTGCGGTCTGCTGTTTTTACTAATCGTTGGTGAATACGAGATAGGTAGACCAAAGAAGCCAGCAAACCCATAAGTTTCGATATCAGTATGCTGTGCTTCAAGCTTGCTTCTTAATTGAGCTGACCGCACATCAATACAAAACACGGCTTGTAACACAGGTTTTGCTGTAGGCTGACTAATCGCTGAAACCAACTGCTGATGCATGTTCTCTTGAAATTTAATTTCTACCGCTTTATGCCATACCCATAACCAGTGGCCGTCGTTATAGCTTGTTAACTGGGCACGTGATGAAAAAGCAAGTTGTTGGTTAAATGTATAACTTAACTTTCCAAACAGATTTTTATCTGTGAGTCGTGTATTTTGCCAGAGCACCCAATCCCATGCCATTCGGATGATAATTAATTGTTTAAGTAGCTGTTGGTGCTTTCTTTCATATAAACCCGCTTGCCATTCATCGTAAGCTAACCATGAAGCCCAGCCATTCACATCTAAGACTAAAGCATAAACATAATCTGCCCAGCTGGAGTCGTCGGCATTGTTGCCAGTTAAATCATATAAATGTTGTGCGACTAGATCATCTATATTTTCAGGCAGGCTTGCAAAAAGCGCACTTAAATGGGTTTCACCTGTCAGAATCTGCATGCCTTTGTCAGCAATAGCAGATGCACGCCATGCTTTATAGAATGCGTCATCCTGGATAGGTGTTTGATCAACACTATAACAATGCTGCAAATGAAAAGCGCAGAAGTTACTAATTTGTTGCAATACTTCTTCACGCCATGAGATTTTATATTGATGTGACTCTTGCCCATCAAGAAAGTCGCTGATATGCACCCAGTGTTTATTTGTATCCGGGCTATCTAAATAGCTTACTAAATCAGCAGTAGAAGCAGTCACATTAAGCTGATTTTTTGCTTCAGTTAAATGCTGTTCAGTCACTTCAGTTAACCATAATGATTTGTAATAATCCTTAGGCATTAACATGCTAATGTTACCTAAGAATCTTAGCTTTGCAGCAGCTGCTTCCATGTCCATGTTTTTTAAATTCCACCATGGATTGACTGCAATTGATTGATCCAGCGGCCAACTAGGGGCAATTTTTGCTGCCGCTAATTCAACAGCATTTGAAGGGTTAAATGCTAAGGATTGTTTAAGATTGTTTGATGATTTCATTTTTAAACTCCTGTTGTAATTTAAATTTAGCTTGTTTTTTTGGTAGGCTAATCGGCCATATTCTTAAAGTGATTCTGGTTGACCACTCATCTAAATAAAACCCTGCATTTAAAAGAGGCAGTAAGCGTTGACGGAGCGCTTCATGCCGCATCTCAAATAAAGCAAAGTAGGTAGCAAACATGGCTATAAATAAAACACTGAAGAATAAATCCGCATACCAGTGATAATCATGTTGAATATTAGGTAATAGTGTTGCAATTGCACCTTTAAGGACAAGGTAAATCATGATCAGTGCAACAATGGGCGCGACTGCTCTGAGCGGGGTGAAGAGAATATTTCTCTTTGCCAATAAAACAAGAGCGCTACCAGTCAGTATTACCCAAGGACTATAAGGTGCTGATAACCATCCAAAATAAATGGCGGTAAACAAAGTGCTAAGGGTAATGGTTAGCGCTATTTTCCAATCTGTCTTGTTAGTGGAAGTTGGTAACTGTTCTTGTAACACATGATGATTCACTACTTCTCCAGCGGTAAGAAATGCATGTGCTTTGTAAATGGAATGAGCGATCAAGTGAAGTAAAGCAAGGGTATATAAGCCCAATGCACATTCGACCAGCATAAATCCCATCTGCGCGATGGTGGACCAAGCAAGTCTGACTTTTATGCTAGTAATGGTCATCATTACTAAGGCGGCTATCACTGCTGATACACTCGCAACGACTAGTATTAACGCTTGCGCAGGAATTGACTGAGAGAATAACGGAGCAAAAATCAACAGTAGCATGCCACCCATATTGATAATGCCTGCATGCAATAAAGCAGACACGGGCGTAGGCGATTCGACCACTTGAATCAACCAGCCATGTAGCGGTAGTTGCGCACATTTAATTAACACCACGTTTGCAATTAAGATGGCTGCAATGTGTAGGTTAATACTCAGGCTTTGCAAGGGGTAAGAGACAAAGATGCGATCAATAAAGCCTGTGCCATGTTCTGCATAAATTATTAAAAATGCAATGCCTAATAAAATTTCTGCTGTTCTAGCAAAGATAAACTTTTTGTGTGCGGCCAATGCAGCGCGATAACGTTGCGGATAAAACATCAGTAACTGATGCAGGCTAATACTGATGCTAATCCAGCCCAACCAAAGTAATAGTAAATGGTTGCTTACAACTGTCACCATTACAGAAAACAATGTAATTAAAAACCATTGTAAAAATCGTTGGTTATTTGGGTCTAACTCAAAATTTCTGCGCGCATAATTAAGGACTACAAAACCAATAAAATGTACCAACAAAAGGACCGTACTCGTTAACCCACTAAAATGAATTAGTGGAAAGGCATGATTAATATCCACGTTCAGCATCGTGCATACCCAAATAGCCAATGCTGAAAGTAAACCAATTAATCGGGCGACATAGGCTATTTCCCATCTTCGGTTTGCTGTGGAAAAGAGTAATGAAAAAAGTGGGGTGAGTAACGCTAAGCTAATCATTAGCATGTTGATGGTTTGGCTCATAAATTCAATCCTTAATAAGATGAAAGCATTTTGCTTTATTCAAATTATTAAGTAAAATATATTGTTAAGAACAAATCGTTCACATTTAAAGAACTATGGCTAAACTCAATTATCATCATTTAAACTATTTTTGGCATGTGGCCAAAATTGGCAATCTGACTAAAACGGCTGAAATGCTTCATGTTTCTCAATCGGCTTTATCAGCACAAATTAAACTGTTAGAAGACAGTGTTGGCAATCAGTTATTCACAAGAGAAAGACGCAAATTAATCCTAACTGATGTGGGCAAGGTGACTTTTTCATATGCGGAATCTATCTTTAATTTGGGCAATGAATTGGAGGCTATTCTTATAAAAGGGCATCAAACAGAAGATCAAACGATTAGAATTGGTATGTTATCAACGATGTCGCGTAACTTTGTTGAGGCTTTTGTGACGCCTTTGATGAACAATCCTAAAATCAAATTAATGATTTTTGCAAAAGGTCAAACCAATTTACTGAATGATCTTTCAAACTATGAGCTTGATTTGATACTGACCAATATCGAGGTAAGAGGAACAGCTAAACAATCATGGCAATGTCAATTATTAACAAAACAACCCATTTGCGTTATTGGGCATCCAGGATTGAATTTAAGTCAGCATTTTAATGAGAAGTATAGCAAAGTTGACTGGATATTGCCTTTGTCTGGCAGTCCTATTAGAGCTGCATTTGATGGACTTTGCGCGCAATATCAATTTCAGCCTAATATATTTGGAGAGGCGGATGATATGGCAATGATGAGGCTACTGACACGTGATACAAAAGCATTGGCAGTAATGCCGAGTGTGGTTGTCAAAGATGAAATCTCAAGTGGCAATCTAACGGCTTACACAACCTTGCCTAATATTTTTGAGAATTTTTATGTAGTGACAGTGAGAAAACATAAATTTAATGAATTAGTGACAAAGTTGATAAGTGATTTTAATCAATTTGAAACTTAAACAATTTAACGGTTAGATTAAAAATAACAAATATGACTAAATACGAAAGTCATAATTTATTGATGTAGTAATCAACTAATAATTGTTTGCAAAGTATTTTCAGGCTAAAAAAATGGCTCGCATTGCGAGCCATTTTCTTTTGCTAAAGTATACGAATACTTTTATTACGCTGTGTAAGCACGCTCACCATGTGATGCAGTATCAAGTCCTTCGCGTTCAGCATCTTCGCTGACACGTAAACCGATAACCATATCAACGATTTTATAAGAGATGTAAGCAACAACACCTGACCATACAATCGTAATAAGCACACCTTCACCTTGGATTAATACTTGAGAAACGATAGAGAAGTCATCGCCACCAGTACCGCCAAGACTAGGTGCTGTAAACACGCCAGTTAATAACGCACCTACAATACCGCCAACACCGTGAACACCAAACACATCTAATGAATCGTCTGCGCCAAGCATTTTCTTAAGGCCAGTAACACCCCATAAGCATAAGAAGCCACCAGCTAAACCAACGATAATTGCGCCCATCGGACCAACTGAACCACAAGCTGGCGTAATCGCAACTAAACCTGCAACAGCACCAGAAGCAGCACCAAGCATAGAAGCTTTGCCTCTTGTTACCGCTTCACCTAGTGACCATGCCAATACCGCAGCAGCCGTTGCTAATAGTGTGTTGATGAATGCTAAACCAGCACCACCAGTTGCCTCTAAGTTAGAGCCAGCATTAAAGCCGAACCAACCTACCCATAGTAATGAAGCGCCAATCATGGTCATGGTTAATGAGTGCGGAGGGAAAGCCTCTTTACCGTAACCGATACGTTTGCCAACCATGTAAGCACCAACTAAACCTGCTACTGCAGCGTTGATGTGAACAACAGTACCACCAGCAAAATCTAGTGCACCAGCGTCAAGCAAATAACCACCAGTACCCCAAACCATGTGCGCAATAGGGATGTAGCTGAATGTGAACCAAAGTAGAGAGAACAATAATACCGCACTGAATTTAGTACGCTCTGCGAATGAACCAACAATCAATGCACAAGTAATACCAGCAAAAGTACATTGGAAAGCAATGAAAATCATTTCTGGAATCATCACGCCGTCAGTGAATGTTGCTGATAGTGAATCCATCGTAACGCCTGATAAAAATACTTTACCAAGATCACCAATGATTAAGCCTTCGCCGCTACCAAATGCCAAGCTATAACCATAGACTGCCCATGCCACTGAAATCAGTGAGAAAACAACCAATACTTGCATTAAGATAGAGAGCATGTTTTTACTACGAACTAAACCACCGTAGAACAATGCCAAGCCAGGAACAGTCATTAAGATCACTAATAACGTTGCGACCATCATCCAAGCGGTATCGCCTTTGTCAACCGTTGGCGCCACTTCTTCAGCTGCGGGTGCCTCTTCAACAATCGCCGCTTCTTCCACCACTGCTTCTTCTGCCACAACTTCAGCAGGCATCGCTTCTTCCATTGGTGTTTCTACCATTTCAGTCATTGCTTCAGCCGCTTCTGGTAAGTCTTCTGCATAACTAATACCACTTGTTGCTACTGCACCCGCACCCATAAAGGCGACAAGTGATAATATCGATAATAATTTTTTCATTGGATTACCCCTTATAGTGCTTCAGTGCCAGTTTCACCAGTACGGATACGGTAAACTTGCTCTAAATTAAAGACGAAAATTTTGCCGTCACCAATCTTGCCGGTTGCAGCGGCTTTTTCAATCGCATCAACTACTTGATCTAAAATCTCATCTGAAATAGCGATTTCGATTTTAACTTTAGGTAAGAAGTCAACGACATACTCTGCACCACGATAAAGCTCTGTATGACCTTTTTGACGGCCAAACCCTTTTACTTCTGTGACAGTGATACCTTGAACGCCAATGGCAGACAAAGATTCACGCACCTCATCAAGCTTGAATGGCTTGATTATTGCGGATATAAATTTCATTTTTACCCCCTGAAGGAAATTGTTTAAAAGTAAGCCGGTAATGCTTTGACACGCTACCGGCTTTCAATTGCTTTAAATCTTAGAATGCACGGCTAACAGTGAATGTGAAACGGTCATCTGTTAAGTCTGCAGTTTCAGTACGGCCATTGAAGCTAGAACCGCCCCAACCATCTTCTTGCCAGTAACCTGAATCGTTTGCACCAACATAAGCTAATTCAGCAGCCCAGCCTTCAGAGCCAGCTAGTGAGAAAGATTTAGATACGGCAACTTTATAATCAGTGTAGTCAAGGCTTCTTTCGCCGTTGTATGGAGCGCCTAAATAAAGTGCGTTTCTTGGATCAACTTGTGCACCTACGTTCATGTGTCCTATGTGGCCAATTAAAGCCCAGCCATCACCAAATGGATATTCAGCATTTAACTCAACATAAGTGGTGAATTTTGAATCATCATCATAACCAGTATCTTTATCAACACCAAAATAGTTGCCTAATGTGGTTGAAACTTGAGCACTAAAATAGCTATATGATAAGCCGAAGTTAGCTTCATATGTATTCCATGAGTTATCATCCGCTGGTGCAGTACCAGCGCCATTTGAACAGCCGCCACCAGTAACAGCGCCATTACCGCAATCGCCCCAATTACCACCTGGATAAGTATAAGCAATTACACCAACTGAGTAACCAATGCCTGTCTTGCCAATTTCACCGCCGTAACCAGCATAGTAGTCAATCTCTAATGATGCATCAGGGAATGTGTTTGGTGAAACATTAGATGCCCAGATACCAGCTGAGAACCCGCTGCTATGCTCTACATCAAAACCACCTTGCAAAGCTGGTTTATGGAAGTTTTGTGAAAGACCACGTACATAGTAGTCTGATGTGAAAGCCACATTTGAGCTAAATGCCCAATCTGATTCCGCTGGTTTAGCAGCTGGCGCTTCTTCAGCATATGATAATGTTGATACACTTAAAGCACTTAATACAGCCAATGATAATAGCGATTTACGCATCTTAATCCCCTTAATCTTAATTTATAAAATAACTAAAAACAGTATTTAAAAAATACCCAAGCATATAAGCAATTGCCATGCCAGATAAAAAACATAATAATATCAATTAGTTATAAAATATAAACGTGTTTTTGATAGTAGTTAACCAGATAAAAAACTGGTAAAATAGCTAAAATTTGATAGGAATTAAAAATGTTGACTTCTCAAGTATTAAATAACTTATCTATTAAAATCAAAGAGATAGTTAAATCATCGCCGTTAGAAGACATGGACAAGAACGTTCATGCACTAATTCAGGGCGCGTTCACCAAAATGGCGCTTGTTTCGCGCGAAGAGTTTGATGTGCAGGCTGAGGTGTTGCGAAACACGCGAGAAAAGTTAAAGTTATGTGAAGAAAAGTTAGCTGAGTTAGAATCATTGTTAAAAAATAAGTAAGTAATAACAACAACTAATAAGAATAACAAACAATGAATCTTGCCGTCTTATATAGCCGTGCCTTAAGTGGTATGGATGCGCCTGAAGTCGTGGTCGAAGTGCATTTGGCCAATGGCTTACCAGCCTTTAATATCGTTGGTCTGCCTGAAGCGGAAGTAAAAGAAAGCAAAGACCGCGTTCGTGCTGCCATTCAAACAGCGCAATTTGATTTTCCCGCCAGACGCATAACTGTCAATCTTGCACCAGCTGATTTGCCTAAAGAAAGTGGTCGATATGATTTGCCGATTGCTTTGGGAATATTAGCCGCGAGCGGGCAAATTCCTGCAGATAAACTAAATAGGTATGAAATCGCGGGCGAATTAGCACTAACTGGTGAATTGCGGCCTATTCGTGGTGCATTGGCGATGACTTATCAGATGGTTAATCAAGTCGGCAAACAGCAGCGTGCTTTTATTTTACCCAAACAAAGCGCAGAAGAAGCGGGCTTAGTCAAAGACGCGACTATTTATCCAGCGAATAGTTTATTAACTGTTTGCGCACATCTGACTGGACATACCGAGATAGCGCCCTACCAAAGCTTAATAAAAGAACAATCTTGTGATTACCCAGATTTTAATGAGGTAAAAGGGCAAAGTCAGGCGAAGCGTGCTTTAGAAATTGCAGCCGCAGGCGGTCATAGTATTTTGATGAGTGGCCCGCCAGGCACAGGAAAAAGTATGTTGGCTTCAAGTTTTGTGAGCATATTGCCGCAGATGACGGAAAAAGAAGCATTAGAAAGTGCGGCGATACAATCACTCAATGGTAGTTATAACATTGCTAACTGGAAGCGCAGAAATTTTCGCGCACCACATCATACTGCATCGGGTGTTGCGTTAGTTGGCGGTGGCAGTGTCCCGCGACCTGGTGAAATTTCACTCGCCCATCATGGCGTATTATTTTTAGATGAATTGCCAGAGTTTGATCGCAAAGTATTAGAAGTATTGCGAGAGCCACTAGAAAGTGGGCGCATTACCATTTCGCGCGCGGCGCGTCAGGCAGACTTTCCTGCACAATTTCAACTAATCGCTGCCATGAATCCATGCCCTTGCGGTTATTTAGGGCACTTTAATAATAAGTGTCGTTGCACGCCCGACAATATTGGGCGTTACAAAGGAAAAATTTCTGGGCCGCTGTTAGACCGTATTGATATGACCATTCAAGTGCCTGCATTAAAAGAAGATGAGTTAACGAGCGCAGGCGCTTCAGAAAGTAGTATGGACATCCGTACGCGTGTAGAAAAAGCACGTGAAGCACAATTATCACGTCAAGGTAAAGCTAACTTTGCACTAGGTACGCAAGAAATAGAAACGTTTTGTCAGCCTGATGATGCAGGACTAACTTTGCTAAAAACGGCAATTACTCGCTTAAACTTATCAGCTAGAGCCTATCACCGCATATTAAAACTGGCGCGTACCATTGCCGATTTGGCTGGTGAATTAGACATTCAACCAACCCATATTGCCGAAGCGATTCAGTATAGGCGTGGTGATAGTTAAGGGTTTAGGCGTTGCGTGATAAAATAGCGCATTATTTATTAAGTCACTTTCATTATGAGTTTGAACGTCATTTCCCCAATTGAAACGCAACTTCGTGCATTGCTAAAAACGCGCATCTTAATTTTGGATGGTGCGATGGGCACCATGATTCAGCAATATAAATTGACTGAGGCAGATTATCGTGGTGACCGCTTTAAAGCGTTTAGCGCACCATCTGGTGAGCGTGAACTGTTCGTTAAAGGCAATAACGAGTTGCTGTCATTAACGCAACCACAGGTGATTCAAGAGATACACGAGCAATATCTTGCAGCTGGCGCCGACATTATCGAAACCAATACGTTTGGCGCAACTAAAGTTGCACAAGATGATTATCATATGGCCGAGTTGGTTTATGAAATGAACGTGGCTTCAGCCAAACTGGCGAAAGCGGCTTGTGAAAAATACAGCACACCAGATAAGCCGCGCTATGTTGCAGGCACTTTGGGTCCAACACCAAAAACAGCCAGCATTTCACCAGATGTGAATGACCCAGCCGCGCGTAATGTGACGTTTGATCAATTAGTAGCATCTTATTTAGAGCAAACGCGAGCATTGGTCGAAGGCGGTGCTGATATATTAATGGTGGAAACCATTTTTGATACGCTGAATTGTAAAGCTGCATTGTTCGCAATTGATACGTTCTTTGAAGAAGTTGGTTACAAAATGCCATTGATGATTTCTGGCACGGTAACCGATGCGTCTGGTCGTATTTTGTCGGGACAAACGGTGACGGCTTTTTGGCACTCAGTACGGCATGCGAAACCACTAACTGTTGGCTTAAACTGTGCATTAGGTGCAACGTTAATGCGCCCTTACGCAGAAGAATTATCTAAAGTGGCGGATACGTTTATTTGTATCTACCCAAATGCTGGTTTACCTAATCCAATGAGTGATACTGGTTTTGATGAAACGCCAGATGTGACTTCAAGTTTAGTTAAAGAGTTTGCTGATAGTGGTTTTATCAATATTGCTGGCGGTTGTTGCGGCACTACGCCGCCCCATATTAATGCGATTTATAACGCCGTTAAAGATTGCCCGCCACGACAAATTCCAACGCAAGCACCCGTCACAAAACTGGCGGGCTTAGAGCCTTTTATCATTAATGAAGATTCTTTATACGTCAACGTTGGTGAACGTACGAATGTCACTGGTTCCAAAGCATTCGCACGCTTAATTATCAACGAACAGTATGAGGAAGCGCTGAGTGTAGCCAGACAGCAAGTGGAAAACGGTGCGCAAATCATTGATATTAATATGGATGAGGGTATGTTGGATGCGGTCAAAGCCATGACGCATTTCCTAAATCTTGTCGCTTCAGAGCCGGATATTGCGCGCGTACCGATTATGTTGGACTCTTCAAAGTGGGCGGTACTTGAAGCTGGCTTAAAGTGTGTGCAAGGTAAAGCGATTGTCAATTCCATCTCGATGAAAGAAGGCGAGGCTGAATTTTTACGCCAAGCTAAACTATGTCGCCGCTACGGCGCTGCCGTGATTGTGATGGCATTTGATGAAAAAGGCCAAGCAGATACTTTTGCGCGCAAAACTGAAATTTGCAAACGTGCTTATGATTTATTAGTAGCCAATGATTTTCCCCCAGAAGATATTATTTTTGACCCGAATATTTTTGCAATTGCGACAGGGATTGAAGAGCATAATAATTATGCAGTCGATTTTATTGAAGCAACGCGTTGGATTAAACAAAACTTGCCGCATGCCAAAATTTCTGGCGGTGTTTCCAATGTGAGCTTTAGCTTCCGTGGTAACAACCCTGCTCGCGAAGCGATACATACCGTGTTTCTCTACCATGCGATTAAAGCAGGCATGACCATGGGTATTGTCAACGCGGGCATGATGGGCGTTTACGATGACTTGTCTGATGAGCTGCGTGAGCGCGTGGAAGATGTTGTTTTAAACCGGCGCGATGACGCCACTGAGCGCATGATTGAAATCGCTGGCACCTTGGTGGCGAGTGATAAAAAAGAAAGCACCCTATTAGAGTGGCGTGGCACACCTGAAAATCCTGTCCCCGTTGAAAAGCGCCTTAGTCATGCCATGGTGCATGGTATTACTGATTTTATTGTGGAAGATACTGAAGAAGCACGTTTGGCGGTAGCAGCAAAGAATGGACGACCGATTCATGTGATTGAAGGACCTCTCATGGATGGCATGAACGTGGTTGGCGATTTATTTGGTCAAGGTAAAATGTTTTTACCGCAAGTGGTGAAATCCGCTCGCGTCATGAAATCTGCCGTTGCCCATTTGATTCCGTTTATTGAAGCAGAAAAAGCCGCAGAAGAAGCGCGTACAGGCATTGTGGCTAAGCCAAAAGGTAAGGTCGTGATTGCAACCGTCAAAGGCGATGTGCACGATATTGGAAAAAATATTGTCAGTGTTGTGTTGCAATGTAATAACTTTGAAGTGGTGAACATGGGTGTGATGGTGCCAGCAGCTGAGATTTTGGCGATGGCAAAAGCAGAAAATGCTGACATTATTGGCTTAAGTGGTTTGATTACGCCATCTTTAGAGGAGATGACGTATATTGCCAAAGAAATGCAACGCGATCCGCATTTTAGTGGCTTAAAAACGCCGCTATTGATTGGTGGCGCTACGACTTCTCGTGCGCACACGGCTGTTAAAATTGCACCGCATTATGATGGGCCTGTGGTTTACGTACCCGATGCTTCGCGTTCAGTGTCAGTGATGCAAAACTTGCTGTCTCCAGAAACGCGTGGCGCATATTTAGCCGAAATTCAAGCCGATTATGAAAAAGCCCGTACACAGCACGCCAATAAAAAAGGCGTGCCGATGCTGACCATTGCAGAGGCGCGCGCCAACAAAGCGAAATTAACGTTTGCAGGTGACAATGCACCAGTAAAGCCAAAGTTTATTGGCCGACGTGTGTTTAAAAATATTGATTTAAGTTTAATCGCGCAATATATCGATTGGGGACCTTTCTTTCAAACATGGGATTTGGCTGGCTCATATCCAGCGATATTAACGGATGAAGTTGTGGGCGAAGCTGCAAGCAAAGTTTTTGCTGAAGCAAAAGACATGCTGAAAAAACTGATTGATGGTCGATGGCTCACTGCGAATGGCGTCATTGCATTAATGCCCGCTAATAGGGTGAATGATGACGATATTGAAATTTATAAAGATGAAACGCGTACTGAAGTTGCTTTTACTTACTACGGCATGCGCCAACAAACACAAAAACCTGTCATTGATGGTGTGCCACGTCCAAATCAGTGCTTAGCCGACTTTATTGCACCAAAAGGTGAAGCGGATGATTATATTGGTTTGTTTGCTGTCACAGGTGGTTTAGGCATAGACAAAATCGCTAAACGTTTTAGAGATGCGAATGATGATTACAGCGGCATTATGTTCCAGTCATTGGCAGATCGATTAGCCGAAGCCTTCGCTGAATATATACATGAGCGGATTAGAACAGATTTTTGGGGCTATGCGCCTCAAGAAAAATTAGAGACAGACGCTTTAATTAAAGAAGCATATCAAGGTATTCGACCTGCCCCTGGTTATCCAGCATGCCCAGATCATACGGTCAAAGCCGATATGTTTAAGTTACTGCAATGTGATGAAATTGATATGCAGTTAACAGAAAGTTTTGCCATGATGCCAGCTGCCGCAGTCAGTGGTTTCTATTTTGCCCATCCAGAAAGTAAGTACTTTAGTGTGGATAAAGTAGGCATGGACCAACTAGAGGAAATGGCAAAGCGCCGAGATTTACCAAAAGAATATCTAGAGCGCTGGCTTTCACCAAATTTGAGTTAACTTTACAAAGTTAAATTCAAAAGATTGAATTTAAAAGGTCAAATCAGCTAATGTGAACCACCTAGCTGATTTGACCATTCAATGCATTCCACTTGGATATTCAGTAAATCTTCTGCTGAAATATCCAACTCATGGATTTCATATTGAGTAGCATCAAAGTTACCGAGCTCCATGTCTTTAACCAGTTTTAAAAGTTGGCCGTGCGACCCTTTATGCTGAAGAATGGCTTGTTTCAGGCTGCTAGAAAGACCAATGTCATTCAGTATTTCTTCTATTGGAGAATGAATCACGGCATCAGCCATAGATAGCATGCCGACCATAAAAGCTTGCTCGCTAAAGTTAGCTTGGTAGCTTTCAATTTTTTGCGCAATCAGTTCCATTAGTCGTGCGCGATTGGCAACTTGCAACATAATGGCATCACTAGCAGGATTGCTTGGTGCGGCATACATCAGTAATTGCACCCAACGCAACATCTGTTTTTGTCCGAGCATCACAATCGCTTGGCGGATAGATTCAACTGGCTCTCTGCCCCCATTCACACCAACAGAGTTAACAAGTTTTAACAAACCAAGCGTTAAGCTAGCACTATTCTTGAATAAGTTTTCAAGTTCAACTAAATCAGCATCCCCTAACAACATGCCAATCATGCGCATCAAGCACATTTGATCTGGCTGTGGCTGCGCACCTTTTAAGATGGTTGGTTTGGCAAAAAAGTAACCTTGAAAAGCATCAAAATTAAGCTGCTGACAAGCTAAAAACGTTGCTTCATCTTCTACTTTTTCAGCTACAATTTTAGCCGATGATTTTTTGCGAATCACTGAAACAAGCGTTGCCGCTTCTTCAATCGACGTTGCTAATAAATCAATCTTAACGTAATTCACATGCGGCAATAAGACTACATGCTCCGGTCGATTGGCATAGTCAACAATCGCCAGTTTAAAGCCCAATTCTTTTAATGCTTTGCATCTGGTGATGATTTGCGCATTAATGGGAATATCTTCTAATATTTCTAATACGATGCGTTTTGCAGGTAATAACTCGATGGTGTCGCTCATCAGTGAGCTAGCAGCAATGTTTAAAAAACCTAGTTTATTTTGCAGAATCTGATCAATGCCAAATTGGCTAAGTAGATTAACAATGACGCCAGAGGTTGCCGATAAATCATCAATATTAGTGTTGCTATCCTGACCTTTTGCACGGAATAATAATTCGTAGCCAATGGTTTTTTTTTGTCCATTAAGTATCGGGTGACGCCCTAGAAAAACTTCACTTGTATCAGTCTCAGTTGTTGGAATGATCAGCTGGTTCATTTAACTATCTTCTCTATTTAATCGCATTAACTCTGTCTTTTTAGGGTTACTTTGGCTTATTATTACGTAATAGCCACACATCTGTGTAACGACAAATTAACGCATAACTTTAATCATTTTCAACAAAAATAGAGAGATAACATTGCCTTGTTTCTATCTCGCAATTGAATTGCTTAATAAGGTAGCGCATGTATTTAATTTTGCAAATAAACTAAATAAATAATCGATAGAAATAAATAGACATGCATATTCATATTTTAGGTATCTGCGGCACTTTTATGGGCGGTATTGCTGCGCTTGCTAAACAATCTGGTTTTAAAGTGACTGGCTGTGATGCCAATGTATATCCACCCATGAGTACTCAGCTAGAAGCGCAAGGCATACAGTTGATTGAGGGCTATACCGCTGAACAAACCAAACTCAACCCAGATATCTATGTGATAGGAAATGCAGTCAGTCGCGGCAATCCTTTGATGGAGGAAATCCTAAACCAAGGCTTACTGTATATTTCTGGGCCGCAATGGCTTGCTGAACATGTGTTGCAAGGAAAGTGGGTGCTCGCTGTTGCTGGGACGCATGGCAAAACAACCACTTCATCTATGTTGGCTTGGATATTGGAGTACGCAGGTTTAGCGCCAGGCTTTTTAATTGGTGGCGTACCTGAAAATTTTGCTGTTTCTGCACGTTTACCCGGTCAACCTGCGCAAGATTTAAAGAGTGTTTCGCCTTTTTTTGTGATTGAAGCAGATGAGTACGACACGGCTTTTTTTGATAAACGTTCTAAGTTTGTGCACTATCATCCACGCACCGCGGTGTTGAATAATTTAGAGTTTGACCATGCCGATATTTTTGAAGATTTAGCCGCGATTGAAAAACAATTTCACCACCTTGTTAGAACGGTTCCGCAAAATGGCTTGATTGTCAGCAATGTAGAAGAAAGTTTGCAAAGAGTGATTGCAAAGGGTTGCTGGACGCCAGTCGAAACGTTTGGTAGTGAAGATAAATGGCATGCGAAAAATGCACAAAGCGATGGTAGTTTCGATGTCATGTTTGGCACAGCGAATCAAGGGCGTTTAGCGTGGGATATTATTGGGCGGCATAATCAAATGAATGCCTTAGCCAGTATTGCGGCAGCGCGACATGTTGGTGTGCCAGTCGAACAAAGTATCGCGGCATTAACGAAATTTAAAAATGTAAAACGCCGCATGGAATTACGTGGCGTGGTGAATAATATTCATGTGTATGATGACTTTGCTCATCACCCAACCGCCATCGCAACGACTGTTGCAGGGCTGCGCGAAAAAGTTGGAAAAGCACGGATTTTGGCCGTATTAGAACCACGCTCAAATACAATGAAACTAGGCACAATGAAAGCAGCATTGCCAGCCAGCTTAGTTGATGCCGATGCGGTATTTTGTTACGGAGGTAACGTGGATTGGGATATTGAAGAAGCCTTGCATACAATCGCACACAAATCACAGTCGTTTAACGATTTAGATAGATTGATTGCAGCGATTGCGAAAATGGCACAAGCTGGCGACCATATTTTGGTGATGAGTAATGGCGGTTTTGGCGGTATTCATCAAAAAATTCTTGATGCGGTGATGTGAGTCCAGTGGAAAGTTTCTTAAAAAATTTAACGCCCTTTGCAATCGCCATTTGGTTCTCTGTAGCAGTGCATGCTGTGTTACTTGCTGTTAAATTTGAGCCAGAAATTAAAGAGGCAATTAAGCGCTTACCTTCGCTTGAAGTAGTGTTAGTGAATGCTAAAACAGAACAAGCGCCCGATAATGCAGAAGTGCTTGCCCAAGCGAATTTAGATCGCGGCGGTAACACCGATGATAATCGGCAAATGAAAACGGTGATGCCCGCGCCACCACGTCAAACGGCTGAAGTAAAATTTCAAGAAAAAAAAGAAGCGGCAACAGCAGCAAAGTCAGTTAAATTAAAGGCTAACGAAGAGCAAGAGGAAAAACGAGTAGCAGAATTAGAGAAGCAAGCCGAAGAATTGCTCACACAGCTTAAAGCAGACAATAAAGTAACATCAGATTCAGCAAAAAAAGCCACGACGCGTGTTGTTGAACCTGAGCTAGCGCAAGAAAATATTATTTCAAGAAAACTCAATCGGGATGACTTGCTAGCAGCTAGTTTGGAAATTGACCGTTTAGAAGCGCAAATTGCCAAACAACAAGAAGAGTATCAAAAACGACCTAAACGGCGCTTTTTAGGCGCGCGCACGAAAGAGGCTGATGATGCTTTATACCTAGAGGCTTGGCGTCAAAAAGTTGAGCGGGTTGGTAATATGAATTATCCGACATCAGCAAGAGCACAGAAAATCTATGGCACATTGCAGTTAACCGTTTCTATTCGCGCAGACGGTTCAGTAGAGGACATAACGATTGATAAAAGCTCAGGATCGAAAATATTAGACGACGCAGCGATTAATATTGTTAAGTTAGCAGCGCCATACGCAAACTTCTCTGAACAGATGAAAAAGACAACTGATATTTTAGGCATTACACGGACGTGGACGTTTACCAACGAAGACGCCCTTTATACTAAGTAATCGTGCAGAGTCATTATCTTTCAAAGCCCTGCGGAGTTATTTTTGTTTGCCGTACTAATCTTTTTCTCAGTATTTTTGGATTACATATATGAATAATCACTTTAAACACCATGTATTCTTTTGCTTAAACCAACGACCAGATGGCGAATCTTGCTGCATGGGCAAAGGCGCAGAAGCGGCTTTTGACTATATGAAATCACAAGTTAAAAAATTAGGATTAAGTGGAAAGCACAAGGTGCGTGTGAATCGCGCTGGTTGTTTAGACCGCTGTAATGAAGGTCCGTTGATGGTGGTTTATCCTGAAGCGGTTTGGTATACCTTTGTGGATAATGACGATATTGATGAAATTATCGAAAGTCATTTAACTCATAACAACGTCGTAAAGCGCTTGCTAATCGATTAATTTAATCAGCTAAAGCGCAAGTAATGTGCGCTGTAATTTTTGTTTTTAGTTGACCTAATATTGCGAGTGAAAGCGCAGGTTGTTTTCCCACTTGCGTTGCTTCTCCCCAATGACTATTCGGAAAGTGTTTATCACTATCAAATCGTGGAATGATGTGCCAATGCATGTGCGGCGTTTTATTGCCCAAACTGGCTAAGTTGATTTTATCGGGTTGTATCACTTCGCGTATCGCAGTTTCAACGGCAAACACGATTTTCATGGTGCGCGCACGCTCGTCTGGCGCTAAGTCAGTCATTTCTTTCACGTGTGCTTTTAATTCTACGCGGCAATAAGCAGGATAGTCGGCATCGTTGAGTAACACAACACGGCAAAAATCATCTTGCCATAAAATCAGATTTGCACTGGGTTGGCAAAGGGCGCAGTCTTGCTTGTCTGCCATTTAAGAAGCCGCCAACATGCGGTCTAACGTTAATTTGGCTAATTTCGCTTCATCCGCTGGCACGGTAATTTGATTGACGATATTGCCTTCAACTAAATTCTCTAAACACCAAGCCAAATGTTGTGGATCAATGCGCGCCATGGTGGAGCATTCGCACACGACATGACTCATAAACTGCACCAGTTTACCTTGCGGTTTCATTTGTTCAGCTAGGCGTGTGACTAAATTCAATTCAGTGCCAACTAACCATTTGGTGTTGGGCTCAGCATCGGTCACCGTTTTTAAAATATATTCTGTTGAGCCCACAAAATCAGAGTTTAAACAGACTTCGAACGGCGCTTCGGGATGCGAAATCACTTTACCATCGGGATGCTCTTTTCTAAACTGCTCAATATTTTGTAGTCGGAACATTTGATGCACTGCACAATGGCCTTTCCACAATAAAATTTTAGCGTTTTTGATTTGTTCAATCGTTAAGCCACCTTGTGGTTGATCAGGGTCCCAAATCGGCATTTCTTCTAGTGGAATCCCCATTTTATGACCACTCCAACGACCTAAGTTTTGGTCAGGGAAGAACAAGACTTTTTCACGTTGATTAAAGCTCCACTCCAGAATTTTTGGTGCATTGGTGCTGGTGCAAACAATGCCGCCATGCTCACCACAAAAAGCTTTTAAATCAGCGGCAGAATTAATATAAGTGACTGGTGTAATGGTTTCATCAAAGTCTAATACTTTATTTAATTCGCGATAGCTGCGTTCCACTTTAGCTAGGTTCGCCATATCCGCCATTGAACAACCTGCGGCTAAGTCAGGCAGAATCACTACTTGGTCTGGACGACTCAAAATGTCCGCGACTTCAGCCATGAAATGAACACCTAAAAACACGATAAATTCAGCATCTAAATTTTCACAATATTTAGAAAGCTTGAGAGAATCGCCAGAAAAGTCCGCATGACGATACACACTTTCATGTTGATAATGATGACCTAGAATCACTAAGCGTTTACCAAGCCTTTCGCGCGCAGCCAAAATGCGGGCTTGGCAATCATCATCCTTTTTAGATTGGAAGTGATTAAATTGAATGGGAACGGCTTGTGCTTGCATAATGAGTTTAGGACTTATTAATAGTAAAGGTTAATTTTATACGATTTTAATTATAACGATGCTTATGATAATGACTATAGCGTCATTTGATGTTTCTCACCCAATTTTTTCAGCGCATCAACATTGGTCCAAGAAAAAACGCGTTGCGCTGCTTCACGCCAATCCACCCATTCATAGCGCAAGTGTTCATTCGGTTCGAGCGTAATGGCTAATGGAGCTGGCAACGTCAATCCAAACAAATGTTCCACATTTTCAGTCACACCTTCCGCATAGCGATGGCGCCAATGCGGATAAATTTCATAGGTGTTATGAGCATGCCAATCTTGAAAATCATAAGCCAGTGCATCTAAACCCGTTTCTTCTTTTACTTCTCGAATAGCGGCTTGATAAGGCGTTTCTTCTCCTTCAATACTTCCAGTCACCGATTGCCAAAAGCCAGCTTTGTCCGCACGCTCCATGATTAAAACCTGCAAATCAACCGTGTGAATCAGCACCAGTGCAGAAATCGGCGTTTTAGGTTTTTTTAGCAGAGATTAAATCCTTGGGTAATTTGAAAATAACACTCTCGATAACGCCTTGTAGCTCGGTAATATTATGAGCGCCAAGCGTTTGCAGGGCGGCAATCACTTCTTTAACTAATATTTCAGGTGCAGATGCCCCTGCAGACACGCCAATTTTCTTTTTATTGGATAGCCATTCAGGTTTTAAGTGAGAGGCGTTATCAACCATATAAGCTTCCACGCCTTGATTCTCGGCAACTTCACGTAAACGATTAGAGTTAGAGCTATTGGGTGAACCAACGATTATGACTAAATCACAATCTTTTGCCATGATTTTGACAGCGTCTTGACGATTCTGTGTGGCATAACAAATATCATCACTTTTTGGACCTTGAATCGCAGGAAACTTTTCTTTAAGTGCTTGAATCACCTGCGCTGCATCATCCATTGAAAGCGTCGTTTGCGTCACATAAGCTAGCTTGTTTGCATTTTTAACTGCCAGATTAGTAACATCTTCTGGGGTCTCGACTAAATACATGCCTTGTTCTGATTGTCCCATCGTGCCCTCAACTTCAGGGTGTCCTTTATGCCCAATCATGACAATTTCCATGTCGTCTTTACGCATTTTGGCTACTTCAATATGTACTTTGGTGACTAGAGGGCAAGTCGCATCAAATGCAGTCAGTCCACGTGATTCTGCTTCAGCACGAATCGCTTTGGAAACGCCATGTGCGCTAAAAATCACCGTGCTACCTTTAGGAATCACATCTAAATCTTTGACAAAAACAGCGCCCTTTTCGCGCAATTCATCGACGACAAATTTATTATGGACAACCTCATTACGTACATAGATTGGTGCGCCAAATTTTTCTAATGCTTGCTCGACGATGATAATCGCACGATCAACGCCCGCGCAAAAACCGCGTGGGTTAGCGAGAATAATATCGGCTTGAAGGGTTTTTTCTAGTTGCGTCATGGTTGCCTATGATACATGATTTAGTAGTTGGTTTTAATACCTGGTTGAAGGTTGTCTTATCACTACTGACTTGGAAAAAATTAAAGCAGCTTAAGGTATAATTATTCAAGTAAATTATATCAGTTGAAAAGATTGAAAGTCGCATGAAAAACACCGCTACATTACTCATTACCTGCCCAGATGCAAAAGGCATTGTTGCTTCAATTGCGCATTTTTTGCATCAACATAATGCAAATATTCTACACGCGGATCAGCATCAAGATGCGGAAAATAATCTATTTTTAATGCGCGTTGAGTGGGATTTAGATCAATTTAATTTAGATGAAGGTGCTTTTGCTCAGCATTTTGAAGCTATCGCCACGAAATTTGGCATGCGCTGGCAGATTAAATTCTCAGAGCACAAACCAAGGCTAGCGCTTATGGTGTCGCAATATGATCATTGTTTGGTTGATTTATTGCATCGCCATAAACAAGGTGAGTTGGCCTGTGAAATTCCACTGATTATTAGTAATCATTTAGATACAAAACCGCTAGCTGATTTTTATGGCATTGATTTCCATCATGTGCCAGTGACCAAAGACACGAAAGTTGAAGCGGAAAACGCGCAGTTCAAATTGTTCGATGATTACAACATTGATTTGATTGTATTAGCCCGCTATATGCAAATATTATCGTCAAATTTTGTGGCGCGCTATCCGCAACGCATTATTAATATTCACCACTCATTTCTACCAGCTTTTATTGGCGCCAAACCTTATCATCGCGCTTTTGAGCGTGGGGTTAAGTTAATCGGCGCAACCGCGCATTATGTGACAGCAGTGTTAGATGAAGGACCGATTATTGAGCAAGATATTGCTAGAATATCCCACCGCGACCAAGTAGAAGATTTGTTGCAAAAAGGCCGTGATTTAGAACGCGTTGTGTTATCAAGAGCAGTACGTTGGCATATTGATAATCGCGTATTAACCTATGCCAATAAAACAGTGGTGTTTGATTAAAATAGCACAAAAAAAGCGAAGTTAGACTTCGCTTTTTTGTTATGAGCAACTATTCAGCTGGTACCATGTCTGGCAAAGGCTCAACAGCGGCTTCGTCATAAGGTGCAATTTCGGGCAACGTACCACCACCAGTTGTGGCGCAACCAACTAAAAACAATGTCGTCATTAAAGCAAGTAAGAACTTAGTCATATCAATCTCCCTGAACTTCCATTATATGAATCGTTTTAAGCGTAAATCGCTTAGATAACAATTTAACGCTAAGTGGCGAACGATGCAACTGTTGCAACCGTAATCAACGCCTAAGGAAGGATTTTTTCTAATGCAAATAAATCAGCAATTTGTTCGCGCGCTCTGACAACATGACATTGGTCGCCATCCACCATAATTTCAATTGCTCGACCGCGGGTGTTGTAGTTGCTTGCCATGCTCATGGCATAAGCCCCCGCTGATTTAATCACTAACACATCATCTTCAGCGAGATTTAACGAACGATTGTGCCCTAAAAAATCGCCTGTTTCACACACAGGGCCAACAATTTCATATACGGTGGTTTCGCCAGCACGCGGCTTTGCGGCAACAATGTCGTGATAAGCATCATATAAAGCTGGGCGCATTAAATCATTCATTGCCGCGTCAACAATGGCAAAGTTTTTACTTTCGGCTGGTTTTAAATATTCAACCGTTGTCAGCAATACGCCAGCATTGCCTACCAATGCGCGACCTGGCTCAAACAATAACTTCACATGCTTTTGCTGTAGCTTAGCTAAAATCGCCTCTGTGTAAGCTTTAAAGGCAGGTGGCGTTTCATCATCATAAGTAATGCCGATGCCGCCGCCGACATCAATATGTGAGATGTGAATATCATTTTTATCTAACGCATCAACCAAACTCAATACTCGGTCAAGCGCATCAATAAAAGGTGAAATTTCGGTAATTTGCGAGCCGATATGACAATCGACACCATGCACGGCAATATTAGGCATAGCCGCTGCTTGTTGATAAACCGCAATGGCCTCTTCAAATGCCACGCCAAATTTATTATTTTTTAAGCCAGTAGAAATATAAGGGTGTGTTTTTGCATCCACATTCGGGTTCACGCGTAAAGAAATAGGCGCTACTTTACCCATTTCACCCGCTACTTTATTTAATCGAACCAACTCGCTTGCAGACTCTACGTTAAAGCAAAGAATGTCAGCCTCAAGCGCCGCTCGCATTTCATCAGCGGTTTTACCAACGCCAGAAAAAACCACTTTTTGTGGGTCGCCACCAGCCGCTAACACCCGTGCGAGCTCGCCGCCAGAAACAATATCAAAGCCAGCGCCTAATTGCGCAAATACATTGAGTACTGCAAGATTAGGATTGGCTTTCACAGCAAAACAAATCAGATGGTCAGTATCGGTCAGGCCAGCCTGAAAATCATTAAATGCTTGTGTTAGCGCTTGTTTAGAATACACATAACAAGGAGTGCCATATTGCTCAGCAATATCGGTTAGAGCAACATTTTCAGCGTGCAATACGCCATTTTTTAGTTCAAAAAAATTCACAGGTTTATCTTTAATTGTTTAAGTCGGTTGATTGTTAGGTGTTTCAGCAGGCGTTTCTTGCGTTTTATCTGGTAGCGGATAACGCTGCTCAGGAATATACAAAGATCCAGTTGTGCCGCAGCCAATCAGTATTGTGTAAATGCTGAGCATAATAATGGTTAATAATGGTTTAAACATAATGTGCGACAAGCTCAAAAAGTTAAGCATATATTTTATCACCTTCTGTTTCATCAAGCAGAATAAGCAACGATTTTTACCGCTTATTCCATCACAGTAACCGATTGTCGGATGACGCTAGACAATGCACAATGTACTTTGGCATGATTAAACTAACCATAAAAGGGCATTAACATGAAGATAGCAAAAGCAATACAAAAAGGGTTCACACTCATTGAGGTGATGATAGTGGTGGCGATTATTGGCATCTTGGCCAGTATTGCAGTGCCTGCTTATACCGATTATGTAAAGGCTGGTAGAGCAGCCGAAGCAACAGCAACCTTAGCAGACTTGCGTATTAAGATGGAGCAATGCTTTCAAGATAGTCGTAGTTATGCTGGTTGTGCAGCTTTTTGTGCGCCAGCTAATGGCGCAGTCAATTTCAATTACGCTTGCGTAGCAGCACCTAATGCTACAACTTATACTTTGCAAGCGACGGGTAAAGGAGATGTAAGTAACTTTAACTTTACGGTTAATCAAGATAATGCAAAAACATCAACATACGATGGTGCTTCTGGAAACTGCTGGAAAACCAGTAAAACTAGCGCATGTTAATGCAATATCATTTAAATCAGTTGCGTTTAAAAGAAACAGGTTTTTCATTAATTGAATTGATGATTGTCATTGCGTTATTTGCGGTGCTAGCTACTTTTGCCATTCCAAGTTATCAGCAAATGGTACAAAACACCATGATTAAAACAGCGACAGAATCGATTGTGACTGGTTTTCAAATTGCCCGTAGCCAAGCGGTAAGCCGTAATTTACCAGTACAGATTGAGTTGGGTGGTGCTAATTCATCAGCTTGGAATGTATGTGTGCGACCAACGCCAGTAGGTGCATGTACTGCGGCTGGAATGATAGAAAAGCGTTTAGAGACTGACGGCTCATCAAATAAAATTACGGCAATAGCTAGTCAGAATGGTCCGTACGTCTTTAGTGGCTTGGGCCTCATGACTAGTCCAAAAGGGGCGCTTACGATTAATATTAATTCGACAGAAACTTCTGTAACAAGAAGAGCGTTACGAATAGTGGTAGGTGCTGGTGGCGCAGTCAAAAGTTGTGATCCTGCATCTGATTTGTCTACTACAGACCCACGTCGCTGTTAATAAGGAAAATGCAATGAAACGTTATCCAACATCATTACCATCAGCACAAAAAGGGGTTGTTTTATTAGAATCCTTAATTGCTGTTTTGATTTTTTCTTTGGGTTTGCTTGCATTAACTGGCTTGCAGGCGGCGATGATTAAAAATACCGATGATGCTAAATATCGTGCTGAGGCTAGTTTTATCGCGCAAGATAAGTTAGCAGAAGTATGGTTAACTGGCACCAATAACCTGGCTGGACATATTGCAACCAATACTGCTATTCCACAACTACCATCAGGCAAGTTGTCAGTCGCAGTCAGTGCCGGCCGTGATGTTACTGTTACCGTTAGATGGACCTTGCCTGGCGGCACCGAGCATACTTATTTGGCTACTGCGCGGGTAGAGGGCTTGACTTTATGACAGTGAACAACATTAGTTTTAAACGGCAACAAACTGGATTTAGCTTGGTCGAGCTAATGGTTGGTCTAGTCATTGGATTGCTGGCAACGTTAGCAGTTATGCAGACTTTTTCTGTTTTTGAAGGACAGAAACGTAGTACATCAGGTACAGCAGACGCACAAACCAACGGTTCAATTGCGCTGATGCAGTTGAGACGCAGCATAGAAACAGCTGGCTACGGTTTGCCAATGCCAAACGCTGATTTTGTTAACAATATATTGCGCTGCACTTCTAATGTTGCAATATACCCAGCTGAAATTGAGCAGGGGACTGGTGAAAATGGCAGTGATAAGCTCATTTTACGCTATAGCACTGGTGGTGCTGGTGCAGTGCCGATTACTATTATTAATTCATCCAATTCAGGTGCAAATGGCATGGTGGTTTCAAATAATATTGGTTGTGGGAGTGACCTTGAGATGAGTAATGTCACTTATAAAGCAAAGTATAAAGTGACTGGTGATGACGCAACCAAAGACAATCCAGTCAATAAAGTCATGGTTATCAGTGGCAATACATGCGGCTTCGCTGATGTTGCGCAGCAACCATTTAATGATGTTAGTGCTATAGATAAGCCTAGCTACATTAAAATTTCATCGCCAGAGTTAGCACCAAAAGATACAGACATGCTTGCATGCATGGGCGGTTGGGGTTCTTATACCTATGAAGTTAAAAACAATGAATTGCTATTGAATGGAGACCCTATTGTTTCTGGGGTGGTGAGTATGCAAGCACAGTATGGTGTTTCTAACGTGCCTGGTGACAACCAAGTGCCAGCTACTGGATGGGTGGAGCCTGATAATAGTTGGGCAGTTGCGCCCAAGCGTAATCGAATTAAAGCGATAAGGGTGGCATTGGTGTTAAGAAATGGGTTGAAAGAAAAAACAAAGGTCACGACTGCAGCACCTACTGCGTGGTCAGATAACGGTACGAAAACCGTTGGTATTGATGTTTCTTTTTTACCCGAGTGGGAAAACTATCGTTATCGCGTATTTTCAACCACAGTGCCATTACGTAATGTGCTTTGGTCATGGGAAGCTGTGAAATGAACAAAAAAAATCGCTATTTAAACAAACAGCACCAGCAAGGTATTGTGCTGTTTATTGCATTGATTGCATTGGTAGTAATGTCATTAGCTGCTGCAGCACTGATTCGCACGGTCGATACCAATACGACTATTGCAGGTAATTTATCATTTAGACAAAGTGCTTTGATATCTTCAAGCAGAGGTGCTGAAACTGCATTGCAATGGCTTAAAAATACATCAGATTTAGATCCAAACTTAACGGCTTTTAACAGCACAAGTAAATCGAACGGCTATTACGCGACCTATGGCAATTTGAATGGTGCAAATGTAAACCTTGATGTGTCAGCTGACTTGAGAAATGATGCTACTTGGACTAATTATAGTGCTGTCGCAACAGGGGATGGCATTATCGCAGGCAAAGAAACTGCTAGCCAAAATCAAATTAATTACATTATCGAGCGTATGTGTTCTAAAGCGACAAAGCCTTCAAATGATAAAGAAAATAAGTGTTTATTAGGTAAATCTTCCGCTGGCGGTAGTAGTTTACGAGGTGGCCTCTCCGCTGAAGAAGGTGGTGCAATCATTAATGGCGGTGAAAGCCCTGTTTACCGCATTACAGTACGTGTGACAGGCCCAAAGAATACTCAAAGTTATAGTCAAGTATATGCATATTAGGAGCATACAATGAACCGAATTTTAAAAAGTCAATTATCGACGGTAGCGTTGATAATGTTGTTAGGTGTTATGTTTGCTTTTAGTGAGCTTACTCAAGCGCAGTCGCCATTGGATATTGCGACGACACCATTGTCAAATAATGGGCCTAAAAAAGTAAAGCCTAATATGCTTTATGTGCTGGATGACTCTAAGAGTATGGAGTTCGAATATATGCCTGATTGGACGGCAGATACCGAAACGACCTTTCCAAACACAAAAACACCGGTATCTCATATTGGCCAGTCTTATCATTTAGATCCTAGTTACAATGCGCTTGCTTATAACCCAGCGGTCCGCTACAACCGCCCAACAAACTATACAAGCACTGGTGCGCCAGATACAACGACCTATCCAAGTCAAACAGGGATGAGTACAGCAACAGGTGCAGATAGTGGAACTAAGCCAAACTGGAAAAACGTTAAAAATAACGCCTATGACAGTGGGGCAGGTACTAGAAATATCGAAACAAATGGCACTACTTATCAAAATGCGGATGTTGGTAGCCCTCAATATACCATTTCCATTGCGAACGAATACTGCTCAAGAACCGATCTTAGGGTGTGCATTGCTAGCACTATTCCTACTAGTGCTTACCCTTACCCTGCACGCATTCGTTGGTGTGAAAATTCTGCAGTAGCAACGAATATTGCAGTGCCAGCAAATAATGCATGTCAATCAGTTAGAACAGGTAACTTTGTGAATATACGAGTGCCGCTTACCACTACGAATATTCCAAGACAAGCAACGATTCGAATTTATGGGGCATCTGGTACCCCCAGAGTTGATAGCATCATAATTAATAATCAAAATATCATGGAAGGTAGAACTGGAACATCAAATAATGAATCGACACTTGCCAATGATGTGGTAAACGAAATAAACCGTTGTACTACTGTAAGAAGAGGTAACTGTGATGTTGTAGGCTATTCAGCTTCAAGAACAGACAATGTAGTGACCATTTATGCTCCAAACAATGTAAGTAGCAGTCCCGTAGCAGAGAGATCGAGTGGAACCCTATTTTTTGACATTACGGCGTTTACTACAGTGGGCATCGCGCCTGCTAGAGAAACAGTCAGTATTGTGCGGACAAATAATAGTTATAAATTTCCTGGTACTACCGTCAAAAATGCGGCAAGAACAGATTGTGCAGGTAACACTTGTACTTATGTGGAAGAAATGACCAACTATGCTAATTGGTACACTTATTACCGCACGCGCATGCAGTTGATGAAAACTGCGACTAGCATTGCGTTTGAGACCATAGGTGATGATTTACGCATGGGTTTTATGACGATTAATGTAGCAACAAATGGACGGGGGCTTGATTTCAAAGATTTTTCAGGCGCAGATAAAGCTGCTTGGTATCTGAGATTGTTTGGAACCGTTCCAAACTGGTATGGCGGTACACCTTTACGAGATGCGCTCAGTAAGGCTGGACAGGTTTATGCAAAAAAATATACCGCTAATGTGTTTAGCGACCCCATTCAGTATGAATGCCAAGATAACTTTACTTTACTAACAACAGATGGTAAGTGGAATAGTGCTGCTGGTGCTAAGTTAGATGGTTCTGGCATGACGGATCAAGATAATTTGACGTCAGAAAAAGGCAAGTATCAAGGCTCAAATAAGAGTAGTGATACCCTTGCAGATGTGGCTAAGTATTATCGTGATACTGACTTAAGAGACAATGCTTATGGCAATTGTACTGGTGTATTAGGGAGCAATGTCTGTGATACAGCAGGAACATCACCGTTATTGAATCGCCAACAGACTATGGTGACGTTTACTTTGGGCTTAGGTGTGGATGGCACACTTGCTTATGATGCTGAATATGGCCCCAATGTGGCTGGTGATTTCAAGCAAGTTTATGATGGTACTAAACAGTGGCCAAAAATTATTAACAACGACGAAACCACTATTGATGACTTGTGGCATGCTGCTGTAAATGGAGATGGCCGTTATTTTAGTGCTAAAAAAACAACCGACTTGATTGAACAATTAAGAGAAGCAATTGCTTTGATTAAAGTCAGTACTGGAGCAGGTGCGGCGGCAGCAACGAGTACGCTGAACCCAGTATCTGGTGATAACTTTGCTTATGTAGCGAGCTATACAACAGGCTTATGGAAAGGTAATTTGGAAAAGCGTGTTATCGATCTGAATGACGGCAGTATTGGTAAAGATGCAAAAGCATGTGTAGAAGATGTGGTGCCTGAAACTAACTGTAGCGCGCCAAGTGTTATCGAGCCCAATGGTACTGGCGGCTATTCTTGCGTCACAAAAAATGTGAATGATCAAGCGTTGTGTACTACAACACTCATTGGTTCAGTGTGTAAAGAGCCAGTGTTTGCTACTTGTGAGGGCGAACTTAAAAAACAGACCTTAGCATCTAGAAAAATTTACATGAATACAGGTGGGTCACGGTCTGATTTTGCGTTCAGTAATTTTACAGCCAGTCAAAGCGCCAATTTTACTAGTAGTTTTTTACAAGCTAATCTTACGCAAGGACCAACTTATACAACTGATCAGTTGGTTAATTTAACTGGAGAAAATTTCGTTAACTATTTAAAAGGTAATAAAACCTATGAGTTAAACTCAGGAATCGAGAATAACGAGAAGAATGAGTTGTTCCGCAAACGCACTGCAATTTTAGGTGATTTAATTGACTCCAAACCATCGTTTCTTGGTAAGCCAACGTTTAACTATGGTGATTCAGGTTATCAAGCATTTAAGCAAGCTAAGCAAAGTCGCGCTGGCCGAGTGTATGTAGGGTCAAACGATGGTATGTTGCATGCTTTTGATTCTGTAACCTTGCAAGAAAAATGGGCATTTGTGCCTTCTGCAGTTATTCCCAATCTATGGAGATTAGCTGATAGCAACTACAGCGCGAAACATCAATATTATGTAAATGGCGATGTAGTGATTTCAGACATTTGTGTCGCAGCCAACTGTGCCACAGCAACAGCCAGCGATTGGAAAACAATCTTGGTGGCTGGTTTGGATGCGGGAGGACGTGGTTATTATGCCTTGGATATTACAGACCCTGATAATCCTTTGGTGTTATGGGAGATTAATCCATCAAGTACAAATTTTAATCACTTAGGCTACACCTACGGCAATCCCATTATTACCAAACGAAGTGGGGATGAAAAATGGGTGGTGGTCTTCACCTCTGGATATAACAATATTCCCGATAACGATAGCTTTTATTCAAGTGGCAAGAGTACAGACTTTAAGCCGACTATCAGTTCTCAATCGCAATTTAACACCGGAAATGGCCAAGGCTATCTCTATGTTGTAGAGGCTAATTCAGGTACTCAATTAGCAGCAATTACAACTGGTTCAGGCACGGTTAGTTCACCTAGCGGATTGGCTAAAATCAGTGCGTATGCTGATAATGGGCAGGTCAATAACGTAGTGAAATATGTTTATGGCGGCGATTTGGATGGCAATGTTTGGCGCTTTAATATTGACTCAGCTGCAAATAAAGTTCTACATTTTGCACGATTAAGAAATGGTAACAATATTGCACAGCCAATAATGACGCCGCCTGAACTTGGGTTGATTGGCAATAAAAGAGTTGTTTTTGTGGGCACAGGCAAATACTTAGAGAAAACTGACTTAGATGCTTCACTTTTCACTACACAAAGTTTATATGCCCTTAAAGATGTTGCTAATGAAGGCGATACTAGTCTTGTGTATAACAATCCACGGAGCATTGCTGGCATTGTCAAACAAACGATTAAAGCAAGTACCGATTTAACAAAATCAGACCAACGTGTTAGCGGCACTAACACTGGTGTAGACTTATCAACAGGGATTGGGTGGTATATCGATTTCCCTGATAGTGGAGAACGACAAAATGTTGCTTCACAGCTAATACTTGGTACCTTATTAGTGCCGACAACCGTGCCATTAGCCAGTGCTTGTCAACCATCAGGTTACGGTTGGTTTAATTACCTAGACTACAAAACAGGGTCATCTGTCTTAATACCATTTGGCGCGGTATCACAACGTACATCGGCACCCAGTGTAGGTTTTAATGTTGTTTTTATTAACGGAAAACCAGTCGTTTCTAATGTGTTATCTGATAACCCAAATCCAACAATAGTGCCTAATATTGAATTTGTGAGTGGCACAGGCGCGTTTAATATGAGGCGTTCAATTTGGCGTGAAATTGTCGAGTAACTAATTGGATATTTGTTGTAATTAAAGAGCGGCAATGCCGCTCTTTTTTATTGATGAATATTCAGTGGGGAAGTCCTACTATGAGTCATTATCTTTTACATCCTGTAATGCTTTGAGCGTAATAAAGCCATTAACAAAGCCAAAAATTAAAGCGGCCAATGCAAAAATAGGGATTAAATAACTGACGCCCGCATGTGGAATTAGCCATAATCTGACAATTAAAAGCTGTCCTGCAATATGTGCAAAAGCAGCCAAAATGCTAAGCGTAATCACACTAAAATAGCGTTTAGGTAAGTGCTGAGCTAACCATAGCATCGCTAGGCTGAGTAAAGCACCAGATAGGCTAAGCACAAAAGCAGGCGATAAAAAGTGACCTAATAGCAAGCTGCTGGCAAAGACGCGTAATAAACTCACCCATGCGGCTGTGCCAAAACCGTATTTTACCAATACATAGAGTGTCACAATATTGGCTAGCCCAGGTTTAACGCCAGGCAGCGGCGATGGGAACACAGCCTCTAGTACATGCAAGCCAATTGCCAATGCCGTGAGTTTGGCAATATGGTGATCTTCTTTGCTAGTTTGTATGCTAGTGATTTGACCAGTTTCTTTAATAGTTGAGCGAGTCATAGGGTTTGTTTTCGCCGATGAGTTGTAGGCTTATTTGATTAGGTAAGCAGATGGCAACTTGCCCCGCATTCGATAGCCAGCCTTGATGCACGCAGTATTGATTGGTGCATGGAGATTGCTTAAAGCGCACTTTGCCTTGGTTAATGCTGATGTGTGATTCACCAATTGGGCCGTGTATATGCAGCTCGCGCGTTTGATTTAAATCATATGTACCTAGAATTTTATCCGCTTGACGAATTTGCAATTGACTGGCTGGTGTGTTGCTCCAAAGTGTTTGGAATATGCAGATGACTCCTATTGCAGTGATCACAATGACAAGCCAGTCGCCAAATAATGGCTTGCTACCAAGGTTAAACTTAGTCAAGGTGAACTACTTTCAGTTGCTTTTCAGCTTTGGCATCTAGCCAAGATAAGCGTTTTTGCATCGCATCGCTAACTTGAATGTTCTGTTCACTAGACATGATTAAAAAGTGTTTAATCCCCATTGCTTTAGCAGATTCAACGCGAACATTAGCCTGTGCAATAAAAATAGGTTTAGAGACAACATCAGACAATACGCCAGCGTTGACTTGTGGCGGAATTAGGACGGTTACGGATTGCATGCCTTGCACGGGATAACCAGTGCTTGGGTCAATGACATGACAATAGCGTTTGCCGTCCAATTCGAAGTAGCGTTGATAATCACCAGAAGTGCCAATGGCCCACCCGCTATGGAGGGCAATAGTTGCTATGGCGTTTGGTTGGCGTGGATGTTGAATGCCAACGCGCCAAGGTTGTTCACCATGTCGGCCTAGCGCAATAATATTACCGCCAATATTAATAAGCGCATTGCTGATGTGTTGTTGCTTCAAATAAGCCAAGCCGATATCAAGGGCATAACCTTTGGCATAACCGCCTAAATCCAATTGTACAGTTGGATCAGTGCTGTAGATTTGATTGCCATTCACCACAATGTCAGACATGGATGGATTTTTAGCGACTAAGCTTTCTATAGTTTGTGGATCTACCTTGTGCGGGATAAACGTATCATGTTGAAACCCCCAAAGCTTGATTAACTGACCGATGGCGGGATTAAATGCACCATTAGATTGATTCGATAATCGTGTGATATCAGTCATCATTCTTGCCAGGTCTGATTTAACAGTAATGGGCTTTTGACCAGCTGCAAATGCTTGGTTAAGTGTACTTAATTCACTTGGTTGCCAAGCATGCAATCGCTGATGCAAATCATTATATTGATGAATAACTGCGCTAGCCGCGGCCTGTGCTTTTTCGTCAGTCTCCCCATAAATTGAGATATCGACTAAGGTGCCAAAAACGTAGGTTTGGGTATTGTAGAGTGGCTCTTTAGCACCGCAACTAGTGAGTAGCAATGCAGTGAATAGTAGAAGGAGCTGGCGCATAGCGCTACTATAACGCTAGTGTGCTATAGATTCTAGTTTAGCAGTTAAGGCATCTAAGAAAAGTTGAGCAGGTTTGCAATCTGTTTGTGCTGCTATCTCCACAATACCAGTAGGGCTGGTGACATTAATTTCGGTTAAATAGTCGCCAATAACATCTAGGCCAACAAAAAACAAGCCTTCAGCTTTTAATGTCTTGCCGATGGTTATGGCAATTTCTTTATCCCGTGCTGAGAGTGGTTGCGCGACCCCTTTGCCACCCGCGGCCAAATTACCACGGGTTTCTCCTGCTTTTGGAATGCGGGCCAAAGCATAAGGCAGAGGCTCACCATCAATCACAATAATGCGTTTATCACCTTGTTTAATGGCGGGTAAATATTGTTGCGCCATGATGGTTTGCTTACCGTAGTGGGTGATGGTTTCTAAAATCACATTCAAATTCGGATCGTCTTTGGTGAGTTTAAAGATGCTTGTACCGCCCATGCCATCCAGCGGTTTAACGATAATATCTTGTCGGGTATTTAAAAACTCAATAATTAAATCAGCTTGGCTGGTGACTAAAAATTCAGGACAAAATTGCGGAAATCGGGTAACGGATAGCTTCTCATTCCAGCTACGCACAGCGGCTTGGTTATTAATCACGTTGCCGCCTTGTTTAGCCGCGAGCTCTAATAAATAAGTGCTATACAAATATTCATTATCGAACGGCGGGTCTTTGCGCATCAGAATGGCATCAACGTCGGTTGGCAACATTTCTGTTACTGGCGTTAATGCGTACCATTTTTCACCATCAGAAAAACTAAAACCTTGTACTTTGAAATGCACAATTTCATTACGCAAAAAAACATCTTGCTGTTGGCAAACATAGAGCTGATGTCCACGTTCCGATGCTTCACGCATCATGGCAATGCTTGTGTCTTTCGCTAGTTTTAAGCTGGCGTATGGGTCAAGAATGAAGAGTAGTTTCATGCAGCAAGCGATTCACGCATAGGGTCAGCATTTTCTAGTTCAATGGCCGCTGCTAATAAAGCCAATCGTGCGACAACACCGTAGGCGTAAAAGCGATTGGGCAGGGTATCAGGCGCATCGGCACAATCTGGTAACGTACAAGGCTTTTCAAAAGCTAACGGTACAAAATGTGCACCTGGTGCATTTAAGTTTTCATCTGCATCACGGCTGGTATGCACACGATAAAAGCCACCAATTACAAAATGATCCATCATGTAAACTACGGGCTCTGCTACGGCACCATCAATGCTTTCAAAGGTATAAACGCCTTCTTGAATGATGACTTCACTTACTTGTTGACCTTCTTTGATGACTGACATTTTATTGCGTTTTTTACGGTTTAGACCGCGTACTTCATCAGCTGATTTGACTGTCATAATGCCCATGCCATACGTGCCAGCATTGGCTTTCACAATCACATAAGGTACTTGCTCAATACCGTATTCATCGTATTTTTTTTGTATTTTTTTAAGCAACGATTCTACTTTAATGGCTAAACATTCTTCACCAGCACCCGTATTAAAATCAATGCCTTCACAGCTTTCAAAATAAGGATTGAGCAACCATTCATCAATTTCGAGTATGCTAGCAAAGTCGGCGATGACTTGATTATAAGCAGCGAAATGATTGGTTTTACGGCGCGTATGCCAGCCCGCGTACAATGGTGGAATTAAGTCTTGCTCTAAGTTTTTTAGAATATCAGGAACACCACTAGATAAATCATTATTGAGTAAAATCGCGCAGCTATCAAAATCGCCCAGCGTTGCATTTTTTAGCTTAATACGGTTACCTTCGCGCACCACCGGTTCAATCAATAAGCTATTGCCTTCTTGTGCGGTGAATGTGGTTGGCTCGGTAATCTCTGGTGAGATACTGCCTATTCTGACATCTAAACCGGCTGCTTTTAGCATATGACTTAAGGCAACTACGTTTTGCAGGTAATAAGTATTACGCGAATGATTTTCTGGAATAATCAGCAAACGATGAGCTTCAGGACATATTTTTTCAACAGCGACCATCGCCGCTTGTACGCTTAAACTAAGAAAATCAGGATTCAGGTTATTAAAGCCACCAGGAAACAAATTAGTATCGACTGGCGCTAATTTAAATCCGCTATTACGCAAATCAACAGAAGCATAGAATGGCGAGCTATGCTCTAACCATTGTGTGCGGAACCAGTGCTCAATGGCTGGCATTGATGTCAACATGCGTTTTTCTAAATCTAAAAGGGGACCGCTCAATGCTGTTGTTAAATGTGGGACCATTCGTATTCTCGCTATAGAGGATTAAATAACATGACCTGCCTGTAGATCGGCATGATAACTACTTCTTACCATGGGGCCACTGGCGGCATTATTAAAGCCCATGGCGTCAGCTTTTTCTTTTAATGCATCAAATGCGTCAGGTTCTACATAGCGCATGACAGGTAAATGATGCACGCTAGGCTGCAAATATTGTCCCAACGTGAGCATGGTCACGTGATGTGCGCGTAAGTCTTGCATGACTTCTAGTATCTCATCATCCGTTTCGCCTAGGCCTAACATTAAGCCAGATTTGGTTGGAATATCAGGATAGAGCTCATTAAACTGCTTAAGTAGATTGAGTGAATTTTGATAATCAGAACCCGGACGCGCTTGCTTATAAAGACGCGGAATAGTTTCTAGATTATGGTTCATCACATCAGGTGGCGCTGCATTTAAAATAGCTAAGGCAATCTCTAAACGACCACGGAAGTCAGGCACTAATACCTCAATTTTAATGGCAGGCGAAGCCGCACGTATGGCTTTAATGCAATCGACAAAGTGTTGTGCGCCACCATCTGGCAAATCATCACGGTCAACACTGGTGATGACCACATAATTTAATTGCATCTCGGCGATGGTTTTTGCTAAGTTAGCAGGTTCGTTTACATCGGGCGCCAAAGGTTTGCCATGCGCAACATCACAAAATGGGCAGCGACGAGTACAAATATCACCCAAAATCATAAAAGTTGCGGTGCCACCACTAAAGCATTCGCCAATATTAGGACAGCTGGCTTCTTCACAAACGGTATGCAAATTATTATTGCGTAAGGCCTGTTTGATTTCTTGAAAACGCTTGCTATTGGGCATTTTCATGCGTATCCACTCAGGCTTACGCAGGATGGGTTGCGGAATGATTTTAATCGGTATGCGCGATGTTTTTGCTGCATCAATTTCTTTAACACCAGCGATTTTTTTCGGCGGTCGGCTTGATGTGATTGCATCTGTTGTCATGTTAGTTGGTTTGCTCATTTGCTTAATTTATTTTCCAATATCTCGAGTAAAGCTTCGCCTATCATTTTAGGTGTTTCTTGAATATTCCAGTCTTTTGTTTGCGTCATTTCTAAGCCAGCATAACCACAAGGATCAATCGCTGAAAACGGACTTAAGTCCATATCGACGTTTAAACTAAGACCATGATAACAGCGGTTCTTTTTTAATCTTAAACCAACCGAGGCGATTTTTTTATTTTGGATATAAACGCCGGGGGCATGATGTTGTGTAGTCGCTTCAATTGAATGCCGTGCTAAAAACTCAACAATACTGCCTTCGATAATATTAACTAACTCACGCACCTTTAGCTGGTTTCGGTCCAAATCAATCAGCAAATAAATCACAACTTGACCGATACCGTGGTAGGTTATTTTGCCACCGCGATCAACATTAACAACAGGGATGTTATTTTGCGGCAATCTAATATTGTTGCGATTTAAGCCTAAGGTGTAAACACTATCATGTTCTGTTAACCAGAGTTCATCGTCGGTTTCTGGACTGCGGTTATTGGTAAACGCTTGCATGGCTGCAAGCGTTGTTTGATAGTCTGTTCGCCCAAGATTGCGCGTAATTAGCGGCATCTTTAATGGTTAAAGCACATACTTGACCAGTGGGTTGCTGGTGAGTGCACGATAAATATTGTCTAGCTGTTCTTTTGACTCAACGTAGCAAGTGCAAGTGAGGCTTGTATAGTTGCCTTTAGCACTGCCCTTCATCTCTATCATGCTCGCATCAAAGTTTGGCACATACGTCTGAATGATCTTAATGATTTGCGCACTAAAATCCGCTTCGGTTTTACCCATCACCTTAATCGGAAAATCGCATGGAAATTCGATTAAGGTTTCAGCTGTATCTGTATTAATCTGATCTGTCATTATTTAGTCAGTCTTTACTTAATCATGAGCTTAATGCTATCAATCATTTTGCCAAAGAATCCAGCTTCGCTAACGCTTGTTGCGGCAACTAATGGTTGCTCGCGAATGACTTTATTGTCTAATGTGAACGTCATTTTACCAATCACTTGACCTGCTTTAATTGGCGCAATTAGCGGTTGTTTTGCGGTCATTGTTGCTTTAACTTGCGCATAGTCGCCTTTAGGCAAAGAAAAATATAAATCTTTTGCAACGGTAGCAGCTACTATTTTCTCAGCTCCTTTATAAACTTGCATCTTAGAAATAGCTTGAGCGCGACGGTAGACTAATGTTGATTCATAAAATTGGAAACCATAGTTGAGTAAACGCTGGCTCTCAGATGCGCGCATATTTTCGCTTTTAGCACCTAATATGATTGAAATCAGACGTACTTTTCCTCGCTTAGCCGAAGAAACTAAGCAATAACCAGCCGCTTCTGTGTGCCCCGTCTTTACGCCATCAACATTTTCATCCAGCCATAAAAGACGGTTTCGATTAAGCTGTGTGATTTTATTGTAGGTGTACTCTTTTTGCTTATACAAGCGCGCATAATCTTTTGGAAAATCTCGTATGAGGGCTTCCGTCATTAATGCTAAATCGTCTGCAGTGGTGTAATGATTTTCATCAGGCAAGCCAGTTGCATTCATATAGTGAGAGTTGCGCATGCCAATTCGTTTTGCTTGCTGATTCATCATTATGGCAAACTGCTCTTCAGATCCAGCAACTGCTTCAGCTAGTGCGACAGCAGCATCGTTACCAGATTGAATAATCAGACCATGCAACAACTCATCTACCGTGACACTTTTTAACGGTTCAATAAACATTCTAGAACCTTCAGCTTGCCAAGCTTCCTTGCTGACGGGCACTGTTTTATCTAGCGTTAAGTGCCCTTCTTTAAGTGCATCAAACACAATATAAGCAGTCATGATTTTAGTCAGCGACGCGGGTTTTAATTTTGCCTCACTATTTTTTGATGCAACTGTGGAACCGCTGTTGAAATCTCTTAGTAAATAAGCATTTACATCTAAAGAAGGAGGTGGAACATCTGCTGCTAAGCTTATTAATGGTAGTAGGAGTAGCGCAATAAAGGTAATCAATTTTTGAGGCATAATTTTCTGTTATTTAGTGGTGATAATGGTGGGAATGTTTAATCGATTAAGAATAGTTTGACCTATTTTCTCTGCTTGTTCTTTTGTTTGATAAGGACCAACAATTAACCGGTACAAGCCATTATTATACATGCGATTAATTCTAGCCACTTCTTCAATGTCCAACGCTTGGATACGATTTTGTAATGCAATGGCATTATTTTCTTCCCCAAAAGCACCTGCTTGAATGTAATGCTGCGGTATTGCCACGTCCTGTGGCGCTGGTGAGGGACTAAAGGTAGCGCTTGCACTCGTTTGTGGTGGAATATATTGCGTAGGGTCAATGGATTCTACCTCGACTAAACCACTACCTTTTTCAATCAGCCGTAACTTATGGGCGGCAGCATAAGATAAATCAATCTCTCTTTCATGCTTAAATGGTCCTCTATCATTGACGCGTACGATAACCGAACGCCCATTCTCAACATTAGTCACTTTGACATAACTTGGGAGTGGCAATGTGGTGTGCGCTGCCGTCATGCTATACATGTCATAAGTCTCACCACTGGCGGTTTTCTTACCGTGGAACATTTTGCCATACCAAGAGGCAACCCCACTTTTTTTGTAATTTTTTGCGGTTTCTAGCGGGTAATACTTTTTACCTAGGGCGATATAGGGTTTGTTCGAGTATTTATGTAAAGCTTCAACCTTAGGCACGGCATCGGGGATGCTGTCTAAATTATCAGGGGTAGTTTCATGCGGACCATCATTGCCATAATAGCCGCCGTTATTGCTAGAACTACTGCTATTACTATTGGGTTTGCTTGGTTTGACGGCGGTGCTGCCGCCACATGATGCTAGTATTAAGCAACTCAAAACAACAAAAAGAGACGATGTTTTAATCATTCATTTTATCCCGATGCGACTAAATTTTTGTGCGTATGAATACTCATCAGTATGCCAAAGCCAAGCAGTATCGTCACCATGGATGTGCCACCATAGCTAATCAAGGGTAATGGAACGCCAACGACAGGGAGGATGCCACTGACCATGCCTATATTAACAAAAATGTAAATAAAGAAAGTCATAATAATGCTGCCCGCTAATAGGCGAGAAAAGGTGCTTTTTGCCTGGGAGGCGATATAAATGCCTCGCGCAATAATTAAGCTAAAAAGTAACAATAACAGTAAATTGCCAACCATGCCAAATTCTTCACTAAAGACTGAAAAAATGAAATCGGTCGTGCGTTCAGGCAAGAAGTCAAGCTGAGATTGCGTGCCATTTAGCCAGCCCTTACCTGTAAGACCGCCTGAACCTTGCGCAATACTGGACTGAATAATGTGATAGCCAGCCCCTAATGGATCCTGAGTTGGGTCCATTAGAATGTGTACGCGTCTTCTTTGATAATCATGAAGCATCGACCAAAAAACGGGGATGAGCGCTCCAATAGAAACCATGCTGCCAATAATAATGCGCCAGCTTAAGCCTGCCAAAAAGATGACAAAACAACCAGAAGCGGCGACTAACAAAGAAGTGCCTAAATCGGGTTGTTTTAAAATAAACAAGACGGGCGCAACAAGAATGAAAAAGGCAATGACAAAATCAAGTAAGCGTAAAGTTGCTTCGCGTTGAGAAAAGAACCAAGCTAGCATCATTGGCATTGCAATACGCATGAGTTCTGAGGGCTGGATTTTCATGACGCCCAAATCTAGCCATCTTCTAGCGCCATGACTGACGTCGCCAAAAAGTGCAACACATAACAATAATATGATGCCAAGAATATACAAAAGGGGCGCTATACGTTCCATGAGCTGTGGTTGAATATTAGAAACGACCCACATAATGCCTAACGCGATTGCAATATTGACTAACTGAGCATTAATTCTGCTTAGGTCTTCTCCAGCGGCGCTATATAAAACAAATAAACCAACGAGCATTGTAAATAAGATGCAACTCATTAAGATAGAGTCGATATGCTTGACTAAAGCATTAAACAGCTGATTAATCATGAACAATCTCTGGCGTTAGCACGGCAGTTGCTTTTTTAGGGGGTTGAGGATTTTTCGTAGCTTCTGGAGGTAATTTTCCAAGCAAATAGTAATCCATGACTTGCCGTGCGATTGGTCCTGCTGCTGAGCCGCCATGCCCTCCATTTTCGATAATTGCCGCAATGGCAATGGTAGGATTATCTGCTGGCGCATAAGCGATGAATAAAGCGTGATCTCTATGTCGCTCATCAATATTTTTTTCGTTGTACTTTTCATTTTGTTTAATACCAATCACTTGCGCTGTGCCTGTTTTGGCCGCAATACTATAACCAGCATCTCGGCCAACTAGCGATGCGGTACCACCTGGTAACGTAACATCAATCATTGCATTAGTGACAATCTCTAAATTACTTTCGGTTAATGCGATTTGGTCAGCTAAAATTGGTTTTACCGCGGTTGTCTGAGCCGTTTTGACATCAGTAATAGCGGTAACTAAATGCGGTTTCATCGCAGTACCTCTATTTGCTAGGACTGACGTTGCGTAAGCAAGTTGCATTGGTGTGACCAGCGTGTAGCCTTGCCCAATACCCACAATAACCGTCTCTCCAACATACCAAGGTTGTTTAAAACGGCGTTGCTTCCACTCCGGTGTCGGTAATAAGCCGCTATTTTCACCATTAATATCGATACCACTTTTTTCGCCAAAGCCAAAATGGCGTACAAAAGTGGTTATTTTCTCAATCCCTAGTTCAATAGCAAGACCATAAAAAAAAGTATCGCAAGAGATGGTAATAGCGCGCGCCATATCAACAAAGCCATGGCCGCCTACTTTCCAATCACGGTAGCGATGAGAGCTATTAGGCAAGGTGAAATAGCCCGGATCTTGAATCCTAAATGGGGGTAGACGTTTTCCTGCTTCAAGGCCAGCTAGCGCAACAAATGGTTTGAATGTTGAGCCTGGTGGATAAATGCCTCGCAGCGGACGATTAATTAATGGCTTGTCGATAGACTCATTTAAACGTTTCCAATTCTTTGAGTCAATACCACCCACAAACAGGTTTGGATCGAAAGTTGGCATGCTAACTAGGGCAAGCACCTCTCCCGTTTTTGGTTGAATAGCGACCAAAGCGCCACGCCTGTCGCCAAATCCATTTTCAGCAATTTCTTGTAATTTAAGATCGATAGAAAGCGTTAAGTTGCTGCCAGATGTCGGCGCTTTGCTTGACAGAACGCGCACTGCTTTGCCATCAGCATTAATTTCTACTTGTTGAAAGCCTGTGATGCCGTGTAGTTTTTTTTCATAGTATTGTTCAATACCAGTTTTACCAATATGGTCAGAACCTTTATAGTTAGAAAGTTCATTAGACTCTTTTAGGTCATTTAAATCGTCATCATTAATGCGGCCAATATAGCCAACAAAATGCGCACCTAGTTTTCCATTGGGATAATGCCGGAACAATCTTGACTTAATATCTACGCCGGGAAATCGAAAGCGATTGGCTGCAAACTTAGCTGCTTCAACTTCATTTAAATGCGTACGGATTGGAACAGATTCAAACTCGTGTGCACGCTGTTTTAGCTTTTTAAATCGCTTGATATCACTGCTTGATATTTCAACCAGTTTACTAATCTCAGTAATCGTATCATCTAAATTTTCGACCTTAGACGGCGTTATTTCTAAGGCATAGACAAAAAAGTTGTGAGCAATTGTGGTGCCATTTCGGTCAGTAATAATGCCGCGCGTTGGTGCAACTGGAATAACTGAAATGCGATTATTTTCTGCCAGCGTATGATAATGCTCATAGCGAGAAACTTGCAGAAAATAAAAACGCATGATGAGAATGCTAAACCCAATAACAATCAGCAGGCCCAGTACGGCTAAACGTAGCTTGAAATGATGCAATTCATTTTGGTAGTTTTTTAATTCAGGCCGACGACGCATGCGAGTTTAGCTAGCCCCATTAGATGTGGATTGTGTAATTGGGCCCAGAAAGAAGCGCATGAGCTGTAATAGCAGTAAGCCAGAGAGCACGGGCCAAAAATAATGCATGTTAGGAAGATCGTGGCCCGAAAATAGTTTGAGTACTAATATAGTCAAGCGCGTAAAAGCTAATAAACCTAATGTGAAAAATAATAATTGGAACGAGCTGAATAGTACTAATCTACGTTGAAAGAAGAGTGCAACATAGGCTGTTAACGTAAAGGCTAACGCATATTGCCCCAATAAGCTGCCTGTGGCTAAATCGACCAGTACGCCAGCAACCCACGCAGTGCCGATATTGCATAAATAGGGTGCGCGGAATAGCCAGTAAATCAAGACAACTAGCATAAAATCTGGGCGGAAAATAATGCCTTCGCCTGTCCAAGGGAAAAGTTGAAGTAGCAAAGCCAAAAACAAAGTGCCGTATACCGATAGTAGACTAGGGGCGCGCATCTGGTTTAGCCTCTTTCAGTACTGTTTTATTGGCCGGCTCATCGTCTTCATCCTCTGAAGGATTTGGCTCTACCTCTTTTAATTCAGGGAGTTCTAGAATTAACAGTTGTAAATGATGACTAACTTGCGCAGTGGGTGCGCTAATAATTTTTGCAAAAGGGGACTTAGGATCTTGATGGATTTTTGTCACTGTTGCAACCGCTAAACCGGCGGGATAAATGCCATCAATGCCGGAAGTCACCAACTTATCCCCAATTCTAATATCTACGTTTGAAGGTAGATATGGAATGTCGAGTGTATTGCCACTTTGTCCAAAAGCAATCGCGCGCAACTGATTGCGTTCAACTTGCACTGGAATAGACAGATTCTTATCAGTAATTAACGTTACCTCACTGCTAAAAGGATAAACGCGGGTCACTTGACCTAATACCCCTTTTGCATCAACGACAGCCTGACCTGCTTGTATATTATGTTGACTACCGCGGTTTACAACAACAACGTTTCTAAACGGGTCTCTACCCGTATGTGAGATGTCACCTAATACCGCTCTAGGGTGTATCGGCATGTCGCCGCCTAATAAGCTGCGTAAATGGGTATTCTCAGCCTGTAAAGTATTGAGCCGCTGTAACTTAATCGCATTTTCGAAAGATTGTTGTTTAAGCGCATAGTTTTCTTGTACCAATTTATTATGTATAGAAAAATACTTCTTAAAATCCCTAATGAATTCACTAGGGATATTGGCGATTCTTTCAATGGGGTGGAGTCCACCAATAAAGGCATGGCGGACTTGAGACAGATAACTTAACTTAGCATCCACTGCCATCAAGATGATGGATAGCGCACAAAAAAGAACCATGCGTGAGAATGGACTTGCGCCACGGACAAAAAAAGCAGGAGTTTGTTGAGGCTCTAGTTTCTGATGAACACCCTTAAGCATACCGTTGCAGTGAAGTTAATTGAAATGCATTACGATTACTCATGCGCAAATACGCTACCTAGTTTATCCATATCTTCTAATGCGCGCCCACAACCGCGAGCGACGCAAGTAAGCGGGTCTTCTGCAATAATCACTGGCAATCCAGTTTCTTCCATTAGTAAACGATCAATATCACGCAATAGCGCGCCACCACCTGTAATGACCATACCTTTTTCTGCAATATCTGCACCAAGCTCTGGTGGTGTTTGCTCTAAAGCTGATTTAACAGCACCGACAATCGCATTGAGCGGTTCAGTTAATGCTTCTAAAATTTCATTACTAGAAATCGTAAATTTACGTGGTAAACCTTCTGCAAGGTTACGTCCAGTGACTTCAATTTCTAACACTTCAGAACCCGGGAATGCGGAGCCGATTTTTTTCTTCATGGCTTCTGCAGTTGGTTCAGAGATTTGCATGCCGTAATTGCGGCGAATGTAATCGATAATCGCTTGATCGAACTTGTCGCCGCCAACACGCTCAGATTTAGCATAAACAATACCGCCCATCGAAATGACGCCAACCTCTGTTGTGCCGCCACCAATATCAACCACCATAGAACCTGTAGCTTCAGCTACTGGCATTTCTGCGCCAATTGCCGCTGCCATTGGCTCTTCAATCAAGAAAACTTGTCTTGCGCCAGCACGCTCTGCAGATTCTTTAATCGCCCGACGTTCCACTTGGGTAGAGCCAACAGGGACGCAAATGATGATGCGCGGGCTAGGCGAAAACCAACGTGAATCGCGAGCTTTGCGAATAAAAAATTTCAACATTTGTTCGGTAACAGTAAAGTCAGCAATCACGCCATCTTTCATTGGACGAATGGCTTGGATGTTAGCTGGTGCGCGGCCTAACATGCCTTTAGCTTCGGTCCCAACTGCCAGTAGTATTTTTTTACCATTGGTGCCTCCTTCAATGCGGATAGCAACAACAGACGGTTCGTTTAGAACGATGCCTCTGCCGCGTGAAAAAATGAGAGTATTTGCTGTGCCTAAATCGATGGCTAAATCATTTGAAAAGTAGTTACTTAACGAGCCGAACATATGTTTTTTCCTGTGCCTTGTCTAACGAGCTTATTAATCGCATGCCTAAAATAAGATGAGATATAAAATCAAGGTATAATAACTTATATTAGGCTTAAAATTAAGTCACGATTGAAGTTTATTCCACTAAATTAAAGAAACAGAAGAATAGAAGCAGTTTATGGCATTAGATAATTCTGATATTAAGCGTATCGCACATCTTGCACGAATCGAAATCAGCGATGCAGAAGCTGATAAAACCCTCACAAAACTGGCTGGCATTTTAACGCTGATTGAGCAAATGCAAGCGGTTGACACTACGGGCATCACGCCGATGTCACACTCGCAAGATTTAGTCCAACGGTTAAGAGACGATGTTGTCACTGCGACCAATCAGCGTGAAGCTTTCCAAGCCAATGCATCAGCTGTTGAAGGCGGTTTATATTTAGTGCCTAAAGTCATTGAATAAACGCAAAGATATTGATGCATGTGTGTAAAAAACTGACCTAAAAAGATAGCCTCGAATAGTAGAAAAATCATGATTAACCAAAGCCTTAAAAACTTAAGCCAATTGTTGGCAACTAAAGCAGTGTCTAGCGTTGAAATGACACAAACTTTTTTAGATCGTATTCGTCAATATAACCCTGATATAAATGCTTATATTACGGTGGATGAAGAAAAAAGCTTAGCGCAAGCCAAAGCAGCTGATGCCAGCATTGCTGCTGGAACAGCAACGGTTTTAACAGGTATTCCACTGGCACAAAAAGATATTTTTTGTGCCAAAGACTGGAAAACAACTTGCGGTTCTAAAATGTTAGAAAATTTCATCGCGCCGTATGACGCACATGTGATTACGCAATTTAATCATGTGGGTGCCGTTAATTTGGGCAAAACCAATATGGATGAGTTTGCCATGGGTTCATCGAATGAGACGAGCTATTTTGGCGGCGTTAAAAATCCTTGGGATTTAGAGCGTGTACCAGGCGGCAGTAGCGGCGGTTCTGCAGCGGCGGTGGCAGCTCGTTTGTGTGCAGCAGCAACTGGCACTGATACGGGTGGTTCTATTCGTCAGCCAGCTTCATTATGTGGTTTTACTGGTTTAAAGCCAACTTATGGTTTGGTTTCACGTTATGGCATGATTGCCTTTGCTTCTAGCCTCGATCAAGCTGGACCAATGGCAAAGTCGGCTGAAGACTGCGCATTGATGATGAATGTGATGGCAGGTTTTGATGTGCGGGATTCAACCAGCTTAAATCATCCTAAAGAAGATTACACGGCGCTATTAAATCAACCATCATCCAGTCAACCATTGGCTGGTTTAAAAATCGGTTTGCCTAAAGAATATTTTGCTGAAGGCTTGGACGGTGACGTGGCGAAAGTGATTGAAACGGCCATTGCCGAGTACAAAAAACTAGGTGCAGAAATGGTTGATATTTCATTACCAAATGCTAACTTATCCATTCCTGTTTACTATGTGCTGGCACCTGCTGAAGCATCTAGTAATTTATCTCGTTATGATGGCGTGCGTTATGGACATCGAGCGGCAGAGTATGATGATTTGATGGATATGTACATGAAGAGCCGAGCCGAGGGTTTTGGTGAAGAAGTAAAACGTCGTATTTTGATTGGCACTTATGTATTGAGTGCAGGCTATTACGATGCGTATTATTTAAAGGCGCAGAAGATTCGCCATTTAATTGCCGAAGATTTCAAAGCGGCATTTAAACAGTGTGACATTATTATGGGGCCAACTGTGCCTTCTACTGCTTTCAAAACAGGTGAAAAAACGGGCGATCCAATTGCGATGTATTTGCAAGATATTTATACCATTGCGACTAATTTAGCAGGTTTACCTGGCATGAGTGTGCCTGCAGGATTCAGCAATGATTTGCCAGTGGGTTTGCAGATTATTGGTAATTATTTTGATGAAGCACGCATGCTAAGTGTTGCACATGCGTATCAACAAGTGACAGACTGGCACACAGCCATGCCTAAAGGAATTGCATAATGGAGTGGGAAGTTGTTATCGGGCTTGAGACACATACTCAGCTAAAAACTAAAACGAAAATTTTCAGTGGTGCTTCTACTGCTTATGGCGCTGAGCCAAATACACAAGCCTGTGAAGTAAGTATTGCCTTACCTGGTGTCTTGCCAGTGCTGAACAAAGAGGCCGTACATTGTGCCATTAAATTTGGTTTGGCGATTGATGCAGAAATAGCACCACGTTCTGTGTTTGCGCGTAAAAATTACTTTTATCCAGATTTGCCAAAAGGCTACCAAATTAGTCAATTTGAATTGCCTGTCGTTGGCAAGGGTAAAGTGACCATTCAAGTGCCAGCAGTTGGTAAAAACGAAGCTTACGAAAAAGTGATTAATATTACCCGCGCGCATTTGGAAGAAGATGCGGGTAAGTCCGTGCATGATTTAAAGTCTGGTAGTGCAGTTGAAGGGATGAGCGGTATTGATTTGAATCGCGCTGGAACACCATTGCTAGAAATTGTGACTGAGCCTGATATGCGTTCAGCGGCAGAGGCGGTTGCTTATGCAAAAAAACTGCATGAATTAGTACAATGGATAGGGATTTGTGACGGCAATATGCAAGAAGGTAGTTTCCGTTGCGATGTCAACGTTTCTGTACGCCATAAAGGCACGACAGAATTAGGTACACGGCGTGAGATTAAAAACTTAAACTCATTCAAGTTTATGCAACAAGCAATTGCTTATGAAACACAATGGCAAATTGACACGTTAGAAGACGGCGGAAAGATACAGCAAGCAACGGTTTTATTTAATCCTGATACTGGCGAAACACGTGCTATGCGTAGTAAAGAAGAAGCGAACGATTATCGCTATTTCCCAGACCCTGATTTATTGCCGTTAGAAATTACTGAAGCCGATAAAGCCGCAGTGCGCGCTGAAATGTCAGAGTTACCAGAAGCGATGAAAGCACGATTTGAAAGTGAATATGCACTTTCTGCTTATGATGCTTCTATGCTTACCTCTAGCAAAGAAATAGCAGACTATTTTGAGCGTGTAATCCATGCAGGTGGCGATGCCAAATTAGCCGCAAACTGGGTGATGGGTGGTATTGCTGCTAAATTAAATGCAGAAGATAAAAGTATTGCAGATTCACCAATTGATGCGATTACTTTGGCGCTACTGATTAAGCGCATTACTGATAGTACGATCTCGAATAATGCGGCTAAACAAGTCTTTGAAGCGATGTGGTCTGGCGAGTCAGATGTCGATGCGATTATCGAAACTAAAGGTTTAAAACAAGTTTCGGATGCAGGCGCGATTGAAGCAATCATTGATGAAGTGCTGAGCAGTAATCAAGCAATGGTTGAGGAGTTTAAGGCAGGTAAAGAAAAAGCATTTAATGCGCTGGTTGGGCAAATCATGAAGGCTTCAAAAGGGAAGGCAAATCCAGCGCAAGTGAATGTTATGTTGAAAGAAAAACTGAACTAATAATATTCTTTTTTCAATTAATGTTGTTTGTTTTAGGTTGAATTAATCAATTCTGCTTGCTTTAAGCTCGGTAAAACGCTTTTTATCGTTTTTGTAACGCTCATTAATTGTCGAGATTAATTTCTGTTGGTCGCGAATTTGTTGCTCCATTTTTTGTAACGCTAATTTGTCAAATTCCGCTGTTGGTTTTGCTTGCATGTTTCGTCGTCTTTGCTTTAACTCTTCTAATGTTAACTCGTCAATGCGCACATTGCGGAGGCGTGCTAGCTCAATTTCCTCAATAGAAGCATAAGAAGAAAGCAATGCATGATCGTATCTTTTTTGATCGGCCGATATTGCACCTTCTTCAGTTACCAGCGTTTCTTTATTTACTTTGTTATTGGTTTTGTCGATAGTGACGCCCTGTTTGTTGAGTACGCTAGATTGACGCGCATTATTATCAGGCATCGGCGGGCTATCACCATAATGGGTAACACCATTGGCATCAACCCATTTGATGATTTTCTTGCTATCTGCTTGCGTCAGCTGAACACTAAACGCCATTGCGATAAGCAAAATTGGTGTTAATAATTTGATTGTGCCAAGCCTCATATTATCAGTTTAAATTCCAGCGCTATGTTGTTGTAAGACAATACCTCTGTTGGTAGCGTTTTATTGCTTCTAAATGCGTGGTTAAAACATCGCTACTTTCAATATGTGCCAACAAATCGCTCAATTTTGCGATGCTAATCACGGGCATATTGTTGTTCTGTTCCACTTCTTGCGTGGCAGATAGTTCGCCTAAACCTTTTTCTTGCCTATCCAACGCAATGCTCACGCCGCAAGCAGTCGCGCCATGTGCCTGAATCAAATCAACTGATTCACGTACCGATGTGCCGGCTGAAATCACATCATCAATAATTAATACGCGACCCACTAATAGCGCACCAACTACTGTACCACCTTCGCCATGATCTTTGGCTTCTTTACGATTATAAGCGTATGGCAAATTTCGACCTTTTTTAGCAAAAGCAATCGCAATGCTCGCTGCTAATGGAATACCTTTGTAAGCAGGGCCAAAAAGCATATCAAAAGCAATGCCTGATTTTTCGATGCTATTGGCGTAAAATTCACCTAATTTTAATAAACTATCACCATCATTAAACAAGCCAGCATTAAAAAAGTAAGGACTTAATCGTCCTGCTTTTGTTTTAAATTCACCAAATTTAAGCACCTGTTGAGCGATGCAAAATGTGATGAAATCTTGTGATAAATCGTGATAGTTAGCTGACATAATTAATCTAAATTAAAGGAACTAAATGCGTATTATAACGTTGAATTTAAATGGAATCCGCTCTGCTGCCAATAAAGGCTTTTTCCCTTGGTTATATCAAACGCATCCAGACATTATTTGTTTACAAGAATTAAAAGCGCAGGCTGACAATTTAACCGAGGAAATGCAGGCGCCTGCTGGTTATTACGCTAATTTTCATTATGCGCAAAAAAAGGGTTATAGCGGTGTTGGCATTTACTCTAAGCAAAAACCAGATGAAGTGATTATTGGCTTGGGTGTTGATGATATTGATGCAGAAGGGCGTTATATCGAATGTCGTTTTGGCAAGCTGGCAGTGGTGTCATTGTATTTGCCAAGTGGCTCAAGTGGCGAAGAAAGGCAAGCGTTTAAATTTAGCGTCATGCATCGCTTTATGCCGCATCTTGAGCAGCTGATTAATAGTGGATTTGATGTTGTTATTTGTGGTGATTGGAATATTGCTCATCAAGAAATTGATTTAAAAAATTACAAAGGTAATAAAAAGAACTCAGGATTTTTGCCAGAAGAGCGTGCATGGATGACTGATTTGTTTGGACGTGTTGGCTGGGTTGATGCATATCGCAAACTGTTTCCTGACACGACTGATGCTTGTTACACTTGGTGGAGCAACCGCGGGCAAGCCTATGCAAAAAATGTTGGTTGGCGTATCGATTATCAGATCGTAAGCCCTGCATTAGCTACAAAAGCAGTAAACGCCTCAATTTATAAAGATGAAAAATTTAGCGACCATGCGCCACTGGTGATTGATTATCAAGATTAACTACAAAAATGCAGCGCTAAACTTTGAATAATTTCCCCATTGCTGCTGTCTTGTACAAAAATCACAGCGCCCGCTTCTTTACTTTTCCAGTTGTTTGCTAAGGTAAAGTTTTTACTAAATTGATGTTGATTATTGAGTTGGTATGCGCCAAATAATTGGCGCACCACATAATCATGCTTCAATTCTCGACCATTATTTTCCCCCGCTTTTACTTGCGTAATGAGGCCATTCTCATATAACGCCACAAACACATCTGCGTTTTTAGTGACTTTAGGATTTAATAATGCCGCATTAGCTATTAAGGTGATGCTGCCATCCGCTTCATTCACAGCGTTGAGTGTTAAGTTAGCACGTGATGCTAATTGTTGTGTTTGATTAATCGCGCTACTCAAACGGCGATTATCCCAGCCTTTAAAATCGCGACCATTAAATACAAACTGTGGTGTATAAACAAAACCAGCACTGCCAAAAGCTGCCGTTTTACGTTGCCTATCACTATACTCAGCCTTAGAGAATTGATCTTTCCAACCAATATAATCCCAATAATCGACATGAAAAGCCAGTGACGTGATTTCACTTTTCGACTGTTTTATTTGGCTAATCCATTTATCAGCGGGAGGGCAACTACTGCAGCCTTCCGAAGTGTAGAGTTCTAATAACGGAGTGGTTTTGTTACCACTTTTTGCAGCGCATTCGGCGGCAATAGATTGCGTTTGGCTCAGTAATAGAAGGCTCGAAAATAAGCAAGTAAGGATAGGCTTAAGTTGCATAAGATTAACTCCAGTTTGATTGTTAATTATTTAGTCGTAGCTAAACTATAAAGCTTACAAATCTAATGCTATGAAGTTGGCAAAATGGTGATAAATGATTCGGAGTGATATGATCGTATGGAACAAAGAAAACTGAAAAAATAAAATAATGAAACAAATTGGTAAAACAATTCAGATCTATCTACCTGATGGCAATCCTAGAGGGTTGAAGATTGCTGAAATAACTAGTCGAACTGTACAAGCAGTCTTAATTCCTAGGTCATTATTGGAAGATGCTACACGCAGAGATGAGTTAAAAAATGTAGGTGTTTATCTTCTTTTTGGTAATAATGAAACTAAGCCACAAGTTTATATCGGTGAAGCTGAAGAGTGTTTAGTACGAATTAAACAACACAATAAAGGTAAAGACTTTTGGACGCACGCAATGGCTTTTGTCTCAAAGACGCATTACTTCACAAAAACACATATTAAGTTTCTTGAGTGGCTATGTTGCGAAGTTGCACTAAAAGCAAATAGATTCGCGCTTGAAAATACTAATTCACCAACAAAACCGCATGTGTCTGAATCTGTAGAAGCAGATTTATATGATAACTTTGAAACCATGCAAATACTTGCTTCTACGCTTGGATTTCCAGTATTTGATGAAATAAAAAAGCCGAAGAATCAAGAGTTGATTTTTTGCAAAGGTAAGGATGCTTACGCAGAGGGTGAATATACAGAAGATGGCATTATTGTTTTTGCGGGAAGTAAATGCAATCTTGTAGAGTCTAAAACAGCTGGTAGTTGGATCGAAGGCATGCGAAATGATTTAAAAGAGGCTGGTGTTTTAGTCGAAAGAGATAGTGTATGGATTTTTACTAAAGACCACATTTTCGCTTCCCCTAGCGCTTCTGCTGCTGTTGTCTTAGCAAGAAGAGCTAACGGATGGATTGAATGGAAATTTAAAGATGGAAAAACGCTTGATGAAGTTAAGCGTCAACAAATTTAGTTTCTTTTGAGTTCCACGGCGCAACTTTAAACAGCAATAACATCCCCGGAATCGCCAATAAGGTACAAACATAAAAGAACATTTCCCAACCTAGTGCCTCGACCATGCCGCCTGTAAGTGCGTTGAAAATTGATCTTGGTACAGCGGATAAGCTGGTGAATAAGGCGAGTTGGGTTGCGGTATAAGCGGGGTTGGTTTCACGCGCCATGTAGGCGACATAGGCGACTGTGCCTAAGCCAACGCCAAGTGCTTCGCCGCCAATCACAATGGCGAGCATCCAGCGTTCTATTGAGCCGATTGTTTCAAAAGGGCCTGCATGGGCCAACCATGCAAAGCCGAGAATGGTGACGAGTTGTACCACGCCAAATACCCATAAACCGCGATTAATACCGACTTTTAGCATCCAGAATCCACCGATAAAGCCGCCGAGTATTTGCATCACTAAGCCGCTACCTTTAACGATGGTGCCGATGTCGGTATTGCTGAAACCCATATCAATATAAAACGGCGTAGCGAGTGCGGTTGCCATGCTGTCGCCTAGTTTATAAAGCAAAATAAATAGCAGCACCAATAGCGCATGCTTGATGCCTGCGCGGTTAATAAATTCGGTGAATGGTTCAATAACAGATGCTTTTAAACTTTTTGGTGATTCTGCACGATGTGGCTCTTGAGCGAAAATCGTCATCAGCATGCCAGGAATCATGAATAAAGCTACAATCCAAAACACAGAAGACCAAGGTAAATGGTCGGATAGAATTAAGGCCAATGCCCCTGGTACTAAACCCGAAACGCGATAAGCATTCACATGAATGCTATTGCCTAATCCTAATTCTTCGTCGCTTAAAATTTCACGTCTAAAGGCATCAATCACAATATCTTGGCTAGCAGAAAATAAAGCGACTAACGTAGAAACAACGGCAATGCTGGTAATGTTTAATTGCGGGTTAAAAAAGCCATACGTACAAATAGTGATAAACAGAGCAATTTGTGTAATCAGCATCCAACTGCGACGACGACCCATAGGCGCAATCAAGTTGTATCGATCCATCAATGGTGCCCAAATAAACTTCCATGTATAAGGCAATTGAATTAAAGCAAATACAGCAATCGTTTTAAGGTCGATGCCTTCGCTACGTAACCATGCAGGCAGTAGTTGAAATAATAAATATAAAGGTAGGCCAGAGCTAAAGCCTAATACAACACAAGCCAACATGCGTTTATTAAAAAGGATTTCTTTTAGTTTGCTATTCGCCATGTTGGATATATTTTAGTGATGAATGCAGTAACGCATTCCAATGGTTGGTTTGTACAGCGATTGCGTTATGGCCAAGTTTGCGAGATAGTCACAAATTGATTATCAGGGTCGTCAGCACAAGTCTTATTTTTTGTATCTTCGCATGGCATATCGTAATCAACGATAATTTTCCCCTCTTCTAAACGCCAGTCTACGAAGTAGCTCCCTAGCTTTTTGTAAACCACTTTATCTTTTAATGGATCAATAATCGCAATCATTTCAGACTGTGCGCCTTTGTAGCAGGTGACTATGATTACACCATCTGGATGAGAGGTTGGTAAAACGGTTTCAATGGTGGAAGACATTTCTGTTTTTTCGTTCAATGCATCGGTTAAGTCACACTGAAACTTATGGCGCCTAATGCTGCCATCTGCTTGCTGAATCGCGATAACACTTTCAAAAACGGTCGCACTTTCCAGTTGCCATGCCCAATCAACGGCCAAGGCAGAGTTGGTGAATAAGGTGAGGATGACGACTAAATAGCGCATGACTTAGATTGATTGCGAACGTTATAAAATGAATGAAATAGTTTACCTTGTTTTGATGGCAAACAAAGACCTTATTTTTTAGCTATGCTTGTTGCTGACTAAAATTGCTTGGAACTTTTTATTGAGCTGGTAGACTGATAAAAGTAGGGTTTTATTTCAATTTTAAACAAATTTCAAAAACCACAAGCTCAAAAGACCAGCTTAACAAATAAAGTTAAGCGAATAGAGCGCATTCAACTTACTAACATATATCAATTATTTGTGATTGCCAATCGCTTTGGCACGCGCATTTTTTACTTTTAAGGGACCTATGAAGTTAATAAAAATCATTGCATTATTATCAATTCTATTTAGTCATGTGGCTTTTGCTGATACCGTCAAACTAAAAAATGGCGATTGGATAACGGGCACCGTTGTAAAAAAAGAAACAGATAAATTAGTGTTCAAAACGAAATATACGGGTGAAATTAGTATTCTTTGGTCAGAAATTGCAACATTGAGTACCGATGAACCAGTCAAAGTTGTATTGTCAGATGATTCTACGTTTGACGCAAAATTACAAAATAGAAGTTTAGGTCGCGTCAAAATGGTGAGTTCTGGCTTAAAAATGACGAGCGAATTAGATTTAAAAGAGGTGACTTATATTAACCCTAGCCCAGAAGTGACTGGTCAAGGCGTTGAGTGGAAAGGGTATGCCAACATTGGTGGCGCAGCAACCTCTGGCAATACCGATAATAGTCAAGTGAGGGCGGATGCCGAAGGGATTGCTAGAACTAAACAAAACAGATTTACAGTAGGCGCTTATGTAAATAGAGCGAAAGCGGATGGCGAGAGTACCGCTTTTAATAGTAAAGGCTATATACAATACGATCACTTTTTAACCAAGCAATGGTATTTGTATACCAATGGCTCGTTAGAGAATGATAAATTTAGAGATATTGATTTACGATCAAGTGCAGGTATTGGTTCGGGTTATCAGATTTATGAGCAAGAAGATTTAAATTTATCGATTGAGGGTGGTGTTAACTATATTAGCACTGACTTTGGTGATGCTGAAGATGATCGATACGCCAGTGGACGTTGGGCATTAAAATTCGACCAACTCGTATTTCAAAGTGTGAAATTCTTTCATCAACATGAAGTCTTGGTTAGTTTAGAGGACGCGGCGAATAGCTTGGTGTTTACAAAAACAGGCTTGCGTGTGCCAATTGCAGAAAACTTAAATGCATCAACGCAGCTTAATGTTGATTATGCAAACCAACCAGCTGAAGGTAGAAAAAAAACTGATAGAACCTTGTTATTCAGTGTTGGTTATTTGTGGTAAAAGACTCTATCGAAATTTACCTAAAGTATTTGTCGAGCAATAGTGAATGTTAGTAAGAATAAGAACAAAGTTTAGCTACTGTAAACGTGCATTCACAATAATGTAGTACATTTACTATAATAATAGTTGAGATGAATTTAAGACCTAAGGAACCCGTATGACAGACCTAAATATTAACGGTAAAACACTCAGTACCGACTACGATGATGACACCCCTTTGTTGTGGGTGATTCGCGATAGTTTACGAATGACGGGCACCAAATTTGGTTGTGGCGCAGGTTTGTGCGGCGCCTGTACGGTGCATTTGGATGGGCAACCTATTCGCTCATGTTCAACCCCGCTTTCTGCTGCGGCGGGTAAGAAAATTTCAACGATTGAAGCGGTGCATGAATCGAAAGCAGGTGAGGCGATTCAAAAAGCTTGGCAAGACTTAGATGTGGTGCAATGCGGTTATTGTCAGTCAGGTCAGATCATGTCTGCCACGGCATTATTAACGAGCAACCCAGCGCCCACCGATGAAGAAATTGATAATGCGATGAACGGCAATATTTGCCGTTGTGCCACTTATGTTCGTATTCGTGCCGCGATTCACCAAGCTGCTAAAGCGTTGGCATAGGAGACCATAATGAATAATTTACATAATGTTTCGCGCCGTGGTTTTTTAAAAGCAGGTCTTGGTTTAACCATTGCTGTCATGATTCCAGGATGTGCTAAAAGCCCAGACAGTGAAACTGCTGCTGTCGATACAATTATTGAAAATGGTGTGTTATTTGAACCAAATGCCTTTGTGCGGATTGGTGCAGATAACACGGTAACGGTCATTGCTAAACATTTAGAAATGGGGCAAGGCACCTATACTGGTCTTGCGACATTGATTGCCGAAGAGCTTGATGCGGATTGGGCACAAGTAAAAGTAGAAGGCGCGCCTGGCGATGCTAAGCGTTTCAACAACTTAGCTTGGGGCCCTTATCAAGGAACAGGCGGTAGTTCAGCGATAGCCAACTCTTATGAACAAATGCGTAATGCTGGCGCAACGGCACGTGCTATGTTGGTTCAGGCGGCAGCGACTGCTTGGAATGTACCGGCCAGTGAAATAACAGTCAAAGCAGGTGTGTTAAGTCACGCCAGTGGCAAACAAGCTAACTTTGGTGAGTTTGCAGAAGCGGCTTCTGCCTTAACTGTTCCAGCAACTGTGACGTTAAAAGACCCAAAAGACTTTACCTTGATTGGTAAAGTAGCGCACCGTAAAGATAGCAAGGCGAAAACCAATGGCTCCGCTATTTTTACGCAAGATATTCAGTTAGATAATATGCTGGTGGCTGTCGTAGCACATCCGCCCACTTTTGGCGCGACGGTAAAATCATTTAATGACAAAGATGCTAAAGCGGTCAAAGGTGTTGTCAATGTGGTTAAGCTTCCTTCGGGGGTTGCGGTCTTAGCCAGTAATTATTGGACGGCTAAAAAAGGTCGCGATGCGCTAAAAATTGAATGGGACGAAAGTAAAGCATTCAAGAAAAGCAGTGACGAGATTGTTGCAGAATACAAAGCCTTGGTTACCAAACCAGGAAAGGTTGCACGCAAAGACGGTGATGCCTTAGGCGCACTGGCTAAAAGCAAAAATTTTATTTCAAACGAGTATGTGTTTCCATTTTTAGCGCATGCGGCAATGGAGCCTATGAACTGTGTTGTGCAGTTTAAAGATGGGGCATGTGAAGTATGGAATGGTAATCAGCTGCATAGCATTGACCAGTTTGCACTGTCAGCAGTTTTTGGGCTGAAGCCAGAAGATGTGAAAATTAATACGGTTTTCGCCGGCGGCAGTTTTGGTCGCCGTGGTAATCCGCAGTCTGACTATATTGTGGAAGCCGCTAACATCGTAAAAGCAGCCAATACGCAAGACCCAATTAAATTAGTTTGGTCGCGTGAAGATGATATGCATGCGGGTCAATATCGTCCAATGTATGTCCATAAAATCAGCGCTACTTTGAATGCCGCCGGTTTTCCAGAAGCTTGGCATCACACTATTGTTGGACAATCGATTGCTAAGGGAACTGCTTTTGAAGGCCAAATGGTTAAAGATGGCGTTGATGCTACGTCTGTAGAAGGAGCAAGTAATTTACCGTATCAAATTGCCAATTTACAAGTCGATTTACATACTACAAATGATACGGTCGGCGTGCCGATTCAATGGTGGCGCTCAGTTGGTAGTACCCATACTGGATATGCAACAGAAGTGTTTATTGATCAGCTGGCAACCATCGCAAAACAAGATCCAATTGCTTATCGTTTAGCGATGTTGAAAGATAAACCAATCCATGCAGGTGCATTACGATTAGCCGCCGATAAAGCCAATGCAATGCCAGTTAAGAATGGCGTTAAGCAAGGGCGAGGCGTGGCTGTGCATGAGTCATTTAGTACCACGGTTGCACAGATTGTTGATATTACGATTGATGCAGAAAATAACTTAACCGTTGACCGTGTGGTATGTGCAGTGGATTGCGGCATTGCGGTGAATCCTGATGTGATTAAAGCGCAAATGGAAGGCAGTATTGGTTATGCATTAGCCGCTGCATTAACAGGTGAAATTACGCTAAAAGATGGTGTGGTTGAGCAAGGTAATTTCGACCGTTACCCTGTTTTACGGATTGCGGAAATGCCAGCGATTGATGTTTATATTGTCCCTTCGGCCGAAAAGCCAACTGGAGTGGGTGAGCCAGGCGTACCGCCGTTCGCGCCCGCACTGGCGAATGCAATTTTTGCCGCAACAGGTAAACATATTATCCGGTTACCAATTGGTGACCAGTTAAGTGCTTAAAGCTTATGGATAGTCAAGATTTAGAAGTCCTTACCCTAGCGCAAACTTGGCTAAAAAAAGGTCACCAATTGCTATTGGTGACCGTAGTCAAAACGTGGGGATCATCTCCACGACCGATTGGCGCATTATTGGCTTTGCGCGAAGATGGTCGTGCGGCAGGCTCTATTTCTGGTGGCTGTATTGAAGATGATTTGATGTATCGCTTGAGCAAAGAAGGGATGCCCAAACGAGCTGAACTGGTGACTTATGGCGCAACCGCAGAAGAGGCTAAACGTTTAGGTCTACCTTGCGGCGGCAGCATGCAGTTAGTATTGGAACCATTATCTGAGGCGAATGCATTAGATAAAGTATTGGATTTGCTCAATCAAGGTCAACTTGTTGCACGGAGTTTGCATGTTGAAACTGAAGTCAGCAACGTTGTTAGCGCTACTTCTGATCAAGTGACCGCATTAAAAGAAGGCGTACTCACCAGTATTTATGGTCCACGTTATCGTTTAATTTTAATCGGCGCGGGTCAACTTTCGCAGCTATTAGCTAATATTGCCTTGAGTTTAGATTTTGCCGTCACCATTTGCGATCCGCGCGAAGAATATGCAGATGGTTGGCATGTGCAAAATACGCATTTACGTCGAGAAATGCCAGACGATGTAGTGATAGAAATGCAGCCCGATGCGCGTACTGCCGTCATTACCTTAACGCATGATCCAAAACTAGATGATTTAGCCTTGATGGAAGCATTAAAATCGCCTGCGTTTTATGTAGCTGCGCTAGGTTCTCGCAGTAATAATAGACATAGACGTGAGCGCTTACTTGCGTTTGACGTCACGCCAGACGAAGTGGAAAATTTACGTGGCCCAGCTGGTTTATTTATTGGCAGTAAAACACCAAGTGAAATTGCTGTTTCAATTGCAGCTGAATTAATTGCGGTAAAAAATGGCGTTGAAGCGAACCGTTTATTTAATGTGAATGATGCTAAAAAGGTGTTAGATATCGCTGAAGACTCACTAAGTAGTTGCAGCATTTAATTGATACGATGACTTAATTAAATCATGCAAGGGGTATTACTAGCAGCAGGTTTTGGTAGACGTTTTCAAACTACAGCGACCAGTGAACAAGATAAGTTGCTGGCCAGTTTACCCAATCAACAATGCATCCTTTTCCAAAGCGCAAGTCGTTTGATTCAAGCCTTGCCTAATAGCATTGCCGTTGTACAACCACAGCAAATTGCACGTAAAGCAATCCTACAAACATTAGGCTTTAATGTCATTGAAAGTCTGCGCGCAAAAGAGGGGATGGGTTATGCCATTGCTGATGCAGTGCAATCCAGTCAAAATGCTGATGGCTGGTTGATTGCATTGGCGGATATGCCATGGGTAACGACAAAATTGATAGAACAGTTGTGCGCTGGAGTTATAGATAGAAATATGATTGTTGCGCCTCGTTTTAATGGCAAGCGCGGTCAGCCAGTTGCTTTTGGAGCAGGTTGGATGAGTACTTTATCAGATTTGCAAGGCGATGTAGGTGCGCGTGAAATATTACAAAAAGCGACGATTAGCTGGGTCGATTGGCATGACAATAGTATTCATCAGGATGTTGATGTGATATCTGACTTAGTTGGATAATTGAACATCTATTTGGCTTATAAAAAAGGCCCCTATTACTTAACGCATAGGGGCTTAAATATATGCTTTAAGCTACATTAAAAACTTAATGCCAGCCGCCGCCTAACGATTTATACAAACCAATCATCGCCGTCATTTGTTTTTCTTTTGTTTCAATCAACTGCATTTTTGCTTCCAATGCATCTCGTTGCGTTAACAATACTTCAGAGTAGTCCGCACGTGCAGCTTTAAAGAGTTGATTGGACACTTCAATCGAGTCAGTTAATGCATTCACTTGTTGCGTTTTTAGTTGATAGTTTTTGTTTAAATTATCAATATTAGACAGCTGATTGGCGACTTCAGTATAAGCATTAATCACCGTTTGCTCATACTCATAAGCTGCTTGCGTTTGCATTTCATTAGCGTTTTTATAATGCGCAGTAATCGCACGTTTATTCACCAATGGCGCAATCATATCGCCACCAAGTGAGAAGGCTAATGACTCTGGCAGATTAAGCAAATACTTAGGATTGAATGCTTGAAAACCTAAGCCCGCTTTAATCGAAAATGACGGATAGAAATTAGCTTTTGCCACTTCAATATTGAGTTTAGCGGCTTTCATTTCTAACTCAGCTTTTTTAATATCAGGTCGATTTTGCAACAGTTGTGATGGAATGCCAGCGCCTAATGCTTTTGGTGTGATGGACATAAAAGTAGCAGAAGCACGTTGAATGGGCTGAGGTGTTCTACCTAACAACACATTAACCCGATTTTCCGTTTCAACAATTTGCTGTTTAATCGCATAACGATTACTTTTATTTTTACTCACCTCAGCTTCAAAACGCTTAACAGCTAAAGAAGTCGCACGGCCATATTGTTGCAATTGTTGCACAACTTCATAACCGTTCTGCTGAATTTGAATATTCTTATCCAAATTTTCTAGTTGGTTATCTAAGGTAATTAACTCGTAATACGCATTTGAAACTTCTGCTACCAAGTTAGTCATTAAGAAGTTTTTACCTTCTACCGATGCCATATACTCTAATACCGACACTTGGGTTGCATTATGCAGTTTATTCCAAACATCTAGTTCCCAAGATGCTTGCAAGCCAAACTGGTAGTCGCCAAGAAATTTTGGAAAAGCTTTGCCTTCTTTAATTTCTAAGCCTTCTTCAACAGCACCATTTCGAGTGTATTCAGCCGACTTTTCACCGCCTGCACCTGCAATGACATTAACAGAGGGTAAGTACTCACCTTTTCTGGCTTGAATTTCGTTGCGCGCCATATTAATGCGCGCTAATACTTGTTTAACCTCCTTGTTATTGGCGACAGCAATATCAATCAATGCCGTGAGTTGCTCATCCTCAAAAAAGTCTTTCCAATTAATCAGCGCTTCGCTTTCATTGTTCAGTACCGCACTAGTTTGCGCCGTATTACTTTGCTGCTCTGCGCTTTGCCCAAACTGTTCAGGCAAAGGCGCATCCGCGCTTTTGATATTTAAAAACGGAATCGAGCACGATTGCAATAAGAGCGATAGACTGCCCATTGCAATCAATTTGGATATTTGTTTATTCGTCATCATTCTCTTCCTCATTACTTGTATAGTGGTAAGCTTCAGTTAGAGGCTTGAATTCTTCATTTCTAATCAATGCTTTACCTTCTTCCATTTTTGCAAATAGATAGTAAAGGCCTGGAATTAAAATGACACCAAAGATGGTACCAAACAGCATGCCGCCTAAAGCGGATGTACCAATGGTTCGGTTGCCAACGGCGCCTGCACCAGTGGCAATGACTAAGGGAATTAAGCCTGCAATAAAGGCAAATGACGTCATTAAGATAGGGCGGAATCGCGCTCTTGCACTTTCAATGGCCGCTTCAGCAATCGACATACCTTGTTGATTTTTCTGCACAGCAAACTCAACAATCAACACTGCGTTTTTACCTAATAAACCGACCAACATGACCATGCCTAACTGCGCGTAAATATCATTGGATAAGCCTAATATTTGCAACAGAAAGAAAGAGCCAAAAATACCAGCAGGTAAGGAAAGAATAACCGCGAGTGGTAATAAGAAGCTTTCATATTGCGCGGCTAAGACCATATAAACAAAAATTAATACGACTGCAAAAATCACAACCGCTTCGTTACCGCGTTTGGCTTCATCAAATGATAAGCCTTCCCAACCAATATCATATCCTTTTGGTAGTGACGCTTTGCCAACCGCTTCTACGGCTTTAATCGCTTCATCCGTTGTATAACCTTTTGCAGGGTTGGCCCGAATGGTTGCTGAGTTATACAAGTTGTAACGGGTAATTTCGTTTGGACCTTGTTTTTTGATTAGTTTCATAAATGAAGAGTAAGGCACCATTTCACCTTCTTCATTTTTAACGTAGTAATTTAAAATATCAGATGGGTAGCGGCGGAACTCAGGGCTTGATTGCACATAGACTTTAAAAAAGTTATTGAATCGAATAAAGCCTTGCTCATAAGTACTACCAATTAAAATATTTAAATTTTCCATTGCTGTGCCAATAGAAACGCCTTTTTGCATGGCTGCTTTATTGTCAATTTCAATTTCATATTGCGGATAATTGGCTGCGTAAAAAGTAAATAAACCACTGAGTTCTTTACGTTTTTCCAGATTGCTCATGAAGTCCTGATTGATTTTGTCAAAAGCGTGATAATCAGTGCCATTGGTTTTATCCAGTAATCGAAATGACAAGCCAGAAGCGGCGCCATAACCTGGAACGGCAGGTGGTTCAAAATACTCAATCACCGCACCAAAATCTTTGGTTTTTTCTTCCAACTCTTCAATAATTTCTTGTACCGACTGCTTACGATCTGACCAATCTTTTAAGTTAATTAAACAAGTACCTGCGTTTGAACCGCGACCTTCAGTCAATATTTCGTAACCCGCTAATGCAGAGACGGAAGCAATGCCTTCAATTTCTTCCGCACGCTTTTGAAGCTCTAGCGCAACTTTGTTGGTTGCCTCTAGCGTTGAGCCTGGTGGCGTTTGAATAATGGCATAAATTTGACCTTGGTCTTCACCTGGAATAAAGCCAGCAGATAAGGTTTGATTCACCGTAAATGTGCCAAATGCAAAAGCAGCTAATGCAAGTATAGAAACAGTGCGTAAGGTCACAATTTTGGTTAAGAAATTGGTGTAGTGACCAGTCAGTTTCTCAAAAGCGTTATTAAATACATTGATGAAATAACTGATGGGCGTTTTTCGTTTCACTTGACCATGATTATTTTTAAGTAACATCGCACAAAGCACTGGGGTTAATGAAAGTGCTACGATGCCTGAAATCACAATAGAAGAAGCCATGGTGATAGAAAATTGGCGATAGAAAACGCCAACTGGCCCTGTCATAAAGGTGACTGGCACAAACACTGCGGTCATCACCAACGTAATCGCAACAATCGCGCCACCAATTTCACCTAATACTTTTTGTGTCGCTTTGTAAGGAGTGATGTGTTCATTTTCTTCCATTTTTGCATGGACAGCCTCAACGACCACAATGGCATTATCCACCACAATACCAATGGCTAACACCAGTGCGAACAGGGTAATGAGGTTAATGGTGACACCAAACATTTGCATGCAAAAGAAGGTGCCGATGAGTGAAACAGGTACCGCTAAAATTGGAATTAATGTTGAGCGCCAATCGCCTAAAAAGATGAATACAACCAGCGCGACTAAAATAAAAGCCTCTAAGAGTGTATGCAATACTTTTTCAATCGATGCATCTAAAAATTTAGAAACATCGTAATCAATTTCATATTCCATGCCTGCTGGAAATGAGGCTTCCAACTCTTTCATTTTCTCTTTAACTTGATCAATTACCTCGCTGGCGTTGCTACCATAGTTTTGCTTTAAGATAATGGCAGAGGATGGAAAGCCATCTTTATTAGAGTAAATATCAAAGAATTCACTACCTAATTCAATGTTGGCAATATCTTTAAGCTTTAATATTTCTCCTTCTGAGTCGGCTCGAATAATAATGTCGCCATATTGTTCCGGTTTGTTGTAACGCCCTTGATAGACCAATACATATTCCTTTGACTGCGCGGCAATGCCTGAGCTTTGACCTAACCGACCAGGGCGACCAATAATACTTTGCTCACCAATCGCTTTCATTACTTCATCAATAGAAACTTTATAGGCGCGCATACGATCTGGATTTAACCAAACACGCATGGCATATTGGCGACTACCTAAAATTTTCGCACTGGCAATACCGTTAACACGTTGAATTTCTGGAATCACATTAACGTTGGCGTAGTTATATAAAAATTTCTCATCGGCATTTTTATCTTTACTGAATAAGTTGATATACATCAACATGCTTGGTTGCACACGTTCAACGACAACACCTTCTAGTTGGACCAACTCTGGCAATCGACTCATCACCTGATCTAACCGTGTTTTTACATTAATCATTGCTTGGTTCGGGTCAGTTCCTAAAGCGAAAATAACCTGTATCGTTGCTTCGCCTGCACTGGTCGCATCAGACACCAAATATTTCATCCCTGGGACGCCGTTAATAGCGCGTTCTATCGTAATCAGTGACGATTGCACTAACACATCGGCACTGGCTCCTGGATAAGCTAATGAAACAATGACGCGCGGTGGTGCGATATCAGGAAACTGTGATGTTGGTAAAGTCTTAATCGACAATGCCCCCAAAAACATAATCATTAGCGACAACACAATCGCCATGACGGGTCTTTTAATAAAGATATTAAACATAATTAAGCTTTCTCTTTATTCTGCGTGAAGATTCAATTGAGAGAGTACTTTCTCAGCAGACTGAAAATGAGCTACAATTTTCTGCCCATTCTGCACTTTGCGTAGACCTTCAATTAAGACGCGGTCATTTTCTTTCAAACCACTTTTGATCAGATAAACATATGGTAATTCTGCTGCAATCTCAATCAATTTTTGTTCTAACTTATTGTCTTTATTTACAACATAGACATAGGTTTTATCTAGTACCTCGAACGTGGCTTTTTGCGGAATAATTAACGCGTTTTTGTAGGGAATATCAATTTGAATGTTGCCTGTCTCACCATGTCTTAAGATTTGATCGGGATTTGGAAAAGCCGCTCTAAATTCGATATTGCCCGTTTTATTATCAAAGTCTGCCTCAATGGTTTCAATCACACCTGCTTGATCAAACACCTCGCCATTGGCCATTTTTAACTTAACTTTAACCGGTGTTGCATCGATTTTATTGGTCTTGTAATCTAAGTATTCAGATTCAGGTACATTAAAATAAACCCACACTTTGCTGATGTCAGATAGTGTTGTCAGTAAGTCACCCTCATCAACCAAGCTACCATGTCGGACATTAAATCGATCCATAATGCCAGTAAACGGCGCATTGATATTGGTGAAATCTAAATGCGTTTGTGCTAACTTAACCTCAGCTTTTGCTTTGTTTAGCTTGGCATTAGCTAGGGCTAACTCGGTTACAGAAACAATATTTTTATCAGCCAACGCTTTGGTATTTTGATATTCAATACGAACCAAATCAGCTTCTGCTTTGGCTTTTAATAAATCAACCTCATACAGGCTAGGCATGATTTTGAACATCTTTTGGCCTTTGATTACCGTTTGACCTTCATCGACAAAGATATCTTGCAAGTAGCCTTTTTCTAAGGCTCTTAACTCAATATGTCTAAATGCATGCACTTGAGCGACATATTCTTTAATGATAGAAGTGTCTTTGCGCAAAGGATTGGTGACCGCTAATTTCAAATCGGCCTCTACTTTTTCTGGCTCATGATTACTGCAAGCGCTTAACAGCGTGGATGCCATCACAAGGATTACAACTAATTTATTCAACATGGTGTTCCTTAAATAAGATTTGGGAGTGCGTATATCAAAGATTACAATCTATTAACTTTAAGGAATACGGAGTAAACGCGCGAAAATGTTAAGCGAACCAAACTTACTTTTTTATCAGATGACTATAACAATAATGATAAAAAAGAACAGCTTAGCGAAATCGACATCGAAATAAATATCGAATAGTGAATATCATTTATCCGCATAAACGTAGCGACGCTCAAGAAGCGTTGCACGAGTACAAACGTACCTAAAAAGCTAGATTAATGAATAAACAGGGGGAGAGCGAGGTCTTGCGCGGTAACTAACCTTGGTAAAACTAGGTTTGAATGCTGAGGTCTTACTAGAAGTCGTCCAGTTCAGCTGAATCGCTTGATTGAATGAACTGGGAATAATAAACAGCTGATTATCATCCGCATTATCTTCAAAATCTCTTACATAATCAGCTACTTCAGGAATTGCATTAGAAGATAGCGGGTCATGATTTACTGGTTTTGCGGTCGCAAAATAAGCGATGCTTATAACGAAAGTCGTTAATAAGACAAAAAGGAAGTAGCTACGTAAACGTATCAGCAGCTGATAATGACTGTTTTTCACGAAAAGTATAATAGTTGGTTTACGTAAAACATCAAGCGATTTTTTATTAATTACAACAATCTGATTGTTGGATGTGCGCTTAGCAATAAAGTTTCTATTCAGAACGTTTAAGTCGATACATAGCTAAATTGCCAAACCAATTTGGCATAAAGCTCACATCATTACCATCCGTCACCACTTTACGCTCTATCACAGTAATATTGAGTTGCTGACAAAGCGTATCGAAATCATGAATGGTACATAAATGCACATTCGGCGTGTTGTACCATTCATAAGGTAAGTCTTTAGAAACAGGCATATTGCCTGTAATAATTTGCAGGCGGTTGCGCCAATAACCAAAATTCGGGAACGTTACAATAACTTCATGACCAACTCTGAGCATTTCCTGCAAAATGGCTTCTGTATTGTGCATGGCTTGTAAAGTTTGAGACAGAATTACCGTATCAAACGAGTTATCTTCAAACTCAGATAATCCTGCTTCCAAATCCATTTGAATGACATCAATATCATTTTGCATGGCAGCAAGCCAGTTAGTATCGTCTTTTTCAACGCCGTAACCTTTTACCTCTAAGCTGTCGCGCAGATAGCTAAGTAAAGCGCCATCACCGCAACCTAAATCAAGCGCTTTGGAACCGAAACCAAGCCAGCCAGCAATAATGGCAAAATCTTGGCGATATAGATTGTTCGTATTTAAACTATTCGTATTTAAATCATTCAAGTGAGTAGACATCTAAATCTCAACCTTACTTAAGTAAGTACGCAGGATGGCATGATAATGTTGATCTGGCATCAAGAAAGCATCGTGACCATGCGCAGCAGTAACTTCTGCATATTTTACGGGTAACTCATTATCTAATAATGCTTTCACAATTTCACGCGAGCGTTTAGTTGAAAAACGCCAATCGCTCGTGAATGAGATGACTAAAAATTTAGCGGTTACATTCTTCAGCGCAGCTGACAAATCGCCATCAAAAGCAGAGGCTGGATCAAAATAATCTAACGCCCTTGTCATACGAATATAGGTATTAGCATCAAATTCACCTGCAAATTTATCTGCTTGATAGCGTAAATAAGATTCCATTTCAAACTCAACATCAAAACTATATTTAATCGTATCTTTCAGTTTGCGGCCAAATTTTGCCCCCATTGCATCATCAGATAAATACGTGATATGACCGAGCATCCGCGCAATTCTCAGGCCGCGTCTTGGCACAACTTTATGGGCATAGTAATCGCCGCCATGAAACTCTGGATCTGTAATAATGGCTTGCCGAGCAACTTCATTAAAAGCCATATTTTGCGCAGTTAAGTTAGGCGCTGATGCAATCACTAAGGCATGCTTAATCCGTTCGGGATAAGCAATGCTCCACTGCAAGGTTTGCATGCCGCCTAAGCTGCCGCCAACTACCGCGGCAAATGTGTTGATACCTAAATAATCCGCTAACAGAGCTTGTGAATTGACCCAGTCTTCTACTGTTACAACTGGAAAGCTTGCACCAAATGGCTTGCCTGTTGCAGGATTAATGCTCGCTGGCCCAGTTGAGCCGTGGCAACCGCCTAAATTATTCACGCCAATCACAAAGAATTTATTCGTATCCAAGGGTTTGCCAGGACCAATTAAATTGTCCCACCAGCCAGAACTTTTATCTTCTTCACTATGTTTGCCAGCTACATGGTGAGTACCAGATAAGGCATGGCAGATTAAAACAGCATTGCTTCTATCGGCGTTAAGTTTCCCGTAAGTCTCATAAATGAGGTCGAACGCTGGCAACACATCGCCACTCTTTAATGTGAGTGGTTCGTTAAAGTGTGCAGTTTGTGGTGTGACTATCCCAACAGAGTCGGTGCCAACAGAGTTAATTTCAGACATGCGCGTATTATACTATGTGACAATTCAAAAAATGATAACGATTAGCAACGACTGTGATGCGGTATGTCTAAGGTGTTCAACATTAGCGCTTTGTCATCAATGAGCACTCGCATCAATTTGAAAGCGTGCGACCTAATGTAACGCGATCATTGCCACCTAAGTCTTTGCAAGTTTCAACAGCCGTAAAGTGAGCGCTTGCTAGCAATTTTGAAACTGATTCTGCTTGACTATAACCATGTTCAAATATCAGTAAACCCTGTGGTTTTAAGTAGCCAGCAGCATGCTGAATAATCTTACGAATATCATCCAAACCATCATGACCAGCTGCTAATGCAGCACGCGGTTCGAAACGTAAGTCGCCCTGGCTTAAATGCACATCGTTATTTTCAATATAAGGTGGGTTGCTAACAATGCAATCAAATCGTTGATTGCCTAAAGCGCCAAACCAATCACTTAACATAAAGTTAATATTCGATAAATTGAGCGTTGCGGCATTTTCTTGCGCTACTTTTAATGCGCCTTCTGATGCATCAACCGCAATCACGCTTACTTGTGGTCTATGCTTCGCAATCGCTAATGCAATCGCACCTGAACCTGTACCAAGGTCGAGGATATGCAAAGCAGTTTGTAATGGAATTTTCGCTAAAGCAATGTCGACTAAAGTTTCAGTATCAGCTCGCGGAATCAAAGTGTCGGGTGTGACTTTAAGCGTTAAGCCGTAAAACTCACGCTGACCTAAAATATAAGCAATAGGCTCGCCTTCAATGCGGCGTTGAATCAGCGCATTAAACTGTTGCTCTGTTTTAATTTCAATTTCATCATTTGCATGCGTGATTAGCCATGCATGATTCACATTCAACACATACTCTAAAAGTAATTGCGCTTCTAGTTTTGCTTCATCATTAACGGTTGTTTTTAGTGCGGTGCTTGCCGTTTGCCAGGCTGCATGAATCTGCATCGTTAATTATCATCGCCCAACATGGCTAACATATCGGCTTGATGTTCAGCCGCTAATGGAATAATGAGTTCATCAAGTTCACCTTCAGTAATCGCATCAATTTTATATAGGGTTAAATTAATGCGATGGTCGGTAATGCGGCCTTGCGGATAATTGTAAGTGCGAATACGTTGTGAACGATCGCCTGACCCAATCAAATTACGACGCTCAGAAGAGATTTTGGCATGTTGCGCATCTTCTTCTCTTTGCTTGATTCTTGCAGCCAAGACCATCATCGCTTGTGCTTTATTGGCATGTTGACTACGTCCGTCTTGGCACTCAACCACAATGCCCGTTGGTGCATGGGTAATACGCACCGCTGAATCGGTTTTATTAATATGCTGACCACCCGCGCCAGATGCGCGGAAAGTGTCCAGACGAATATCAGCAGGATTAATAATAACGTCAGCTACCGCATCGACTTCTGGCAAAATCGCCACCGTGCAAGCGCTGGTATGAATGCGACCTTGGGTTTCGGTATCAGGAACACGTTGTACGCGATGGCCGCCACTCTCAAATTTCAATTTTGAATAAGCGCCTTGCCCTTCAATTTTAGCGATGATTTCTTTATAGCCGCCGACCTCGCCCTGATTAGCCGATAATACTTCCAGCTTCCAGCGCTGCTTTTCCACATAGCGGCTATACATACGAAATAAATCGCCGGCAAATAAACCTGATTCATCGCCACCTGTGCCCGCACGAATCTCTAAAATCACATTTTTATCATCATTCGGATCTTTTGGAATGAGTAATTTTTGCAAATCTAAATCAATTTCTTCCAAGCGTTTTTTGCCATCTTCAATTTCATCTTGCGCAAACGCCTTCATTTCAGGATCGCTCAACATGCTATGCGCTTCTTTAATATCGGCTTGCGTTTGCGAATAGCGATGATACTGCTCAACAATCGGCGTGATTTCTGCATGTTCACGGGTGATTTTGAGATAGTTATCCATGTCGTTTGTAATGTCCTCGGAAGACATTAAACGGTTGAGTTCATCAAGGCGTTCGCTCAAGTTGGCAAGCTTTTGTAATATGCTGGATTTCATGTTGATTTAGTTCTTAATTTGATAGAGATGACGGACGAGCTCTTCTAAACGAATATGTTCATCGCCATGGGTTTGATTGAGGGCATGGCTCGGCGCATGCAACAGTTTTTTGGTGATGGCTAAGCTAAGCATTTCTAGCACTTTTTCTGTATTTTCACCTTTTTGAATCATTTTTAATGCTTTTTCCAACTCGGTCGTACGCATCAATTCCGCTTGGTCTCTCAGGGCTTTAATCGTTGGCACAGATTCGCGTTTTTGTAGCCAGTGCATAAAGGTTTCGACACGTGCAGTGACAATCGTTTCTGCTGTCATTGCCGCCTCTTGCCGATTACCAATACCATCGGTAACCACTTGCGCAAGGTCATCCACTGTATATAAAAATACATCATCTAACTGCGCAACTTCTGCCTCAATATCGCGCGGGACTGCTAAATCGACCATAAAAATAGGGCGATGCTTACGTGCTTTAATCGCACGTTCAACCATGCCTAAACCAACAATTGGCAGCTGACTGGCGGTACTGGTGATGACAATATCAAAGGAGGCAAAACGTTCTGGCAAATCATTGAGCAAAATCGATTCTGCCTGAATTTTTTCCGCTAATTCAAAGCCGCGTTCTTTTGTTCGATTAGCAATCGTCATACTTTTTGGTTTTTGTGCGGCAAAATGATTAGCACACAGCGTAATCATTTCCCCCGCGCCAATAAATAACACATTTTGCTCTGATAAATTACCAAAAATACGTTGTGCTAATTTAACAGCCGCAGCTGCCATCGAAATAGAACTACCACCAATATCAGTGTTGGTGCGAACTTCTTTAGCTACTTCAAAGGTGCGTTGAAATAGCTTGTGCAGATGGGTGCCCAAGGTGCCAGCTTCTTGCGCCAGTTTTACCGATTGTTTGAACTGACCTAAGATTTGTGGCTCGCCCAACACCATGCTATCTAAACCAGAAGCCACTCTAAACGCATGCTTAACCGCATCTTGGTGAGTTAATGTGTAGGTGTAAGGCTGGATATGGTTTAAATCTAGTTTGTGATAATCAGCTAACCAGTGAATGATAGGCGCGGCATCTGCCGATTGCACGTAAATTTCCGTACGGTTGCAAGTAGATAAAATAGCCGCTTCTGCCGCATTGCTGATGGTTAAATCGGATAATGCTTCATGCATATTATCGATGCTAAACGCGACATTTTCGCGAATCTCGATAGGGGCTGTGGTGTGATTAACACCTATTGTATACAACTGCATTCCGCTATTTTACCAAGTCATTGATGTTGTAGGAAAATAAACTAACGCATGAAAAGTGGTTTTGTTCACTAAACATTCAGTAAAGCGCTTATCCTAATCGAGAAATCGCGTTAAAATAGTGGTTTTGAGTTTTAATAATCATAGAGATAATGGAAACTGTCATGAGTGAATATAGAATTGCCCCAAGCATCCTTTCAGCTAACTTTGCCAAACTAGGTCAAGAGATTGAGGATGTGATTAAGTCTGGAACAGACATTGTGCACTTTGATGTGATGGACAATCACTACGTGCCTAACTTAACGATTGGCCCTTTGGTTTGTGAGGCGATTCGTGATTTATCTCACAATGTCGGTGCATTGATTGATGTGCATTTGATGGTTCAGCCGGTTGATCGCATTATTCCTGACTTTGCAAAAGCAGGTGCAGATATCATTACTTTCCATCCTGAAGCGTCTAGCCATATCGACCGTAGTTTGGCGATGGTGCGTGAATTGGGTTGTAAATCGGGTTTAGTATTTAACCCAGCAACCTCACTAAGTTACTTAGATCACGTGATGGATAAAGTGGATATGATTTTATTGATGTCAGTTAACCCTGGTTTTGGCGGTCAAAAGTTTATTCCTGAAACCTTGGAAAAACTAAAATTAGCACGTGCACGCATTGATGCTTACGAAGAAAAAACTGGCCGTAAAATTTGGTTAGAAGTTGATGGTGGCGTTAACCCAAATAATATTGCAGAAATTGCAAAAGCAGGTGCTGATACTTTTGTTGCGGGTAGCGCAATTTTTGGTAAGCCAAGCGACAGCGATGCAAACCGTTATGACACAGTGGTTAAATCAATGCGCGATGCATTGGCGACTGTTTAGCATATAAGGTCTAATCAAATGGATTTCCTTAAAAGGCAGGCAAATTTAAGTTGGCGATGGTGGGGCTAAAGTTAGCTTCACTAGGCGGCAAATGTCGCCAACAATCGTACACGACTTTTTAAGGAAATTTATGCTTCAAACAATCACGCAATCAGAATTTGATGCCTTGGCGCAACAAGGCTATAACCGTATTCCATTGGTGCAAGAAACCTTTGCCGATATGGATACGCCTTTATCTTTATATCTCAAACTGGCGAATCAACCGTTTTCATACTTATTAGAAAGTGTGCAAGGTGGTGAGCGCTTTGGCCGTTATTCGATTATCGGTTTGCCTGCAAAAACGCGCATTGTTGCCAATGGTTTCACTGTGCAAGTGTTGCAAGGTGAGACGGTATTAGAAACGCACGAAAAAACCAATCCGCTTGATTTTGTTAAAGCTTTTCAAGCGCGTTTCAAAACGCCGCCCTATGAAGGTTTGCCTCGTTTTACGGGTGGTTTAGCCGGTTATTTTGGCTACGAAACGATTCGTTATATTGAAAAACGCTTAGCCCATAGTCAGAAACTAGATACGATAGGTACGCCTGATGTATTGTTAATGGTTTCGGAAGAAATTGCCGTGGTCGATAATTTGAGCGGTAAGCTTTATTTTATCGTTTATGCCAATCCTGAGGAAAGTGGCGCTTACGAGCAGGCCCTGCAACGTATTCAAGCGCTGATGCAACAATTGCGCCAAATGGTAAAAATCCCAACCTCGCTGCAAACAGCTACCACTGAAGCGCTTTCAGAATTTGGTCAAGAAAACTTCAAAACTGCCGTTAAAAAAGCTCAAGACTACATTTTAGAGGGCGATATTATGCAGGTGGTGTTAAGTCAGCGTTTATCACAGGATTTTACTGGTTCACCATTGTCGCTTTACCGTGCATTACGCAGCTTAAATCCATCCCCTTACATGTTTTATTATGATATGGGCGATCATCACGTAGTCGGCGCTTCACCTGAAATTTTAGTGCGTTTGGAAGATGGCGTGGTGACTTCGAGACCAATTGCAGGGACGCGTCCACGTGGTAAAACACGTGAGGAAGATATTGTATTGGCTGAAGAATTGTTAGCCGATCCAAAAGAACGTGCAGAGCATGTGCAATTGATGGATTTAGGTCGTAATGATGTTGGTCGCGTGGCGCAAACAGGCACGGTAAAAGTGACCGATAATATGATGATAGAGCGTTATTCGCATGTGATGCATATTGTCAGTAATGTAGAAGGTCAGCTAAAACCCAATTTAGACGCGATTGATGTATTAAAGGCCACTTTTCCAGCAGGCACAGTATCAGGTGCGCCGAAAGTGCGCGCGATGGAAATCATTGATGAATTCGAACCAACCAAGCGTGGTATTTATGCAGGTGCAGTTGGTTATTTAGGTTTTAATGGCGATATGGATGTTGCGATTGCGATTAGAACGGGCGTCATTAAAAATAACAAGTTGTATGTGCAAGCAGGTGCAGGCATCGTTGCCGATTCAGTGCCCCAAAGTGAGTGGGAAGAAACGCAAAATAAGGCCAAAGCAGTGCTACGTGCTGCGCAAATGGTACAAGCCGGATTGGATACAAAAGAATCGTCTAACCGATGTCAGCATTAAGGTAGTGTAGGCATGCGCCAATTACATTTTTTTACAGGTTTGGCGTTAACAATATTAGCTTATTTCATCAGCGGAAAACTTGGATTGATGCTGCCTTATGTAGGCACAAACATCACCTTAATCTGGTTGCCAACTGGCATTGCCGTTTATGCGTTGCTAAAAGGTGGCCTTAAGTATTGGCCTGCTATATTCATCGGTGCATTCTTAGTCAACTTATCTGTTGGCAGCACTTTAATCATTGCATTATTAATTGCTGTCGGTAATACACTCGGGCCTATCGCTACCTATTACTTACTTTCAAAGTTAGGTTTGAGTCTGTCTTTAAATCGGATGCAAGATGTGCTTATGCTAGTTTGTGCTTCGGCGTTAGGCATGATTATTTCGGCTTCGAATGGTATTGCGCATTTATTTTATTCTGGCGTTATTCTCAAAGAGAATCTCAGTCTTTCGTGGATAATATGGTGGGCTGGCGATACAGTCGGCGTCCTTATGGTGTTGCCATTATTGCTTGCGCTGTCGAAAAAAGAAATTCAGAATCTATGGAAAGTAAGAGTTAAATTTCTCAGTTTAAGTCTAACTGCACTATTGATAGAAGTGATTGTCTTTGCGATTAGCCCCAGCGCTTCTGGGCAGTTTTTATTGCTATCATTTGTATTGCTTCCTATTGTTGTTTTTATTTCCATGCGTTTTGGAATCGTTGGTTCAGGGGCCGTAGTGCTCGGACTCTCATTGGTTGTGGTTATAGCCACAGTTAATGGCGTGGGGCCCTTTTACCAAACAGATATGCACCATGGCATTATTTCACTATGGGTATTTATGTGCGTACTCATGTTAATTGCAATGATAATTAGCATTATGCAGTCCGAAAGACTGGTTTTTGAGGAGGCATTAGTCAATAGTGAAACTAGGCTGAGAGCGGTCATTAATGGCGCTTTAGATGCCATTGTGACGATTAATGCCAGTGGTGAGATTATTGAATTTAACGCAGCAGCAGAAAGAATCTTTGGTTACCAGTTTGATGAGGTGCGCGGAAAACTATTATCAGAAGTGATTATTCCTCCATCACTGAGAGACTCCCACCATAAAGGTCACCAACACTTTATTACTACAGGGGATAAAAGAATATTTGATAAGCGTGTAGAACTGGTCGGGATGCGCTCAGATGGCTCTGAGTTTCCAGTTGAGCTAATTCTTACTTCTGTGGATGATGGCGGCTCGCCATTGGTGACTGGGTTTATGCGCGATATTACTGCGAATAAAAAAGCAGAAGAAGAGATTAATAAACTGGCTTTTTTTGAACCACTCACGGGGTTGCCGAATAGAAGATTATTTTTAGATAGACTGAGTCAAGCTTTTGCACATGCTGCTAGAGAACAAAATTATGGCGCCATATTGTTTATTGATTTAGATCACTTTAAATCGATTAATGATACGCGCGGACATGATGTGGGCGATCAGTTGCTGATTCAAGTTGCCGATAGAATTAAAAGGCAATTAAGAGCAGAAGATACGGTTTCTCGATTAGGTGGGGATGAGTTTGTGATATTGCTACAAAACCTCAACAGTGATTTAGACAATGCTCAGCTTTATGCGCATGAAGTAGCAGAAAAGTTATTACAGACGATTGCGATGCCTTATTCTTTAAGTGGTATTCCACATCATAATACTTCGAGCATCGGTGTCTGTTTATTTGATGGACATGAAGTGAGCCAAGATGAGTTATTGAAACGTGCAGATGTGGCCATGTATCAGGCTAAAGATAAGGGGCGTAACACACTGAGTTTTTATGACCCGAATATGCAACAAGCAGTTGAAAGAAAAGTGAAGTTACATACTGATTTAAGAAACGCGCTAGAATTAAACCAGCTCAGTTTGCATTATCAAATTCAGGTTGATAGTCAGCGGAGTGCGATTGGTGCTGAAGGGCTTTTACGCTGGAATCTACCAAATGTTGGATTCATTTCACCTGCTGAGTTTATTCCACTGGCCGAAGAAACAGGGTTGATTATTCCAATTGGCGCATGGGTGATTGAAACAGCTTGCAAGCAGTTGAAGTCTTGGGAAGAAACACAGTTTGGTAGAGATTTAAGACTTGCTATTAATGTCAGTGCTAAGCAGTTTAGACAGCCAAATTTTGTGAATGAGATAAAAGGGATTATCAGAAAGACAGAAGCCAACCCCAATTTATTGAAAATTGAATTAACTGAAAGCGTAGTGCTTGATGATGCGGAAGACACCGCGATAAAAATGCATCAACTAAGAGCGCTGGGGGTTCGGTTTTCAATGGATGATTTTGGCACGGGTTACTCTTCATTAACGTATCTTAAAAAGCTGCCATTGTCGCAAATTAAAATTGATCAGTCTTTTGTGCGTGATTTAGTCATCGATGTAAATGATGCTGAAATTGTAAAAGCCATTATATTAATGACGCAAGCACTTGAGCTAAATGTAATAGCAGAAGGCGTAGAGACGGAGGAGCAGTTTGCTATGCTTAGTCAGTACGGATGTAAGCAATTTCAAGGCTATTTGTTTAGTAAACCAGTCGATATCAATGCAGTAAATGCTTTATTATCGAACGTATTTAAGATAAAAAAGAATATATAAATTATGATATCTAGTTTACATTCTAGGTTCTTATTAAGGTTAATGTCATGTTATTAATGATTGATAATTACGACTCCTTTACTTATAACCTTGTTCAGTATTTTGGTGAGCTTGGTCAAGAGGTGCAGGTGTATCGTAACGACGAAATTGATTTAGAAAAAGTGGCGGCGTTGAAACCTCGCCATATTGTGATTTCACCTGGGCCATGTACGCCGAATGAAGCGGGCATTTCAGTGCCGCTGATTCATGAATTTGCAGGTAAAATCCCTTTGCTCGGTGTTTGTCTAGGCCATCAAAGTATTGGTCAAGCGTTTGGCGGCAAGATTATTAAAGCTAAAACGCTCATGCACGGAAAGACTTCATTAATTCATCATAAAAATGAGGGCGTTTTTAAGGGCTTGGCCAATCCATACACTGCTACGCGCTATCATTCTCTAGTGATTGAAAAAGAAAGTCTGCCTGATTGTTTAGAAATTACCGCTTGGACGGAAGACGGGGAGATTATGGGTGTGCGCCATAAAACCTTAGCAATCGAAGGTGTGCAATTTCATCCTGAATCGGTATTAACAGAGTATGGGCACGAGCTGCTCGATAACTTTATTAAAGCGTATTAACCATGTTTAAAGATGTTTTAAATCAGTTATTAGCAGCAAAAGACTTGTCGCATGACCAAATGTTGGCGGTGATGCAGCAGGTCATGAGTGGTGAGTTGAGCGAAGCGCAAATTGCCGCTTTCTTAATTGCATTACGCATCAAGGGTGAAACGGTCGATGAAATTGCCGCTGCAGCAACGGTGATGCGCCAGTTATCCACCAAAGTGCACATTCAAAACGGCACGCATTTGGTTGATACTTGTGGTACTGGTGGCGATGGCATTCAAACCTTTAATGTCTCAACCGTTTCTGCCTTTGTAGCGGCAGCTGCGGGAGCGAAAGTAGCCAAGCATGGCGGCCGCTCGGTATCGTCCACCTGTGGCAGTGCCGATGTGCTCGAAGCGCTAGGTGTGAATGTCAATAAAACAGCAGATGAAGTTGCAACTAGCGTTGATGATATCGGTATTGGTTTTATGTTTGCGCCGAATCATCACAGTGCCATGAAATATGCAGCGCCTGTACGAAAAGCACTGGGCGTTCGTACTATTTTTAATTTGCTAGGCCCGCTTACTAATCCAGCCTCTGCAAAGCGTCAAGTCATGGGCGTTTTTGATAAGTCCTTAACGGCTAAGTTGGCGCAAGTATTACAAAAGCTTGGCAGTGAACATGTTTTGGTCGTGCATGGCGCAGATGGCATGGATGAAATTTCGTTTACTGGTGACACTTATATCGCTGAGCTAAAAGCAGGAAAAGTAACTGAATATACAATCAATCCTAAACAGTTTGGTTTCTCTGAACATCAATTAAAAGACATTCAAATTCAAAATGCTGCAGAGTCCAAAGCCATGATTATGGATGTGTTAAAAGGCAAAAAAGGCGCGGCGCGCGATATCGTACTAATGAATGCGGGTGCGGCTATTTATGCTGCTGGTATTGCGACCACTTTAGAAGCGGGTATTGCAACGGCGGCGAATATGATTGATGAAGGTAAGGCACTAGCAACCTTGGAGGCCTTGCAAGCAAGATGAAAAAGCACTTTATTCTAACCATGCTTTTACTTCTAACGGTGGCTTGCTCACAAACCAATCAGACGTCAGATGCATCCTCAAAATCGCTGCCACAATCTGCAAATCAATTAGATCAAAGTCAGTATGGAACGCAGTATCCATCAGCAAGTACGCTGTTTGCTCAACAAGCCCACGATGATATGGTTGATGGAACAGGGCGGGTTGTGCGCTTATTGGCTGATGATAATAAAGGCTCTCGCCACCAACGATTTTTAGTAGAAATTGAAGGCGGCCAAACGCTTTTATTTGCCCATAATATCGATTTAGCATTGCGTATTGATACGCTAAAAGTGGGCGATAAAATTGAATTTAGAGGGGAATATAGCTATAACCCAAAAGGCGGCGTTGTGCATTGGACACATTTAGACCCGCGCTACCAACATGAAGCTGGTTGGATTAAGCACAACGGCATTACCTATCAATAAACATTACAGTCATCAATATTAACCAGAGTAGACGCAATCCATGTCAGATATATTAAATAAAATCTTAGCCACCAAACGCGAAGAAATCGCCAAAGCGAGTGCCATTAAAACGTTAAAGCAAATTCACGAAGAAGCATTGGCACAGCCAGAACCACGTGATTTTGTTGGTAACTTGGCTAAAAAAGATGCCGCAAACTTACCAGCTGTGATTGCTGAAATTAAAAAAGCCAGCCCATCAAAAGGGGTGATTCGTGAACATTTCAATCCTGCTGAAATCGCCAAAAGTTATGAGCAAGCAGGTGCGGCTTGTTTGTCTGTGTTAACCGATGAGCAATATTTTCAAGGCTCAGCTGAGTATCTAAAACAAGCGCGTGCTGCATGTAAATTGCCTGTATTACGCAAAGATTTTATGATTGATCCTTATCAAGTGGTCGAAGCACGTGCTATGGGCGCAGATTGTATTTTGCTGATTGTAGCGGCGCTAGAGTTAAAACAAATGCAATTGTTAGAAGAAGTGTCGCATGAATTAGGCATGGCGGTGTTGGTTGAAGTGCATGATGCTAAAGAGCTAAAATTGGCGCTAGAATTAGAAACGCCTTTGGTCGGTATTAATAATCGTAACTTGCGTACCTTTGATGTAACACTGCAAACGACCTTAGATTTATTAGAGCAATTGCCAGATGATCGCTTTGTCATTACCGAGTCGGGTATCTTTACATCTGAAGATGTGGCGTTGATGCGCAATAATAACGTTAATGGCTTTCTAGTTGGCGAAGCGTTTATGCGACAACCAGACCCAGGCGCTGAGTTTTTAAAAGTATTCGCCTAAACGTTTTATTCCAGTTATTACAAGCAGCCATTTTTTATATGGGCTGTTCACTTGCGCTTCTCGCTTCTTAGCGGTAAGGTAAATAGACAATTTTTCAGCACAAAATAATTAAGGAAATTTTATGGCTAATCAGTTTCTTGCCCACCGTCCACGCCGCATGCGTAAAGATGAATTTTCGCGCCGTCTAATGCGTGAAAATGTACTGACGGTCGATGATTTAATTTATCCCGTCTTTGTTTTAACGGGTGAAGGACGCACGGAAGAAGTGCCTTCTATGCCTGGCGTGCAGCGTCAAAGTATTGATGTCTTACTCAAGACAGCAAAAGAGTGTGTTGCATTAGGTATTCCAGCTATCGCCATTTTCCCTGTTATTCCAGAAGAGCATAAAAGCCTCACTGCTAAAGAAGCTTACAACGCAGGCGGATTAGTACCAAGAACGGTGAAAGCATTAAAAGAAGCTTTCCCAGATTTAGGCGTGATTACCGATGTTGCATTAGATCCATACACCACACACGGTCAAGATGGCATTATTGATGATGATGGTTATGTGCTGAATGATGAAACGGTAGAAGTGTTAGTGAAGCAAGCGCTATGTCATGCTCAAGCTGGCGCAGATATCGTGGCGCCATCCGATATGATGGATGGCCGCATTGGCGCTATTCGCGATGCATTAGAAGAAGAGGAATATATTTATACGCGTATTTTGGCCTATTCCGCTAAATATGCATCTGCCTTTTATGGCCCGTTTAGAGATGCGGTAGGCTCATCGGCTAACTTAGGCACAGGCAATAAATACAACTACCAAATGGATCCGGCTAACTCAGATGAAGCCATTAAAGAAGTAGCAATTGATATCGAAGAAGGCGCCGATATGGTCATGGTAAAACCTGGCATGCCATATTTGGATATTGTGCGCCGCGTTAAACACGAGTTTGGCGTACCAACCTATGCTTATCAAGTGAGTGGCGAATATGCCATGTTAAAAGCAGCCACTCAAAATGGCTGGTTGGATGAAAAAGCGTGTGTAATGGAAAGCTTGCTAGGCTTTAAACGCGCTGGCGCAGATGGGATTTTGACTTATTTTGCGATGGATGTGGCTCGGTGGTTGAGGGGTTAGATTAAAGACTCATTTTCAGTTGAAATAATAACCTTCAAACCAGCAATATCAATCCTATCCGCATTGCTGCCATCACTTGGTCGTTTGGTTGCGATGCGCATATCGTCAAATTCGAAGACACTTAATTTTTGTAAGCCGTATTCAGTTTCTAGGGTAAATACTGGAACGGTTTTATGAGACTTTTCTTTTTTATGTTTACTTGCTCTCTCAGAGATGCGGTAGGTTTTTTCATCGCTTTCAAACGGTATTTGTTGACTCAGTAAAAAAATCTCAACATCTTTTGCGCTATCGGCAAATAAATGAATATTGGTTTGGGCATTTTTACCCGCAGAACCATCAAGTACGCTGCCGGTTAAAAACGGATTAAAGCGTTCGAATAGTTGCATGGTGGAGAGTGCTGCTTTGCGGAGCAGTTTCAGCTCGTGTGGTTGCTCATCAGCGTTATATAACTCATTGTAGGTTCTTACTTCGGCTTCAATCTCGGCATTGCTGGGCAAAACACTTTTTTCTAAAACGCCTAGCTGACGACCTGCTTTCTTTTTTGCATAGGCAAAATCGCTAATACCATCTTCTACCATCATGCGTGCAGCATGTTGTGCAATGGTTTGCCTTAACTGGTCTAAACTCTCTCGTGCCATATCCAATACACTCTATTAAAACCCAGAAGGATTCAAAACATTTCTGGCATTATCAGTGCTAGTCGTACTTCTACGAGGCGCTTTGATAGGATCAGGCCTAGTCTCAGTCGCTTGATTTGGAGCATTAGGCGTTGTTGGATTTGGCGTCACTTCAGTCGGAGACACAGAATTGGGCGATGAAGAAATATTAGGTTGCAATGGATTTTGTATCGGAAATCCAGAGTCAAACACTTCGTTTAGTGGCGGTAAACTAAGCTGTAGTGCCGGCGGCGGATTTTCATTGTAAAAATATTCATTAATACCATAATCACTCTCTGACAGTGTGCCTGTATATGGGTCTATGCGAAGTGACATCAATCCAGCAGGTTCTGGGTATGCTAAATCTGGTTTACCTTTAAGCGCAGTTTCCATGTATTTAATCCAAATTGGTAATGCCGCACGGCCGCCAGTTTCTACCCTGCCAAGTGAACGTGGCTGGTCGTAGCCCATCCAAGAAACAGCCACTTGATGTGGCGTATAGCCAGCAAACCATGCATCAATCGTATCATTCGTTGTACCAGTTTTACCCGCTAAATCTTGCCTACCAAGTGAGGTTGCTCTTCTTGCTGTGCCACTTTGCACGACGTCACGTAACATTGAGGTCATTAGAAACGCATTGCGCTCATCAATGACTAGAGGTGCATTTTTTTCCGCAACAGGGAATGTCAATTCTTCGACCAATTTACCTTGGCTATCCATAATTTTGGTAATTAAATGTGGTTCCACACGATAACCGCCATTGGCAAAAGTCGCATATCCATTCGCTAATTCTAGCGGTGTTACTTCGCCTGCGCCTAGTGCCATGGTGAGATAAGCTGGGTTATGTTTCGGTAAAAAACCAAATCTTTTTACATAATCCTGCGCATATTTGGGGCCTATGCTTTTTAAAATGCGAATAGACACCATGTTTTTAGATTTGGTTAACGCTTTACGCATGCGCATTGGGCCCTCATATTCGCTATCATAGTTTTTTGGTTCCCAATTTTTACCCGAACCGATTTCTCGACCCGTCATTGAGATAGGCTCATCTTCAATAATGCTCGCTGGGGTAAATCCTTTCTCCAAAGCCGCAGAATAGACGAATGGCTTAAAGCTTGAACCTGGTTGTCGATAGGCTTGGGTGACATGGTTATATTTATTTTTGTTGAAATTAAAACCACCGACTAGCGCGGTGATGGCGCCATTGCTAGGATTTAATGCAACTAAAGCAGATTCCACTTCTGGCAGTTGCACGATTTGCCAGCCATCTTTGATATTAATAATGCGGACAACTGAGCCAACTTTTATTTTATGTTGCTTTGCATCTTTAAGCGCTAGGTTGCTTTTTAATAAACTTAGGCCTTTATCTGTGATTGTGATTTTTTTACCATCTTGAGTAAATACTGCAACGGCAGTTGGTGATGTAGACGTAACAATAGCTGGCATGAAACTGTTATATGGAATGAATTCTGACAAACTATTGCTCATTTGTTCATCAAGATTATTTTGATCCAATAATGATAAATCAATCCATTTTTCAGCTTTTTTATAGCCTTGACGTTGTTGATACTCTAGTATCCCATCGATGACTGCCTGATTAGCGGCTTCTTGATTCGCCTTGATGATGGTGGTGTAAACCTTAAGCCCACTATTGTAAATATCATCTCCATAGCGCTTATATAATTGCTGACGGACAAGTTCAGCAACATAGTCGGCATTTAAGGCATTCTCACTTTTTGCCATTCTTTTAAATACAAGCTCTTGCGCAATCGCTTCATCAAACTGCGCTTTGTCAATGAATCCGTAGCGTTGCATATCGCGCAATACTTCATGTTGTCTCGCAATTGCCTTTTTTGGTCGATAAAAAGGATTGTAGCCAGACGGTGCTTTTGGCAAGCCTGCTAATAAAGCAGACTCTGCGAGGGTGAGTTCTTGTAGTGGCTTGGCAAAGTAAACTTGCGCAGCGGCTGAGAAGCCGTATGAGCGCTGACCTAAATAGATTTGATTCAGATAAAGTTCAAGAATCTGATCTTTTTCTAGTGTTTTCTCGATTTTAATGGCCAGCAGTGCTTCTTGAATTTTAGTGATGATGTTGCGTTTTTTGTTCGGACCAGTAAAGAAGTTCTTAGCTACTTGCATGGTAATAGTACTTGCGCCTTCATGGCTTCTACCCGTGATATTGTTTCTAATCGCGCGAACGATCCCTTTCATATCAACGCCACCATGACGGTAGAAACGCCTATCTTCAATAGCCAAAACAGCATCTTGCATTTGCTTAGGAATTTTATCAATCGTGGTAAAAGCACGTCTTTCTTCACCAAACTCACCAATTAGATACTTATCTGCCGAATAGATTCTTAGCGGTTGAATTGGCTTATAGTCGGTTACTTTTTCTAACGATGGTAATGTTGGATAGATGAGCGTAATGGAGAGCGCAATCAGTGCGGTAACGACCATGCCGCTCACTACTACAAATAAAATAAGAAAGTGCCACCATTTTTTAGGGGTCATAACTGAGTGTCGATAAAGCAAATTGAATATGACAGTATATAAGGTTATGCCTATTAACCAAACCAATAAAGTGGCTTTTATTGTGATTTAATGTCGCTAAAATAACACAACGTTAGTTAGAGTGAGGTAAGACGGTTGTTTCCGATAGAAACTTCTTTACAGTAAGTTGGCTTATTGCTAGGATTTAATGTAATTTATCGCAATTGCGCGTAACTAACGAATACAGAAAGAGAATTTTAATTTGAAGTTCGATTTTTTCAGTGAAAGCACGCCTTCGCTAATTGGCATAGACATTAGCACGTCTGCTGTCAAAATGGTCGAACTGTCGAGTAGCCTTCGTAAAGGTTACCATTTAGAGGGTTATGCAGTTGCCACGTTACCAAAAGACGCTATTGTTGACGGCAATATTGTAAGTTTAGAACAAGTTTCTGATGCGGTGCAGCTTGCTTGGAAGCTACTAGGAACGAGAGAGAAAAATGCCGCATTAGCGCTACCTTCATCCGCAGTGATTACCAAAAAAGTCATGTTAATTGCTGGTTTGCGAGAAGATGAAATGGAAGTGCAAGTTGAGGGTGAAGCCAATCAATATATTCCATTCCCATTAGAAGAAGTCAATATTGATTTTCAGGTCATTGGCCCTGCGCTAAACAATCCTGAAGAGGTGGAAGTCTTAATTGCAGCTGCACGTAAAGAGAAGATTGAAGACCGTGTTGCAGCGGCAGAAGATGCCGGCCTTAAAGTGATTGTGATGGATGTTGATAATTACGCGACTGAAGCGGCCTATGAGCTAGTTGCAACACAATTGCCAAAATCTGGTAAAGGCCAAACGGTGATGATTGTAGACATGGGCGCAGCCATTATGCATATTAATGTGTTGCACAGCAATCAATCGGTCTATACGCGTGAGCAAGCTTTTGGTTGTGGACAATTGACGCAAGAAATTCAACGACGATTTGGTTTGTCGGCTGAAGAGGCTGAGATTGCAAAACGGAAAGGCGGCTTGCCTGACACTTATGAAGCAGAAGTGCTACAACCTTTTGTAGAGTCTTTAGCTAATGAAGTAGCACGTGCATTGCAATTTTTCACTACCTCAACCCAATATAATAGGGTTGATCACATTGTATTAGCTGGTGGTGGTGCCGCTATTACGGGCATTGAAAATTCAGTAAAAGCGAAAACGCAAATTAATACAATAATCGCTAATCCATTTCATTCCATGTCATTAGGATCTAATGTCAAAAAACAGCAAATAGCTATTGATGCGCCAGCGTTAATGGTTGCCTGTGGCTTAGCGATGCGGGGAGTTGGTTAAATGCTACGGATTAACTTACTACCACATCGGCAGATTAAACGCGCGACTAAGCAACGCGAGTTTGGCTTAATGGCGCTATTTGCTGCGGTCGCGGCATTGGCTATTATTTTTGTTGGATGGACTTATCTAGGCGCAAAAAAACAAACCCAATTAGAGCGTAATGCACGTTTAGAGCAAGCAATTACAAAGCTAGATACGGAAATTGCAGATATTGTTGAGTTGAAGAGTCAAATCAATAATGTGTTAGAGAGAAAGCGTATTGTTGAAAATCTGCAAACTAATCGTAGCCAAGCTGTAGTGGTATTGGATGAGTTGGCCAGACAATTACCTGAGGGCTTATATTTGACCAATATTAGGCAAACGGAAAACGTGATTACCATGCAAGGTGTTGCGGATACCAATGCACGTGTGGCGACTTTAGTGAGAAATTTAGAATCATCTGCATGGTTAGAGAAGCCAGTGTTAATTGAAATTAAAACAACGACAGTTAACAATGTTAAGCAAAATGATTTTACGATGAATGTTAATCTGAAAGCGCCAGTTGAAAAGAATGAGCTGGAAGTTATGCCAGCAGGTGGGCCATCATGAATATCAAGTTAGATGATTTTAATAATATAGATCTTAAAAATGCTGGTAGCTTGCCCATTGCTGTCAAGATGGTGTTGCTTAGTATTTTGGCGTTGCTAATGCTCGTTGCGGGCTATTTTATTTTATGGCGTCCAGCGATTGAAGATTACAATCAGGCTGAAGCTAAAGAACAAGAGCTTAGGCAGACATTTTTAATTAAAAAAAGCGAAGCAGTAAAAATAGAGGCCTATCGCCAACAAATGGTTGATATTGAGAAAACATTTGGCGCATTGTTGAAGCAATTGCCAGACCGCTCAGAAATGGATGGCTTATTAACGGATATTAATCAATCTGGTTTAGGTCGCGGTTTAGAATTCGAATTATTTAAACCAGGACAAGAAGTAGTGGTAGATTTTTATGCTGAAATGCCTATTCAAATTAAAGTACTTGGTAATTATCACGATATAGGTGCATTTGCGACAGATGTTTCAAGGTTGTCGCGCATAGTGACATTGAACGATTTATCAATTGTACCACTACAAAAAGATGTTAAAGGTGGTGGTGGCACTTTGGTTTTAGAAGCAATAGCGAAAACGTACCGCTATCTTGATGCTTCTGAAATTGCGGTGAAGCAAGCAGAAGAAGAAACAAAAAGGATTCAGAAATGAGTTTGAATAGCATGTTTAATCTAGTTCTAGTTGCTCTGCTTTCTTGCTTACTAATAGCATGCGATGGTGGGAAGGGCGATGATCTTGATCAATTTATGGCCAATGCAGCAGTTGATATGAGTATGAAAGTGGATCCTTTGCCAGAAGTTCTACCCTATATGCCTATGCGTTATAACGAAGATAATGTGTTATTAGACCCTTTTAAAGCGCGTCAAACAAAACGTGGCGCTGGCTCATTACAACCTAATACTAATCGACCAAAAGAATTGTTAGAGTCTTTCCCTTTAGAGAGCTTGCTTTATGTAGGCTCGATGAGTAAAAAAGGATCGAAATTTGCATTGGTTAAAACGCCAGATAATACAGTGCATCAAGTAAGGGTTGGCAATTACTTAGGCCCTAATTTTGGATTGGTTACCTCAATTCAAGATGGTGAAATAACGATAAAAGAAGTCGTTCAGGATGATCTGGATGGTGATTGGATTGAGCGCGATGCTAGTATTAACTTGCAAGAATAAAGAATGGGAAGAAACATGATTACAATAACGAAAAAATGGGTTGGAATCATACTGCTATCAAGCTTAAGTATGATAGGTTCTGCGCTGGCAGCAGGCGGAACATTTAGTAATAATATAGAAAGCGTAGATTTTTCATCCCTATCAGGCGGGCGTGTCAGTATTCGTGTAAAAATGACAAAAGCACTTGCGAATCCACCAGCAAGCTTTGCATTACAAAATCCAGCAAGACTCGCACTTGATTTTCCAAATACTGGTAATGGATTAAAAGTAAATAATATTACTGGCAATCAGGGTGTTCTTAAAAGCATTGCGTTGGCACAGGCCAAAGATCGTACCAGAATGGTGTTAAACCTATCTAAAACTGTCAGTTATAACACGGTGTTAGATGGCAGTGATGTCATAATTACGCTATCTGCCAGTGAGCAAGCGGCTGCACAAACCGTAACCCGTTTTGCTGAGAGTAAGTCTAGTAATGCCAGCCATGCGATTACTAATGTCGATTTTACGAGAGGTAAAAACGGTGAGGGTCGTGTGATTATTGATTTGGCAGATGCGAATACAGGCATTAATATTAAACAAAAAGGCAAGCAAATCGTTGTTGACTTTACTGATACCGACGTATCAAATGCATTGCAGCGTCGTTTGAATGTGACGGGTTTTAATACGCCAGTGCTGTTTGTTGATACCATCAAGCAAGGCAATAACACCAGCGTCGTTATTGAGCCACAGGGTAATTGGGAACAATCTGCTTATCAAGCTGATAAAAAATTCATTATTGATGTGCGCAAAGTCATCGAAGATCCAAATAAATTAGTTAAAGGCGCTAAGCCAGGTTATAGCGGCGAAAAACTATCACTTAATTTTCAAGATGTTGAGGTGCGCTCCGTATTGCAGGTCATTGCAGAGTTCACAGGTCTTAATATTGTTGCTAGCGACACTGTGGTTGGTAACTTAACATTAAGACTAAAAGATGTGCCTTGGGATCAAGCATTAGACATTATTATGCAAAACAAAGGCCTAACAATGCGTAAAGTGGGCAATGTGATTACGGTAGCGCCAGCAGAAGAAGTTGCCGCAAAGGACAAAGCTGCGTTAGAAGCGGTAAAAGCAGTTGAAGAGTTAGAGCCATTGGTGACTGAAGTATTTAAATTAAAGTATCAAAAAGCAGATGACTTTAAAAAATTATTAATAGGCAATATTAATGGTGGCGGCGGTGGCGGTTTTGGCGGAGGCGGCGGAATTGGTGGCATGAATCGGAATTCTATTTTATCATTACGTGGCTCAGTCAATTCAGACCCAAGAACCAATACCTTATTTATTCAAGATACCCCACGCAAATTAGAAGAAATTCAGGCTGTGCTGGAAAAAGTTGATATTCCTGTAAGGCAAGTGATGATTGAGTCACGTTTAGTAATTGCCGATGAAAAGTTTGGCAAAGAGCTAGGTGCACGATTTGGGGTGGAATCATTTACAACGCCAGGTAGAAATACGCTCGCTATCGGTGGGAATTTAACAAATACCAGCGCGGTGCCGCGTACGAGTGCCGATGGGGCAACAGTGACGCAAACAGCTAGTACAGGTGGTTTAGCTTCTAACTTCCCAGTGAGTAGCACTACTAATTTAGGTAGCATTGCATTCAGTTTATTCAGATTGCCAGCAGGTTTGTTATTAAACTTAGAATTGACCGCATTAGAAACGGACAATCGCGGTAAAGTTGTATCAAGCCCGCGCGTCACAACAGCTAATCAACAAAAAGCTAAAATTGCGCAAGGTACTGAGATTCCTTATTTAGAAGCTTCGAGTAGTGGTGCAGCAACGGTTTCATTTAAAGAAGCGGTGCTGAGCTTAGAAGTGACGCCGCAGATTACGCCGGATGATAAAATTATAATGGATTTAGATGTTCGAAAAGAGCAAGTGGGCACCATCTTTGCGGGCGTTCCTTCTATAGATACGCAAAATATTACAACACAAGTGTTGGTCTCTAATGGCGAGACAGCTGTGTTAGGTGGTATTTATGAGCAAGAAGAAAGAAATCAAGTTCAAAAAGTGCCATTTTTTGGTGATATCCCAATTCTTGGTAATGCATTCAAAACGCGCAGTAGACAAAGTGATAAAACCGAGTTATTAATTTTTGTTACCCCAAAAATCATGGATGAAAGTTTAAACCTACACTAATTAAACAATATTTAGTCATATGTTAAATACTAAGTTGACCTGACAGAACGTTGACTTTGCCTTAAAATGCCTATCATTCAATTGATAGGCATTTTTATTGTGTCCA